>NZ_DLIX01000007.1:163833-655286 GCF_002483935.1 Sphingobacterium sp. UBA7631
CCAACTGCTCCACCCCGCAATATATTTTTGAACAAAATTGCTTTTTTCTTTTGAAAAAACAAGATTATGATCCTTCCGAATTGGAGTACAAAGATATATTTTGTTTCTTTGTAATCCTAATAAAATTTAGAAAAATGTCACACAAAGCAGGATTCGTAAGTATCATCGGAAAGCCAAATGCTGGTAAGTCCACCCTAATGAACGCTTTAGTGGGTGAAAAAATGTCTATCATTACACCCAAAGCGCAAACGACAAGACACCGCATTATCGGTATTGTAAACGATGAAGACCACCAAATTGTGTTTTCGGACACCCCTGGTGTTATCAAACCAAACTATTCTTTGCAAGAATCAATGATGAATTTTGTCCAAGGATCGTTGATCGATGCAGACATTATTTTATTTGTGACAGATATCCACGAAAAATACGATGAGAACGATGTCCTGGAGAAATTGCGTAAAACAAATTCCCCTGTTGCCGTGCTTATCAACAAAATTGATAAATCTTCGGAAGAAGAGGTCAAGGCTAAGATTGAATTTTGGCAGGAAAAATTAAATCCAGATACCGTTTTTGCGATTTCAGCAAAATTAAATCATAATGTCGCCGCCGTGATGCACTACATCAAGGACAAGTTACCGATTCACGAAGCCTATTATGAGAAAGATGAGCTAACGGATAAATCCATGCGTTTCTTCGTCTCTGAGATGATCCGTGAAAAAGTATTCAAACTATACGATAAGGAAATCCCCTACAGTACAGAGGTAATCGTCACATCATACAAAGAAGAAGCAAATATCACACGTATTGCTGCCGAAATTATTGTAGAGCGCGACTCTCAAAAAAATATTATCATCGGAAAAGCAGGTGCCATGATCAAAAAAGTCGGTACCTATGCCCGCCAGGATATTGAAGAGTTTATCGATGGAAAAGTATTCCTCGAACTTTTTGTTAAGGTGATTCCTGACTGGAGAAGTAAAAAGAACTACCTTAAACGTTTTGGTTACGATGATTAATTCGCTTTGAAAAGTTCGTACGGAGACCTTTTTTACAGACCTCTACTGCACGAACTATTCTTCTTTTAAATTTTTACGTTGCAAAATATTCACGAAGTGCTTTAATCTGTTTCAGATTAAGCACTTTTTTTAGTTCTTCATCGGAGGCTTCCTTCACTTTTTTTACCGATTTAAACTCAGTTAACACTTTCTCAACCGTTGTTTTTCCAATACCCGGAACATTTTCCAGCTCTGAAACGAAGGTTTTGCGGCTCCGTTGATTTCTGTGGAAGGTGATTCCGAAACGGTGTGCTTCATCCCGGAGATGTTGAATGACCTTGAGGGTTTCAGACTTCTTATCCAGATAAAGTGGATATTGATCACCCGGATAGAATAGCTCCTCCAGTCTTTTGGCAATGCCGATGACCGTGACTTTCCGTTCTATCCCCAACAAGCGCAGACTCTTTAAGGCTGCGCCCAGCTGCCCCTTTCCCCCATCGATAATGATCAATTGCGGCAAAGGCTGATCTTCATCCAATAATCGCCTATAGCGTCTAAAAACAGCCTCCTCCATCGTGGCAAAATCATTGGGACCCTCCACGGTTTTCACATTAAAGTGGCGGTAATCTTTCTTCGAAGGTTTTGCATCCTTAAAGACAACAATAGCCGATACGGGATAATTCCCCTGAATATTCGAGTTATCGAAACATTCAATATGTTGCGGGAGCACATTCATGCGCAGATCTTTTTGCATCTGCTTTAAGATGCGCTCCGTCCGAATATCCGGATTAAGCTTTTCATATTGCAACAGACGCTCTTTTCTAAAAAATGCCACGTTCTTTTGGGAAAGTTCCAGCAATTTTTTCTTTTCGCCCAACTTCGGAATCGTAAATCGAATCCGTTCGTTCTCTTCAATATCCAATTCAAAAGGTACGATAATTTCCCGCGAGAGGCTTTTGAAGCGCTCCCGAATCTCCGGTATCGCCAAGGCCAAAAGCTCCTGTTCACTCTCGTCCAAACGCCTTTTCATTTCGAGGGTCTGTGTCTGAATAATAACACCATTCATGACTTTCAGGTAATTGACAAAAGCGTAACCCTCGTCTGAAGCAATACTAAATACATCCACATTGGTAATGGATGAGTTGACCACCGTCGACTTGCTCTGGTAGTTGTCCAGCTTATCCAACTTGGCCTTCATTAACTGTGCCCTTTCAAAATCCAAAGCCGCTGCTGCTGTACCAATACTTTCCTTTAAACGATTGGTCACCACAGCAATCTTTCCGTTCAGAATATCCTTGATATCACTCAGGTTCTGATCGTAGTCGTCTTCGGACTGATACCCTTCGCAGGGCCCCTTACAATTTCCAATTTGATATTCAAGACAGATCTTAAACTTGCCTTTCCGTATGTTTTCCTGTGTGAGAGCCAAATTGCAGGTACGGAGGGGAAATAGTTCACGGATCAGATCCAATACAATATGCATCATCCCCACCGAAGGATAGGGGCCATAATAACGAGACCCATCCTTGATATATTGTCTGGTCCAAAAAACCCGCGGAAAAGGTTCGTTCTTGATGACAATCCATGGATAGGTTTTATCATCCTTCAACAGAACATTATACTTGGGCTTGTGTTTCTTGATTAATGAATTCTCAAGCAACCAAGCATCAATCTCTGTATCAACTATAGTAAAAGATATACGGTTGATCTTGCGAACCAAAACACGGGTTTTGCCATTCAGCTGATTTTCATTCACGAAATACGAACCGACCCGATTACGCAGATCCTTCGCTTTACCGATATAGATCAGCTCACTATTTTTATCAAAATACTGATAGACTCCCGGTCGATGTGGTATCTTTTTTAATTCTTCTCTATAATCAAATACGTCCATTACGTTCCAATATCAAACATGTTCAGCAAAAAGGCCAGACAACAAATCTCGAAAAAATTTATTATCTGGCCCAATGGTATTCGTCAAAATAACTTAGAAACCTAAGCGATCATCTTTTAGTTTAGTTGCATCTTTACCGCTTGAATCCGTAGATCCATCTTCGACATCAGAGCCACCACCGCCCCAATACTGATTACAGTCAATGACACGGGTAAGCCCACCCTGCGGTTGCTCAAAATCGCCCTTGGTATACTTCAGATTTGAATCTTTATATACTTTCTGCATATAGTACGCAAATACAGGCATCGCTGCTGCGGCCCCCTGTCCGTACTCCATCCTGTCGAAACTAATACCTCGATCTTCTGCACCGGTCCAAACCCCTGTAACCAGTTCCGGTGTGATACCAATAAACCAGGCATCTGAGTTATCGTTGGTTGTACCTGTTTTACCACCAATTGGATTGGTGAGCTTATACATCCATTGAATACGTCTCGCCGTACCTTGGGATACCACTTTTTTCAACATATCAACAATAATATAAGCAGATTCACTATTTAAGGCTTTTACGACCTTTGGTGCTTTATCGTAGATCGGTGTACCATTTTTATCTTCAATACGTAAGATCGCAGTTGGCTCAATCCAGGTTCCTTGATTCACAAATGCCGAATAAGCACCCACCATATCAAAGACCGACGCTTCATAAGCACCTAATGAGATCGAAGGATAATTAGGCACATCACTTGTTATACCCATCCGTTTAGTCAATGCGGCCACTTCTGCAGCACCAACTTCGTGTACCAAATAGGCCGTCGCATAGTTTTGCGAATAAGCCAATGCCTTCGCTAAAGTAATCGGGTTCCCACCTTGTGCATTTCCTCTTGGCGTCCACCCATTATAGGTTTGTTGGTAATTGGGAATACTGTAACATGGTGAATAACCGTTGTCAATCGCCACCGCGTACGTAAATGGTTTCGCCGTCGATCCGACCTGACGTGTACCCATTTTTACCTGATCATATTTGAAGTGGTCAAAATCAATACCACCAACCCAAGCTTTGATGTGTCCGGTCTTCGGCTCCATAGACATCATCGCATTGCGCAACATGAGTTTATTGTACTTAATGGAATCCATTGGCGTCATCATCGTATCAACACTTCCCTTCCACGTAAAAATATTCATCGGAACCTTTACATTGAAAGCCTTTTTGATTGCGTCTTCATTCAAGCCCTCTTCTTTCAAAATACGGTAACGGTCAGAGCGCTTCATTCCACTCATGAGCAGTTTGGCTTTGTCGCCTTTAAAAGGATCCCTATTTTTCCATTGTGCGGAAAATTTAGACTGCAATTGCTTCATCCATTCTTTTTGCGAATCCTCTGCATATTGCTGCATCGACATATTGATCGTCGTATAGATTTTCAATCCATCACGATCGAGGTCATACGGCGTACCATCTGGTTTGGTGATGGACAATTTTGCAAATTCTTTTTTGATTTCATCCTTTAATACCGCTCTAAAATAGGGTGCCAAACCTTCACCGTAATTTGCAATCTTCAGTTCTAAACCAAGTGGTTTCTCCTTCGCTTTGGTAGCTTCCTCTGCCGAAATAAAATTAGCGGCAACCATATTGTTCAATACTGTATTACGGCGCGTACGTGATTTTTCGGGGTACCGCACAGGAGAATATGCTCCCGGGCCTTTAAGCATTCCTACCAAAAGGGCTGCTTGTTCCGCCGTCAGTTTATCCGGAGTCGTATTGAAATAAGTCCGCGCAGCGGATTTGATTCCGTAGGTATTATAAGCACCAAAGTCTACCGTATTAAAATACATGGTAATAATCTCATCTTTGGTATAATTTCTTTCCAAACGAACAGCGGTAATCCATTCCTGAAATTTTTGGATGACACGCTTTAGAAAATTCTTTTGCCGTCCATCCGAAAATAGATTCAGAGCAAGCTGCTGTGTAATGGTACTTCCCCCCTGTTTGTTACCGGTCAAGGTGTGAAAGATAACTGTAAATGTCCGTGAGTAGTCTATCCCGGAGTGATCATAAAAGCGTTTATCCTCTGTAGAAACCAATGCTTTGATCAAATAAGGTGACAATTCACTATACTTTACATTGGAACGGTTTTGGACATAATACGTTCCCAATACCTTATGATCTTCCGTGATAACTTCAGACGCTAAATTACTTTTGGGGTTTTCCAAATCACTGAAGGAGGGTAATTTTCCAAATAGGCCAAGACGTATACTCAATATAAAGAGAAAACCTATCGCGACAATCCCGACGATAATTTTCCAAAAATTGAACGTATACCGCTTGACATCAGCCTCAGTAAGTTGATTTTTTTTTGATACTCGTTTCATCTATTTACTAAATTTCAGACGTAAATATTATTCATTGTAAAGACCGCAATGCAGAGACCATTTTTCCAACCGCAGTTGCATTTTGCAAACTTGGATAGGGCATCATTTTGATCTTTAAAGACTTCAATTAAGACATTAATGCACACTCTATCAGATAGTGTGCCAAGAATCCCTACTTTGGCAAAGGTATTACTAATTGGGCCAAAAGCAAGAATTTAAACGTGAAAATATTGTGGCGAACTACGCGCGTTCAATCAAGCAAACCGCATAGGCAACCACCCCTTCCTGACGACCGATAAATCCCATTGTTTCATTTGTTGTTGCTTTAATAGAGATGTCATCGATATCCAAACCCGTTGCTTCAGCCAGTTTAACCTTCATTTGTGGAATGTAGGGTTTTATCTTAGGAGCTTCCAGGCACAGCATCGCATCAATATTGCCAAGCGTATATCCCTTCGCAGCAATCAGCGCCATACATTCTTTTAATAACAATAAACTGCTAATGCCTTTCCAGCGCATATCTGTATTTGGGAAGTGGTAGCCAATATCTTCCAAATTGGCGGCGCCTAAAATGGCATCACATATCGCATGAACCAATACATCGGCATCAGAATGCCCAAAGGCTCCAGCATGATGCTCCAGTTGCACTCCACCAACAATAAACGGATGACCTTCTTTCATCTGATGGACATCAAATCCAAATCCTACCTTAATTTTCATTACACGAATTATAGCTATGCTGTCTGTTCACATCCTTAAGATATGCCCAAACACGCGGTTTATATACACTAAATCGGCCAATGTATGCTATTTGATAAGCTAGCATAGGTATAGATCAAAACCGATTCATCTTCGCTGAGATTCCCTGGTATGAACATCTAAAATCATTGACAGATTACTGCGAAGATAGCAATTCGCAGCTATATTTATTGCTACAAAAGGTTTCTGGCAGGTAGCGCAACGAAAATCATTGAAATAACGGTTCGACCAGAAGAAAAAGAGTCGCATAAAAAAAGGCTATCCTTGAGAATAGCCTTTTTCTATATTATTGTCTGTTTGTTTTTCGAAACGCTTCGAAAGGTAAAGCTTAAGCTTCTACTTCTTCTGGCGCAAACTGATCATATACTTCTCCAAAAGCATCGTAGTCCTGATCGCCATTAGGCTCAAAAACCTGAATATCTTTTGATCGAGCAAAATCAACTATTTCCGTGTTGACATTTTCGTCAGCGACAACCACCATATCGGTAAAATGCAAAGCACCTTTGTAGATCGCCTCATAACTACCATCGCCGTACACCTGCGCATCCGCAGCCTTAAAGGAGCCCTCGGGCGCCATTTCAGCATACTTTGTACCTAATGTACCTTTAAATTCTTCATTGAACAAAGAGTACATCACTTTTGCATCCTTGAATGTAGGATCGTCTTTATACGTTGTCTTCACGTAAGCCGGTACCAAAGCAGAGAACCATCCATGACAGTGTACTACATCAGGGGACCAACCTAATTTCTTCACAGTTTCCAATGCTCCTTTACAGAAGAACACCGAACGCTCATTATTGTCTGCAAAGAATTCGCCATGCTCATCACTAAAAACTTTTTTACGCTGAAAGTAGTCTTCATTATCCAAGAAATACACCTGCATACGGGCCGCAGGTAATGAAGCAACTTTAATAATTAGCGGATTATCATTATTATCCACAACAATGTTCAAGCCTGAAAGACGAATAACCTCATGTAATCTATTTCGACGTTCATTGATATTCCCAAAACGCGGCATTAAGATCCGGATCTCAAAACCCTTTTCTTGCATCGCTTGCGGAAGTTGACGTGTAATTTCAGAAATTTTAGTTAATTCGAGGAAAGGCGACATCTCGTGAGTAATAAACAATATCTTCGTTTTTGCCATCTCCAGTTATTTTTATTTATTATTTTCGAACAGTAAAATCGGTCTACAAAGGTACGAAAAAAATACTTACTATGCAATTTACTATTAATCATCGTTTTATATTCCCAAAATATTATGCAACTTTGCCAACAAAAACTAAATAGCAAAGTGGAAATTTTCAAAACGAAAGCATCTCTCCAAGCATACCTGCAACAAGCCCGATCAACAGGTCAAAAAATCGCTCTAATCCCTACGATGGGCGCTTTACATGAAGGACATTTATCCCTATTAAATTATGCAAAACCAATCAGCGATATTCGTGTTTGCAGCATTTTTGTTAACCCCACACAATTTAACGATCCGAAAGATCTCGAAAAATATCCAAGGCCCATCGAAAACGACATTAGATTACTGGAATCCGTCGATTGCGAAATTCTCTTTTTACCAAGTGTCGATGAAATGTATCCCGATAAAAATGAAGCCTGGCATCTTGACCTTGGCGAACTGGATCAGATTTGGGAAGGTGAAAAACGCCCCGGGCATTTCCAAGGTGTCACCCAGGTGGTCTATAAATTATTTACCTTAGTACAACCGGATATTGCTTGTTTCGGGCAAAAAGATTTTCAACAGGTCATGGTCATCAAACGCATGATAGCCATGAAGGATCTCGCGATTCAATTGGCGATATGTCCTATCATTCGAGATCAAGACGGCCTAGCACTGAGCTCTAGAAACGCGCGCTTAAGCGACGCTGGAAAAAGAACCGCTTTGGCACTCTCCCGCTCCCTGCAATATGTAAAAGATCATATACATGACGCTATCCCGCTAGCGGAAATAAAAGACAAAGCCTTGCAGATTTTAACAGACACCGAAGGACTAACCGTTGAATATTTTGCCCTATGTGAGAGTTCGACCTTAAAAGAAGTCAATCACATCGATTTCAGTAAGCAGCATGTCGCACTTGTCGCTGCCTGGGTTGAAGGTGTTCGTTTGATTGATAATATGATTCTGAATAATTTGTCAAATTAATTGACAAATCTTTCAAATTCAGTAGAAAGCCCTACCTTTGCGCCATGGTAATAGAAGTAATGAAATCCAAGATTCACCGCGTTAAAGTCACACAAGCGGAATTAAATTATGTGGGTAGTATCACGATAGATGAAGATTTGATGGATGCCGCAAATATCATCGCTAACGAGAAAGTTCAAATCGTAAACAACAATAATGGAGCCCGTCTTGAAACATACGTCATCCCAGGGCAACGTGGATCAGGCATTATCTGTTTGAATGGTGCTGCGGCTCGCCTGGTTCAGGTCGGCGACATCGTCATCATCATTTCCTACGCAAACATGGATTTTGAGGAAGCTAAGAAGTTTAAACCTTCCGTTGTATTTCCAGACGACAACAATCATCTGATTAAATAGTCAGGAAGCAAGTTAAGCTTAGCACATAGAAACTTTATAATTTTTTAATGAGTGGATCACGAATACTCACAAAATAAAATCGTATTTTTGAAGCGTTACCCTAAAAAGTAACGCTTTTTTATGTACCGAAAAACAACGAAATCCCCACGTCAGCTTATCGCATTTTGCCAATTGGTATTAATGTCGCTGATTATTATTTCGGGTGTTGTTTTTATGCACAAAGAGGTAAAATCAACCGGTGAGATTGTCATGCACACCCACCCTTATGATTTTACCAAGAAACAAAAGCCGCAAGAAACAGATGACCAAATCGAATACCTCAATGTCATCTATCACAATACCTACGTACAAACTGAATTTACCGTCCTTGAGCTTCCTATTCCGCGTGAAGTAAAAGATGAACGCTATCATTTATTTTGTCCGGAAGCATTCACCACAACCGTCGATCATTACCACTTACGTGGTCCCCCCAGCTTAGCATAAATCAAAAATCAAAGATTTCGAAGGTCTGAAGTCCAGGGTGGCCAAACTCGTGTTGTGCAAAAAACAATATGTTAGCCATGCGCTCAATTGATTGGTCCAGTTGCTATGGAATGTAGTACCTATCGATAAGTATCTTTTGATACCATCTTTTCGTTGCCTCCTTTTCGAGCATTGTCTTTTCACAATGGCGAAAACGTTTGCTGAATAACCTTGGCGGGAGTTCAGTACGTTGCCTGGTATAAAGCACCTTACTAAAAAACAAGCCATTCGCCTGTTTTCGAGAAGTTCACAATACCTCGAACGCCATTTATGCAATAGGAATAGACCTCGCTATACGAGGCTTAAATGTTTTAAATTTTTATCAAATTACGATGCTAAAGCAATACACATTATTGGCCACATTACTGGCTGGTACATCCACTATATACGCCCAGTCAAAACTTGAAGGCTACTTGTTCAATAAAAATCATGAAGCGGTTCCTTCCGGTACCCTGACCTTAAAAAACAGCAAGCTCGCGACAACATCCGATGCCGATGGCTACTTTAAGCTGTCTGCAATATCAACGCAAAAAGTAACCTTGAATATATCTGCAGTGGGCTATCGTTCCTTCAGCAAAGTCATCTCTTTAGACACGTTGAAGGCACCATTGCAAATCCAACTGGAGGAAGACAACCTCAATTTGGATGAGGTTGTGGTTTCAGCTACACGCTATGGCGTAAAACGTAAGGACGCTCCTGTGGTGGTCAATGTCATTGGTCCCAAATTATTTAATGCGACACAATCTGTCGCTATGTCGGAAACATTGAATTATCAACCGGGTGTACGGGTAGAAAACAATTGCCAGAATTGCGGTTTTTCACAAGTCCGGCTTAATGGTCTCGAGGGCCCCTATTCACAAATATTGATCAATAGTAGGGCGGTATTTTCCGCACTAAATAGCGTATACGGTTTGGATCAGATTCCAACCAGTATGATCGATCGTATTGAGGTTGTGCGTAGCGGCGGTTCGGCTTTATTTGGTGCCAATGCCATTGCAGGGACCATCAATATTATTACAAAAGATCCGGTAGAGAACGACTGGCAGGTCAAATCCACCAACTCACTTATTGGTGGCAAAAGCTGGGATAATACCGTTGATTTTAATACCTCAACCGTTTCGGAAGACCTCAAAAGAGGAGCCACATTCTACGGCATGCACCGTAATCGGGAAGCTTACGATGCGAATGGTGATGGTTTTTCGGAAATAACCAAACTTCGTAACACCACTTTCGGCACAAAATTATTTTACAAGCCGAGTGACCTGGATAAGATAACGGTTGACTTTAGCACCGTGAACGAGTTCCGCCGCGGTGGTGATCAACTCGATAAAGTACCCCATCTGACGCAAATCACCGAGCAATTGGAAACCAGTTCGCTTGTTGGCGGAATCACCTACGATCATTATTCCACCGATTATAAGCAAAAAATGTCCCTGTATGGCTCTGTACAGAAAACTGTTCGCGACAGCTACTATGGCGGTCTTGGAGGCGGAACAACACTTGCCGACAGCACATTAGCCGCAAATGCCTATGGAAAAACAAATGATATCGCGCTGGTTGCCGGGGGACAATATACCTACAACTTTGAAAGAGATGTATTTACTGCCGGAGTGGAGTTTTCATACAACGATACCCAGGATGAAATACCGGGGTATAAACGAACCATCGATCAGCAGAATAAAGGACTAGGCAGTTATGCCCAATACGAATGGAAACCTTTAAGTAATTTTAAAACGTTAATTGGAGCGCGATATGATTATACCTATGTAGACGGTAAATATAGTCTTGCAGGTATAAATAGGAACTCAGATCAGCGCTTCGGCACCTTTAGTCCACGGTTGACCATCTTATACGATATCACAAAAGACCTCCAATTTAGAGGGGGTTATGCACGTGGCTTCCGTGCGCCACAGGCATTTAATGAGGACATGCATGTCACTTCCATTGGCGGAAACCAAGTCTTTGTATTGATCGGTGAAAATCTGAAAACAGAATACTCCAATGCGTATACAGGTTCTTTTAGCTACAATAAAAATTTCGGAAATGTACAAACCAGTTTGCTCGTGGAGGGATTTTACACGGATCTAAATAATCAGTTTGTCAACGTCATGGCGTCTGAAAAAGACGGATTGATTATCCAGGAAATGCAAAATGGTGAAGGGGCCCGGGTGTATGGTTCTAATATTGAAATCAATATCGCGCCATCCTCCTGGTTTTCTATCCAAACCGGCGGGACGATCCAGCGCTCACGTTACAAGAAAGACCAAATCATCTATACAGGAAAAGAAGATGGGCAGGATATCCTCACCAAAAAATATGTCCGTACGCCCAACATTTATGGTTATTTGAATAGCAACCTGAAAGCAACCAAACAATTTGCGATCGATCTGACTGGAGTATATACGGGAAAAATGATTGTTCCACACATTCAAAATGATGTGATGACCCTCAAAAATGCCCGGGACTTTGTGGAATTAAATCTCCGCTTAGGCTACACCTTTCCAATACATAAGGATTTCAGCATCGAAATTTTTGGTGGAGTACAAAACATGTTCAATGCTTTTCAGAAGGACTTCGACAAGGGAGCGCTACGTGATTCAGACTATATCTATGGTCCAACACGCCCCCGTACTTACACGTTTGGACTTCGTGTTGGTCATTTTCATTAACATAAATTTGGGATATGAAGCATTTCCAAAAAATATATGTGCTCTTAATCCTATTCTTTTATCCGCTCTGCCACTATGGACAGGAGCGGATAAATTGGATTGATTTTGCGCAATTGGATTCACTCCTGGCCGTTTCACCACGCGAAACACTGCTCTTTATTCATACAGATTGGTGCAGCTACTGCCGAAAAATGGAACAGGAAATCTTTACAAAAAAAGAGATTGTCCAATTAATCAACAAGCGCTACTATGCGGTGAAGCTCGACGCAGAATCTATCGATGAGATTGCTTTTGATCGAAGCATATGGAAGCCCTTAAGCAAAAGAAAAAAAACAGGACAATTCCATCCTTTAGCTTTGCAATTGCTACAAGGGAGAAAAATGATTTTCCCAACTCTCCTACGTTTTGATAGTGAATTTCGGCTAAAAAACATACGACAAAAATACCTGAATTCAAAGGAGTTAGCTGTTTTTTTAGAATAATTTAACATTTACGTGTAGCGAACTCCATTATTCCTGCGTTTTGGATTTTATAATTAATACACACTTTAAGAAATTATGAAAAATATCACGAAATTATTAATGGCGTTTTTGTGTCTGGGAGTTCTATTTACGGCTTGTAATAAAGATAATTTTGATTGGGATGCCTATTACAAACAACAAGAAGAAGCGGTAAAAAAAGAAAAAGCAAGACAAGACTCGCTATACAAAATTCAAGCTCCAATTTTGGAAGCTTACGCAAGGCAAAAATGGGGTAACGATGCTATGCGTTCAGACTCTTCGCTTTCAAAAGGAATGTGGTACAAAATTGAATATGCCAAAGAGACCGCTACACCGTATACCTATGGTATCACGTTAACAAATAGTGGTGCTGCGATTACACCATTTGCTGCAACATTTAACTTTAAAGGAGAGCTCATGGACGGAACTGTTTTCGACAAAAGCGCTACAGGAACGCCGGCAAATTACACCAATATCTACAATGCATTCAGTATCTATAATGTTGCATGGATGAGAGCATTTACACCTCCTACTATTAAACAAGATGGAAGAGATTACTATCCACACGGTTTACTTCCAAAAGGATTACAAAAGGGAGATAAAATAACTTTTATTGCCCCCTCATATTATACGTTTGATCAAACTGAATATACCAAAGGCAGTGAGAAGGTGACAGTACCTAAAAATACACCTGTCGTATATACGATTGAATTGTTGACTATTGGAGCTGCTACTTCCAACTAAGAAACATAAACAATGCATTCATCAAAGCCATTTTCCTCGTGAGAATGGCTTTTTTGTAAGCAACCACCGCCGTAGTCCACGATCAGAAGTGTAAATTACTGTATCAAAATGTTAATTCTTACAGTGAAAACTTCTAACGAAGAAAAAATAATATACATTTGCAAAGCTACTTTTATAAAGAAAATAGCTTTTCCTTGAAAAACCAATAAAAAAATACAATGAAAAAACTGTTATCACCACTATTCATGGGAATTGCAGCAATCGCTTTCCTTATTGTAAGCTGTAACAAAAGTGACGATGCACCTGTTTATGATGCGAATGCACAATTTAAAACGGATTCTGTAACACTTAAAAATTACGTTAGCCAAAATTATCCTGCTGCACAATACAATAGCGAAACAGGAATTTGGTATGAAATTCTTGCCGAAGGAACCGGAAATTATGAATATAAAGTGGTTGACACATTAAATGGTAAATACTTAAAATTTAAACCGACTGTAAAATATGTTGGAAAGTTATTGAGTGGAAGTGTATTTGATAAAACTGATACGGCCAAAGAATTTGAAATCATCACAAACACGGGGTATCAATATCCATTTTATAGCACCATTATTCCTGCTTGGACCTTCGCATTTGCACCACAAAAAATCGGTGACATGAAATTGGGCGGCTTAACCGAAAAAGGTCTACAAAAAGGCAGTAAAATTCACATCATGGCACCTTCCCTTTATGGATACCAAAACCAGGCTGTCGGAACTATTCTGGCAAACTCACCATTGGATTTTGTCATTGAAGTTACAGATATCAAATAATTATCGCCCCTTCTGAAGCAATAAAGCATAAAAGCTCCTAAAATGAGATCATTTTAGGAGCTTTTTAGTTCAAAGAGGTTTTCAACATAAACCTTCACAGCATCATTGCCTCATATCGACCCCTCTCTACAGGGAAATATGCTCCCACAATCTCTTCAAACTAAGAAATAAGGATTGATCTGTTTATTGGACGATAGTTTTAGTGTTTCCAAAATTATCCAAAAACTCAAAAGTAAGATCGATATTAATACTGATATATCTTGATACCTACTTATACCTAATAATAATTTTTAATCAATTTTTAAACAGTGATCAGTCACTAGTAATTCAGTGCTCACTGAGCAATCACTGAACAAGCACTGAACGATCACTGAATAAGCACTGTCTAAAGAGTTAATTTCGTCACTATCTAATTCTAATTTTTCTGTAGAAAAAATGAAAGAGAAAAAAGAAAGGCGCTATACTTAAGTAACAAAAGGATCGCTGCTGTGCGGTAATGGTATGATCCGAAAACAACACTTTAAATTAATTAAACCAAGGAGGAAATTGAAACACCACTCGAAACAGGATTTTAGAAAAAATAAAAGCTCGAAGTGGGGAACTCCGAGCTTTACCTAACCAATTATTAACCTAAATTATGAAAAGTTCTTTATATATTATTTTTAATATCTTTCGTTTCTTTTGATATATCAAAGGTACTACAGATCTGCTTTCATGTCAAGAAATTTAACAGCATTTAACGTTGTTAAAATTATGTTAAAACAATTTAGCACTCCTTGTGTCTTAAAAGGGAGTCTACTAACCTTTCGACTTTCAATAACAAAATCTTCAGCCAAAGAGCTGTATAACCAATCGGTGCTCATTTGCAATTTCCCATACTGCTCCTTGTAAATAGCATATAAAAAAGTTATTCCTAACGTCGATTTGCTCCCAACTTGTAAAAAGCGTGCATCTACAATGACAGCAGTTTAAAAGGTGGACCCAACGTGGACTCACTGTGCACGCACTCCGCTTGCGAGCCGAAAGAGGCAATAAAATCTTAGCACTTTTATTCGCATAAGGGCGGGCAGAGTATCAAAAAAAAGAAATAAATTTGTGAGAAGATCCAACATCAATTGGTATCCTATTTAGTTAGACGATTAATAGCATATGAAAATAGCTTTAGCACAATTGAATTACCATATCGGTAATTTTGAAGCAAATACTAAAAAAATAATTAACGCGATCCAACAGGCCAAAGAAGCAACGGCCGATCTTATTATTTTTGCCGAACTCGCCATTGGTGGTTACCCTGCCAAGGATCTTTTGCGAAGTAAGGCCTTTAAACGTCAATGCGATGAAGCTATTCATCAAATCGCAGCCCATTGTCAGGATATCGCCTGTATCATTGGGGCACCAGTCAAAAACAGTGATCCTGAGGGCAAAGAGCTTTATAATACTGCTGTATTTATTGAGCATGGGGCAGTCAGAAACATTGTTAAAAAAGGCCTTTTGCCCGATTATGATGTATTTGATGAATATCGTTATTTTGAGCCCAGCAGACGTTTTGATTGTATCGAGTTGAACGGCGTAAAAATCGCCTTAACCATTTGCGAAGATTTGTGGGATGATGACGACGGGGGCAATTCTTACGTTGGTGATCCCATGGCGGAATTGAGAAATGAAAATCCAGACCTCCTCATCAACATTGCGGCCTCCCCTTTTTCCTATACCCATTTTGATGAACGGATCAAGGTCCTCAGCCAACAGGTAGCAAAGGCTGGTAGACCGCTCATTTATGTCAATCAAATTGGCGCTCACATGGATATTATCTTTGATGGACGCTCAATCGCCCTGAATAATGAAGGAACAAAAATTGCAGAACTAAAAAGCTTTGAAGAAGACCTTCAATTTGTCACCTACCATCAACAAAATATAACGTCCACCACGGCTTCTTCAAAGGAGTCTATAGCTGAGATGGCTCTTATACATGATGCACTGATCCTTGGCCTTCGTGATTATTTTCAAAAATCTGGTTTCAAAAAGGCGGTTTTAGGTCTGTCCGGGGGGCTCGATTCGGCCTTAGTCGCCGCCTTGGCCTGTGAGGCTCTGGGTGCCGATAATGTGTTAGCCATACTGATGCCATCGGTCTACTCTTCCGACCATTCGATAAAAGATGCGATGGATCTCGTCAACAATACCGGCTGTAAACATTATATCGTTCCGATAAAAGATATTGCCAATGCCTTCGAACATAGTTTAGCTCCTCTTTTTGAAGGGCTACAGCCAGATACGACTGAAGAGAATATTCAAGCACGTGCGCGTGCGGTAATTCTGATGGCCGCTTCCAATAAATTCGGCAATATTTTACTCAATACATCCAACAAAAGTGAGGCTGCTGTCGGATATGGCACACTCTATGGTGATATGGCAGGTTCCATCTCCGTGATCGGTGATGTTTACAAATCCAAAGCCTATGATTTAGCACGCTATATCAATCGAGAACGGGAGATCATTCCAATCAATACCATTGAAAAGGCACCTTCTGCGGAACTTCGACCAGATCAAAAAGATTCGGACTCCTTACCGGAATACGACTTATTGGATCAAATCCTTTTTGAGCTTATCGAAAATGAGAAAGCAGGATCTGAAGTTGTAGCAATGGGCTTTGAAAAATCGTTAGTAGAAAGGGTATGTAAATTGGTTAATAATGCGGAATTCAAACGTTTTCAAGCTCCTCCTATCCTGCGTGTTAGTCCAAAAGCTTTTGGTCCAGGAAGACAGATTCCGTTGGTGGCAAAATATCCTTATTAATTTTACAATTCGGATTAAACCATATTTATAGTTTTTTGTCTAAAGTAATAGATTGTAAAACCTAAAAGGATGGTAGCATCCCGGACGGTAAAAAAACAATTGCCATAAAGACCGTCAACTGTACTATTTTTACAATTGAAAGGTATGCGGATAAAGAATAAAAACAAATTAGTTAAATAAATATAAGTTCCATATAGGCCATGAACCATCATGAGTGTGGTTGTCCAATACGCCGACAAAATACTCATGGTAGATTCATCACAGTTGATAAATAAATTACTACGATGAAAAAGATTCTATTATTTTTGGTGCTTTGCGTTGCACTCGCATCATGTTCGTCTTATCAATACAATACCACTCGGGTAGAAAAGATGGATTTTACTCCTTTCAAGACCTATGCTTGGTTACCTCCGGTAGACTCGCTTTCGAAGTCTTATTTTGACAACGATATCGCCAAAGCCAATATCTTGGATGCCGCGAATACGGCGTTGGAGGCAAAGGGCCTGCAATATTCTAAAGATAATCCTGATCTACTATTTCGGTATATTACCATTGTCAACAATAAAAGCCGTTTAATTTATGGTGGCGGCGGTTATTACGGCTGGGGTGGTCCCTGGGGCTGGTACCGTCCATGGTTTTCACCTTACTACTATGGCGGCGGCTATTACCCCGTTGCAAAAGAACGCTATCGATATGGCCATTTGATTATCGAAGCCATCGATCGCAAAACAAACGCAGTAATCTGGCAGGCACGTGGTTCTGGCGATGTTGATAATCCTGAAAAGGCAATTAATAACATCAGCAAGGTTGCAAAAGGTGTTATTGACCTATTTCCTGTAAAAACTATAAAGAAATAAGAGATATTCTCATTTTAAAAAAGGCTGGTTTACAAAATAAATCAGCCTTTTTAGTGTAACTAGAATTATTAGATAGCATCATTGCCCCCCTGCGCTCCCACAGCAAAAATATAAGCTGATTTACCATCTTTCCTCGGCAAATTTTGACTATTTTTAATTATTAATTACCGACAATTCATTGAAAAAATATTTGCTATTCTTAGATACGGAAACATCTGGTTTACCGAAAAAATGGAACAAGAGTTATATGGACAGTGACAATTGGCCCCATATTTTACAATTGGCCTGGATCATATATGACGAAGACCAACAGGAAGTTAAACGAACCAATAAATATATTTACGAGCCGTTAATACCAATTAGCCCTGCATCCGAACAGATTCATGGATTGACACCACCTTTTCTAATGAAATATGGTGAGAAGAAAAAAGACGTATTACGGAAATTCAGTCATGACATCAAAAAATATAAGCCGCAGTTAATCGGCCATTTTCTATCATTCGACCTGCAGGTATTAGCAGCCGAATTCTATCGATCCAACTTGGCTATTCCATTTCATAACTTAGCATATTTTTGCACCTTGTTGCATAGCAAAAAATACGTTCGGAATCCGAATATGGTACATCTTCCACTTTCATCGCTACATGAAACGCTATTTTCGAGTCCAGCGACCGAAATGCATAATGCAGAAAAAGATGCCGAGATTACCGCTAAATGTTATTTTGAAATGATTCGAAAAGATGAATTATCCGAGCAGGACATACAAAATCAGCAAGCTGAATTCGAAAACATCTGTTAATGTAACTTCCATGAAAAACCCCGACGCTATACCACGCCTACTGAAATCGACTCAGCCATTTCAAATTCTGCCCGAAACCCTACAATTGAGTATCGTCGACAGATTCAATGAACATCGTTTTTCCAAAGATACCTTAGTTTATCGGCAGAACATTACGGATATGGATGGTGTTGATTTAATCCTCGAAGGTGAATATGAAACGTTCTTTCTGGATGTTTCCGATAATAAACGATTGGTCGAAATACACCATAAGCCGTATTGTTTTGGTGGAATATCAGTCTTATTAAACCGAACAAAAGCACTCAAGTCTGTTATTGCGAAAAAAGGTACAATTATTTATCGTTTACCCCGAAAAGACTTTATTGAGTTGTGTAATGCGAATGAAGAGTTTTTCCATTTTTTCACCAATTCCTTTGGAAAAAGAATGTTAGATGAGGAGTTTTCTCATTTTGTGAAGTCGCCAGCTTCCTTTGAGGAAAGCTACTTTGCGGCAGACCAACTCTATTCGCGCAAAATTGAGCATATTACCTATAAAGATATCGTATCCTGTACACCCGATACCCCCATCTTTGAGGCTGCACAGACCATGGCGAAACACAAGGTAAGCTGCATATTTATTAAAAAGGAGGAGCAGATTCTCGGCTATGCAACCGATATTACCTTAAGAGACAATGTCGTGGCCCAGCAGATTCCGGCAACGCGATCTATTGCGCAGGTAATGGATAATCCCATTGTCAGTATTTCCGATCAAGCCTATCTTTACGAGGCTGTACTAATGATGTTCCGCACGAAATCAAGGTACCTTCTTGTTGAGAAAGGGGGCAATTATATCGGCTTCCTTAGTCGAAATCGGCTATTGAGTGAACAAGGGCAGTCTCCGCTCGTATTCATTCAATCGGTTAAACTCGCCGAAACGCTGGATGAATTGCGTGAAAAATGGAACAATGTTCCCGAGATTATCCACCAATTGCTCGGTAGGGGTGTAAATGCCGAGATTGCGAACCAGGTCATCACGACCGTTGCCGACAGTATTGCCCTTAAAGTAATTGAAAAAGTGATCGGGGAAATGGGCGAGCCACCCGCAAAATTTGTGTTTATGGTAACGGGCAGCGAAGGAAGGAAAGAACAAACGCTAATGACCGACCAAGATAACGCCATTATTTATGAAGATAAAGCAAACGAACAACGGGAGCTCGTACGCGCGTATTTTCTCAATTTTGCCAGTCGCGTGTCGGATCATCTCAATACCATCGGTTTTAGCTACTGTACCGGTGGATATATGGCCAGTAATCCCGAATGGACACATTCGCTGTCGCATTGGAAGAAAAATTACAAGAAATGGATTGAAGAGAGTATCCCCGAGAATGCGATTAAATTTTCGACCTTCTTCGACTGTAGGCGATTATATGGTGACCAGGGCATTATTGATCAACTCAAAGAATTTCTCAATATTGAGCTACAAAAACCCAACGAGCGTTTTTTTACGTTCATTGCAAAGAATGCGCTGCAATATGAACCGCCGCTCACATTTTTCAAGGCAATAAAAACGCAAACAATAGGTTCTTCTGAAGTCTTCAATATCAAGAAAGCGATGACACCCATTGTTGACTTAGTCCGGGTTTACGCACTGCAAAACAGAATTTATGAAGAAAATACCGGTGGTAGGTTAAAACAGCTCCTTGAATTGGGCATCTTCACACAAGAACAGTACGAGGAATTAAATCAATCCTATTATTACCTGATGTCGATCCGTTTAAAAAATCAGGCCAACCAGATCCGTATCGCTAAACTGGCGCCCAACAATTACGTACCTATCGATAGCTTAACCAATATCGAAAAGGCGACAATTAAAGAGATCTTCAAAACAATCCATAATTTTCAACTCGGTATTAAGCTGAAATTCACTAGCAATTTATTTGGTTAAGTACCTTATTGCCATACAAAGGCAATAAGGTACGAAGATCAGCGCTAACGCGCTTCTATTTTTTTGGCAAAGACAAATCAAACTGCCAATGCTTTGCTAATCGCTGCAACTCTTGCTTTGTTATTGGGATGACAGCACCATGTTTGGGCGAAGTGAAATTAGTAGATTTCATTTTACCTGCATTAAAGTGTCCCAGATCAACAAAATTTTTAAAATCTGTGGTTTCACTGAAGCCAAAATTATGTGGTGATATCCCATAGATATCATACATTAACACCCATTTTTCTTCCCCTATCCTTTTCCACACATTCGGAGCTTCACAGGCTTCTGGCTCAGGGTCATAGAAACGATCATCATACTGATAGGGTCCATTCGGGTAGTCTGAAACAGCTTGCTTAATGCCTGGAGCACCATCATGGGCAACATAAAAAAGATGGTATTTATTACCTACTTTCGTCATGTCGCCATCGATGTAATTTTTATTTGATTTGGGGTATTGAAACAAGAGCTGTGGTTCTGATTCAAATGCTGTGAACTCCTTATTTAAGTAGGCATAGTAGAGCTGATTCAGTCCATTGCCAAACCGCATGGTAAAATAGATCATCATCTTACCAGTACGATCATCATAGATGAGTTCGGGAGCCCAAAAGGCGCCAACATTTTCCCAGCCTTTAAAGGCTTTTTCCAAGTATAGCTCCGTATGGGTCCACTGAATTAAATCAGCCGATTTCATTAAGACAATACCGCGGTTGTTACCCCATCCAAATGCTATGCCATCGCGCTCCCATTCCGTATTTCTATACCCTTGCTTTTGTCCGTAGATATGTAAATCCGTCATGACCATATAAAAATAGCCATCTTTTCCACGCATGATATAGGGATCGCGAATACCTTTCTGCTGTGCAATGCTATCGCCAGCAATGATCGGTTTTCCTTTATTGATATCGGTGAAAGAATAGCCATCCTGACTGACAGCAACATACAGACCATGGCTTTCATCCTTAAAATAAACCATGAGGTAAGCAGCCAGATCCGATTCCTTCACCTGTGCAAACAAGTTATGCACAAATAGCATCAGGGTTGTAAAAAAGAGTATGCGGATATTCATCTTATTTTACGGTCAATTTTATCAAGGTCAAGGAGTAAGGTTCAAATGTTTCAACAATTGTCTTCCCCTTATAAGTTATTGTATTTTGCTTTGGACGGATATTCAATGGTTCCTCGATACTGTTACTCTGGTTTAAGTTGGCGTTGGCCAAGGTGATTTTCTCTGCTGTCGCAGCAGGCTTTTTCTTCGAATTTATGGCAAGGTTCACTTTCATCGGCTTACTATTGTAATTGACGACTTTCACGATAAGCTGTTGCGCAACGGCATCAAATACTGCAGAAGCATATAGGCTATCTTTGCCCGCTACGAATTCACCATCCCGTTTGATCGGAACAATGCTTGTCCCTTTATTGGTCGCATATAATTTTTGCACTTGGTAGCTCGGTGTTCCATATACCTGCAAGTTATCCACCCAAATTAAATCAGGTGACCACTGCCAGCCATCGACATGACCGAATAATGGCGCGTAAGATGCCATTTCCACTACGTCGCCATTTCGTTCCAGGCCCGTCATGAAAGCGGCTTCCGAGAGGGCCGCCTCCCAGGTACTTTTGCCAGGACCGTTTGGTCGTGTGGTATGCGAAGCGTATTCCCCTGCGAAGATTTTCACCCCATTTCTAGGGTAATTATCATAACGATTGGCGCTCGACAGAAACCAGGATGGTGGGCGGTAATAATGTTCATCAATGATATCGATATTCATCGTCCGCAGTTTATCATCTAAGAAGTCAAAACGATCTCCTTCGGGATCGGTACCCGAACTGGCGATAATTTTGATCTCCGGATGTTTCTCGTTTAACGCTTTCTTGAAGACGGTTAACCGCTCGATATATTGCGGGCCCCAATTTTCATTTCCAACGCCCAACATGCTAAGGTGGAAAGGCTCAGGATGCCCCATATCCGCTCGTAATTTTCCCCATTTTGTAGCTGTTGTGCCGTTAGCAAATTCAATCAGATCCAAAGCGTCTTGAACATATGTATCTAACTCATCTAAGGGTACCACTTCACCGGTATTAAATTGGCAGGCCATACCGCAATTGAGAATTGGCACCGGAGATGCGCCAATATCTTCCGCCAGCAAAAAGTATTCATAAAATCCTAAACCGAAGGTCTGAAAATAATCAGGTGTCAGACGATGGCTAAACTCGGTATTCCAGCGGTTGATAATCAATTCCCTTTCCGTTATTGGTCCAACCGTTTTTTTCCATTGAAACCGATTGGCCAAATCTCTCCCTTCAACAATACAGCCGCCAGGAAAACGGATAAAGCCGGGTTTCATATCGGCAAGCATCTGAACCATATCTTTACGTAAACCCTTCGGTCTACCTTTCCAGGTGTCTACTGGAAATAACGAAAGCATATCGACGTCTAACGTACCTGTCCCTGTAAACCACACATTTAATTTGGCTTTATCTGTCGTTTGGTTGGCAGGAAATTTGACCGCAGCTTCAGACCATGATCCGACGGATTCAAGCGGAAGTTCAGCTGTTCCAATAACTTTATTCTGTTGATCGAGCAGTTCAACATGGATTTTCATTCCTTTAGCTGCACTTTGGTATTGTACTGAGAACTCATATGCTGCACCCGCTTTCACTCCCATTCCTCTAAAGCCTTCATTTTGTAGACCTAATTTCAGGTTAGCTGCACTATGTATCCTTAAATAACGTTTGTTCCCTTTACGTTTGCCATCGTTTAGTAGCAGGTAGCTTCCCTCAGGACCATTTTCGAGCTTTTTCCAGCCCATCCAAGGCTGATCAAACTCAAATGATCTATTCTTTACCAATTCTGCATAGATCCCCCCATCGGCACCAAGATTGATATCTTCAAAAAAGACGCCCCACATATGCGGCGATATGTTGCCTGTAGGTTTATCCAACGCAACATTTAATGTTATCGGTGACTGCGCCAATGCTGAAGAGCCCAAGCTCGCTAACAGTAACAGTGTTGACAGTACTCTTTTCATCCCTATATTTATTTTTTCAACAATAATTTATTATTTCAGGTTTTACACCAGCTTTAACAGCACAAATAGGGTAACACGACATGACAACCCTATCAAAATTAGCTGTTATATTAATTCCAATACAATAACTGAAAATGCAGGAATGTCCACTTCAATGGTACCATTTACAACCTTTGCCTTATTGTACACAACAGGTGCAATTGTTGCGGGTTTCTTAAAGGAATTATAATCGCGTAGGTTGTCCGCGGTAAGAATTCGACCTGTTACTTTTCCAGCTTTCACCGAACCCAAATCTACCTTTACCTTATTATTCTTTTTCGGATCAATATTTACTAAGGAGATATGTGTACGACCTTGCTGATCTTGAGAGGCTGAAACCGACACGGCCGGAATTTTTTCTTGGTTAAATTCAAAATCCGTTGATTGAAGGGAAATAGGAATTAACTTGGCATCCTGATGTACCTTATACATTTCCATCACATGATAAGTCGGCGTCAAAATCATATTCTTTCCTTCTGTCAGGATAACAGCTTGCAATACATTCACGGCTTGGGCAAGATTGGCCATCTTCACCCGGCGAGCATGATTGTTAAAGATATTGAGTGTCATTCCTGCAATCATGGCATCACGCATGGTATTTTGTTGGTAGAGAAAGCCCGGATTCGTACCAGGTTCTACCGCATACCAGCCGCCCCATTCGTCTACGATCAGATCCACCAGTCCTTTCGGATCATATTTGTCCATGATGGCGATATTCTTTTCCACGAGCTCATTCATAAACCAAGCTGATTTCATGGTTTTAAAATACTCCTCCTCCGAATATTGCGTTGCAGAGCCTTTGTCGTCCCAGTTGATCACGGCATAGTGATGAAGTCCCATGCCTTTCATCAAACCACTTGGAATTTTCTTCATCAAAGTCTCCGTCCAATTATAATCGGCACTATTGGCTCCCGAGGCGATTCGATACAAACCGCTTCCATTGGTCCAGTCCGACATAAACGTGGCGTATTTGCGGTAGATGTCTGTATAGTAATCGGCAGTCATATTTCCGCCACAGCCCCAGGCTTCATTTCCTACGCCCCAGAATTTCACCTTCCAAGGCTCTTGCCGACCATTTTTTCGTCGCCAATCCGACATGGGGCTCTCGCCTTTAAAATTCACATATTGAACCCAGTCGGCAAGTTCCTGCACCTCACCGCTCCCCACATTTCCCGCCAGATAAGGCTCTGCACCCAACAATTCACACATATTGAGAAAATCGTGTGTACCAAAAGAGTTATCCTCTGTCACGCCGCCCCACCAATTGTTTACGATAGCAGGACGCTGGGCTTTGGGGCCAACGCCATCCTTCCAATGATACGTATCGGCAAAACATCCTCCTGGCCAACGCAAATTGGGAATATTCAACTTCTTAAGAGCTTCGATGATATCTTTCCGGACGCCGTCAGCATGGGGAATCGAATCATTTTTCTCACCGACATAAAATCCATCATAAATACAGCGTCCCAAATGTTCGGCAAAATGTCCATAGATATGTCGACTTATAATCTGCTCCTGCTGTGGTGTTTCCAATCTTACACTACTCTGTCCATACAGTAATCCAGTGGCCAGCGTAAAAACAACGCCTAATTTTAATCTTAGCTTCATCATATCGATTTTATTATTTCACACTAAATTGATAGGTTGTCTTTGAACTATATTTTTCGCCAGGTTTTAACACCGTTGACGCAAAACTGGGGTGATTTGGTGCATCTGGAAAATGTTGTGTCTCCAAGCAGAAGGCAGAACGGAATGGATACACTTTTCCCTCTTTCCCTTTAGGATCCGAATCCTTCATAAAATTACCGCTGTAAAACTGCAAGCCTGGTTCGGTTGTGTAGATGTCCATTTCAATACCTGTCTTGGTAGCATACACCTGTGCGACCTTCTGGAAACCATCCTTCTTGTTGAGTTCAAAATTATGGTCATAGCCCTTTCCAATCTTCAGTTGAGCATTTTGATCTTCAATACGAGCGCCAATGCGTGTCGGTTTGGTAAAATCGAATGCGGTGCCCGCGACAGGCAAGCTCTTTCCTGTTGGGATCAAGGTATTATCAACTTCGGTAATTGCCTTTGCATCAATCTGAAGTTCATGATCCAAAATAGAAGAATCTCCGGCTCCATTGAGGTTAAAATACGCATGGTTGGTCAGATTTAAGACCGTCTCTTTATCTGTTGTCGCCTGATAGGCTATGGCCAAAGCACCATTGTCCTCCAGGGTGTAGGTAACCTCCATCTTGACCGTTCCTGGATACCCCGCTTCTTTATCAGGTGAGGTATAGGCTAATGTGATTGATGTATTAGTGCTACTAACGACATCCCACACCTTATTGTAAACGCCATTGGTACCGCCATGAAGTGAGTTCTCGCCATCATTCTTTTCCAACGTATACACCTCACCATTCAGTTTAAATGATGCTTTCCCGATCCGGTTACCATAACGCCCTACAATGGCGCCGTAAAAATTATTATAGTTATCCTTGTATTCTTTGGCCGAATCATAGCCCAAAATCACATCAGTCGCTTTACCGTTCTTATCCGGGACTTTTAAACTCACCAGACGTGCACCATAATTTGTCAACGTAATGGCGAGTTTGTCGTTCTTGAGCTGGAACAGTTTAACTTCTTTACCATCAATCTGACTGTCGAAAGCAGGGCTGGAAGTAGAATCAGCCATCGTTGCTGCTTGCTTATTTTGAGTTGATGAAGATTGGCAGCCATAGGCCAATGAAGCACAAGTCAACAAACCAATAATAATTTTCTTATTCATCTGTAATTAAGTTTTACCCCATCGGTCTGATGGAGGCTTCCTAATTTTCATTAGGAATGGTTCATAATTTTTTAATTATTCAAATGGCAACATTCTACCAAAAACGCACGTAGATAGCGGTCACCAACAATAAAGTCACAACAATTAATGCCAATACGGATGGTTCTACTTTAAACATCGACCGATCCAATACAAAAGCTTTTGGATTAACCTTTGGTCCAAATAAGCTCACAGCAATCATAGCAATCATTGTAAATACAAATGCGAGTCCCATACATATCTGGAATGGTATTTCATAAACGCCCGCTTTGTTGAGATATGCCGTATAGATCCATGTCTCTGGTCCGAAAACCTTTGTTGCAAACTCATTGAAAAATATAGACAACGCAAATCCCGTAACAAGGCCTGTAATGGCGGCTGCACCTGTCGTCCTTTTCCAAAACATCCCTAGCAAAAACATCGCAAAAACACCGGGGCTGATGAAGCCTGTATATTTTTGGATAAAAGTAAATCCGCCGGCACCACCGATGCCCAGCGCATCATTCCAGGTAAACAAAACAGAAAGTAGAATAGAGATCACGATGGTTATCTTTCCAACCCACACCATTTTTGCTTCGCTCGCATCTTTATTGATGTATTTTTTAAAGATATCCAATGTAAAGATCGTTGCGATACTATTGGCCTTTCCGGCCAATCCGGCCACAATAGCCGCTGTAAGCGCCGCCAGCGCAAGCCCTTTCATTCCATTGGGCAGATAGCCCAATATCGCTGAATATGCATTATCGGCGTGAAACACTCCTCCAGGAGCCATTTCGTGTTGTAACGCACCATTTTTGTATAGCACATAAGCGGCTATCCCTGGAAGCATAACGATAATTGGCATAAACAATTTTAGAAATCCCGCAAAAAGAATCCCTGTGCGTGCAGTCTTTAGATCGGCTCCCAAAGCGCGTTGTGTGATGTATTGATTACAACCCCAGTAATTTAGGTTGACAATCCAGATTCCAGCAAGGTACATTCCTATTCCAGGCAGCATCAGATACTTATTGATATCTTCCTGACTAGCTCCTGGCCCTGGTTTATCGACAAATAGGTTAAAATGCTCCGGCGAATCTTCCATCAATTTATTGAATCCAGCCAAGGCGTCTTGTCCCAAACCAAAATGTTCACTGACCAAGGTCAATGCCACATACGTCGTCGCTATACCGCCAATAATTAATACAACAACCTGAATAACATCTGTAAAACCAATAACACGCATTCCCCCCAGCGTAATGATGACGGCAAATACGGCTAAAGCAACTGTAATGGTGTGGAAGCTGTCGCCACCTCCGGCCATACTCGAAATGGCAATTGCCCCGAGATACAGGATAGATGTCAGATTGACAAAAACATACAAAAACAACCAGAAGATTGCCATGATGAGACTCGTCGTTTCATTGTATCGGTTGTTCAAAAACTGAGGCATCGTGAAAATCTTGTTTTTCAGATAGACCGGAATAAACCAAACCGCAACAATAATTAACGCTACCGCAGCAATGAGCTCGTAAGCAGCTACAGCAATACCAACCTCAAATCCATTGCCGCTCATGCCAATAAACTGTTCAGCAGAAATATTCGATGCGATCAATGAAGAGCCTATGGCCCACCAGGTCAGTGATCCTTCCGCCAGAAAGTAGTCCTTGCTGCTGCTTAAACTATTCGTCTTTTTACGATAAATCCAATAGCCATAGCCGGCTACAATAAAGAAGTAAATTACGAAGATGATGTAATCTACCGTTGCAAATTTTTCCATATTTCCCAAATTGGTTATTATCAATAAGCCATTTATACCGCGAAGAACAGGTATAAATGGCTTAGGTTATTATTTACCCAGTAAATAATAGAGTTCATTCCATTTCAATTGGTCTTCGAGTCTTGCTACCGTAGTGTCCTCGTCGATCAATACATATTCTAAACCCGCCATACGTGCAAAATCTTCCAGGTATTCGGGTGTTAAGCTCAAACTGTAGGCAGTATGGTGCGCACCCCCAGCCACAATCCAGGCACTGCAACCTGTTTTCATGTCGGGCAGCGGTTTCCATAACACCCGTGCGACAGGAAGCTTAGGGAGTTCTTCTTCTACAGCAACACCTTGTACTTTGTTCACGATCAAACGGAAACGCGTTCCCATATCGACCAAAGAAGCATTCAATGCATCACCACTTTGGCCATTAAAAACCAAGCGAGCAGGATCTGCCTTGCCGCCAATGCCTAGTGGATGCACTTCTATTCGTGGTTTTCCAATTGCCAATGCGGGGTCCACTTCCAACATATGTGAGCCAAGTACCATGGGATTCTGCGGATCAAAATGATAGGTGTAGTCTTCCATAAATGCCGTCGTACCCGGTAATCCTGCTCCCATTACTTTGCAAGCACGCACCAAAGCCGGCGTCTTCCAATCCCCTTCACCGGCAAAACCATAACCCTCAGCCATTAAACGCTGTACCGCCAGGCCCGGAAGTTGTACCATGCCATGCAGATCCTCAAAAGTATCCGTAAAACCTTTAAAGTCTCCTTGTTCCAAAAACTTCCGTAGGCCAATTTCTATCTTAGCAGCTTCGATGAGGTTAGCACGATATTCACCGCCAGCTTTCACATTTTCGGCTAGTTCATAAGTCGCTTCGTACTCCGCTAATAATGCCGCGATTTCCGCTTCAGTGCTCGCATTAATCACCTCCACTAGATCCCCAATGGCATAGGTGTTTACAGCGAAACCAAATTGCGCCTCTGCCTCCACTTTATCGCCATCTGTAACAGCCACATAACGCATATTGTCACCAAAGCGTGCAAATTTGGCTCCTTGCCAGTCATGCCAGCCTGCGGCTGCACGCGCCCAAACATTAATCCGTTCCAATACTTCCGCATCTTGCCAATGGCCAGTGACGACTTTACGCGCTATTTTTAAGCGGCTAACGATATGTCCAAATTCACGATCCCCATGCGCACTTTGGTTAAGGTTCATAAAATCCATATCGATACTATGCCACGGGATATCCTGGTTGTACTGCGTATGCAGATGCAACAATGGCTTTTGCAACGCTTTTAATCCTCGGATCCACATCTTTGCAGGTGAAAAGGTATGCATCCAAGTAATGACCCCAATACAATTTTTTTCACTATTGGCGGCTGCCAATGTTGCATAAATCTCGTCTGTATTTTTTACGATCGGTTTATATTTTACCGCTACCGGAATCACCGCTTGGGTATCTAAATAATGGGCTATTTCTTCAGCATGTAGGGCCACTTGTCGCAAGGTCTCTTCACCATAAAGGTCTTGGCTTCCCACGACAAACCAGACTTCAAGCTCTTTTAAATTGATATTCATGTAAATTGTAGTTTTTGCTATAGATTTTTTATTAAAATTATTGACCATAATAGGCATTGGCCCCATGCTTCCGCTCATAATGCTTTTTGACCAGCGCAGACTTTAATCGAGGTGCATTCGGGTTGATCTGTTCTGTCAACCAAGCCATTTTCGCCACCTGTTCCAACACCGCACTGTTATAGACAGACTTTATTCCGGTTTTACCCCAAGCAAACGGCGCGTGGTTGCCAACCAGAATCATTTCCACTTCTTTATAGTCCAGCTTATTTTCGACAAAGTGATTGATAATTTGAAACCCCGTTTCATGTTCGTAGTTTCCGACGATCATCTCATCGTGCATTGGTGGGGCACAAGGAATATCGACGGTCAAATGATCGGCATGTGTTGTTCCAAAAATGGGAATATCCCGCTGTGCCTGTGCCCATGCTGTCGCATAGGTGGAGTGTGTATGTGTTATACCGCCAATCTCTTTCCACTGTTTATACAATAGGGCATGGGTTTTCGTATCTGATGATGGCCGAAGATTACCCTCGACCACATGACCATCAAAATCTACAATCACCATATGTTCCGGTGTAAGCTCCTCATAAGGGACCCCACTGGGTTTAATGGCAAAAACTTCATGGTGACGGTCAACAACACTCACATTTCCAAATGTAAAAAGCACCAATCCCAGCTGGGGCAATTGCATATTGCAATGGTAGGCTTCTTCTTTAATTGAATTATACATGATTAAAATTTGAATGGTTAAACAGTAATGGCGAGCGATTCCTTTCCTTCGACAAAAGCACCCAGCGCTTTGTAATGTTCATAACGCTCGGCATAAATGGACACCCATTTTTCCTCAGGGATATAAGTCCGTTCAAAACCTTGCCCCATTGCCTTCATGGCATCCTCGACCCGGTTATATAAACCAGCTGCTGTTGCGGCAAACATGGCTGCGCCAATGGCACAAGTCTGTTCACTTTTATGAATACGAATAGGCATATTCATCACATTGGCCATCATTTGCATAATAAAAGGTGATTTTTTTGCAACTCCGCCTAAACCGATCAAGCCTTTTACAGGAATACCCTGCTCCACGAAACGGTCAACAATAGCCTTTGCACCGAAACAGGTCGCTTCGACAATCGCTCTGAAGATCCGCGGCGCATCTGTTCCGAGGTGTAAGCCTGTGATCGCCCCTTTCAAGGATTGATCCGCATCCGGAGTTCGGCGGCCATTGAGCCAATCTAAAGCTAATTCAGATGTTTCTGTTACGGGAAGTAACGCAGCCTGCTCACTTAGACTGACCAATAGTTTCTCTTCCAACGCTGCGATCAATTGTTCGCGCGTTCGTTCATCGATCTCTTCAACATCTTGTATCAAATTTTTCGTTGGCCATAGCAACACCTGTTTCAGCCAGGCGTAAGCATCTCCAAATGCCGACTGACCAGCTTCCATACCTATCATTCCCGGTATAATGGAACCGTCTACCTGACCACAGATTCCCCTAACCAACGTATGCTGTACCTCTTCTTTTGGAGCAACTAACATATCACAGGTTGATGTCCCCATCACCTTACTCAGATAATAGGGTTCAATTTGTCCTCCAACTGCGCCCATGTGGCAGTCAAATGCACCTACACCAACAACAACTGATGTTGTAAGACCTAATCGTTGCGCCCATTTTTCCGAAAGCTGACCTGCAGATTGATCAGCAGTGTATGTTTCTGAAAACAGGCGATCAACCAAACCATCCAACAATGGGTCAAGTGTCGAAAAGAAAGAATTTGGAGGTAGGCCGTCAAATTCTTCAGCCCAAAGTGATTTATGACCCGCTGAACAAACCCCACGCTTCATAGCAGATACCTGTGTTCCTCCAGTCAATAGAAAAGGAATATAATCACAATGCTCCACCCAGCTATAGGTGGCGGCACGGACCTTTTCATCAGCCCGAAATACATGGAGTAATTTGGCCCAGAACCATTCCGAAGAGTATACACCGCCTACATACTTCAGATAATCCACCGAACTATTTTGATTGTGCAGGTTAATTTCTTTGGCCTCTCTAACGGCTGTATGATCTTTCCATAAGACAAACATGGCATTGGGGTTGTCTTTAAACTCGTCCAACAGCGCCAATGGAACGCCGGCTGCGTTGACAGCAACTGGAGTAGATCCTGTTGTATCCACGGAAATTGCTTTTACAGCTTTGCCAATATTGTCGACTCCCGATTTGAGCAAGCAATCTTTAATTGTCGCTTCCAAGCCTTCGATATAATCCAACGGGTGTTGCCTAAACTGACTTAAAGCAGCATCACAATACGCCCCTCTTTTCCATCGCGGGTAGTAAAATACAGAAGAAGCTATCTCCTCGCCATTGTTAGCATCAACCAATACTGAACGGACCGAATCACTTCCATAGTCCACCCCAATGACATACGATTTATTCATTTTTGCTGAATTTGGTTTATAACTTATAATTGTCTCTAATGCCTTACTTTCCACTATCCCCCTTCCGAAGTTAGCCATGGAAAATAATTAGTGTCAAATAAACATTTATTTTTTTAAATATGAAAGAAAATTTTCATATTTAAAAAATAGAGCTAACTTCATAGCAGCAAATTATGGTTAACCCGAATTCCTGATATAGGGGTATAAATGCCTTTTAAAGGGATGTATCAGACAATTATTATACTTATTTTTAGCTATTTACTTTTTTACATAGTTTTGCTCGTGGAATAAATGGGGTGGTGTCAGATAAAAAGATAAAACGATAGACGATGGAATATTATAAAAAAGATTCAGGGATCCTTTTGGCAGTAGACTGCATCATATTTGGATTTAACGGCGAATCCCTTGAAGTACTTTTAATTAAACGTGATTTCGAACCAGAAAGAAATAAATGGAGTCTGATGGGTGGTTTCGTTCAATCCGACGAAAGTCCGGAAGAGGCCGCGAGCCGAGTACTCAAACAGCTAACAGGACTTGAAAATGTATACATGGAGCAATGTAGTGTATTCGGCGAACCTAATCGGGAACCTAGCGACCGGGTTGTCAGTATCTGTTATTTTGCATTGATTGACACACAGCAATATAAACATATCCTAAGCGACGATTACGAAGCCCAATGGTTTCCATTGCGGGAGCACCCAACACTGATCTTCGATCATGATCAAATGATCGCTTCGGCACAACACCGTCTACGCATGAAAGCGGCTTTGTATCCGATATTATTTGAACTGCTGCCCGAGAAATTCACGATTCCCCAAATTGCAGCACTTTATGAGGGTGTTTACAATATTGAGTTGGACAAGCGGAATTTCAGCCGAAAACTGCTTTCCTCAGACCTCATCATCAAACTGGAGGAAAAGGATAAGGAAAATTCAAAAAAAGGAGCCTACTATTTCAAACTAAACACGGCGATCTATAAGGAAAAGATCATGTCCTTTTTACGGTATTTGCCAAGTTGGTCGATCGAATCATAATAAAGTGACGGAAAATCAGGTATGTATTGGAATATATTTCACTTAACATTTTCGTTTTTTCAATAATTCCTTATATTTATCACAGGTATATCCTGGTTTTGCAATTTGGATAGGCTGGATTAACGCATTTTATAAAATAAACAACATGAGCAAATTGAGATTAGCATTTATATTCTTTACAATTTTATTTATTTCATCACATACATTACTGGAGGCACAAACTCCTACTGCGGCTCCCGCCACTACAGCAGCACAACAGGATAATGCTTTCAAGTACAGTCCGGATGGATTAAAAAAAGGAAGTTTGGCAAATCAATTTGACCACCTGAATTATATTTCGAAAAACAACTATGATTTCAAGATGGTGCGAAAAACCAATCTGGATATTGTGAAACGAAATGTCATAGATACCGTAGCAAAACTCCACAAGGAAATCAGCTCTTTAAAATCATCTTCAAGCAACTATACATCCAATACCAAAACTTTGCAAGATTCTATTCAGGTTTTAAAAGATCAGCTGGCGCAGGAGAAGGAAAAAACAGAAAGTTTTTCTTTCTTGGGCATCAATACCTCTAAAACTTTTTACAATACAGTTGTTTGGACGATCATTGCGGTATTGGCCGTAGCAGCATTTATCTTTTTATTTTCTTATCGGAAAGCGAAAGTGGACACGGTGGAATTCCAAAAGACAGCGGAGCAATCGCAAGAAGAATTCGCTACGTTCCGTAAAAAATCCATGGAAAAGGAACAGCTGCTCAAGCGCCAGTTGCAGGACGAACTAAATAAAAAAATATAGTCCTGCTTCTCATAAAATAGCATATTTATTTTGATCGACCTGTAACGACTCCTTGAGGTACTCCGTTACAGGTCGATTTTATTTCATCAGGTACCATTCCTCAAAACAAACAAAAGATTCAACGAAGTAATGCAGTAAACTTCAAAAATACCTAGCCGAATAAAAGAGAAAAACTATATTTGCAGGTATAGAAATCGAAACATACAGAATTACAATAGATAACATTTTGACCTACATTAATAAAATTGTAATTTAATTGCAAATTCTATTTGTTTTTAAAAACGAATAACCTTATTTTTGCTGACCAAAAAAGAGGCCTTTTATGTCTCTTATATAAAATTGATTAATAAATATTTAGTCCCTATAATATGCCCAAGATTGGTAAAATAGCGCAGATTATCGGCCCAGTTGTTGACGTCAACTTCGCCGACAGTGAAAATCTACCTAAAATTTACGATGCATTGTACATTCAAAAAGAAAATGGACAACGTGTTGTATTAGAAGTTCAACAACACTTAGGTCAGGATCGTGTACGTACAATTGCCATGGACGCAACTGAAGGTTTAGTTCGCGGAATGGAAGTTGTCGATACTGGTGCTCCTATCAAAATGCCTGTTGGTGAAGAAATCAAAGGTCGTGTATTCAATGTAGTTGGTGATGCCATAGACGGGATCCAAAATTTGAATAAAGAGAATGGTCGTCCTATCCACAACGTACCTCCTAAATTCGAAGATTTGTCAACTGAATCCGAAGTACTTTTTACTGGTATCAAAGTTATTGACCTTTTAGAGCCATATGCTAAAGGTGGTAAAATTGGTTTATTCGGTGGTGCCGGTGTAGGTAAAACTGTATTAATCCAAGAATTAATCAACAATATCGCAAAAGGTCACGGTGGTCTTTCTGTATTCGCCGGTGTAGGTGAACGTACACGTGAGGGTAATGACTTATTGCGCGAGATGTTGGAGTCTGGTATCATCAAATATGGTGAGCACTTTATGGAAGGCATGGAAAAAGGCGAATGGCCTTTGGAAACTGTTGACCACGAACTGATGAAAGATTCAAAATGTACTTTCGTATTCGGTCAAATGAACGAGCCTCCTGGGGCACGTGCACGTGTTGCTTTATCAGGTTTGACAGTAGCGGAATACTTCCGTGACGGTGATGGCGAAGGTCAAGGCCGTGACGTATTATTCTTCATTGATAACATCTTCCGTTTTACACAAGCAGGTTCTGAAGTATCTGCCCTATTGGGTCGTATGCCTTCAGCCGTAGGTTACCAACCAACATTGGCAACTGAGATGGGTTTAATGCAAGAGCGCATCACTTCAACTAAAAACGGTTCAATCACTTCGGTTCAAGCCGTATATGTACCTGCCGATGACTTAACTGACCCTGCTCCAGCGACAACTTTCGCTCACTTGGATGCAACGACAGTATTGTCTCGTAAAATTGCTGAGTTAGGTATCTACCCTGCTGTGGATCCTTTGGATTCTACATCACGTATCCTTTCTCCTGCCGTTTTAGGTAACGAACACTATAATACTGCACAACGTGTAAAAGAAATTCTTCAACGTTATAAAGAATTACAAGATATCATCGCCATTTTAGGTATGGACGAATTATCGGAAGAAGATAAATTAACAGTACACCGCGCACGTCGTGTACAACGTTTCTTATCTCAACCTTTCCACGTTGCAGAACAATTTACAGGTTTAAAAGGTGTATTGGTAGACATCAAAGATACCATCAAAGGTTTCAATATGATCATTGACGGTGAAGTAGATGAGTACCCTGAAGCTGCCTTCAACTTAGTCGGTAACATTGATGATGCTATCGAAAAAGGTAAAAAATTATTAGCAGAAGCAGTTTAATCTAGATTATATCTAAGAATAATGAAGTTAACAATTATCACTCCAGACAAATTAGCATTCGAAGGCGAAGTAACTTCAGTTACTGTACCGGGCTCTGCGGGTTCTTTTCAAATTTTAAAAGATCACGCTGCCATTGTTTCTACTTTGGAAGATGGAAAAGTAATTATTCAACAAGGTAAAGGTGAACAGGAAGTGTTCATTAAAGGTGGTGTTGTGGAAGCAAAAAACAATGTCATTACCGTGCTTGCTGAAGGAATTATCGGAGATTAAATCAAATCGATTTTATAAAATCTAAAAAGCTTCCGATAGAAATATCGGAAGCTTTTTTTTTAAAGTTTTTTTGACATTTTCTTCATTTTAGGAAGAAAATCAACCATTGTAACAAAAAATAATTTTTCAACCGTGTAGACCAATTTTAAATATGGTATGCGACTAACAAAATATAAAACCGAATAAAAGGCATTATTAAAAAATAAAATTTCATAAAAACACACTTAATGAAATTTTATTCTAAATACAAAATTAGCACTTTACCTATTGCCAATTATTGTAATTCCTGCTACCTTGAGGAAATGAAAATCGAAAGTTTTTATAGAAGCTCGAGATAGCATGATTTACCACCAATATTACAACAAAGGGAACTACTATCATCAGGTAAATTTTGGGTTATGAAATATTACGATAAAAACACATTGATCTATTTAGATGGAGCTTTTGTAAAAGCTTCCGAGGCTGCATTGGATCCCTTTGCACAGTCATTGCATTATGGGTATGCGGTGTTCGATGGTTTACGTGCGTATAACACCCACAATGGACCACGTATCTTTAAAGCTGACAAGCATTTCGATCGCTTAAAGAGATCATGTGAAGCCGTTAATATCCCCTATCGCTGGAGCAACCGAGAGCTGATCGACATCTGTTATGAGCTCTTGGCCAACAACAACCTAAGAGAAGCTTATATACGTCCTTTGGTATTGACTGGTTCAAATATGCATCTCACCTCATCAACCGAAGCAACCCTCATGATGGCAGCATGGGAATGGGGTCCATATCTTGGTCAAAACCTATTAAAGGTATGTATCTCTGATATCAAAAGACCCAATCCAAAATCCTTTAAAATTGACTCGAAGATCTCTGGGCAGTATGTTAACTCCATCCTTGCGACAACAGAAGCCATCAGGAAAGGCTACGACGAAGCTTTGATGCTCGACCACGAAGGCTACGTTGCCCAAGCATCCAGTGAAAATATTTTCATCGAAAAGGATTTCAAAATCTATACGCCGCCAGCGAAGAATATCTTTCCGGGCATTACACGCCAGACGGTAAAAAACATTTGTAAAAAATTAAACTTCGAAGTCATTGAAAAGCAATTGACGGTAGAGGATATTTACACTGCTGACAGCGCTTTCTTATGTGGAACTGCGGCAGAAATTATCGGAATCAAACAAGTCGATGATGTCATCTACAAAGAAGCCTGGGAACACAGCATAGGTGCATCAATCCAAAGAAGATATAAAAATTTAGTATTAGAGAACGAAAATTATGAAGTCATCATCTAACGGCGAAAACACAATGAACAAATACAGCCGTACATTTACACAAGACGAAACGCAACCTGCTGCAAAAGCAATGCTTTATGGTATCGGTCTTACAGATGCCGACATGGACAAAGCACAGGTCGGTATTGCCAGCATGGGATATGATGGTAATACGTGTAATATGCACTTAAATGATTTGGCACAAATCGTCAAGAAGGGCGTTTGGAACAATGAGTTAGTGGGTTTGACCTTTGGAACTATTGGCGTCAGTGACGGTATGAGCAATGGTACCGATGGAATGCGTTATTCGTTGGTAAGCCGTGATGTGATCGCTGATAGTATCGAAACGATCTGTGGCGGACAATATTATGATGGCTTGATCTCTATTCCTGGCTGTGACAAAAACATGCCTGGTGCTATTATGGCCATGGCCCGTTTGGATCGTCCTTCTCTAATGGTATATGGCGGTACCATCGCTCCAGGACACTATAAAGGTGAAGAATTAAACATTGTGTCTGCATTTGAAGCATTGGGACAACGCATCTGCGGAAATCTTTCCGATGAAGACTATGAAGGCATTATCAAACATACCTGCCCTGGTGCTGGTGCTTGTGGCGGAATGTATACCGCAAATACCATGGCTTCGGCAATTGAAGCCTTGGGAATGAGTTTACCCTACTCATCTTCCAATCCGGCGATCTCGGAAGAAAAGAAAAATGAATGTTTAGAAGCAGGTCGACATATCCGCACGCTGCTTGAGAAAGATATCAAACCCTCTGATATCATGACACGTAAAGCATTTGAGAACGCGCTACGTACCATCGTTATCTTGGGTGGTAGTACCAATGCTGTACTTCACTTTATTGCAATAGGCAAAGCCGTAGGCGTAGACATCACGCAAGACGACTTCCAACGCATGAGTGATGAAACCCCTGTATTAGCTGACTTTAAACCGTCGGGTAAATACTTGATGCAAGATCTTCAGCAATTTGGCGGAACACCTGCTGTCATGAAATATCTTTTAAATGAAGGTTTATTGCATGGTGACTGTATCACGGTAACAGGAAAAACGGTCGCTGAGAACTTGGCGGATGTTAAATCAATCATGGAATATGATCAACCGATTATCAAACCCTTGAGCGATCCAATCAAAGCTACAGGACACTTACAAATTCTTTACGGGAACTTAGCAGAGAAAGGTTCTGTTGCTAAGATCTCCGGCAAAGAAGGTGAAAAATTCACTGGTCCTGCACGCGTATTCGATGGAGAGCATGATTTAGTAGCGGGCATCGCATCTGGTAGAATCAAACCAGGAGATGTAGTGGTGATCAAAAATGAAGGTCCTGTTGGAGCGCCAGGCATGCCTGAAATGCTTAAACCAACCTCCTTGATCATTGGTGCTGGCCTTGGTAAATCTGTTGCTTTAATCACCGATGGCCGTTTCTCGGGTGGTACACATGGTTTTGTCGTCGGACATATCACACCAGAATCTTACAAAGGCGGATTGATCGGTCTTGTAAATGATGATGACATTATCGAGATCGATGCGGTAAATAACAGCATCAATGTGCTGCTTTCCGATGAAGAGATTGCGCAACGCCGTGCCGCTTGGGTACAACCAGCGTTAAAAGTTAGCAAAGGAGTTTTATACAAATACGCTAAAACTGTTGCCGATGCATCAGAAGGCTGTGTAACGGATCAGTAGAAAATAAAAAACAGAGACATTAAGCAAATACAGACCTAAACAATCGACGCTTAATGTCTCAGATCTAATATCTAAATACTAAAAGACTGAATAATCAACAATAAAAAAATCAACGTAATGAGTACACTGGAAATAACAGAAAATAAGGCCGCTACAGCGCAGCAAACTCCGACACAAATTTCGGGATCGAAAGCTGTATTGGAGGCCTTATTGAGCGAAGGAGTTGATACCGTATTTGGTTATCCTGGAGGCGCAATTATGCCGATCTATGATGCCCTTTATGATTATACGGATCGTCTGAAGCATATTTTAGTGCGCCATGAACAAGGTGGAATCCACGCGGCGCAAGGTTATGCAAGAACTTCAGGTCGTACAGGCGTCGTCTTTGCGACAAGTGGCCCTGGAGCAACAAACCTAGTTACTGGACTGGCTGATGCCATGATCGATAGTAACCCTATCGTCTGTGTCACAGGCCAGGTCTTTGCTTCACTTTTGGGAACAGATGCTTTTCAGGAAACAGATGTCATCAATATCACGGCACCTGTCACCAAATGGAACTACCAAGTCACCGACGCAACTGAAATTCCAGCCGCACTCGCAAAAGCATTTTATATTGCCAGCACAGGTCGTCCAGGACCGGTATTGATCGATATTACCAAAAATGCACAGCTACAATTGTTCGATTACTTCGGTTACGAAAAATGCAGCCATGTACGCAGTTACAGACCTGCACCACAAGTTCGTAAAGAGTATGTTGAGCAAGCTGCAGCGTTAATCAACGATGCAAAAAAACCATTTGTTCTTTTTGGACAAGGCATCATTCTTGGAAAAGCAGAGGAAGAATTCAAAGCTTTTATCGAGAAAACTGGCATTCCTTCGGCATCGACTGTCATGGGGTTAAGTGCACTTCCAACGGATCATAAACTTCACGTCGGGATGCTGGGTATGCATGGCAACTATGCGCCAAATGTCATGACCAATGAATGTGATGTTTTAATAGCCATCGGCATGCGTTTCGATGACCGTGTGACAGGTCGTTTGGACAAATATGCCAAACAGGCAAAAGTAATCCATTTGGATATAGATCCCGCAGAGATTGACAAAAACGTACAAACAACCGTACCTGTATGGGGCGATTGTAAGGAATCACTTCCCATGCTGACGGAATTGGTAAATGCCGCAGATCACTCCGCTTGGTTGGAACAATTCCGTGAACTTGAAAAAGAAGAAATCAAGGAAGTCATCCAAAACGAACTTCACCCACAAACCGATATTATGACCATGGGTGAGGTCATCCATGTGTTGAATGAATTGACAGGCGGTGATGCGATCATTACAACAGACGTCGGTCAACATCAAATGGTCACTTGTCGCTATGCTAAGTTCAACAACAGCAAATCGAATGTAACCTCCGGGGGTTTAGGAACGATGGGCTTTGGTCTTCCGGCAGCAATCGGTGCCTGGTATGGCGCGCCAGAGAAAACTGTCGTAGCAATCATCGGTGATGGTGGTATACAAATGACGATCCAGGAGCTGGGAACAATTATGCAATTTGGTGCAAAAGTCAAAATCATGATCCTCAACAATGAGTTCTTGGGCATGGTACGCCAGTGGCAGCAATTGTTTCATGACAAACGTTATTCATTCGTGAATATCACGAGTCCTGACTTTGTTGCTGTTGCGAAAGGCTATTACATCGACGGTCAGAAGATTTCGGAACGTAAAGACTTACGTAATGCACTGAAAACCATGATTGATCACGACGGAGCATATCTATTGGAAGTGATGGTAGGTAAGGAAAACAATGTATTTCCAATGGTTGCACAAGGAACATCGGTATCTGAGATACGTTTAAAGTAGAATTTGACATGGAAAAACAAGAATATACCATCACCCTATATACAGAGAATTCAATCGGTCTTATCGGTCGAATCTCAACCATTTTTTCAAGAAGAAAAATCAATATTGAAAGCTTGAATACTTCCCCTTCTGAAGTAGAAGGGATACATCGTTTTACCATCGTCATCACGGAGGCTGAAGATGTTCTGCGTAAGCTTTGTCGTCAACTGGAAAAACAGATTGATATCCTCAAGGCCTATTACAATACCAATGATGAAGTGATCTGGCAAGAACAGGCGCTCTATAAAGTGCCTGCGGATGTTGTGAATGAAAAGGTATACGTAGAACGTTTATTGCGTCAATATGGTGCCAATGTTGTTGTGATCCGCAACGACTATATCGTCTTTGAAACTGCAGGTCACCGTGAGGAGATCGATAAGTTGACAGAAGAATTGACCAAATATGGTTTGATCGAATTTGTCCGTGGCGCACGTATCGCCATCATTAAAGATAGCGCAGGTTTCCACTCCAAATTGGTTCAGTTTGAAGCCAAGGAACCATCGATAGAAATTGTAGAGAACGAGTATCTCGACAAAAGAGATGATGTATTTACAATGTAAGCTTTAAAAGTATTATGCAAGAGACATTTAAATTTATCTTAAAGTCACGTCAAAAATTCATTGAATTACTTGACGGTCTTTCCATTGAACAGCTTAACAAAATTCCCACGGGATTTAACAACAATATCATCTGGAATTTTGCCCACATTGTCGTCAGTACACAGACCTTAGTCTATGTCCGTACAGGTATTAAAGCCGACACGACCTGGGTAAAATATAATGAAGACTATAAAAAAGACACCAAGCCAACCCGCTTTGTTGAACAAGCAGAGGTTGATGAATTGAAAGAAATCGCAATCCGCAGTATTGAGCAAATTGCTGCTGACTATGAACACGGTGTTTTCAGAGAAATCACCTCCTTTTCAACAGCAACCTATGGCTATCCAATGGATACCATCGAAGAAGTTATTGCCCTGACAGCAGGTCACGATAACGTTCATTTCGGTTACGCCATGGCGCAACGCAGATTAGTACAATAATTAAAATAAATAATCAACAACCCATAACAGAAAGAAAGTAAAACAATGGCAAATTATTTCAACACCTTACCGCTTAGAGAGCAGTTAGAACAATTAAGTCACGCTGAATTCATGGACAACACTGAATTCACAGATGGTGTAAATGCTTTAAAAGGTAAAAAAATCGTAATCGTAGGATGTGGTGCGCAAGGCTTGAACCAAGGTTTAAACCTAAGAGATAGCGGACTGGACGTTTCTTATGCTTTGCGTAAAGAAGCTATTGAACAAAAAAGAGATTCTTGGAAAAACGCTACGGACAATAACTTTAACGTAGGCACTTACGAAGAATTGATCCCATCTGCGGATTTAGTTATCAACTTGACTCCAGATAAACAACATACGTCAGTAATCAACGCTGTCATGCCGTTGATGAAAGAAGGCGCTACATTATCGTATTCACACGGTTTCAACATCGTTGAAGAAGGTATGCAAATCCGTAAAGATATTACTGTCATCATGGTTGCTCCAAAATGTCCAGGTTCTGAGGTTCGCGCAGAATATCTTCGTGGTTTTGGTGTACCTACCTTAATCGCTGTTCACCCAGAGAATGATCCGCAAGGAAAAGGCTGGGCTGAAGCAAAAGCATACTGCGTAGGAACAGGTGGACATAAAGCCGGTGTATTGAAATCTTCATTTGTAGCCGAGGTAAAATCAGATTTAATGGGTGAGCAAACGATTCTTTGTGGATTGTTGCAAACAGGTTCGATCTTATCTTTCGACAAAATGATCGAGAAAGGTATCGAAGCTGGTTACGCATCAAAATTGGTACAGTACGGTGTAGAAGTAATCACGGAAGCCTTGAAACATGGTGGTGTGAGCGGAATGATGGACCGTTTGAGCAATCCAGCAAAAGTAAAAGCCTTTGAGATCTCTGAAGAATTGAAGGATATTATGCGTCCTTTATTCCAAAAACACCAAGATGATATCATGTCAGGTCACTTTAGCAAGACCATGATGGAAGACTGGGCAAATGGTGATGCGAATTTATTGAAATGGAGAGCTGAAACAGGTGAAACTGCGTTCGAAAAAACACCTGCTGGTGATGTTAAAATCAACGAACAAGAATACTTCGACAACTATACACTGATGGTTGCTTTCATCCGTGCAGGTGTTGAATTGGCATTTGAAACAATGGTTGAAGCAGGTATCAAACCAGAATCAGCATATTATGAATCATTGCACGAAACACCATTGATCGCTAACACAATCGCTCGCAAGAAATTGTTCGAAATGAACCGTGTTATCTCTGATACAGCAGAATACGGTTGTTACCTATTCGACCAAGCTTGTAAACCTTTGTTGGCCGACTTCATGAAAACTGTTGATACTGATCTCGTAGGTAAAAACTTCAATGAAGGTAGAGATGCTGCAGTTGATAACGCACAATTAGTTGTCATCAATGAAATTCTACGCGATCACCCTGTAGAAATCGTCGGTCGCAAATTGCGCAAAGCGATGACTGCAATGAAAGCGATCAAAACTGTTTAAAAGTCCATACGAAATTATACATGCTCCAAAAATCATGAATATTTCGTAATTTAGTATATCGAAATCAAGGTGATATTGAGACATTTGCAATATCACCTTGGTTCATATAAAAATAACATAAGAGAGATTAAAAAATGTCAAAAACATTAGTAGAAAAGATTTGGGATGCGCACGTCGTCAAGCGTGAAGAAGGGTTTCCGGATATTATATATATCGACACCCACTTGATTCATGAAGTTACTTCCCCTCAAGCTTTCGATGGCTTGCGTAAAAGAGGAATCCCAGTTTTTCGTCCAAAGCAAACGGTAGCTACTGCCGACCACAACGTACCGACACTCAATCAACATTTACCGATCAAAGAAGAGCTATCCCGTTATCAAGTTGATATGCTCACCAAAAATTGTGCTGAATTTGGTATTGAATTATATGGTTTAGGGCATCCATACCAAGGGATTGTACACGTTATTGGTCCGGAGCTGGGTATCACCCTACCAGGTAAAACGATGGTCTGTGGCGATAGCCATACCTCAACACATGGTGCTTTTGGAGCTATTGCTTTTGGTATTGGAACCTCTCAGGTTGAACAGGTCTTCGCAACACAATGTTTGTTGCAGTCGAAGCCAAAAACAATGAAAATTGAAGTCAACGGTACCCTTCAAAAAGGTGTTGGAGCAAAAGATATCATCCTATATATCATCTCTAAAATCTCTGCTGCGGGCGGTACAGGTTACTTTATTGAATATGCTGGTTCAGCAATCCGTTCTTTAAGCATGGAAGCACGTATGACCATTTGTAATATGAGTATAGAAATGGGTGCACGTGGAGGCTTAATTGCTCCAGATCAGATCACTTTCGACTACGTAGAAGGCCGTGAATTCGCACCGAAAGGTGAGGAATGGGATCAAGCCCTAGCATACTGGAAAACATTATATTCTGACGAAGATGCCATCTTTGATAAAGTGTTGACTTTTGATGCTGCAGATATTGCACCAATGATTACTTATGGCACCAACCCAGGCATGGGTATGGGTATCGCGGAACATATTCCAGCAACTAACGCACAACCAGAATCAGAACGGCCATCGTACCAAAAAGCATTGGATTACATGGGTTTTAAAGATGATTCAACAGTCTTAGGCAACCGTGTTGATTATGTGTTTATCGGAAGTTGTACCAATTCCCGTATTGAAGATTTACGTGAAGTAGCTTCATTCGTTAAAGGCAAGCAAAAAGCACAAGACGTTGAAGTATGGATTGTACCGGGCTCAAAACAAGTAGAAAAACAAGCGAAAGAAGAAGGCTTGGATAAAATATTTGAAGCGGCAGGATTCCAGCTACGTGAACCAGGATGTTCGGCATGTTTAGGGATGAACGAAGATAAAATCCCTGCTGGTAAATATTGTGTTTCGACTTCAAATAGAAATTTCGAAGGCCGTCAGGGACCGAATGCCCGCACCATGCTGGTATCTCCTTTGACAGCAGCAGCTGCGGCAGTAACAGGTAAAGTAACAGATGTAAGAGAGTTGATCTAAGCAGAAAAAAATGAAAAAATTTGAAACTTTAACGTCACAGGTAGTCCCACTACCTATCGAAAATATTGATACTGATCAAATTATTCCCGCACGCTTTCTAAAAGCGACCACGCGTGAAGGTTTTGGTGATAATTTATTCCGCGACTGGCGTTTTGACACAGACAATCAGCCTAAAACTGATTTTGTGTTGAACAACCCGACCTATACTGGAAAAATATTGGTTGCCGGTAAAAACTTTGGTTGTGGTTCAAGCCGCGAACATGCCGCTTGGGCTATTCAAGACTATGGTTTTGATGTGGTTATCAGCTCATTCTTTGCCGATATATTCAAAGGAAATGCCCTTAACAATGGTGTATTACCGATTCAGGTACCCGAAGAGTTTTTGGCGAAAATTTTCGAATTGGTGCACCAAAATCCGGCAACGGCGATTATCGTTGATCTTGAAAAACAAACAGTCATGTTGACAGAGACGGGTGATCAATTTGAGTTTGAAATCAATCCATACAAAAAATCATGTTTGATCAATGGCTATGATGACATTGATTTTATCCTTAACCAAAAAGATTCAATCGAAGCATTTGAAGCAAACAGACAATGGTAGATCCTGTCGTCCATATTGCCAATTTAACCATTCAGTACGGTAAAGATACCGTACTGCAAGACTTAAATTGGCAAATTTTTCCTGGCGAGCAATGGATCTTAGGCGGTCCGAGCGGTACAGGAAAAACCACGCTGGCAAAAGCGATTGCCGGGCAATTGAAGTATGAAGGCCAGATTACATTCCATCTTGACCCAACGAGCCTATTGCCGGCAAAAATTCATTACGTTTCCAATTGGTTTCAGTTTACCAATCTTGAAGGCGATCGCAATTTCTATTACCAACAGCGCTACAACAAATTTGCAAAAAACGATACATTAACGGTTTTTGCCGAGTTGAAACATTTTGCAAAAGAAGAACAGCTTTCTTTTGAAAACGTACGTTCTTACCTGAACATTTTTGGATTCGAGAATTTCAAAGATCAGCAGTTGATTGAACTTTCGAGTGGCGAACACAAAAGACTGCAATTGATCAAGGCCTTGTGGCTTCAACCTCAGGTGCTCATTATCGACCAGCCTTATACAGGACTGGATGCACAGTCCAGAAAAGATCTCAATCAGATTTTCGATCAGCTTGCGGATAAAGGGGTCACCTTGTTGTTGATCAGTAATGATGACGAACAACCGGATTGTATCAATCGTTTTGCGGAAATTCAGGAAGGTAAAATCAGGATTCGCCAACGGAGTGAAGAGCTATCCAAAGGCTTGCCCCGAACAAGAAAGGCGCTGCCTTATTTTCTACAACAGGCACCTCAGGTATCTGCCCAGGTCATGGTAAAAATGAACAAAATCAATATTTCATACGGCGAAAAACAAGTCTTAAAGAATATTGACTGGGAAGTAAAAGCCGGTGAAAAATGGTTGCTACAAGGGCATAATGGTTCAGGAAAATCAACTTTGCTTAGTCTCATCAACGGCGATCATCCACAGGCTTACGCTAATGACATCCATCTTTTTGGCAAAAAAAGAGGATCTGGAGAAAGTATTTGGGATATCAAAGAACATTTGGGTATTATATCTCCAGAATTACATTGGTACTATGATATGAATGCCAACGTTGGGCAGACGATTGCTTCTGGATTTTTTGACTCCATGAGCCTATACCAACGCTTAGGATTTGAACAACAGCAAAAGCTCGAGCAAATTCTCCATTTTTTTGACCTCAAAGAGGTTAAACACAAAACATTGGGATCATTGCCTTTAGGTCAACAACGTTTGGTCCTATTGGCCCGCACGATCGTGAAACATCCAGAATTGCTGATTTTGGACGAACCTTGTCAGGGTTTAGACCAAGAGCAGACCCAGTATTTCAACGACGTCATCGATGACCTCAGTAAAAGTGGCCAGACGCTCATTTATGTAGGTCACTTCCAAACCCAGCTACCAACGTGCATTGACAATAAAATCGTGTTGGAAAAGGGAGAAGTAAAGGCTATATCCGAAGTTATCCACAAAAAAGAAACTTTATCAACATAAAAATTGTGGAAAACTTCAATTAATTCGAAAATAAGAACAAAAAAATAAAAAGAGAATCAAGATATCGGAAAACACTGGAAATCAAAAGTCAAAAATAAAGATAACTCAATAGGTTTTAGGCCTATTTTCCAAAGTTTCATTAGACCTATCTCTGATAGCTCAATATTAAAAATACAATGAAGAAAAATATTTTAATCATACCTGGAGATGGCATCGGCCAAGAAGTAACAACTTGGGGTAAAAAAGTTTTAGAAAAAATAGGTGAAAATTATGGTCATGAGTTCAGCTTTGATGAAGCTATCATGGGCCATACTGCAATTGAAGCGACAGGCAACCCGCTTCCTGATGAGACATTAGCTAAAGCAAAAGCTTCTGATGCGATCCTTTTCGGCGCCATTGGCCATATTAAGTATGATAATGATCCTTCTGCTAAGGTAAGACCTGAACAAGGCTTGTTGAAAATCCGTAAAGAACTAGGTCTTTACGCAAATCTTCGTCCAATCCTTTTATTCGATGAGTTATTGGATGCTTCGAGTTTAAAGCCCGAAATTCTTCAAGGTACAGATATTCTTTTCTTCCGTGAACTGACAGGTGATGTCTATTTTGGTGAGAAAAATCGCAATGAGGATAATACCTTTGCTTCAGACTTGATGAATTATCACCGTTACGAGGTTGAGCGTATCGCACGTAAAGCTTATGATGCAGCACGCACGCGTAACAAAAGACTATGCTCTGTTGATAAAGCCAATGTATTGGAAACATCCCGCCTGTGGAGAGAAGTTGTCCAGGAAATCGCAAAAGAATATCCGGATGTTGAAACCGAGCACATGTTTATCGATAATGCGGCCATGCAATTGGTGAAAAATCCAAAGAAATTCGATGTGGTATTGACAGCCAATCTTTTTGGTGATATCCTGACAGACGAAGCGTCACAGATCGCAGGCTCGATGGGTATGTTGGCTTCTGCTTCCGTAGGTGATGGCACAGGCTTCTTCGAACCTATCCACGGCTCTGCACACGATATCGCTGGTCAAAATAAAGCAAATCCATTGGCTTCAATTTTATCTGCTGCCTTGATGCTTGATATTAGCTTTGGTCTACAGGAGGAAGCTAAAGCGGTTACCAATGCTGTTGCAGAAACATTAAAAGCTGGTTGGAGAACCGGTGATATTGCCAACAGCAGCATAGAAGCTTCAAAAATCTTAGGTACTCAGGAAATGGGTGAAAAAGTATTGGAGTTTATTAAATAGTATACCCTTTTTAATTTGTAAATCTTTTGAATTAAGAAATTATGTTACACGATCCTAATCATCTTTACATTTTCGACACCACTTTACGTGATGGCGAACAGGTACCAGGCTGCCAATTAACTACTCCAGAGAAAATTGAGATTGCTAAAGACCTGGAAAAACTAGGGGTGGATATTATCGAAGCCGGTTTCCCAGTGTCTAGCCCTGGTGATTTTCAATCGGTCGTCGAATTATCTAAAGCGGTAAACGATGTCATTATATGTGCATTGACCCGTGCCAATCAAAACGATATTGACGTAGCTGCCGAGGCATTAAAATATGCCAAACGCCCACGTATCCATACGGGTATTGGTTCTTCGGACATGCATATCAAATATAAATTCAACAGCACAAGAGAAGAAATTTTAGAACGTGCCGTTGCGGCTGTAAAACATGCCAAATCCTATGTGGAAGATGTCGAGTTTTATGCAGAAGATGCGGGTCGCGCAGACTTGGCATTTCTAGCTAAAATGGTTGAATCGGTGATTGCTGCCGGTGCTACGGTAGTCAATATCCCCGATACAAACGGTTATTGTCTGCCAGACCAATATGGCTCAAAAATCAATTACCTCAAGGAGAATGTACGCAATATCGATCAGGCCATTATTTCGGCACATTGTCACAATGACTTGGGACTTGCAACAGCAAATTCTATCGCTGCGATTCAAAATGGAGCCCGTCAGGTGGAATGTACCATCAACGGTATCGGTGAGCGTGCCGGAAACACGTCACTTGAAGAAGTAGCCATGATCCTTAAAGTGCACAACCAGTCGTTTGGAAGCTTGACATCAAACATCGATAGCCGCATGTTTACGTACTTATCGCGCAAGGTAAGTGAAATGATGAACATGCCTGTACAACCGAATAAAGCGATCGTTGGTCGCAACGCCTTCGCACACAGCTCGGGGATTCACCAAGATGGTTTCCTAAAACACCGTGAGAACTATGAGATCATCAGACCAGAAGATGTTGGTTTGGTTGAAGCTGATATTATCTTAACTGCACGTTCAGGAAGACATGCCCTTAAGCACCATTTGGAGCGTTTAGGGTTCCATCTTGAAAAAGATGATTTAGCTGATTGCTATCAACGTTTCTTGGTTTTGGCCGACGAAAAGAAAAATATTTGTGATGATGACCTAAAAAGCCTCATCCAAGAAAAAATATAAAAAAAGGAAGGCTGCAGATGCAGCCTTTTTTTATCATAAATACATTTTTTTAAAAGGATCCAAATGATACGTTGCTAATTATTATTTTATCATACGTACAAACGATCTTCCATTTAAAATCAACTAAATTTAAATACTGTATAGGTAGAATCTCTCATATAACAGCGAATATCTGCGTTTTATTTGCTACCTTAACTAGGCAATCATCTAACAATGAATCTATCAACCTTAAACATCAATTCAGAAGCTACACTTGACCGCATCAAGTCTGTGGTCAACAGAACACCGCTTCAATATAATCGGCATCTATCCGAAAAATATGGCGCTGAAGTCTATCTCAAACGGGAAGATTTACAAGTCGTACGTTCCTATAAATTACGCGGTGCCTACAATAAAATTATTTCCTTAACAGCGGAAGAGCGACAACGTGGCGTTGTATGTGCCAGCGCAGGCAACCACGCTCAGGGCGTTGCTTTCTCCTGCAATAAACTCGACATCAAAGGCGTGATATTTATGCCGGGGCCGACACCACGCCAAAAGATTTCACAAACGGAAATGTGGGGTAACGGCAATGTAGAAATTATCTTGACCGGAGACACTTTTGATGACTGCCAAAAAGCAGCGCTGGCTTATACAGCAGAGCATGGCATGACTTTCATTCCGCCATTTGATGATCTCAAAGTTGTGGAAGGACAGGGTACTGTAGCCGTTGAAGCTTTACAAGATCTTCCCGATATGGACGCCATATTTATCCCAATTGGTGGCGGTGGACTTGCCGCGGGAGCGAGCTATTACCTAAAAAGTAAAAACAACGCAATCAAATGCTATGGTGTTGAACCCGAAGGAGCCCCCTCCATGCAAGCGGCCTTGACTCACGGCGCACCGATCGAGCTCGAGCATATCAACAAATTTGTTGATGGGGCAGCTGTTAAAAAAATCGGTGCAACGACATTTGAAATTGCCAAACAATTGTTGGATGATACACGCTCTATTCCCGAAGGAAAGATCTGTACCTGTATCCTAGAGCTGTACAATAAGGATGCAATTGTCGTTGAGCCTGCAGGCGCTCTATCCGTGGCCGCTCTTGAATTTCACAAAGATGAAATTAAAGGTAAGAAAGTCGTCTGCATCATATCCGGTGGAAACAACGATATCGACCGCATGAGTGAAATCAAAGAATTGTCTCTACTTTACGAAGGGTACAAGCATTATTTTATCGTTCGTTTCCCACAACGTCCAGGCGCCTTAAAACTCTTCGTTTCCGAAGTATTGGGGCCTAAGGATGATATTACCCGTTTTGAGTTTATCAAAAAAACAGAACGCGAAAGAGGTCCAGCGCTAGTCGGCATTGAGCTCAACAAGCCTGAGGATTACGAAACACTGATTGAACGCATGAAAGAATATAAGTTTGATGTCATTGAAATCAATAAAGACCAGACACTATTTGAATATCTTGTATAAATAATAGGTATAAACGAGAAAAGCCAGGATATGAATCACTGGCTTTTCTCGTTTATATAACCAAAATATCCCACTCAAAGCCTTCAAAAAAACGAACAATTCCATAACCTAAAAAATCGTATATTTCCGTTATTAAAAGATATTCAATAGCTTAGGAGAGAGCGATAAATTATTTTTATTTGACCAAAGGCATATTGCATATAAAAAGTAATTTATCTAAGTTTAATTGTTTAATCAATACTATACGAAAAATGAGAGTACTAATTTTAACGATTCTGACCTTAATAGGTCAACTTACTTTTGCTCAGACCGACAAAAGTAAACGCCCAAGTCCTCCAGACAACACTAAGGTAACCACCACCGATGGTGTCACGATTGACATTAATTATAGCCGCCCTTCATTGAAAGGTCGTCAGCTTGGTGTTGATATCGCCCCTATCGGTATTGTATGGCGTACTGGAGCAAATGAAGCGACCACCATCGAATTTAATAAAGATGTATTGGTTGAAGGCAAGAAATTAGCTGCTGGTAAATATGGCCTTTACAGCATCCCTGGAGAACACGAAACAACAATTATGTTCAATAAAGTGTGGAATCAGTGGGGAACAAAATATGATGCCAACGAAGATGCTTTACGTGTTTCAGTCAACAATGCCACAGCAAGCAATTCGCAGGAACAGTTTAAGATCAATGCAACGCCGCAAGGAACCGTTTCCTTGGAGTGGGGACAGTATGTCGTTCCTTTTACGGTAAAAGCGAGCAACTAAACGCAAAAACACATTATCACGGTAATCGGTACGGTACGATCGGTTTTTAATCAAACAACAGGCCGTTCGATTACCTGATTCTTCTCTTCTCTCAGCCCCATTTTAAAAACTTATTTGTTTATCGATCCGCTTTATTCATTCTATATTTTGTCATAAAAGCGTCGTATTCAGCCTCATCGCGACACATCTTGTCGTACCAGTTCTTTTTAAGAATCAGTGTTGTAATCCCTAAGATCAATATACTAGTCAGTAAGCCCTGTCCCTGTTGAATAACAATATACATCGGGATCAATGTCAAACAACATTGCCATATAATTCCCACGCCAACATTAAATAAATCGCGCTTAAAGTGATTGTTTCTTTTAAGATCAGGGTATTTCTGCAACGCTTTCTGGTGAATTGGTCCCCAAAAGCCCCATGGACGAACACGGACATAAAAATCGACAAGCACATCCTCTTCAGTAGGTTTGGACAGCCAGGTCCCCATCAGACAGCCTAGCAGCGATAGGACAAACAAAAATGGGAAATAATATAGCGGCAAAGTATGCGGGAAAAACTGGGGCAGAATAATCGCCCCGAATATACCGGTCAACATCCCCCAGAAAAATCCAGCCCCGTTAAATCGCCACCAATGCCATTTGAGCACATTCGCGGCAATATACCCGCCATAGAGTGCTGAAACGATCCACTGCAGCACCGAATTGATGTTTTGAACATACAATCCGATGATCGTGCTGCAGACAACCACAGAAACAGAAACAATATAGCTCAACCGAATCTGTTTTTTTGGCGAAGCCGAACGATAAAAATATTTCAGCAAGACATCATTGACCAAGTATGCTTGCGCCGCATTTATCGTTGAAGCAAAAGAAGACATAAAAGCAGCCAGAAGTCCCGCCAACAATAAACCTGTCAATCCAACCTTCCCAAACCGACTAATTGCCTTGGGCAAGATGATCTCAAAATCCATATGGCTTCCCATTGCTGTAAACTCGTCCCGAAAGAATACAAGAGCCAATACCGTAAAGCCCATGATCATCAGATAACGTGGGATAAGCAAGATAACAGATACCGATCCGCTCATTAATGCGGCCTCTTTTGGAGATCTACAAGCCAGAATCTTTTGCATGTCATAGTTGGCCGCGGGCCCAGCCATGCTCATAAAAATACCTTTGAAAAGCATCATCATCACAAATACGGTAAACAGGTTGTATTGATCATCGGCTATTCGGTCCATAATAGAAGGGAGTAAATTGCTCCAATCCATATCCAGGTGCCAGCCAAAGAAGGGAGAGTCCCAACCCTCAGGTGTATTGGCGGCCAACAATTCGGGACTTACCTGCTGCATGGCAATCACGGCAATTGCAATACCAGATACAATCATGATTCCGAACTTCACCATATCGGCCCACACAATACTATGCATGCCGCCAAGCATCACATAAAAAGTCGTGATTGCCGTGAAAAATATGCCATAGAGCTGGGGAACATGCATCGGGTCAATGGTCAATGGAATAAAGCGCGACAGCTGTTCCCAGGGGAAGAATACCTCCATAAATTTACCGATTCCGATAAATCCATAACATAGAAAACCCAATACCGCTACAATGGCGTATAAAATGACGATGGTGTAAGCTCCATCTGCACCCTTACCATGTCCAAAACGGGTTCGGATCCATTCAGCTCCCGTCAAGACATTTGAACGCCGCAGCCATACCGAAAGGTAAACCATCAAAAAAATCTGATTGAAGACAGGCCATAACCAAGGAATCCACATGCTCTTGAGGCCATAAACAAAGGCAAGATAAACCATCCACATCGTGCCCGAAATATCGAACATCCCCGAAGCATCAGAAATACCAAGCATATAGTAAGGAAGTGACTTCCCTCCCAAGAAATAAGAGTCGAGATCCTTAGAAGCTCGCTTTTTAAGAATCAGGCCAATGACAATCATCGTCAGCAAATAACAGACAATGATAACTATATCTATTACGGAAAGTTCCATGAATATTCTTCTCGTGGTCAACCGCAATCTACAATTATATTTCTACTTCTCCAATTGGCCAATCACGACCGAAACTGGATAATGATCTGATATTCCTTCGAGATCAGGACCATTGTGCACTTCGACCTGCTGAACCAAAGGCGACAATCGCTCCGACAATAAGATATAATCAAGTCTCTCCGACACTTCAGCTAATCGGCTGTCGCCCCAATTCCAGCCATAAAGCGTGGCTGTTGGAAAACTGACTCGCTTATTTTCCGGAAATACGGTACGTCCGATACAATCATCAAAACCTGCAGCAATAAAAGTCGACAGCACACTATAGTCAAAATGCTGGCCACGCATATTGCCATACTCGGGATGCGCTTGATCCCAATTCGATAAATTCTTTCTCAATGGTGCTTTGTGTTCCAGCCAAATTGCATCCAATGGAGAATACGCATTGAGATCTCCCATGATCATACAGTTATTCAAGGAATTACTTTTGATATAATCCACAATCTGTTGCGCTTCTTTTAATCGATACTTCCAGGAAAAAGGGCTGAGATGTGTGACTATAATATCAATATCTTTAATTTTAACATGCAGCATGCCATGCCAGAACTCATCCACCTGGGCTTTGATTAGCGTAATCGGATAGCGAGACGTGATTCCTACCGGATAGCCCTTCTCTTTGAGTAAAATGCTATAATGATGTCCATAGGATTTGGCAAGCTGTTGAAGATCGGCCTGTTTAAAATCGACCAGTTCTTCTAAAGCAACAATATCCGGTTGTTGTCGTTCCATCCAATGGACAAATTTATCCGATCTTGCTTTCGTACGCTCAAACCCATTCCAGATATTATAAGATATTATCTTTAGCGGTTGATCGGCCTGAGATTTCACTGTCAAACACAGAGAAAGTAAAGCGATCACCCCATAAAACTTGATCAGATTTTTCATTTGTATACTCCTAAATATCGATTTTAAAACGAACAGTAAGCCTTATATAACGAACAACAAGCCGGGCTATGCGATTTAAAATAGGAGACCGGCTTTCAATTTTCACCTCCTACTGTCAGGCTCTTTTCACATCATTAGGTAAACAAATTCCAGATTCCGTGGCATATAGCGCATTGCGGCTAATAAGCTGGAGGATATTGTCTACCGAGGTTGACGAGAGAAGGCCGTCGGGTGCTGTATTTAGACAGTAATCCAAAAGTCGGTCGACTGGAGATACAGCAACATGCATTCGTGTGTCACTCGATGCGTAATAGATATAAACCATACCGTTGGCATTCATGATCCAACCGTTGGAAAACAACACATTGGAAACATCACCGATCCGTTCTTCTCCCTCTGGCGCCATCAGATAACCTGCCGGCTCGGCGATCAATTGACTTGGATCATCCAGACTGGTCAGATAAATATAGAGCACATAACGTAAGCCAGCAGCAGTGCCACGCACGCCATGGGCGAGGTGTAGCCAACCTTTCGCTGTTTTTAAGGGCGCAGGTCCCTCACCATTTTTCAGTTCTTTAATGGTATGATAAAAACGTTTGTTGATAATTTGTTCTTCAACAACAACAGCATTTTTAATATCATCAATCAATGACCATCCAATTCCGCCACCACGTTTTGCCAGGATAAAATCATCCTGTGGCCGTGTATACAAAGCATATTTCCCCTGAACGAATTCGGGGTGCAATACGACATTCCGCTGTTGACTACTCGCTTTCAAATTGGGTAATCGCTCCCAGTGCTTCAAATCTTTTGATCGAATGATGCCTGCTGCGGCAACGGCACTGGAGAGATCTCCAGGAGCAGCAGCTGCATCGCGTTTTTCACTGCAAAAAATACCATATACCCAACCGTCTTCATGCGCAGTTAGACGGATATCATATACATTTGTTTCCTCCTCATCTAATTCCGGGAGAGCCAATGGCTGATCCCAAAAGCGGAAATTATCCACCCCATTTTCACTTTCCGCTATCGCAAAAAAAGATTTCCGGTCAGCCCCTTCAACACGAACGAACAACAGATACTTTCCTTGCCAGTAGAGTGCCCCTGCATTCATTGTTGAATTGAAGGTGATTCGCTCTAGAAAAAGAGGGTTTGTTAATGGATTAAAATCATAACGCCAGGTCAAGGGGATATGCTCTTTGGTAACAACAGGATATAAATAACGCTTAACAATTTTTCCTGGATTAGACAGTTCAACATTGGCTCTTTCCAATAATAAGCGTTGTGATTCGATAATATAAGCTTGCTGACATTCAAATGATTCGGCCATAAATTTAGTTCAGTTCAAAAAAATAGTTACTTTACAAGTTTTCCGGATAAAGCGGCATACGCGTCACACGATGGAATGCAGTGCCGCTACCCGTAGCGACCTCAAGGTCGAATATCACTTCCTTTGTTTTGGGATCAATCTCCACAACACGTCCGCCCGAACCAATAGAGGTTGCTACACCCATCCCTGGACAAAATAAGACATGTCCCGTTTGCCCCAAGTATTGCACGCCCGATATGGCTTGTGAAAAGCCTTGCGTTCCGCGATCTTTTCCATAAGACCAAACTTGCTGCACCGTTCTATTGGCCATGTCAATTTTATATTCCACTACCCTGCTATAGCTGTTCACCCCGGGAGCAAAATTTGATTTCCATTGCCGATTATACCCATTGTCAAAAACCAAAATCCGATCCTTGCTCAAGGCGACAGGTGTATGTGGACCCCAGGGCCAATCAAAGCCTGCCAGCGCAGCATCTCCATTGATCACTGCTGGGTCCGTAATTGCTGTACCATCTTCGGCAATTGGCTTTAACAACAAGGGCTGATATTTGGCTCCCCAATTTTTATGGGGCGATATAATCCATTGTGTTATTCCCGAATGGTTGAAGCTAAAAATCCCCTGATAACGTGCTGTAGCCAATAAATCTTCGCCAATTACTGTAATGGAATTGTTGTGAGCCCAGTTATTTGGGCTTTGCGAAAAGGCGGGCGGTGTTACGCCATCAGGCTTGATATAACGCGTTGTATCGAGTTGCTTGGCAAGATCCCACTCATTAGCCAAAACGCCCGTCTGCGGATTCAATTCGATGATAAAGTCGTTAATACGCGGTTGGCCATTGTTTAAACGGGCCGCAGCTTTGGTTACATTGATCAAGAAATTACCATTGGCAGCCTCGGTAATTTCATGATGAAATCCGTACCCCAGTTTGGCCAGATCCCATTGATTAATCAAATTACCAAACATGTCCATTTCAACTACACGTTGCTGCGATTGATCACCAGAAATAAAAGTTCCTTTTTTTGTTCGTTTAAGACCTATCGATCCTGAAAACTTCTGTAAATCAGGTGATTTCTTCAATAGCAACAACCAACGCAATTCACCCTCGTTATCAATCATATAAGGTAGAGAAGTATCTATCTCACTCTGACCGGGATAACTCACCAAATTAACTCCAGATTCCATTTTGTCGGTTTGTCCTTTGACGATCTTCCATTTGGGAAAGTCTTGCACAGTCACTGCCTGCGTACGGATATGAATAGTTGTACTTCCGCGTTCTTTGCCTTCAAGATCAGTAAAAGCGAGATCGACTACATTATCATAATCAGCATACAAGCCTAATATGGGCACACTTTGACGTGGTGTCTCATCACTGCATAGATGCGTGATCGTACCAAATTGGCCATGCTTGCCACGCACAGTTACACGAACACGTCCATAAGTGGGTAGCACAACATTCACCAATGCTGCCAATGGATTGTAACCTGAAGGATCAAGCTTTATTCCTTCGACCATGAAATCGAGTGAAGTTCCTTTTGTGGGCACGATCAACTCCGAACCATCACTGAATATCAGATTAGTGACCCACCGATCCAAGTTGGGCGTTACCTTTACAATATCCGGAACAGGAATATTTACGGTTCCTTTCTCAAAGTTGAAGACATAATCCTGTGAATTCTGCTTGACGTCAAGCAACAATTCTCCGGCATCGATCTTCGATGTTAACGCCAGTTTGGAGGGCAATTGATTCGCAGTTTCCCGATCTTTCTTACAGGAAAATAACAACAACACCAGGCATACCCCCGGTAAAATGGAAGTGGTGAAAAATCTGCACATTCGTTGTACTGCAATCATACTTACTATTGTTTAAAAGAATTTTTAAAAAGTATTCCGGCAGAGGCATCTACTCCCCTACCGGAAAAAACTAACACTCAACTGTGGAATCGAGAATAAATTTTTATCTGTGTATCAAGATATTAATGATTTGTACAGAAGAAAAAACCTTCACTGGCCAGCGCACATATTATAGAAAATTGATCATAATCGTTCAGTTTATAAGTTCCAAAATTTGATTCTGGCCCCCCGCATTTAGATCCCTTCATAGGCAATCCATAAATATAATTACCAGAATTCGAGCCTGAAAAGAAACCTTCAACTTCATAAGTCCCCGCAGGAATATTCGTATAAAAATTTACTCCTGGTAAAGTAGGATAATATAGAGTCATTATAATACTTCCGTTTTGTTTAAGATAAACGCCAGAACTAGGTAATGCCCCACCTGTTGAATTATTGAGATTTATAGAAACGGTATTAGCAAACACGACTTTCTTCGCTTTTTCATAACCCTTACTATTTGGATTTATTTTAGTTTCAGTTGGTTTAGAAACAGAATAGCTACTGGCAACAAAGGCCATACAGCACAACAAACATAATGTTAAATAATTCTTCATAATTCTATACAATTTAATGGGAACGCGCCCTCCATATTACCCTACCTCCACAACGGATTTTGCTGAATCTTTGTATTGGTATTGATTTCACTTTCAGGCAATGGGAGGTAATAATGCTTAGCTTGAAAATTTTCAGCACCTTGTTTTTTATTGTCCACAAAGATTTTTTTCATGTCAGCATACTGATACCAGCGTTTTAAATCAAAGAAACGATGACCTTCAAAGAAAAACTCAAGTTCGTTCTGGTGAATAATCTCTTTCATCAAATCATCCGCATTAGTCCAAGTTTTATTGGCTAATCCTGCACGATCACGAACGCGTTTTAAACTAGAAGCTGCCCCAGCAGTGTTACCATTCTTAGCACATGCCTCGGCATGCAGTAGCAATACTTCGGCAAAGCGCAACAAACGGAAGTTATTATTAGTATTTGCAGCATCATACATACTGTTTGCACCGCTTACATTTCTAAAGAAGTTAGTGTATTTCTTAATCAAAAAACGGCCTTCTTTACCATTAATAGTTGGATAGACAAGTCCAGGGTTTACGGAAATTTTAGCTAAGGATTCTGTCCACAACTTATCGAAAGAAAGATTACCATACCAAGCACCATCGGTCAAACCAGTTTCATAGTCTGAATATTTCCAGTAAAAACTCGTATACATACGTTTATCAAAACGGGTATCTGATCCTGTTGGACGCTCTTCCGAAATAAAGTCACGAACTACAGAAATACCTGGTACTAATTTAAACCAAGCACCCGTTCCAGCAGGACCTGCAAAATTGGGGATAATAAATCCTTGGCGACTATTAGGACTCTCTGATCCCCAGATACCGTCCGAACCATATTTACCATCGTATACTAATTCCCACACAGACTCCTTGTTTAATTTCGTATTGTCCTTGAAATTATCTTCAAAATTTTCGACCAAATCATAATTATAGGGTGCGGTTAAGAGTGCCTTTAACTCAGTTTCAGCTTCTCCATATTGTTTGGTATATACCAAGGATTTTCCCAAAAAAGCTATTGCAGCCCCTTTAGTAACGCGTCCTGCCTCTGCTGCCGGCCGAGTAACAGGTAAATTCTCTTTTGCAGCCTTGAAATCTGCGATCACCTGTTTCCAGATATCTGCTTCTGGTGTTGATGGCTTGTTTTCTGGATCAACATCTGCAGGAATCAACAACAGCGGGACGTCGCCATAATTGGAAGCAAGTAAGAAGTAATATACTCCCCGTAAAAAACTTGCCTCAGAAATCAGTTCCTTCTTTTTATTTTCATCCATCGGAACTTTTCCGATATTGTAAAGAAGCACATTAGCCCGATTGATTCCACTATATAAACTTCCAAAATCACTTTCAGCTGTTCCAGGTGTATTGAGAAAGGTAACATATTCCCATGTATGTCTTTCTTCACCAACCAGAAACCAAACATCATCTGCACGGTTCATCGTCTGATAACCTGTGTAAGCACCATAATAACCATACATTTGTCCGCGAATGGGTGAATAGACTGTAGCCATTGCAGCCTGTACTTCGCCTTCATTTGACCAAAAAATCTCCGACACCGGCTTATTGGGATTGATGCGGTCGAGAAAATCCTTGCTACAGCTTCCCATTAACAAAAGAACTGCTGCGGCCGCTGTATATTTTTTAATTGAAATCTTCATTTTTGTCATTTTAAATTTTAATTGTAAAACCCCTGCAACCCATTAGAAATTTGCCTGCAAACCAAACATAATCGTGCGGGCCAGCGGATATCGTCCATGATCTGTACCTGCTGTCATTACACCCGTTTGACCGACTCCATTATCGTTATTGCTAGGGCCTAAATCAGGACTATAACCTTTGTATTTCGTTACAGTAAACAGGTTGTCAGCGGCCAAATAGATCCGTGCGTTTTTCAAAGTCACCTTGTTCAACCAAGTATTGGGTAGCGTATAACCCAATTCTATTGTTTTTAAACGGAAGAACGCACCGCTTTCCAACCAGCGATCACTTACCCGACGTCCGTTACTATTTGGATCTGTTCGAGTATAACGTGGGATCTCGGTATTGTTATTTGTTGGTGTCCAAGAATTTAAAAGATCAATAGAATAATTATTTATATCACCGGTAGTCTCCATCCGAGCACGGGTATAATTATAAATTTTATTACCATACATACCATCAAAGAAGAAGGCAAAATCGACGCCTTTGTAATCCAATCCACCACGAATACCGTAAGCTAGCGAAGGAAAAGGACTCCCCATATATTGACGATCGTTATTATCAATCTGCCCATCCCCATTGTAATCTATAAATTTGATATCCCCTGCTTTCGCTGTCGGTTGGATTACGGTACCTTTTGCCGATTTATAGGCCTGTACTTCGGCATCTGACTGGAACAACCCGTCCGTTTGGATCAGCCAAAAACCGCCTATCGGATAACCAACTTTAGCCCAGCTGATCACACCTTCACCTTGCGGATTATAACCACCAAACTCTTGCGTATTTCCCACCGTAATCGCATTCATTTTATTCTTAACGGCAGAGGCATTCACCCCAATATTATAATTTACTTCGCCAATGGCATCACGATAGCTCGCTAAAAACTCAAAGCCTTTATTTTGAATGGTACCTGCATTCATTACAGGTGAACCCGATTTCCCTGCAGAAGGAGGTTGGTTGATCGATAACAAAATATCTTTCGTATTTCGTACGTAATAATCTGCACTAATACGCAGCTTACTTTCCAAGAAGGCAAGGTCTACACCAATATTGCTCGTCTCTGTCTCTTCCCAGGTTAAATTAGATGGTGAAACCCAACTCGTTCCAGGAATTGCCCCTTGCCACCATGCTCCGCCTTGGATATAATTAATTCCGTATTGAGTAACGTTTTGGGTCGTATAATTGGCAATTTCTTGATTACCCAAACGACCGTATGACGCACGTATCTTCAGTTCATTGACTGTATTTTTTGCCTTTTCAAAAAATCCTTCATTCATTACATTCCAGCCTAATGCGATTGAAGGAAATACCCCGTAACGATGTCCATTTCCAAACTTTGAAGATCCATCTCGACGTACCGTTGCAGTAAACAAATATCGATTATCATAGCTATACATTGCGCGGCCGAATTGTGATATCATGGCTGCTTCCTGCAGGCTACCTGAAGTCGATTGTTCCGCTGGTGAAGCTGCATCAATAGCATCCGTTCCTGGTGGAATATCAAGTCTTTTGGCTCCAAAACCTCTATTGGAATTTTCTTGCGAAGAGTAGCCCGCTAATAAGGAAATAGTATGCTTATCGAAAGTATTGTCATAATGCAAGGTATTCTCGATCAACCATTGATTATTGAAGAAAGCACTTTCATTGAGCGAAGATTTCAATACTGCAGTACCGTCGGGGCGTCGGTCAGCTTTATTATAATTTCTTCCTGTTGTTCGGTTAATACCAACATTTAATCGATATTTCAACCCTTTAATAAATAAATCTGCTTCCGCATATCCATTCAGCATAATGTCTGTTTGGTAGACATGGTTATTATTCAAGTTCAAATTACCTACAGGGTTATCCAAATTTTTCATCCAAGGGGCCCAAGTAGAGTACCCTCCCACAACATTTTCGTCATAGATCGGTAACAGTGGATTTTGACGTAGGATATCCGTAATGACCAAATTAGCGTATTTTCGGTCACCTGATTTAATTAAGAAGGTATTCCCGACGCGAACATGGTCGTTGAAAAAATTAAACGTATTTTTGCTGCGTACATTGAACGATTCATACCCCGTTGTTTTCAAGATACCTTTCTGATTCAGATAACCAGCCGACACGCTATAAGTAGATTTTTCTCCACCGCCAGCGATGTCCAAATTGATCTTATTGACTGGAGCTGTTTCAAACACCTCGTCTTGCCAGTTGGTATTTGCATTAAAACTCTCCGCTTGAGGTGGTAGCTCTTTCTGATTCCGCATAAATTCTTTCCATTGCGGTCCATCCATCAAACCCATTTTTTTTGGAAGACTTTGCACTCCAGTATAGGCATTTAAACTCAAAGTGGCTGGGCTTGCCCTTTTACCACCTTTCGTTGTAATAATCACCACCCCATTAGCAGCACGAGAACCATAAATAGCTGCTGCTGATGCATCTTTTAACACTTCCAATGAAGCGATATCGTTTGGGTCTACTGTATTGATATCGCCAAATACACCATCAATTACATATAAAGGATTCGTGCTGCCCATCGAGCCTATACCCCGTATATTGATGTTCATCCCTGCACCTGGCGACCCGCCGGCATTTGAAACACTAACCCCGGCAACACGCCCCTGCAAGGCACCCGCAGCACTTTTTGCTAAATTGGATTGTAGATCTTTTCCAGTTACAGATGCAACCGCACCAGTCAAATCACTTTTTTTCACCGTACCATAACCAATCACCACGACTTCATCCAACTCATTGCCCGATTGAAGTACAATACTATAGGTTGAAGCATCATTCACAACAACCTCTTGCTCTTTCATTCCTACATAGGTAATTTTTAAGGTTTTGCCTTTCGCAACATCAAGTATAAAAGAACCATCGGCATCGGTTTTAGTTCCGTTGGCGCTGCCCTTGATATTGACCGTAGCTCCTGCCACTGGCTTATTATCCGCGTCGAGGACTTTGCCTCTCACCTTTTGGGATTGCTGTGCAAAGGCTAAGCTCCCACAAGTGGAAAGTAAGAGTAGTAAAGCTGTTTTTCTCATATTTTGTGTATTTAAGGTTTACAATAAATAGATGATTTGTATAATATGTCTATACTTAATTGGTATTCTAATATTGGTTTGTCTGACGAAATTAGAGAAAAGGAGAAGCCGTAAATAGCAAAATCAACTCATTTGTATTGTACTTTTCATTCATATTTCTGTCGGAAAAATCAGAAAAAAGCTAGCACAAACGATTGCGTAAACTAGAAATGACTACAAAATAGAAAAAATAGCATTGCATTAAACCGAAACAATAAACAACTGTAAAACAGCTAATTAAATAATATATTAAGTTATTTTATTGAACTTTGGACTCACTTGTATTGAATTATCATATAGCGGATAGACAGGATTTTATCGAATATCTTCGTATCCTGAAAAAACCTTCATGACTTCGCAGACACCAACAGCAATGAAAGCAAACTGAACGTTCTTTCTGGCCAATTGAAACAAACACTTTCAGAAAAAATAGACATAGGAGATCTTCCCGCTTGCTGGAAAAGCGAAATGGGAAATGAAAAAGGAAAAAACTAGATAATCATTTGCTGTTTACGTAAGCTATTCCTATACTCGACTGGAGTGAGGTCTTTTTTCTTTTTAAATACACGGTAGAAATACGAAACGCTGTTAAAGCCACATTGTTCGACGATATCGGCAATCAGTGTTTCTTCTTTCAGTAATCGCACCGCCATATTGATCCTAAAGTCGAGCAGATAATCGGTAAAATTCATCCCTGTAGTCGATTTCAGAAAACGGGAAAATGTTGATTTGCTCATGTTCATCACCGCGGCAACCATTGGAAGACTCAGTTCCCGGTTTACATGGGCAACGATATATTCCTGCAATCGTCCCATCATCAATTCGCTATTGCTCAGCACCGTATTGGTCGCAGTAGATAAGACACGGATATCTTCACCCTTGGACAATTCATACAGCAACACCAAAAGTTTCATAACCGAATAGAATCCATCCCTTTCCAAAGTCAGTATGCGTAATAGCGGTAATACCCGATCTACTGTGTCTTTCCCAAAAACTACACCACGTGAAGCTTTGGATAATAATTGCTGTATACTTGCAAACTGCTTTTTATCCAGATATTGTTCAATCAAGGAAGGATGAAATTGAATGGTGATCTCATGGATATCATTCGATTGGCAATCGCCATCTTTCCAGGCGTGTTCAAGCTCGGGGCTTGCAATGAGTACCAGATCCCGCTCTCCAATAGACTCCATCGAATTGCCAATGATACGTTGTGCCCCCACTGCCCCCTCAACATAATTGAGCTCATATTCAGGGTGAATATGTACAGGAAACGTAAAGGAAGACTTTCTCCGATCGAAGACCACAAAGCAGTCATCGGAAGATAATGGCGATTTCTCTCTAAATATATCAGGTCTCATAATTGGATTTTTCCTTCCAGTAAATTACCCAAACTTAAAAAATAATCTGTATAATCCATTGGTGCTTCAGCACATTTGCGCGCGGTCAAGCAGAAGCTTTCCAGAGGTGACCCCTTACTTCATGGTTCCCGCATCAAGTTAATGCAAATCCAATGGGGGCTGTTGCCCATCAAAAACGAATGAGCCCGATAAAATATCGAGCTCATCATCTGAACAATTAATTTCTAACTTTGTCCAACTTTTTGGCTGCAATTCATTTTTGCAACCTTTTGTTATTTTTTTCGATGTTCACCTTAATTTTTGAGGTATTTCTCCAAAAATTGATCCTGTTCCCAAAGTAAGTGGAAGATATTTTCTTTGGCGACATATCCATGCGCTTCACGTGGTAAAATGACCATACGCACAGGAGCTCCCAAGTTTTTCAGGGCCTGGAAATAGCGTTCTGTCTGCAGGGTGAATGTTCCGGGATTATTATCGGCTCCGCCATGAACCAACAAAAGTGGGGTTTTCATCCGATCAGCACTCACAAATGGAGACATGGTCATATACAAGGCAGGATCATCCCAGAAATTACGTTGCTCACTCTGAAAACCAAATGGTGTTAAGGTCCGATTGTATGCTCCAGAACGCGCTATTCCTGCGGCAAACAATTTTGAATTGGACAACAGATGTGCTGTCATAAACGCACCATAGGAATGTCCACCCACAGCAACTTTTTTTCGATCGATATAACCCAAATGATCTACTGCATCAATTGCGGCTTCGGCATTGGACACAAGTTGTTCAATAAAGTTATCATTCGGTTCTTTAGTTCCCTCTCCAACAATAGGGAAGGCCGCATTATCCAATACAGCATAGCCTTTCGATACCCAGTAGATAAAAGAGCCATAACTTGGGAAGGTAAACTCCTTCGGATTGGCCGTGCTTTGTCCGGCTGTATTCTTGTCCTTATATTCCCGTGGATAAGCCCACATTAGCAGAGGCAACTTCTCTTTCTTCGTAAAATCATAACCGGCAGGTAAATATAACGTTCCGGAAAGTTCGACTCCATCCTTGCGCTTGTATTTTAAAATCTCTTTATGGACTTTTTCCAACGATTTAAACGGGTTTTCCAACGTGGTGAGCGTCACCTGTTTCCCCGATTTCATATTTTTCATGAAATAATTCGGATAAATCGATGCTGACTGAAGCGAAATCAACAGATCACCAGTTTTAGGGTTCACTAGTTGGGCGATACGTTCTTGCATTTCAGATGCTGGAGCAGTGTAGATGCGTTTTTTCTTCAATGAATGCAGATCAAGCTCATCCACAAAAGGAAACTCACCATTTTTAGTAAAACCCTTACCTACAAACAACACCTTATCCTTATCTATATACATCGAATAAGTGCCTAAACTATTTTTTTCCATGTACACATCTCCTGGATCATTATACACATCCTGACTGTTCCGCTCTTGCAACAGTTTGGATTCTCCAGTAGAAGGATTCACCACAAAAGTTTTTGCATTTCTCGTATCGTACCATTGCGAATTGATCAATGCATATTTATCATTTCCCCATGTTACACCAGCATAACGGTCTTTGGTTTTAAAAATAAGTTTCCCCGCACCGTTGTAAGGGTAAGATAAAGTATATAAGGCATCACGAAACTCAGCAGGTTTATTCGCGTCCCCACCATCCAAAGCTTCTACATAGGCCAACGTAGCTGGCTGATCACTCCGCCAATGCCAGGCCCGTTTTCCCGATCGTGTCGACGAAAAACCCTTTGGCATTACCTCTGTCAAGGGGGTCTCATTCACAAGCGCTATTTCCTTGCCCGATCGATCATAAATACGAATCTGCTGTGGAAAAGACGAGACGGGAACTACATAGGAATAAGGTTTTGTGATGGTCGTGATCATCACGTACTCGCCATCCGGAGAGAAGCTGATTCCCGTATAAATGGCTTTATCTTTAAAGGAAGAAATCTTACCGTCAAGGTCCACAAGTTCAAGATTGGATTGCACCAATGTTTCGAAATTCGCTTCGTCCTGCGGATTTTTAAGCAGATCTTGGTACGTTCTCAATTGGGACACCTTCCCATCACTCGTTGAGACAATAGGTCCTGTCGGCAAATCTTTTGAAGGATCCAACAGTGCAGCCCTATCCTTTGGCAGGCTTGTAATCAGTAAACCGGAAGAATTTCTCAGCCACTGAAATGGCGCTGTTAATGTTCCATTCAGATTGTAGGCAGTCAACTGTTTGACATTTCGCGTTGCAAGATCAATGACAAATAAGGCCGTTCCGCTTTCATTTGTATTGCTAAATGCCAAAAGCTTATTGTCTGGAGAGAATACAAAATTGGCCATCGCCGCTTTTTCGGGTATCCCCGTGAAGTCGGAAAATTCCACATTTTGCCCTATTTTTTTCAAGGCAATCTTATCGAAAAAGATTGTTGAACTTTCCATGTTCGTCTTCGGATTAATCCGCAATCCAGCCAGTTTCATTTCTTCTTGGCCTAAGTCGGTCAGGCTTTTATACGTAGGTCGAAACGTAAATAACATCCAATTTTTATCGCTTGAAATCTTTATTTGAGGTGGGCGCACATAATCGGCTAAGGCCAAAATTTCAGTAGAGGGTTTTTGAAAGGTAATGTTTTCCTGCGCTTGCGTCTGTAGCGATGCTAGAAGCAAGAGACCATAGAATAGTTTCTTCATAAATTTATTTTTCAAATTAGGGCAAAATAAGGTATTAAAAATTTCATAAAAAAGCAAGCTTTGTAGCTTTTTTATGACACTAAAATTAAACTTAAATCATTTGTAAAATAGCGGTAAAAATTACTAATTTAAAGTTATCCACATTTACAAAATACAGAAAACCAGCAATTTACAAACACGAATCTTCAGCAAACGCATTCTCTGACAAACTTTTGCCCAAAATGTGGAAAAGTCAAACTACCGCATCGAAAGAAAATATAAGATATTTGTTAAGCTAATGAAAGAATTGGCAACTCAACGAAGTTTTTAAGTATCGAAATACAGACTTTTCTTTTTGACGAATTGTCTATTTTAAATGGCTAGATTAACCTTCAATCTAGTCTCCCCGATTAAAATTGATACCATTAACTTCGTACCGGGTTTTTCTATAAAGATTGGAGTAAAAAAATAAACAAGTAAACATGGCAAGAATTATCAAATTTGAGAAAAACGATTGTGCTCCTTGTGCGCAAGTATCGGCTTATTTGGATCAAAAAGGTATCCAATATGAAACGGTTAATCCTTTTGATGAACCAGACTTGGCCGCAAGATTCAAAATCCGCACTGTTCCTACGGTAATTGTGTTGGAAAATGAAGAGATTCAACACCGTATCATTGGCTTTAAACCAGAGGAATTGGCTGCCATTGCACTTTAATAAATTCAGCGTATCATTAAAATTAAACAGTGACATGATACACATTTATTATGATTCCAGAACGGGGAACGTACAACGTTTTATGGATAAAGTAGCTCAGATAACGGGTTGGCAAATCCATAAAATCACCGCCGATTTAACGGTAAAAGATCCCGGTCATTTGGTCACTTTCACCACAAATTTTGGTCAGGTGCCCGAAAACACAAAAGAATTCATGAAACGCGAAGCTAAAAATATTTATTCTGTTACTTCCAGTGGCAACCGCAACTGGGGGCCGAATTTTGGTCTAGCAGCTGATCGCATTTCACAGGATTTCGACATTCCACTGGCGTTCAAATTTGAACTGTCCGGAACAATGGAAGATATTAATCAATTTATTGACATCTTAAAGAACTTTTGCGATGGTAGCAAACGAAGTAGCAAAAAACTGGATATTGCTTAATAATGAAATCATGATTAAGCATGATGACGAATTCAGCTTACATAAAGATAAGGAAGCGGTTCGTGCATATTTCTTGGAATATGTAAATAAGAACACAGTGTTCTTTTATACATTAAAAGAAAAAATAGACTATTTGGTAGAAAACAACTATTACATTGACTTTTACCAATGGTTTACATTTGAAGAAATGGAAACGGTCTTCAACTATGTGTATGCGAAGAAATTCCGTTTCGAATCTTTTATGGCGGCATTCAAATTCTTCCAGAGCTACGCTTTACGTGACGATTCTGGCGAGAAGTTTTTAGAGCGTTATGAAGACCGTGTAGTTGCTGTTTCCTTGTTCTTGGCAAGAGAAGAGGGTGTTCAAAAAGCGATCGAATATGCTGAAATCATGATCAATCAAGAATACCAGCCAGCGACACCTACATTCTTGAATGCAGGAAAGAAACGCTCGGGTGAATTGGTATCTTGTTTCTTGGATGAAATCGGCGACAACTTAAATGGTATCGGTTATGCTGTTGATTCCGCCATGAAGCTGTCTTCTATCGGTGGTGGTGTATCGTTCAATATCTCCAAAATCCGTGCTCGCGGAGAAGCGATTAAAGGTGTTGAAGGCCGTGCTGGCGGTGTGCTTCCAATCATGAAGATTATGGAAGATACATTTTCATATGCGAACCAGTTGGGACAACGTCCGGGTGCTGGGGCAGTATACCTCAATATTTTCCACTCTGACATCGAAGAATTTTTGGATTGTAAAAAAATCAACGTTGACGAGAAAGTACGTATCAAATCATTGTCGATCGGTATCATCGTTCCGGATAAATTCATGGAATTGGCAGAAAAAGATGAACCATGCTATTTGATCTACCCACATACGGTAATGCAAGAGTATGGACAATTCTTGGATGAAATGGATATGGACAAGATGTACGACGAATTGATCACGAATCCAAACGTGAAAAAGAAAAAAATCAATGCCCGTCACCTCTTAGTTAAAATTGCACAGACACAAAAAGAATCAGGATATCCTTATATTTTCTTCAAAGAGAACACCAACCGTGTCCATGCATTGAATGAAATCGGTCAAGTGAAATTCTCGAACTTGTGTACTGAAATCATGCAAGTATCTCAAGTATCCGATATTGAGATCTATGGCAAACAGGACACGATCCGTTATGGTATTTCCTGTAACTTAGGCTCTTTAAATATTGCAACTGTAATGGACAACAAACGTATCAAAGAGACCGTAAAAACGGCGATGCGTGCTTTGACTGTCGTTACAGACGTGACCAATATCGATATGGTTCCATCTATTGCAAAAGCAAACCGTGAGTTACATTCTGTAGGGCTAGGTGCAATGAACCTCCATGGTTACCTTGCAAAAAGCTTCATTATGTATGAATCTAACGAAGCGCTCGATTTTGCCAATACCTTCTTTATGATGATGAACTATTATTCATTGGAAGCATCGATGGAAATTGCCAAAGAACGTGGTAAAACATTTGTTGGATTTGAAAAATCAGCCTATGCCGATGGTACGTATTTCAACAATTACGTAAACCGCGATTATATGCCTAAAACTGCTAAGGTAGCGGAGTTATTTGAAGGGATACATATCCCAACGGTAGAAGATTGGTTGGAATTAAAAGCAAAAATCAAAGAACATGGTATTTACCATGCTTACCGTTTGGCCATTGCTCCAAATCAATCGACTTCGTATATCATGAATGCAACTGCATCAGTTATGCCAATCGTTGATATCATTGAAGTGCGTGAATATGGAGATAGTACAACTTACTATCCAATGCCATATTTGACAAACGATAATTATTTCTACTTCAAATCGGCTTATGATATGGATCAATTCAAAGTCTTGAAATTGATTTCGGTCATCCAACGCCATATTGATCAGGGGGTATCTACTATTTTGCATACAAACTCAAAGGATTCGACACGAGATTTGTCAAGATATTATATCTATGCACATAAATTGGGATTGAAATCCCTTTATTATACACGGACAAGAAAATCGACCATCGACGAATGTGTTTCTTGTTCAGCTTAATTTTGAGATTTTAGTATTTGGATATATAATGGGAGAAAGTCAAAAGTTGCCTACGCCATTGGCGGCTTTTGGCTTATCTAAAATCAACAATCCAAATACGTGATAATAAATGCCTAATACTTTAAACTAAAAATGAGTAAAACATATAAAGCTGTCAACTGGAATACCCCTGAGAACGATTATGTATTGATGTTCTGGGAACAAAATATCCGTCAATTCTGGATCGACACGGAATACATTCCATCAAAAGATATCGATAGCTGGAAACGTATCAGTCCAGAAATGAAAGATGCGTATAAAAAAGCTTTAGGAGGATTGACCCTATTGGATACCCTTCAAAGCCATACAGGTATGCCTAAAATCATCGATCATATCGACACCTTACAGAATAAAGCGGTATTGTCGTATATGTGTATGATGGAAGCTATCCATGCAAAATCGTATTCCACCATTTTCACGACAGTTTCTACGACCGCCGAAATCAATGATATTTTCGAATGGGTTCAACAAAATAAATATCTTCAATACAAAGCAGAAACGATTGATGGCTACTACCGCGCGATCGATAAAGAAGATGCTTCCGAAGAGGAGATTTATATGGCAATGGCTGCATCCGTATTATTGGAGTCATTCTTATTCTATTCTGGATTCTTCTTGCCATTATGGTTATGTGGGCAGGGCGAAATGGTTGCTTCTGCCGATATCATTAAGAAAATTATCGCAGACGAATCTATCCACGGTGTATTCGTTGGATTAATAGCCCAAGATCAATTCAAAAAATTAAAAAATCAAGATCAGGTAAAAGCTCGTTTCCTGGCCTTGCTTTACAATTTGTATGAAAATGAGCTGAAATATACAGAAGAGATCTATACTGAAGTTGGTTTAACTGCAGAGGTAAAAGAATATGTTCGTTACAATGCCAACAAAGCATTGATGAATTTGGGCTTTGATCCGATCTTCGAAGTAAAACAAGTCAACCCAATCGTATTGAATGGATTGAATACTGAAACGACACAACATGACTTCTTCTCCAAGAAATCAACTAACTACGAAAAAGCAACGGAAATTGTTCATCTAAAAGATGATGATTTTAAAATGGATGTGGTCGTAGATATATAATATTGACAATTTGTCAAACAAAAAGCCCCAAAGNNCTTTGGGGCTTTTTGTTTGACGGGCAACAACTATTGTTGGAATGCTTTGATCGCCTTTCCGCGCCAAGCGGCATCGAGCGGTGCACCAAGCAACCATGTTAACGTAGGTGCGATATCGTAAATCATTAGAGTTTCCTTAATTTCTTTCCCTTTGGGTACACCAGGTCCGGTCATTACCCAGGGAATCTCCACCTCCGCCAGCGATTTACCACCGTGTCCTTTTCCGGTACCGCCGTGATCCGCAGCAATAACAAAAATTGTTTCATCCGCTATTCCCGCATCTTTTACCGCCTGCTGCAAAGTGCCTATGCGTCTGTCGACCTGTTTTAGCTCGGCATAGTATTCCGGGGTATTATGTCCAATATTGTGCCCTACACCATCAGGTTGATCGAAATGCACAAAAGTAATGGTCGGTTTCTCTTTCTTTATAATGTCCACGGTGGTATTCAAAGCCGCTTCATCATCATCTTTGGTATTAATGACCTTTTGAACGACTTTGTTATCGATCAAATAACCTATACCTGGCCAGCTATGTACCACTGCAAACTGTGCTTTAGGGTTTTTGCTGGCAACCGCATTAAATAAGGAAGGGAACATGCCGTTTGCTGTTTTGGCTGTAGAAGGAATCTCAGGTGTTTTACTATCCCACTCTGTATATCCATGGGCTGTAGGACCAGCTCCCATGAGCATAGAAGCCCAATTCACGGCACTTGAAGAAGGTAAAACGGTACGTACATGTGTACTATAGGTTCCCTCCTGCATTATTTTTTTAAGATTTGGCATTTCCGCTTTTGGTAAAGCATACGCTCCAAAACCGTCAAAACCAACTAAAACAACATGTTTGATCTTTTTGCTCTGTGCCGACACAGCACTTGTGGATAGCCCCAGTACGATCAATGGTAATAATAGATTTTTAATTTTCATCTGTATAAATTAGTTTTTCAATTGCGATGAAGCTATCAGATTTATTCATTCCCTAATGTGATTGAATAAATCATGATGGTTTCATAATAAAATAACTTGGTATCCAATGAGTACGCAACCTATTCAAGCTTTCTTGTATCCAGAATAGATAACCTGATGTCCATCCTATCCAATGAATCGCTCACATGTTAGATCAAGGTTTATCGATCATATTTTACAAGTCACGCTTGTAATAAGTTGACCTAACTCAAAAATAAAAATTTTACAGCATCTATTATGTTAAGTAAACATTATTTAATCTCTCTAACCAATATGTTACAGAACAAAAAAAGACGCTGAAAAATTATTTTCAGCGCCTTAACCTTATACCGTTTTACATCGATTTTAATACCCAGCTTTTGCCAACCGTGCGTACATTTCGACAAAAGCACATTGATCGAGCAGCCATTTCGATTTATGCTGATCTTTCAGGGTCCAGTCTGCACTAAATAATCCATCTTTATCGCGCATATGCTGCCAGGCAAATTCAAGGTTTTTCGCAAACACGGTGAGGTACTTTTGGTCGCCATTCACTACAGCGAGCTCTATGTAACCACGCATCATTACGGCATGAAACCACAAATTGCTATTTTTCAATTTTGGGAAATTCAATTTCGCATCCGTTTCGAAAAAATAGCCTAAACAGGCCTCAGCCAGCTGTTGCGCATCTTCGAGGTACTGTTTATTTTTCGTTAACTTATAAAGCAATGCAGCGGCCTGCAACATTTGTCCGGCGTTGTACGAAAACTTAGCTTTTCCAATCTTTCCATTGAGCTGCATATTGTCCCAGTATAACTTATCTTCGGGATCCTGAAGATTTCTTTTTGTCCATTCATAAAGACGCTCCCCTTCCTGCAGATAGGACTTATCATTGGTTGCCATAAATAACTTAAGTGCAAATACACTTGCTGGTGCATTCGAACAGGTATTTTTAGATTCCTTTTTCTGTTCACACCAATAAACGCCGCCGCCTAATTTATCATCTTCCCCACTCTTTACAAAATTCCAGATCTCTTTGGCCGAAGTCAGGTAGTTTGTTTTTTTTGTATGAATATAGCTATCGGTAAAATCGATCCCCAACCAGATATTATCGTCATAAAAACGATCCGAGGGAGGAGCTGTATTTAAATAAGAAGCATAACCAACCGGCGACCGACTTTCATCCCTATATTCCTGTAGCCCAACCAGGACTTTTTTGTCGAGTATGAACTGAAATGCCTTTTTTGTTTTTGGCAATTCCATCAAGGCATTTACAGCCGAGAAACTACCCGAGAAAGGCCATAGATAAGCATATTTCTTTTGCTGCTCGGCCTGTTGATTATTATCCAGATAATCAGCTTTAAAGTTTTCATCAAAGGGATATTTTTCAGCCAAGAGCTGATTCTTGGTATTTCCAAACTTGCTATAGATGCTATCTAAAGTTTGGACAGCATAGTTTTGAAAATTATTTTTCTGTGCAAATAAGATTGCACCGATAAAGTTCAGAAGAAACAACGTAAAATATCTTTTCATATGTTTTAGGTAAAGGAATAGTAGACACCCGCATGGGCATCTACTATTCCCGAACATTAATATCCAGGGTTTTGTTTTAAATTGGGATTAATAGCCAATTGATCCATCGGTACCGCATAAAGTTCTTTATTCTTATCGTTCGTCGCTTTATGATCCCACCAAGATCCGGATATATATTTCCCAAATCGGATTAAATCTGTCCGGCGCTTTCCTTCAAAAATAAATTCGCGTCCCCGTTCCGCCAATAGCTCCTCCAATGTCAATGTAGCTATCGTGTACTGTGCCGCAGGCCAATCGGCTGTGCTGAATGCCCTTTTTCTGGATTCATTGACCAATTCAACCGCCTCACTGCTGGCTTTACCTCCATTCTTGCGCATCAATGCTTCGGCTTTATCAAAATAAATCTCCGTTAAACGATAAATAATATAATCGTTCTCCCAATAGTTGGCATCGTCTAAGGTACCTGATTTATATTTATTAAAACGAGCTCCAGAATTCTCCTCTCCTTTTGTCATACCACCTTCTGAAGTCTTATCACCTTCGCTTTCTCTGCGAATTGAGTTGACAAACACCAGTGGTTTACCTGAATACTCTTCCGTTCCCAATACAGGTGTAGTCGTCCCATATTTATATTGTGGTCCAAACAAAAACCATTCTTTCTTCCGCAAATCATTTTCAGCATACGCACTAAATGCAGTAGGAATAACAACAAATGCATTCCATCCACCGTAGCCAACTTTGAGCACTTCCTTCATATAGTCGTAGCTCATATAGAATCCCGACCAGTCAAATGTAAAACCCGCCTGCCGGCTGTACTGAAATTGAAATAGCGATTCGGGATTCGCCGAATTGGTATTACTGAACAATGCATTCAAATCAGGGCTCAATTTAGGAGCCCCCCCGATGCCGCCAGCTTGCCCAGAAATGATTTTGTCACATGCAGCGATACATTCATCATTCATCGCTTTACCCGACCATTTTTCTGCATTAAGATAGAGTTCAGCCAGCATGGCATAACCAGCAGCCATAGACACTTGACCAATGTTACTTGCTGAAGTTTTAGGTAATTTTCCTACATTTTCTTCCAGCTCCTTCTGTACAAATGCAAAGACCTCTGTTCTCGGCCTGGTTTCAGGGTTAATTGGATCGGCTACCTTTGTCACGATAGGAACGTTGCCCCAAAGATCCATTATCTTAATGTAGTGAAATGCCCGCATTACTTTTAATTGCACAAGTATTTGCGTGCGCTCATCCTCCGTCAGATCGGCGATTTTAGTGATATCAAGTTTCTCAATATCCTGAATAGCATTATTGACATAGCCAACGCCGCCCCACATCAACTCCCAGGCCCCACGCATTCGGCTTTCATTGCTTGTCCAGGTGTGATAGTGCTGCCGGATATGATCTCCACCGTCATATCCATGGCGTCCCTTTTGTGGCCAAGCCACCTGATCGGCACTTAATTCGGAATGATAATAAAAGCCATTTCCGCCTGTGGGTGCAAGCCAGGCCTGCATATGCGTAAAAGGGCGGAGCGCAGCTTGCATAACTTCCCGTTTATTTTTGTAAAAATTATCATCTTTGATCTGACTATACACTGTCTCATCCAACTTGGTGCAGGAAGAAAAAGAGAGACCTAAGATAACAGTGCTCAGGATGGCGAATAAATATTTATTTGTTTTTTTCATAACCTTACTATTTTAAAATCCAACATTTAAACCAATTGTCCAAGATCTTGTTCTTGGATAGAAACTGCGCGAATCAATCCCTGCTTCAAAACCTGTGTCCTGCAACTCTGGATCAATCCCCGTATATTTGGTCATTGTCACGATATTTCTTCCTGTCGCATATACATATAGACTTTTGATATAATCAGTTTTTAATTTAAAGTTGTATCCCAATGTAATATTATCCAGCTTCACAAAGCTTCCGTTCTCGAGATAGTAATCAGAATATTGTGGATCCTGTTTAAGATCGGCATGTTTGGTAAAAGCACTTTCAAATACATTATTAGGCAACCATTTTTGATTACCAAAGAACATATCCGCTGTATTTAAGATATCATACTTAAATTTACCTCTGAAAAACACGGTCAGATCGAAGCCCTTATAGGCAAACCGGTTACCTAGCGACGCATTGAATTTGGGAACACCATTTCCAATATAGGCGCGATCATTATCATTTATATCGGCAATGGTAGCCTTGGAACCGTCGGCTTTATAGAAGAGCCATTCTCCAGCATCATTCAGACCCGCATAGCGTTTTCCATAGAAGGAACCAATTTCACCGCCTTCTTCAAGACGAATGGCATCTCCAAGATTACCAGGAGAAGGCAGACCGCCAAAAGTCATCCAATTACTTTTAAAAATATCATTGGACATGGTAACGAGTTTATTCTTTTGATAACTTCCGGCAAAATCCACCGTCCATTTAAAATCTTCTTTTTGAATTGGAACTCCAGACAATTGCAATTCAACACCTTTATTCGAAACCTCGCCTACATTGTACCAAATGTTTGTACTCACATAGGCTGGCTGTTGCGCCTTATATTGGTATAATAAATCTTTGGTTTTACGATTATAGACATCCAGAGATCCTGTTAGTCGGTTATTCCACAAACCAAAATCAAGCCCGATATTCAATTCGGCTTTTTGTTCCCATTTTAAGTCTGGATTGGGGTTCTGTGTCGGTCCATACGTTTGATAATAGATGCCATCCTGTGGATACACCCCGCCTGTTCCCAATAAGATCAACGAATTGTAATTTGGGAAGCCCTGATTACCGGTTACCCCATACCCCACACGGAGCTTCAGGTTGTTGACAAGGTCTTTATTGGAGAAAAAGTCTTCGTTGGTAATGGTCCATCCCGCAGAAATCGCTGGGAAATTACCCCATTTATGATTAGCTCCAAATCGTGAGGAGCCCTCCCGACGCAGAATTGCACTCACAAAGTACTTTTGGTCATAATTATAATTTACCCGTCCAAAAAAAGCAATCAGTTTATTGTCTTCCTTAAATGAGCCCATCGATGGTCTTGGCAATTTGGTATTTGTCAGAGCTGTACCACTTCCCATGTCCCAGTCTTGAAAAGCATCTGTTGTAAAGCCATTATTGGACATCTCAAACCGCTCATAACCATTATATTGAAAACTGTAACCGAGTAAACCCGTTATATTATGCTTTTCATTGAATGTCTGGTTGTAATCAATGGTTGTTTCAAAGGTCTTGGACCAATTTAATTCATTTCTTTTCCAGGCATAGCCCATACCCTGATACTCAGAATTTTGGCGTTGGTCCCAATCTTTGATCGACCGATATTGACGATCGTTCCAATTATTTCTAAGATAGGATCCGAAAGCTGAGATGCTCAATGGTTCTATAATCTTGAGTTTCATACGCGCATCTCCTGAGAATGTTTCCTGATTGCGTTGATCTACACGGTTGGCCATACGGTCCAGCGGATTAAAATTATTATAACCTTGGGTTTGGTAAAAACTCCCATCAGGATTGTATAACGGAGCAGTTGGATTGCGCTGGATTGCCTGTTCGAAATATTCCGTTTTTCCACCTAAAAGATCTGCTTTATTGAAATTGGCCGCAATATTACCGGAGAAAGTCAATCGATCTTTTAATCCAGTTTGCGAAAAATTGACACGACCGCCGAATTGCTGACGTCCATTCTGTTTAGCAATACCTTCGGCATTTTCATAGTTAATTGAAGCACGGTAGTTGGATTTATCGCCACCACCGCTGGCAACAAAATTATGGAATGTTGAAAAATTACCTTTATTGATCAATTCATCGTATAAATCCGTTGATGCACCCAGGTCAAGATCCGGTTTATTCTGCCCCTTGACCACATAGTCTCTAAATTGCTGTGCATTCAGCATGGAAGGTTTCTTTGCCACAGACTCATGTTGACCATAGGTATAATATTCAAATCGCGGCTCTCCGGATTTGCCTTTTTTAGTGGTCACTAAAATTACACCACCATTACCACGCGTCCCATAAATAGCGGCGGCAGATCCGTCCTTTAAAACATCAATGGATTCAATATCTCCTTGCTTGATCAAATCTAGATTTCCACCAGGAATACCATCAATGACAATCAGCGGGGAGTTGCCACCTTTCATGGAAGCCATCCCCCGCAATTGGATATCCGAACCAGCATTTGGATTGCTGCCCTGGGTTCTCGTCACGTTTAGCCCGGCAACTTTACCTTGCACCAGATCCATTGGGTTGCGCATACCCCCTTGATTGAAATCCTTTTCTTTTACAGAGGCCACTGCTGAAGTCACTTCACTTTTCTTTTGTGTACCATAACCTACGACAATAACCTCCTCCAATTGGTCTTCTGTCGCGGATAGTCGAATATCAATCGGGGCATTTCCGATTACTTTGACTTCGTTTGTTCGATAACCGATGGACGACACGACCAGGACATCTCCTATCTTGGCTTGCAGGGCAAAATTACCCTGTCCATCCGATGTTGTACCTTTTGCGGATCCCTTGACGGTAACCGAAACGCCGGAGACCCCTTCTCCAGTCTTTGCGTCCTGTACCTTTCCCTTAATTAAATCCTGAAGCTTAGTGACCTTATGGGTAATGGTCTCTTTTGGGTCTTCCCCCTTGGTGATGACATGTGCATTTGCCTGATGTATCGTCCCAGCGATAATAGCCAACGAAAAAAACAGCTTGGTATTTTTCGTTAAGCGGGCAAATGATTCTAAATCGATTCTGCTCATATAACTAGTGATTTTGGTTTATAAAACGTTTTAGCTTTGATAAGCTAAGACGATCATGTTTAATTAGTATCATCTTCAATAATTAATAGGAATACCTGATCCCCATCTCTATCGTAATAGATTAAATCTGGCAGCCTATTAATTATTTATTATTAAAAAAAACATAAAAATGCACCTAAGCTGGAACAACTCAGCATATAATCAGTGTAAAAAACAAAGCAAAAGCGGTTTTGCTATTTAAAGAAAAAAAAGCGAATGTGATTTTATCTAAATTATATGTTTGTTGATTTTTCTCTTTTTGGTTATTGTTTTTAGTTTAAGTGTTTGATTGTGGATTCAAGATAGGATTTTAATTTTAAAGGGAAAAGGTTTTTTTAAAATTTTAAACAGTATCGCTATAGATGTTACCTAAACACCTAATTTCCCCGTTTATTGTCACTAGATTCCATTGCGTTAGGCGTTTTTTATAAAAAAAAATGGCCATCGATTGATGGCCATTTTAAACTCAGATTTTGAAGACTATTGATAGCCTGCATTTTGTGTCAACTTATTATTTCGCTGAATTTCATCCGGAGAAATCGGCCATAATAAGTCTGTTTCTTTGAATGTTGCACCAGATCCGTTCTTAGCTCCAATCAATGGTACGAAATCGACTTTACCAGCCTCAGTCGTTGAAATTACAGGGAACATTTTCGTTCTAACAATATCGTCCCACATTTTAAATTCCAACGGGAACTCGCGGAGACGCTCTTTCCAGCATTCTTTCACAAAATTGTCTGCTGATAAGGTTAGTAATTCGGCTGTATACGCAGCTACTGATTTCCCTTCGGTATTGGCACGTGCTTTTACCTGAGCTAAATAACCTGCAGCCTCAGCACTCACGCCAGATGTTTTGGCAATTCCTTCTGCAGCGATAAGCAAAGCTTCAGGGTAACGATAGAAGTTCCAGTCTTTAGTTGCTTTTCCTGTTGTCAATAGCGCCTCTTCATCCACAAAATACCATATTCCCGCATCCGTTGATTCCCACACTTTTCCATTTTTTGGATTCGTATACTTCCAATGATAGAACTGATTCGGCTGGATACGAAGATCCTTGCTCTCGTAGACATTCAAAAATTGTTTGGTTGGTCCATAGATTCTTTCAAAGATCGAATAGGATGTAAATAACGATACGGCTGACGAATTGAAAGCATAAGTTGGCCACCAGCTACCATCGCGGATAGTCGCATTATACTCCTGTGCATAAATTACTTCATCCAGATCATCCGTCGTACGTAATTTATTATAGGCACTATTCATCCCAAGATTGGTGTTTGTGGTCATACTATGACCTGAGCCAATGACAATCTTTGCTGCCGCTGCAGCATCAGCATATTTACCCTGTTGTAGGTAAACATTGGCCAAAGTCATTGCCGCCGCGTATTTGGTTATCCGGTGTCCATTTGCAGCAAATGTTGCAGCAGGAAGGAGTTCCACAGCAGACTTCAAATCGGACTCAATTAATTCATATACTTTCGCAGCATCCGTACGTTCCAAGTATAGATTGTCTTTTAAAGACTCATTTGGCGTCGTATAAAAAGGGATAGCACCAAAAGTCTTTACCAGATAAAAATAGTTAAATGCGCGAAAGAACTTTGCTTCTCCAACCAAGCTATTCTTAACAGCATCCGCCATGTTGATTTGAGGAATGTATTGGATAGCGGCATTGGATACGTTGATTGCCTTATAGCTTTCATCCCAAATGGTATTCATTGTGTTGGAGATGATACTGGTATTGCTTTGACGAGTCAATTCTCTGGCAAATAAACAGATCCGTTCTTGTCCTTCATAGCTGCTTGTAAAATAGCCCGTCAACATGGAATTGATAGAAGCTGTGGGGCCGAGGTAAGCGCTTGACGCGTATGAATAACGTTGAGGTGCACCATTACGGTACAGATAATTGACATTCTCTCTAGCCTGAGACTCAGTTTTATAAAAGCTTCCCAAAACAACCCCTGATTTGGGGTCTTCTTCCAAAAATTTATTACAAGAAGTTGTCAATGCCAACCCGGCCAATAACAACATACATAATTTATTCTTCATTTTGTTAAATTCTAAGAGTTAAAAGGTTACATTCACACCTACAGAAAAAGTTTTCGCTCTAGGATAAGAGAAGAAAGTCATGTTCTGACCGAACTTACTTTCTCCTTGAGAAGTACTTTCGGGATCATAACCTAAGAACTCCTTCGATGTAAATAAGAATGGATTATTCGCAGATGCATAAACACGTAATCTAGACATACCGACACGTTTCAGCACGTCAGGATTAAAGGTGTATCCCAACTGGATCAAATTGACACGAAGGTAAGACCCATCAGCTACCCAAGCATCGTCTACGTTCGTATCTTGTCCAGCATGTCCACCATTCGTTAGATAGATAGCCTGTTGCATCGTATTCGGATTCGAGCCATTATACGCATCTGTCAGGATATTCTTCAAACCATTGGTAATACCAAAACGGTCGTAGGTCGAATGGAAGAACTGTTGCATTACATCTACCCCCTTTACAAACTGCATATCCAACGTAAAATCGAAGTTTTTGTAGCGTAAGTTATTGATAAAACTACCGGTCCAATCTGGCAACCCTTTTCCTATGATCTCTTTCTCTGCCGATCTCTTCGCACGTCCAATCTGACTTGTCGTTGCATTGCCGGCATCGACATCCGCCTGTGTATATACACCTAGCCGACGGTAGCCATAGAAGCTATTCAGGTTCTCGCCCACACGAATAATACTATTGGCACCACCTACCCAAAAGTTCATTTGGATATCTTCATTATTCTCACCAAGTTTTACGACTTTGTTTTGGTTATAGTTGGCATTTAAGGATGCTTTCCAACTAAAATCTTCGTGATTGAAGATGGTTCCATTGATCATCAAATCCAAACCTTGGTTCTTTACAGATCCAATATTTTTATAGACTGAACTAAAACCAGAAGAGTGAGGTAATGGGGCTTCTAATAGGAGGTCATTGGTCTTTTTATGGTAGTAAGAGACATCAAAATTCAATCGATTTTGAAACAAACCCAATTCGACTCCGACGTCATATTGGGCAGTTTTCTCCCATTTTAAATCCGGATTTGCGATAGACTCGACATAAGACCACGTTGCTCGTTGACCATTTAGTAAAGTTGTTCCAGTAGCAACATTCGCAAGTGAACTATACGGATCAATCTCCGAGTTACCTGTTAGACCATAACTTGTATGTAGTTTCAAATTGCTGATCTTATCATTTCCTTTTAGGAAATCTTCATTTCCCACATTCCATGCTAAACCTGCGGATGGGAAGAAAGCGTATTTCTTGTCTAAACCAAATTTGGAAGCTCCATCATAACGGCTTGTAAATACCACCGAATAACGGTCATCATACGAATAATTAGCGCGTAAAAAATAGGAGTTCATTGCCCACTTGTCATATGCTGAATACGGTGGATCAGGGATTGTTCCGGCTCCCATATTATTGTATTCATAGAAATCGTCAGCAAAGCCTGTCGTACGACTTCCATCATAATCATTGGTCCGTGCCTGCCACGAGAGACCTGCCATCGCATTGATCCGATGCTTGTCAATTTTTTTATTATAAGTCAGGTAAGTTTCTTCTTGCCAGTAAAGTGTGTTACGGTGATTAATTTCCGCCCAACCATTTGGTCTGGAAATATTATTTAGAGTTACAGAAGAATAGCCACGGTAAGTCTTCTGATGATTATCAATACCCAATTGGGTTTTTAAGTCCAAACCTTCTGCCAAGTGAAAGGTCAATGCTGCATTTCCAAAAATCTGCGTATTGTAACGCATGCGTTTTTGCTTGTCTAAAATAGCGACCGGATTAGACATACCTTCAAAACCCAATGTTTCTGCTACTTTTGAAGAAGAGGAATTGGTATAAGTACCGTCCTTTTCGTAGACTGGATACCAAGGAATCATCTCGATCATGGTACGACGCGCTTCCTGTCCACCACCATCTTCTGGTGTATAACGTCCCCAAGTATGATTAACGGTTAAGTTAATTGCTGTAGAAAGCCATGAAGTTGGTTTGGCGTCATAAGCTAGCTTTCCATTGATACGCTTATTCCAGGTGTTATTAACAACACCTTGCTGATCGGTATAATTCAAAAATGCACCGACAGAAGATTTGTCATCTCCCTGTTGTACATTCAACTGATGATTATGCGAAATAGCTGTACGAGTTGCTTCACGCTGCCAATCTGTATTATAAAGCGGATTACCATTGGCATCGAAATAATTGGCATCATTAAACCAGGTCTTTTTATCCAAAGACCAGGATTTCCCCTGATACTTATTTTCATTTTGTAAGCCGATCATAAAGGCATCTACCCATTCCTGTGCATTCAATACATCCATGTAGCGTTGAACCGAGCTCACACCAGCAGATCCTTGATAACTAATTGTTTTGGACCCATCTTTGTTTCCACGTTTTGTCGTTACTAAGATAACCCCGTTTGCACCACGTGCACCGTAGATTGCTGCCGAAGAAGCATCTTTCAATACCTCAATATTCTCGATATCATTCGGATTCAACAACTGAAAATCTTCCATCACAACCCCGTCCACAACATAGAGTGGATTGGATGATGAATTGATCGTAGCCACACCACGAATGACCACACGGTTCGCATAAGCACCTGGTTGGCTCGAGTTGGAAAAAATATTCACCCCAGAAGCCTTACCTCTTAAGTTATCCAGCGGACTAAAATTCTGATCTTTGATCATATCGGCTCCTTTAACCATCGCAATAGAACCTGTTACATCCGATTTACGCATGGTACCGTAACCAACAACGACAACTTCGTCCAATTGGCTTTGATCATCGTCCAATTGTACAGAAACAGTTGCACCGGAAACAGTGACTTCTTTGGCTTTGTAACCAATGGAAGAAACCACCAATACATCCCCCGATTTAGCATCCAAAGTAAAATTACCCGAGGCATCAGATTGTGTGCCCTTCGAAGTTCCTTTTACAGCGATGTTAACTCCTGAAATTGGTTTTCCAGCAGCATCCAATACTTTTCCTTTAACTTGCTGCTGCACATGGTTTACTTCTTTTACAAAGGATTTTCCTTCGTAATTGACTGAAGTTCCGACAGCGGCATTGACTTGTTGGAAAGTACCAGCAATGACAGCCAATGAGAAAAATAACTTTGATTTTTTCCCAAGCTGCGCAAATGATTTTACGTCAACTTTGCTCATATTAATAGTGATTTGGTTTATAAAAACGTTTTAGCAAAAGATGCTTAAAACGTCTAGTTTAATTTAGTTTCCCTTAATTGATGTTTTTAAAATCGATCCGCTCTCTTAAAAATTTGTACATCCAATTCCTTTTTTGTTTTCATTCTTTCATTTAACATAAAAGAGAAAACAGTAGGTTTAGACTACCTCCGGGCTCATTAACCCAAAGGGTTAATAATAAATTGAGCTAAATCGCTTTTGCTTTTTTTGTAAAATTTTTTGGTTTCCCTATTTTGGTTTTTTAATTGTTTATTACTTTTTATCTTTCCTTTTTGGTTATTATTTCTTGGTTTTAACGTGCTATTCTTTGGAAAGATAGCACTTTAATTTTACTGGGGAAAGATTTATTTTCAAAACCTTTCCCCGGTAAAATTAGATATTTCCCTTCTTCATCTCGCTAACCGCATAATCGACAGATCGAGCCGAAAATGCCATATAGGTCAATGAAGGATTTTGTGTTGATGTGGAGGTCATACTTGCACCATCTGTGACAAAAACATTTTTCACAGCATGCATCTGATTCCATTTATTCAATACCGAAGTTTTCGGATCGTGGCCCATACGTGCTCCGCCCATTTCATGGATATCCAAACCTGGAGCCTGCCAGTGTGTATCCGGGCGAATGTTTGTGAAACCAGCATCCGTAAACATCTCCGTCATGACGGCAATGTAATCCTTTTTCATTTTTTCATCGTTCTCATCATAATCGACAGCAATTTTTAACAACGGAATACCCCAGTCATCTTTCTTACTGCTATCCAATGAAACCATTCCCGATTCTTTTGGTATTGTTTCACCCATCATGTGAGATCCAACCTGCCAAACACCTAATTTAGGATTCAACAAATTGTTCTTCAGATCTAACCCTAAACCCGAACGATCAGATTCTTTACTACGTGAAGCACCGAAGCCTGCGGCATAGCCTCTTAAAAAGTCCGTTTCCTGTTTGTGCAAGTTTCTGAAGCGTGGAATATACCCTCCACCTGCGGGATTCCGCCCTTCGGCCGTAAAATCCAACATCCCTTCATACTCCGCGTAAATGCGTGCACTATAGTTGTGAAAGGCAACATATTTTCCTAACACACCACTATCATTGCCCAAACCATTTGGAAAACGGTTGGATTTAGAATTCAATAAGATTAAATTCGTATTGATTGCCGCCGCATTGACAAAAATCAACTTGGCATAAAAATCAATTTCCTCTTTTGTATTGGTATCAATAACACGTACACCCACTGCCTTTCCTTTTTGTTCATCATAGAGGATTGAATGAACAACCGAAAATGGACGTAAGGTCATATTCCCGGTCTTCGCAGCCCAAGGGATTGTCGTTGCATTGGAACTAAAATATCCACCAAAAGGACATCCTCGTTGACACAGTACGCGATTCTGACACTGTACACGTCCTTGTTCGATGTGAATCTGATTTGGTTTGGATAAGTGTGCACAACGTGCTGAAATAACTTTGCGCTCCGGAAATTTCTTTTGGACGCTTTCTTTAAAATACTTCTCGACAATATTTAATGGGTAGCCTGGCAAAAACTCGCCGTCCGGCAATTCAGGAAGTCCATCGTGATTTCCTGCAATACCGGCAAATTTTTCGACATAAGCGTACCAAGGGGCTAAATCAGCATAACGGATGGGCCAATCTACTGCAAAACCATCTCTAGCCGGCCCTTCGAAATCAAAGTCAGACCAACGTTGCGTTTGTCTCGCCCATAATAACGACTTGCCGCCAACCTGATAGCCTCTGATCCAGTCAAAAGGTTTCTCCTGAATATAAGGATGTTCCTTGTCTTTTACGAAAAAATGGGCCGCATCTTCATGGAATGCATAACATTTGCTGACAATCGGATTCTCTTCTTTTACTTTGAAAGGCATTTCGTTCCGATGTTCAAACTCCCAAGGCATCATATTGGTGGTCGGGTAATCCTTGATATGTTGTACATCACGTCCACGTTCCAAAACCAATGTTTTCAATCCCTTCTCGCACAACTCTTTTGCGGACCAACCGCCACTAATTCCCGAACCGATCACGATTGCATCGTAGGTTCTGTTTTTTTCACTGTCAATATTTAGATTTGCCATGTGCTATTTATGCCTTAACTTTTACCGCACCATTGTACGGACCCGGAATAAGTTTATAGATCACCTTATTCTTCATCACGTATTCTGAGTTCATATACCCCTGAATTGCACGCGATTTGAAGGTCTCAAAAAAAGCCTTCTCGTCGGTTTTGTCTTTTAACCCCGCCAAAGTGGTCTCCGTCTCTTTGCTATTTTTTAAATTCAACTGTTTTCTCAATTTATTGAAACCAGCGACAAATTTAGCCTGATTTTCTGGCGACTCACAGTCATCGACCATTTTAATGACGAAAAGATGTAAGTTCAGATCCTTCCCTCCTGGTGTATCCGATTTCGGAATCAGGATGTCAGCCAGATCGCCCAAAAATTGCTCATCTTCTGCCGAAATCTTCAGCTTATTCAATACAATTGATGCACCTCCATCATTCAGACAGGACGACAAAATTGTCAGTCCGCCAGCTATTATGAAAAATTGCTTTATTGCGGTTCTACGGTTCATAATCAGAGTTCCCTTTACAATTCGGTAATATTACATATATCCGAATAAAAATACAAATGCTAAAACGATTAAATTATTTTACAACCCTTAAATCCATTGCGCCAACAGGGCTTTTGCCTCAGACAAGTTTTCCACAATGTTATCAACAGCTGTTAGTCTAGCACGTTCCACCTCCTGTTTCGTAACTGCAATCAACTGCGTCCCTGCTCCCAACGCCGATGTACTTCCTGTCGATGTATCCTCAATAGCCACACAGCAGTCAGCTGGTAGATCCAGATTTGTCAATGCCAAACGATAAGGTTCCGGATTGGGTTTTGGCAACTCCACACACTCTCGCGTGACAAAAAACTCAAAATAATCCAAGAGCTCGTGCTTGCCCAAAACAGTATCGACTGTGCTTCTATAACTCGAAGTCACAAGCCCAATACGGATATCTTCTGCTTTCAAAAAAGCTAAAATTTCTCGCGCTCCAGGCATTAATTCAATATCGCTCATGTTAGAATCGGCATAAGCCGCACGTGTACGCTTCCACATATGTTCTTCCGTCACGTCGTAGCCATAGTCCTCGGTAAGACGCTTAACATTATGTGCTAAAGTATGTCCAGCAAAATCGCGAATCCAATCTTCATAGTTGATCAGAAGGTTAAATTCCTGTTTTAATATAGGTGCCCAATTTTTGAAATAGAAATATTCCGAATCAATTAACGTACCATCCAGATCGAACAATACCGCCTGTATTTTATTCATAGTGTTAAAGATACACAAGTAGACTGAATTATCCTATTAAATGACACCGCAATAGGTCGAATTTGAGAATGTACCATGATAGGTATCCCAAAAACCGATGTAGACATGATATTCAAATTTATCCTTTCTAAATGTCGCGATATCAACCGTACATTCCCCTTGCGCCGCATCCGCTACGGCCATTTTGAGGTCGCCCTCCCTATCTAAACTGACTAAGGCCAGATTTAATTTAAACATGCTATCCCTGTATTTTGGATTCGGTATCCAGGATAATTTCAGCAGACCGTCTTCCCAACGAGCCTGAACACCTTCGGGAGACACGAGATCCCCGACAAATACCTGCACTTTTTCCATACTAATAACTGGTTTATTTTCGACATCCACATCAATGGCATTTTTGAAAACTAAACCCTATATAAAAGCTTGCTTTGGTAGTAGGTACAGATGTTGTTGTTTTCCTTCATTTTTGGATAAGCCTTGGACATTTATTAAGTTTGTTGTGGTAAAGGAAAACTAGGGTATACCGAGTAGGGATGCACGACAAGCTTTTAGAAGATAGCCATATCGTTCCTCACATGACGTTCGTTAGGATAGCGCATTCCGGCCTAGTGTAGTTCCCTCACGAATAGCATATAGTACTTTCGAATACCGCCTCAAACGTACACGCAATGAAAACCGAGCTCATGAATTCGCAAGAAATCTGGAAGCTTCATTGCCTAAAAAATTTATATCATGAAAATAATTGCAATCGGTCGCAATTACATCGACCACGCGAAAGAACTCAATAATCCAGTCCCTGAAAACCCCATTATATTTTTAAAACCCGATACTGCGGTATTAAAGGATAACAAAGATTTCTACTACCCGGAATTCTCCAAAAATATTCAGTTCGAAACCGAAGTTGTCCTCCGGATCTGTAAAGAGGGAAAACATGTCACACCAAAATTTGCATCAACATACTTTGATGCCGTCGGTTTGGGAATTGATTTCACAGCGCGGGATGTACAGCAAGAACTAAAAGCAAAAAGCCTTCCCTGGGAATTGGCAAAAGCATTTGACCATTCCGCAGTAATCAGCAACTTGATCCCTAAAGAGGAGCTAACAGATGTGAATTCGATTGATTTCTCCCTGCAGCAAAATGGGCAAACAGTTCAGCAGGGAAATACCAAGGACATGATTTTCTCCTACGAAGATCTGATTGTGTATACCTCCAAATTTATTACCCTCCGCAAAGGGGATCTTATTTACACGGGCACGCCTGTTGGCGTTGGCTCTGTAGCCATCGGCGATTTATTGGAAGGTTTCATCGGCGACCAGAAAATGTTTAGCTGTAAAATTAAATAGTAGGGGAAATAGCATGATAAAAAAAACGACAGCATTGCTCTCTCTGCTAACCTGCATAACAGGTCTAAGCCAGGGACAAGATATTATCAAAAGCCGCAGTTATCCACAAAACTATTTTGTACGTCCGATGGACATTGCTCCACAGGCTTCGGGATCATTCGGCGAATTGCGGGCAACACATTTCCATGGTGGGGACGATTATCGGACACAACAACGCATCAATATTCCGGTGCATGCAGCCGCGGAAGGTTTTGTATCCCGTGTCAGGGTACAAATAGGCGGTGGTGGTAATTATGTTTATATTGATCACCCCAATGGTTACACCTCGGTGTACATGCACTTGGAAAGTTTCAATTCGGACCTTGCTAAAATCGTCAAAGATGAGCAGTACAAGCAAAAACGTTTTGATGTAGATGTATTCCTGAAACCAAATCAGGTTCCTGTAAAAAAAGGTGAGTTTATTGCAAATTCGGGCAATACCGGCGGCTCTGCCGGTCCGCATCTTCATTTTGAAATCCGCGATACAAAGGCACAACTGCCACTCAATCCCCAATTGTTTGGACTACTCTTTCCGGATGGTGTCAAGCCGATCATTCGCGGCATGACAGTCTATGATTTAGGCTCCGAACTGTTTGATGAAAATACACCCCGCAGGCATCAAACTATTAAGTCCGTTGGTAGCGGCAATTATAGTTTAGCAACAAACGCCCCTATCTCTGTGAACGGCACCTTCGGATTAGGCATTAACACGGTAGATAAACGCAGTGGTATCTCATTTACGTATGGTGTCTACTCGATCGAACTTTTTTTGGACAACAAAAACATCAGTACGGTGCTGTTTGAATCAATCCCTTTTGATCAGACCCGTGCGATCCAGTCTTACGTAGACTACCCCTACTTAAAAAAATCCGGTGTACGGGTTCAGAAAAGTTTTAAAGATCCAAACAATCCGATCAACATCTATAAACACCTGGACAACCTGGGGAAAATCGAATTGAAAGACAATGAGGTCCATGAGGTAAAATATGTCGTCAAGGATGCTCAAGGGAATACGAGCGAATTGAATTTTAAGGTGCAAAATAACCCTTCGCTTTCGATCAGTCGCGCCAATGCTGCCGGCTTAAAAATGTTCCACTACGCAGACGAGAACAAATACGAAGCAGAGAATGCGCGTGTTTATATGGGTAAAAATGTATTGTACGACGATCTTTACTTCAATTATTCACAAGGAGCAAAACCTGCAAAAGGCTACTCGGCAATGCACTATATCCACAATGCTTATACACCGGTCTTCGGATACTACAAGCTCATGATCAAACCAGACTACAGCTTATCTGAAAATCTTTATGACAAAGCTTTGATTGTTTCTTCCGATGGTGGAGCACAGGGCGGTAAATATGAGAACGGTTGGGTGGTGGCCAATGTACGCGAATTTGGCGGTTTTTATGTTGCTGTTGACACCATTGCACCGAATATTGTAGCACGTAACCTGACCGACGGAAAGAATGTGAGCGGACAGCAATCCATTGACTTTACAATCAGTGACAATCTCTCTGGAATAGATACTTTTAATGCTTACATTGATGGGAAATGGGCTTTGATGAAATATGACCCGAAAACAAGACATATTTGGCATGACTTCGAACCCGACTTAAGCAGTGGCCGACATGAGTTTAAACTCGAAGTGAAAGACAACAAAGGAAATTTAAAGACATACGAAGCTTCTTTTACAAGGTAAACACCTGATTTTGGGTGATAAATCAGCGGTTTCAAGAGATTAATCGTATCTTAATGACTAAATACAAGATAATATGGCAACACTAGAAATAGGACAGAAAGCACCGGATTTCAGTGCAAAAAATCAACATGGTGAAACAGTCCATCTTTCAGATTTTAAAGGGAAAAAAGTTATTTTATATTTTTATCCAAAAGACAATACACCAGGCTGCACCACGGAGGCCTGCAATTTCAGGGACAACTATCAGTCTTTGAAAAAAGATGGTTTTGAAATCATCGGTGTAAGTATAGATGGGGAGAAGTCGCATCAAAAATTCATCAGTAAGCATGAGCTACCTTTTCAATTGCTTGTAGATGAAGACAAGAGCCTTGTCGAGGCCTATGGCGTATGGGTTGAGAAAAACATGTATGGCAAAAAGTATATGGGCACAGCACGCACCACTTTTGTGATTGATGCAGATGGCATTATCCAACATATCATCAAAAAAGTAGATAACAAAAATGCGTCCCAGCAGATCCGTGATTTAGGCATTTAAAGAATACCTCTTATCAAGAATCTTATATCTAAAATCTAAATACTAATATCTATATTTGCCACTTATGAGCAAACAGACAGACGACTTTTTCAAAAGTGTAGTATCACACGCGAAGGAATACGGTTTTGTATTTCAATCGAGCGAAATATATGACGGATTAAGTGCCGTCTACGATTACGGTCAATTAGGTTCGGAATTAAAAAACAACCTAAAGACTTATTGGTGGAAATCCATGGTGCAATTGCACGAAAACATTGTTGGTATTGATGCAGCAATTTTCATGCACCCGACAACATGGAAAGCATCGGGTCACGTTGATGGTTTTAACGATCCAATGATCGACAATAAGGATTCAAAAAAACGTTACCGTGCCGATCAATTGATCGAAGACAAGATTGCACGTTATGAAGCAGACGGTAAGACAGCAGAAGCTGCTGCCCTATTAGACGCTTTGAATACCGCATTGAATGCTGACGATTTAGCTGGCCTAAAAACCATCATTGAAGAACATAATATCGTGTGTCCGGTTTCAGGTACCAAAAATTGGACTGAAGTACGTCAATTTAATTTGATGTTTGCCACTCAGATGGGCGCTATGGCAGATGGAGCAGATCAGGTTTACCTTCGTCCTGAAACGGCACAAGGTATTTTCGTCAACTTTCTGAATGTTCAAAAGACAGGACGCATGAAAATACCTTTTGGTATAGCCCAAATTGGTAAAGCTTTCCGTAACGAAGTAATTGCCCGTCAGTTTATCATGCGTATGCGCGAATTCGAGCAAATGGAAATGCAATTTTTCTGCCGCCCGGGTACTGAATTGGAATGGTATAACAAATGGAAAGAGACACGCTTGAAATGGCATTTAGCATTGGGTTTCGATCCTTCAAACTATCGTTACCACGACCACGATAAATTAGCACATTACGCAAATGCTGCAGTTGATATTGAATTCAACTTTCCATTCGGATTCAAAGAAGTTGAAGGTATCCACTCGCGTACAGATTTTGACTTGAAACAACATCAGGAATTTTCTAAAAAGAAAATGCAATATTTTGATCCTGAAATCAATCAAAACTATATTCCGTATGTCATTGAAACTTCAATTGGATTGGACCGACTTTTCTTGACTGTATTATGTAACGCTCTGGTAACGGAAGATCTTTCTACAGCAGAAAAACAAGATTCTCGTGTTGTATTGAAATTTCCACCAGCGTTGGCACCGGTAAAAGCGGCAATTTTACCATTGACCAAAAAAGATGGTTTACCAGAAAAAGCTCGCGAGATCCTAAATACGCTAAAATTGGATTACAACGTCCAATATGACGAAAAAGATGCTATTGGAAAACGTTACCGTCGTCAGGACGCAATCGGAACACCAATCTGTATCACAGTCGATTACGATTCGCTAGAAGACAACACCGTTACCATCCGTCACCGTGATACGATGGCACAGGAACGTGTTGCCATTGCCGATCTTGAAAAAATATTGAATGACTTGGCTGGTTGGAACACCCTACTTAAAAAATTAATATAGTCGAATCGCTATAACAGAAAAGGTGTCCATTGCTGGACACCTTTTTGTTTTTAATAGATGTAGGGCGGCTAGATGCTAAGTACAACAACTGTGCTAGTATTCTATCACAATATTGTCGTCCCACTGTTCGTTCTTCACGACCTGAAATCCCAGATTCCCATTGGCGGTCTCCAGCAATTTGCCCTTAAACTGTATTTGAACATTATTTCGGATTTCGCTTCCCAGTTCAAATGTACGCAACAGTTGGCCGCCTTTGAAAACTCGGAACTGATATCTAATAACCTTGTTATCGCGATAATAGCCCATAAATTGGTTGAACGAAAAACTTTGATCAGCTACCGTAAAATGTGGGACAACCGTCAACACACTTTTATCGAACTGATCGCTACTTCGCGTCATAAAAGGATAATAATGAAATACAGGATGAAGTTGCTCCACCTGAATACTATCAATTGCGCTCAGATCTTCGCTGTCTGTAAAAGTCAACTTGACCTCGCTGTAGATCCGGTTTAAGTTTAGGACCCGTTCTAGTGCGCCCTTAACCTCAAAGGTATCCCGACCTGCAAACAACTCCGCAGATTGTTCAGAAAAAGCATTCGTAGCATAAAAGTGTTCAAAATCCACAGCCTCTGCCATAATCAGCGGCAATGTTGAATTTTTAGCAATCAGACTCAGGTAATAGGTTCCAATCGGCAATTCAACATCGAAAGTTTCCTGCGAATTAAGCACTCCCGATTTGATCATGGCCTTCGTTTTCGCATCAAACACATGGTAGTAAAACTTGCTGGGTAAAGCCTCTGGCTTTACTTGCCCATAAATCATCAAGTTATCCATCTTAAACGTACCTGTCGTTGGACTGTAGCCCATCCCACCGTCTCTGCTCCCGGCAAATAATGAGATTTTCAACCATAGCTCTTTGCTGTTGCCAAGAGAAATATCTGCTAACGGTGTACTCATGGGAATTTTAGCAGAAATTGACACATTTGGAGGATACCTAATGGTGTCTGAGAGCACCGAAAAGCTATTTCCTTTATCCAGAGAATAACTCAACAATAACGCCCTTGGCCCTGAACTCGAACTATTGCCATCAAACGTCCAGTTGCCTAAGGATTGAATACCCTTGGTGGGGATTTTGATTAGGATCTCTTTCCCGCCTTTAAAACTTAAGGCTTTTCCCGTTGCGGGCCAACCGGCCAGGAAATCATAGTCTGTCTTTTCATTGTTGTAATCGATCAAAACAGCAGCATCGAGTGCCATATCAGGAATAGTGTTGCTGTTATCAAATGTCCAGTGGTACAGCAATTCGTTTTCGGAAGCAGCTCCGCTTAGCGCAGCCCGTTTTGCTTTGGTTGATTGTTTTTTTAGCGGAGTAACAATCGCTTCAAAATCCTTGACTTTGAATTTTACAGCATGAATTGTTTCATCGTTTTCATCGGGAAGTTTTGCATGCTTTTTGCACGAAGGCATCGCGGCTAAAACCAAGATGAATACACATGAAAGAATTCCCCAAGTTGACTTGGATTTTCGTTTCATAAATATAAATGATTTATAAGTTAATTAACCGGCAGATTAAAATTAACTTATAAATCATTTCATTCCAAGAATACAACTAAAAAGTTACAATTGTTTTCTCACTTTTACACGTTGTCTCTTTATCTATTTTTTGAACATATATCTTTCCAGAGGAGGTTGGTAATTTCATTGTGAGCACATTATTTACCCCCGTTGGGCGTACATACTCCCCATTAAATTCATCCCATTCATAGATCGGACTGCCATCTTCATTCGACCAGATGTAGTTATAACGCCCATCGACTTTATCCTTTACCGTCAACTGTACTGTATTCTTCTTCTTATCGATTTTTACCTCAATACGCTTTGGTTTATCGATTTTACCCAGTGTATGGATATGAATTTTTGTCGTCTCGGAGGTGCGGTCATCCCAAATACCACGGACGAAGTATACTTTTGATTCCACAATATTTTGTAACACAATATTATTGCCTGTCTCTTCCCAAAATCCTGTAGCGGCATCATACCAACGATATTCAAGTCCGGCAACAGGATGCTTTACCGTGAGCACCTGAGCACCACCATAACAGGTTTCCAATGTATCGCCCCATGTGGTCGATGGTTTCGCTAAATCAATCAATTTTACCTGATTAAAGGTCCACACAACCGAGTCCCGGTGGTTGACATAGGATGGATTACGCACTAGATTTGTCGTATCTTGAATCATGACCTTCAACGTATTTGCTCCAACGCTTAGCATTCCTGGATCAAGGTAAATCGAATCAATGTCGGTCGCAATTGTTTGATCATTCAACAACCAGGACATTTTAAAGGTGTTCGGAGAAGGTTTTGCCAAACGTAGCGAAAACTTCTGAACACTATCTAAAGTAATCGGCTTATCGAGTGCAGGTTTTACCTGAATAAATGGACTTGACTTTTTCTTGATGGAAGCAACAAATTGCTCTTGACAAACGGGACAAAATGGAGCTACTAGATATTGCATTTTACAATATTCATGTGGTCTAAACCAGTTAGAGGGCGAACCTTTACCACCATAAGAGTAAATACCAACTCCGTCTTTTCCAAGCCAGTATTTCCAGGGGACCTGCTTTGCATCTGCCGATTGTGAGCGGTTTACAGATTCAATGGCATATTGATTTCCAGCCCAATATTCATCAGCAAGCTGGGCAAAAGAATGTCCAATTTCGTGTACCGCGATATCATTGCTCTTAAAATTAACCGTAGAAGTTGCCCATTTTCCTCCTGAACCACCATAAAACGGGGAATTCACCAATACAACGACCTGTGTATAATTTGGGGTATGCATTTTCAATACCTCTTCAATACGATCATTTTTTTGCGGTACAACCAAACGATGTAAACCACCATTGTCAAAGCTGCTTCCAAAAATCGTGTTTGGATGGGCAACCGGAACAGCATGATCTCGTGTAAACTTGTTGTAACGTGGTGGATATTTACTTAAATCGGTCTCACCATGCACACAATCACCCGCTTTGCAATCATGCGCTGCACCAGATTCCTCGGAAATCGTACGGACTGCAAACACATTAAAAAAACTGCTGTACTGTTTGAAGGGTTCGATCGAGAAAAAATAGTTGGTAAACTGCCTGGCATCAGCAGCGTAATCATCCAGCTGCACTTTCGTATAACCGTCCCCCAAAATCACCAGATTGACAATATGCTTATCCGTCCCTTGGTATTGCAGTGTATCGATCTTAAAAAGAGAATTTTGGGCCCGCAGCTGCAGCACAGATATACATAAAATTATAAGTGCAATAAATAGATTTTTATTCATCGGAATGGTTATCGTTAGAACTCAAAAATAACATTTTAGCACCTGCTATCTTTAAATTTTATTGACGAGTCTTTCTCCGATATTGTCAATAAAACCATTCTTCAGATCTCCGCAGGGCGCCTACCAAAAATCAATGGGATAAGGTTCCCGCATCGTAACATCCGACAAACAGCTTAGTCACGCATACGATGTTCCTGTACATATTCACTCGGCGAAAGCTTGGTTATTTTTTTGAACACCCGATTGAAATTGACAACATTGTTAAACCCTGTTTTAAAAGCGATATTAGAAACACTTTCTGAAGATTCGTCAATCAACATTTTACAGGCGCGTTCAATCCGGATTTCATTGAGGAAGGTCACATAGGTTTTACGTGTATGCTTCTTAAAATACTTGCAAAACGCGTGTGGGGTCATGTGTGCCACCGCTGCTATATCTTCTAAAGAAATCTTGTCTCCAAAATGCTGGAAAGTATATTGGAATATTTCATTGATTCGCAATCCTTCGGCATCGGAGAACTTCTTTTGTGGAATGCCTGTATACAGCGAAGTCCATTGATCTACTTTTTTACTTAAAAAATTAATCAGCTTCACAAACGAGAGGAGGCGATCTATGCCCGCACTCACGTTAATCTGTACAAACTTCTCTTTCAACGCAACGGAGTGCTCCGCATCCAATTTTTTACTGACGTTGATGTGTTCCAGAAAATATTTAACATCATCAAATTCAGGGAAATCCAGAAAAGGTTTAAAATGCTCGTAGTCGAAAAAAATATGGATGGCATGAATACCATCCTTTATATCCTCCCCTGTTTTGAACATATGCGGTTCATCCGCATCAACGATATAGATCTCGTCCTCTTCAAAATTGTGGGTAAAGTTGCCAATCATAAAGGTTCCTCGCCCCTTCAAAATATAGGTCAGCTGGATTTCCTTGTGTCGGTGGTAGTTGCTATAGAATGAAGGCAGAATATCTTCCTGCACACAAATAGATCCTTGGTAAACTACCGGAACTGTAAATTGAACGACTTTCATTACGTATTGAAATAACAAATATTAAACAGTTAATTCAAATGTAAGATTTTTTAAGACAATAATCGTTAATTTTTAGCAAGAAATTCCTTTACCTTCCCTAAAAACTGTGGCATCGCTGGGTCCTCACCACTCAAGGATAAAATTTGGAAAGTCTGTGGATTTATCCATAGATAACTTGGCGTACGATCTATACCAAAATCATTTTCCATCGTTGCTTGGTCGTTATAATTCAAAAAATAGCTCTGCTTGCCCAGGGCAAGCTCTTTACTTGATTTGATCCATTTATCCAGATCCTTATCCAGCGAAAAATAGATAACCCTTACCCCCATTGCGTTCAACTGAGATTCTTTTTTCCGTAACATCTCTATATCCGCCTTACTATTTGTATTGGAAGTTCTCCAAAACGCGGCAATCAGCATTTTAGCTTTTGAAAAATCCTTCAAATTCAAACTATCCCGTTCTACATTCATGGGGCTAATAGCAGGAAATACAGGCATATTTTCATAGAAGTCTTTCACCTTATCGACCTTTTCACGTGCAAACTTAAAATAAGGATGTTTCTGTAAATCTGCATTAAAACTCAGCAATGCGGCATCGAATTTTTTATAGTTCGTCTGATCCAAGGAGATGTATTTAAAAAAATAAGGCAATACCAAGGATGAACGATGGGTACTATCGAGAATAAAATCGGCGTATAGTGTGCGTGGATTAAATGCTGTATTGCCACTTAAGCGCTGTATTTCATCTACTGTTTTTTCATAGGAACCGTCATTTCTTGCAGCCATCGAAGGCAACTGGCTCTCCAGTTGCCTTACCCTTTGACTTTTATTTGCCGTTTTATTTTTTTCCTCCTGTTCACGCTTTTGGTAGGCTGCATTGAACTGCACAAAATCGTTCGCATTCTGTGAAGAGGTTGTCAAGGTAAACTTGCCCTGATTTTCACTCAAATCATATTCACTCCCGCCTTCGACAAATAACGTATAGGGCTCCATACCCTTTATCTGAATATCATAAAATCCGGCCATAGCCAATTCACCTTCCAGAACAAATTGCCCATTGGCAACCTGTGTTTTTACAAATTGCTGCAATTTATTATCGTGATCGACGAGGCTCACCTGAGTCCCGTCCCCGGCGGTAGTTTTTCCGGTTATTTTATAGCTAAAGCTATTCAACAAGGCGGCTGTCTTCGCCGATTCGGACTTTTGGGTACAAGCTGTCGTCCCCAAGGCCAGCACAGACACCAAACAAAAATATTTAACGAACTTCATAATCTTTATAGTTTCCGTTTTCAAATAGACGAAGCTTTCCTTTTTTACCTTTAATCTGCAAGGCGGAAACCTTTCCATTTTCCCATTTGATGTCTACGGTATAGTTTCCACGGGTTCTAAGTCCCTTAACTTCACCCTTTGACCAAGCTTTGGGTAGAGCAGGTAATAGATGGATATAACCATTGTGGCTCTGTATCAACATCTCGGCAATCCCGGCTGCACCGCCAAAGTTTCCATCAATCTGAAAAGGCGGATGCGCACAGAATAAATTAGGGTAGGTACCTGCCCCGATTCCCTGATAGGTTGTTTCATTGGTAAAAGCAGGTTTAAGCAACTGCCTTAGAATTTCGAGTGCATGATCACCGTCCTGTAATCTCGCCCAAAACAATATTTTCCAGGCTCTCGACCAGCCCGTTCCTTCATCGCCGCGCACAGCTAAAGTCTTACGTGCAGCTTCAGCCCATTCAGGTGTCGTCTGTGGCGAGATAAATGCCGCAGGATACAAACCATATAAATGCGATACATGTCGGTGTTTAGGTTCAACTTCCTGATAGTCTTCGAGCCATTCCATGACACGCCCCGATGGGCTAACGACTACAGGCGGAGGGATATCCTTCAGCTTCGATTTCAAGGCACTGGCAAAACTATCGTTCGTCGCCAGGATAGAATCCGCTTGGATCACCGCCTGGTATAATTCCCGTACGATCTGATTATCAATGGTAGGTCCCATCACAACCGCAGCAACTTTTCCATTGGCCATTCGGAAAGCATTTTCCGGCGACACCGACGGTGAAGTGACCCACCATCCTGTCTTAGGGTCCTGCACGAGCGTATGATCGTAAAACTCTGCTGCTCCTTTGAGTATCGGGTAAATCTCCTTGAGATAATTTTTATCCTCAGTAAACTGATAATGTTCCCAGAGATGATTACATAGCCAGCCCGATGCCGTACTCGCTCCCCAGGAAGCCTGCTCACCCGGAGCGGAATAGCCCCAGATATTCGTCATCATATAGACCACCCACCCCGGTGCATTATAGTATGCCTTTGCAGTCTGCTCACCTGTCTTTGCAATCCGTTTTATCATTTCGATGAAAGGCTCATGATACTCGTTCAGATTATTAACCTCCACGCCCCAATGATTCATCTGTGCATTGATGTTGAGATGATAATCACCATTCCAAGGCGTATTGATCTGATTAGCCCATAGTCCCTGAAGGTTTGGCGGGAGCGCTTTTGTATTTTTCGGGGCAGCACTTGAAATATTCAAATACCTTCCATATTGGTAATAAACCGTTGCCAAATCGGGATCAGCAACCGGATTTTTATAAAAATTAGCAATGCGTTCATTGGTCGGAATAGCGTTATTCGCTGTATTTCCATACAGATTAAGACTTACCCGATCGAAGACCTTTTGATACGCAGCGAGATGATTCCGATATACCTTTTGTTCGTCAGCAGTTTTTGCTGCTGTAACCGCTGCTTTGACAACAGGTAAGGGGTCCTTTCCATAATAGGAAGTACTTGCTGAGAAATAGATCGTAAGACCACCATTTGCCGACACCTCTAAGGTTTTATCCTTTTTGTTGATCTGCAGATTTTTACCTTTAACCTGAATAAATCCAACGAATTTCAGATTTTTACCACCTTTTCCATCAGGCAAAGATCCCTCAACCAGAATCCCATCGTCCAACAAGGTATAACGGTCAATATTTTCCTGGCGCTGGAATGATATGCCTAACTGCTGTACCACATCTTTGCCTTGGCTTAATTGGATAACACCGACATTGTTGTCAAAAGAAGTATAATAACGGCGTTGGACTTGCTGTCCATTGATCTTGAATGAAGTTTGTGCAGAGGCCGTCGCTAAGTCCAGGGAACGCTTGTAACCTTCGATCGTTCCAGCAGGCAATTTATAATCGAGTATAAGGTCGCCGAACAGCTGATAACAGCCGTAGGGAACCGTTGCCCCATTACCAAAACCAGACCCCTTGCCTTTGGTCACAAAAGTTTCATTGACCAATTTTTCGGCTTCATCATTTTTACCGGCCTTAAGCAGCGCCTGAATAGCTTCAACATTTTTATAGGCTTCATAATTATTGGGATCCTCTGGACTGCCCGACCACATACTAATCTCGTTGAGTACGATCTTTTCATGACTAGGATTTCCATCTGGCATCATGCCGATGAGTCCGTTTCCTAATGGCAAGGTCTCTTCCCAAACCTTCGCAGGCTTATTATACCAAAGTACGCGTGGATTTTGTTGAGCAAAAAGTATCGTGGTATGACATATACATACCACGATAAGCATTAAAAATCTATTTACCATACAATTCAAATTCCGCTATGGCTAATTCATTGCCATCAATAAATTGTTTTGGTTCAAATTTGATAAACTTGGTTGCGCTGTTCGTATCGAAAAACACCTGTTGCAAAATCGGATTCGCCTTAATATTGGAAAACTCACCCTCTTTAACAAGGGTCCATGTTTTCCCGTCAGTACTAGTTGATATTTTGTAATGTGTTGGTGTCCCTACGTTCTTTCCATCCTGACGAGGAAGGAAGCCGATACCAGAAACAGGTTTGTCTGTAGCGACAACGATTACACCTTGATCGGCAACAGTCGCAAAAGTACTTGGTTTTCCGTCAGATAAATAAGCATTATTATTGGATCTACCTGTCGAAATCTTGAACCCTGTCAGCTTTTTCACCTCTTTGGTATTAAATGCAAAGGGTTCGTTGTACTCCTTGAACAGTCCAAAATCACTGAGCGTGATTGCTACCGGAGCATAAACATGAAGACGTAGTTTACTTGCAGTTTGAGGTTGCTCGAGTTTGATGAGGCGGTTTGCGCCGATACTTGTTGCTTTGGCCAAAGGTTTCCAGCTGTTATTTTCCCAACGTTCAATGGAGACACTATCTATACGTTGTCCCAACTTAATATTCTCCCGCAACTGAATTAGGTCGAACTTAGCAGGGGATTTTAATTTTATTTCCAATGTAGCCGATGTTTTGGAATCGTCTGTTGCCCAATAGCTATAGCGGTCGTTATCTGTAATAAAGGAAGTACCATAGGATTTCGAATCACTATTACGAGTATTGGATGCCGTGATGGTCGCTCCTTTGGCTAAATTGGTACGGAAAGTTTCCTTCACTTTTTTTCCAAAAGCCTGCAGCGACTTCACATCATTCTCATGTAATGTACCAGAAGGCATCGGTGCTAAGCCAAGATTCATACATGCTCCCCTTCCCACTGATTTTAAATAGATCTCAAAAAGCTGATTGGGTGTTTTTACACGGCTATCTTGTTCTTCATGATAAAACCATCCCGGACGTTGTGGTACGTCACATTCAGCAGGTATCCAATATTTACCGTTACGGTCGCCCGTTTCGGCATTGTGTGATTCTGTCGCTCCAGGTACAGCGATTTTTCCATTTAAGCCAATCGGCGTAAATGTTGCCCATGATGTTTCAGCAGCAAATCCTTTTTCATTGCCCACCCAACGCATATCCGGACCGATATCTGAGAAAATAACGGCTTCAGGCTGTAATTTTCTTACAATAGGCCATGTTTTCTCATGCCACTCATAGTATGTTGTTCGATCGATGATACGCTTCCCTTCATGTCCGCCATAAAAGCCATCACCGCCATTTGCTCCGTCGTGCCATGACGTAAACAATGGGCCATAATTGCTCATCAGTTCGGTCAGCTGCTGTCTGTAGGCATCGGCATAGGCCGGTGTGCCGTAACGCTCATCGTGACGGTCCCAAGCAGAAAGATATACACCAAATTTCATCCCATTGCGATGGGTCGCTTGCATAAAATCTTTGACCATATCACCTTTCCCGTTTTCCCACGGTGAAGAAGCGATACTATAGGATGTTGTCTTGGTTGGCCACAAACAGAATCCGTCATGGTGCTTTGCTACACTAATTAAACCCCTGAAACCACCTGCTGCAGCTGCCTTAGCAATTTGATTTGCATCAAAAGCCGAAGGGTTAAACAATGAGGGTTGTGCATCACCATAGCCCCACTCCTTATTTTGGAAAGTCGTCGGCGTATAATGAATCAAACAATACGTTTCCATCTCCTGCCACTTTAATTGACGCTCGTTTGGCAAGGCCCCGTAAGCTTTTAAAGTATCTGATTTGGCTACAGGCCCGCTGGAAAGTAAAATGGAGGATAACAAGATTGTCAACATAGTCTATATTTATGTGCTAGAAAATTAGGTTGTAAAGCCCTAAGATAAGAAGTTTTGCAAAATGCTGTATGTAACATTTGCGTACAAAACCGAGCGATGCTCAGCTCCATTAGGATGTATTCCTGGGGCAAATCGTATTTTTTGATCAAATCAATCGATTGATTAAAATAAGTCTTCCAATCTATCCATGCTGCTTTTTACAGCCAATCTTTTAATTTTTCATCCTTTTTTCACGCTAATTCCCTGAAAAATCGGATTCTTTCGCTTATTGATCAAACAAAAATCATCCATCCTTTATTAATAGAGGATAAGGTAGTTAGCAGCGTTCGACTAGATGCTCGCTTAGGCTATCCTTGAGATTGGCATGATAATTATAAGTATAGGGCAGAAAAAGGAATGTTTTTTCTGAACGTATCTGTCTTTACGGATTTGTATTTTTTCATTAAGGTATCAATGAGCTTGCTACGCTAGCGTATTGACCAGAAAGGAGTTTCGGATTGCTTTCATGGATATAGATACTGACGAAATAACAAAAGTTTTATATTATTAAAAATGATTATGAGAGGAAATTTAATGATTTTAGCGGTTGCATTGGCGTTTTCAACAATCGCATGTAACACAACTGGAAAAAAAGCTGAGGCAACAGGTTCCGGCGACACGGCTACTACCGTCCAAAAACCGAGCACAGTGGACAATGCATCTTTGGAAGGCACCTGGGAACTTAAATCCCTGACCACAGCAGAGACAGCAGGAAAACAACTTAAGGATTTATTTAAGGACAAAATTCCAACATTGACTTTCAATACGAAAGACCACAAAGTAGATGGTAACAATGGTTGTAATGGTATTGGTGGAACCTACGAAAGTGAAAAAGGCAATTCGATCAAAATTGGTGATAAATTGGTTTCAACTATGATGCACTGTGAGAATGCAGCTTACAACGAATTTATGAATGGTTTGAAGTCTACGACAAACTTCGATGTACGGGATAATGAATTAACATTTATTTCTGGCGACATCGTCGTCATGCAGTTTGTTAAAAAATAGGTTAGTTTAAGGTAAAAGAGGAGGCCGGTACATGTACCGGCCTTTTTTGTTCAAGAGCCTGTCATCTTCTTCACCTCCTCTTCGCATCGTGTCTACGTCCTTTGAATAGGAAAAATAAGGCAAAAGGAATATAATAGAGGGCGATAGTCTTTTTTTTTATAAAAAGGGGTTATTTCATTGCTAATTATATGAATATAAAATTTTCATCTCGTACCTTTACACATCATGAAACAAGATCAATCTAAAATCATACGTGAACAGGTCGATCGTTCAGCACTTCGCGAACATTCGACTCCTTTATACCTTACATCAAGTTTTATCTTCGACAGCGCTGAACAAGGTCGGGCGGTCTTTGCTGGCGAAGAGGATGCAATGATTTATTCCCGCTATGCCAATCCAAATACTTCAGAATTCATCAACAAAGTTTGTATTCTTGAAGGCGCAGAGGCAGGGTTGTCTTTTGCATCAGGTATGGCAGCAGTATTTGCCTCCTTTGCGGGCATTATCGAAAGTGGAGACCATATCGTTTCTTCACGCGCGATATTCGGTTCTACGCATCAGTTATTTACGGAACTCTTCCCACGTTGGGGTGTTACCACAACTTACGTAGACGCTGCTAATCCTGAAGAATGGGAAAAAGCGATTCAACCCAATACGAAAATCATCTTTTTGGAATCGCCATCCAATCCTGGTTTGGAACTGGTTGATTTGGAATGGTTGGGTAAATTCAAGGAGAAATATCCCCATATCATTCTGTCGATCGACAACTGCTTTGCTACGCCTTATCTTCAGAAACCGATTCAATATGGATTTGACCTAGTTATCCATTCGGCCACCAAATATATGGATGGGCAAGGTCGTGTCTTAGGTGGAATTGTGGTTGGAAAACAAGAGCTAATCGACAAATTGATGTTCTTCATTCGTCATACAGGTCCAGCACTCTCCCCATTCAATGCATGGATCATATCAAAAAGTTTAGACACGCTGGGCATTCGTATGGACCGTCATTGTTCCAACGCATTGGCTTTGGCCGAAGCCTTAGAAAATCATGCGGAAATTGAGGATGTAAAATATCCATTTTTACCAAGCCACCCACAATATGAGCTGGCCAAGAAACAAATGAAAGCTGGTGGCGGTATTGTAACCTTTGTTGTCAAAGGTGGTTTTGAGCGAGCAAAAGCCTTTGTGGATCATTTGGAAATGATTTTATACACCTCTAATCTAGGAGATTCAAGATCAATCGCGACGCATCCAGCCTCTACTACCCACTCAAAATTGTCAGAAGATGAACGCTTGAACTTAGGCATCAAACCGGGCAGCATCCGCCTCTCTGTAGGTTTGGAAGATCAACAAGATATCATTAACGACATCTTACAAGCATTAGAAAAAACAAGATAAACATTCGCTTTGTTATAGTTAGCGAATATAGATCAACTAAAAAAGCCTTTGCATAAGCAAAGGCTTTTTAGATTATTCCAAAGTTATTCTTAATTCAAAGATGCGATCGCTGCCGCATAGTTTGGCTCGTCAGCAATTTCTGCAACTTGCTCTTCATACAACACTTTTCCAGTTTCATCCAGTGTAATGACAACACGGCTCAACAAACCTGCCAACGGTCCATCGGCGATAGCCAGTTGATAAGCATCTGAAAAGTTTGAATCTTTATACTCCGATAATGTCACCACATTATTTAGACCTTCTGCTGCACAAAAACGACCTTGTGCAAAAGGTAGATCTTTCGATATACATAACACAACAGTATTATCTAACTGCGATGCTTCTTTATTAAATGCACGTACGGAAGCGGCACAAGTTCCGGTGTCTACACTAGGGAAAATATTTAATACAATTTTTTTTCCTTTGAAATCCGCTAGAGATTTATCGGAAAGATCGCCTGCAGTTAATTTAAAATCAGGAGCTTGCTCGCCAACTTGTGGTAAACTGCCTTTTGTGTTTACTGGATTGCCTTTAAAAGTGATTGTAGCCATATAATATGATCGTTTAATTTTTAGTATCCTTGCACTTAAAGGTACGAGCAAAAAAAATATTACACAACATTTATTAATTTTAGTCAAACATTTATTATGTTAGCATTGTATTTGATAGAGGAATGTTAACCAAACAATAAACACTAGTATGAAGAAACTACTATTCTCAATACTTTGTGCAAGTCCGTCACTCCTGTTTGCACAAGGATCACAAGTGAATCTACAAAGTCCCAAGGCAGTGGGAATGGGGGGAGCAGGCTCTGCTTACTTTTTAGATGAATCTTCCATTTTCTATAGTCCGGGCGCCTTAGCAAAAATGGATCATAATGCCATTTCGATTGCTGGTAATGCCGTCATGTATAAATCTGCATTTCAAGAGGTTGGGAGTACAGTTGTTTATCATACTAGAAATCAGATTTCAACTCCTTTTTCATTATTTGCCGCATTCGGTCCTAAAAACTCCTGGTGGAAAGCGGGTATTGGCGTCTACACACCTTATGGTGGAGCCGTCGATTGGGGAAAAGATTGGGTAGGTAAATTCAGTTTGGTTAGCCTTTCGCTTCGTGCAATCTATATTCAGCCTACATTAAGTTTCAAACTGACTGAAAATTTTAGTGTCGGTGGCGGTTTTGTATACAACATTGGTACGGTAGACCTCGAGAATTCTGTTCCAGTATTTTACCCAGATGGTCACGCCGGATTAGCGACCCTAAAAGGAACCGGAACTGGCACAGGTTATAACGTTGGCATCCATTATAACCTAGAAGACGAATTTGCAATATCGGTAAGTTACCGATCTAAAGTTGTCACTAAACTTAAAAATGGTGATGCAACTTTTGACGTGCCTGAATCGGTGGCTAGCAATTTTCCTGCAGGTAACAAATTCAGTGCTGAGCTACCGCTTCCTTCGACATTTGCCGCGGGCATCGCCTTCCCTATTTCGGAGAAATTGAAGATGGCTCTTGATGCAACGCTCATTAACTACGACATATATAAAGCCCTAGATTTCGATTACAAAGAAAACACACCTGTATTGCAAGATACCCATTCACCAAAAAAATACGACAAAGCAGGATCTATTAAAGCAGGATTGGAATATATTGCTTCCGACCGCCTGCAATTACGTATAGGTGGCGGTGTGATCGCAACACCGGTACAACAGAGCGCCTATGTCTATCCTGAGACACCCGATAACACGAGATATTTGATATCTGGAGGTTTTACGGTAAAACCATCACCAAAAATTGACGTCACAGGTTCGTTTGCTTACCAACGCATTGTGGCTCGTCCGTCAACTAATGTGGAGAGCCATCTTTCAGGTACATATGTGACAAATATTTTTGCTCCCGGTATTGGTGTAAGCTATAAATGGTAATTAACAGCCAAATTTGACTAAGATGAAAAAAAACAAACTTTATATAGCTGCGGCGTTAGCACTTTTTGCGATCTCCTCATGTAAACCTACATTGGACGAATATACGCCTTCGGCAGGATCGCTCAATTTTTCAAAATATGTTGCCATCGGAAATTCATTGACTGCTGGGTATGCGGATGGTGGACTGTATCTGGAAGGTCAAAAGGTAGCCTATCCAAATTTAATTGCCGAACAGTTAAAGCAAGTCGGTGGTGGTGAATTCAAATCGCCGTTTTTCAGTGAAGATCAAGCCAATGGTTCTGGTTATATTACACTTACAGCGCTCGTCAATGGCCAGCCGGTAACGGCACAGGTAACGGATAAATTGGCCTACCGCTCAGCTTCACCAAAATTATTGACAAAATATACCGATCCGATCAACAACCTTGGTGTACCGGGCATGCGTATGGATATGGCTTTTGTAGCTGGAATAGGATCACAGGCTGGAAATATGTATTTCGAACGCTTGCTGCCTGATGCTGATGCAATGAAAACGTATTTTGCTTATTCCACAGCGCAAAATCACACATTTTTTAGTTTCGCCCTAGGTAACAACGATGCATTAGGCTGGGCTACAAATGGTGGTGTAGAAGATGGACCTACATCAACATTAACCTCCACTGCGCTATTCACATCATTACTGGGCAACTATGTGACGACATTAACCGCTGGCGGACAAAAAGGAGTACTAGCAACAATTCCAGATGTAACAGCAACACCCTATTTTACAACGGTAACCCGTGCTGCGTTATTGGCAGCTGTCAATGCAACAAATCCGCCGACACCGGTAACAAATATCTACATAGCAACCAAGTCAGGCCCCCGTGCAGCTAACGATCAAGATTATTTTGTCCTTCCTTTCTCCTCAACAGGATTATTGGGAAAACCAAATGCTGCACAAATTCCATACGGCTTACACCCGCTGAATCCCGTCGAAGACAAATACGTACTTGATGTAAGCGAAACAGCAACGGTCGTACAACGTATCAACGAGTATAATGCTGCTATCAAAGCTGCTGCAAATTCAAAAGGTCTAGCTTTAGCTGATGTGCATGAATTCTTGAATAATGTAAAAGGAGGTGTTCGTATCAACGGACTAGCGGTGAGTGCAAAATACATTACCGGAAATGCATTCTCTTTAGATGGTATTCACTTAACACCAATTGGAAACGCCCTAATGGCGAACATCTTTATCAGCGCCATCAATTCTAAATATGGCTCAAAGATTCCACAGGTTGATGTAGCGAAATATCGCGGTGTCAAACTACCCGATACCGTCACAAAATAAAGAGTGATCTACATACTGACAAAAGGCAGACGAATAATCGTCTGCCTTTTTTGTATATTTCCTCTATAAATAAGTTCCTCAATAGGCAGAGGAGAGATCGATAAATTACTTTTATATACTACGCAATTATATTGCATATAAAAGGTAATTTATCTAAGTTTGTTTAGTGTAGATTGAACAACAAAACCCTCGTATGGATTGAAAAAGGAGTCTAAACGAGCAAAAAAGAATAAAATAAAATAAGATGAAAATCAAATTAAACCGTGTCAACCAAGCTGTGCATTTCGAAGCCAGCAGTGAATTATCTCCTGTCAAAGTCAACATCGATGGCTCGGAAGCTATCGGCGGCGAAGGAAAAGGTGTTCGTCCAATGGAATTGGTTTTAATGGCACTGGGTTCTTGTAGCGTCTTTGACCTCCATAGCATACTAGTAAAACAACGCCAGCAAATTGACGATATCCAGGTCGAAGTGGAAGGAAAACGACGCGAAGAAATCCCGCAGGTATTTACAGATATCCACATCAATTTTTTCCTAAAAGGCGAAATTGATGAGCTAAAAGCAGCTAAAGCGGCTGAACTGGCCGTTAAAAAATATTGCTCAGTACATGATATGCTTGCCGCTGGCGGTATCAATATCACGTATTCACTGAAAATAAACTAAGAAAATACTTTCCTGGCATCTGATAATCCTCCACATTCGATGTGGAGGATTATTGCTTTTGATCCATGCGGTATTTATTCTCTTTACCGGCGCATGGAGATATACCAAGTAAATAGCGTCTGCAGCAGGATTTGACTTCGTCAAAATTAACTGATTTACAAGCGATTCTGCTCTTCTGTTCTTGTTGGCTGATTGCTGCTCTTGACCTTCTGGTTTCCAAAATGATACCGCAGCGTCAGATTCACCTTTCTAGTATCGCGGTAATCTTTATAAAAGTTATTTTGGTCGCCATACTTGGATGATATCGTCATTTTTTCCGTTTTGAAAATGTCCATAAATGATAGATTCACTTCAAATTTCTTCTTAAAGAACTTTCGATTTGTCGTCACATAGGTACTTGAATATCCTGTGATTTTAAATGGCCCTTGTATCGTCGGGGATGTAAATGTGTTACCCAGCTCAAAGTTCCAGCCAGCATCTTTATGCAGTACATAGTTGGTACTTACGTTTCCGTTGCCGATATACACATCATTCTTGTGCAATACATCATCAGTCCCCATAAAGTAATTCTCGTTATACATTCCTTCCAACTGGAGATTCAATCCCCAGCGTCCTGTCAGCTGAAAACTCTTACCCAGGTCTATACCCGCCCCTTGTCCTTTCTTGATATTGGTATATTGGAAAATCAGCTGGTGATTGTTGTTATCTTGACGGGAAATTTCCATATTCGGCCACTTCTCAAATCGGTAAAATAGATCGATATTCCAGTTGTTTTTGGTCCAGGTCAGATTGAGGTTATGGACGATCGTCGCCCTTAAACGTGGATCTCCCTGAAAGTAGGAAAAGCGATTATAGTAGGACTTAGCAGGATTAAGCCAAGAGTATGCTGGGCGACTAATACGCTTTCCATAAGAAAAGCCGAACTGCTGATCGTCAGCCAAGGCATATTGCATGTAAAATGTCGGGAAGAGCACAAAATAATCACGCTTATTAATATCAGCTGGTTCGGACACAATACCTTCCAAATTGGTATATTCCCCCCTTAAACCAGCTTTCCAGCTCCATTTCTTCCAAGCATAATCGAATGAGGTATATACAGCTATATTCCGTTCTTTGTAATCAAACACACTGCTCTTGTCGAGCCGGTGCTGAAGAGTACCGGATTCATCATCAGAAAAAGCAAGGGTGCTTGTTGTTTTCACATCACTAAATTTCCCACCAAACTCCAGCCCCAGTTTCTTTATTTTCCCGGTGAAATCTATCTGTGAAGAAAAAAGCCGGTTTTTATTTTCATTATTACTGATAAATCGAGTGTCTGTAGGTTCCTCCCCCTTAAATCGCAGTGCCGTCAAAACATCCTGATCGTTGGTAGAATGGTTATCTGTAAAATAGGATGACCAGTTTATGCTCCATTTGGGATTAATTTTCTTAGTTACCTGAAGATAGAGGTTATTCGTTTTTGCCGATCGTTGATGATCATTAGTAGTGAGATAAGAGGATTCCTGCACATGATTTTTATCGTATATGATCGTGGGTACCTCATAGATACCATAGGTTTTCGGTCCGTAATATCCATTTAGTCCGGCGTTGACTGTCCAGGTTGTATCGGGTGTATAATCTATCGAAAACACATAGCTGTTCTGACTGTTGTTGGTATCAAATCTATCCATTACACCTTCCCATGAGGTTTGCTCGTTCGGATAATACACATAATTCGTTTCATAGCGGGCGTAAGTCCCTCTTCCGAAATTATAGGTACCACGAAGATTGATTTTTTCATTTTTATAATACTGGGTCAGTCCAAGCAGTTGCTTCCAAGTACTGCTTTTTTCGGCCAATGCAACCGCTGAGCCTCTGTAGCCATATAGGTTCGATTTAGAAAGTTTAATATTGATAATCGTACTTCCCTCAGCTTCATATTTTGCTGGTGGATTGGTAATAACCTCTATCGATTGCACGTCGCTACCTGCTGTATTCTCCAGATAGGTTTTCAGTTCATCCCCCGTGAGCATCACTTTTCGCTCATTAATGAGGACAACAATATTTTTGCTTCCACGAACCATTAAATCCGCACCATTCACCATCACCAATGGCGTACGCTTCAAAATGTCCCAGCTGTTAAGCGCTGAAAGATTTGAATTCTGAACGTTAAATTCCAAGCGGTCCAACTTGCGGATCAATCTAGGAGCGCGAGCGACGACTTGTGCTTCTTCGAGTACCTTTGCTTCGGGAAGAAGTTCAAGCAAGAAAGGGCGTGAAATGGTATCGCTGTGAAAAAAAAGTTCCTGAGACTTGAAGTTTAGATAGGTTGTTCGTAGATAGTAGCCACTAGGATGATCCAGCATAAGTATAAATTTTCCAAAATGGTCCGTCTTTACTTCCCGGATCTCCTGATAGTTGCTATCCAATAGCATAACGGTCGCTCCCGCCAGCACAATTTTGTTTGCATCCTGTACTTGCCCCCCGATTTGTTTGGTCTGTGCCGAAAGCAACAAGGGGAAAGCCAGAAAAAATAGGATCAATTTCATGTACAAATAATTAGTCTTTTAATTCTAGTATAGCTTATCCGCATTATTCTATTTGTTAGAATTTATGTTTTGTAACACATAGGCCAGTTTGTGGTCATCCGTATTTGACAACCGCGGCCATTTAATACGCTGATATTCTATGCTTCAAAAGTGCCTATAGTTGAAGCAAATGATAGTTAACAAAGGGTTAATGCTGCGTTAAGGTATATTATCTTAGCCGTCAGCAGTTATATTTGTGTATGGAATTGAAGCCCAAAAGTTATATCGTCCTCTTTACGCTGTTTTTTGCTGTACTTATCGGCATACAGGGGTATCAATTGTATAATACCTATCAGCTCAAACAGCGTGATATTTTTGCCACTGTGAAGAGTAAGCTTGGCAAGCTTCATGACAATGACAAGCTTTTTGATGATGATTTAATGAGTAAGGACATTGCCAGAGACTATTATATCAAATTGGTTAAAAATGAGATTACGGCTGAAAAACTGAAAGGACTTTACAGTGCAAATGCACATAAAACATCCCAGAGGCTAACGCAATATGTCGACAGTCTATTTCAGCCACTTGGAATGGATGTCATCCTGAAAAAAGAAATTTTGGGCATCTATTTCAAGAGCTTAGAAAAACAGATCGCAGCGGGTCCCATTACCATCTACACAACGTCTGGAGCTTTTCGGCAGCCCGTTGAACTTTCCTCAAGCGAGTGGATAACAGAAAAAACAGAAACACAGAAAATCGAAAACAGCATCCAGAGCAAAGAAGTCTTATATACCTTTCTTGTACATAGGAAGACATCGTTTGAGGTGACGAATCTCAACTGGATATTATTCAAAGAACTTACTTCGCTTCTGTTGAGCACCCTTTTTATTCTTGTCGCCTTCCTTTGGCTTTTTTATAGAACCATTCAGAATCTCAGAAAACAGCAGAAACAGATCAGCGTGCTACACGATGTCGTTGACAATATTTCTCATGAGCTCAAAACGCCAATCGCAACCTTGAAGATTGCAGCTAAAACACTACGGAAATCAACAGACGACAATATCATAACAGTCATTGAACGTCAGGCAAACCGTCTCGAACAAACCCTCAACCCACTGAGCGAGAATCTTCAGACAAGGGATCAGCGCCCTATTACCAACAGAGAACTACACGCTATTTTCGAAGACTTTCAATTGACCAATCCGGCTATCGCATTCCAATTAAGCCCCTTGCCTGACGGTAAATTATGCCTGAGCCTAAATGATGCGACAACACTATTTCAAAACCTGATGAACAATGCCGTAAAATATGGTGCAACTTGGATTAATATCTCTTTTGAGGATCAGAAAGGTAAACTCTCGATTTATATACAGGATAATGGTTACGGCATGGCGGAGTCCGAGTTACCTTATATTTTCGACAAGTTTTACCGCATCCAGAAAGACAATATTCACGACAGCAAAGGTTTGGGAATCGGTCTTTTTCTTGTTAAGACAATCGTGGATCGTTATCACGGACAGCTTACCGTAACCAGCAAGCCCGATGTAGGCACTACGTTTAAAATTCAGCTGCCCCTCGTTGCTATTCAATCACAGACATCATAATCAGCAGCAGGGATGATCAGCGAAAAAAAAATAGGGAATAGACAATCAATACATTAACGACTGAAAATAGCATATGAACAAAATACTACTCGTGGAAGATGACCCAGATTTTGGTTTTATGCTCAAGCAATACCTTGAGCTATCCACATTTAACATAGACTGGATAGCGCAGCCCAATGATCTTACGGAAAATTTCCAGCAGCTAGCCGATTATGATCTGGTTATACTGGATGTTATGCTGCCTCAAATTAGTGGTTTTAGCCTTGCCAAAGAAATCAACGCCCTATACCCCACGTTGCCATTTATCTTTTTAACAGCCAAGGAGCAAAAAATAGATAAGCTCACGGGACTAAAAATCGGTGCCGATGATTATATCACCAAACCTTGTGATCCTGAAGAACTGTTACTTCGCATACAGAATATATTAAAGCGAAATCAGAAAAATAGTACCCCAAAATCGATTGCCATAGGTACGTATATTTTCTATCCCGAACAGTTATTATTAAGCCATGCTTCGAAACAATATAAGCTTACTGAACGTGAATCGCAACTTCTCCTATTTCTGTCGCAACACAATGGTCAACTTGTCACACGCGAAGAAATTCTTGAAAAGGTCTGGGGAAACGCAGATTTCTTTACCGGAAGGAGTATGGATGTCTTTATTACCCGAATCCGAAAATACTTAAGCCTGGATCCCAAGCTTAGTATCAGTTCACATAGAGCAGTCGGATTTACGATTCAATTTTAAGGATTATCCGGCAATCTCTTCTTTCCGCTTGTTCCATAATTTCTCTGCCCAACGACCGACAAACCAAAAGGACACCGCTAAAATTAAAAAGAATACGGCTCTATTGATATTATCCCAGAGATACTCCACATATCGGGTATAGATATTAAGTACTAAAAATACAAATCCCACTTCCCTGCTTACATTATCTTTAGCCTTTAAGCCGTAGACAACCAAGAATGCCGACACGGCAGTGGATAAAATACCCCAATAGAACATATGGTATTGACGTACTGTCGTCCATTCATAGAAATCAGCATAATTCCCAAAAATAGATAGGGTCCACAAGGAGACCATCAGGTAGATCAACCCTACAATATAACTGATAGGCTGAAAGATTTGCAGGCGTTCGAACCGCGGTTGAACCCAAACGGCCAAAGCGGTGAGCAGCGCTCCGAAGATGGTAAAACGAAGTGGGTAATTCATTCCCCAAAACTTAAAGCCCCAATTGCTATGGTAGGCCGTCTCGGTCGCAAACCATACCCCCAAAGCCAAAAGCATAAAGGTCCAAATCAGTTTACTGTCTAGCTTAACAGCAAGAAAGCCATAAATTGCAACAGAGAGTAAAAATAACAAGGAATAATGCATCGTATCTTTATCCAATACTTTACCCATAAATCCGATGCAGGCTGCTGTTCCAAAAACCCCAATCAGCATCATCGTTTCAGTGGATAGATTTTTATAAGGATATCGTTTCTTATACCGAAAACCCAGCGTATAGAATAATACGGCCACAGCAGCAAAAAAGAAGCAAAATAGGATATTAGGCGCTTCGTAAAGTGTATCGACAAAGGCCAAGAATGATGCATCTGTAAACAACGAAAAAACAGCAAAGACCAAAGAAGCCAAGGCAATCCAAAAAGCATATCTCGCCAGTTGTCCCCAGTCAAAACTTTTTACGTCCAAACTATCCATCAGCTCGTTCGCTTTTTGTTCATCCAACAGGTTTTCTTTCTTCCAAAATTGGACAATATCGTCGATCGATTGTTTCTCTTGTTTGCTGACGTCGTATTTTCGCATAAATTTAGATTTACTGTGCAAGGTACATTATTTTTTTAAATCACTTGTATATCACATTTTATTCCAAAAGTCAGATTGGCTCGCATAATTCCTTTAAAATCTGTAATTTTGCATGTTTTGCATTTTATCCCTCAACAGGGACTTTAAGGAGTTTTCATGGCAGTAAAAAGAAGCCCAGATTTGGGCGAACAAAGTGAAGTTCAGGTATTTGGAGCGCGTGCGCATAATCTAAAAAATATAGATGTTTCTTTTCCGAGAAATGAATTGGTTGTTATTACAGGTTTAAGTGGCAGCGGAAAGTCTTCTTTGGCTTTTGACACCATTTATGCTGAAGGACAACGTCGGTATATGGAGACATTCAGTGCCTACAGCCGTCAATTTTTGGGCGGCATGGAACGTCCGGATGTGGACAAGATCTCGGGCTTAAGTCCAGTGATCTCCATTGAGCAGAAAACCACCAGCAAAAACCCCAGGTCCACTGTTGGAACCATTACCGAGGTGTATGATTTTATGCGTCTACTATTTGCCCGAGCGGGGGAAGCTTTCTCCTATGTGACCGGTAAGAAAATGGAGCGTATGTCGGACGATCAGGTTATCGAACGTATTTTGACTGAATTTGAAGGGCAGGCTTTAAATATCTTGGCTCCAGTGGTTAAAGGCCGTAAAGGTCACTACCGGGAATTGTTTGAGCAAATCCGTAAACAAGGTTATGTGAAGGTGCGCGTGGATGGAGAGATCTTGGACCTTGTTCCTAAAATGCAGGTAGACCGCTATAAAATTCACGATATTGAGATCGTCGTGGATCGTTTGAAAGTAGAGCGTGAAGATAAAAAGCGCCTACAGACTTCGGTTATGCAGGCGATGAAAACTGCCAAAGGTATTATCAAGGTCTCCACCAAGGATAATCAGGAGCAATTCTACAGCCGTTATCTCATGGATGCTGAATCGGGTATCTCTTATGATGAACCGCAGCCCAACACTTTCTCATTCAACTCGCCTTATGGTGCCTGTCCAACATGTGATGGATTAGGCTATATTTTTGAAATTGATAAAAATGCGGTTATTCCAGACAAAAAACTCAGTATTCAAAAAGGGGGTTTAGCCCCTTTGGGACCTACCCGGGAGAACTGGACTTCAGAAGTCTTGAAGGCTGTCGCAAAAAAATTAGATTTTACCATTTCAACGCCGCTTGAAAAGTTCAATGAAGAACAGATTGACCAGCTTTTATTTGGCAATAAGGAAGAGCCTATCGTTGTAACAGTATCTTATGGCAGTTATGGCACACGAGAATATCGTGTTGAATTTGAAGGAATCTTTAAGATGCTGGAAGAGTTTTCCGGAAAATCTTCGGATGAAGCCCCTTCTTTAGATGATTTCAGGACGAAAGTCACCTGCCCAACCTGTGCGGGAGCGCGTTTGAAAAAAGAGTCTTTACATTTTAAAATAGCGGATAAAAACATCCATGAGCTCTCCACGATGGATATTACATCGATCAAGGAGTGGTTTGATCAGGTAGAAAGCAAACTTGATGAACGCCAGCTTATTATTGCAACAGAGATTTTAAAGGAAATCCGCGCACGCTTAGGCTTCTTGCTGGACGTAGGCTTAAATTACCTCACCTTGGATCGTACTGCTAAAACACTTTCCGGAGGGGAGGCACAACGGATCCGTCTGGCAACACAGATTGGTTCCCAACTGGTGAATGTACTTTATATTCTGGATGAGCCGAGTATCGGACTTCATCAGCGAGACAATGAACGGTTGATCAATGCCCTCAAAAACCTACGCGATATTGGCAATTCGGTCCTTGTTGTCGAACATGATAAAGACATGATCCTACATGCGGACCATGTTATTGACATGGGTCCTGCAGCAGGGGTTCACGGCGGTACAGTAGTTGCCGAAGGTACCCCAGCAGAAATCCTAAAATCAGACTCTCTGACAGCGGCATACCTCAACGGGACAAAAGAGGTTAAGATTCCGGAGAAACGTCGTGAGGGCAATGGAAAAACATTGTCATTACATGGCGCAACAGGACATAACTTAAAAAATCTGTCTGTCTCTTTTCCATTAGGTAAACTCATTGTTGTTTCGGGGGTTTCGGGTTCGGGCAAATCCAGCTTAATCACGGGAACATTATATCCGATTCTGAATAAACATTTTTTCAGAGCCAAAGCCACTCCGCTTCCTTTCAAAAAAATTGAAGGATTAGAACATATTGATAAAGTCATCGAGATCGACCAAAGTCCTATCGGCCGTACACCACGATCCAATCCGTCCACCTATACAGGCGTATTTTCGGATATCAGAACCTTGTTTGTTCAATTGCCAGAAGCTAAGATCAGGGGCTATAAACCAGGACGCTTTTCCTTCAATGTCAAAGGCGGCCGTTGTGAAACCTGTCAAGGGGCCGGATTGAAAGTCATTGAGATGAATTTCCTTCCCGATGTACAGGTTCCTTGTGAAACATGCCACGGAAAACGCTATAACCGAGAAACTTTAGAAGTACGGTATAAAGGAAAATCCATCTCCGATGTACTTGATATGAGTATCAACGATGCTGTGGATTTCTTTGAGAACGTCCCGAGTATCTATCGAAAGATCAAAACACTGCAGGATGTAGGTTTGGGATACATCACCTTAGGTCAATCCTCCACAACCTTATCGGGAGGTGAGGCTCAACGGGTAAAATTAGCTACGGAACTTTCTAAAAAAGATACTGGAAATACATTTTATATCCTTGACGAACCGACTACAGGACTACACTTTGAAGATGTCAATGTCCTTATGGGCGTTATCAATCGCTTGGTCGGACGCGGGAATACCGTTTTGATCATCGAGCACAATCTTGATGTTGTTAAATCGGCGGATTGGGTCATTGATATCGGTCCCGAAGGTGGAAAAGAGGGCGGTCAGGTTCTATTTGAAGGAACGCCTGAAAACTTAATTAAAAATAACAAAAGCGAAACGGCACGTTTCTTAAAACTGGAAATGTAATATCAACAAAACAGCAGCTGCGAATTATGCGGTTTCTGTTCGTAGGGTGGCTCGGTTATTGCGAAGGGAATATTTTTCCAGCTCGATATCAGCTGTGTTTTACACAGGTGTTAGACAACGCACACTGACTTTGACGTCAACTGGGAAGCGTCATATTTAATGACTAAATACGTTTACAGGTTCTTTGCGGCTGTAAACAGTTGGTCGTTGCTATTCCATTTTCATTTGTATAAATGAACGCATTACACGCTTTTGTTTTTAAAGAACATGTGGAATGTCCGATTGATTTTCGTCAGTGTTTATACGCTGCAAACATGGATATTTCTTAACTTTGTATTATATGTCGGATATTATTCAATTACTTCCAGATAATGTTGCTAATCAGATTGCGGCGGGAGAAGTGGTGCAGCGACCAGCGTCTGCAATTAAAGAATTGATTGAGAATGCTATTGATGCTGGAGCTGACAAAATAAAACTTATTGTTAAAGATGCAGGCAAGTCGTTGATTCAAGTCATTGACAATGGTTGTGGTATGAGCGTAACTGATGCTCGCCTTTGTTTTGAGCGCCACGCAACATCAAAAATCCGTAAGGCTGAAGACTTATTTGCTATTCGTACGATGGGTTTCCGTGGTGAGGCGATGGCATCCATTGCCGCAATTGCACAGGTCGAACTCAAAACACGCCGTATTGAAGATGAGCTAGGTACAGTCGTTGAAATAGAGGGATCAAAAGTTGTCAACCAATACCCCGAAGCTGTTGCTGCCGGGACAAATATTTTAGTTAAAAATCTTTTTTACAATATTCCTGCACGGAGAAACTTTCTAAAGAGCAACTCGGTAGAAATGCGTCATATCATTGATGAATTTCAACGTATTGCTTTATCGAACCCACAGATTTTCCTAACCTTACATAGCGACGGAAATGAAATCTACCATTTGCCGGCAGAGACACTAAAACAACGTATTGTCCATATTTTCGGAAACAATTACAATCAGCGTCTTGTCCCTGTGGAAGAAGATACATCCATCATCAAGGTAGAGGGCTTTGTGGGGAAACCTGAGTTTGCGAAAAAAACTCGTGGTGAACAGTTTTTCTTTGTCAACAAACGCTTTGTGCGTGATCCATACCTGCACCACGCTGTCATGAACGCCTATGAAGATATTCTGCAGGCAGAAACATTTCCTTTCTATGTCTTATTTATCGACATAGATCCTGCACGCATTGATATCAACGTGCATCCGACCAAGACTGAAATTAAGTATGAGGACGATAAAGCCATTTATGCAATTATCCGTTCAGCCGTAAAAAGATCATTGGGACGGTACAACATCATGCCATCCTTGGATTTTGAACAGGAGACTAGCTTCACCAATCTCATTACAAAAAAGGCACTGGATGAAATTATCGTTCCAACAGTTACCTTTAATCCGGACTTCAACCCCTTTGATACAGACAAATCGAAATCCAATTCGAGCTACAGCCGTTCAGAAAGCTACGCTGAAGGACTTAACAAGAAAACAGGTGGCATACCCAGCAATTGGGATTCTTTGTATCAAATCGTCGAAAAGGAGGAATCTGTTCAGTTACCATTGCATGGCGAGCCGGAATTACGTACCGATGACCCGCAGATCATCCAGGTTGAAGATAAATCATCCTCGAAGCTCTTTTTCCAGTTACATAATAAATATATTGTTTCGCAGATTCACTCCGGATTTATCCTGATCGATCAGCAAGCGGCACATGAACGCATTCTCTTTGAGCAATTTCTCTCACAGCTGGACCAACATAAAGGTCTAAGTCAGCAAAGTTTGTTTCCCCAGACTTTGTATCTGAATGCTGCGGATAATGAGTTAATGAAGGACCTCCTGGAGGACATCAACGGCTTAGGCTTTCAAATTCGTGAATTTGGAAAAAATTCCTATATTATTGACGGAATTCCTGCAGATTTAGGGACGGGATTCGACGAAATAAAGATGATTGAGAAAATATTGGAGGATTACAAAAACAATCAATCTGAGTATAAGCTCGCTAAGCGCGAAAACCTCGCAAAAAGCCTGGCCCGTAATGCGGCCATTAAACCTGGTACCGCATTGGACAATACAGCAATGGCAGAGCTTGTGGACAGACTTTTTGCTTGTCACTCACCCAATATCTCCATCTATGGAAATCCTGTAATTGTAACATTTACATTGCAAGAATTGACGGAAAAATTTGGCAAAAATTAGAAGATAAAAATATATGTTTCCACAACTGACACCTGTTATCAAGAATTTATTGATCATCAATATCATATTTTATATTGGATCTCAACTTGTACCTGTAGCATATGATTATCTTGCAGTCTATTACCCGGACTCGCCATATTTTAAAATCTGGCAAGTGATCACGCATATGTTTATGCATGACAAAAACAATATTACCCATATCTTCTTCAATATGTTTTCCCTGGTCATGTTCGGTCCTATGATTGAGCAGGTGCTTGGGTCAAAACGTTTTTTAAATTTCTACCTGGTTTCAGGAATTGGCGCTTGGTTCCTTTATACGGCTGTGAATGGCATACAACTTTATAATGCGACGGGTTCTTTCGCTCCGCTACATGGCATGAGCGGGAACGAACTTATTTCCATGGCCAATACCGGGAACAACGAAGCATTAACCTACCTCATTCCAATGTTGGGTGCTTCGGGAGCTATTTATGGCGTACTATTGGCATTTGCCTACCTTTTTCCAAACATACCGCTTCAATTTTTGTTTATTCCTGTACCAGTCAAAGCGAAGTATATGATCGGTGGATTTATCCTCATCGAAATATACATGAGCTTATCTAGACCAGGAGATTCTGTGGCTCACCTGGCTCACGTCGGTGGTGCACTATTTGGCTATCTACTGCTTAAACTGTGGAAGATTAGAAAAGGAATTTATTAATATCGTGCGCAATGAATAACATCGGTTTAAAAGATTTTTGGAGACAAACCTATAAAACTGGCTCGCCCGTACCTTTGGTGATCAGTATCCAGGTTTGTTTATTTGTCCTCATTTATTTTTTAGACCTACTCTTCGAATTAAAAATTGTACCACAAAGCTTTTTGGAACCTACGGTGCGTCTATTAAGTTTACCGAGTAATTTCTCAAGTTTCATTGCACAACCCTGGTCATTGGTTACATCGAATTTCGTTTACGTCAAACTTTGGACCATACTTTTTGATAGTCTCTGGCTTTATTGGGTCGGTCAGATCTTTTTTACCTTCTTAAACACGCGGCAATTTCTGTTTGTCTATATTGCCTCATGGCTGCTCGGCAGCGTGCTCTATATGGGCTTTGGGTCACTTATTCCCATGCCAAGTAACTTACAGCTTATGGGAGGCTCTCTCCCCTTGGCAGCGGTATTAGCCGCGATTGTGACTTTGGTCCCCAAGTATGAGCTACGGCTTCTGCTTCTGGGTAACATCAAGCTAAAATTAGTGGCCATTGTCTATTTTGGATTAGAATTTCTTGCCCTTACGATGACGAATCGACCTGCTGCCATTTCGTATTTTGCTGTTGTCCTTTTTGGAATGGGCTTCACTTATGCGCTAAAATCGGGGATGGACTGGTCTACAATTTTTCAGAAAAAACAACAGAAGCCTGCAAAAATGAAAGTCGTTGTGGGTAACAATATACCGACAAATCGGAAACATCGTTATGACTTACCCAATCAGGATGAAATCGATGCTATCTTAGATAAAATTTCTATTTCTGGCTACGACAGTCTAACGAACCATGAAAAAGAAACGCTCTTTAGGGCAAGCAATAGTGGTGACAAGGTTGATGGATAGAAGGACATTTTTAAGGAGAAAACTGGGCTTTATCAGTAAAACAATGTTCCTGGCAAATATGCTTGCGATCGTTGCTTTACTTATGAGTTATTCGGCGACCTTCATTAATCCCAAATCCTTTTGGCCGATTGCATTTATGGGCTTAGGCTACCTTCCGATCCTCCTTATTAATATTGGATTTATCTTTTATTGGCTACTCCGCAAACGGAAAATTGCGCTTTATTCGCTCATAACGATCCTCATTGGGTGGCCTTTTTTAACTAAGCATTGGAATATTCGCAAAGAGAATGCCCCTGTATCATCGGAGGTACGTACGCTTCGCATCATGACTTTCAATGCTCATCTGTTCAAGAAGGTAAACGATGAGAAAAAGAACTTTAAAGCCGACGTTGTCCGCATTATTGACAGCATCTCTCCTGATGTGATCTGCTTTCAGGAATATATTAGCAAGATTAAGGGAAAACATGTTTTCTCTGAGGAATTCAAAGATAAATTGGGATATGACTATTTTTTCTTTGAACCGAGCTCTAAAAACGATTATGAGGCGTATGGAATGGCTGTTCTTTCGCGTTTCCCGATCTATGATTCAGGAACCATCAGAGACAACGATTACGGAATCAACCGGATTAGTTATGTTGATATCAAAAAACAGGACACCCTGATCCGCATCTACAATATACATCTACGTTCTTTTGCGCTGCAAAATGAAGACAAGGAATTTATCCAAAACCTGTCCAATAATAATGAATCGGATAATTCGAGGACCCGTAAATTGAGCCGCAAACTTAAGAATGCCTTCGAGCTACGCAGCGAACAGGCGCATTCGTTAAAGAAGCACATGAATGAATGTCAATATCCTTATATTGCCGTAGGTGATTTCAACGATACGCCAATGAGCTACTCGGTCAATTTAATTGGAGATGGTTTGTACAATGCGTTTAAGGAGAAAGGTAACGGCTGGGGAGTGACCCATCATGCCCTCCTACCGATCTTTCAGATCGACTATATTTTTGCTAGCCAGAAATTTCAGGTAATGAATTATCAGATTGTCAAACAGAAATTATCGGATCATTACCCCGTGTGGTCTGATCTTAGGCTTAAACCTTAGGCATCTGATAACCCAATGTTTTAAGTCCTATTTCAATAAATTTATCCCTTCGATTTTTGATTTTATAATAGGCCTCACGACCAAAATAATAGCGACCGACCAAGGCTTCGATATCGGATTGAATCAAATCATGTAAGTTTTTTGCTTCTTTGGCGGTGACCGAAATCCGCTTCTGACTGTTGAGATATGAAATAAATAGATCAAATTCTGTTGTCGGTAAGTGGTAACCGCTAATAAAATTCTCTATAGAATATGCGGGCAAATGTTTCGTGAAGCGATCATAAACAAATTCTTCGATCGCATTGGAATGAAATATCTCGCGGTATTTGGCACTGGTTTCGTTGGTGTCAATCGGAATAGTAACATCCGGAAGAATACCACCACCACCAAAAACAAGTTTCCCTTTGCTGGTGGTAAACATTTCTTTTTGGCTGAATTCAGTGTCCATCGTCCATAGATCGAAGCCTGTCATGTATTTCGCAGCATCAAAATTGGCGCGTGTGTATTTTCGCTGAATGCATCTTCCAAGAGGGGTATAGTAGCGAGCTACAGTCAGATTGATTGCAGAGCCATCCGAAAAGTCAAATTGTTCTTGTACTAAGCCTTTACCATAGGACCTGCGGCCGACAATCGTTGCCCGATCCAGATCCTGAAGAGCACCGCTCAGGATTTCGCTTGCTGATGCCGTACTTTCATTGATTAGCACAATGACCCTGCCGTCACCAAAATCACCAGCTTTCTCCGAATAGAAATCCTGGCGCAGTTCATTGGCACCCTCGGTATACATCAACAATCTTTTTTCTTTAAAAAATTGCCCCGCCAGATCAATCGCCGTATGGACAAATCCACCACCATTGTTACGCAGATCCAAAATAAGATCCTGCGCCCCACTTTTCCGTAAATCTATGAGCGACTGTCTGAATTCGTCTGCTGTCTTATGCCCAAATCTCCGAATTTTCACATAAGCTGTTTTCGGAGCGATCATATAGGATGCATCTAAGCTGGAAACATTTACCTGATCGCGAATGACTTTTATTGGATTGGCCATTACCACTCCATTACGTTGAATAGCAATCAATACAGCTGTTCCTTTCTTTCCACGGATTAACCTTTCAATTTCGGACTCGGTTACCTTTCTTCCGACAAGATCCTTATTCCCGATCTTTAAAATGCGGTCGCCGATACGCATACCTGCTTTTTCAGCGGGACCAGCAGCAACCATTCCAACAACAAGTAGCGTATCTTTCAGGCGGAAATACTCCACACCGATACCATCAAATGTTCCTTCAAGCGTTTCCTGCTTTGCAAGCACTTGATTCGGCCTTAAAAAGGTGGAGAAAGGATCTAAACGGGATACGACATGTTCAATGGCTTCGTCTTGAACGGTATCTATACTGACATTATCAACGTAATTCTCAGCAATTAATTGAATGAGATATTGTAATTTGTCCGAGTTGCCATTCGAGCGTAGACTCGAAAAGGTTGTTTTTTGGTTGCTTCCCTGCTCCTCGGCATAATTTTGCCCCAACAGCAAGCCAAGAAGCAATACTGCAGCATATGTAGCGGCTACAAAAATATTTCGTTTAATACTTTTCTGCATGGGAAATCTTCATGAATTATCGAAGATGAGACAAACTATTCAACAATTAATTACTTCATCAAAAATAGCAAGTTTATTCGGTTAAACGAGCACCTGAACCCATATTTTTACATTAAAAATAAAAAGTTCCCTTCCTTGTTTTCAGGCGGAAACAGCGTCTTCCATGGCTAGAAGTCTTTGTAAAAAATTAAAAAATAACAACAGAACAGCCGATAAGGGCACCGAACATTTAATTTCAACAGATGAAGATGATGTCTTTAATTTAACTTGCAAATGCGCGTAAATTTATCTTAGTTTGAATTGAAAAAGATTCCACTTTATGCACGAAATCGAACCTTATTACAACTGGCGGGACTATTACATTGCCGCTGAAGATGAACAATCCCCATTTTATGGTACAATCTATAGCGAATTCGATTTTGACAAGCAGATCTATAATTTTCTTTTGCACCCACAATGGGACGAATTCGGTTCGCTTACCTTATATCTAAAAATACTATTTGTGGACTATGAAAAACAATACTGTATTATCGAGCTGATTGGTGAATGGAATGATGCGATCTACAATGATATTATGTTGCTCAAGCGAGAAATTATCGATGTATTGATCAGTCAAGGCATCAAGTATTTTATTCTAATCGGGGAGAATGTACTGAATTTTCATGCTTCAGACGACTCTTACTATGAGGAATGGTTTCAGGATATCGATGATGGCTGGATTGCTGGCGTCGGTTTCCGTGAACATGTGATCGAAGAGTTCCAGCAACAGAATATAGATTATTACATTAATTTCGGTGGCGCATTGAATGAGCTACCTTGGCGGGCATTAAAACCGAAACAAGTTTTCCACCATGTGAATGATTCCTTAACAAAACGTCTTGGTTTTTAGATCTGCTTATTGGGTTTTATTCTCAATCCTTATTCTTTAATCCTTGCTCTTTACTGTATTATCCTGTAACTTTGTAATTGATGTATTAGGTGCTTCGCACATATACTTATAATTTTTACGTTTTACTTATACTTACATACTATGTCATTCAGAATTGAAAAAGACACGATGGGTGAAGTTCAAGTCCCTGCAGACAAATACTGGGGTGCACAGACAGAGCGTTCACGCAACAACTTTAAAATCGGACCGGCAGCTTCGATGCCACACGAAATCGTCGCAGGCTTTGCTTATTTGAAAAAAGCAGCTGCTTATGCTAACCACGAGTTGGGGGTATTACCTGTAGAGAAACGTGATGCAATCGCTACCGTATGTGATGAGATCTTAGCGGGCAAATTGGATGACCAATTCCCATTGGTTATCTGGCAAACGGGTTCAGGTACACAATCCAATATGAATGTAAATGAGGTTGTCGCAAACCGTGCACAAGTATTGGCTGGACATAAGATCGGTGAAGGCGAACCTGTGTTAAAAGCAAATGATGATGTAAATAAATCGCAATCATCTAACGATACTTTCCCTACAGGAATGCATATCGCGGCGTATAAAGCTGTTGCAGAAGTTACAATTCCAGGTGTAGAAAAATTGCGTGACACATTAGCTAAAAAAGCTGAAGAGTTTAAAAATGTCGTAAAAATTGGCCGTACACACTTAATGGATGCTACTCCGTTGACTTTAGGTCAAGAGATTTCAGGTTATGTCGCACAATTGAACCATGGTCTGAAAGCTTTAAGAAATACACTTTCGCATTTATCAGAACTTGCATTGGGAGGTACTGCAGTAGGGACAGGATTAAATACTCCAAAGGGGTATGACGTTGTCGTTGCTAAATATATCGCCGAATTTACAGGCCTACCTTTCGTAACCGCTGAAAACAAATTTGAGGCATTGGCAGCTCATGACGCAATCGTTGAAACACACGGTGCATTAAAGCAATTGGCTGTAGCATTAAATAAAATTGCAAACGATATCCGTATGTTGGCTTCTGGCCCACGCTCAGGTATCGGTGAAATCCTGATCCCGGAGAACGAACCAGGATCATCGATTATGCCAGGTAAAGTTAATCCAACGCAATGTGAAGCATTGACAATGGTCGCGGCACAAGTGATGGGTAATGATGTGGCTATTACGATTGGTGGAACGCAAGGTCACTATGAACTAAACGTGTTCAAACCATTGATGGCGGCAAACTTCTTGCAATCTGCTCGCCTATTAGGGGATGCTTGTGTTTCATTTGAAGAGCACTGTGCAGCTGGTATTGAGCCGAACTACAAACGCATCAAAGAATTGGTTGACAACTCATTGATGCTGGTAACCGCTCTAAACACAAAAATTGGTTATTATAAATCGGCAGAAATCGCGCAGACAGCGCATAAAAATGGCACTACGCTTAAAGAAGAAGCAGTGCGTTTAGGTTATGTGACTCCTGAAGATTTCGATGCTTGGGTAAAACCAGAAGATATGGTTGGAAGTTTAAAATAAGCTGTGACTTTTATTTCAATAAAAAATATACGAACAAAAACATACCTATTGGCGCTTGCCATAGGTATGTTTTTCTTTTTTACAGCCTGCAAATTCAATTCGGATATGCAGAGCGAAGGTGCCCCCTTTTTACAGGGAGAATGGGTCCAAGACAGCATTCCTGGACAGCAGCAGATGATGCAATACACCTTGACCGACTTCAAGTTTACCTGTGACTCTGTTTACGCGACCATGCACGTCAACAATAAAGTACAAATCATACCAGATAGCTGTTACAAAAATGGCTCCTGGACAGAACATGCAAAAGGTATTTATGTTTTGCGCGGAGACTCCATCATTGTCGATGGTATCTATACCAAGGAGAATGGCAAACAGAAGATTTCAGGTTGCTATCTTTCCGGTCAGTATATCCCCCGCTTTAAAGTCGTTTATCATGCTGCAGATTCGGTGGTACTGGAAAGCAGGTTAGATCAACGTCAGATCATCTTAAGAAAGACTAAAAATATTACTTGTGTCCCTCAAAAAAGGTATCAATAATTTTTAGTACAATCTATTTACTATCTTCGTACCATTATCGTACAACCTCAACCTTAAAATACAATGAACAAAGGAATTATCGCTTTGGCATTTGGCGGACTTGCCATCGGAATGACCGAATTCACGATGATGGGCATCCTGCCTGACATTGCCAAAGATCTTCATATCGAAATCCCTACCGCTGCTCACCTGATTGCACTCTACGCACTGGGAGTCGTTGTAGGTGCCCCAACATTAGTGCTATTTACAGGAAAATATCCTCCGAAGAAGGTATTACTCTTTTTAATGCTGCTCTTTTTTATCTTCAATGGCCTTTTCAGTATTGCACCGGGACAGTTTTTGATTAGTCTCTCCCGTTTTATGGCCGGACTTCCCCATGGAGCATTTTTTGGTGTTGGGTCTGTCGTGGCAGCAAGACTGGCTCCGAAAGGAAAAGAAGCACAGGCTATATCCATTATGTTTACCGGAATGACTATTGCCAATTTGGCTGGAGTACCACTCGGCACCTATTTAGGCCATCATTATTCATGGCGTTTAACGTATGGTATTATCAGTATATTGGGATTAATCACTTTTGCAGCAATTTATGCATGGATGCCAAAAATTGAGGCCGCCAAAGGAAATAATATCTTTAGTCAGTTAAACTTCTTCAACAAAAAAATTGCCTGGTTATTAATGGCTATTATTGCCATAGGTACCGGTGGACTTTTCGCCTGGATCAGCTACATCGCGCCTTTGGTGACCAATGTGTCGGGCATCGCTGCTGATCGTGTCCCCTTGATTATGATCCTGATCGGTGTTGGTATGTTTTTCGGAAATCTTATCGGCGGAAAACTGGCTGATACAATCTCCCCAACCAAAGCGGCAATCGCGAGTTTCTCCGCTATGGCGATATGCCTTGTGATGGTTTACTTTATATCACCACTGGGCTGGACAGCCTATCCTTTAGCCTTTATTACAGGACTGGTGTCCTTCACTATTGGTTCGCCGACACAACTGATGTTGATCCGCGCCTCAAAAGAAGCAGCAACATTGGCCGCAGCAGGTGGTCAGGCAGCCTTTAACCTCGGGAATACCTTAGGTGCATTTTTAGGTGGAATCCCAATAACCTGGGGTTTAGCTTATAATACACCTTCCCTCGTTGGTGTGGGCATGGCGAGCATTGGAGCACTCCTGACTTTGCTATATTTGAAAGTCTACGACAATAAAACTCAATAAAAACAGCATAATCAAATGGCGCGAACAAGTTATATCAGTATACTACGTATTGTTGCGATATTCCTCGTTATCTTGATTCATTCCTCTTCGGGCTACTTAAACAGCAATGAATTTGAATCATTCGACTGGAGTTATGCCAATTGGCTCAATAGCTTCTCGCGCTTTGCGGTACCCCTGTTTGTCGTTATTTCAGGTGCCCTCCTGTTACAGAAAGACGAAAGTACGGGACAATTTTATCGGAAACGTTTATTGAAAATTGTCCCGCCTTTTCTTTTTTGGAGCATCGTCTATCTTTTCTATTATTTTGTCCGTTATATCGATTTTGACTATATCGGTTTTCCACAAGTTATCAACATTGTGTTAATTCGCTTAAAGTCAGGAACGAATGCGCACCTTTGGTACCTATATATGATACTTGGGCTCTACCTTGCAGTTCCTTTCATACGCAAAATTGTGGGCAACTGCAGTAAGAGAGAGCTTGAGATCTTTTTGGGATTGTGGTTTGCAGCGTTATTTTTTACGAATAAATGGTTCAATAGTTACCTACCTAATTTTGACCTGACCTTTTTCTCGGGTTATGCAGGCTATTTGGTCTTGGGCCATTACTTACGTAATTACCCTATCCCAATGGTAAAATTGTCAAGTTTTACATTTTTTCTGATCTGCTGTTTAATTACAGCATCGGGGACATATTATCTAAGTAGCTCCCGAGGTGAATTTGATCCGACACTTTACAACTATCTTTCCCCCAACATCGCATTGAGTGCAGGCTTTTTATTCGTCTTCGTGCAAGGCCTTAAACTCCCAGAACAACTCAACGCCTTCTGGGGATTTATCGACATCCACAGCTTTGGCATTTACCTTTGCCATATTTTGCTGCTCAATTATATTCATCCTTTGCTTCCTTTATCCACTTTGTGGAAAATCCCGGCAGCAACGGTGCTCACGTTGTTGGCTAGCGCCCTACTGACCTATTTATTACGAAAAGTTCCATACGGTAAATACATCAGTGGCTAATTCCGTTATCGGAGCTTCGTTTTACAATTTCTCGCCTTCGACCTTATTGTATACATAAAGATGCGCATTGGGGCCTTCAATCGCATGGCCTTCCTGATCTAGCCCAATCAGCTTGTTTTCACCCACCTTCAGTTTCATATTTGTTTCCTTCCCTGTGAGATGAACAACGGATCCGTTGTCGTGCCACATGACTTTACCACTATCTTCGACCTTGGTATTTTTATTAATATATTCACTGACGATGGCAAAGGTATTATCATTTTTTAAGGTGATATTTGTTTTGATACCTTCACAATCAGCACAGGGAATAGTAGCTTCATAGGTACCGGCCCAATCCAACGAATTCTGCGATGTATGGGCAGTATCCACCGCCACAGTCTCATGTGCAGTGGAATCTGCGGTTGTATGCTGACTATCTTTTGAGGTTTGATTACATGCACTTAGCGAAATCATTGCTAAGCAAGAGAACAATACGGTTAATTTCATATCTGTTGTTTTTGATGTACGATACCATATAGCAAGCAATTTCAGCGCCAAGAAAAATCAGGCACGCCTACTGGATTCCAAAGAAAAAAGGCTTCTTGAGGAAGCCTTTCTATCGTAAATAACTGTATTGCGAACAGTTTAAATAATCTATTTGCTACCGCGTGGCGATAGGCTATACAATCCTATTCAGATTAAAATGGTAGATCGTCATCATCTGATGAACCCGCCAAATCTACAGGGGCAGGCATATCTGCGTAACCTGGAGAAGATGGAGCTGGAGCAGCATTACCTAATTTTGTAACACGCCATGCTACTAATGAATTGAAATAAGTTGTTACGCCATCTTTATTAGTCCAAGGACGACCACGAAGATTAAAAGATACTTCTACCTCTTCACCAATTGCAAGGTTATCAAAAATTGACGTTCTGTCTTGTGTTGCTTCAAAACGGATATACTCAACAAATTGTGGGTTTTCGGCATAAGCTACAATCATATCGCGTTTTTTGAATGATTCTGTCACTTGTTGTGTCGCTCCTATCTCGTGTACTTTTCCTCTAATTTCCATAATCAAAAAAATAAATATTAAAGCGTAAAATTAAGCAATTTTTGAGGAAGAGTTTAATTAACTTTGTACAAAATATGATGGAAGTTTTCAACACCCCCAATAAAGTTATTATAACGTGCAATAAGCGCTTATCACCTTATTTGCAACAGGAAGTTAAAGAGTTAGGTTTTGACATTGTCAGGGCATTCCCTACAGGAGTAGAATTAAAGGTCAGTATAAACGATACGATCAAGCTTAATCTGAACCTACGCACAGCCTCTCAGATTTTGTATTCGTTAAAGGAGTTTACAGCCAATAATCCGACGGAGCTCTATGAAGAATTGAGTAAAATTGCCTGGGAAGAACTTATTCAATTTGACGGATATTTCTCTGTCAGCTCTAATGTTGATAATGAGACAATCAGCACGCCTTTATTTGCAAACGTAAAGGTTAAGGATGCAATTGTGGACCGTATAAAGGAAAAAAAAGGTCTGCGCCCTAATTCAGGTCCGGACAATAATAAAGCGGTTGTCCACTTGTACTGGAAAGATGACCGTGCTGAAATTTTTCTCGATACCTCAGGCGAGACACTGGCAAAACATGGTTACCGTAAGATCCCTGGAAAAGCGCCAATGCTGGAAGCTCTTGCAGCCTCAACAATTATTGCTTCCAAATGGGATGGTAATTCACCTTTTGTAAATCCGATGTGTGGATCCGGAACTTTAGCCATTGAGGCGGCACTGATAGCAACAAACAGAAAACCAGGGTTGCTGCGCATGAACTATTCATTTATGCATTTCATCGGTTATGATGAAACAGTTTTCTTCCAGGAGCGCCGACTACTCAAAGATCAGATCAATAAAAAAGCGGCTCCACAAATTATTGCAAGCGATATTTCGGAGGAGGCAATCAACGTCTCAAAGATGAATGCAAGAACTGCTGGTGTGGAGCAATTAATTTCGTTTGAAGTATGCGATTTTGCCGAAACACACGTTCCTAAAGAAGGTGGTGTCATTTTATTCAATCCTGAATACGGTGAACGTCTGGGCACGCACAGCAAGTTAGAGATTACCTATAAGCGTATGGGGGATTTCATGAAACAGGAGTGCAAAGGTTATAGAGGCTATATATTTACCGGAAATCCAGATCTGGCAAAGAAAATCGGGCTACGTGCGTCCCGACGCATAGAATTTTATAATGGTAAATTAGATTGTAGATTATTAGAATACGAATTATACGAGGGTACTCGCGAAAAAACAAAAGTATTGTATGAATAACATTATTGAGCGCACAGTAGCATTTGTGCAAGATCGATTGAAATTTGCAGAAGCAGGCCACGATTGGTCGCATATTCAACGCGTATGGAACAATACGAAGTTAATTTTAGAAGATGAAGAAGCGGATGTTATGGTCTGCGAATTGGCGGCACTGTTACATGACATCGCTGACAGTAAATTCCATGATGGTGATGAAACAATAGGCCCTCGTGTTGCCGGAGAGTTTTTGGCAAGTCTAGAAATTTCACCTGAAATCATTGACCATGTGAAGAAAATCATCTTCAATATGTCTTTCAAAGCAAGTTTGGGGGAAGTGTCATTCCATTCAAAAGAGATGGAAATCGTGCAAGATGCAGATCGTTTGGATGCTATCGGTGCAATAGGCATTGCCCGTGCGTTTAGCTTTGGTGGTAATAAAGGCCGTGAGATGTATAATCCGAACATTCCTGTTCAAGAATATAAGGATAAGGAAGCGTACAAACATTCGGAAGCTCCTACAATCAATCACTTCTACGAAAAGCTATTATTGTTAAAGAATAAGATGAATACAGAGGCTGCAAAAAAAATAGCAGCACATCGTCATGACTATATGCTCAACTTTCTGGATGAGTTTATGGCTGAATGGAATGGTAAAAAATAAATTACACTTAACAATTCCTAAATATAAAAGTGGTACTTTAGATCTTGTACATCGAGATAAAAAGTACCACTTTTTTTGTTCCATGTAAAATCAGCTTTTAAACAAATTTGTAAGAAACGATCCTGTCACCAAGGTCGATTTTTACTGCTAGTATCGTAATCGGTATTATAAATACATAGAATAGGAATAAATCACCGAGTGAAACGTGCACATTATGCCGTTGAAAACAAACACTCATACATAATTATAGCATGAAAAAACATATTTTTAGCTGTCTGACACTGGCTATGGTAATCTCATCCTCCGCATTATTCGCACAAACGAAAGCCATTGCACATCGTGGCGTATGGAAAAACAGCCATCTTCCGCAAAATTCCATTGCTTCCTTAACAGCGGCCCACGAACTCAAGCTCTTCGGATCCGAGTTTGATGTACATTTGACCAAAGACAATATTCTTGTGGTCAACCATGACAATGATTTCTACGGCATTGATATCGCAACGGCAACCTACAAAGAGCTCTTAGAAAAGAAACATCCTAACGGTGAATCCATTCCCACGTTGGAAGAATATATTAATGCTGGAAAAAAATTAAAGGGTTTACGCCTTATCCTTGAGTTGAAAATCAATAAACTTGGGGTCGAGCGTACGCTTGAAGCGACCACAAAAACGGTTGAAATGGTCAAAAGCTTAAAAGCTGAGAAAATTACGGATTACATTTCCTTCAGCTTTGAAGCTTGTCAAAAGATCCACGAATTGGCTCCTAAGGCTAATATCCAATATCTTACAGGAGATAAATCTCCTTCAGATGTAAAAGCTGCTGGGATTAATGGGGTGGATTATCACTTTTCCGTCTTTAAAAAGAATGCGACATGGCTGAAAGATGCGCATCAACTTGGTATGAAAGTGAATGCATGGACCGTAAACACAGAAGAAGAAATGACAAATCTAATCGATCAGAAAATTGATTTTATTACCACTGATGAACCTGAGTTGTTGCTCCGCATATTAAAGAAATAAGGACAAACCGAGTGAACAAAGGACATTTATAGCGATGAAACTAAACACTCGTGTCGCCCGAGGCAGCATGATTGCCTTTATATAAAGAATAAATGATGAACAAATAACCGAGTGAAACAAGTTCATTTAAACACATGAAGATCACTCATAAATAGCATAAATAATTCAAATAAATGAAAAAAAGTCTTTTTCTCGTTATAGCACTGTGTTTATCTTTCCTATCGTATGGGCAGGAATTTATTGCAGGCAGTTATAATATACGCCAAAGAAATACCGTCGATGTCGATAACATGTGGAACGACCGGAAAGTCCCGCTTACCAATCTGATCAAATACCATGGTTTTGATATCTTTGGTATCCAAGAAGGTTTTTTTGATCAGGTTCAAGATCTCAAAAAGCTCCTTCCTGGATTTGATTACGTGGGTGTAGGTCGCGACGATGGTGCACAAGAGGGCGAGCACTCGGCGATTTATTACAATACAAATCGCTTTAAAGCGATAAAGAGTGGAACTTTCTGGCTTTCAGCCACAGATACCGAACACCCGAATAAAGGCTGGGATGCAGCACTACCGCGAATCTGTACCTGGGGTATCTTTGAAGACAAGGCCAACAAAAAACGCTTTATCTTTATGAATACACATTTTGACCATATCGGTCGTACTGCACGTACCGAAAGTGCAAAATTGATTCTGACAAAAGCAAAAGAGTTTGCCAAAGACCTACCATTAATTTTAACAGGCGACTTCAACGTCGATGAAAAAGATGATGCTTACTTCACCTTGGCCAATAGCAAAGTGGTCACTGATGTACATGAATTGGCAACATTTAAATATGAGCCCAATTCTTCTTTCAATGGTTGGGGCAAAAGCATTAGACCAACAGGCCGCATAGACCATATTTTTATCACCAAACCTTTCCAAGTAAAAAAATATGGTATCCTCACCGATACATACATGAATAAATTTCCATCGGATCACTTTCCAGTAGCAACGACACTCTCCTGGAAATAATATTTTGTTAATAACAACAACCCTATAACACAAACAGCAGGTCCGCTTAGGATCTGCTGTTTTATTTTGTGGGACAGCTTTTATTTACACCGCATCGGGAATAGCGACTCAGCACGCTGTAGCGTATCTGCTACGATTCCCGACAATAGCTATGGTTCGTTTGCAATTGGTTTAAACTTTCACATAAATTAACAGTCGATATGTTTAATTTTGACAGCAAAACAAAAACATAATGAAATTTCCACTATTATATTGTACACTATTTGTCTCCGGATTACTTTATTCCAATGCAAGCGAAGCACAGATTTTTAAGAAAATCAATGAGACATTGGCAAAAGCAAATCAGGGCCAGACCGACAGTACTAAAACGACGTCGACATCAAAGACGACAACATCAAATACGACTGCAATAGCATCAAAATCCAACACTTTGGCATCTTTGTCCAATAAGGATGCATCGTTGGGGATCAAACAGGCTTTAAGCAACGGCTTAAATCTGAGTATCGAATCTCTAGCCAAGAAGGATGGTTTTCTGGGAGATGCAGCAGTAAAGATTTTGATGCCTGCCGAAGCACAGAAAGTAGAAAAAACGCTTCGTGCTGTTGGGATGGGGAAATTGTGCGATCAGTTTATACAGAGCATGAACAGAGCTGCGGAGGGAGCCGTTAAAGAGGCTGCCCCAGTATTTGTCAATGCACTTTCGAAGATGACGATTACAGATGCAACCAACATTCTTTTAGGTAGCAAAGAAGACGCCGCGACAACGTTTTTTAAAACAAATACATCGACCGAATTAACAAACAAGTTTAGTCCTGTTATCAAATCTGCCATGGGTACAAACAATGTGGACCAGTACTGGACCCAATTGACAACAGCTTACAACAACCTTCCTTTAGGCAATAAAGTGGAGACAAATCTTACGGCATATGTTACGCAGAAAGCAATAGATGGTCTATTTATCAAAGTTGCCGACCAGGAGTCAAAAATTAGACACAACATAGGTGGCAGTAGAAATACCAATATCCTGCAGAAGGTATTTGGTTACGCTGATCAAAAGAAATAGAACACGATTTACATGTAAAAAAAGGACCTGTCAACAATTTGATAGGTCCTTTTTTTATCTGAAATTGTCTGGTCTTATTGGCCAGGAAGAACCTTCAGTTTGCTTTCATTGCTGTTGGTGTCTGCGAAGTCATGAAGGTTTTAATTGATGCAGGACCATCATGATTTCTTTTTTCCTATCCATGGATAAACCAAACAGCTCAAAAGATCTCCAGCACAATGCTATCTAGCGATACATTTTCTTTAGCGGTACATTCTCTTTGGGAAAATTAGGATTCTATCCGCTCCGATCCCTTTCTGTTATTGCCCATTTGTTACAATAGCGTCAAACGCATGTATGAAGGGTAAATTGTTTGTAAATGCAACCAAATTAAATTGCAAATAAAAAGCAATTTATCTAAGTTTGACCACCCTTATCACATTAGGGCTATTAAAAAATGAGCACATTTGAGATCAACAACATAAGTGATTTTTCGGTATCCGAAAGATTTCAACGCTATGTACAGATTGACACACAATCTGATGCAAATTCACCAACATGTCCTTCTACAGAAAAGCAAAAGAACCTAGGAAAGTTACTTGTAACGGAGTTACTGGCATTGGGTATTTCAGACGCGGCAATGGATGAAAATGGATATATTTACGCAACTATTCCATCCAATACCACAAAGCAAGTTCCCGTTATCTGTTTCTGTTCTCATATGGATACATCTCCGGACTCTTCTGGAAAAGATGTAAAACCACTGGTTCATGCTAACTATCAGGGCCAAGATCTTGTGCTTCCTGACGACAATAGTATTATCATCAAATATGCCGAACATCCCGATCTAGCCAATCAAATTGGCCATGATATCATTACAGCGAGTGGCACTACTTTACTCGGTGCAGATGACAAAGCAGGTGTGGCCGAAATCATGGATGCTGCACGTTTATTAATGAAACACCCTGAAATCAAACATGGTGACATCAAAATTCTTTTTACGCCAGATGAGGAGATTGGCAGAGGGGTTGATAAAGCAGATTTAAAACGTTTAGCAGCAGATTTCGCTTATACCATGGATGGTGAAAGAGCCGGAACCATCGAAGATGAAACATTTTCCGCAGATGGAGCTACATTAATTATTCATGGCGTATCGGTGCATCCAGGTTTTGCTAAAGGGAAGATGCAAAGCGCCATCAAAATCGCCAGTGCAATAATTGAGGCGCTACCGAAAGATAGGCTTTCACCTGAAAGCACCAACAAAAAAGACGGTTTCGTACATCCTGTTCATATCAGTGGATCTGTGGAAAAAGCAGAAATTCAATTTATCGTACGTGATCACGTTACGGCCAATCTCAAGAAACATGAAGATGAACTGGAAGATATAGCAAAATCAATCGTGGAGCAATATCCAAACTGTACTTATACTTTTGTTGTAAAAGAACAATACCGTAATATGAAAGAAGTGCTGGATCAGCATCCTGAAATTATGGAAATCGGGATGGAAGCCATCAACCGAGCAGGAATGGTAGCCGAAAGAAGAAGTATCCGTGGTGGAACAGATGGCTCCCGTCTTTCGTTTATGGGGCTGCCTTGTCCAAATATTTTTGCCGGAGGGCATGCTTTCCATGGAAAACAAGAGTGGGTAGCTGTACAAGATATGGAAAAAGCCGTCAAAACAATTTTGCATGTTGTATCTTTATGGGAAGAAAAAGCATAAAGGAAAAATAAATTATAATGAAAAACGACGTATTAAAGGCAATACACTACAGAAGATCAGTATTTCAAGCTTCCTTCACTGAAGAAGAAGTCAGTAAAGAAGATATCTTGAGTATCTTGGAAGCGGCCAATGCTGCTCCAACACATAAAAGGACACAACCTTGGCGTTTTGTCATCTTCCGCAAAGAGGGATTGGAACGTTTGGGCACGGAGTTATCACGTATTTACAAATCGGTAACACCAGCAGAGAAGTACACTGAAGCAACAGAAATAACAATGGGCAAAAAAGCAACACAGTCAAACGTTGCGATCGCTATTGTTGTCAATTATACAGGTGAAGTTCCCGAATGGGAAGAATTGGCCTGTACAGCTGCAGCAGTTGAAAACATGTGGTTAGCTGCACACTCGCTAAACATTGGTGGATACTGGGCGACTCCCGGTTTAATCAATCACTTGGGTGGTTTCTTAAATCTCGAAGAAAATCAAAAATGTATTGGTCTATTCTACTTAGGACACCATCAATCTGAGGCACGCGAACCTATCCGCACACCAATTGCAGATAAAATTCGTTGGGAAGAATAAATCTTCTCAACTTTATAATAAACAGCGAGCGGCTTAGAGGTATCTGAGCCGCTCGCTGTTTATAGGTTAATTAATTATGCATGACGGACCATCAAAACCCATTTTTATTAAATATTTCATAATGAGATCTTAACCATTTAACAATCTTGCAGAGATAATTTCGCAACATACTTGTGACAGACGCTAATCAACTAAAAAGTGAAATTATTATGCAAAGAAACATCGTTTGGTTAATGGTATTAACCATTATTACATTTTTCCAAATTCCAACCAACAGTTGGGCTCAGGGTACCGAAGCGACGATTACAGGTCGGATCATAGACAACAATGGGCCTGTAAAAGGAACATCTGTATCGGTAAGGAATGAATCAACAGGATTTAAACAAACGACACTGACCAACCAAAATGGTGTCTATACCTTTCAGCAATTACCTTTGGGTTCGCCATACAGCATCACAATCAACCACGTTGGCTATGCAGAACAAAAAAAGACTGACTATAAATTGAGCTATGGTGACGAACTCAATGTGGATTTCACCTTATCATCAGCTGAAAATAAATTGGATGAAGTTATCGTTCAAGGCACTGCGGCTGACCTAAAAAACAAGATCAAGACATTGGGTGCATCTACTGCCATTACGGCCAATGACCTCAAAAAAATGCCTGTAAATGGACGTAATTTTTCCTCTCTGATTGATTTATCGCCTGTCAGCAGTGGTACAAATCTAGCTGGACAGCGCGCTTCATCGACCAATTTTACGGTAGACGGAATGAATTCGCGCAGCACAGTGGCAGGTGGAAATAGCGGCGGAGCTTATTCAATCTCCATGGAAGCCATTCGAGAGTTCAAAGTAGTGACCAATGACTACGATGTCACATTCGGTCGCAGCGGTGGGGGCAGCATTACCACCGTAACCAAATCCGGTACAAATACGTTAACTGGAAGTGCATTTACTTTTGCCCGGGCAGGTTGGCTTTCGAGTAAGTACAACCTCAATGGAACAGCCCGAAAACAAAAATTCTCCACCTATCAATATGGATTCTCACTTGGAGGTCCAATCATAAAAGACAAAGCTCACTTCTTTGTAACTTGGGACCGTCAGATGGACACCCGTCCTCTTCAGATCGCAGACATTCAAACAACGGAGGACATTGCACGTTACAAAGTAACCCAGGCTACATTAGATGAGTTTACCCGCATTGCTGTAGGTAAATATGGTGCAAGTGCCGATCGCCTGTTTGGTTCCTTTGACAAGAAGAAAAAGACCGACGCGGCCTTCGCCCGCATTGATTGGCAATTGAACGATAAAAACTTATTGACTATTCGGAACAACTTTGTCTACGACATGGACAATCAACAAGAGGGAGACAATACAGGCATCAATGCTTTTGAATCCTACACCAACAGAAGGTATATTAACAACAGCCTCATGGCCTCCTTGCGCACGTCGATCAGTTCCAAATTGACCAACGATTTGAAGGTGCAACATTTTTATGAGCGTTCTGAAGCACAGCACAATGTAGCTGGATTTGATCAGTCACACAGTATTCCACGTGCGATCGTTGAATCTGTTCAATCGGTGGACGGCACAAATAAATATACCAATTCAATACAGCTTGGTGGTCAGCGTTATGCACCAGAATGGTTCAACGGAAATATGTTACAACTGGTCAACAACCTCTATTATAACACAGATAAAATCAAATATACCTTCGGTGCAGATGTCATGTATACGAACATGGATTTCCGCTACGGCAGCGAAATGAATGGTCGTTTCTATTTTACTGGTCTACAAAATTTCGATAACCTGACTCCTTATCGCTATGCCCGTGATGTATATATGACTGACAAAGAAAACACCTTGGTCAACAATCTAGCTGTAGGTCTCTATGGACAGATGGAAGCTAAAATCGCTAGGGGTCTTGATGTTGTCGGCGGCCTACGTCTGGACAATACGAAATACCTAAAGAAGGCTACATTCAACCAAACAGTCTATGACGAACTGGGCCTTTCAACCGATAATGGTATCAACACTTTTCAGATACAACCCCGCGTGCAGTTCAACTGGGATATCAATGAAGAAAAGAAAAATATAATCCGTTTTGGCGCTGGTATATTCGGTTCGGCCCTCAACCCCTATTCTATGTTAAACAATATGTTGTTTGATGGCTCACGCATTGCCGGTGTAGATATTACTGACCCTACTTTAATTCCCAAACCAAATTTTGCAGGATATCGCCAAGACCCCGATACAGCTCCAGGGCGCGAACTGCTGGACAACCCGAAGATCGAAAAACTTGTCACCATCAATACCAATAGCAAGGATGTAAAAGTGCCAACTGTATATAAAGCGAATATTTCCATCAATCACTTTTTCACACCTTCGCTACGCATCGGTTTAAGCGCTTACGGAACCTGGGGGCGCAACAATTATATGTATGTAGATCGCAATATGGTGGAGGATCCTTACTTTAGGCTGACTGCCGAAGGTAACCGTGGGGTGTATGTTCCAGCATCAAGCATCAATACGACAAACGGTGCCGCCAACTGGACCAATAGCCGTAAAACAAAACAAATAGGCCGCGTACTGGAAATGAACAGTGAAGGAAAAAACAATTCTTATACGGTTGTGCTGGACGGAACTTATCGTTATTATAAAGACGGGCAGATAACCGTATCTTACACCTGGAACGACACAAAAGACAATACCTCTTACAACGGCAACGTCGCAAACTCCGCTACCCTTTCGCTGATGGTGAAAGATGATCCACGCGACTTGAGTACGATGACGTATTCGGACAATCAATTCCGCCATAAAGTTGTTTTTTATGGTACTATGCCCATCGCTATGGGGTGTATCTATGGGTTTACGTTTTAGCGGAATTGCAGGAACACGCTATTCCCTAGCGGTTAATGGGAATGTTAATGGTGATTTTGTCAATTCCAACGATCTTGCCTTCGTTTACAACCCCAGCAATAAAAACACACCCGATTACATCAAATCGGGCATTCAAGCTATTTTGGATGATCCAAAGGCAGAACAGAGCATTAAAAAATACATCAATGGTAACCTCGACCGCATCGCCGAAAGAAACGGCGGCATCAATGGTTTTTACGGTGTATTTGACTTACATTTGGCTAAAAATCTAAAAGTTTACAAGAAACATGGCATTGAAGCTTCGATAGACATTTTCAATGTAGCCAACCTATTGAAAAAAACTTGGGGCGTAGGACACAATCTGGGTAAGCAAAATCTATATGCCATCAAAAGCTTTGATGCAACCAGTCAACAATATATTTATAATATGAGTTCTGGTGTGGGAGTATCCAATTTAAATGGTAATCCTTATCAAGTACAATTAGGCCTGAGATATGCATTTTAAGTAATTCAGACTATATAAAAAAGCAGCGAGCCATTTCCTATGAAAGAAATAGCTCGCTGCTTTTTATCAGATCACTATTATTTTTTTTCGATTCCAAAACAATGCGGCGGTTTAATTACAGTTACTTGTGCCGAGTTCCGTTCCTCTTTGACGGGGAACATAATTTTCAGACGCCCTTTTGTTCCCTGCCATTTTGGTCCAAACTGCAGAAGTCGAACCGCTTCATCAACGAGAGCCTGATCTGGTTGTCCTTCAGCACTGATATGAGTAGGCACTCCATTTTTGTCGATCGTAAAATTGACAATAATTTCGCCACCTCTTACAGATGTAACGGACTTCTGATTGAGGTACTGTTCAAAAATTTTCCATCCTTCACGCGGCGTTGCATCACCTCCATCCAACAATGGTTCAACAGACACCTTATTTTCAGGCTCGCTCAACTCTACATCCGTTGTACGCTCCGCTTTACCGCTAAAATGTCTAAAATAGAGCAAGGCCAATAAAGTCACAAAAAGTACCCCTGCGGTAGCGCCTATCGCCAAACGCTGCCAAGTGAAATATTGGGCATGTCTTGTCGCCACGGTATCTTCTACACGACGATTGAGGCGTTGCTGCAATAGACTCAATTGTCGGGCATCCACACCATTCTGTAATCGATAACCATCGATAGCATCTTGTAAAAAGGGATCTTCCAATGCTTCTCGTTCCAGTTGAAACATGTCCTCCTTAGTCATTAAACCATGGATGTAATTATGAATCCGTGATAATTGATAATTATTTTCCATTTTCTTTCCTTTCCATACAGATTTTTAGATTGCGCTTTCCGTTTTGAATAGCACTCTTGACCTTATTCAAGTCATATCCGGTCAAATCTGCAATATCTTTATAACATTTTTGCTCGAGATAGAACAAACGTACACATTTTTGTTGTTCATGGTTTAAAGTCTGCATACATCCCTCCAGTTTCTCAAAGTCTTTTTCTTCCCATTTGACTTCACTGGTATCATTTAACTTTTGTTCACTTTCGAACAAATTGTCTTCAATATCAACCTGTGTTGTCCGCTTATCTTTACGTAACTGCATCAGGCAATAATTTTTGCTGTAAACGTGTAACCAGCTCTTAAAATTATCGACTTCATATTGCCGAAGCTTCGTGATAAGTTCTTCAAATATCTGCATCACAGCATCCTGACTACGGTCGGGGTCTTGTAAGTATTTAAAGCACACACCATAAAGCAAAGACATATAGGGCGAATATAGTTTCCCTAGCGTAGACAAGTCACCGCTTGTTTTATAGTGTTGTAAAAGCTCTTTTTCGTTCATGCGCAAATCATTCACCTTAATGATGATTTAAGATACAAATTTCCATATATAAAAAAAGGAGCTATTGAAAATTAGCGCAAAACAAAAACCGTCCCCATAACGAAATGGAGACGGTCGATAAAAATATAATATGAATTACGGATTTAATTTCCTTGTTTCCAATTGTATCGCAGTGTAACACCGTAGGTCCGCGGATCGGCAACTACCCCTGCATACTGTCCATAGCTTCCAGGTGCTGCCAGCAATTGTTCGTAGTAATCTTTATTGGTTAGATTTCTACTCCACACAAACACCGAAATACCATTCGATCCCCTGAATCCTAGCCGAGCGTTCAATACCGAATAGGCATCAATGTTTAGGTACTGTGATGGTGAGGAACTGGATGAGAATTTAGAACGGTGAAATAGGTCTGCGCCCAAAAAGTAAGATCCATTAATTCCGATCAGCTTCCCACTTTTATTCGCTTCGCCGCCCAAGGACCAAGACCATTTGGAAACACCAGGAAGGACGCCACCAGAGATATCTTTAAAAGCTTGCGCTCCGCCAACCTCTTCTAAGGGAACAGGTGCATTGGTAAATTTAACATATTTGGCATCAGTATAGGCCAATGCTCCATTCAATCGGAGAAAGTGTCCGATGTTGATATTTCCATCCAATTCAACACCCTTTACACGTACCTTTTCGGCATTGGCCAGATAACCACGGTTTACCCCAGGCTCTGGTGTCTGCACTTGCGTCTGATAGTCTTTGATATCCGTTTGGTAGACGGTCAGATTGAGGAGTGTATTGCGTGTCGGATTCGTCTTCACACCAATTTCCTTATGACGGACAGCCTCCGGTTTTACTTCGGCGAGATCCAGCAGCACTGCTCCATTTGCTGTCGGCAATCCACCGACATTGATACCGACTGGCTTATAGCTAATAGAATAAGTTGCATAAGCATTTATCTTCGGATTGAAGCGATATCTTGCCGAGAGCTGGCCTGAAAAATTATCGGCATCAGCATTGACATCAAAAGTCTGGTTTGTATACACACCATTCTTTAAAGCAAGCAAGGCGGGGTCTGATGTCTGCAAGCCGCCATAGGTCTGTCTATCGTAGTTTGCAACCTTTTTATCATAGTTGTAACGCAAACCAGGTAAGATGTGTAATTTTGGCGTAACAGCCCAATCGATCTGCGTATAAGCAGCTAAACTCGTACTCTTGATGCCATAAACGGTTTTGATTCCAAAATTATCGAATAAGCCCGGAGTTTGCCACAAAGCACTGGTAGAGCTTTTTTGAAAACGCCAAAAGGCAGATCCTGTTTCTTCGGTATGTACGGGGTCTGTGCCCAGATCCTGCCAAAGGCCAAATAACCCAACAACCCCGCTGACCTTTTCACTGATTTTTCCAGAGTATCTGAACTCCTGTGACCACTGGTTATGGACGGAATTACCTGCTGAAACGGTGTATACCGGAAGTCCTAAGTAATCACGGTCATTGAGCGGAACCCACGTCCATGTTCGCCAAGCAGAAGTAGAGGTCAGTGTCCCTTCTCCAATCTTGATATCGGCATTCAATGCGACCCCACCCAATTTATTATCGGCTTTGGATTGCGTATCCAGATCTATCTTACGTTCGAAAGCACTTTTATAGGGCAACTCGTAGCCAAGATCTTTAATAATTGCATCAAACTGTCTATAGTCTGCACGCTGTGTTTTTACAACTCCGGCAACCGCCCAGCCATAACCGTCCGGTTTTTGTGATGACAGGTCCCCAGAAAGTACGAGTTTGATATTTTCGGTTGGGGTAAACAGCAATTGCCCTCTAAAGCCCAGGTTGTTGATATCATTGATCTTCCTATTGGTATGTACATTAAACAAGTTTCCATCCCGCTGTGTACCAGAGAAAGAAGCTCTCGCTGCCAAGTTTTTGGCCAATGGTCCTGAGATTGAAGTCTTCGCCTGAATAAACCCCTGGTTTCCATAGCTGACTTCCACATTGGCCTCGGGCGTAAATTGAGGCAGACGTGAGGTGATATTGAAAGCTCCCGCGGTTGTATTTTTCCCAAAGAGGGTACCCTGTGGTCCCCGCAGTACTTCAATCTGATCAATATCAATGAAGTCTAGCCAAGTTGCGGCAGGACGAGCAATATATACGCCATCAAGATAAAACCCAACACCAGGATCAATCCCATCATTGGTGAGGCCATAGGTGGAACCAAGTCCGCGTATGTTAAGTGTTGTATTACGTGCGTTCGATGCATACAACTGAACAGTTGGCACCAGTTCTTTCAACCGGTTAACATTAAATGCGCCGGCATCTTCCAATGCTGCTCCACGAATAATTGATACGGGAATAGGCACGTCCTGCAATTGCTCTTTCCGACGACGTGCGGTGACGACCACTTGATCCAATGCTTCCAATCGTGGTGTAAGCTCAATCACGGCCGGAGAATGATCTACCACGATGTGACGAGTTTGATAACCGACGATGGATACGATCAATGAAAATGGTAATTTTTGTCCAGTTACAAACTGAAAAACTCCTTTACTGTCTGTTTTTACTTGGTGCGTAACAGCTTCCAGCTGAACCGTTACCCCCTGTAATGGTTCTTTTGTTACGGCGTCAATTACGGTACCTGTTAATGAGGCATTTATAATAGGTTTAGGATTTTCTACTTGCGCATAGCTGTGGTAAGAACCCGTTAAAAGCAAGCTAAAAACGACGCTAATTCGAAAAATAGCATTTTTTTTCATAAATTTATTCAGTTTAATGGTGAATCTAAACAAGTGCCAACGCCAATCGATACTTGCTTCATTGTTAAAACTTTGTGAAAGGGAAGCCTCGGCTTCCCTTTTCTAATATAAGAGAGTGTAAGAGAGAAATTTTAACAACACATTCGTTTTTGGCAACTTTCTAGGCCAACAACAGCTCCTTCTACCGAAGCAACCAATAAACTTGTTTTTGAAGAGTAATTTTGTTTCATTCTTTTTATCTTGTTATTTTCTTTTATTTCATACTGCATAAAGCAAATCCATATATGCACTTATAGCGTGGCAATTTCAAACAACTTTAAATACATACCTTTCTACAAAATCAATTTCATGGTTAGTTGGATTCATAGTCAAGTCAGTCTTTTTTGCCCACCTTTCTATTTACCTGAAAATCAGATAACGATACAAATATATAAATATTTTTTAAAAGACTACTAATTTGATAGATTTAATAATATTTTTTTTAAAATACCATTAACCATTAATTTTAAGGCACTTAAAGAGAATAAAAAGGCTAATCGCATTTCATCCGGTGTGAAAAATCATGAAAGCTACAGTCGTCTTCAAGATGATCTACTGCATGCGGCTGGCTTTGGACTTATGAAGTGAGCTGTAAAAAGCGGTGAATCCGAGAGTGTATGAGGAGCACGGAACAAAAAAGGCCGTCCTTGTTGGACAGCCATTTTTACAATCATATTTAACGATCCGCCTCAGATCATAACACTTACCTTCTTAGCGGAATAACACCAGCGCAATCAATAAAGTAATAATAACATTAAAAGTCTGGGCAATCAGAAAGGCATATAGCGGTTTCTTGTTGTCTTGGACAAAAAGATCCTTAAAGTTCGTTTCCAAACCTATTGATGTAAATGCTAAGGTAAACCAGAGACCCTGCAGGTTTTTCAAACTTCCTTTGACGGCGTCGATCTTCTCAGGGGAGATAACGAATGAAAATAGCAACGATGCAAACACAAATCCCAGCACAAACTTCGGGAAACGCTCCCATATAATTTTCAATGTCGGTTTATCGCGCTTGGTTTCATCATCAACAGATTTAGCGTAGGTCCAATAAATACTAATGGCAAAAGCAGCCAGCCCCAACAATACATTTTGGGAAAATTTCACAATGGTACTGATCTTCAACGCTTCTTCACCGACCAAGGAGCCAGAAGCTACTACAGCTCCGGTTGTATCAATACTTCCTCCAAGCCAAGCTCCGGTAACTTCTTGCGACAAGCCCATCCACTCCGCCATATAGGGCATGAAAATCATCATTGGAATTGCTGTAATCAGGACCAACGAAATCACATAGGAAAGTTTTTTGCTATCGCCTTTGATGGCTCCAGATGTTGCTATTGCGGCGGAGACACCACAAATAGAAACCGCACTCGACAGCATCAGGGACATTTCCTTGTCAATCTTTAGCTTTTTACAGATCCAAAACGCGAAGTACCAAACAGACAGCACAACGGCCAGTGCTTGAATAAGCCCCAAAGATCCCGCTTTGAGAATATCTCCGAAAATCACTGTCGTTCCGAGCAAAATTAAGCCTATCTTGACATACAGTTCCGTACTGAGTGCCTCTTTAAACCAATTGGGCAGTTTAAAGCAATTGCTGATAATTAAACCGATAATCAAACTAAAAATCACAGCTTCGAGATTATATTCTTTCACCGTTGCGTTGCCTGCCAAAATCAGGGCAAATACCGTAAGGATAAATACAGTCGGAAATACAACTAATAAATATTTTACAGATTTTCCCAAAAGAAACGCGCCTAATATCGCCGTAACGAATACAAAAATAAACTGCTCAAAAAGCTTCAGTAAATTGGTCGGTTCGAATATCGTTGAGACGAGTTCGGCAGAATTACTCCACGAAAAACTAGGTACCGGCGCAACAATTCCTGAGAGAGCAAGAAATATGGTAGCAATCCCCAAAATGACGACTACCCAGTCTTCTGTAAATGCAAATGATTTTGAAGATGTCATAGAATGGTTAGGGTTTAAAGGTTAAATTTAACATAATTACCGTTACTTTCTAGTATTGTAACACAAAAATGGCCGAAGATTTCTCTCCGGCCATCAACCAAAACCAATAATCTATTATCAATCAAAAACAATATTTATTCTCATCGATCAATTTTTTTGCGATTCGCTGACGTGCATCTTTCACATTAAATGGCTGTGCTTTTGTGAATCTGCGCAAACCAACTAACATCATATTCAGTTCGTCGCCTTCGCCAAAAGAATATAATGCTTCTTTGCCAGCAGCGCTAACTTTATCAATAGCACCATACAGGTAAATTTTAGCCATATCTTTCGCATAGTCTGCTTTAGCTGATCCTGTATGCAGCAATTTTTCCGCACGCAACAAGACTGACTCAGTGATATAAACATATCCGATAATATCTGCAATGTTCATGAGGATTTCCTCCTCTTTGGAAAGAGACATCATCAATTTTTGCACAGCTGCTCCGGCAATCAATAGGCCTGCTTTTTTAAGGTTTGCCACAATTTTCTTTTCTGCAGCAAAAGGTGCGTCGTCCTCTTCACCAAAATCTGGAATAGCTAGAAGCTCTCCGGCTACAGCTTGCGCTGGTCCCATCAGATCCAATTCACCTTTCATGGCCCGTTTTAACAACATGTCAACCACAAGTAATCGATTCACTTCATTGGTACCTTCAAAAATCCTGTTGATCCGTGAGTCCCGATAAGCGCGTTCCATCGGCGCATCTGCAGAATAGCCCATTCCACCATAGATTTGCACGCCCTCATCAACCACATAATCCAACATCTCCGAACACCATACCTTGATGATAGCACACTCAATTGCGAACTGCTCCACAGACTTCAATTTTGCTTTCGCTTCATCCATACCACCAGCGATCAATGCATCATAGGCATCATCGATATTTTGACCCGCGCGATATGACGCAGATTCCACAGCAAACAAACGTGTTGCCATTTCAGCGAGCTTATAACGAATGGCACCAAATTTAGAAATCGGCAGATTAAACTGCACACGTTCATTAGCATACTGCACCGCATGATTAATCACCATACGTGCCGAACCAATTGTGGCAGCGCCCAGTTTTATACGTCCAATATTCAGGATATTTACAGCAATCTTAAATCCGTTTTCACGATCAGAAAGCATATTTTCTACGGGCACAGCACAGTCATTAAAAAAGATTTGACGTGTTGACGACCCTTTGATGCCTAATTTATGTTCTTCTGGATTCATCGTGATACCACCAAAATCCTTTTCGACAATAAATGCCGTCAGATTTTTATCATCATCGATTTTTGCAAATACGATAAAGATATCTGCAAAACCACCATTTGTAATCCACATTTTTTGACCATTGATCAAATAATGTGTTCCTTCAGCGTTTAATTTTGCGGAGGTACGTCCAGAATTTGCATCCGATCCGGCATTGGGCTCTGTCAAACAATATGAAGCTTTCCATTCACCGGTAGCAAGCTTTGGAATATATTTCGCCTTTTGGGCATCATTACCATAATACAAAATAGGCAGTGTTCCGATTCCCGTATGAGCAGACAATGCGACAGCAAAAGAAAACCCACCCCCTACCGCATCTGCAACAAGCATAGACGTGTTAAAATTTTTGCCGAAACCACCATATTCTTCGGGAATAGAAACTCCCAGCATCCCGAGTTCACCGGCCTTATCCATCAAACTAGGCATAAGCCCCTCCTCTTGTGCATCTATACGATCAAGTTTGTTCAATACCTCCGTATCCAAGAAATCCAAGCAAGTTTGACGAATCATTTTGGCTTCTTCATCAAATTCTTCCGGAATAAAAACTGCTGTATAGGGCGTCTCCCTAATCACGAACTCTCCGCCTTTAATTGCTTTATTTTCGCTCATTGTCTTTTTAGATTTGTATGGGCAGCAAAATCTTGCTATGCGACGAATGCTGTCCACAATGTTGTTAAATACTTCTATTCGCTATGAGATCAGAGATCCATATTTTAATTATATCGCTGTTTTTAAAGACCTATTTAGTCCAATAACTCAAAAATACCAGCTGCTCCTTGGCCAGTTCCAACACACATCGTCACCATGCCGTATTTTTTGCCTCTACGCTTTAACTCATTTAGGACCTGGACTGTCAATTTCGCGCCTGTACAACCAAGTGGATGCCCTAATGCTATAGCACCACCATTGACATTCACTTTCTCTTCGTCTAATCCGAGTTCGCGAATAACGGCTAACGATTGAGACGCAAAAGCTTCATTCAGTTCAAATAGATCAATATCTTCTTTTTTAAGCCCAGCTTTCGCCAAGGCCTTTGGTATAGCGTAGATAGGTCCTATGCCCATAATGCGCGGTGGAACACCTGCCACAGCAAAACTAACAAGCTTTGCAATTGGTTTAACACCAAGTTCTTTCACTTTTGCTTCAGACATCACCAAGACAAATGCTGCTCCATCAGAAGTTTGTGAGGAATTCCCCGCCGTTACTGAACCATTCGCTGCAAAGACTGGTTTTAGTTTCCCTAAAGCCTCCAGGGAAGTATCAGCCCGAGGACCTTCATCTGTATCAACAACATATTCGCGCGTTGCAATCTTACCGTCTTTCAGATAATTTTCTTTTACAGTAATAGGCACAATCCCATCTTTCAAATGACCGTTTTGAATGGCTGCAACTGCCTTTTGATTTGATTTAAGTGCAAAAGCATCCTGATCTTCGCGTGAAACATTGTAATCTTTGGCTACGGCTTCGGCAGTCAATCCCATTCCCCAATACCAGTCAGGATGCTCTTTTGCCACAACAGGATTAGGCACAATCTTCCAACCTCCAAAAGGCATTCCGGACATCACCTCTACACCACCGGCAATGATAACATCTGCCATCCCAGTCTTAATCTTTGCTACCGCGGTCGCAATGGTTTCTAGGCCTGATGCGCAGTATCGGTTAACGGTTACTCCCGGGACCTTATCCGTGTCCAATCCCATCAGTGAAATGAAACGGGCCATATTGAGTCCCTGCTCCGCTTCCGGCATGGCATTCCCAACAATGACATCATCTATATCTTCTTTATTTAAATTCGGCACAGTGGATACAAGATGTTTAATAACATCCGTGGCTAAATCATCGGCCCGCATAAAGCGAAATACTCCCCGGGGCGCTTTGCCTACTGCAGTACGAAATCCTGCTACTATATATGCTTCCATTATTTTTAATTTTTTCGTGAGTAGTGAGTTCTAGTTCCGTAAAGGCTTACCCTTGGTCAACATAAATTGAATTCTTTCAAGCGTTTTGCGTTCAGCACAAAGCTCAAGGAATGTTTTACGTTCAAGATCCAGTAAATACTGTTCAGACACTTCCGTCGGTGACGATAAATTTCCACCACACATTACCCAGCCTAGTTTCTCTGAGATCTTACGATCATAATCAGAGATGTAATTGCCTTCACGCATTGATGAAGCGCCCACATAAACGATTCCTAATCCTTGATTTCCCAAAACTTTGATATCATTGCGAGGAGCAGGCTGAACATAACCCTCATCTGCCAATTCTAATGCCTTTGCCTTAGCATCCGCCAGAAGACGGGCACGATTCATGGTGATTGCAAATTTATCTTTCTGCAAATAGCCGAGCTCATAGGCTTCATAGGCAGAAGTCGAAACTTTTGCCTGACCAATAGTCAGGAATTTATCTTTTAACGTATTTTGGACAATTTGATCATCTTTAAATTCCTCCGAGGCACGTAGCGTAAATTCTTTGGTTCCGCCACCACCAGGAATAACACCAACCCCCAGTTCAACCAAGCCCATATAGGTTTCGGCATGAGCCTGAACAAAATCGGCATGCATGGAGAATTCACAGCCCCCACCAAGCGTCATTTGAAATGGCGCAACGACTACAGGTATTGACGAATAGCGTAAGCGCATGGATGTATTTTGAAATGCACGAACGGCCATATTCAATTCATCAAAATCCTGTTCTACGGCCATCATGAAAATCATTCCGATATTGGCTCCAGCAGAAAAGTTTTTTCCATCATTGGACACCACTAAACCGCGATACTCTTTTTCAGCGAGGTCAATGGCTTTATTCAATCCCTGGATAACATCCCCACCAATGGTATTCATCTTGGTATGAAATTCACAATTAATGATACCATCGCCCAGATCAATAATAGAAACACCCGTATTTTTCCAGATTGTCTTACTTTCCCGGATGTGATCCAATACGATCAGATCTTCGGTACCGGGAATAGCTTTATACGATTTGGTCGCAATATCATAATAGTGACGTACACCATTTTCTATTTTATAGAATGATTCATATCCGGCTTCCAACATCTCGTGTACCCAGGAAGCAACCTCCCCGTCCTGACCCGGAAGTCGTTTTTCTTCGGCCTTAATTTTAGCTAAGGTCTCGCGAACACCTAGCGCATCCCATACTTCAAATGGTCCTAACTCCCAACCAAATCCAGCACGCATGGCATCATCGATCCGGAAGAAGTCATCTGTAATTTCGGGAACACGGCGGGATACATATTCAAACAATGGATAATGCATGGCACGGAAGAGTTCCGCCGCTTTATCGGTTCCTTGTTCATATACTTTCATCCGCTTGCGGATATCCTCCACAGGCTTGGTAGCTTCCAAAGTAGTGGATTTCACTTTTTGCTGTGAACCAAATTCCAGTGTTTTTAGATTTAAAGATAAAATCTCCGAATTACCATCGGCAGCTTTTACTTTTTCATAAAACCCTTTCTTGGTTTTCTCACCCAACCATTTATTCTCGACCATCTTGCTGATGAATGCAGGAAGCTGGAAAACGCCTTTGGCTTCATCTTCTGGGGCATTCTGCGCCAGTCCATTGGCAACATTCACCAAAGTATCAAGTCCTACCACATCGGCTGTACGAAAAGTCGCCGATTTGGGATGCCCCATTGCAGGACCAGTATATTTGTCGACCTCCTCAACGGTCAATCCAAGAGGTTCCACTAAATGAGTAACCGCCAACATCGAATAAACACCGATACGATTACCAATAAACGCCGGAGTGTCTTTACATAACACAACCGATTTACCCAGCATTTTGTCACCAAAGTGAAGTATAAAGTCAACAACCTCTGGCTTGGTATGCGGTGTTGGAATGACTTCCAATAAAGGGAGATAGCGCGGCGGATTGAAGAAGTGTGTGCCGCAGAAATGATCTTTAAAATCTTCACTTCGCCCTTCTGTCATTAAATGAATAGGGATACCAGAAGTATTGGAAGTAATCAATGTCCCAGGTTTTCGAAATTGCTCAACACGCTCAAAAACAGATTTTTTAACATCGAGCCGCTCAACAACAACCTCGATAATCCAATCCACAGAAGCAATGTCTTTTAGATTATCGTCAAAATTCCCTGTTTTGATACGTCTTACAAATGACTTGCTATAAATTGGCGAAGGGTTTGTTTTTAAAGCCGTTTCTAAGGAGCTGTTGACAATTCGGTCCCGAACGATCTTACTCTCCAAAGTTAAGCCTTTGGCTTGTTCTGCCGGAAGCAGTTCGCGCGGAACAATATCCAACAGCAAAACTTCAACACCAATGTTAGCAAAATGACAAGCAATTCGCGAGCCCATAACACCCGATCCGAGAACTGCCACTTTTCTAATATTTCTGTTCATCATAACATATTTATCATGCACTTCTGTACATTTGGTTTAATTCCTAGATGATTACTTCTTCTTTGTAACTTGTTGCGAGCTCATTGAGTTTCGCTAAAGAAGCAATCAATTGATCCCGTTCATTTTCTGAAAAATTGTCCGCTAAATATTGATTGAAATTACGAACAACATCTTTAGCAATCCGTCTTTTCTCTCGCCCCAATTCGGTTAAATACACTTTTACGGACCTCTTGTCGGTCTCACTCGTTTCGCGGTATATAAATCCCAATGACTCCAAATTATTCAACACCCGAGACAAACTAGTTGTTTTAACTCCTGTCAAATTTGCAATCTGAGAAACAGGTGTACCCTCTTTATGGATGTTAATCAAAATATATCCCGCAGCCTGGGTAAAACCGTACTGCGAAGCAATTTGATTATATTTATTGGCTATTGTCTGCCAGCCTGTTTTTAAAAAATAATCGATTGTCTGATTTTGGTTCATAAGCGTACTCACAAGCTATTTATTATGCTTGCATAACAAATATACCAGTTAGCAATTAGAATAACAAGTTCGAAATTATAAATTTTGTCATATGTTCGTCAGCATAATTCGGCATACTTACCTAACGATACTTGTCGTCAATTGTGAAATGTGGAAAACTTTTAAACACTGACATACAGCAAAATAAACAGAAACACAAAACTTTTATTAACAGCCCCTGTTTAATAATCAAAATTAATTCCGTTAACTTTGTCCTGAACAAACATCAACACTGTATGGCTTTAGTAAACATACCTCGCTTGGACTTGCTACATTATACACAAGGAACCCAAGAACAACGAAATCAATTTATCCAAGATATTGGCAAAGCTTTCAATGAAACAGGCTTTGTAACGATTGCAAATCATGGCTTATCAAAAGAGCTGATTGAGGAATTATATCAGGTGGTTCCTGAATTTTTTGCTTTGCCTACTGAGATCAAGGAAAAATATGAATTTCCAGAACTTGCAGGTCAACGTGGCTATACCGCAAAAGGAAGAGAAAAAGCCAAAGACGCGAAAACACCTGACTTAAAAGAATTCTGGCAACGCGGTCAAACGATTGTTGGTGAAGAATATTCCAAAGCTGATTTTCCGGACAATCCTGAAGTAGCTGAAATTCCTCGCTTTAATGGCGTAACCGCTGAGGTTTATAAAAAACTAGAAGATACAGGCCGCGACTTATTGAAAGCGATCGCGACCTACCTCGATCTGGAAGAAAATTACTTTGAACAATATGTCATCAACGGTAATTCTATTCTACGTGCTATCCATTACTTCCCAATAAACGATCCTGACGCCTTAGCCCCTGACGCAGTACGCGCAGGCGCCCACGAAGATATTAACCTCATCACCTTATTGATTGGAGCTAGTGCGGATGGTCTTGAAGTGATGACAAAAGACGGGGAATGGTTTCCTATCAAAGCCAAAGGTGAAGATATCGTCATCAATGTAGGTGATATGTTGCAACGGTTAACAAACAATAAGTTGAAATCTACTACGCATCGCGTAGTAAACCCACCACGTGAGAAGATGGGTACTTCCCGTTTTTCTATTCCTTTCTTTTTACATCCAAAATCCGCCATGAGTTTGGCTTCATTGGATTCCTGCATCGATGCGGAACACCCGAAGGCCTACGAAGATTATACCGCCGGTCAGTACCTGGATGAACGCTTAAGAGAAATCGGATTAAAAATGTAAAACTCCGCATCATTTAAATGAGCATAACAGTATAAAAAAAGAAATGGCCGATCCTAGGATCGGCCATTTCTTTTTTATGGATATTAAAGCTATTTCAATTTATAACCTATACCAACATTCATAAAGATATTATGTAACCCGAAGCTAATACTTTCAAATCCGGTTTTCATAATATTATTGAAGCCATAATCCAACTGTGCCAACGCAAAGAATCTTTTGTCGATAGCATAATGTGCGCCCAAACTCATACCAACATCAATACTTCTAACACTCTCCGAGAAATCATAATCAGCATTATCTACAACAATCTTATTTCCGGTAGGCTCCTCATGCCTAAGATAGCCGTTGTAGGCCTCGCCATAGAATTCCTTTTTTACCGCAAAAGAAATGTAAGGACCTGCCTGTACATTCCAACGATTTGAAAGCTGATAGGTAGCTTGGATCGGAACAGTCAGATACAGGTTATGTACTTTTGTTGTGATATCACCCGTATAATAACCTCTCAGCTCCTCTTTTGCATCATTCACCGCATTGAATGTCGTCTTGTATCCTTTAACACTCGCCTCTGTATCCATTCCCTTTCCTTCGAAGACGATTCCCAAAGATACTCCCCATTGGGAATCAATATGATAGTTTGCCCTTGCTCCGACAAAAAAGGGAACATTAGGATTATAGCTTTTAATCTTTCGAATTTCACGTGGCAATGATAGGGGGGCTGCGCCGCCGATCTTACCGCCTACTATCACATCAAAACCCAATTTACCCTCATCCGCTGTGTTTTCCTGCGCATTGACAATAGATCCTATCAAAACCATCGCAGCCAGTGCGATTGTATATTTTATCATTTTCATTACTTCTTCGTTACAATTTTGAGATCATCCACCGTCAACTTACTACCGACAGCACCTATAAAATTATCACCATATTTACTCGAAGACATTACAATCGCAATGCTATAATCCAAATTGGCAACATCAGCTTCGTTTACTTTCGCCGTGTACTTAAATGGCAATGTAAACTTGACAAAATCATCAGCCTTGGTTGCGCCCCCATTTTCCAACCTGGCAATAGCCACAATACTTGGATCTTTTAAAATATTATGTCCCGTCAAATAGGAAACTTTCTTGTTGGGATCAGATTGCGAGTCCATAAGCTGCTTGCGATTATAGAAAACCGCATAGATATCACAGGAATCCTTGGTATTAACAGGTTTCATGTTTTCATCCGTCACCGTTGCGCCAGGACTATACTTATAGTAACCTTCCAAGGCCAGCGGTATCTGATTGAAAGGAAGGCCAAACTGCGTTGCCGATAGCGGGTCTGTCAATACAGGTCCTGTATCAAACGCTCCTATAAAAAGATTTCCGGCAGCAATAGGTTTCTTGAACATCGCCCCAAAAGCACCGGTCAACTTCGTTTCCAATAAAGCCGCTTTCGATCCTGAATGTGCATCCGAACTCGCTTTAGTGGGATATGATTCGGGGTCCTTGGTACCTCCTCCTAAGCTCAATGTCAAGGAGAAACTTGGATTTCCGGAAGCCCAATTATAGAAATCCTGGCCATCAATTTTATTATAAAATATGGTGTATTTATCATCCTTATCAATCGCCGTATCTTCAAAACCATATGCTGTTGGAACAAATCCACCATCTGTTTTCACAATTTTAATCAGGTAGTTTTTTGTAAACTGATGATCTTCGGACGTAACTTTATAATATACGCCGTTTTTTAGCAATTCATCAATAATTACTTTATTCATATCCTGAGTTCCGGCAGGCATTTTCAAAGAATCCTTCAAAAGCTCAATGGATGCACCAGGAGTCAGGTCAAAAGTCATATTCAATTTGGTAAGATCATGAATATTGGGCTGAAGGTAAAGTGTAACTTGCGTATTTGAGATGACCGGGTTCAGCAAAAAGATATCTTCATCGGCATGAACAGCGATAATATCCGCTTCCATATTGAGCGCTTCTTCCTTTATACAACTTCCCAAACTGAAAAGAAGCATAAAACAGATTATCCACGAGTAACTTCGTGTTCGTTTCATAAAAATAATATTTAGTGTAAATTTATCGACCAATGCTTTGAGCAATGCACTGATTTTAGCAAAGCTACCAATCCTAGCCTCAAAAAAAGTCATTTAAACGACTTTTTCTGAATAGACAACTAATTCTTTACACGCAAAGTCCGGTTATAGCCCTTTGACTTCCGATCTTATTTTACTGGGCAGACTTTCAACAATAAGCTGATAGCTGTGTAAAATCAATTCCTCTAGCTTTCTATCATCAATCTCTTGGTTGGCAACCACGGTATTCCAGTGCTTTTTATTCATGTGATAGCCCGGCAGTACGGTATGCTCATAACGTTCCCGCAATTCAATGGCCCTTTCGGGGTTACACTTAACATTAAATCGTAACCCATCAACCTGATCCAGGCCTACCAACAAAAAAATCTTACCACCTACCTTAAATACCAATGTATCTGGCCCAAAGGGAGTCTCCTCCATCACCGGCCCAATCGATAAACAATAATCTCTTAGATCCTCAATATTCATATTTTTTTAGTTTTAGTTGTCGCTCAAGCAAACTGAAAAAGCCACCATAAAAATGGTCCATAATTCATATAAAGCTAACAAAAACACTGGATCGTTTTACTTAAAATCTTTTGATCTTTCGCAAAGGCGACATTAGGTCTATTTGCCCTAAAGAAATTACGTTACGCCGAAAATAGGTCCAAAATAAGCTGGAACTAGACAATAGCAAGAGTCAGATAACTTCAGCCTTTACAGGGATTAGCGACGGACATGAAACGTAGCTTCAGCGGTACTTCTTCGCTTGCAACCGAGGAAGTACCGAACAAGCTCCGACTAATCTCCGAATATCGTATACTTATCTTACCTGGAAATAGGTTTAAATAGCTCCGGGTTTAACAGCAGTTTTTCAAACCATGCTCAGGAAAGACCAGGTCTATTCCTGAGATGATGATCCGGTTAAACTTAAAAATTGCCAGTCTATTATAAGGATGTAATTTTCTTATTTTTCGAGCAGTGCCTGGATTTCCTTTTGGATTTCGGTTCCTTTATCGGCATTGTACCACTTTTGAATCTCCTCTTTGATTTCGGAGAAATCTGCCCCTTGCGCTTTCATATGCAAAAACAGCTCCTGGCAGGCTTGAGGTCTTGGGCCCCAGACAGCCAAATCCTGCCCCTGTTCGTTACGTATCACCAGAATTGGAATAGATTTGCCTCCGTTTGTTAGATAAGAATCGATCAGAAACGGAGCACTATCACGCAGTTGGATATCCACCGTGATATTGGGATTTTTTGAGGCCATCTTCGCCAACATAGGTACCGAATGCGCCGCATCCCCGCACCAAGGTTCAGTAATAATGATCCATTGTTGCTTTTCAGTAATTGACTCAACAAATTGTTCAAAAGTCGACGTTGGTTCGAAGCGTTTTAACCAACGGCCCATTCTTGTCCAGTTCATTTTTGTGTACTGATAATATTCATCATCTTGATAGGTAGGGTGATTCTCAGGATGATTTAAGATATCTTCGAATTGTTGTAAGTAATTTTCAAACGTCATAATACCAATTTTGTGCAAAGGTAAATTTTACTTCCAACTTTCTCAAACAACCTTCCGCCAACAATCTGTATTGAATGCAATAAAAAATAGGATGCTCAAAAAGTACATGTACAGCAAGAAAAAATGTGATTTCCTCTACCTTATATACCAAAGATTTTACATTCAGAAGAGATGTTTTACATTTATTAACGATTAAGTAAATTATATTTGAAAGATACAACCCGTACATGAAAAGATTAGTTCAATTAATACTTTTACTATTTGTCATCTTCAATAGTGCCTACGCCCAAATAAACATCAAGGGGAGGATTCTGGACAAGGCGGATGACAAACCTCTGACCAATGCTTCAATTATTTTATTGAACCGCGACTCAGTCCTTCGCTATTTTAACAGAGCCAATGAAGAGGGAAAGTTTCAGGTAAAAAATATCAAGCCCGGAAGCTACATTATTTTAGCCACATACCCCAAGTTTGAACTCTACAGTGATACGATCCAAATTGCAGATAAAGATCTCGACTTGCATGATATCAAAATAAATTCCCAAAGAAATGTCTTACAGGAGGTGATTGTTACGCGTCGTCTTCCAATTACACTGAAAGGCGACACCATCGAATATGATGCGGCGAGTTTTGCCACGGAAAAGAATGCGAAGTTGGAGGATTTACTACGTCGTCTCCCCGGTTTTACGGTTACGGGAGACGGAAGTATCACTGCCCAAGGAAAATCTGTACAGAAGGTGTTTATCGATGGGGAGGAGTTTTTTGGTTATGACCCCAAAATAGCCATTCGAAATGTACGTGCAGATGCTGTCGATAAGGTCCAGCTCTATGAAAAGAAATCCGAGGAAGCCGAGTTATCAGGTATCGATGATGGCGTAAGGATCCAAACCGTTAACGTAGTACTTAAGGAGAAAGCACGAAAGGGTATCTTTGGAAATATGGAGGCATTGGCGGGATCCAAAGGATTGTATGCTGGAAATCTGTTCGCTGCCAAATTCAATAAGACCGAGCGAATTGGGATTACGGGCAGTCACAATAACATGGGGAGTTCAAGTGGCCGTGAAGGTTCTTTACGGATGAACAACCAGATTACGGGCGAACCACTGAATACAAATCTTGGAGCAAACTATGAAAATCAGTTCTTCAAAAAGGCCTTAAAAGTAAACGCCAACTATGGTTACGACAACAACAGCAACAAGAACCACTCGGAGACTTACAATAAAAATGTGCTGCCTGATCAATCCATTCAGGAAAAAAACAGTAAAAACGATAGCGAGAGACATAGCCGAAGTAATGGTTTCAGATCAAACCTTAACATGCGACTGGATTCCACGCAAAATATGGAACTCCAATCCAATGCCAATTGGGCTACCAACGCTAATCTAACTTATACAGACAGCAAAACGGGCGATGGATCGGGCAACCCAATCAGTGACTTTAGGGAGAACAATCAATCGAACTCCTCAAGTTCCAACAATAATTTTCGCCTAAATTATAGAAAACGATTAAAAGCGGGGCGTTCTTTAAATGTGATGGTCGGCAATAATCACAAAGAGTCAGATTCAGAGAGTAAAGTCAATTCACGGACTTATTTTTACAAAACCGGGGATAGTACAATTATCAACCAAACGCGACATGGCCGGAATAAAGGCAATGACTTCAACTCTTCGATCAATTTCAACAACCGTATCAGTGACTATATCAATCTGGCTTTAGGCTACAGCTTCAATCATTCGAAGAGTACAAATACCCAAAATTCAATAAACAATATTACACAAAAGTTTGATTCACTATATTCTCAAAACCAGATCGACAATAATACCAATCAAGGTGTGAATGTGCACTTTTCCTATCGCAAAGAAAAGTTGGAGATCAATTTTTCCAACCGTACGTTCTACAAGAATCAACAGTTAAATGATAGTTATAGATCAATTGATCTTGCCCGGAATTTCTGGGATAACAATTTAAATGTTGATGCCAATTATCGCCTTTCAAATAGCAAAAATATACGTTTAGCTTATCAAAGTTCGAATATCATTCCATCGTTTGATCAGTTACAACCACTGCAACCTCAGACCAATCCGTTGTTTCAACAAGTCGGTAATCCCGATCTAAAACGCGCGGTGAACAATAACATTTCGGCCAATTATAACGCGTTCAGTTTATTGAAAGGAACGAATATCAATATCAACGGGAACTTGTCATTTGTTAATAATCCTATTGTCAACAAAACAACCATACTAGACAACTCGGCTCAAATCAGTTCTTATGAAAACCTATCGGGTAAATCCAACTGGAATGGCGGCTTGAATATCAATCATATGCAGCCATTGGCCAATCGTCGCATCAATTTTAACAAGAGTGCAAACGTCAGGTTTAACAACAGCTACAGCTATACCAAATTTGAAGGCGGACAGTCCGGCGGCGAGTTTCTACTGAATAATGCAAAGAATACCAACTTTAGTTTAGGTTCTAGCTTAAATGAGCAGGACTCAGAAGGATTCGACTTTGATCTTTCGGCGAATGCTGGTTTTAATGTACAGCAAAACTCGATCAACACCCAATACAACGCAACAAGTTTTCAAGGTGGGACTTCGGCGTACATCAAATACTTTCTACCGAAGAAGTGTAATGTCATGGCAAACATTTACTATAGCTATACAGGACCTACGAAACTTTATAAAAAATCAATCAATCAATTTTATACCAATATTGAATTAGAGAAAAAAGTACTGAAAGATGAAAGTATGACACTCAGCTTAAAGGCCTTTGACCTGTTCAATACATTTAACAACACACGTCGTAACGCGAGTGAAACCAACTATTCAGAGTCCGTTCAACAGGTATTGACACAATATTTTTTGGTCGGTGTAAAATGGGATTTCAACAAATATCTAGGGAAAGGAAATGATTAAAAAAATATATTTGACCGTTATCATCTGCTGCCTGTGTGGTTTATCGCTTCAGGCACAATATGCCTATTTTGGAAGTAGGGGTACGATCAGTTTTGACAAAGTCACGTACACAAAAGCACGCATGCGGCAGCTATCCAACGACATGAGCTCGAAAGGAATGGACAGAGGGATGGGCATGATGGAATATCTCGACAAGATGCCGGATTCACATACGGAAAAATTAAACTTCTACTTTGATGAGAATTCTACCGTGTTGATGCCTGAGGAAAGCGTAGTTAACGAAAAACAACGTGGTGAAGTCAAAATGGCCGCACCTACGATAACTTCGGGCACAGGCAGAGGGGGCAGATCTCAGGGTGCGGTCCGAATCGGAGGAAACCAAAGAGGGCAATTTAGGGGTGGCGCCAACAAGAACGGCAAAGTCCTCTACCAGGATCTGAAAACCGGCACAGCAGACATTCAGCTTGACATCGACGAAAAATACATTCTTTCGGAAACTTTGGACAGCATTACTTGGCGTTTCACGGAGGAATTCCGAAATATCGCCGGAGTAAACTGCCGCAGAGTCAATGGTGCTACCAAAGACTCACTCTATCTGATCGCTTACTATTCGGAAGAGATTCCAGTATCGGCAGGACCAGCATTAAGCCATGGTCTCCCGGGCATGATATTGGGTCTTGTCATCCCTGAAATGCATATTCAATATTGGGCTACAAATATCGCCTATACCAATAAACTTGTTCCTTCTGATTGGCGGGATAAAAAATCAAAAAAAATGAAACTTGCTGAATTTTCGGAAATCTTTGGCAGATATATGCCACGCAATCGCCAAAACGAGTCAGCTAAAAAAAGGATATTAGAGCAACTGGTGTATTGAAAATGTCAGTTTGGCAGTACCTAAGGACAAATTGATGACAAATAGTGTTTTTTTTACAAAACTTTTGGATTGGCATAAGGGTTGATAATAGACTGATAGAATTTATTTAAGTAAAAAATTAAAACACAAGATATGTCTAAAATTATAGGAATTGACTTAGGTACTACAAACTCATGTGTTGCCGTAATGGAAGGTAACGAGCCTGTAGTAATTACGAACAACGAAGGTAAACGTACAACTCCTTCGATCGTAGCTTTCGTAGAAGGTGGCGAGCGCAAAGTTGGGGACCCAGCAAAGCGTCAAGCAATTACTAACCCACATAAAACTATTTATTCCATCAAACGTTTTATGGGACTTTCATACGATGAAGCTGTAAAAGAAGCTGAACACGTACCTTATAAAATCGTTAAAGGTGACAACAATACACCGCGTGTAGAAATTGACGACCGCAAATATACACCACAAGAGATCTCTGCTATGATTCTTCAAAAAATGAAGAAAACCGCTGAGGATTTCTTAGGTCAAGAAGTAACTGAAGCTGTTATTACAGTTCCTGCATATTTCAACGACGCACAACGTCAAGCAACAAAAGAAGCTGGTGAAATCGCTGGTTTATCTGTAAAACGTATCATTAACGAACCTACAGCAGCAGCTTTAGCTTACGGTTTGGACAAAGCACACAAAGACATGAAAATTGTTGTGTTTGACTGTGGTGGTGGTACACATGACGTTTCGGTATTGGAATTAGGTGACGGTGTATTTGAAGTTAAATCTACTGACGGTGACACACACTTAGGTGGTGATGACTTTGATAACGTAATCATCAACTGGTTGAATGAAGAATTCAAAAGTGAAAACAATGGCTTTGACTTGAAAAAAGATCCAATGGCATTGCAACGTCTGAAAGAAGCTGCTGAGAAAGCGAAAATCGAATTATCAAGCGCAACTTCTACAGAAATCAACTTGCCGTATATCACTGCAGATGCAACTGGTCCAAAACACTTAGTTCGTTCATTATCACGTGCTAAATTTGAGGCTTTGGCAGCTGACTTGATCAAGAGAACAATTGCTCCTTGTGAGTCTGCATTGAAAAATGCTGGTTTTAGCAAATCTGATATTGACGAAATTATCTTAGTAGGTGGTTCTACGCGTATCCCTGCAATCGTTGATGCTGTAAAAGCATTCTTCGGAAAAGAGCCTTCTAAAGGTGTAAACCCGGATGAAGTTGTCGCTTTAGGTGCTGCTATCCAAGGTGGTGTATTGACAGGTGAAGTAAAAGACGTTTTATTATTGGATGTTACTCCACTTTCATTGGGTATTGAAACAATGGGTGGTGTGATGACTAAATTGATCGAAGCAAATACAACAATTCCAACTAAAAAATCGGAAACGTTCTCTACAGCTTCAGACAATCAGCCATCTGTAGAAATTCACATCTTACAAGGTGAACGTCCTATGGCAAACCAAAACCGTACAATCGGCCGTTTCCATTTGAACGATATTCCACCAGCACCTCGTGGCGTTCCTCAAATCGAAGTTACTTTTGATATTGATGCCAATGGTATCATCAAAGTATCTGCGAAAGATAAAGCGACTGGAAAAGAACAAAACATCCGTATCGAAGCATCTTCAGGTTTGTCTGACGACGAAATCAAACGCATGAAAGAAGAAGCTGAAGCAAATGCTGATGCTGACAAAAAAATAAAAGAAGAAGCTGACAAAGTAAATGCAGCTGACGCTTTAATCTTCTCAACTGAAAAACAATTGAAAGAATATGGCGATAAAATTTCAGCAGATAAAAAAGCGCCAATTGAAGCTGGCTTAACAAAATTAAAAGCTGCTTACGAAGCGAAAAACTTTGCTGATATCGATGCTGCTTCTGAAGAATTGCAAAATGCTTGGAATGCTGCTTCTGAAGAAATGTACGCTGCTTCTCAAGGTGGTGCACAACAACCTCAAGGTGATACAGGTCAAGCTCAAGGTGGAAACCAAGGTGGTGATGATGTAACTGACGTAGATTACGAAGAAGTGAAATAATCACTCCTCCTCATAAAAAAAGCTCCAGGATTATTCCCGGAGCTTTTTTATGTCTATTACTTTCACTATCTCGTTTAACCTTCACCGCAATACACTTATGCATTTCCAGCTACTTCTTATCCTTATAGTGACTTAAGATTCCTTTGTCCAAAGTAGCCCAAATACCTGCTGGCATCGCCGCTCTCTTTAAGGCATTATTGGTCCAGGTATTGCACGAATAAAACATGCTATAGGCTCCTTTTGCTTCGTAAAAGGCGTCTGAGTCGCCATACTGCGCATCTGTTTTCACCAAAATAGCTTCCGCTTGATTTCGATCCAACGAATCTTCTATATATTTTATCAGATCACGGTATTGGGATTTACTGATCTGATAAGCAAAACATAATTCATCTTGCTGAACCGAATTGTAGTAGGTCACATGAATGGCAGACTCCCCTAATCCAAAGGCAGCCACAAAGGCCGTCGATGCTTTAAGATCCTTCCATTCTGGTGTATCCAAATAGAATCCTTTATCCCCCCAACCGATACCGACATACCGATATCCGCTATGTTTCCCCACCGTATTCCCATAAGGAAATAGTTGCGACCAATCCATCTCTTCGTTAACGACAGGCAATACGATATCGGTATGAACACCATTGGACTGAACAAAAACCTGAATCGTCTTCTCTTCGTCTATATTTTTCCTTGGAGCCGAAATTCTTGACAAACTATATTCAGCAACAATATAGAGCACACAAAAAGACAACAATCCTAAAATAAGATAACCAAACACTTTAAGAATTTTTTTCATCAAAGATTTATTTCCGCTCAATTAATCTAGCGCACAGGTCAAAAAAAAACCTGTATTGCTTGACAATACAGGTGAAAGATAAGCTATTTCTTTTAGCTCTTAAAATAACTTTTCTGGATATACTCCATCAGCCACCAATTTTGAAATTGATTCTTGTACGATAGGTTTATCTTCTTTATAAGTTACGCCAAACCATTTCGAAGAAGTTGGGATTACCTTAAAATCAGCCAACTTATGCTTCACCATATAATCTGGTACAGAAGGAATGAAAAATTCTGCTTTTAAATTTTCCTTATTTTCCTCAACAAATGCAGGAAACATCGCCTGAGCTACTTCGAAAATCTTTGGTGTAAAACCCCAGAAATTCATCGAAACACGGGTTTTAGGATCTAGATCTGTCTCCACCCCATTTTCCTCATAAACGATTTTGCGATCGTCGCCTTCGCCTTTGTAGTATATATTTGTACGTTCAGTTACACTTTCCATATGTCCAGAAGGGGTAACCTCACATACTCCGCGTGAAACGTAGCCATAATCGGACATGGTATTTCCAACCTGGAAGCCCATCAACGACATTTGTTGATCAGAAACCTCGGTTGTTAAGAACTCGGCCATTTTCTGAAAAGAATCCGATCCGTAGAAATCGTCTGCATTGATTACACAAAATGGTTCATGCACTTTATCTTTAGCACTCATCACCGCATGGGCAGTACCCCAAGGTTTTGTTCTTTCGATAACGTGATTAACACCGAATTTTGTTAGGTCAAAATCTTGAAAAGCGTAATCTACTTCTATTTTACCTTTCAATTTTTCATCAAATACTGTTTTCATCTTTTCCAGAAATTCTTCCCGGATAATGAATACAACTTTTCCAAATCCTGCGCGAATAGCATCGTAAATTGAATAGTCAATAATTGTCTCGCCGTGTGGGCCAAAACCATCTACTTGTTTTAAAGAACCATACCGGCTAGCCATTCCTGCTGCCAAAATCAAAAGGGTTGGTTTACTCATATTTAATTGCGTTAATAGAATTTTCTTTTCGTCCGCAAACTTAGCTAAAATTGCCCTCAAAAGCAAATTTAGCTAAGTTCGGCTCCGCCTTCAAAGGTATAGTATTGAAACGAAAAGAATCCAAAAATTAGTATTATTTCTTTTTTAAGAATGCGTTTAATAAACCCGTCGCTAGTTTGCCCAAAAACTTAACTCCCTCTCTTGCTAAGGTCGTTGTTGCCGTTCGTTGGGCAGCTTCTAGAGGTGTCTGTCTTCTGGAGCTTGGCCGACTTGCTTTTTCCGCTTCTTTTTCCTGGGCCGCGCGTTGTTCTTCCTGTGCTGCAGCCTGCATTCTTTCGTCTATGATTTCAGCCGCAGAGCGATTTTCTTGTCGCTCCTGATATTTTGCCCGCAAATCAGACTGATTGATAATTTGGCTAACCGTTGCATCATCTGCAGGTCCCATAACTGCACGCGCCGGCACCAAATGTGTAGCGACAACCTCTGTAGGAATACCTTTATCATTCAATACTGTGATTAATGCCTGTCCAGTACCCAAAGAAGTCAGGACCTGATCAATTTCATAAAAATCGGATTTTGGATAGGTTTTTACAGTCTTCTTTAAATTTTCAGCATCGTTGGGCGTAAAGGCACGCAATGCATGTTGCACACGGTTACCCAGCTGGGCCAATACAGATTCAGGTACATCGGTTGGAGACTGTGTACAAAAGAAAACGCCGATCCCCTTCGAACGGATAAGGCGAATGATTTGATCCACTTGAGTCAAAAAGGCTTTAGGAGCCCCATTGAACAGCAGGTGGGCTTCATCAAAGAAGAAGACCAACTTGGGTTTGTCCAAGTCACCCACCTCAGGCATATTTTTAAATAGCTGTGCCAATAAGCTCAATAAGAATGTAGAATAAAGCACCGGCTGATCTTGCACGTCAGAAATATTCAATAGGCTAATCACACCCCTACCATCTACCTTCTGAAATAGATCGTTAATATCAAATTCTTTCTCACCAAAGATATGCGCTAGCCCCTGCTGTTCCAATGCGACGATCTTACGCAGGATGGTTCCCGAGCTTGCCGAACTAATCTTACCATAATCACCTTTGATTTCTTCGCTGCCGGGTCCTTCAGAAAGGTAAGTAAGCAGTTTCTTCGTATCTGAGAAATCAATCAACGGCATTTGGTGATCCTGTGCATATTTGAACATCGCAGCCAATACGCCGGTCTGTGTTTCATTAAGTTCGAGTATCCGGCCCAACAAGACGGGCCCAAAATCTTCTACAGTAATCCGCATCGGAATCCCCTTATTGCCGGACAGTGAATACAGTTCTACCGGAAACGACGATGGCTCAAACGGCACCCCCACGGCATTTCCCCGATCAATAAGGGCTTGGTTGGTCACCCCTGGCACTGCTAGGCCCGATAGGTCACCTTTAACATCCAGCATAAATACTGGTACAGAGGCATCCGACAATTGTTCAGCGATCAATTGTAGCGTACGTGTTTTACCGGTTCCGGTAGCCCCTGCAATAAGTCCGTGACGGTTCATCATTTTCAAGGCTAAATTCACTTTTGCCTCTGCCAGAATTTCGCCATTAAGCATTCCCGCTCCCAGATAGATAAACGCTCCTTTGGGATTATAGGAAGCTTGAACCTTCTCTATAAATTGTTCTTTATTTGCCATACAAAAGGCTTAATATTTATAAATCAATAAAAATTGAAAACTTTTCAAAAAATAATCTCTTCGTCACAATTTCGTGCCAAATTTTATTTTTAGTGCACTATTAATTTGAATTTAACATAGAATTACTATTTTTACGATGTAAACAGTAAGATTAAAGGTAATAAAAAATGTTAAATAAGCAGTTTAGATTTGTGGCAGCATTCCTTTGTGCTATCATCTTTTTCACAAAGATGGCCATCTCTATTTCGCCTATTTTTTCAAACAGCTTAGATCAAAGTACCATCTTACAGGTCGTTTTACAACTGGAAATCGAAAACAATAACGGCGCAAGTAATGATACACTTGAAACTGCCTCAAAATTTTTCAATACAAAAACAGAAGAACCTATTGTATTTGAAACCATTCTCGTTGAGAACCAAGGAAAACAGAAGAATTATCTTAAAAATGAGAAAAGCATTTTAGCTTTCCATCCTACGGTTCCAACACCGCCTCCTAACTATTCATAAAGGCATCCCTAGGGATGTATCCCGTCAACCCGCATGCTAAAGGTAAAGTATGTGCGGTAATCTTTGATTTTTCTGAAGTAATCGGCTTTGGCTCTGTTGATGTTATCGTTGATTTGGCTCGGCACTAACGCTTTGTTATGCTGTTGAACGCCAAACGGTATACATGATACAACGCCAGTTAAAGGTCGCCTGATGAAAATTTTTTACAGATAAACACAAATTTTATGTTTGGAACTCGTACGTCGGCTTTTCTGAAACTATCGAAAAGAGACTTAAAATATGACTTCCCTGCTAGTGTTGTGGTGTTTTTGGTGGCACTTCCATTATGTTTGGGAATTGCAATGGCCTCTGGTGCGCCATTGTTTGCAGGATTATTGACTGGTGTAATTGGTGGAATCGTTGTCGCTTCAATCAGTAAATCACCACTCAGTGTAAGTGGGCCAGCTGCTGGTCTTACAGTTATTGTCTTAGGTGCTATTCAGAGCCTAGGGGCATATGAAACCTTTCTACTTGCCGTCGTGATTGCCGGTGTAGTACAAGTTATTCTCGGTATATTAAAAGCAGGGATGATCGGAAACTATTTCCCTTCAGCAGTCATTGTCGGTATGCTTGCTGCGATCGGTATCACAATTATCATGAAGCAGATTCCTTTGGCATTGGGCTTAGTGGAAACACATGCCTTCGAAATGGACAATGGTCATGGTATCGGTGCCTATTTTGACACGATAGCCTCTGCGATCAACTTTGGTGCATTGATCATTTGCGCCTTGTCATTGGCGATCCTAATCTTTTGGCCATCTATTCCAAAGCTCAACAAGGTGCCAGCCCCATTGGTTGTCGTGATGCTAGGCGTAAGTTTAGCTTATCTTTTCAACGGCTCAGCATTCCAGTTGCATGACAAGCAATTTGTACTAGTCCCTATTGTCGGTTCTTTTGCTGAATTCACAGGATTATTTACCCTCCCGGACTTTACACAGATTGTCAACAAAGATGTGTGGATAGCTGCATTTACGATTGCAATTATTGCAAGTTTAGAGACTTTATTGAGCATCGAGGCCGTTGATAAAATAGATCCCTACAAAAGAAATACGCCAACCAACCGCGAACTTGTTGCACAAGGCATCGGAAATATGACCAGTGGACTTCTGGGAGGTCTGCCGTTGACCTCCGTAATTGTACGCTCATCAGCAAACGTCAATGCAGGCGGAAAAACAAGGCAATCTGCCATCATGCATGGTATATGGCTATTGGTCGCTATGCTCGCTATCCCAACAATGCTGAACATGATTCCTTTGGCCTGTCTGGCGGCCATCCTTCTCCATACAGGATATAAATTGGCTAAACCAAGTCTATTCACCTCAATGTACAAAAAAGGCTTAGATCAATTTATCCCATTTTTTGTCACCATTGTAGCGATTGTGTTTACCGATCTCCTTATGGGGGTAGGGATAGGTATTGTCGTGGCGACATTCTATATCTTAAGAGCCAATATGAAAAATGCTTTTAAATATAATATTGAAAAAGACAATGAAGAAGATAAGGCTGTCATTACATTAGCGGAGGAAGTATCATTTTTGAACAAGGTTCCTATCCAACAAAAATTGTACAGCTTACCAAAATCGATCAGTAAGATCCGAATCGATGGGACATTCAGTAAATTTATAGACAAGGATGTCATCGAAGTCATCAAAGATTTTGAACAGAATGCCAGAAGTAAAGGCAAAGACATCGAACTTTTGCAGGTGGTGTATAAGAAACCTTCATAGGATAAGGACCTTTGACGTATCTCGTAAGCCACTCCCTTCCATTGGTCGGCTAGCAAGCTGGATTGAAATGGGGGAGAGACGGTTATTGAATAGCAAGAACAGCTATTCAATAAAAATAAGTTGTTTGAAGTAAACAATGAATTTAGACATTTGTATTATCATAATAAAATTGAAACGATGCCTTCGGGCAAGAGTGAAATAAGAAGAATATGGAAAATAAAGATTTAAAAATAGGATTTGACAATATCATTAAGGGAAATAAAGAGTGGATGGAGTTTGTAAAGAATGATGCTACAGGGCGGTTCCAACAGCTTTCTAAAGGTCAAAATCCAGAAATTCTTTGGATCGGTTGTGCCGATAGCCGAGTACCTGCAAATGAATTGACAGGTACAAAGCCTGGAGAGGTATTCGTTCATCGTAATATTGCCAACATGGTCATTCACTCCGATATGAGTATGCTTTCCGTCTTAGACTATGCGGTCAATGTTTTGAAAGTAAAACATGTCATTATCGCAGGTCACTATGGCTGTGGTGGTGTAGCAGCCTCTTTAAGCCGCAAGCAGTACGGTATTATTGACAACTGGTTGGGTCATATCAAAGATGTATATCGCTTACACAGTGCAGAGATTGATGCGATCCAAGAGCATGATAAAAAAGTAGATCGTTTAATCGAGCTCAATGTACAAGAGCAAGTTTTCAATCTGTGCGCGACGTCAATCATTCAAAATGCATGGAAAGAGCGTGATGATCTTGCCGTGCATGGCATGATTATCAATATCGGCACTGGAGAATTGATCGATCAACACTGTACGTTTACCAATAATGACGAGCTAGGTGAAGTCTTCGCTTATAAATAGCGTAGTAATAAAAATCGGTAAAAAGGGACGAAATTTCGTCCCTTTTTTATTGTGGGTCCAAACCTTATTACGTCTTCCCATTCTTACCGATACAGCCAGCACATTCAATCACTCATACTAAGGCGAATATCTACGATCTCCTAGCTAATATCTCGCTACGAATAATTAACTTTGTATTATGAGTGAAGAAAAATCATTAAATTTTATCGAGGAAATTGTCGAAGAGGATCTTCGAACAGGAAAGCATGGCGGACGTGTATTGACACGTTTTCCTCCTGAGCCAAATGGTTACCTCCACATTGGTCACGCCAAATCCATCTGCTTGAATTTTGGATTAGCACAGCAGTATAATGGCAAGACTAATCTACGTTTTGATGACACTAACCCTGTCACTGAGGATACCGAGTATGTTGAAAGCATCAAGAAAGATATTCAATGGCTTGGATTCCAGTGGGCAGAGGAATTATATACTTCAGATTATTTTGAGACACTATATCGTTATGCCGTTGAGCTAATAAAAAAAGGTCTAGCTTATGTGGACGACAGCACTGCTGAAGAAATTGCAGCAGCAAAAGGTACCCCAACAGAACCCGGTGTTCCGACACCATATCGCGACAGGTCTATTGATGAAAATTTGACCTTATTCGCAGATATGCGCGCCGGTAAATACCAAGATGGCGAAAAAGTACTTCGGGCAAAGATTGATTTGGCTAGCCCAAATATGCACTTGCGCGACCCTTTATTATACCGCATCAAGCACGCTCATCACCACAGAACGGGGAATCAATGGTGTATCTATCCGATGTATGATTTTGCACATGGCCAATCAGACTCCATTGAGAAAATTACACACTCCATCTGTACATTGGAATTTATTCCACATCGCCCACTTTATGATTGGTGTATAGATAAATTGGAAATTTTCCCTTCCAAGCAATACGAATTTGCACGCTTGAATATGACCTATACTGTCATGAGTAAACGTAAATTACTGCAACTGGTCAATGATAAGTTTGTTGAAAGCTGGGACGACCCGCGCATGCCTACGATCTCAGGATTGCGCAGAAGGGGGTATACACCGGCGAGTATCCGCAACTTCTGTGAAAAAATCGGTGTTCAAAAACGTGAAAACATGATCGATGTCAGTCTTTTGGAATTCTGTATCCGTGAGGATCTCAACAAAACGGCATGGCGCAGAATGGCTGTCCTTGATCCAATCAAATTGGTGATCACAAACTATCCTGATGGTCAGGTAGAGGATCTTATTGGTGAGAATAACCCTGAAGTCGAAGGCGGTGAAGGTTCACGCTCCATTCCATTTTCAAAAGAGCTCTGGATAGAGCGCGATGATTTTATGGAAGATGCACCAAAAAAATTCTTCCGTTTGGGCCCTGGACTTTCTGTACGTTTGAAACATGCTTACATCGTTACCTGTCATGATTTTGTGAAAGATGAAAACGGAAACGTGACGGAAGTTCATTGTACCTATGTTCCAAACTCAAAATCAGGAGAAGATACTTCAGGATTAAAAGTTAAAGGAACAATCCATTGGATCTCGGTTCCACATGCGAAAGAAGCCGAAGTAAGGTTGTACGACAGATTGTTCAATGATGAAAATCCTGCCGCTGCAGAAGATTTTAAAGCATCGATCAACCCTGAAAGTTTACATATTATCCAACGTGCTTACATTGAACCGGATCTGGCTAACGCTACGCCTGGAAAGGGATATCAATTTATACGATTGGGTTATTTTACATTAGACACACAGTCAACGCCAGACCATCTAGTCTTTAACCGTACGGTTACATTAAAAGACTCTTGGGGTAAGGAAGTGAAGAAAAACGCGTAAAACCGTAACTCCTAAAATAGAACAGGTCGNNCGACCTGTTCTATTTTAGGAGCGTTCCTATTCCATTCAATATGCATTGACATACCGGATTTGTATCCCCATTAGCCCCGCTAAACGAAACTCCAGTCCTCCCTCTTGCCCTCAACGCTCATAGGAGGTATTTCGTACACAATCCGCAGTTGCGCGAATGACATACTTTCATAACGTTTGCTCGTGCTCAGGCGAGACAAATGCGTGTAATAGGCCTATTATCCCAATGTGGCTTGAAAAACTATTACAGCGGATTTACACCTACCCATACTTTCCCATTTTTTACAACAGTAATTTATAAAGGTACATCATCTGCAATAGGAAAAACATCGTATCATTCATTTTTCAACCTGATTATCGTCACTCTTTTGCCCTGATTTTAGCAATAGTTTTACAGCAAACAAAATACCCTTAATGATATGAAAAAGCTACTTTTAATTGCACTAACACTTACCCTAGGCGCACTAAGTTTACAGGCACAAACAATCCCTAATCAACGCTGGCAAATGAGACTCAGAGGTGTGACAGTCATGCCAAACGAATCGGCCAAGATTAATACCATAGGCGGAGACGTCGACATCAATACGAAATTTATCCCTGAACTTGACTTCACCTATTTCTTCACAAAAAACATTGCGGCGGAATTGATCCTTGGGACTACAAAACATAAAGTTAATACAACAGGTTCAAATTTAACTGCCATTGGTGGCAGTCCATCCAGCAATGTGGATCTGGGGAGTGTATGGCTCCTCCCTCCCACACTGACAGCGCAATATCACTTCCTCCCCGACGGTGCCATTAAACCCTATGTAGGAGCGGGAATAAATTACACCATATTCTATAGCGTCAATGCGGGGCAAACGGTTAAAAATGTAAAATATGATAATGCTTTCGGCTTTGCAACTCAACTGGGAATTGATTTTAAGCTATCTGAAAAATATTTCGTGAATTTAGATGCTAAGTATATTCTTTTAAAGACCGATGTCAATGTGGATGCGTCAAACCTCGCCCCCAACCTATCCATACCGGCAAAAGTTGACATCAACCCATTCCTGCTCGGCTTTGGAGTCGGCATGAAATTTTAATAACTCGGCTCATTCCCTATCCTATATGTATCGAGGCCTCTTCCAATATTTTAGAAGAGGCCTCATCTGGTTTCTTATCTCAAATACGTTAATCCAATGCCCCATTAGGCGTGCCTGGTAATTTGGTTCAGTTCATCATCAAAATTATTCTACGCCGTACCAATTTTGATATTGCTGTCTCAACTGCTCAACACGTGCCAATCGTTTGGTATCCTTTGCTTCCAATAAAATAGCCTTATACCGGTCTACAGAGTCCAAGCCGGTCTGAATATCATTCCACTCAAAGCTCAGGTTTTTCTTATCCATTACCAATTGATGTAGGTATTCCATATTTTCAGCGACATAATCAAGGTTCCGGTCCATCATCCTGTTGGCCAGCTGAGGTTGCCCCGAGCGATACAGACTATCGATAATATCGGCATAATTGATGGCGTCCGACATCGCATATACGCGATCGGGCAATTGATCGTATGCTTTTTTTGCCACCTCCCCAGCTTGTTTGACCTGGCCATTGGCTAAAAGCATTCGGGCAGCTTTTCCAAATATATCACGGGCGTACATGCTTGCAAAGCGGAACGAATCTGTATCCAAGTATTGTGCATTTTTAACATTACCCCAATGATACGTATGCATAATATTGCTATATAACGCCTCCATATTAACTAGCCCACCCTGCTCACTTCGTTTTCCTGTCGACTGATCTGTAGCAGTGACAGGCATCAATCGAGAAGTAAAGCCCTCATTGACCAGGTATTTATCCAGTCCCAACTTAATATCACTTGGCAGCATATTCGAAAAATATATCGGTCTGTCCCAATGATTATTTTCAAGCACGGATAACAGGGTTAAATCCGACCTGGTCAGATGATCATTCGGAATTTCCCATTCCATTGCAGAAACTATAGCTCCCTGAAAATACGCCGGAACCGCATTTTTCTTAACCACCTCGTCTTTATCAATGCGCAATTGGACTTTCTTGGAAGGGAAATAGTTTTCCATATCACCGGAATTCAGCTGAACTTTATACTCCGGATCATCCGATGTGACAAACTGCAATAACTGCTGTATATCTACCGCATTGTCAAGTTGTCTATCTACGAAAGGGATATAATCACGAACGCCTTTTTTCGTCTTTTCAGCGGGAATCGTCACGGGGAGCCCTGCCGCTTGATACGTGGGTTGTTTGGCCTGTTGCATATACCAATCGCCTGTGAGATAGCTTAACACGACAACCCGAACATCCGGACGTACGCCCTCTACTTCTTGCAAATACCATACAGGAAATGTATCATGATCGCCATAGGTAAATAGAATAGCATTTGGAGCACAGGATTCCAAATAATTGCGTGCCATATCCCTTGCCAACGATTTCTCGGACCGATTATGATCATCCCAGTTTTGATGAGCCAAAATAATAGGGCCTCCCAACAGCGCAAAAGAAATACCTGTCGCTAAAGCGTAACGTGTTTGTACAAAACGGTTGAAAAACCGAACAAATGCTATTACTCCCAGCCCAATCCAGATCGCAAAAGCATAGAAAGACCCCACGTAAGCATAATCTCGTTCCCGGGGTTGCATAGGAGTTTGGTTGAGATAAACTACGATCGCTACCCCCGTAAACACAAACAGCAAGGTCAGTACCAAGGTATAAGGTTTATTGTTTCGGTACAACCAGATCGCACCAGCTATTCCGAGTAGCAATGGAAGAAAAAAATAAGTGTTCCGGCTCGGGTCATGCTCCTGCGATCGAGATATTTTATCTTGCCCCCCTAAACGCCAATTATCCAATGGTCTGATCCCCGACAACCAGTTGCCGTCACTATAGGTCCCATACCCTTGCCTGTCATTCTGTCTACCCACAAAATTCCATAAGAAATATCGGGTATACATATCTCCCAGTTGAAAATTAAAAAAGAACTTAAAATTATCGGAAAACGTTGGCTGTTGCCCTTCTTTCAAATTGAGGTAACTTCTGTAATAAGCTTGATGGCTTCCATCTTGGCTATAGATACGCGGGAAAAAGGTTTCCTTATCAAATTGATATTTGTCTACCTGTGTGAAGGGAACATACTCCGACTTATCTTTCCGATAGCTCGTCTTACTATCGACGCCAACCACTTGCGAGTCATAATAAGGTCCTTTGAGTAACGGTTCCCGTATATATTGTTCACGGCTCAAATATCCTAAAAAAGAAAATACATTATCCGGCGCATTATTGTTCAAGGATGGATTTGCTTTCCCACGGATCATGACCATGGTGTAGGAACTGTATCCAAATAAAACAAAACAAAGAACCAGCAAGGCTGTATTGAGTGTATATTTCTGCTTTTTATAGGAATAATATAGACCGTAAATTATCAATCCCCCCAATAATAGGCACGAGAAAAAAATTCCGGTACCAAATCCCATTCCCAATGAGTTCACAAATACGAGATCCACTTTAGCCGCTAGACCGACTAACCATTGAATAATTCCCCACAAAACGGCCCCCAAGATCAGCACTCCGACGAGGAAAGCTTTTATTGTCCCTTTCGCATTAACCTGTCGCGCTCTTCGGAAATAAACAACCATCGCGATAGCCGGGATTGCTAAAAGATTTAATAGATGCACTCCGATCGAAAGCCCCATAACAAAAGCAATAAAAACCAGCCAACGATCGCTACCGTCTTCATCTGCACGGACTTCCCACTTTAAAATTGCCCAAAATACAACTGCTGTACATAAGGAAGACATTGCATAAACTTCAGATTCTACTGCCGAATACCAAAATGAATCGCTGAAACTAAATGCCATTGCACCGACAACTCCTGCGCCGAAGATCTGCAGGTAGGTTGACAAAGAAGCTTGTTTGTCTTTGTTGAGTAGCTTTTTAGCAATGGCGGTTATTGTCCAAAATAAAAAGGTAACAGTAATTCCACTGCAAACTGCAGAACCTATATTCATCCAATAGGCGATCTGCCCCTTATTCCCTAAAGCGAGATTAGAAAATATATTCTGAATAAGAAGAAACAATGGTGCTCCCGGTTGATGTGCCACCTCCAATTTATAGGCACAGGCTATAAATTCACCGCAATCCCACCAGCTTACCGTCTTTTCAACTGTAGCGATATATACACAGGTGGCAATTAGTCCGCAAGCAAAACCGAGTAGAGAATTTAATCTATTGTACGTCATAAGGTCAATTGGTCTATTGTTAAAATCCTTTTTAGCACTTTAAGTTAAAAAGTTATCCTGACTCCGACACACGAATTAACACTATTTAACACCAGTACCTGACTGTAAACAGGCTATTCAACACTGAATATAGAGATCGACCTAAACCACGCTGCCGAGACTTTCAACCTATTTCAGGCTTTCACAATGAATATTATCATAAAAAAGGGAGCTTATCTGCTCCCTTTTTTATCATTTTATGAGTTAGGCTAGTTTTTCAACAATCTTCTTTGTTGGACCAGGATTACTCATCGTATAAAAATGTAATACCGGAGCGCCAAATTTAATCAGCTCCTGACACTGTTGTACCAACCACTCTTCACCTACCTGTCTGACGTCGGCATTCGTTTTACATGCCGCGACAGCGTCACTCAGTTCCTCTGGAATATCTAAATGAAAAATTCTTGGCAAGGTCACCAATTGCTTTTTTGTTGTCAGTGGTTTTAATCCCGGAATAATGGGCACATGGATTCCATTGTCCCTACATTTTGTTACAAATTCCTTGTATTTTTCAACATTAAAGAACATCTGAGTCACAATAAACTCTGCTCCCATATCGACTTTTTGTTTCAGATATTTAAAGTCAGTATTGAAATTTGGAGATTCAAAATGCTTTTCGGGATACCCGGCTACTCCGATGCAAAAATCAGTCTTTTCCGACGTGATAATGTCTTCATGCAGATACTTTCCTTTATTCATATCGGTTACCTGTTCCAATAGGTCTGTTGCAAAAGCATGTCCACCATCGGTTGGTATAAAATCGGCATCGCCCTTACGTGCATCACCCCGCAACACCAAAACGTTATCTATCCCCAGGAAGTTCAAATCGATCAATGCATTTTCAGTTTCCTCTTTTGTAAACCCCCCACATATCAAATGTGGCACCGCATCCACTTTATATTTATTCATGATGGCCGCACATATCGCCACTGTCCCAGGACGTTTACGATAGGAAACACGTTCCAGTAATCCACTCGCATGCTCTTTATAGATATAATCTTCCCGATGGTAGGTGACGTCGATAAAAGGAGGTTTAAACTCCATCAGTTCATCCATGGTTTTAAAAATACTTTGGATGCCCTGCCCTTTCGCCGGTGGCAATAGCTCAAAAGAAAACAATGTTTTTCCTTTGGCATTCTGGATATGATCGATAATCTTCATTAAAAAACTGTTTTTAGTTTGGTTGGCTTACATCGAAACGCACACGTCGAGGAATCGTTTATCTACATGTAACTTATCTTTCCCACATGGAGTAGGGTAGAATTTAGCACCTTGAACAATACAGGTTGCTAAGGCTTCAACGGGTCTATTCCCTCGGCCTTTCTCTATAAGCGTTGCTAATATCGTTTTAAAAAATCAAAAGACAAAAATATTTTTTCGAAAAGGCAAAAATAGCAGCAAAAAGACTTCAATAAACGATGTTTCAACGTCACTTTAGCTTTGTGTCCATGCAACGACAGGATTCTTCACCCTACCAATAGTTAAAGACCTAGAAAAACCAGTAGAATTAACGATCGAGGATCATAGACAGCGAAGAGATTGACTATGCCACAAGAACATTGGCTAAAGATTAGCTGCCAAAGAATTTCGTAAATTTTTGAGATAAAATGTGACCAATAAGAGTCCTGTAACATGGTACTCCTCTTTCGATCCATATTTAAATCCGTCAAATAAATAGTGATAGGCGACTAATGCCTCTTTTTCGTTGTAAAATAATTCCTTCCAAGAATCAGGAACATCTGCCCATGCCTTGAGCACAATGCCATTCTCGGCATAAATAATTGGTGATTCGACACCATCCATTCGATAATCGTGATGGGTGCCAGAGCTTGATATGTGTTGGAAATAAGCGATAGAATAATCTACAAAATTCAAGGCCCTCGCTTTTATCTCCTTTTCACTTTCCGATTTTACCGGAGCATTTCGCCATAAATTCACTTGGCTATCAAATTTACTGGGCGTTTCCCGGATAAGGGTTTTATCTAACGCAAAGTTGATATAAAGTCTTTCACTAGTGGGTATACGTGCTGAGCTAAACTGTGAAAAATCACCTCTCAGCTGAACAAAATCTTTTTTTATTTTAACAATATCCAAAGCGACACTACCTTTTTTCTCATCCGTCAATTCTAATCTATCACCGTCAAATTTGTACTTACCAAAGAGTAAGATATCATCAATCGCCATGACAAACTGGTCCTTATCATGAAGCGAAAGAAAGGATCGGTATAGAATAGGATCATTACCATAGGTATCTGCCTCCACATTTTGGGGAGATTCTCTTTTTAATTTATGATACTCATCATTTGAATAGCCCAATATCATTTGGTAGTTGCCTTCAGGAAACTCCTTTTTCTTCCCAAAGAAAGTACACGAAGACAATGAGAGTGTGAATAACAGCAGTAATAACGGTTTCAAAATCAATTAATAATTATGGCCAATAGTAATATTAATATATAAGGACCAAGATAAGAAATTACTGCAATAGTAAGTATAGGATATTCAATTGAATAAGCTTGGGGATATGCCTATTCCTTATACAGATCGACCAATCCCTCAGGCAATTCAACTTCAATGATCTCCTCTTCGCCATCAATTCCTAAGATCAAATCGTCGGACAGCGGAAACATCAGTTCTTTGCCATCCATATCTACTGTGGCGACAAATTGTTGTGGGAATTCCTGAACATCTGTTATTTGCCCCAGTTCGCCATGGTTTTCATCGATCACTAAAAATCCGATTAAATCAGTATATCTAAAATCATCCGGGTCGCGCTCGGGCATTTTATCATTGGAAAGATATAGCTTTTTACGAACGAGTACCTGAGCCTTATCGATATGATCCACATCCTCAAATGTTACATAAGCAGTGCTATTTTTTTGAAATTTAATGGCATCAACAAAATAAGGAACAAGCTTTTTGTTCACTTCCACAAAGACAACATCGATATCCAAACTCTCGTATTCTTCGAATTCAAAAAACAGTTGTACTTCTCCTTTAAGACCTCTTGTTTTACTGATGTAACCGATGTAAAAGCATTGATCAATAGTCATATTTTTCTTATTTGGCGATTAGCTGTGAGACATGATTTGGCAAACGATTAGCCTATTGGCTGTTTCAAAAAAAGCCGGCTCAAGATTGAGTCGGCTTTCTCGAATACTTTATGAAAGAGTTAACCTTCAGTTTCTTCTGATGCAGGAGCTTCAGTCTCTTCAGCAGCAGTTTCTTCTGCTACAGGAGCATTTTTAGCAGCTACAGCAGCAGCTTTTTCTTCTTTTTTCTTAGCTTCAGCCACTAAAGCAGCTTTTTTAGCTTCAGCTTTAGTTTGTGCTAAACCATCTTTTTTACCAGAGATTCTAGCTTCTTGAGCGTCAGTCCAAGCTGTAAATTTAGCTTCAGCAGCAGCTTCATCAAAAGCACCTTTTTTCACACCACCTTGCAAGTGTTTTTTGTAAAGAACACCTTTGTAAGAAAGGATAGCGCGAGCAGTGTCAGTTGGTTGAGCACCTTTATTCATCCAATCCAAAGCTTTTTCAAAATCCAAAACGATAGTTGCTGGATTTGTGTTTGGGTTGTAAGAACCAATACGTTCGATGAATTTACCGTCACGTGGAGCGCGAGAATCCGCTACGACTACGTGGTAAAAAGGACGTCCTTTTTTACCGTGTCTTTGCAATCTGATTTTAGTTGCCATTTTTTAATTTTATTTTATGTATTCAACATATCCCCCGAGCTTCATACTAGAGGGGATGCAAAGATAGTTATTTTTTTTTAATCAGCGTTATAATTTAATAAAACTTCACTGAAAACGACAGGGTTAGCTTCTTTCAGTAACCACTTTCAGGTTAAACACGTCCTACGCACGTTAAGATTTTGCTCTTACCATACTGTAGGTGAAACAAGTCTTTCAAAAAATCAGTGTACAAAATAGCCCTTTTCTTCAAAACTTTCATGACTTCGCAGATACCAACAGCAATGATAGCAAACTGAAGGTTCTTTCTGGCTAATAAAATAAGACACTTTCAAAAAAAAGCTATTTTACCAAATGTAAACAGGATGAACCGCTTGTGTACTTTCCCTTCGAAATAGTCACTGACATTTTTGCCAATTCACTTTTTACTTTCTACCTTCATTCTATGAAATCTGTTGCGCCATTAAAAATACTCAAAGCTTCGGCCGGTTCAGGAAAAACCTTTAGCTTAACTTTACACTATCTCACACTCCTACTATCCAACGAGAATAGCTATAAGGAGATTTTGGCGGTCACATTTACCAATAAGGCAACCGCTGAGATGAAGGAACGTATCCTTTCGGTACTCCATGGCTTGGCAACAGGCGATCGTAGCCCTAAAATTGAAGATTTCAGAAAGCTTCTTCTCGAGCAACAGCCAGATTGGAACCCGCATCTAATACAAGAGAAAGCTTACCGTGTCTACCGTCGTATCCTACATGACTATAGTCATTTTACCATAAGTACAATTGATGGTTTTTCCCAAAAAGTCATTCGTGCATTTACTTATGAACTCAATCTTGATGCAGCTTATAAGATTGAAATGAATGTCAATAAAGTGAAAAATGACTTAACAGTCATGCTTAATCAATTGCTGGATGAACGCCCCGACTTACTTGACTGGATTATAGCGTATGCGGAAAAGAAAATAGCAAAAAATGAAAATTGGAACTACCGCCAACAATTAATGAGTTTGGCAAGCCTTATTTTCTCTGAAAACTTCCAGGAATTTGACGGCTATATCAACTCTGCTAATCCCAAGGAGGTTTTTAATCTCCTGAATCAGGAGGTTGAACAGAAGATAAACTCCTTTACCGAAGCGCTCTCCATGACGATTGAAGCGTTTAGTGAAACGTTCAAAAATTTTAACATCTCCGAAAATGACCTGAAAGGCAAATCGCGCAACAAAATAATCTCCGCAAGCAAAACCAACAAAAAAACGGAAAAACTGAGCGCTTCTGAAATCGCCAAAGTATTGGAAAAATACCTCCAATTGATCGATAATGAGGATGCTTTTACAGATAGTGACAAAAATATACGTTATGATCTTATCGCCGCACTCAGCCCCATCCTGGCATCTTTCCAGAAGCTACATGATAATCTATCCGCTTACATTGCGTATCAAGCGGTACAAAATAATCTCTATTATCTACGCCTGCTCAAGGAAATGAGCGACTTACTGACGCAATGGCGACGGGACAATGGCGCTCAATTAATCTCTGACTCACAAATTCTATTAAACAAACTCGGATTGGATGAAAATAGCGATCCAACATTTATCTGGGAGAAGATTGGCAATCGTTTTAACTACTTTTTGTTTGACGAATTTCAGGACACTTCGCGTATTCAGTGGAAAAACTATAGTCCGCTTTTGATTAATGCATTGGCCGATGCCAAGGGCACAGTGAGCGAACACCTGATCGTTGGTGATGTCAAACAAAGTATCTATCGCTGGCGAAATGGTGATTGGCGAATTTTACTCCAACAGGTAGAACAACAGATTGGTCATACCTTTCACCTGGACGAGGATAGCAAAACAACCTTTATCGAAAACGGGAGCCTCGAAACCAACTTTAGAAGTCTTCCAAATATCATTCATTTAAACAACTACCTCTTTAGTAGTATTCCCCAACATCTACAGCAGGTACTGAATGAAAAAGTATCCGAAAACCTCGATGAAGAAGGTAAACAGTGGTGGATTTCTGCCGGCAATGACAACATGTTGGTCAAAGCTTATGAAAACAGTCAACAAGAGGTCCCTGAGCATAAAAAAGGAAAACTTGACCAGTTAGGATCTATTGAAATCTCCTACATTCCTGTCACTGATGGACGCTATCGAAGAAATCAGGTTGTTGAAGAATCGCTCCTGCAGCTATGTCAAAAAATAGGCGACTGGATCGGCAGCGGTCGTTATCAGGCTCAACAGATCGGTATCCTGGTACGGAGTAATGCGCAGGCTAAATTGGTGATCCAAAAGCTCATGGATTTCAAAAAAGAGCAACAGCTTACATTTGAAGTGATATCAGGCGATGCATTATCCCTAGCGAGCAATGATGCTGTAGGATTATTGATCGAAACGTTGAAGGCTTTAGTCTATAATTCGGACAAACATACCATCCATAAAGCAAAGATGGTCTATCTCTACCAGCATATTCAAAATAAGACAATCGATCAGAATGCATGGTTAAAATTTGCTAGCAATGACATCCGTACCCTGAAAGATTATCTCCCTGAGGCGCTGATTGACTCCTGGGAAATGGCACAGAAGCAGCCTTTAGTCCATTTAATTGAGAAACTTATTGAAATCTACGGTTTTACAACCAAAGACAATATCCACCTCCCCTACCTCCTAGCTTTCAAGGATATGATCTCAGCTTTCTCCACCAATGGCGAACGTGGCATTATACAGTTCCTGGAATTTTGGGAAGAGGATGGCAATCGGGCTGTGCTCCCTTCCAACGGAGAAATTGATGCGATCGAGGTAACGACAATCCACAAATCAAAGGGCCTGGCTTATGATGTTGTGATGATTCCATTCTGTTCGTGGGATCTTGACGGCATGATTAATGGCGATTTTTGGATCGAGACATCAGATACCCCTTTTGCCCAATTGGGAAAAATTCCAATAAAATATACTTCCACGGTCGGCAAATCAGTATTTTTCAAGCAATATTTTGAAGAGATGCTGTTCAACTACATGGATGCCCTCAATACATTGTATGTAGCAACAACACGTGCTGTTGAACACCTCTATATTACGGCACCTTCCTTCAAAGAATCTGTTGACAAGAAGACGGGCGAAATTACTGGTTATGATATCAAAGATGAATATATCAGCGATGTACTCTATCAGGTCTTAGAGACTTCAACATCCCCGTTTACACTGGAAGAAAGAGGCATATATATCGATCAGATAATCGAACGAAAAAAAAGTCAGGCTCAAAAAAACAATATTATTTCCCTTCGCCATTATCCCATTTCCAAAGAATTGGAAATGGCCTTAGAAAAATCCAGTACGCGCAACATCAACGATATTATGATGCTGGAGAAAGCCGCGCAGTACGGCATATTGGCCCACGATATTATGGCCCAAATTTCAAAGGAAGAAGATATCCACAAACTGGTACGCCAGCTGATTCAGGAAGGCATCCTCCCCAAGGAAGAAGAGCCTTTTCTCATGCAGGAAATCAATCAGATCTGGCAGCACCCCATGATCAATAAATGGCTCACAGGAAACTATAAAATCTGGAACGAAGCGAGCATCATTACCGCCAAAGGAGAGACCATTCGTCCTGATAAAGTCTTCACTTCCAAAGAGGAAACAATTGTACTGGATTTTAAATTCACACAGACAGATTATATCGGACACAAATATCAAGTCGACAATTATAAAAAGAATTTGGAGAACCTGGGCTACAGCAACGTTAAAGCCTATCTCTACTATGCGAAATCAAATCAATTAACTGAAGTAAAATAACAGCACGATGCAAACAGCCTTTCTAAAATTAGTAGCAGCAGACATTCAAAAGCGTTTTGGAAACGACCTGAGTGAAATAGCCATCGTGTTTAATAATAAACGGCCAATTACCTATCTCAAAAAACATCTTTCTGAAGTGTACGGACAGGCCATTTGGTCGCCACAGTTCTTTACGATCCAAGAGTTTCTTAGGCTTTCGACCGATGATACCGAAGCCAGTCCTTTAACCCAATTTTTCCACCTGTTTAATATTCATAATGAGTTATTGGTTGCTGAAGGCAAACTGCCAGAAACGTTGGAAGAATTTTATCCGATTGCCGAAATTATATTGAGCGACTTCGGCCAACTGGATTACGACCTCGTCCCCATCGAGCAGATTTATTTAGAACTTTATGACAATACCAAAATCGACATCGCTTTCCAACATCTCACACAAGAGCAGCAAGGATTTATCCGTCAATTTTGGCAGTCTTTTTCTATTGCGGGGCATAGTGGAGTACAAGAGCGTTTTCTTCAACTTTGGAAAAGACTGCCCGTATTATATGATCGATTCAAAGAAAAGCTTAAAACAGAGGGCCAAACAAACTATCCGACAGTCTACCGTGATCTGGTTGAAGGTAAGGCTACGCATCAGCAGTTTGCATCTTCCTTCCAGCACATCCTTTTTGTCGGTTTCAATGCACTGAACAAGGCCGAAACAAAATTATTTAAACAATGGCAGGATGAAGGCCGTGCATTATTCTACTTTGATGCCGATGCCTATTACCTCGAAGACACGATGCAAGAGGCCGGCCTTTTTATTCGACTTAATATTTTTCAAACAGGTTTGGTCAACGCTTTAGGCGATAGCCCGAATATTATTGGCAATAGAACCTCAACCGTAAATCTATATGCCAGCACCGGAAAGATCAGCCAAACAAAATTGCTGTATGACATTCTCGAACGCAATAATAAAATGGAACAAACATCCGCCATTCTCCTAGCGGATGAAAACCTACTTGTCCCTTTGCTGCAAAGTCTACCCGAGGTCAAACCCAATATCACAACAGGATATCCCTTGACACAGTCTCCTATTTACGGAATACTGGACCTATGGCTGGAAGTCCATTTGGAGATATCCCAGTTCAAGAAACGGAAGGTTCCTTATCAGATAATAGAAACCTTCATCAACCATCCGCTCAGTATGGTTTCTTTAGCCGACAAACTTCAGATTCAGAAGGAGATTGCCGATAAACAGCTCTTTGAGATTGCATTGGAGGAACTTCATATCAAAAGCTCTTTGCCTCAATTTTTTGTACCGATTGACAATTCAGCCTATTTGATACCCTCGCTCATCCTGCTCGTTGATGATCTGTTGCACAGTATTTCTTCTCAGGAGCGTATCCGCCAAATTGACAACAACCTCCTGATTGAAACAAAGAAAACATTGAATCAGCTGCTATTGGGCTTTGAAACTGTTGCTCCATTAAGTATCAGCTTCCAAATCGGCTTGATTAAAAAAGCCATCGCCCCAATAAATTCGGCCATAGAAGGTGATCCCCTAGAAGGTATTCAGATAATGGGGCTCTTGGAAAGTCGTTGTTTAAATTTTGACAACGTCTATATTCTAGGAGCAAATGAAGGCATTCTACCCAAAACGTCAAATTCACCTACTTTTATTCCTAACAGCCTAAGAAGTGCTTATGGGCTTCCCATATTAGAAAATCAGGATGCCTTGTCGGCCTATTTATTTTATCGCCATTTTCAATACAGTGAAGGAATACATATTTTCTACAATGGCTTGGTTGACGAAAGCTCTACTGGCGAAGAAAGTCGCTTTATCAAACAGCTGGAGTTTGAAAGTAAATTTAGATTTGACCGAAAAATTCAGCAACAGACCATTCAATTTGCGGATAAAGCCCAAGAAATTGTTATTGAGAAGCGTGGCGAGGTTTGGGAAAAGATGTACCAGGACTTTATCGTCAACCAGAAACGGATATCTGCAACGGCACTGACGACTTATCTGCAGTCCCCGTTGCAATTTTTTCTAAAACATATTGCCGGCATTAAAGAGCCCCCTTCCATCTCTCAGGAATTTGAGATGAATAAACTGGGAACTGTCATCCACAATGTGATGGAGAAGATATTCCTACCGTTCAAAGGACAACAGGACTTTACGCCCACAAGTGTCTTGCAGAAGCAGTTCGACAAGGTAGAGGCACAGGTGATCCGTGAAATAGGCCTGCAATATCAGATCGAATTAAAGGCAACAAATGATTTAAACAGCTTGCAGCGGATCATGCTGAAAATTGCCTGCGAGTATGTCAAGATGTATCTCGAATATGACATCAACAACTACAAAGCATTTCGGATTATTGAACTCGAGAACGACAACGATTATGTACTGCCCTTTCCTATTCAGATCAATGGAGAAGAACAACAGGTCACACTTTACGGTATTATTGACCGGGTAGACGAGGTCGTAACACACGACGATCGTATTATCAGTAGAATTGTCGATTACAAAACAGGTGGTGATTCGATCATGTTTAAAGGAATTGATCAGGTATTTGCGCCAAACACCGAAAATAAGGCGATGGTCCAAACCCTATTTTATGCCTATGTATTCGAACAGAAGACAGGAAGAAAACAACTTGAACCCCATCTCTATGTTGCGCGTAAAATGCGGGAAGAGGGCACATTATTCAGTGGTAAAGAAGGGGTATTGACCGATGAATTCCTTGCTTTCCAGAAAGAGAATTTTGTCGAATTCTTGCGGGATACTCTTCAGGAAATCTTTAATCCGGCTATTCCATTTCGACATAATCCGGACACGGTAGTTTATCCAAGCGACCCTTATACACTATTCTACCGGGAAGCGAGTAAATGGGCTGATGCAGAAGAATAAAGTACAACAAAGGCTTTAATAGGGAGAGTTCAAACTAAATGCGGTACATCAGTGGTACATAAGTGTATTTAAAAACAAAGGGGGAATGTAAAATTCCCCTTTCTATATTAACGTTTGTTTCTTTTGATTGCATTATTGGCTCGGCGTTTCGCCGTTTTGATTTTGTAGTGGAACCAATGGTCTTTGAAGATCTTTCGCATGGTATTGTCAAAATGTCTCGTGATAAACAGATTACGCGCCCCCTTCAACTTTTCACTGATCGAATTTGCTAATGCCCTAACAGAAATCGAATAGCCCTCTGTCTCATATTGAATGTAATGCCACCAGCCTGCTGGCATATATAAGGTTTCGCCAGGATGAATGACTGCTTCATAACCTTCTAGGTACTTAATTCCGGGATATTCCTCTTCACTACTATATTTTGGGTTGGCAATACTATGAAAATTGTAGGGCAATTTGTACATCAAATCAGATTGATCATTCGGAAAAAGCCAAATACGTTTTAATCCTTGAAATTGAGAGATAAATACGTGTGACATATCGATATCGAAATGATTACGGGTACTTGACCCCTCTCCACCAAAGAACATAAATGGCAACCATTGCAAGACCTTACCTCCCGTGACATCATTATAAATAACATCGTTTTTCAGTTCAGGACGTATTTTGAGCAGATTGAACAAAAACAACCGTAACTCAGTAGGTTCTTTTGTGATCAGATCCAAATACTCTGCAAATGTCATATGGCCAACAGGAGCACTGGCAGCACGGTCCATTGATTCCTCCTCTTTTCCATAGACATCTATTTTTATATCTCCTGCGATTTCCTTAAAGTAATCATAACTCCATTTCTTCCATGCTGGACTTTCTGCACTGATAAAATCTGATATAATTACAGGAAAACCTGGTTTCAGATAATTCTTTAAGAAGTCCTCTGATTGAATGCCCGAAATTTTATCAACTTGCTTTAACTTCACGACTGACTAATTTTGCTTAATTACAAACATAAAAAAAATATTTCTATCAAATTTTAAAAATATTGCCTATGCTTTATTTTTAATTGGAACAAATTACTCCTAGCAATTTAATAGAAATATATTTAAAATCTCCATGACCTTCGTCACTTTTATTACATTTTAACATCATCGATTCGACTCGCAACCATTTCTACCCCCTTAAGATAAACATATTATTCATCTATCTTTTATAAGAGGAACATACCACAGCTATTGATCATCTGCCGATACGTAAAATTGTCGTCGTACCGACATCGATTCGGAATGATAAAACGCCCTTCCCCATAGAAGTCTTTAGCGATTTTGTGGTCCTTAAAATTGCATAAATAACAAAAAAAGGGTCTTAAGAACCCTTTTTTTGTTATTTACCTTATGTTAGGCTACTACTTATTTACCTTTTTGATATATTCTTCGACAGCCATCGTCATACTTGGCGCTTTTGGTGTTGGAGCAGGGATATCTAAAATTAATCCGTGATCTAAAAGAGCCTGTTGCGTAGAAGCGCCAAATGCTGCAATCCTTGTATTATTCTGCTTAAAATCAGGGAAGTTATCATATAAGGACTGTACACTTGAAGGACTAAAGAACACGATAACATCGTAGAAAACATCTTTCAAATCCGTCAAATCGCTTACCACAGTTCTAAAAAGCACAGCTGGTGTAAATTTATAGCCGTTTTGTAGTAACCAATTACTTGTTTCCTCATTAGCAACATCCGAACAAGGGAACAAAAAATTCTCCCCTTTGTGTTTTTTCAATACCTCTTCAAGGTCTTTCGCGGTCTGTTTACCAAAGAAAATCTTCCGTTTTCTATATTGAATATACTTCTGAAGATAAAGGGCAATCGTCTCTGAAATACAGAAATATTTCATTTCTGCAGACACTTCAAACCGCATCTCTTCGCAAATTCTAAAATAATGATCTACAGCATTTCTACTCGTAAATATTACGGCAGAATAATCTGCTAGATTAACCTTATCCCTACGCACATCTTTGGCAGGAACTCCTTCTACGTGTATAAAACCTCGAAAATCTAATTTTAACCCGTATTTCTTTGCTAAATCATAATAAGGGGACTTATCGTTTTCAGGTTTTGGTAAAGTCACCAGTACACTTTTTACCTTCTTTGCTCTTTCTACGTCTGAAGTTTGCATATTAACCAGTTTTAGCTCAATAATCTTAACAGTATTAATATTGGTGCTATTTCTAGGCAACAAAGGTACAAAATTAAATAGGAAATTGAAAATTTATACATGGACATAATATGAGTCGCTGTCTTAAGAAATCGATAGAAAAAGAGTAAGGCCGCTCCAACGATGGCCAAATGCAGCACCACACCCACCGATGTCAAAGGCACAAGACTCAAAATTAATAATACAGGAAGCATTAAAAAAAGTGTATTGAAATAAATCAGATACAGCACGGTCACATATTCTTTTACCAACTTTCTGATTTGAAACACAAAGGATAAGAACCGAATAAACCCGATTTTTAGTGCAAACAAAGCGCCAACCATTCCCACAGTCTTCATATAATTGGGAAAAGTAATAAAATCAAATCTATTTAATTCATACGCATAAAATAGACTTACAAATAAGCCCATTGCCCCAGAGAATAATATAAACAGAAAAATAAATGGCCAAGATGTCAGGATCGTATCCTCCTTACTTACTGATAGTAAGACCCGATCGTCCCAATAGCCCTGAAAAACCAATTTGATATCTGACGGGAAGAATACCCGAATCATCCCAACACCAAAAATTAATGCGAGAACTGTAAATAAAATCCAATTTTCACGATGAGCCTTGAGCGTGCCATATTGCCGATCCAAATTGCTATTTCTTAATTCACCCTGAAAATACTGCTGTACATCAAAATTATAAATGTTATGAACCTTCAGCCCTTCCCCGTTTACGGTTACGATCCGATATTGATTCTGTAACGCAGGGTTCAAAGATGCCAAGACTTTCTGGTTTGGCGATTCAACAGAATCTTTTACTACATTTAGACTATCAGCCTTAACTGTGCTGCTGTTTTGTACAACCGCCCGAAAAGTTCGCCGCTGCGCATTCAATCCCGTAAAGGAAAATAGCAGAAGCACTACAAATAGAAGATGATATTTGAAGATAGTTACGCTCATTAAAATGAATTGTCTCTTAACGGCAATGAAATACTCATGAACCGTCTCTATTCGAAACTCTTTAATTTTGGTCGTAAAGTTAGGATAAAAAGTTATATTGCATTCAAAAAATCTTCAGAGAACATGTACAAAGAAATCATACGTTGTCAATGGTGCGGTTCTGATCCGCAATATGTAGACTATCACGATAAAGAATGGGGGCGACAAGTCCGCGATGACAAAACTTTATTTGAATTTTTGATCCTGGAGTCTGCACAAGCTGGCTTAAGCTGGATCACAATTCTTCGTCGAAGAGCAGCATACCAAGAAGCTTTTGCCAACTTTGATGTTGATCAAGTCGCGGCCTATACCAATGAACATGTTGCGAGGCTTTTGAGCGATTCGGGAATCATCAAACACAGGAATAAAATTGAATCCACCATTACCAATGCGCAACATTTCAAGAAAATCCAAGCAGAATATGGTAGCTTCTATGACTACTTATACAGCTTTTTACCTGAAAAACAACCGATTGTAAACCACTGGAGCAGTTTGCAACAGGTACCTGCAACGACAGTTATTTCTGATAAGATAGCAAAAGATATGAAGAAAAGAGGGTTCAAATTTTTCGGCTCTACCATTTGTTATGCGTATATGCAGGCCGTTGGAATGGTGAACGACCATATCGAAACCTGTTCGTTTAAATAGGCTAGCCAGTAAAATGCGCATCGATTTCTCAAATCAATTTGAAAGAATCAAAACAAGTGCTCTACCCCATAAAAAACGAACCTTTAAGAACAGAAATGCCAGCTATGAATCAAATCGACCTAACACAAAACCAATTGGTATTAAAAGAAAAAAAGGGACCGCTAGTTGCCAGAATATTCATCTATTTACTGACCATAATGACGATAATTCTCCCATTAGGCGGCTTCATTGCCAATGTTCTCAATGACGGGGTAACACTTATGAGTGTTGTCTTCTATGGTATATTCGGATTAATAGCATGGTATATGATCCGGGTTTCACTATGGAATACCTATGGCACTGAAATTATTCATTTTCAAAAAAACAAATTTAATTACGCAGCTAACTACCAATGGTTTAAAGGAAGTCTAAAAGAATTTAATTTTGAAAAGATAGACTTTACAATACAAAAAGCGGGCTATGAAGAAGATCATAAAGGTGTCTTGGTCATTAAATTTGATGAAAAGGAAATGTTTGAAACTGTCTCTAAATTCCCCTTGTCTGATCTGGAAATTTTGCTCATCAATCTGAAAGCATTATACAGCGATCAAACGCTTGAAAAGAGCGAAATTCTACCATTAAAATCTAACGATCACTTGATAGCACATTAGATTGCTACGTTTTTATAAATATCGGGGAGATTCCGACAAAGACCATTAAAGTCCATACCATACCCAACTACAAATTCCTTACTTATTTCAAAGCCAACATAAGTTAATTCCTCAAAATGATACTGCAGTGCCTCAGGTTTAACCAAAAGTGCGCAAGCAATCACACTGGCTGGATTTAATTTTTTTACAGCATCCAAGGTGTATTTGAGTGAATGCCCGGAGTCGACAATATCTTCTACAATAATCACATCCCGGCCTTCAAGGTCGATACCAAGGCCTAAAAGCTCGTTTAATTCAGATTGTCCCGTTCCAATATAAGATGCCAACTTAATAAAGGACATCTCACAAGGAACATCAATTTGCTTAAGCAAATCTGCCATAAACATAAAACATCCATTCAAGACACCTATAAAAACAGGCAGTTTGTGTTCATAACGCCGGCTTATATCAATCCCCATTAGGCGCACTCGCTTCTGAATTTGTTCTTCTTCAAATAAAGGTTCGAAAAGCAATCCGTCAATTTCTATCTTTTTCATGTTAATGTCCTTCTTTCGCCACAAACACTATTTGTGTGCGTCGTTTTGTTTTTCTTCTTTTTTACGTCCCAATATCTTGTCAAATAGCGATCGTTTTGGTTTCTCTGGTTCAGTCGCCTCCTCATCTTTCTTTTCCGTTAGATCCATTTGTTTTAGCTTCTTTGGAACAGATACACTTTCAAGATTATCGGCAGGAGAGCTACTTTCGAGACGATCGAACAACAATGGATCATCTCCCATATCAAATACATCAACCGAATCTACCACAGCTGGTCGAGCTGCCCGCAGATGCGGTTGCAGAACAACTTCATAAAAACCATAATTTGAAGTTGTTGAATCCACACTAATCTGCCCTGTTTTGGTCATAATATGACCATAGGTATTAAAATAGCGCAACATATTCCCTTTCAGGTGCCCTGTCCAATCAAAAAAGTTGAGTCCTTTTTTAGGTCGTGGAACGATACTGGACAAAAATATACTCTCTCCAAGCCCCAACTGTGCCGGTGTTTTTCCAAAATAATAACGCGCAGCTTCGGTGATACCATATACATTATTCCCCCATTCGATGACATTCAGGTAAACCTCGTACATGCGTTGTTTGCTGACTTGCTGTGAACGCTCCATCAGCCATACCAGCAAAATTTCTTCCAGCTTCCGCACAACGGTCTTATTCCGATTTAGAAAAACATTTTTTACCAGTTGCATAGATATCGTACTCGCCCCGCGCTTAAACCCTTTTTCCTTGATATTTGTAGCAATGGAGAGCTTAAAAGCCTTCTCCTCAAAGCCCTTGTGTTTAAAGAAAAAGGGGTCTTCTGTATTGATCAAACTAATCTGCATATAACGGGATATTTGATCTAGCGGTGTAAAATTAGGGTTTTGAGGCCCCACCACAATCTCCCGCATCGGCTTACCATCTTCGTAAGCTGTATACGTGAAAGGCGTATTTAGCATCGCAATATCAGCCTCTCCCCATTTAACGACTTTTAAATCCCTATCATCCATTTTGGAAGAGAAAAGAAGCTTTTCGGGCTTTTTTATTTCGAGCGCAAAGTTTAGATCGTATTGAATATGCCCCTCCACCTGAATACCGTCTAAACCTGGAAATAATCCAACTGGCATGGCATCAAAAAAGTGCTGAGCCTCGATCTTATCTGTGTGAATAGCGAAGAAGAGCTCTTTCTCCGGCTTGTGCACATACTTGACATAAGGGGAAAACACAAAATCTTTGACCTGTACGGTACTTTCTTTACTCACTTCAATCGATGATGCTCCAATATTCAATGCCCCCTGCATGATGGCTTCAGGAAAGATGACATCTTTACTAGAAATACGCCAGTGATTTACTTTCAAATTTTTAAAGCCCCATTGCCCATGCAATTCCAGCAATTCCTTATTCCTCCTGTGCGCCTTGTCCAGTCGGAAGGATATTTCATCAAAACTTACTGCAAGACCAAATTTGCGTTGCAACAAGGGAAGATTGACCTCCTTTTTATCAGAAAAAAGGCGAAGGTCACATTCTTGATTATCCGAATCTATTGTTCCAGTCAGATTCCAGGCCGCTTCATGGTCGTTTAGCAGGAACTTCGTTTCCATATCTCCACCGTCGATCACCGCAGAGGGAATGACAATGCGCTGTGAAGTGCTGTCATCGCGATAGGAAAGCTCAAGATTCTTGAGATCAAGATCATTTGGAACCTTAAAAAACACATTTTTCAACAATCGATCTGCTAAAGCTGCCAGATTCTGTTTTGGATTATCATTTTCTACGGTATCTTTTTTCTGTTTCTTGAATAAGAAATCGTAGTTACTGACCGAGTCTTTTTTAACAAGAGAAACGGTCCCATTATCCAAAATAACCTGCCCCAATTTTACGTCTCCGAATAGCAAAGGCCACAATTTTACAGATACCGTAAGATCATTGATTTGTGCCAATTGATCGCGATGTCTGGGCAACAATTGTATATTCTTAAACTGTACTGCACTAATTCCCTGGAAGGCATAATATTGGATCTTCAATTCCATATCATACTTTTCAAGCAACTTTGCTTTCGCTTTGTTGATTGCTCCCATGAGCATGGCATCTCTTTTCTGATAAGCATAGGTACCAACTGCAATAGCCAAAACCAGCATAGCAGCTAGCGCAATATAAAGCCATCGCCACTTGCGGGACTTAAAAGATGTTATAAATCGATTGGACATAATTATTACTTAATGCAAATTCGTGCATATCAACAGTCAAACTTAGATAAATTAGCTTTTATATGCAATTTAATTGCGTGGCATATATACGTAATTTATCGATCTCTCCTCTGCCTATTGAGGAATTTATTTATTGAGGAAATATACATGAAGTTTTTCTAAGCACACATAGACGGATAAAAATGATAAAAGCCATTCCGACCAATGGCATGACAACTTTCCAATAAGCTTATTTTCTAGCAGGAATTTACAACTTATTTTATAGGGATTTAAAACGGGTTTTATAGGGGTTCATCCGAATGAAGTCCGAATGAGATCCCTATCAGGTCCCTATCAGGTCCCTATTAGGTCCGTTTAAAGAATAGGAATACTCACTTCATGTTTTGAACCTGAACTATGGAAGATTAATGTCCCATCCCTTTTAGTGTAATACAGCTTTCTAAATCCCATTAAAAACAAAGAAATGACATGAAATTGATCTGCAATGAGTAGTTTTGTAATCCGTGATTACAAATGAATAACAGATGGTTACCAAAGAACAAGTATTAAATGCATTATCCTATGTTGAAGAGCCTGATTTGAAAAAGGATCTTGTAACATTGAATATGATTCAAAATATCGAAATCGAAGGCCAAAAAATTTCTTTCGATGTCATTTTAACTACGCCAGCTTGCCCGCTTAAAGACCATATTGAGCATGCTTGTCGAAACGCTATAGCCCATTTCATCGACAAGAATCTCGAAGTTCAGATCAATATGACTTCCAATGTGATTGGGAAGCAAGGCGCACAAGTGTCGGGTATTAAAAATATCATTTTGGTATCTTCAGGCAAAGGTGGAGTTGGTAAATCTACGGTTGCCGCCAATCTAGCTCTTGCTCTCCATGCTAAAGGTGCTAAAACAGGACTTTTAGATGCCGATATCTATGGACCATCGCTTCCGATTATGTTTGGATTGGAAGGCGCTAAGCCAGGTTCGGTAGAAATGCCAGACGGACAGGTTAAAATTGAACCGCTTGAAAAATTTGGGCTGAAATTACTTTCAATAGGATTTTTCACCGATCCAAACCAGCCTATTCCATGGCGTGGTCCAATGACCACTTCAGCAATCAAGCAGCTTTTTAACGATGCGCATTGGGGCGAACTGGATTACTTGGTCGTTGATATGCCTCCAGGCACTGGTGACATCCATATCACCGTATCGCAGACATTCCCTATTGCCGGAGCTGTGATTGTCACTACGCCGCAGCACGTTGCCCTGGCCGACGCCGTCAAAGGAATTGGAATGTTCTTAATGGATAGCATCAATATTCCATTATTGGGCGTCGTAGAAAATATGGCCTATTTTACCCCGGCTGAGCTGCCAGAGAATAAATACTATATTTTTGGTAAAGACGGTGGAAAACGTTTAGCAGAAGAATATAAAGTTCCTTTCCTTGGTGAAATCCCTTTATTAAAAGGCATTTCTGATGCTGGAGATAATGGTTTCCCAGTTGCCATAGATACCGAAGATCCTGTAACGAAATCATTTTTAACGATTGCAGAGAAAGTTGCCCAGCAACTTTCCATTATCCATAGCCAGGGGAAATAATTAGTTAATAATGTCCCTCGTGCTTCACAAAAAAAGGCTTTCATGCATATGAAAGCCTTTTTTTGTGAGATGCCATCTAATTAGACGGCAAGCTCCAACAATACCGGGCAATGATCGGAATGGACAGCATCTGGCATTATGCTGGACGATTTGATTTTCTCTGCCAGAGGTTTTGAAACCATATTATAATCAATACGCCAACCTAGGTTTTTCGCACGTGCTCCAGCACGGTAACTCCACCAACTGTAATGGTGCGGATCCGGATTTAAATGGCGAAAAGAGTCGATATAGCCCGAATTAATAAAATTCTCCATCCATTCGCGCTCCTCTGGAAGAAATCCCGAAGAATTTGCATTTGATTTTGGATTGTGAATATCAATAGCACGGTGACAAATATTATAATCACCACAAACGACCAAATTCGGTTTTTCGACCAAAAGCTTATCGCTATATAACTGAAAATCCGCCAGAAAACGGTATTTAAAATCCTGTCGCACGTCTCCTGTCGTACCTGATGGAAAATAAGTACTCATCACGGAAACCTGATCAAAATCAGCACGGATAATACGTCCTTCAAAATCATAATCTTCATGGCCGCAACCATACTCAATATGCTTAGGTGTGATACGCGTAAACAAGGCGACTCCGCTATAGCCTTTTTTTTGAGCGGGATACCAGTAATGCTCATAGCCCATCTGTTCCAACAAAGCAATTTCAGGAATTTGATCCGGTGTAGCTTTAATCTCCTGAAGACAGATGACATCTGCATTTACAGTTTTCAACCAGCCTAACCAATCTTTCTTCAAGGCTGCACGTAAACCATTCACATTATAGGTTACTATTTTCATTTTTTGAATATTGAGATGCTAAATAATAAAGGAAAAAGCTCTTCAACCCCTGATTTGCGAATCATAACGACATTAATAATCCTTGGAAGAGAACAGATCACCAATTTTAGAAAAGATACCCGTCTGAGGTTTTAGACCTTTTAGTTCTCGCTCCAGGTTTAACGCTTCTCGTCTTGTGAGCACGTGCATGCTCATTTTCTGGTCGACTTCTGGCCTATCGTGCTTATCGGTTTTCACAGCTGCAATCTGATCGATGACATCCACGCCTTTGACCAGCTCACCAAATACGGTATAATTCCAATCCAAATGCGGAGCTCCACCAATAGTCGTATACGCCTGACGTTGCACTTCCGAAAATTTCTTACCATTCATTCGTGTTTGCTCCAAACGATCGAGGTCTTCAGGGGTGAATACCTTTCCCTGAACGAGATAAAATTGAGAACCTGAAGAAGCCTTTGCGGGATTATTATCTCGAGCCGCTCCGATAGTACCTTTTTTATGGAATAAACCATCCTGAATCTCTGCAGGAATTGTATACCCTGGTCCTCCATTACCCAATTGAGCGCCGCCAACGGCATTTCTTGAATCAGGATCACCACCCTGAATCATAAAATTCTGGATGACACGATGGAACAAAGTCCCGTCGTAATATTTACTTTTTGCCAATTTGACAAAGTTATCCCGATGTTTAGGTGTCTCATTATACAACCGCAGCACACAGGTCCCCTTGTCAGTAACGATCTGTACATATTTAAACTCGGGTTTAGCCGCAAATGCCAAAACCTGCAGAAAGCAGAATACTGCTATTAAACTAGCCTTTAAAAATTTCATCTGTTAATAATTATATGCTCCCAATTAGAACTTCCAATTTTTTCAATTGTGCTATCTTCTAGATAACGTTTAATTCCTCAAAATAATTTATGATCAAGGACTTCATAATCAGTTCTTGTTCCAAAAGCGTATAGTTAGGAATAGGTTTTACCAATTCCCAATGTGGCCACCCCTCTTCATCCAGACCTTTCAGATTATAAAATCCCATTGCACTGAAAAGACGACAGGTCGCAATGTGCATCAATTCTTCTTTTTCCCGTTTTGAGAACTTTTGAGCACCTTTACCCAATTCCTGAACACCAATGAGGAATAAACAGACTTTGATGTCCGGCTTTTCCATATCGAATAGTGAAGCAATTTCATCCTGTAGAATACTCCACTTCTTATTTACTTCTGCTGCCTTCATTTTTTTGTTTTAAACAAACTAAGATAAATAAATACACTTATGCCGTTAGATTCCCTCCTTTTGCAATAACCTCTGCACAGCGCTGATCAATCATCTGAAAAACTGGATCGAACAAATTATCGTCAAAATACGGATCGGGAACAACATCATCTCCTAAAAACAATTTCACTTTGTTCAGGTCTTCCTTATCAATCACCTGAGCGCATACATCTTCATAATTTTGTCTATCCATCACAAATATAAGATCATATTCGGCAAAAAAATGCGGCTTGAAATGTCGGGCCCGCTGACCGGAAATATCGACACCATACTTCTTTGCAATGGCTATCGCCCTACGGTCGGGTGCTTCACCAATGTGCCAGTCACCTGTACCCGCCGATTCAACGACCCAATTTAATTGATTATCCGCAACTTTTTGTTTTAATATACCATGTGCAAGGGGCGAACGACAGATATTGCCCAAACAAACCATTAAAATCTTCATCTCTATAATTTTAAAAAACTATCAAGCAATCGCGATACCGTTGACTGATCCAACTAAAGGACGCAAAGAACGCCTTTAGCCCATATAATCAGGCTCTCATTCTTGTCGATAGCAAAATATATAATAAATCATCAGGCCAGAAAGACGCAGCTTAACAAGTACTGGCGCTGTTCGGCACTTCATTCCGCAAAATAGCTAAACTAAAATTATTAAGGAAACAACCAGCTTAAAATTGACCTACATGTTACCAAGTGACATAGCATTTCCACCAAATTTTCCTGATTTCGCATACAAAAACAGCGGAAAAACCCGCCTAAAAATCATTCTGACCAATAACTGAGTTCATTAAAGCCAATGAAATTAAACAATGCTTAGTAAACCAAGCATAGCGAGTTCATTACTCCCTTAATGAAAAAACGTGATCATAATACAAAGGATAAAACCTTCATGACTTCGCAGCCACCAATAGCAATGAAAGCAAACTGAAGGTTTTTTCTGGCCAATAAGATCAGACACTTTCAGAAAAAAAAGGTGGCCTAACCTTACGGCTAGAACCACCTAAACTATATTAATCAACCAATTCTTAATTCAACGCTTAATATTCTACTGGGAAGCTCAATTGAACAGCACCACCTTGAGGAGATACCCCTTTCAATCGCACAATATTACGTTGTGTTGCGCCAAGCGCAGTTTCAACATCGTCTACTGTATTTACAGCTTTTCCATTAACCTCAGTAATGACCAATCCACGCTCTACACCGAAGTAATCAAAGATGCCACCACGATTCACTTGGGTCACAACAACTCCAGAGTTGACACCCAGCTCTTTTTTCTTCTGAGCTGAAGCAGGAATAAAGCTTGCACCCAATTTATTGTAAATCTCCGTTGCACTTTTAGAAGCTTTACCGCCGGTATTTGCGGTCTTCAAGGATTCTTCCCCTTTCAATGTCATGGTTACTTGTTTTTCCTTACCATCACGTTTGTAGGTGACATTGACCTTATCTCCAGGACGCGCACGACCTATAGTTTCACTTAAGACAGGTGAACCTGTGATCACTTTTCCATTAATCTTGGTCAGGATATCTCCTTTTTTAACACCTGCAGCCTCTGCGGCACCACCAGCTACAACGTCTTGAACATACAAGCCATCAACATCTGTGAAACCTTTCTCTTTAGCAAGTTCAGGTGTTATTTCGGTATAGGTAACACCGATATAACCGCGTTTTACATTACCGTATTCGACAAAGTCATCGACAATCTTTTTCACCAAATTGACCGGAATCGCAAAACCATAACCCGCATATGTTCCTGTCGGAGAAGCGATAGCAGAGTTAATACCAATCAATTCTCCCGAAGCATTCGTCAACGCACCACCACTATTTCCTTTATTGATAACAGCATCTGTTTGAATAAAGGATTCTATCGCTGAACTCACCGGGATTTGATCCTGTCCACCACCAAATGGATTACCACGTTGTTGCTGACCTTCACTCAGAATACCGATCTGACGACCCTTTGCACTAATGATACCTGCGGTAACTGTAGATTGAAGCCCTAGCGGGTATCCAAAAGCCAATACCCATTCACCGACATTGACATTATCTGAGTTACCTAACTTGACCACAGGAAGCCCCTTGCCTGACACTTTCAACAAGGCTAAATCTGTATTCGGATCACGTCCGATCAATTTGGCTTCAAACGTACGTTTGTCTGTTAATACGACTTCAATTTTATCTGCATCTTCTACGACGTGGTTATTCGTTACAATATAACCATCATCCGAGATAATTACACCTGATCCGGATGCCTGCACAGGTTGCGCCTGCATTTGACGACGTCCACCACCTTGTGGCATGCCAAAAAACTCTTCAAACATATCGAACGGAGAACCTTGCGATTGCTGTGATCCTTTACGGCTATAGGTTGTCTTAATATGCACTACACCTGGCGACACTATTGCGGCAGCCTGGGTGAAATCAGGATTGCCTGTTGAAGACATAACTCCTGTAGGATTGTTTGCAAAATAAACTTTTTGTTTGTCTTCGAAAGACATACCATCCAACTTCTTATTCTCAATAAGCTTGTAACCACCTAATGCTACCGCTCCACCGAAAACAGCCGTTAATAGCGTTAAACCGACCTTATTCATAAACTTATTTCTATTTTAAAATGTCCTAATATATGCTGATAACTTTTGCTCCTAAAATTACCGATTTTATTCGGATATGTTCAAATGTAATACCATTTCAAGGCCTTCGGAAAATCCGACACGTTAAAAAATGTTAATTGCTAGACAAATGCAATCATTTTAACAAATCTTAACTTTTACCCGGTTTTTTGTAACAAAAAAACGTATTTTTGTTACTACAAATCAACGTAATGGCATCAAAAGTAAGATTTTCAAAATATCAGGGCGCAGGAAATGACTTCATTTTAGTAGACAACCGCGACAGTGCATTTGACCGCGCAGATGAAGCATTGGTGGAAAAACTCTGTAACCGTCGGTTTGGCATTGGTGCCGATGGCTTAATGCTGCTTCAAAACAAGGAAAATTACGATTTTGAGATGATTTATTATAATGCCGACGGCAGAGAAGGCAGCATGTGTGGTAACGGAGGCCGTTGTATCGTCGCTTTTGCACGCGACTTAGGCATCATTACTGACAAAACTGTCTTTTTGGCAGTAGACGGCATACACCATGCCTCGCTAGCAGCAGACCTTGTCAACCTGCAAATGATCGATGTACAAGATTATACACGTGATGGTGAAGCTTATGTATTACAAACGGGGTCTCCACATTATGTTGAGTTTGTAAAAAATCTGCAGGATAAAAATGTCTTCCAAGATGGCTACGCAATTCGCAACAATGCTACTTATGAAAAAGAAGGCATCAATGTAAATTTCATTGAAGCGGAAGGAGATGGTTATTTCCTCCGTACTTTTGAGCGCGGTGTTGAAGATGAAACCTATGCCTGCGGCACTGGAGCAACTGCAGCAGCGATGGCTGTTGCCCTGCAGCAAAATTTAGAAGGTGATATCACTATTCCTATTCGCGTATTAGGAGGGCAGCTTTATATTTCATTCCATAAGAAGGGCTCCCATTTCTCAGAGGTATTCTTAAAAGGTCCAGCACAATTTGTCTTTGAAGGAAACTATTAGATTTTTACTCCTATAGCGAGTCAAGCTAATTACAACTCAAATTTTCAACTCAGGTAAATCAAGCCGTGAAGGACGACCTGTTATCTTTGGCATTTAACGATACCTGTGAACAACTTCATAATGAAGGTTAGTACAGGATCTTAACGAGGCTATCCCTTGGAATCGATTTTTAAAATTTCAACGTGCAAATTGCAATTAATGGTATATTTTATTGTATATTAGAAACCTTTATTTATAAGGTCCGCTATTTTTAATGCAACAGTCAAAGTCATTTCCAGTATATAAAATCGTTTATTCTATATGTGAGCATCCCTATCTTGGCTATCTTATTGAGCCACACATGGTCAAACTCAATCCCAACGGGACTTACTCACTACGTTATCAGCGTATATTTAGCAATACTGTCGATGCTTACGCCGCGGAATTGGATGAAGTAGATTACAAACTGATTCGATTGCTCGATGAAATCGAACAAACGCATCTCATCAAAAAATACTATAAAAAAGCAATTAGACCTGTCGATTTCTTTTCCAAAGTTTTCGATAAAAAGTTGTATGAACTTCTTCGGCCTAAAATAGATGAAAAAATGATCCAATTTTTTGAAGCTATTGGAGACAAACCACTTTTCATGATGAGCAAAGATGGTTATCCAGCAGATCAAGAAATTAAATTGGCAACCTCTGCGGCATCGATTCTATTTCATTTTCGACGAAACGAAGAAGAAACACGTTATTTCCCGACAATCAAATACGAAAATCAGCGTCTGGAGTTTATGTTCAAAAATGCCATTGTCTTGACCAATGTACAAGCATGGTTACTTTTAAACAATACCCTATATTATTTCGATCAGGCCCTTGAGGGCAAGAAGCTCAGCCCTTTCCTGAATAAACGTTACATTTCTGTCGGTAGAAGCACTGAAAAAAAATATTTCGAAACCTTTGTATGTGGACTGATTGAACGTTATCATGTCTATGCCGAAGGATTTGAAATTCAGACCCACCAGCACCAAGCAATTCCACTCCTCCATTTGATTTATGTCGAGGATGGAGCCTCGCAATTACAACTGCAATTCAAGTACGGACCGCATACCTTTACCGCGGGAGCCGAGAATAAGGTTACTGTTCGCATGGAATATAATGCGCAAGATGATCAATATATATTCCACCGTGTCAAACGATCGTTGCAATGGGAAGAACAACAACATGAAAGCTTAAAAAAATTGGGACTACAGGATGTTGATCTCCAACTCGGCTTATTAACGCCAGCAAACCAAACTGGAAAACGGCTTTCAGTATTTGACTGGATGAACAACCATCAAGAACAACTGGAGGCTCTTGGATTCCACATTATACAAAATAGTGAAGAAAAACGCTTCTTCATAGGGCACACCTCCTTAGATATCTCCATTGATGAAGACAATGATTGGTTTGATATAAGTGCTATCGCAAAATTTGGGCCCTATGAGATTCCATTTATTCAGCTGCGCAACCATATCCTTAATAATATTAAGGAATTCACCTTACCAAATGGAGAAATTGCCATGATTCCGGAAGAATGGTTTGCAAAATACAACCATCTCTTCCAATTTTCTGCAGACCGACATGAGCTCAAACTAAATAAGGTACATATTGGTCTACTCTTTGAAATTAGTGAGCATACAAAACTGGTATTTACACGAAAACTACAGAATCTAGCCAACTTTGAAGAGATTGCTGATATTCCCGAACCAAAACATTTCAAGGGAAATCTTCGCCCATACCAAAAAGCAGGATACAATTGGTTTAATTTTTTGAAGCAGTATAAATTTGGCGGCTGTCTTGCAGATGATATGGGTTTAGGTAAAACCATACAGACTTTAGCGTTATTGCAACAGCAAAAAGAACAACTCCAAGACGAACAGGATGTCCGTACCTCACTTTTGGTCTTGCCAACATCATTGGTATACAACTGGCAAAAAGAAGCACAGCAATTTGCGCCACAGCTTAATATTCACCTTCATACCGGAAACAACCGCATTAAAGATGCCTCGCTTTTCGCTAAATATGATTTGGTCATTACTACCTACGGGATTGCCCGCATTGATGAAGAAACCTTGAGTGGCTTTTATTTTAATTACATTATCCTCGATGAGAGCCAGAATATCAAAAACCCAACTTCCAAATCGTTTAAAGCCATCAAAAGCCTAAAAAGCAAAAACAAATTGGCCTTGAGTGGAACTCCTGTAGAAAATTCCGTTTCGGATCTTTGGGCACAGATGCACTTCACCAATCCAGGATTACTAGGAAGCTATACCTATTTTCAGAAGGAATTTGTACAGCCCATAGAAAAGAAAAAAGATGAAGAAAAGGCGCAGCGTCTTCAAGCGATTGTCAAACCTTTTATATTAAGACGTACAAAAGATCAGGTGGCAACAGAATTACCGCCAAAAACTGAACAGGTACTTTATTGTGAAATGACTGAAAAACAATCCGAGTTGTACGAAAAAGTCAAATCTGAATATCGCAATGCCATTCTTGACGGACAATTGGACAGCAAGCCAAAATCTACCCAAATTGCGCTGTTGCAGGGCTTGACAAAGCTCCGACAATTAGCCAATCATCCCCGAATGGTGGATGAGAAGTTCTCGGGTGCTTCCGGCAAGTTCGACGCTGTCATTGAAACGCTTGAGATGGTCATGCAAAGGGGCAACAAAGTACTGATTTTCTCCCAGTTCGTAAAACAGCTCAATATCTTCCGTCAGTATTTCGATAATAAAGGAATAAATTATGCCTACCTAGATGGCGGCACAAAGAACCGGGATGAAGCCGTTAGCCAATTTCGTAAAAACAACGATACTAAGTTATTTCTTATATCGATAAAAGCAGGTGGGGTGGGACTCAATCTGATTGAAGCGGACTATGTTTTTATTCTGGATCCGTGGTGGAATCCAGCTGTGGAACAACAGGCCGTAGACCGTTCACACCGCATCGGTCAAACGCGCAATGTATTTATCTATAAATTTATCAGTAAAGATACCGTCGAAGAAAAGATACTGGCTTTACAGAATAAAAAGAAATCGATTGCACAAAGCCTGATCACGACAGAAGAAAGCTTTATCAAGTCACTATCTCAGGAAGATCTGCAGGAACTTTTAGCCTAAATAAAATATTACTGTTTATATTCATTAATCTTCGCCATATATATCGATGGACGGATACCCGTTACACGCGTAAAAATATTACTAAAAGAAGACAGCTCGTTGTATCCCACGCGCATGGCTATTTCTAGAATGGAATAGCTATTCTCTGACATCAGCTCCAAAGCTTTTGCAATTCGTATGGCTCTTAAAAACCGAATATAACTGATGCCCATATCGTCTTTAAAAAGTCTGGACAACGAGCGGCTACTCATTCCAAAGCGAGCCGCAATCTGTTCTATGGTAAAGGCCTGATCAATGTTGCTGTTCAGATATCTAGCCACACTCCTGAGTTTCTCACTTTTAGGATAGGGATGCTGCATCGGGAAAGCATCTATTGGTGAACTTGTATCCGGAATGATAGCCATCATCGCGCGCAAGAGACAGTATTTTGAATAATCGGTCGTTTTACTGACCCCTCCGCTCCAATCCTGAGCAAATAAAAACATTTCACGCACCAGATCATTGCTAAGAAATATATTCGGTACTGAAAGTACGGACGGCATCTGCTGCCGCTCCTTGAAATAAAAACTATATAGCGGGATACGGGAGCTTGTGCTTTCCAGATGATAGGTTGTATTTGCCGGAATCCACATGTAAAATCTTGCCGGTAAGTACCAGTGCTTTGTTGCTGTAAACACATGAACAATTCCACCTTCGGCATAGAGCAACCGTGCCTTTTTATGTTTATACTCCCGAGAATCGATACGATCGACATACATGTGGTCTACATAAAAATCATATTGATCAGCATCAATAGCTGCCAGTTTTTCCTCTTCCATAACTTAAAATTACACTTTTCCTACAACATGGCGCAAATGAACATATATTCGTCCGACTATACAAAACAAAACGTTTCTATCTCACAGTATCTTTGTACAGCCATATGCTCATGTGCTCAGAGGAAATTTGCTCGTATTCCGAGTACTCCTGTTTAAGTCAAATACAAAACCAGAAAAATTGCTACTTCGAGTACAGCATAGCTGAACTGGATGAATGGCTCCGAGACTTTTTGAGCTGGAAGCTTTGATGATTTTAAGGTAAAGGATACGTCAAGCACATACAAAGGAATAAGCACAGGCAAAGCAAACAATTGAAAAACGCGCAATTAAACAACAATGAATAAAGAAGATAAAAAAGACAAAACAAAGGGATTTAATAAAGTGCTCGTCATATTTGCCAGCCTATTATTATTGACCGGTATTGGCGTCTTAATCAGACACCTCATTTTTACTAATCAGTATGTCACGACAAATGACGCTCAAATTGATCAATATGTTACACCCATTGCCAGTAGAATCGCTGGTTTTATTAAAGAGGTACGATTTGAGGAAAATCAATATGTTCATCGAGGCGACACGCTGCTTATTATAGACGCGAGCGAGTATCAAACCAAGGTGGATATGGCGAATGCCGAACTCCAAAGTAGTGAGAGAAATGCCGAGGTTCTCAGCAAAACAGCCGATGCGGCAGCTAATAGTATTTCGGTTCAAAAGGCAAGATTAGAGGCTGCAAAAGTAAGTGTATGGCAGACCCAACAGGATTACAATCGGTTCAAGAATTTATTTGAAGCTGAGGCTGCCACCAAACAGCAGTACGATAATGCCAAAGCAGCATACGATATCGCATTGGCGCAATTGCACGCCATTACGGAAGAATATAATTCAGCTCAACTGAACAGCAGCAAAGAAAAAGCAAACGAATTGCCGGCAAGAGCTAATATCAATATCAAAAAGGCTGCGAAAACAAATGCACAGCTTTTTCTCTCCTATACCGTAGTAACCGCTCCCTACGATGGCTTTGTTGGCAAACGAACGATCCAACCAGGACAATTTGTAAAGGAAGGCCAGACACTAGCCAACGTCATTAGCGAGGAAAAATGGATCAACGCTAATTTTAGAGAGACTCAACTCGAAAACCTTTCAGAAGGTACTGTAGTCACGATACAGGTTGATGCCTTTCCCAAACTTAGTTTTAAAGGAAAAATTCACTCTTTTTCCCCAGCATCAGGTTCCAAATTTTCCGTGATACCTCAAGACAATGCAACCGGAAATTTCGTAAAGATTGAACAACGGATTCCTATTAAAATTGTATTTGATCCAAAACAGGATCTTAAGAAATTGCGTGCCGGTATGAATGTGGTTATCCATGCTACCCATCAATCCTAATCATCATGCGTATGAATAAATCTTTATACTATAGTTGGGTGCCCGAATGGATAAAACTTCCGTTAATGATATTAGCGATGTTCCCACATCTCATGTTAATGTCTCTCTTCCATTCCAATACGGCATTTACCGCTTCGGTACTGGACATTGAAGCCGAGGATATTCAGTATTTTCTATCCCTGATGTATGGCGCCATTGTCGTTGCTTTACTTCTATTTCAGCGGCTATTTTCCTTCTTCAGAGTAAGAACATATATTCTTTTGACCTGCAGTCTTTCCATTTTGATCCTACTAGGCATTTCGCTGACAAGAGATCCATTTCTTATTGGCATTCTGCGCGTGGTAGAAGGTATTTTCTGTGTATTGGAAGGAGCTTGCTTTCTTCCCTTGCTTATGATGCAAATTAGGCATGCCAAAAGCCGTACGATTGCTTATTTTTTCCTGTACACCTTTATGCTTACGGGATCAACTTTAACGACCTCCTTACTCAAAGAAAGTATTATGGATTACGGATGGCAAGATATGATCCACGTCGTCCTCTATTGGCATTTGATTGTGATTGCAATAGCTTTGCTGTTACTTAACAATAATCGCTTGGGTAAAAAATTTCCCCTCTATCAATTAGATCTGGCAAGTTGCTTGTTTTTATTGATATCATTGAGCTGTGGAGCTTATGTCTTAATTTATGGTCGCAAATACTATTGGTTTGAACACGCCAATATCACCATAAACTTCGCCCTTTCCCTTATTTTCGGCGCACTCTTTATGATTAAACAAAAGACGGTCAAAAGACCCCTTTTTCATTTTGAGATCTTGAGATACAAAAATGTGATCTTTGGTGTTACCCTGTTTTTTCTGTTTTATATTATTCGTAGCTGCCTCAATAATGTTTATACTGTAATGGCTACAGTTTGGAAGTGGCCCTGGCATTATATTATTGATGTACAGTACATCAACGTGTTTGGCACAATACTGGGTGTCGGTAGTTCAGGTTTTTTACTCCTGCGCGATGTATCTCCTAAATATATCTTTGGTTTCGGCTTTTTGATTTTGGCGACCTCATGTTTTATATTTGTACCCACATTTTACCCTGACACCACAATTTGGGCAATCGGTCTTCCTTTGTTTATTCAAGGAATAGGTCAGGGATGGCTCTTTACACCGCTTGTTATCTATATCTTGACTGGTGTCGAATCCCATCACGTTGGCAATGCAGGTCTTATGGGCACAACAGCTCGGTTCTGGAGTACGAATGTCGGATTTGCTCTTATCCAAAACGTCAGTTATGTACTAAATCAAAAACATTATATTCAACTCGAACAAACATTGAATACAAGCAATACCTTAACAATAAACTATTGGGATACATTAATGGAGAAATATGCCGGAATATATGGCGATCAGATAGCAAGCCGTATTGCCAGCAAAAGTATTTCGGGAACCCTAAGTCAGCAAGCAACGTTAATCAGTAACATGGAGATATTTACTTATCTAGGGATACTAGGAATACTAATAACGGGGCTAATATTTTTATTCGGCCCAGCCAAAACACTTTTCATGCGCCTAAGGATACCATACTTGTAAATGAGGCCACTCCCCCCTATAGACAAGCTCCATGATTTCGCGAGCAACAACAGTTAAGAACCCGAACGGAAGATTCTTTTTGGCTAATCAACCGCGTATCGCGCGCGCATTGATGACTTAATCGCGCATTGATGACTTGATAAAAACAACAGCAATCAATAAACAACCTCTTTCAGAAAAAAGGGGCTGTTTGCATAGCAATGCAGACAACCCCTTTTCAGTATCTCGTACTTAAAGCTATTTAAGCATCGAATTCTTTAAGTGCTTTTTTCACACGCGCTATGACCTCTTGTTGACCAAGTAATTCAACAATCTGAAATACATCTGGTCCAAACTTACCCCCTACCAGCATAATCCGGAATGGCATCATAAGCTCACCCATCTTCATCCCTGATGCCTGAATCGCATCTTTGAAGAAGGGTTCCAATTCAGCAGCCTTCCAGGTATTAAATCCTTCGAATGATTGGTTAATATCCTCAAAAAATGCAGTTTTCTCAGCAGACCATTTAGGTTTTACCGCGCTCAAATCATATTCCGCAGGCTGCGAAAAGAAGAAGGACGCCTGAGTCCAAAAGTCTTCAACAAAGGTTAAACGTTCTTTCACGGCATCCAATACCCTACTCACATAAGCGGCATCGGCTTCTACTTGATGATGCTCCAAAACTGTATTGATCTGTGGCAACAGAGATTCTGTCGATGTGCGTTTAATCCATTCATGGTTGAACCATTTTGCTTTTTCAAAATCAAATTTTGCCCCAGCTTTACTGATACGGTCAACACCAAATTTCTGGATCAATTCATCTAAGGAGAAAATCTCCTGTTCAGTTCCATCATTCCAGCCCAACACCCCAAGCATATTGACAAAAGCTTCTGGCAAGAAGCCCATCTCACGGAATCCTTTTGTTGTATCACCAGATTTCGCATCAGTCCAGTTCATTGCATAAACAGGGAAGCCCAAGCGATCGCCATCACGCTTACTTAATTTACCATTTCCATCTGGTTTCAGAATTAATGGAAGGTGTGCCCAACCTGGCATGCTATCACCCCAGCCGAGGTATTCCCACAATAAAATATGGATAGGCGCCGAAGGCAACCACTCTTCACCACGGAAAACATGCGATATTTCCATAGCTTTATCATCGACAACAACTGCCAGATGATAAGTCGGCATGCCATCTGCTTTAAGCAACACCTTGTCATCGACAAGATTTGTATCAAAAGCAACCTTTCCACGGATCATATCCGTGAATGTTACCGTTTCATCGGTAGGAATCTTTATACGAATGGTATGCGGAGTCCCCGCATCCAATAATTGTTGAGTTTCAGTCTCAGACAGACTCAATGAATTACGCAATTGAAGTCTATTTTCGTGGCTATAGCGAAAATTAGGCTGCAACTTACGTTGCTCATCCAATTCCTCTGCAGTATCAAATGCATAATAAGCATAACCATTCTCGATCAACTGCTCAGCATATTTCCGGTAAGATGGTTTTCGCTCACTTTGACGGTAAGGTCCGTACTCGCCCCCTTTTAACGGGCTTTCATCTGGAGACAGACCACACCATGCTAAACATTCGTTGATATACTCCTCAGCACCTGGGACAAAACGAGTTTGGTCCGTATCCTCGACACGTAAAATAAAATCTCCCTGATGCTGACGCGCATAGAGAAAATTAAACAAAGCTGTACGTACCCCACCAAGGTGAAGACCACCTGTCGGGCTCGGTGCAAAACGCACTCTTACTTTTCTTTCTGAACTCATGCCGCAAAATTACCACAAAATTTTTGATTTGGATGGTACGTTAACTTCTTCAATGAAATAAAAGTGCAGAAAACAGACATTTATTCAGTAATTTGCAAATGAAGGACACGAATACGTAATCATGAAACCCTATCAGATTAGCCAGCAACGCTGGAAATTTATCTTGCTTATCTTTGCAGCAGTCATTGCTGTCGCCTCTTTGGTTTATACCAACTACCTCGTTCGAAATCTTGCGCATGCCGAACGTTCAAAGGCTGAGGTATGGGCTATGAGTACCAAAAATATCATGACCATGCCCGACGTTGATGATGAATTCATTACATTTATTTACGCCGTAAGAGACAGCCTAAATTTACCAGCAATTATTACTGACGATAAGGAAGACATTATTTTCTGGCGTAACCTCGATTCCACAAAGACAAATATTAAACCCGGACACAACGACAGTGTTACAAAACATCTCGATTATGATCCGGCATATTTTCAAAAGCAGCTCGCGTTTATGAAGAAGAGCCATCCTCCGATTACATTGGAATTGGAAAATGGTCAAAAATGGCATGTTTATTATAAGGATTCTTGGTTTTTGCAACAGTTAAGGGTGTTTCCTTATGTACAATTATCATTGATTGCCCTCTTTCTCATTATTGCCTATACGGTTTTCAACTCCATCCGAAAATCTGAACAAAATCTTGTTTGGGTCGGACTAACCAAAGAAGCAGCACATCAGTTGGGCACCCCTATTTCGTCACTGATGGGCTGGTTAGAATTGATTCGCATAAAATTTGATGCCGAAGAAGATGACACGCTAAATGAAATGGAAAATGACATTAAACGACTTGAAATCGTCGCTGACCGCTTCTCCAAAATAGGATCTACTCCCGTACTGACCAACCATAACCTCTATGATGTCATCAAAAATTATATGGATTATTTTCGCATACGAACCAGTAATAAAATTGCTTTCGAATTAAAAGGCGACACACATCTTGAAGCACAACTCAATATTCCACTCTTTGATTGGATTATCGAAAATTTATTGAAAAACGGAGTAAATGCCATTGGCACAGAAGGAAAGATAACTGTTAATATTTCAGAAAATATTGCGAAAGAAGAAATTTTTATAGACATTAGTGATACAGGCAAAGGAATTCCGAGATCTAATTTTGAATCTGTTTTCCAGCCGGGTTTCACAACACGGAAAAGAGGTTGGGGGCTTGGCCTTAGTCTGACAAAAAGAATGGTGCGGTACCACCAGGGACAAATTTTTGTAAAAGAATCTGAAGTAGGTAAAGGAACAACATTTCGAATAATCTTAAAAAGCAATTTAAAATATGAAGCCACTCAAATCTGACGAATATCCAGCAGTCTACGCACCTTATATTGAGACTGTCGTCGATAACGTGTTTGATGCACTAGAAGAACAAACGCTCTCCTTTCCAGCATTTCTGGACACGATTCCTGAGGAAAGAGGTAATTTTAAATACGCCGAAGATAAGTGGACCATCAAAGAAGTTGTTGGCCACGTCATCGATAATGAGCGTATCATGGCTTACCGGGCATTGCGTTTTTCACGTAATGACCTTAAAGAGCTTGCCGGGTATGACCAAGACTATCTCATTCAATATTCCCGTTACAACGACCGCACATTAGAAAGTTTAAGCAAAGAATTCACCTTTCTTCGCAAAGCTAACATGATGCTTTTCAATAGTTTTAACGATGTGGAACTAGAACGTAAGGGCATGGCATCTGAACGGCTGACAAGTGTAAAAGCGCTTTTGTATGTCATTGCGGGCCATCTCAATCATCACCGCATTATTATCCAAGAACGTTATTTAAACTCAGACGATGTCAAAAATTTGGTTTCAGCATTACAGCATTGAGGAAATTAACGTATTCTTCAATAAATATCTGTCAGGTCTGCTCGAAATTCAAGCAACAGAAATAGATGACAACTCCATCACGGCGACCATGCCTGTAACAGATAAAGTCAAACAGCCGCACGGCATTTTACATGGCGGTGCTTCTGTCGTTCTGGCGGAATCTTTGGGAAGTATCGCATCCAATCTCGTGGTTGACCCTGACAAATACCGCGGTGTGGGACTTGAAGTAAATGCCAATCACATACGCCCGGTCAGTAGCGGTGTAATCACCGCGAAATGTAGTCCAATACACATTGGTCGGTCCACACATATTTGGGAAATAAAAATGTACGATCGTTTCAACAAATTAAATTGTATCTCAAGACTTACAGTAGCAATCGTTCCAAAATAACGAGGACTGTATGGCTCCTGCTAACTCGATTTATCAACTTGGTCCAATTAAAATTCGACAACGTTCATAAGCAAAGGAGGATAAATTTCACAATTTATCCTCCTTTTTTTTGTCAATTAATTATCAAAATCCCTCAAAAATATGCCTTTATTTATTTCCAATATTCAAGAAATTTAAGTAGTCTTGTAGGATGGATACCTTAAAAATCAGTAATTATGGAGCGCAATCGTTTGCTCATTCCTTATTCCTACTGATTTACCAATCCTCGAACGATAACTTAACTACTCGAACGATAACTTAACTAAATATAATAAAACAAAACATGACCACTAATCCTAACGTTGGTAAAACAGCTTTTCGCCCTATGGCCATCTGCTGTGGTTTATTTTTTATCCTCGGTTTTATTACCTGGGCAAACGGAACTTTAATTCCATTCTTAAAAATTGCTTGTAACCTCGAAACAGATTTGCAAGCTTTCTTCGTAACCTTTGCTTCCTATATTGCTTATTTTTTCCTAGCACTTCCAAGCTCAGTCATCATCAAAAAAATTGGTTTCCAAAATGGTTTAGTTGTCAGTCTCATTATATTAGGTTTAGGGTCTTTGATCTTTATTCCTGCGGCAGATAACAGAAGCTATGGTCTATTTTTAACAGGAATCTTTATTCAAGGTTCAGGAATGGCATTATTACAAACAGCAGTTAACCCTTACTTAAGTATTATTGGTCCTATTGATAGCGCAGCACAACGTATTTCAATAGCTGGTTTTTTCAATAAATCGGCTGGTATCATTGTACCTATCCTTTTCGGAACACTCTTTTTAAAAGATGCGCAAAAAGTAACAGCAAAATTAGAAGCAACAACGGATCTGGTCCAAAAGAATGCGATCTTAGATGATCTTCTTCAACGCGTACACACGCCATACATCTCGCTTGCAATTATATTCGTTGCCTTCGCAATATTCTTAAAGTTCACTCACCTGCCTGAGGTCGATATGGACGCAGAAGAAGAAAGCAGCGCAGAAAGCGGAACTGTTGCGGCAAAGAAAACATCGATATTTCAATATCCACATTTGTTCTTGGGCGCTTTGGCAATTTTCTTCTGTGTAGCGGTCGAAGTTATGGCGGGAGATATCATTGGCGTCTATGCACGCGAACTGAAAGTTGATCCCTTCTTTACGACCTACGCAACAGCATTTACACTATCTTGCATGTTGATCGGTTATATTATCGGTATTATCTCCATTCCAAGATTTGTATCACAACAAATGGCCCTACGCATTTGCACAATCATTGGCATCACATTCACCGTCATTTCTGTTTTCACAACTGGCACAACATCATTTATATTTGTTGCCTTGTTAGGAATCGCAAACTCCCTCATGTGGCCAGCGATCTTCCCATTAGGAATTAAAGGTCTGGGAAAATTCACAAAAACAGGATCAGCAATTATGATTATGGGTATTGCTGGTGGAGCAATATGGCCTTTGATCTATGGACTGTTAAAAGATCATTTGCATATTGATTTTCAACATGCATTCCTATATGCGATGGTACCAGGCTATCTATACATTATGTATTTCTCTATAGCAGGTCATAAAGTGGGAAAAACGAATTAAGGTAAATCCATCTTATATTTTAAGAAAAAAAGGCATCNNGATGCCTTTTTTTCTTAAAATTCTTCCTACTTTTAGGAGATAGATGCTGTAAGAGCCATTAAATATTAAGCATACAACAAAACAAACAATGATACAGATGAAAAAGAATCTTTTTGCAATTGCCATTGCCGCAACAATGATGTTTACGGCCAACGAATCTTTTGCTCAGCTAAAGCTACCTGCAGCAAGTAGCTCACAGACAGTTACACAAGGATTGGGTATTGAAAACGTAACCCTTAATTACAGCAGACCTAGCGTGAACGGCCGTAAGATCTTTGGCGATCTTGTTCCTTATAATGAAGTATGGCGTACAGGAGCAAATACCAATACCACATTAACCTTTGAAGGTGATGTTGAGTTGAATGGCCATAAGCTTTCTGCTGGAACCTACGCTCTTTTCACAATCCCGAACAAATCAGAGTGGACCATCATCATCAGTAAAAACACCAAACAATGGGGTGCCTATACCTATAAACAAACTGAAGATGCCTTACGCTTCAATGTTAAACCACAGAACTTAGCAAATCCAGTGGAGACATTTACCATTTCTTTTGACAATGTTACACCTACAGGTGCTGTATTGAGTCTCGCTTGGGAAAAAACGTCTGTAAAGGTTGATCTCAAAGTCAATCAACAAGCTAAAATATTAGCTTCTATTGACGAGGCTATGAAGGGTGAGAAAAAACCTTATTTTGCTGCAGCCCAATATTACTTCAGTAATAATTTAGATCTAAATAAAGCACTAAGCTGGTTTGACGAAGCTGCTAAAGCTCAACCCAAAGCCGCTCACGTCCTATATTGGAAAGCAAAAGCGCAATTAAAAGCTGGAGATAAAAAAGGTGCGATAGAAACAGCAACCAAAGGTCTTGAAGTTGCCACAGCAGATAAAAATGGTGAATACATCAAATTAAATACACAAGTGATCAACGCTGCAAAGAAATAGGTATCTCTATCTAAAAATGCCCCCAGAAAGTGTCTAACTTTTTGGGGGCATTGGCATTTAAAACCTTTTTTATAGCTCAGCTTTTTATTTTATAACTCGTCTTTTAGCAATTGCTCAAGTTCTTCTGGTGAAACGTTCATATTGACGTTTCCATCCTTCGCAAAAGATATCTCACCAGTCTCTTCAGAGACGATAACGGCAATCGCATCCGAGATTTCCGTCACTCCAATTGCAGCGCGATGCCGTAGTCCGAATTGCAGCGGTAAATCCTCACTATCCGACAATGGTAGCACACAAGATGCTGTCATAATCTTAAAATCAACAATAACCACCGCACCATCATGTAATGGGCTATTTTTATGAAAGATACTTTCAATCAAGCGCTTGGAGATATGGGCATCAATATACTCACCGCTGCTTTGATAATATTCCTCGTCAAAATACTTTGAGAAAACTAATAGAGCTCCCGTCCGTGTACGCGACATGCTTCTACAGGCTTCAATAACGGGTTTTAGATCCTCCGTCAAATCTTTTTGTATTGCCTTTTTATTCCCGATAAACGACCAAAAAACTTTTTTTCGTTTCATGGATATATTCTTTCCCACGTGTAGTAAGAACCGCCTGATTTCCTGCTGGAATACAACAATCAAAGCAATTGATCCTACGGATATAAAACCGCCAAATATCTCAGTCAGCAAGCGCATATGCATCTGTTTGACGACAATATAAACGCCATAAAACAGTGCTACGCCAATCAGGATATTAACGGCAATGGTCCCCCTAATCAAACTATAGATATAGTAGATAATAATCGCTACCAATATGATATCAATAACGTCCAATAGGCGAAAGCCGCTAAACAGGCTATAGTCGATTCCATCCATATATGCAAGTTAAAAAAAAATAGATATTATTTGTATTTTTACATCATAACATACAGGAAAATGACTAGACTTTCAGTAAATATCAATAAAATCGCAACGCTCAGAAATTCTAGAGGTGGCAATAACCCCAATCTAGTATCTGCGGCACTAGCCTGTGAACGTTTTGGCGCTCAAGGTATCACTGTGCATCCACGACCTGATGAAAGACATATTCGATATCAGGATGTTTTTGATCTAAAAGCAGAAATCCAGACCGAACTCAATATTGAAGGGAATTGCCAAGAACAGAAGTTTATTGACCTTGTATTGGCCAATAAACCAGCACAGGTAACCTTAGTGCCCGATACCGAAGGACAATTAACCTCTAACCATGGCTGGGATACCATTAAAAACAAAGCCTATCTACAAGATATGTGTAAATTGTTCAAAGATGCAGGTATACGTGTTTCTATCTTTGTTGATCCCGTCGAAGAAATGGTAGAGGCCGCGGCCGAAACAGGAACAGATCGCATTGAGCTCTATACAGAAGGATTTGCTACAGAGTATGGCTTCGATAAAGAACTTGCGATAAAACCCTATTTCAAAGCTGCATTAAAAGCACGTGAAGTTGGATTAGGTCTAAATGCAGGCCATGACCTGGACCTCAACAACCTGCAATATTTCAACCAGCACATTCCTGAGCTGCTGGAAGTAAGCATAGGCCATGCGCTTATATCCGATGCACTATACTTAGGGTTAGAGGAAACGATCAAACGTTACCTCGCTTGTTTGAAGTAGTGCAACATTCAGGGAATAGCGTTCATCAGGCAGCACCCTTGTGGTTGAGAAACTGCAAAAATATTCATTAAAACCTTCGTAATTTCGCTGTCACCAGCAGCTCCAAACGAGATCACAAAGGTTTTCTCTTGCTGAGAGAAAACACAGATTCATAAAAAAGGGCTTTCACAACGAAAGCCCTTTTTTATTGCACCCCAAATAGCGGTGTTATTGCTCAAATGGCAGTTGCTAATGAATTCCTTTAAAGATACGGTTCCAGCGAATTTTCGAAAGTCCTGTACCAATCTCATCCCAGCTCATCCAAGTAAATAAAGCCTTTCCGACAACATGATCTTCGGGAACAAATCCCCAACCTCTTGAATCCAAGGAATTATGGCGATTATCACCCATCATCCAAAAATAATCCATTTTAAACGTATAATGGTCTACTTTCACATCATTGATATAGATCCCATCCGAACGTTTTTCTAACTTATTGTTTTCGTAAACGCGGATCGCTCTTTCATAAATGGGCAGAGTCTGTGCATTTAATGCCACCGTCCATCCTTTCTTCGGGATTAAAATCGGCCCAAAATTGTCAAAATTCCATTTGTATTGTGGATCGTACGGATAAGCACCTTCACCACCAGGATTTCTTCTGATTTCTTTGACATTCGACCACGATTTTACTATAGCTAATTCATCTTTTGTCATGAACAACTGATAAACACCAGGCTGCTGATCTCCACCAGCCGCTTCTATTCTCAACTCCCGTAATCTATCCATATTTAATGGGGTACCATCCGTTAAGACGAGATAGTCCAATTGGCTTTCTGGAGGATCAAAACCCGGTTGATCGTTCACAAAGAGTTTAGCATCCTTCATGAAAATTTTATCGCCCGGCAATCCGACACAGCGTTTAATATAGTTCTCCCTTTTATCAATAGGTCTTGCCTGGATCGTAAATTGGGAATTGACAGTCTGCCAGCCATAAGCCCGAACAAGATCGTAATAACTTGCATTTTGGTTCTCGAGCGCGACAGTGTCACCTGCAGGAAAATTGAAAACAACAACATCATTACGCTCAATCTTTTGAAATCCTGGCAAACGCTTATAAGGTAGTTCAATCAATTCAGAATATGCTTTCCCACCAGTGATGGGCATCGTATGATGCGCAAAAGGAAAGGCAATCGGTGTGTTAGGAACCCGTGGTCCATAATTTAACTTGCTTACAAATAAGAAATCCCCGATCAACAAGGTACGCTCCATCGATCCTGTAGGAATCATATAAGCCTCGATCAGAAAACCACGAATAAGTGACGCTGCTACAGTTGCAAATACAATGGCATCTGCCCATTCGCGTACCATGGATTTCTTGTACGGATATTTAATTTTATAATCTTTGTAAGATTCAAGTGCAATTTCGGCACGTTTCTCCTCGGTCAGTTCAATACCTTCCTGAGTAGCTGCCTTTAAATTCTTTGCATATAAACCATTCAAAAAACGCACATTGTTGTCCTTTGCCCACATGGGCAGAACGATAAAAGGCACTAAAACAGCAGCAGCATTCTCCCAAAACCGGCGTTTTCCAAAACAATGGATAAAATCAAGGTAAAGATTATAGAAAACAAAGACATTGACAATTGGCACGAGCAATAAAATTACCCACCATGTAGGTCTTCCCGTCAATTTTGCCTGAATATACTGGCTATAAAAAGGCACGATCGCTTCCCAGCCATTTCTGCCAGCTTTAACAAACAATTGCCACAAACCATATCCCGATATTGCTGTTAAAACCGCAAATATAATTAATCCCATAATCTACTAATTAGTACTATTTATTAAAATCAAAAATTTCAGTAACCTGATAGAAACCTTTTTTGCCATTCAACCATTCAGCAGCAACTACAGCTCCTAAAGCAAATCCATCACGGCTATGTGCGGTATGTTTAAATTCTATTTGGTCAACCTCAGAACTATAAAGTACCGTATGTGTTCCCGGAACCTCTTCAATTCGATGACTTTCTATTAAAAGTTCCTGTGGTTTTGGAATAAGCTCATCCTGTTCACCAACAACAGTATTTACCCAATTGGTTTTCACATCGCTATTATCCAATATCCCCTCTGCAATCGTAATTGCTGTACCACTTGGTGCATCCAATTTGTGAATGTGGTGTATTTCCTCTACCTGAACATCATATTGTTTATAAGGCTGCAATGCCTTCGCCAACATTCTATTGATATGGAAGAATACATTCACTCCGATAGAGAAGTTGGATCCATACAAAATAGAACCATCAGCATCCAAACACTTCGCCTTAACATCCTCCAGTTGATCATACCAACCGGTTGTTCCGACGACAATAGGTACACCTGCCTCAAGACAAAGATTCATATTATCCAATGCTGCAGAAGGTACACTAAAGTCTATTGCGACATCAGCACCTTTAATATCATCAGCAGTCAGGTTAGGACGATTATGTTCATCGACAACTAAAAAAATTTGATGGCCTCTTTTCAGCGCGTATCTTTCGATAATCTGCCCCATTTTGCCATATCCCAAGAGAATGATGTTCATATATTTAGAAAAAAGTATAGTTTATTTTTAAAATTAAAAAATTTCAATGAAATACCCATGTTTAAAACCATAAACCCGTATGAAAATAAAACTGTTCAGTCCTTATTGTCTTAAATTTGCTTGGGCTATATGAATCCCTTAATAAAGAAATAAACTCATGAATAAACAAAAGGAATCAAAATATAACCTTTAAAACAGGAGATTTTAATTGAATTTCATGGTCAATTTAAGTCCGACCGTAGGTTTAAACGAATAAGTTCCCGACGCGAGACTAGCATCCATTAAAGTAGGTCCTATTAAGAAAGCCGTTTTTTTGGGTTTATCATCACCGATACTCCAGCGATATTTAAGCATCGAGTCGATATAAGCTTCTGCGACATTCAGGCCATAAACACCTAACGTAAGTAGCACCATGAGATCTCGATTTCGCCGCGCATTATCTTTTGCCCGGATGATAGATTGGTCGGAGATTCCGATGTAATAAGGATCAATCGGCTTACCAAGAGCTTTGTCTTGTAATACCCCCAGTAATTCCTTATAATAACGGTTATTAAAATCGAAAACAAGTACGGTTGTTATTAAGCCACCATAGATTGCAGGTACTTTTATCCACCAAACGCCGCCATTTGTATATTGTCCCCAGCCTGGAAGTACTAAAGAGCGCTTCCAAGCTTGTTTATTTTTTGCTTCGATAGCCAAACGGGTTGAATCTTTAAACACAACCTTCTCTTTCGCCTTCGCCTCCTCCTTCTCCCGTTTTTTACGTTCCTTCCGAGATTCCTTCTTTACGGTATCCTGTACCGATTTTTGCTTTATGCTATCTATTTTGACGGGTGCCAACTGTTTCTTAGGAATTGTATCCACAGTCTGTCCATGTACTACCGACAGTGCAAACACCGCAAATATCAAGCTTATTAACTTGGCCATATTACCAATCTAACAATTCAAGAATGCGACTTAAATCATCTTCCGACTCAAAAGGTATCTCAATAGCACCCTTTCCTTTCGTGCTCTTCAGATTCAATTTGACCCGAGAAGAAAATTTCGACGCCAGATCATCTTCAATTTTCTGCAATTGAAAAGACATCGGAGCTTTATCTTTTCCAGCTTTTTTCTTACCGCCTTTTTGTAACTCACGAACCAACTCCTCCGCCTTACGGACGGATAAACCTTGATCAATAATCAACTTAAAGATATAAAGCTGCTTATCAACCTCTGGAATATTAATCAGGGCACGAGCATGTCCCATAGTCAAGGCTCCATCGCGTATTGCCGCTTGAATGACAGGTGGAAGTTTTAATAAACGGAGATAATTTGTAACAGTAGAACGGTTTTTACTAACACGTTCACCCAATTCTTCCTGTTTTAAATTACACTCCTCAATCATACGCTGAAAGCTTAAGGCTACTTCAATAGCATTTAAGTTCTCCCGTTGAATATTCTCAATCAGGGCCATCTCCAGCATCTGCTGGTCGTTGGCGGTACGGATATACGCTGGAATTTCGGTGATACCGGCCAAGCGCGAAGCGCGGAGACGCCGCTCTCCGGAAATCAACTGATAATTTCCGTCCGAAATTTTACGTACGGTAATCGGCTGAATTAAACCCTGTAAAATAATCGATTCCGATAACTCCTGTAAGGCAACCGGATCAAATTCTGTACGCGGCTGAAAAGGGTTGACAGATATTTCTTCTACACGGACATGGCTGATACTGCCATTCTCTTTTGTTGTTTTTACTGCAGTTGGTGTAACTAGAGGAGCTTCTTCCACTTGCTGATTACCTTTAGCAGGAACTTCTACACTATCGTTTAATAGCGCACCTAAGCCTCTTCCCAGTCCTGTTTTACGCTGATGTGCTGCCATATTATGCGGTTACTGTTTTATTCATTTCATTAAGATGCCCGTTTTTCTGTAAAATCTCGCGTGCCAAATTCAAATAATTTATTGCCCCTTTGCAGGACGCATCATGCATGATAACAGAAATTCCAAAGCTTGGAGCTTCGCTCAAACGGGTATTTCGCTGAATAATCGTATCAAAAACTAAATCTGTGAAATGTGTTTTCACTTCCTCGACCACCTGATTTGACAATCTTAAACGAACATCATACATGGTCAACAAAATTCCTTCGATCTCCAAACTTGTATTTAAACGGTTTTGAACGATTTTAATTGTGTTCAACAACTTACCAAGTCCTTCTAGGGCAAAGTATTCGCACTGTACCGGAATGATAACTGAGTCCGAAGCAGATAGTGCATTGATTGTAATTAAGCCTAAGGAAGGCGAACAATCGATGATAATAAAATCATAATCCTGTTTCACCTGATCCAAGATTTTTTTCATCTTGTACTCCCTTTCGTGCATATTGATCATCTCAATTTCTGCCCCAACCAAATCAATATGAGCCGGTAAAAGATCCAAATTTGGCGTTTCTGTTGATTGAATAGCCTCACGAGGATCCAAATCATTCACTAAACATTCGTATACACTTGCGCTGATTGTACGAGGGTCAAAGCCAATCCCAGAAGTAGAGTTTGCTTGGGGATCTGCATCGACCAACAATGTTTTATATTCTAAAACCGCCAAACTAGCCGCCAAATTAATTGACGTTGTGGTTTTTCCGACCCCACCCTTTTGATTTGCGATTGCAATTACTTTTCCCATCTTGAATGAAAACCTTTCTTAATTAAAATGTCATTTTATACTACATTTCACGTTTCTGAAGATCAATTTGCCCAAATTTTTATCTGCGATTCAAATTAACAAAACTAATTCAGCATATTTCGTACTTTTGATTGATCGAAAGCACATATCCTCAGGATGCTAAGATACAAAAAATCAAGATATGTATCCACTTTGAAAATGCGCTTTTTATAAGTATCAACAACACAATGATTTTAATAATATCCGGAACAAACCGTCCCAATAGTAAGACGTTAAAAATAGCAAAATGCTACCAGCAATTACTTGATCGTAAGTCAATTGAAAGTAACATCTTTTCGTTGGAAGATCTACCAGCAAACATTTTAGAAACAGATCTTTACGGAAAAAGAAGCACCGCATTTGAACCCATCCAAGAAATGGTCAGTAAAGCTGAGCTATTTATTTTCATCGCTCCCGAATACAATGGAAGTATTCCAGGAGCACTGAAACTGTTCATTGACTGCTGTACATTTCCGATTAGTTTTTATCACAAGAAAGTTGCATTGGTTGGGTTATCCTCAGGTCGCTATGGCAACCTCCGCGGCATAGATCACCTGACGGGCATATGCCACTACTTAAGAATGCACGTGCTTCCCCTTAAGATCTTTCTACCCAATGTTCAGAACGAACTGAATGATGAAGGGCAGTTATTCAAAGAAGATACGCTGCAATTTATCAACGAACAGATTGAGGAGATTATCAGGTTTTAATACGCTAGTTTTAGTAGCCATGATAGCGAATTCACCTTAAAACTAATCCTACTCGCGAACAGTGAAACAAGGATTCCGTAGCGTGAAACAAGAATAAAAAACAAAGGGCATCACAAAACCTGATACGAAAGAAGCCTCCGGCAAACACCGGAGGCTTCTTTCGTATCATACGCTAATCTAATTCTTAAGACAAGCAATCCGGGATCTAATAGCCGAAGATCTCTTTAAGATCCAGCTTTTTAACCTCGCCCAGTTTCGCAAGATCCGCTGGCTTAAGACTTTCTTCCTTCGCTACAATACAATAAACGTACGGCTTTTGACTCATCTCTTTCTTATGGAAAGTGCTTAGGTCACCATAAGTTAATTTTGGCGCTTGCTCATAGACAACTTTACGAATATCAGTTGCATTTCCCAAACGTTGTGCAGCTAGATAACTACCTAATATAGACGCATTCAACACACGTTCACTGGCAATTGATTTTTCCAGACTTACTTTCGCAATATCCAACCCTTTAGCGCTTTCAGGCAACACATCCAGCAGCTCATTCATGCCTTTAATCGCATCGTTAAACTTATCAGCCTGCGTCCCAACATAGGCCCCAACGGTGTAATGGTTTTCTTTTTTATAAGGCTGTCCATAATAGGCATAAGTTGAATAAGCCAATGCTTTCGATTCACGGATAGTCTGGAAGACAATACTTCCCATGCCGCCACCAAAGTAATTATTAAACAGAGAAACAGTCGGTGTCAAGGCACTACTGTATACTCCTGAGCTTCTATACCAAAATACTTCAGCCTGCTTCATTTCGAAATTAGCAAAAAGAACCTGGTTCTTGCTTGTTGGCAATTCTGCGAACACGACCGCCTTTTTCGCCGGAACATACTCTCCAGCCCCTTGTTTCAAAGGCTTCGCTTTCGCTACAAATTCCGCGGCAGTTAACGGGCCAAAATAAAGCATCGTATGTTTCATATTAGCCAAATCGTGCAATGCCTTCACCAAATCCTCCGCTTTTAAAGCATCCAATTCCGCGTCTGTAAACACATTATTAAATGGATTTTTAGCGCCGTATTTAGCATAAGATTTTAGGCCTTCCATGATCGCTCCCTTGTTTTCTTTCGCATTTGCTCTCGCTTTTTTAAGACGGGCAATATACATATTGAAAGCCTCCTGATCAGCAACACAATTACGCAATAAATCCTGAATCAAGTTCTGTGTAGCTATAAAGTTTGAATTCAAGCCTGAAATCGACACCATAGTTTCTTCATTTCCTGCAGACACTGAAAAATCAGACGCCAATTGATAAAAATCCTTGCTAAACTGCTCACTGGATTTATCTTTTGTACCTAAAAATTCTAGATAACCCGCAGCCAATGAAAGCAATTTATTGCTCCATTTTCCACCATCAAAACGATAAGACAGCGAAAACAGTTCATTATCTGAGTTCTTTACAGCAAGTACTGGCAAACCGTTTGCAGTAGCCTTCTGAATATCTTTGTTATAATCTACCCATACCGGCTGAATTTTATCCTCTGGCAATGCTTCTACTTTCTTCAAGAAATCAGACTGGTCATCACGATTGACCGTTACAGGAGTAATCTCAGGTTTAACAACTTTAACGACATTATTATCAACTCCCTTACGCTTATAAACAACAACATAATTATTGTCATTCAAATATTTGTTAGCAAAATCAACCACATCTTGCTTGGTGATTTTATTCAACTCATCCGAATAGCCCACGACAGACGCCCAATCCTGACCCGAAGTAAAGGCATCCATCAATGATTCAGCACGATCACCATAACTTTCATTTTGCTTGATTTCGTCTTTCTTAGCGTTGTTCACAATCGCCGTGATCAGCTCATCCGAAAACTCTCCTTTTCTCAATTTTGCCAATTCTTGTAACAGCAGCTGTTGCACCTGTTCCAAGCTCTGTCCCTGACTAGGATTACCCTGCAACAGAAGCAGAGAATAGTCTTTTAACACATACGGAAAAGCACCTGCACCTAATAATTTTTGATTCTTCACCAAATCCAGATCAATCAGACCGGCAGAACCATTTGTCAAGATCTGACTCATCAGATTGAGCATACGGGCATCCTTTGTTGCAGCGCCAGGAAAACGGAATCCCATTAACATAAATTCAGCATCCGGACCTTTAACCTCGCGGACAACAGGAGTTAAAATTGGTTTCTCTGCATCAAACGTGTAGGCCGGAATTTCTTTCGCCTGCATAAAAGCAAAGGCCTTATCCACCTTTTTCACCACCTCTGTAGGATCAAAATCACCCGACATAATAACCCCCATATTGTTAGGGACATAGTAGGTGTGAAAATATTCACGAATCGCTTTCAAAGATGGGTTTTTAAGGTGCTCTACAGTACCAATTGTCGTCTGCTTTCCATAATTATTATTAGGAAAAGCAGCTGAAAACATCGATTCTACAGCCTTACGATTATCTTTATCCAGACTGATATTTTTCTCTTCATACACAGCTTCCAGCTCAGTATGGAACAGACGCAATACCGGATATCTAAACCGTTCTGCCTGTACAGCGAGATACTTATCCATTACATTACTAGGAATTTGCTCCTGATAGACTGTCTGCTCAAATGAGGTGAATGCATTAGTACCTTCCGCCCCCATTGATGCCATCAATTTATCGTATTCATTCGCAATAGCATATTTCGCAGCCTCTCCAGATACTTTATCGATTTCCTTATAGATTGCTTTCCGTTCGGTTTCATCTGTTGTACCATTGTATTTCTCATAGAGCGCATCAATCTGATCTAACAAAGGTTTTTCCTTTGCCCAGTCTTTAGAACCAAATTTATCGGTTCCTTTAAACAGCATATGCTCCAGATAATGGGCCAAACCGGTGTGATCTTTCGGGTCTGTTTTGCTCCCCGCTTTTGTCGCAATGTAAGTTTGGATACGTGGTTCTTTTTTGGTCGGGCTCAAAATCACCGTTAAGCCATTTTTTAACTTGTAAAACCGTGAATGTGTAGGGTCATTCGTGACGTACTTGTAGGTGTACCCCCCCTCAGATGCTTCTTTCCAATCAAATTTGGCGTTTTGAGCAAACAAAGCACACCCTGCTGTTGTTAGTGCAAACGTAACAGCAGTAATTCTAAATAGGTTTTTAATCATATTTCCTTTTTCTTTTCACCTCAAACTTAGATAAATTGCTTTTTATATGCAATATAATTACAGACATAAACAATAATTATTTACCCATTTGACAGCCTGATAGTTAAGCTGCCTAATTTCTCTCACCACTAACCGACATGGTGTGGCTGAAAAATGGCATTTTTTATAACTTGATTTCGCTACTGTTTAAATACTGTTGTTACAATGATATATCATTCTTATTTTTGCAAAAATTTTAAAAAACGCTAACGTTTTATTTCATGAGATCAAGAATACTTGCTTTTGTGGCCCTGACACTGCTCTCCTTTCGTGCCACAGCACAGGTCACACCCCGAATAGAAAATCCGAATGACACTTTACAAAGCCGTACCCCAGCTAAGACGAGACTTATGTTCCAACTTGAACATGAAAGCGGGGGCGAACTCAAATTCAATGAGCGCTCCAAAGAAACCCTTGCTGACTCATACTATAGTGGATTAAATTTTAGAGTCGGTTTTCAGACCCAGTTTCAAGACTCATTGAAGAGTATTTACAATGAAATATACAACTATCCAATATACGGCATAGGCATCTACAGCAGTACTTTTGGTCAGGAGCACCTCGGACGACCTTTCGCCGCCTATGGCTTTGTCGCCATTCCTATTCGGCCAAAAGTAAATTCAAGATGGAATTTCAACTACCGCATTGCGCTCGGTCTTTCCGGGAGATTCAACCCCTATAGTGAGGAGGACAATCCGTTCAACCTACTTATTGGCAGCAAAAACAATGTATTTATTGATCTTGGACTTCAGGTCAACTACCGCCTAAATAAAAACTTTCAGGTAGGGGCTGGTGCAGCCTTCCACCACTTCAGCAATGGCGCCCTGGCATTACCGAACACAGGGATAAACCTCGTCCCGTTGAGCCTATCGGTTTCGTATACACCAACAAACAAGCCTTTTGATTATAGAAAAAGTAGTATTCCACAAATGGAGAAAACAGAGGAACTCCATTTCAACTATGCCTTTGGCTTCAAACAGATTGATCGCGAACACGATGGCCAATATTTTAAATCTATGCTAGGTGCATACTACAGCAAGCATTTCGGCTACAAATGGCGGCTTGGCGCTGGGTTTGATGCATTTTATTCAGCCAGTGGAAACGACGAGAAGGTTGCCGGCGACAAAGCCGGAAAATTCTCCGCTTTATTTTCTTACGGCCCCGCATTCTACATTGATCATGTGTTAAATTCACGCCTTTATATCAACGGAAATGTAGGAGTCTATCTTCATCGCAACGAATTCAATGGCGAGAGCATGCCCGTGTATTTAAGAGCAGGAGTACGTTATAAAGTTTACAAAGATTTCTTTGCCGGTGTTTCCATTAAAGCCCATGGCGGTAAAGCTGATTTTATTGAATGGACAACAGGTTACGGAATTAAACTAGGGAAGAAACGGAAATAGTTAGAAAATAAATGCGAAAGATTCCCGAGATAGATTGAATACCGGATCGGGGACTTTCAAATTTACAGCGAATTCAGCCCATAAAAAAAGCGTTCATGAAGAACGCTTTTTTTATCGTGGGGATTACTGGGTTCGAACCAGTGACCCCTACCTTGTCGAGGTAGTGCTCTAAACCAGCTGAGCTAAACCCCCTAACGAAAAAAAAGCACCAATTGATGATGCTTTTGTGGAGGCTACAGGATTCGAACCTGTGACCCTCTGCTTGTAAGGCAGATGCTCTGAACCAGCTGAGCTAAGCCTCCGTTTTGGATTGGTGGAGAATACTGGATTCGAACCAGTGACCCTCTGCTTGTAAGGCAGATGCTCTGAACCAGCTGAGCTAATTCTCCGACTTTGTATGGTGGAGGCTACAGGATTCGAACCTGTGACCCTCTGCTTGTAAGGCAGATGCTCTGAACCAGCTGAGCTAAGCCTCCATACTTTTTTAAAGAACGCCGTTCCCTAATTGCGTGTGCAAATATAGCTTAAAAATTCTATTCTCAAAATTATTTTATAAGATTTTATGCCTTTAATATCACAACAAGCTAAGAAACACCGAAATAATTTTTAATCATAGAACTTCCAAGAAATACCAAATCTAAAATTAGCACTATTCATCGGATAACGTCTGACCGTATAGTAACCATGCGGATAGAAGTTCTGATTTAAAAAATTATAACTCAAAAACATATTCACCCGTTGTATATTCGCTGTAATCCATAGATCCATGATTGGATATGTCGAAAACTCAATCTGTTTGTAAGCATTGTAAAACTGTCCCGTCCCAATTGAATAATTCGGATTGGCATAAGGTGTATTGAACTTTGCGTCCAGACCGATACTATAATCAATAACTTTGTAAAACAGGTTACTGTAATACAAACTATGCCAGGTATACAACTCGGGAACTGCCAATGCATCCTGTTGATCTGTCTTTTGATAGACCACGAGATTATCGAAGGTAAAATGGTTTAGTTTAAACTTTTGGCCAACGGTTACCTTCAGCAAATTAGCTTTATCCAATTGTGTCGGAACAATCCATTTATCCTTCTTAGGATCGTTCTGTGGATTGGACAACTCTTCGAAATAGGTATAATTGTTCATCAAAAAATACTCCACCTTACCATGGAAACCAAGCATCGGATTGGCATATTGAAAACCCAGATTCTGAATTTTCGTCTTTTTAAGATCTAAATCATTCCATTTTCCGTAGGTATAATTTAAATTCTCGAAAACCATCTCCGGAGATTTGTTCTGTGAATAAGCTGACAACGTCACCTTTCCGATTTTATCCCCCATCGAGATATCCGCTTTAGCTTCATACAAGAAATCTCCAAAGTTGTGGCCAAATACGATTTGATTCGCTTTTAAACTAAAATCAAGACGATCTGAAAACTTATATCCTAATTCACCTTTCACAATTCCGTTCTGATAAAAACGATCAAATGTTGTGCTATCCGGCAGTTTCTTCAGCGGCTGTGGATAGGCTGATGTATTATTGTAATACCGCATGGAGTCCAACTGATTCTGCTCCACCCAGTTCATGTCGTGCTGAAAAGCCAAATTCAACTTTGCCTCGTTCTTAAAGACCGACTTCCCTCTGAGAAAAAAGTTATATTCAAATTCATTGGAAACATTCGTGATCAACGTCTTATCATTGTTTAGCGCCAATGCTCTATTATTGTATGGTAATGCTGCATTTTGGTCATCCATGTTCTTGAAGAAGCTGTATGTCTGCCTTCGGATACGCGTATTATGCGCCATACTATTGGTCGGATGGATCTGCATGGTCGGCTTGCCTTTATCGATCGTATCCAATCGTCCCAAATAAAGTGACTGTCTCAGGAAGAATGAATTATCCCACCACTTAGATCGAGGTACCCTTGTGTTACCGGCATCATAGAATTTCGGTATAAATCGATCAGGAGACTGTCTATTTCCAGGCGCAAATGGAAGATCTTCTGTAATAGAGCCATTCTCCATGGCATCCAAACGATTAAATACGCCATTGATCAACAAATTATACCGGTTATTTTTCGATTCATACCAAGAAGCAACTGAAGCCTTTAAATCCGAATAATTCTGTCCAAGGTAAAATCCATCCGTTTTAGTAGAATGGAAATCGACATTCATATTCCATTGGGAATTGATATTCTGCGCCACCCGAGCCCTAAAAACCTGGTCATTAAAAAAGAATCCTACCGCGGACAATTCGGAGTACCTCGCCCGGGCCCTAAAATATTGGACCGAATCGGGGTTCAATAAATAACGTTCCAACGCTGTAAAACCAGACTGAAAGCCAATGGTCTTTTTAGGCTGGAACAATAGATCCCGTGTGGCAAGGCCATAAGCCCCAAGGTTCACACTGGGATTCCAAGGTAAATTCTGCGGATTATAATATTGATAATTATGATGTGATGTATCGATCTGCCGTGTATAAGTTCCTTTTTTTAACATATCCAGTGTGGCATATCGGATATACTTCGCAGAAAGGATGACAGAATCTTTCTTCCCGTCCTCTTTGGCTCTGGCCGAATCCAATGCGCTACTCCAATCCTCTTTGCTCTGCGCAATGACATCCACGGAATAAATAAATAAAACACACCATGCGGCAAGTATGCGTACGATCAACTTCATCTAAAATTATATAAAAACCAAAAAAGCTAAATTCACCTCAATGAACCAATTACCCTTCACCGCACACAAATCCAACAACCTTCTCCTTCAACAGAGATACATGAAGAGGTAATTTATTGCAAAGCTATTAATTCTTTCAAAATTAATGTCATTTTAGGTTCCGCTTTCTCCGCAACATTAACAATTTCCTGTAATGATACGGGTTTAAGCTCCTCGTGAAAGCCTTCATCCGTAACAACAGAAATCGCAAATACCGGCAGTGCCATATGATTAGCAACAATCACTTCTGGAACGGTACTCATACCGACCACATCCCCACCGATCAGGCGCATATAACGATATTCCGCTTTTGTTTCCAAATTTGGACCTGCGGAAGAAACATAAACAACTTTTCGCGCAGCAATAGCATGTTTGGCTGCAATTTCAAGAGCCTGTCCAATCATCTTTCGGTTATAAGGCTCGCTCATATCCGGAAATCGTGGACCAAACTCGGCCAAATTCTGTCCGCGTAGCGGATTATCCGGCAACAAATTGATATGATCTTCAATAATTCCAAGGTCACCTTTTTTCACATCAGGATTCAGGGAGCCCGCAGCGTTGGAAACAAACAATTTTTGTACCCCCAAAACTTTCATGATAAGGATCGGAAAGGTAATTTGTTGCATATCGTAACCTTCATAATAATGCAACCTCCCCTGCATAGCAACCACATTGCGGCCACTCAATTTTCCAAAAATGAGCTTACCAGAATGAAATTCAACAGTCGAAATGGGGAAATTTGGTATATTGGAATACATCAGCTGATACTCGACTTCAATTTCATCCACCAACTTACCTAAACCAGTACCTAGGATGATACCGAATTCTGGAGTAAAATCTCCAATTTTTCTACGGATAAACTCCGTAGTCTCATTTATGCTATGATACATACGTACAGAAAAACTAAGTATATCAAACTTAACTTAATTTTTCTGTACGTACAAATCAAAATCAATACTTGTATTTACATCTTCTCACCAATGGAGAAACTTTTTATCACTGGAATGCATTAATTGTGGGACAATGCTTTTTCACTTGCTTTACCTGGAGAACTGATCAAAAGCATCACAAACGTGATAAAACCATTAATAATGATCAAATCCAATCCGATAACATAAGGTGTATACACTTCAATAACATAGGTTTTAAGCAAAAATAAGACGGTAGGCGAAAGTACACAGATATAAGGTACAGCGTTATCCCGCACGGCATATTTTGTGAATATTCCGAAAACGAATAAACCCAATAAAGGTCCATAGGTATAACTCGCCGCAGTAAAGATTGCATTGACGACCGAGTCATCATTGATCAGCTTAAAGACCAGAATAACCAACAGCATCACAATGGAAAAACCGAAATGCACATAGTTACGCTGCTTGATCAGCGCTGGATCATTGGGATTTTCTTTTTTATTGAAATTTAGAAAGTCCACACAGAAAGATGTTGTCAATGCCGTTAGCGCACTATCTGTCGTTGCAAAAGTAGCAGCCGTTAATCCCATCATAAAGATGATTGCAGGAACAATAGCCAAGTGGTTTAATGCAATTTCTGGGTACAAATAATCGCGTGTTGCCAGTTGAGTCACATCAATTCCGTTTTTAGCCGCATAGATATACAGCAAAGCACCGACAGCTAAAAAGAAAATATTAATGACCACAAAAACACTTGTAAAAGTGATCATGTTCTTTTGGGCTTCTTTAATGGTCCCCATCGATAAGTTCTTTTGCATTAGATCCTGATCAAGCCCAGTCATCGCAATGGTCACAAAAATTCCTCCCAAGAATTGTTTCCAAAAATTTGCTTTACTGCCGACAAAATCATCCCAGAAAAAGATCTTGGAATAACTACTTTCTTTTACAGCCTCGAAAGTATCGACGATACCAAAATCTAATCCTTTGGCCATAAAATAGATAGAGAGAATTACTGCGGTCACTAAAAAGGTAGTCTGTAGGGTATCTGTCACAATAATCGTCTTTAAGCCACCCTTGTTTGTATACATCCAGATTAACACCAAACATATAACGACCGTAATCGCGAAAGGCACATTCCAGGCATCAAAAATAAAATGCTGCAATACGATTGCGACCAGATAAAGACGAAACGCCGAACCGATCGTACGGGAAACCAAAAAAATAGCAGCACCGGTCTTGTACGTGGTGTGCCCAAAACGTTCTTCCAAATACGTATAAATGGAAGTCAAGTTCATTCTATAATAGAGCGGAAGCAATACATAGGCAATAATGACAAAACCAACGGCGTTCCCAAGAACAAATTGAAAATAGCTAAATTCAGACGCACCGACTGCGCCGGGAACCGAGATAAAAGTTACGCCGGAGAGCGCGGTACCGATCATCCCAAAGGCGACCATATACCATTTAGAGTTCCGGTTTGCGACAAAAAAGGTAGAGTTATCGGAAGCTCCCTTCGAGGTGAAGTGAGCTACAGCAAGCAGAACTGCAAAATAGATTATTATAAAAGATAATAATATTACTGGTGACATAGTTTGTTTTTAAATAGGTGATTTTAATAGGTTATGCTCAATGGGTATCCTGATAAGCTTCGATTGCCTGTCTTACATTACCAAATTGCTCAAGTAAAGCCGCAGCTTCTTCTTCAAGCGCCCCGGTCTGATCCATAATGATACGTACACCACGACCGACCAGCTTATGGTTTGACAATTGCATATCGACCATCTTGTTCCCCTTTACCCTACCCAATTGGATCATCACTGCGGTACTGAACATATTTAACACAAGTTTCTGTGCTGTACCCGATTTCATTCGCGTAGACCCGGTAACAAATTCTGGCCCAACAATAACTTCAACCGGATACTGCGCTATTTCCGCAATCGGGGACCCTCCGTTACAGACAATACAGCCCGTCACAAGCCCTTTCTCGTTTGCCGTTTTCAATCCGCCGATAACATAAGGTGTGGTTCCAGAAGCCGCAATGCCGATAACAACATCGTTTTCATCAATATCATACGCTTCCATATCTTTCCATGCTTGCTCCAGATCATCTTCTGCAAATTCAACTGCTTTTCTAATTGCAGTATCACCACCAGCAATCAACCCAATGATCCATTCAAATGGAACGCCGTATGTCGGAGGTAATTCAGAGGCATCCAGCACGCCCAAACGGCCACTTGTACCAGCGCCGATATAAAAAGTTCGACCACCAGCCTTCATTTTCTCCACAGTGACTTTGACTAATGCTTCAATCTGAGGGATAGCCTGCTCTACAGCAAGTGGCACAGATTTATCCTCATTATTGATATTTGTCAATAACTCATGCACAGACATCTTGTCCAAATCCTGATAATTCGAATCTTTCTCCGTTGTATTTACCATTATTAGTATATATTGTATTTCTTTATTTCAATAAATCGGGTACATCCACAAGTTGATACCCTTTCCCCTTTAATATGCTAATGATATCATCCAAATGATGATACAGCTTATCTTTCCGCCGATCATCAGTTCCCATATGAATCAATATCAAAAATCCATTGAGCCCATATCGAGCTTCGTAAGACCAGAGATTGTCGAGAATCGCTGTCGACGATAAATAACGCCCCCCCATTTCAGGATAGGTATAATCAGCCGCAGTCCGTATTCCTGGTGTATAATTAACCGAATTTAGACCAACTGCCTTTGCCCAGTCGACTGTTTCACTATTATACCATTCATAAGAAGGAATATAATAGGACAGCTGCTCTCTTTTGACACCCGCGCCTTCCAGTGCTTTCAGGTTTGCTTTTAGATCAGCGACAAAAGAGTCACGTTTGACCAAAAGCACCTCCCTACTCCCCCAGTCACTCACCAGAATATGTTTATCCGAATGCCCCGAAATCCAATGCCCATCGCTTAACATCTGACGGACATACGGCTTAAAACCTGGAGTTCTGAGATAATCGCCTGTCAGGAAAAAAGAGCCTTTAACGCCATTATGCTTTAGACTTGCTAATACCTCAGCAGTACCCTCAGATAAATCATGACCGGTAAACACCAGGGCCACCTGCCGTTTTGTCGAGTCGCCCCGGACAATAGCTCCAAAAATATCCCGTGTTACTTTTTTCCGGTAGGCTCCTCCATGGCCTTACCCTCCTTTGAAGCCAACAGATAAATCAACGAAGCGGTACCATCCATTGTCGGCTCATTCGTACTATAATCTCCGTAGTCGTCATGATAGACCGCCAGATCACTTTGAAACTCCGCATAGCTATCCGGATTATTCAACTTGATACCAATCAGATTGCGGTACGTGGATGCCATAATGGGCCCATCAACCAATCCGCCGTCGATCGGATGCTTTCCAAGAAAGGTAAACGCCGAATGCGGATCGACAGGTGTATCGCCTCCAGCCGGAAGACCATATACCATACTCGTGCCCCAAGGGTTCGCCCCGAATAACCAGTCAAAATTAGCTTGGGCTAGCTCATCAAAATGTGCATCTCCCGTCAATTCTTTATACCAGAGACATTGGATCGCAAAGGATACCGTTAAGTTGTTGCTACACCAAATAAAGGGAACTCCCCGAAAAAAAGCGTTTTTCTCAGCTCTCCGATTGACTTGCTCAATCCCCTGTTTATAATAGGAAACAATCTCCTCGCGATCTTGTCCTTTTAATCCTTTTGCCAACTCATAATGCCCAAGATTGATAAAAGGATACCACTGATAATGTGCAGCAGTATCGCTAACCATCCAAGGTGTAATCTTTTCTTGCCGGGCGAAGCGTAAGGCTTCTCGTGCAAACTTTTCTTTTTTTGTCATCGAAAAACCCATTGCAGCGGCCAACTGCATATCGTCTACCCAATTATCTTCGGCATAAATATAGGGCGATTTCACAGAAACTGTCTGTGTCACGCCTGGTTTTATATTGGCATAAGCATAGGCTGTTTCCGATTTCTTCGAAAGCAGCGTTGCATATTTCCGATCCTCTTTGTCAAACAACATCGCCCCCAGGCGAAAAGCACTACTAAATTTACCAGCAGTAGAGCTTGTCCCGGTTGTATTGTTCATAAACTTGCCACGCTGCTGTGGCTCGCCATCGATAAAATACACCGGTCTCTCAAATCCACGACCATAGTAAGGATCTTCCTTTGGCATCCGCATGCTGGCATGATCCCGGTCATCACCAATCTGATTGTACATTTGGTTGGCCTTGGGATGCATTTTCAACAGCCAATCCAAGCCCCATTTTGCCTCATCGAGCACATCGGCCCGGCCATTTTTTCCATCAAGACCATTTGCTTGCTTTAGATCACCAAACACCTTTGGAAAATCGCGGTAAGCCGCTAACAGATGAAATGTTGCATTTGCTGACGTTGTCGCATATTGCAAATAATCAGAAGCATCATGCCAACCGCCACCCGCATCGATACGGGAGCTATCGGGAATGCCAACCTTTCCTGCATACAGCGCAAAGCCATCGTGTGTATGGCAGCTATCGTTCAGAAAAGGGTTGAACAATGTCCGTTGTTGCCGCATATAACGCAGTACAAAATCTGCCGCTCCTTTATAAACGTCCCGAGCGATTCGGAATGTTGGAGACTTCACATCTCCGGCCTGAACAAAAAAGCGTCCAGTATCCTGCATGGAAGAGAAATCAAAACGAAAGCTCTGAACAAAAGGACCATAAGCCCCATAATCTTTTCCAACAGGATGTACATAGACTGTTTTACCCGTTTGTGCGTTTTTAATTTCAAAAGAACGAAGCTGCCTGATTGATTTCCCACCCCATACCGCGACCTTCTTGCCCGCTGGAGTATAGCCCAATTGGTTTATTCTAATCCAAGCATTTTGCTGTGCTTTCGCAAAGTTACAAACAAAACATGCAAAAACAAGCAAAAAAGCTTGACGTAAATTTAAGAAGTTTAGACATTTTTTTATCATATCAAGGCATTTATTTTCAAAAAGATCATTTCAATCGATTGCTTAAAACTGTAATGAAACTATTTTGCCATCCATCGTACTCGCTATCACGGTATTTCTCCCATTTAGTGCAACGGGATTAACCATTCCATTGGATATTTTATATTGCCATACTACCGCGCCTGTTTTTGCGTCAACTCCAGATAGCAAACCCGAATGACTCGGCACAAAGACCAACTTGCCATTGGATGTAATTGCAGAAGGTGTCAATTCGTAGGGCAATTTAAGTTTGGACTTCCAGGCAACATCCATACGATCACCAGCAACCGAAATACCTAAAAGATCCCCATCCATCGTCTTCACATAAACCAATTTATCATCTGCAGCCAACCCCATAGACTCGCGCACCCGAATGGTATCTTTCTTTTCCCGCCAGATGACCGCACCGTTCTTCGCATCCAGTGCTGTCATAAAACGATCCGGTGCAACTACAAAAACACGATTGTTTACCCCCACCGGATTGCATGCCGCAGCAGAAAACATCCGATTGGCCTGTCCATTATTCCACTCCCACGAAAGCTTACCCGTTTTGGCATCCAAAGCATAGAATCCATTGCTCCAGGAACCAAAAATTACATTCCCCAAATAATACGTTGGCAGCGTCGATACAAATCCTTTGACCTGGTCAAAACTCCACTTTACAGCTCCCGTCTTGATGTCCAGCGCTCTAAACTTACCATCCGAGCCACCGATAAAAGCCACGCCATCATGTAGCAAGGGTGAACCCAAAACCGCCTTCTCAGTCTCCACCTTCCACAACAACTTGCCATTACCGGCATCTACCGCATAAATTGCATGATCCGATGATCCCGCCACGACAATCCCTTTCCACACAGCTGGCGTAGAATAAACTTTACCGCCGGTACGGTATGCCCATAGCTTTTTGCCAGTTTTTAAGTCAAGCGCAAAGATATCGCCCGCGGTATTTGATGTAATCACGCTATTTTTGTAAACGGCTAGTCCCGCCCCGATATCGCTGGCGTCTTCAAACGTCCAATTAACTTTAACCTGGTCCGCATATTTTGCGTTCACAGCATAACTTGGTCTCGGGTAGCTTATCGTTTCATTTTCATAATGATGGTCGAACATTGGAACAACAACCCAAGGTTTCTCCTGCATTCCTACACCGGGATTACGTTCCTGATAACTGGCTTTGCCATCGGCGATGGTCACGATATTATAACCCCCAACCGCTTTATTCGCACGCAGATTAGACCGTCCCATCACCCCCGGAATTCCTTCCCAATCGTATAATTTATTGGCATGACCATGCCCACAAAGCGCCAACTGGACATTCCGCGTTTTAACTCTTTTCAGTGCGTCAAACCAGTTATTTAACGATGAATCCTGTGGATAATGATTAATATAGATCAATGGTAGCTGTTTATCCGGATTCGCTGCAAAAATGGAATCCATCCAAACCAGGTTTTCCCGAGGAATTTGACCAGGACTCATGCGCATATTGGGGCCTGAATTGGTTCCAATGAATGCGTAGCCTTTATGCTTAAAGAAAAAGGTTTCGCCACCAAAAACGGTGCGAAACGTGTTGGCTCCATTTTCTGACCAATTACCATCGTGATTTCCCGGAATCACATACCAAGGCAGCTGCAAACTATCTAAGATTCGCTTCGCAAGCTTTAACTCATGATCAGCACCAAACTCGGTGATATCTCCGGAGACTATAACAAAATCAATATCTTTCAATGTATTCAGGTCCTTTACAGTACGTCGCAAATCCTCCTCACCTGTTGCACCACCGACATGCGTGTCTGTTACGTGGGCAAATTTGAAGGACTGCTGTGCTATCGCAACGTTAAAAACGCAGGATAATGCAATAAAAAAGGTGATAATTGGAAACCTCATGCGTAATGTTTTCTTAAAAATAGCGTTTTTATGCATAAAACAGAAATGATATTGCATTTTTATGCATCTTCATATAAATCAAAATTCATTATGTATTAAAAAGCCTTTCTGAAATTCAGAAAGGCCTTTTAATACAATGCTATCTATTGCCAGCCTGGCGTCTGTGTTAAGATATAGCCCAAATTTGCATATTGTTGAATCTGATTCAGTCCAACAGGAGCCAAGTACGACCGATCGGTAAAACTTACCCTGTTTGCAAATTTCGGAACAACGTAATATCCCACCATAGCATCGGCGTTTTTACCATTGTACGTGATTGTATTTCCTGCTGCGTCACGGACTTTCAAAACACCTTCGTAAGCTTTTGTCAAACGATTTGGAAGATCCTTTTTGATATTTACCCAGGGACCCAATGAATAATCGACATTGCGCGAAAAGTTCATATAATCCAATTTTTTCCAGCGACGGATATCATTCAATCGCGCATACTCATATACAAATTCCATTCTTCGTTCGCGTCTGATTTCCCACATCAACGGCGATATATCCGCATCGCGGCTTGGATCGTTCGGCAGGGAATTTAATGTCAAAGGTGCCGTTTTCTTTACCCCTTTAGCTATGGCATCTGCGTCTAGCGGCCTATTCCGTACCGCATTGATTGATTTATCCAAATCACCTTGGGTAACAGCTGCTCCACCAAAAAACTCCGCAAGAATCTGCCTTGCCTCAATCCAATTCAACACAACCTCACCAAGACGCACAATCGGAGCATCATTTGTATTTGTATTACTACTCCATTTTGCTGGATAAGTTTTTCCAATATACGTCAAGGCTTCTCTAGCAGCAAATTTATGACCGTAAGCAAATGTTGATGAAGCTGTATTAACGGTATCCATCAACGAAGCTTCAAACCGTGGGTCTCTCGTTCTCGCCAAAGATTTCATCGAAAAGTCCGAAGCATTTGTGAGCGCTGAGTTTTGCCAAACCTTTCCATCGTTACAGATAAAAGATTTCAACAAATCCAAGTTAACGCCCTTCTGCCCTTCAGTACCATTACTGTAAGAACCTACGGCGTGCGTTACTTTCAAGGCATCATTATAAGTTCTGAAGAAAATTACCTCTGGATTGCTTGAAAGATCTTCAGATGCGAACAGGCTTTTAAAATCACTTCCAAAAGACCACTTTCCACTATTCATGACAACTTCGGACGCTTTAACCGCAAGCGCGAGATACTTTTTCGCACGATCTTGATCCAAGCCATGGTATTTTTCCCAGGAACCTTCAAACAACATGAGGTTAGAAATAAGTGCCGCTGCTGCATATTTATTTACATAACCTTTTCCGTCATCAGCACGCATATTATCAAGCACATACTCAAAATCTGTATAGACTTTATCCATAACCTCCCCGCGCTTGGTACGTTCCTTATACATTGTAGCCTGATCCATCGGATCAACTTCAACATCAAAATAAGGCACATCACCAAACACAGAAACTAACCTACTATATTCGTAGCCTCTAAAAAAACGAGCTACTGCAGTCCAGTGCTTATACTCAGCCTCTGACAATTTTGACTTGGCCTTTGTTTCAATCCTGGTCAACATCACATTAGCCTTTCTAACCCAGTAAAAATTCCAGGTCGGCCCTGAGTAGGTCGTCAACATATCAGGTGTCACCGTACTCGCACCTCTACTCGTCGGAACAACTGACTCAAAGCCACCTTGCGTTCCTTCAGAAGTAAAGTCATCTGCATAGTTATATCCCACTAAGGGAGCATAGGCCGTACCATAAAAAGTATTATAGCCAACAAAATAATTTAAATAAAAATCATTTGCATACAAACGAACATCAGCTTCATTTCTCCAAAAGTTTTCATCGATTACTTTAGTTTGATCAGGCCTATCCAGCACATCCTTACTACAGCCCACCCCCAATAACATGGCGGAAAGCATGATAGATCCAATTTTTATTCTATTTAATTTCATCTGTCAAATTCGTTTAAAAGTTTAACTGAACACCAAATGAGGCACTCTTAAATGTTGGTGTTCCAACACCTGTACGTCCACCGTTGTAATTCGTTTCATTAAAAATCGAGAAGCCTTCCACCTCTTCCGGATCAATCGGTAAGCCACGAAGCTTATCCCAAGTGAAGAAATTCTCCAACGAAACATAAACACGTAAGTTATTTATCTTAGCTCGTTGCACGATATGCTGAGGAATTGTATACCCCACAGTTAGGTTCTTAATTCTCAAATACGACATATCCAACAGATAGCGGGACTGAACTTGCATATTATTGACATTCGCACTACCGCCGTTGTTGAATGCAGCCGGATAGAATGCTCCTTGATTATCTTTCGTCCAGTAATCGTTTACAAAGCTTGCAGGCATTGCTCCATCTGAAGTGTTAAATCCTGGAATCGCCAAGAATCCTGCTCCCCAAACTTTACGTTGCCCCACACCTTGGAAAAATGCTGAAACATCGAAGCCTTTCCAATCAGCACCAAATCTAAAGCCATACTGATAACGAGGCGTCGAATTACCAATGATCTTCATATCGCCAGGATTATCGATCGTACCGTCACCATTATCGATCTCGCCGTCACCATTCAAATCTTTGAATTTAACATCCCCAGGACCAAAATAGAAATTAGTTGAATTTTGGAATCGTGGCTGATAGACAGGCTTTTCACCATTCGGCCCCTCTTTCAAGAGATAGACGTTATCTGTACTTCCATAATATTTGGTCATATCTGCATTTGGTTTTACCAACTGCGGATTGTTATTTCCATCCAATACAAAATCATTGTATTGGTACAGACGGTCTGTCTCATACCCCCAAATATCACCATATACCCGACCATTATAATTCACACCGGTAGTGCGTAATGACGTATAGCCACTAAAAACAGATTTAGAGTCATCCAAATTAGCCCTAAAATTAATACCCAATCCATTCTCAAATCGGTGATTAAAATCGATGGCCAATTCGAAGCCTTTGGTCGTCAAGGTACCGAAGTTACCCCAAGGCGCCGCAGAACCCAAGGTCAGTGTTGTTCCTTCCAAAGGAGCAAACATATTTTTGGTCTTCTTCTGATACCAGTCAAACGTCAAACCTAATTTATTCTTGAAGAATCTGGCATCCGCACCGAAATCCAGGGTTTCCAGATCTTCCCACGTAACGTTTGGCCAATTCAGTTTTGGCGTACCCACAGAATTCAACAATGCGCCATTGACGATGTAATTAATCTGACCCGCATCCATGTTTGAAACATAAAGATCAGAAGGTACCGTTTGATTTCCGATAACACCCCATGAACCTCTAAACTTCAACTGATTTAATGTAGCCCTTGACCAGTCCATGAATTTTTCTTCTGAAACTACCCAGCCTGCTGAAAAGGATGGAAACCATCGCCATTTCAAATCTGTTGGAAACTTGGAGGAACCATCATAACGGATATTACCTTCAAATAGATACTTATTCTTATACGCATAGTTCACACGGCCAAAATACCCTAATTGTGATTCCCAATACTCACCACCGCTACCCGTAATTTGGCCCACAGCCAAATCAAACTGAGGATTTGTGATATCCAATAAATCAGCACGCTGTGTCCAATGGTAAGAACCATCGTTTGTTACTCTATTTAAACCAAGGATAAATTTAAAGTTATGATCATCATTCAAGTCGAGCTCATACGTTGTAAATGCATTGACAGTATGCTTATGTTCATTTTGTGAACGCATATAGATATGATCTTGCGCAGAACCATTCGCTGTATACATATCATTGGAAAGATCATAAGCTAAAGTTGCATCAGCATCTCCCTTATTGACAACAGCTCCTTCTTTATTGACATAAACTGGATTTCCTTGTGCATCAAACCGTTGTTTAGCTGCTACCCAAGAATTGGCTGCTGTATATCTCGTCCCGTTTTTACGCCAGCTATAATCCTCATTGGTAAATGTATAGTCTACATCTACTTTCCAATTCTTCATTATATTAACTGTAGCACCAGCGCTTAAATTAATATAATTGCGAAGCATGGAAGCTTGGTTTGCCGCCTCATTTTCACTCCATGGACTCCTTATTGGGTTGTTATTTTCGTCATAGCCCATTGGATAAAGGGAACTCCAGCGATACATGTACAACCATGGATCGGCCGTTGTTGAGTTTGTCGCATAAGGATAGATCTTGTTCCGTTGTGCAAACATCGCTCCACCCCTAATAGTCACATATTTATTCAGTTCGGTATTTAGTCTTAATGCAGCATTATACCGTTTAAACTTATCCGAATCGCCGGCCTTTAACATACCGCTTTGGTTTAACGAACCAAATGAAGCTGTATATTGTGTCTTCTTAATGGTACCATTTAAAGACAAGTTATGTGTTTGTGTGGGAGCCCACTCGCGCACCATATAATCATATGGATCATACGTTCTAACACCGTACTTTTTCGTCGGCGACCCCGGATCTACATACCAGTCTCTGCCATATACCGTTGGATCATCTTTCCCGATTGAAGATCCATATTTTTTATCCCACTCCACTGCGCGTTCATAACTTTCTCTATTTACTTTATAGAAAGCACCAGTTTCGGTTCCGCCAACTCTTTCTAATGCGTCAATGGTATATTTCAAGGCATTAACACGTCCCATTTCCAACTTTTTATATGGATTTTGGAATGAGAAGTTATTGGAATAATTTACGGTAACCTTTTCCGCACTTCCACCTGTTTTCGTCTTAATCAATACGACACCAAAAGCAGCTTTCGCACCATAGATGGACGAAGAGGCAGCATCTTTTAATACGGTGATCGACTCAACATCATCCGGATTTACATATTGGATACTCGGGATTTCCACATTATCCACCAAGATCAATGGACTACTATTCCCTTGAATGGAAGATATTGCACCACGAATACGCATGGTAGGATCAGATCCAACCTCACCACTCGGTACAGTAACACTAAATCCTGGTGTCGTTCCTTGAATTGCCCGGCCGACATCGGCGATCGGACGACTCTGTAGATTCTCCTTCACATTGATCGATGAAACCGCACCAGTAAGGTTACCTTTTTTCTGGGTACCGTAACCGACAACGACCACTTCGTCCAACGCTTGATTATCGTCAGCTAGCGTTACATCAAGCGTAGCTGAAGTAACGGCAACCTCCTTTGTCACGTATCCTACAAATGAAAAACGCAACTTGCTCCCCACGGCAGCTGTAATTTTAAAATGCCCCTGAGCGTCAGTCTTAGTTGACGCAGTACCGCCAATCACAGACACACTTACCCCAGAGACTGGACCTTTTCCATCCTTTACAGTACCTTGCACCGTATTTTGAAACGCATTTTTTGCAGAAGAACTCAGAAAGGCGCTTGTTAAATTGTCGCGATTCAAAGCACCTTCTTTTTTTGCAAAAGAATAGGATTCAGAAGGAAAACTCAATCCAAGAGCAACAGAAAATAGTACAAATTTTCGCATTGATTATAGAGTTTTAAAATAAATGATTCTAGTTAATATTGTTAGTTATTGCTATTCGAAATCAGTATAAAGCAGATACTTTTTACGCATTTGCTTATAGGCTTTCAGGTCATCGGACCAAGAAGCACGAATCTGAGCTTCAGATTGTCCGGCAAGGATTTGCTTACGTAATTGATCTGTCCCCGCAAGCTTATCAAAAAATTCAGGCCGCGCGAAGAAAGTGGATTTATCAGGTGTCTTTTGATAAAAGTCCAACAGATATTTTAAGGTAAATTTTTGATGATCAGCATCCAGACCGCGCAAATCAACACCATAATTGACTGTTCCTTTACCCTCCACATGTTTGGACATACCGTGACGTTCGCCCGGTGTAAACGTAAAAGAGCCATAGACCGGATTTGTATAACCTAATACCTGGAACGGCCAATCCGTGCCCCGACCTACCGAAATATCCGTACCTTCAAAAAGACATAGTGAAAGGTACAACCGAACAGAAAGATAATTTGGCAGACTTGGCGATGGGATGACTGGCAGCTCATACCTGCTATTATGATCCCAATTTTTGACCTGTACAATCGTTATATCGGCCTGGCGGCCATGCTCAAGCCAGCGCTCTCCATTGATCATCTGCGCCAGTTCGCCGATTGTTAAACCATGGATCATGGCTATTTTATGCCAGGAAACATCTGATTTAAACTTATCATCATGCCTTACAGGTCCATCCACCTGGTCGCCATTCGGATTTGGACGATCCAGTACAATTAATTTTTTATTATGCTTTGCACATAATTCCATTACACGGTGCAAAGAAGTGATGTATGTATAAAAGCGTGCCCCGACGTCCTGCAGGTCGAAGATCATCACATCAATTGAATTGACGATAGAATCTTGTTTCTTATTACCTCCATATAATGTAAACAGCGGCAAACCAGTCTTTTGATCAACATCATTCCCAAACTTCTCACCACGTTCAACGTTCCCGCGGAAACCATGTTCAGGCGCAAAGGCAAACTTCAAATCAACCTTATTATCGATCAAGACATCGACAAGATGTTTTTTATCAGCCCCTACAATGGAAGTTTGATTTCCCATTATTCCCACTTTCTTACCTTTTAGTTGTGGTAAATACAGCGTAAGTTGATCTGCACCCGGAATAACAACTTGGCTCGTTACCCGGCCGGTCATGCTGTTTACTGCGGTTTTGCTCGCTTGCGTAGACTTCAACGAATTCCCACAGGAAACCCAAGCAACAACAGAAATTAAAAAGGATAGCTTTAATAAGGCATTTTTCATCATAAATAGACTCTTAGATCATGCACAAATTGCAGTTTTATGCACGAATAATTGAAAATCAGAATAAAAGTAAGTAGAACTTTTCGTTTTTAAAACTTAAAGCAACATAAAAACGCAAAAGAAAGTAAGTATTCACTTACAAATTACTTCTGTAACAGGAATTAAACCGCAATATATTAGTTGAGACTGAAAGCAAAAATACATTACAACAAACTGAAAAACAGTCGATTACAATAAATCAGACGATTAAAAAGCAAAATAAGTAAGTGTGCAGAGCACACGCTCACGTAACAAATCAAATACAATTAACATTTTATTAACAATGCAGCAAAATACAGCAAACCAGCAAAATATATTGCAAAACGATCACCAATTGCACACTTATTACTTATTCCTGTAGGAAAACGCAATTTACCTGCAGAACGAAATTCTTCGATTAGGCATGATTTAAGGTAGGGGGTTCAATTTCAGATCGACAAGATGCTTTCTTAGCTCATGCATAAATTTATCTCCCGGATCATCTTTACCCGTGATGTAATTGGGATCAGTTTCTTTCCACCAGCTTGTTTTCTTAAAACGTTGGTACTCATGGTGACCTAAAACAAATTCGATGGGATATTTTTTACTGAGGTAACGGATAAGCTCTTCGTTCGCTTTCAATTGTGCATCAGTCAGTGGGTTCTGGCGACTACCTATATTTTCTATCCCTATTGCACAATAATTGAGACCTATGGTATGCCGTGCAAAAATAGAATCTGGTAAAAACTGATAAATCGTACCGTCACGATCGATGACAAATTGCGAAGATACATTCAAGGCACTGGCCTTGGTCAGTTCCGGACGCCCCGGAAGCCGCGTAGGATTGAATGTATTAAAGGTCGCTTTCACGCTGTTATTCGCGGTCCAATGCACTACCACCATTTTGGGATGGATAACCGGAGTCGACTGCGATAGACCGTGCCGATTTTTGAGGTACTCCAATGAAAGTTGAATACGGTCCTTATCCCAGGTAATCGGTTTTTGAATAATTTTGGGTGATTGTGCAAAAAGCACAAATGGTATAAAAAGAAGAAGGAAATTAATACAATATTTCATAACAAAAACAAACTAGATAAAGAAAGCCGCAGTTGCGGCTTTCAAATTTAAAATTATTCTTTAGTATCCCACCAAACCGGGAATGACCAGATATCGTCATTTAACGCATTCGGATGAGATGCTTTTAAATTATCGGAATTGTAGTTGATCTCATGCGAAACCTGACGTACTCTTCTGAACTGCTTTCCTTGCGGTATTTTAGTTTGTGCTGCTGCGGTCACCGTGTACTCATAGGGAACTGACCAACCGGGATAGACTGAACTGCTAAAATCATAGCGACGCATATCATTCCAGTTTTGCTGTGAAAACGAAAGTGCGATAAATTTTTGCGTCATAATTTTAGCCAATGTAATATCTCCCGCCGTACCAATGCCATTGTTCAGAAAATTATCGATCTTGGCCTGGGTCATTGGCGATTTGCTCGGACTGGCGTCTGCATAAGAACCCAGCTTTATATTCATTAAGTCAATATGTGCTTTAATTCCCTCTTTATAGGCATTGAAGGCACCTGCTTTATCTCCCTTATTAAATAAGACCTCAGCTTTAATAAAGCACATTTCGGGGTATGCAACCAGATGGGTAGGCGCATCGGGACGCGAATAAAATGTACCTGAAGCAGCCACGGTACCATCTTTCCATCTATAGGTATCTGACACATCGCTGTCATATCCCTTGGAACTACTTTTAATGGATACATAAACGGTATCTCCCCAACGTGCTGTATTGGCACTGTTAATATACCAGGAGTGTGGGTTTACCGTACGGCCATTACTCTGAATAGCCACATCTTTATCATTATAAGAGGACGCTATAGGCCCGGAGTTCATGCGGATAGTAGACTGCATATCTACTCCCTTGGAACGGATCATCTTTTTGGGATAACCGTATTCTGCCCAAGGCAATAATTTGTCTGCCCGCGGATCCTCTATGCCTTTATTGTCAAAATTGGTTAATAAATTCTCATACCATTTCGTAACCAAAGTATTGGTATTCATACCCGCATTATTAAAAACGATAGAGGTTTTTACAGGATCTGCAAATAGGATATCCCCGATATTATCAGTCGCATCATCCATATGAGTTATTACTGTACTTTCTCCCACCGAAGTGGCAGCCTTATTTAACGCCGCCAATACATCATCCGGTTTGTACAAAGCGCTCTTTTTCGATAGGTTATTCAACCATCGCGCTTTTAAGCCATAACACATCTTCAGCCACTTACTTACATCGCCACCATTCCAGCTGTCGCCGGCCGACAAGGGAGCAGCAGTGCCAGGCTGCGTCATATTAAAGTATTCAATTGCCTTATCAATATCAGCAAGACAACCTTCGAAAATCACTTTTCCACCATCAAATTTTGGCGTTATGATGGTACCCAAGGCCTCCGTGTAAGGCATCTCACCATACCAATCCGTCATTAGCATAAAACCCATGGCACGGATAGCATGCAATGCACCAAGATAATGGTAAGCCTTATCGGCCGTAGCCTTATCTTCCATATCCTTAAAATTTGCCCCTGCACCGACAAAGAAAAACTGATAAGGTGTGGTCGACATACCTGCCGCAGGGTTCCAGCCAGCAATCATACTGTTTGATGCAGTACCGTTGACAAATGTCAGTTGCTGTGTCACAAACCCCGCCCGTGTCCCCGCTGTCCCTTGTGCATACATATAATAATGCTGTATCCAAGCCAAACGACTCTGGACCGAAGCCACGGTGCTGGATGGCGTATTCGGGTCTATATTGATATCCAACCAATTCTTACTACAGGACGAAAATAAAGTTAGAACCAACAGAAATGAGACTATTCTCTTATATTTATTCATGACTTTTCTATCTTAAAATCTAAAATTTAAACCAAACATAACACCGGCTGTACTTGGCACACCGTTGTAATCAATACCTACCGAACTAGATCCCGTTACACCAGATCCGGCAGCGGAGGCCTCCGGATCAAGCCCTTTGTAGTTGGTCAACAACCAAAGATTAGTACCAGTCAAAGTAGCTGTAAGACCTTTTACCACTTTGGAAACACCGGCATTCTTCAGGACACCGTCCGAAAAGTTGTAGGACATCGAGATATTCCGCAAGCGCAACCAGTTTGTTTTCACCATAAAGTTCGCACTTTCACGGGCGTAGAAATCACTCCAATAATCTTGGATAATCTTCCGTCCGCTTGTTGACACACCTTTAATCGTGTACATCTGGTCGGCCAAGAAAGTGAATGTTTTGTTTTCGTACACCGGAGCGTCGTTTGTTCCGCCGTTACGGATGGCTCCGTCCAAAATCAGCTGATCACGATCTTCGGTTCGCTTGCTCATTCCATTAATCGTCATCGCATAATCTGTACCGTTATAGATATCGCCACCTATACGGAAATCAAACAGGAAGGACAGATTAAAATTTTTATAAGTCAAGCTGTTATTGAATCCACCTGTCAGCTTAGGCTCACGGTTTCCGATATTATATGTCGTCTGGTTGTCACTTGTTGGCATACCCGTATTAGCGTCCAAAACAACTTTTCCATCAGGTGTACGGGTCCATTGCGAACCTGAGATCCCCATAAAGTTTCCTCCGTTAAAGGATGCAGCTTTCGCATTCCCTACCTGCACGTCTGTGACATACAAAATATTGACCCCTGCGAGCAAGTTATCTACTGTCCCTTTGTTTCTGGACATGTTTAACGTAGATTCCCAAACAAAGTCGTTTTTCACAATCGGCTTACCAGTTAAGGACAACTCCATCCCTTTATTGTAGATATCGCCACCGTTGACTGAGATGAAAATATATCCTGTCGATTGTCCTAAACGTGGAGACAGAATCTGGTTATAGGAATTATTGGTATAGTAGGCATAATCCACGCCCAATCGCCCCTTAAAAAAGCGCAATTCAGCACCGACTTCAAACGAACCTGTTGTTTCAGGTTTCAAAAACGGATTACCTTTCTGCCAGTTATTTCCCGCGCCTACAATTCCACCTAAATATTCAACAGGCTTCCAAAGGTAGGTATTGGTTACATACGGATTTGCGTCCTTACCCACGCGCGCCCAGGAAGCTCTCAGCTTTCCAAAATCCAACCAGTCTGGGCGACTGTCTTTCATGAGTTCGGTAAACACAAAGCTACCACCAACAGAAGGATAAAAATAAGACCTATTGTCTAATGGTAACGTCGAGGTCCAGTCATTTCTTCCCGTAACATTCAAAAACAACATATTTTTATATGAAGCTCTTAACTCACCGTACAAACCAAAAAGACGTTTTTTTGTATTGTTTACTGCGAACTGTTTATTCGCTGCTGCTATATTTTCGAAGCTGTAAAAATTGTCTACCTCAAAATGATAGCCCATACGGCGGTTTGTTGTCGTCTTGGTTTGTTCCGAGAAAAATCCCACTAAAGCGCCTAAATCAAAATCACCTACCTTTTTATTGAAATTGGACATGATGTTGGAAGACCAATAGTTGTATTTGAAATCACTTTCCGACATCATACCTTTTTGCCAAGGTTTCTTAATTGCACCACCTTCACCGATAATAGTTGAGTTTTTAGTCAGATAACTATCCATCCCGACACGATAGGTCAGGCTCCACCAATCGAAGATGGGCATACTTGCATTGATACTACCTGTAATACGCTCAGTGTTATCGCCCAAAATATTTTTATTGATTGTCCAGTATGGATTTTCGACATCAGATTCTAGCGGCTGGCGGCCTTCAAACATCCGATACTTCGACCCGTCATCGTTGAGGTATTTCTTCATATTATCACTTCTTGACCAGCTGTACAGGGACTCCATCGCTCCTGTACCACCTGATCCCCATAGCCCCGCAGAAGTTAGGGTTTTATCTGTATTTGCCAGCGAATACCCCACATTAGCGCCCACCGTCAGTTTACCAAATTTTTGATCCCCATTAAAGCGGAACGTGGTTTTATCAAAGCTTGTATTAGGTACGATACCCTTTTGATCAAAGCGGGAACCAGACAAATAGAATGATCCATTTTTATTTCCGCCGGATAAATTAACGGTATTGTCAAATACCGTCGAATGCTGGAAGAAATCTTTCACGTTGTTATAAACAACATCATTACTTCCAAATTTTTCGCCCCAGGATTGCGTGGTATAATCATCCAGTACACCCGCACTGTTATAATAGCCACGTTTGTATTTTCCTTGCTGCTCTGGCAAGCGATTCACCCAATTATTTGAAAATCTACTTGAAAAACCAATCTCCGTACGCCCTTCTTGTCCCTTTTTCGTCGTAATGATAATAGCTCCCGCAGCAGCTCTTGACCCGTATAAGGCTGCCGCAGCCGGACCTTTCAACACCGACACATTGTCGATATCTTCGGGATTAATATCCATCACCCGGTTACTGTTAGAGGTTGCTGTTGCTTGAGCGCCATCGAAGGCACTATTTCCTCCAATAACCGTAGAGTTATCGTAGATCACACCGTCTACAACAAACAAGGGCTGGTTGTCGCGCTCAAGAGAAGTTCCGCCGCGAAGAATAATCTGCGCTCCGGCACCGGCAGAACCCGAAGCCTGTGTTACATTAACCCCTGCAATCTTCCCTGCCAATGAATTAACCACGTTTGCCGTCTTATTCTTCATCAACTCATCCGATTTTATGTCCTGAACAGCATAGCCAAGCGCCTTTTTTTCCTTCTTAATTCCCATGGCCGTCACAACCACCTCTTCAAGCGCCTCCTCACTGCCAGAAAGCGTAACATTGATCGTTGCATTTGTCCCAACCAGTTGTTGTCTTTCCTGAGAACCCACGGCTCTGAAAATCAAAATATCGCCTGGCTCCGCATTGATGGTGAAACTTCCATCAGGCTTAGTTTGTGTACTGACAGATTTACCTTTGATGCTTACGGTTACATTAGGCATTGTACCACCATCAGAAGCATTCGTCACTTTACCCGTTACAGTTTTGGTCTGTGCCCATAAACTGGTTGACAGCATCACCCCTGAACAGAATAAGAGAATTTTTTTATTCATGGTTTTTAGTTAGTTGTTAATAATTTTCCATAACGGGCGGTTCCAACCCTAAGTTTATATCAATTACTACACAATAGTATGAAAAGCTTCCTATTTTTGCAAGCTTATGCATAATTATTTGAAAAAGAAATAACAATAAACACATTAACGCACAATCTGACAGCAAAAAAACCATTAATTCCTATAAAAACAGATACAAAAACGCATAGCACAGCAAAATAAAAACCAAAACATCTTATAAAAGCATTTAGCAAGACCTTTTCACCGAATTTGATAGCAGAAAACAAACATTAGCACAACAAAACCACCAATAGCATGCAGCATCCAACACATAACAGCGTGCTTATGCAAAGGAATATTCGATTTACACCGCCATTTTAGACTAATTATTAGCTACTGTATTCGGAGATTACTCGGTGCTTCTTCGGTGCTTCTTCGGTACTCCTTCGGTGCTTCTTCGGTTGCAAGCGAATAAAGTCCGACTAAATTCCGTTCAAGATTCGTTGTAAATCCGAAAAAAGGTTGAATCTACTATTGATCAATACCTATTTATTTTGTAACTTAAAGAAAAATCAATCGCAATTAACTTAGATTATGGCAGTCATTAAAAACGGTGCCAATGGCACGCTTTCGGGCAAAGCAGGATCAGTAGTATTTGTTACCAATGGAAATACAACCTATGCAAGGGGCTTACCTAAGAAAAGTAGAAAAAAACCTTCTGCAGATCAAATTCAATCAAGGTCACGTTTCTCCCTCATCCAAAAATTTATCTCCCCAATGCTAGATTTAATACGGGTCGGATTTAAAAATTATAACCCCGAGAAGAAAGCATATGGCAATGCGATGTCTTACAACCTCAATAATGCCGTAGAAAAAACGGCAACTGGCTATGTCATCAATTTTGAAAACTTTCGCGTGAGTAAAGGAACCCCCAATCCCATTTCCACCCATACATTTCAGGTAGATGAAGAGACAGGAACATTTACACTCACCTGGGAATATGATGCAGATACTGCATCACAACATAACATCAGCTCGAGTAATTGCCGTTTGCTGCTATACAATCCCGATGAGTGCGCTTTCACAAATGAAAGCATGAATCCTCTTACGCATAAAACACAGACAGCTATCCTATCCCGACAGCAAACCGTCGGCAACTATCATGTCTATGTATTTTTCTACAAAACAGACGGAAGCGATGAATGCACAGACAGTAAATATCTAGGGACATTTGAATGGTAAGAAAGGAAAGAAGGCCTAGGAGCTCAGACTGATCTTCACATCAAAATGCTGCTTGATATAGGCCTGCTGCTCCGCAGAATCTGTCTCCAGATCATGAATAGCACGGTCTCTTTCTTTGTCGACTTCCATCTTCACCACACAGCGGTAGAAACGAAATACATCTTTTTCGGTCTCCAATATTAACCTTGGCACCCGGGCGGGCTTGCCTGTTTCATCTTTTGCCACCATCGTAAAATAAGAGGAATTACAATGCTTGGTTTCGCCCGTCTGAATATTCATGGCTTCTACCCGAATACCGACTTCCATAGAAGAGTTACCTACATAATTCACAGAAGCGATCAATGTCACCAATTCGCCCACCTCAATAGGCTTCAAAAAATCAACTTTGCCAACGGAGGCCGTCACACAATAATGTGCAGAAAATTTAGATGCCACCGCAAAAGCGATCTGATCCATCAAAGATAAAATATAACCGCCGTGAATTTTACCGCCAAAATTAGCATTGGAGGGCAACATCAGCTGTGACATCCGAATCACAGATTCGCTTACCGTTTTATAGATTTCTTCCATACCCATAAATTTACTTTGGATAGATTACAATTCAAAACAAAACCTGAATGAATCACATGGGCTTACGTACACGCGCCAACAGAAGGTTCGTCCTGACCATTACCGATAGATAATGATACAAAAAAGGGATATCCAAAATTCAGATATCCCTTTTTTACGCGTTGATGAAACAACAGCTCGTTATTTTATCTTCTCTGCGGCATAAGGACCTTCGTTGCTCAAACGGTCAACAGCCTTTACCGCAACATACTGTAGTTTTTTGTTGTTCAATGTCGTTGGGATGTCCTTACCTGTAACCCCAGGCTCCAATATTTCATATTGCCACACGCCACCGTAGTTGAGATACAATACCCATTTTGCAACCTGATCAATTTGCTGGTGCTGCCATTTCACAAAAGTAGTACCCCCCTGTGGAGTTACCAGCAAAGTAGGTTTCAACAAAGGATTTGCATTTAACCAAGGACTTGTTGGTACCAATGCTTTCACCTGATAAGGCCCATTCACCAAAGCTTGTGTCATGGCCGGGTTTTTGGTAAGCCCTGCCAGACTCCAGTGGATCACCCCTTCTCGGTTATCAGGCAATAGCGTACGTGCTGCCTCCACTTGATTAACAATTTCCTGAACATATTCCGGACCACGTCTGCCAACCGTATTGATGCCCGGCCAAAGGTGGCGTCCCATGGTATTCTCACTTTCCCACCATTTTAACAAAGCCGTATAGCTTTGTCTGGCTGGCTGTATAGGCCAATACAACTGGGGAGCAAAATAGTCTATCCAGCCTTTGTTCAACCATAATTTAGCATCTGCGTAAAGCATATCATACTGGCTAGATCCCTGGATTCCTGACGGATAACCCGGTTTCCAGATACCAAAGGGGCTGATACCGAATTTTACAAAATTCTTCTCTTTCTTAATATCCTTATAAATCCGTTCGATAAAGGTATTCACACTATTTCTGCGGAAGTCTCCGCGTGATAGATCCCCGCCATTACGTTTGTATTCATTGTAACTATCCGAATCCGGGAAATCCTGTCCACCATTATATTCCGCGTAAGGATAGAAATAATCATCGAAATGTACACCATCGATATCATAACGCTTGACAATATCCATAACCACACGTGCAGCGTGGTCCTGTGTAGATTGTTTGGAAGGATCAAACCAATAATAGCCCTGCTTCAATTTGACAACCGACTCAGGCATTTTACGTGCCATGGAAGCTGAAGTAACAGCACCGCCAGCAGTATGATGAGCACGGTAAGGGTTCAACCAAACATGCAGCTCAATTCCTCGTTTATGCGCCTGCTCAACCCAAAAATCAAGCGGGTCATAATAAGGGGAAGGTGCCTGTCCTTCTGTACCTGTCAAAAAATAAGACCAGGGTTCAAGATCACTTTTATAAAATGCATCGGCTGATGGACGCACCTGAAAAACAACAGCATTAAAATTATTGTTTTTCAAAAAATCCAAAATACCAATTGCTTCCTGTTGCTGCTCGGCGGTACTCAGGTTATTTTTGCTCGGCCAATTGATATTGGCAACAGAAGCCACCCAAGCGGCGCGAAACTCGCGCGGTAATACCGGAAGATCAACAACAATTTCCTTCTTCTTTTCTGCAACCGGCTGTTCTTTTGTTTCAATTGTATTTTTCACCCGTTCGCGCTTGGGTACCGAAGGCGGATCTTTTTTTACAATTTCGACATTTGTAATTGTGGTATTGACAGGCTCTTGTTTTTTATTTTTCTTGGATGAACAAGAAGATAAAACAAAAAGTGCTGTCGCTAAAAATAATAGGGAACGTTTCATCAAGCTATAGAATAGTGTTTTTTCAAAATAACGAACGAAGATACATATAATATTAGTCAATCACGGCCAATCGGTTAATCTTCTCCGACATAGATCAACGCTTGAACTCTCCTTTGAAGATCACCTGCTTCAGCTTAAAGTCGTCGTTAAAGACAATGACATTCGCTATGCTCCCCTGATTGAGGTTTCCAATATCCGTCCTTTTTAAAAGATTTGCGGGATACCGTGTTGCCATTCGGATCGCTTCATCAAGCGATATACCAACTTTTTGCACAGCATTTTTTACCCCCTCAAGCAAGGAGATTGCCGCTCCTGAGATGGTGCCATCAGGCAGGGAATAATAGCCATCGTTCAATACGTGATGATAGATGTCTTTATCGCAGGCGGCTACAGCATCTGTAATCATAAACAGCCGCTCAGCCATCTGACGTTTCGCAATTTTTACGGCTTCAAAGCTGACATGATGTCCGTCGACAATAATACTTGCTTGTGCAGTCGGATGATTAAAAATTGCGCCGACTAACCCGACTTCGCGATGATGTAACGGCGACATGGCATTAAACAGGTGGGTACTTGTTGGAATCCCCAGATCATAACCGTGGGTACCTTCCTCAAAAGTCGCATCACTATGTCCGGCACTGAGCAATAGATTATAGCCCTGCAAATGCTGTAAGATATCATCAGCGATACATTCTGGCGCAATGGTCATCATCTTGACAACCTGATTTCCGGACAAAAGATCGTCAATCTTTTCCTTTGTAGGCTCGATAATTAATTCCGCGGGATGCGCACCCCGTTTTTTAGGATTCAAAAAGGGACCTTCCAGATGCAATCCTAAAAATGCATCGTGCCGAAAGCCTTCTGCCACCCGAATGGCATCCTTAAATACGGGAATGGTATTGGTCGCTAAGGTCATCATAAAAGAAGTTGTGCCTTTACGGACCAAACCCTCAGCGATGCGTTCCAAAGAGGCTACACTACGTTCGGCAGAATACAAGTCCGATCCGTCACCATACAATTGAAGGTCAATCAGCCCAGCACAAATATTAGACCCGCCGACTGGATAACTGGTATAATCTGCAGGCACCTCATCATCATGGACAATCGCTACAATTTTGCCTTCGCTGATCAGCAATGCTCTTTGCTCCAAAATCGACTCACCAGTGTATATTTTGCCACCAATTAATGCTATCTTATTATTCATATAAATTCTATTTCATTACCAAGTTACCAAAATTCAAAAAAAACCTGTCACTTGCATAAGATTTTGTTTCGTAGCCTACAAGAAATCCGTTCAAAGTTTTTGATCTTTTCATTTTCACTTTCTAATTTACTGTTGTAACTTAGTTCCATGTACTTCTTTAGAAAGCGTAACGCCGATCGCCCCACAAATGGCAGCATAAAAGCTATGCATATTATTAATGCAACGGCCATTATTGTCTTTTTATTGGGCCTGATCTACAAAATATTTTTTACTTCCTAAACACTGTTATCCATGTCAAAAAAAGAAATTTTAAATACCGACAAAGCTCCTGCTGCAATAGGACCATATAACCAGGCAATCAAAGCCGGTAATACATTATATGTCTCTGGACAAATTCCTCTGGTTCCCGAAACAATGGAATTAATTTCATCGGGTGTGAAAGACGAAGCGCATCAGGTACTGAAAAATGTAGAAGCTATCTTGACCAATGCGGGATATACTTTTGAAGATGTTGTCAAAGCTTCGATTTTCTTAAGTGATATGGGCAATTTTACCTTAGTCAATGAAGTCTATGCCGAATATTTTAAGGAAGCGCAACCAGCACGTGAGTGTGTTGCGGTAAAAACCCTTCCTAAGAATGTAAATGTCGAAATTTCGGTCATTGCCTGGAAAGATTAATCCGTGGAAAATAACAACGAAACAGCAAGCCGCGGAAAATATCTTTTCGCGGCTTTTTTGGCCCCTTTTATCTGGGGTTTTATGTCTATCCCTGTACGCTGGATACGCGTCTATCCGGCCGAGGATCTTCTCTATTTTAGAATAATAACTGCGCTCCTGATCCTTTGGATATACCTGCTGCTGTTTCGAAGAAAAACCTTTAAAGCTGATATTCTTAAGTTTCAGCTTCTACCTCGAGTGGGCAAGATCCGTCAAATTTGTCTTACCTTCCTCGCTTCGGCGTTAATCTTTGGCAACTGGTTTACTTATATCTATGCGGTCAACCATATTAGCATTCAGTCTGCGGCATTGGCTTACCTGACCTGCCCCCTGATCACGGCGGCGGGTGCCTATCTCATGCTCCAGGAAAAGCTAACGAACTGGCAAAAAACAGCGCTTTTTATTGCCTTTGGCAGCGTTTGCCTCCTTGCAAATGGCTCGCTTCATGATGTCCTATGGGCTATCACTATTGCCACCTGTTACGCTTTTTATCTGATCGTACAACGGGTATCTACGGGTTTCGATAAACTCAATCAATTGGTGGTCCAGCTCAGTATATGTGCATTATTTGTGATCCCCAAACTAATCTATAATCATCATGCAATTCCTACAGACCCCATATTTTGGAGCACCATAGTTCTTATCGCATCGCTATTCACGATTATCCCCCTATTCCTGAGCATGTATGCACTCATTGGCATTTCATCAACAACGACTGGCGTTCTGCTCTATATTAATCCACTGATCGCTTTTACTTTGGCTGCAACCTATTTCGGAGAACCCGTTTCTCCAATCAAATATGTCGCTTACGGAATTATACTGGTTGCGATCATGCTATTTAATGCTGCAAACATCAAACAGGTTTTTGCAAGGCCATCACGCGGTTAAGCACAATGATACCCAATGCAATAGGAAACTTCATCCACATGGAATGGCCAGTTTCTAGCAGAAAACAGTTATTTTATTCATATCCACCAACCAGCTAAAATGCGACAAAAAAAATGACAAAACACAAAATACACTGATTATCAAAATATTAAACACTAAAAACAGTTAAAGTGTATCATTTTTGTTTCATAAAATTTTTGATTTTTGCTCAACTATAGTAAATTAGATCTTTATTAAGGGAAATCATACCGCTCTTTTTTCTTATAACAGGTATTGAATAGCAAACACACTATTACAAATAATCACTTATTTTGCCCCCCGATTATTCAATATCTTCTCTTCTAACCAAAATGCTAAATGGAATTAGCCCATTTCATTAAAATTTCACCGTTATGAAAATATGTATATAAAAAACTGAATATAACACATATACTATATGAATAACAAATTATACTCTACATTAAGGGTGTTAGGTATTGTTCCAACAATACTTTTTTCAGCATCTTTATTGCACGCGCAAACCAGCCAAGTAAAGGGAACTGTTGTAGACGCTAAAACCAAAGCTCCTATTCCAGGTGCCACGATCAAAGTATTGGGCACTTCCAACGCAAGTTCTACGGACGTTAAAGGTGCATTCCAGATCAATGTCGATGACAAAAACCGCATATTAAACATCAGTACGGTCGGCTATGAAAACAAAACGGTAACTCTTGGTCCTGGCGAAACGACAGTGACGGTAAGTCTGGACGAACAGACACAGCAACTGGAAAGCGTGGTCGTTACTGCTTTGGGTATTAGCCGTGCACAAAAATCATTAACATACTCTACACAACAGGTCAGTGGTGACGAATTAAACAAAGTTAAAAGCACCAACTTGGCGAATAATTTAAACGGTAAAGTTGCAGGTGTTAACATTGCTTCCAGCTCTTCTGGACCAGGTGGTTCAGCAAAAGTTATTTTGCGTGGTAACAAATCGGCTTCTGGGAACAATCAAGTACTTTATGTTGTCGATGGTGTTCCGATCAACAATCAGACATTAGCAAGCCAGCCAGACAACGTTTTCGGCGGACAACGTGATGGTGGCGACCCTATTTCATTGATCAACCCAGAAGACATCGAAAATATCTCCGTATTAAAAGGAGCATCCGCGGCGGCATTATATGGTAGCCAAGCGGCCAACGGCGTTATCTTGGTAACAACGAAATCAGGTAAACAAGGCCGCACAACGATCAACTTCTCCTCAAGTGCACAGATCGAACAGGCTGTATCGACACCGAAATTCCAAAGCCAATATGGTCAAGGTTCAGGTGGCAAAAACAGTAACACCAGTGTATTTAGCTGGGGCGACAAAACCAATGGTGCCGACTATGATAACTTAGGTGAATTTTTCCGTACGGGTAGCAACTTCACCAATTCATTGACTTTGTCAGGTGGTAACGAGAAAAACCAAACGTATTTTTCTTATGCCAATACCCTTGCAAAAGGTATTCTTCCAGAAAATGACCTGATGCGTCACAACTTCAATCTCAAGGAAAGTGCTTCATTCTTTGATAATAAGCTGACCGTTGAAGGAAGTGCCAATTACATTACGCAAAAATTAGATAATGCACCTACTTCAGGTTTCTATTATAATCCATTAGTGGGAACCTACCTATTACCTCGCAGCTTAAATATTGCGGATTATAAAAATTTCGAAACGTTCAACACAGGCCGTAATCTTTACGATCAAAACTGGTTTACGCTTTCGGACGACGAAACCACCCAACAAAATCCTTGGTGGATTATGAACCGTAATTCTACACGTTCAACACGTAATCGTTTGCTCTTGAATGGTAGTGCGAAATACAAAATTGCACCTTGGATCAGCGTGCAGGCCCGCGGTAGTGTAGACCGTACCAGCGAAGTATGGGACCGGAAAGCTTATGCCGGCACACAGCACATTTTAGCGCGTGAAAATGGAGCTTATAGCTATACCAATACCACGATCACCCAACAATACGGTGATTTAACGGCCAACATGAACTTTAATATTGGCGATAAATTACAAATTACAGGATTGGTTGGAACGAGTATCACCGACTGGAAAACAGAAGGTACAGATTTTACCAGCGGCAAAGATGGACTCAAAGTTCCCAATCAGTTCTTTATCCAAAATACGACAACTCCGGTCACTTCGACATTGTCTGCAAACCGAAGACAATTGCAATCGGTATTTGCATCGGCTAACTTAGCCTATGACAACTGGATTTATTTGGATCTGACTTCGCGTTGGGATTGGTCGAGCACATTAGCCTATACACCGCAAAACCCATACGCTTATCCGTCGGTCGGTTTGGGCATCGTTTTGAACGACAAGCTTAATCTACCTGAATTTGTGAATATGGCCAAAATTCGGGGTTCATACGCAAAAGTCGGAAATGATCTTCCTCCTTACACTACCTTGCTTACCAACCGGGTAGACCCATATGCGGTACTAACCGTGAATGATATTGCCTTTTTGAAGGAATTAAAACCAGAAAAAACGGCTTCCTTGGAGATCGGTACGGAATGGCGCATGTGGAATAACCGTTTGAATGTGGATGTTACTTATTACAAAACAAACACCACCAATCAGTTTTTCAAAATTGCAGCTGGAAATGCATCCCTCAACAACATGTATGCAGTTAATGCCGGCGACATTCAAAATCAAGGGGTAGAAGCATTGGTATCATTGGATGCGATCAGAAATGACAATTTTAAATGGACAACCAGCCTCAACTTTACGTATAATAAAAACAAAATTGTAAAACTTGCAGACGGTATTTCTGAATTTACCCTAACAGGTGAGGGACGTAATAATTTTGCATCTAAATTGCAAGTTGGTGGTTCTTTCGGAGACATCTATGGTCAAGATTTTATACGTGACGACCAAGGAAGGATTCTTATTTCCGAGGACGGTATTCCGCAGAAAAACAACACCTATACCAAACTCGGAAATTCGAACCCAATTTGGCAAATGGGCTGGAACAACAGTTTCAATTATAAAAATTTCAACTTAAGCTTCCTGATCGATGGTAAATTTGACTACGAAGTGATGTCCGTGACGCAAGCGTTGCTTGACGGTTACGGTGTCTCGAAAGCGAGTGGCGACGCCCGTGCCAATGGCGGTGTTAGCATCAATGGGGTTACACCAAGCGGTAAAGCCGTAACAACAGTGGACGCCGAAAAATGGTACACTTCCACGGCTGGTATGGGTCCGGTTAGCAGCCAATATATTTACGACGGAACGGTTGTGCGGTTGCGTGAATTGACTTTCGGTTATGACTTCAATATTAAAGACAGTTTCTTCAAAAAACTTCGCGTAAATGCTGTAGGAAGAAACCTATTCTATATTTCGAAAAAGGCTCCATTCGATCCTGAAGTAACGATGTCTACAGGTAATTCCTTAAGTGGGGTGGATATCTTTATGATGCCGGCAACACGTAATTATGGTCTTACACTAAATGCGACTTTCTAAACGACCAACAATGAAATATCCCTCGTTAAAAAACACATATATCGGTAAAAATGACGAGGATATTTTATATAGTCTTAAAATACAAACGATTAAAAGATGAAATTTAACATAAAAAACATATCCAAGTTCTCACTCGCTTTTTTAATGCTTGGCGGCACCTTAAGTAGTTGTACCAAGAATTTTGAGGACTATAACAAAAATAACATTGGCGTTACGGATGAGGATTTAAAAGGTGATGGCCAAGATCTTGTCATTTTCTTGCGAAATGCACAGATGTCTATTTACAATTTCTCGGGCGCGGGCGATCCCAATTCCTATCAGGTACAACAGAATCTAAATGCGGATGTATTTTCAGGTTTCTTCATGTCTCCTACTCCGTTTAATAGCGGGCAGAACAACCTGAATTACGCCATGGTAAATGGATGGAATGGAGAACCATTTAAAGTACTCTATTTGAATGTTATCAAATCTATTGAAAAGCTAAAAAGCAATGGACTTGCAGAGACTTACCCTGCATTATGGGGTTCGGCTTTGGTGATCAAAGTAGAAGCTGCCAGCCGAGTGACAGATATCTATGGTCCTATCCCCTATAGTAAAGTAGGCACCTCCAATACTGTTCCATACGACAAACAATCCGATGTATATGCTGCTTTCTTCAAAGAGCTCGATGAGGCTGTAACAGCATTAAAATCATACAAAGCGGATAGCCCAATGGCTGCTAAAATAGACCAGATCGATTTGGTATTTCCGAATACCGATAATCAGGTCAGATTTAAAAATTGGCTAAAAATCGCCAATTCGTTACGTCTTCGTTTAGCGATGCGTTTGGTTAAAATCGATGCAACTTTAGCAAAAACACAAGCTGAAAAAGCATTGGATCCAGCAAATGGCGGTGTATTGGAAAGTAATAGCGAAAACTTCAAGATCACTGTACCAGCAGACGGAACCTACAGCAACCCACTTTGGTTTATTTCCAAAAACTGGGCTGACACGCGTATCAATGCGACACTTTCGTCTTATATGACCGGATTGAACGACCCTCGTATCTCTAAGTATATGTCTCCCGTCATTAAAGACGCAACAACAACAGCTTTCGCGGGAAAATATATCGGAATCCGTGCAGGAGCAGACGGCATCGAAAAGGATAAATACCAAAAGCTATCGGCATTGAATACTGAAGGTACAACGCCAACTTTCGTAGCGACTACAGCACCGATATTAATGACTGCTGCTGAGGTTTACTTCCTCCGTGCCGAAGCAGCATTGAGAGGTTGGAACAATGCTGGGGGAACAGCGCAATCACTTTATGAAAAAGGAGTGGAAACGTCCTTTACACAATGGGGTGTATCAGCTGGGTTAAGCACTTATCTCAATGATAATACAAGTAAGGCAGCGGCTTACGAGGATCCTTTCAACGCGAAGAATAACGCAGCTTCACCTAGCGCACTGACCATCAAATGGAATGAGGGCGCTACCAACGAAGAAAAATTGGAACGTATCATTACGCAAAAATGGTTGGCGATCTTCCCTGAAGGACAAGAGGCCTGGAGTGAATTCCGCCGTACAGGATATCCGCGTCTATTCCCTGTTGTGGTCAACAATAGCGGTGGACTGATCGATACTAAAATACAGATCCGTCGTTTACCGTTCCCACAAAATGAATACAATACAAATGCAGCTGAAGTACAATCTGCAATCTCCTTGTTGGGCGGACCTGACAACGGCGGTACCAGACTTTGGTGGGATGTAAATAAGGGTAATTTCTAATCAAGAGATTAGCCGAGATAAATCTCAAAAAGGGGCAATCCATAGCTGGATTGCCCCTTTTTTATGATATCTTGAAAATTAATCAAAGTTTCCAGACTGTTGTTTCTATATTACAAGTCAACTAAATTATGTTGTTTTAAAACTACATTTTTACCAACATATTGTTGTTTCGAACCTACAATACAACAGAAATCATCCACAAAAGATTTCAAAATCAAATTTCTCTTAACAAAAACTTAATAGAAAGTTCCTGTAGCAGAGATAAAGAATTACCCGTTCAATTAAAAAAACCAAGAAGAATATTATGAAAAATCTCTCAATCCTGGGTTTTATCACCCTCCTGGCATGTTGCATGCTATTTGTTGTTTGTAAATCAGAATCACATTTAGAAAATCCCTACAAGGACAAAACAGAAAAGGAACTCGAATCCCTATCCGATGAAAAATACAGTAAAATCATTGCCTTTGCGAGCCCTAAAGCATGTTCTGATGCCACAGAATGGGAAATGATAGAAATACGGACAGTATGTGGAACAAGTTACCTCCCCTATCATAAATCGGTAGACAAAACAACCTTGCAAAACATGATCAATGACAACAACCGACTAATGGAAATATACCAACCAATGATGGCGCCCAAAATAAATTGTATATCTTATCGCAAACCATTGGGCGTGATCTGTAAAGAAGGAAAAGCGGACATTAAATATGAAGAATCCGCTTCAAAATAGTTACTCGAGCCTAAGAAACAGCTCCATAAACGCATAAATTTTTCGTAATTTAGCCATCAAGAAGAATGGCTGAATTACGTTTAATTACCCCGATAGAATACCTCAAAGGTGTAGGTCCACAAAAAGCAGATGTACTCAAAAAAGAGCTACAGGTATTTACGATTGGTGATCTATTGACACAGTATCCTTTCCGTTATATCGACCGTACGGAGTTTCATAAAATCCGGAAACTTCATCCCGATATGATGGCTGCACAGGTGCTGGGCCGTCTGGTTTCTTTACAGCTCGTGGGCGAAAAGAGAACGAAACGTCTTGTTGGCTCATTCAAAGATGAGACCGGCTCCATGGAACTGGTCTGGTTTCAGTCCATCCCCTGGCTTCAAAAATCATTGAAAGTCGGATCCGCCTATATTATATATGGCAAGCCGAGCGAATTCAATGGCCAGCTATCCATTACCCATCCCGAAATGGATCTGTATAACCCGCAGGTAAAACAGATCGGCAATATGAGTTTACAGCCGGTTTATTCATCGACAGAAAAACTCAAAAAGTTTAATCTGGATACCAAGGGAATCCAACGTTTACAACAGACTGCATTGGAAACCGTATTCCGTAGTATTGACGAATCGCTTCCCCAGGATGTGCTTGCTAAACATGGTCTCATTTCCAGGCAACAGGCTTTCGCTTCCATCCATTTTCCAAGCGATCAAAAGGAGCTGAACCAGGCCATCAAACGCATCAAATTTGAAGAGCTATTCTTTATTCAGCTCAAGCTGCTCAACAACAAGCAGCTCAATACACAGAAATTTAGAGGCCAGCGGTTCAATAAAGTCGGTGAAAAATTCAACACGTTCTTTAACGAGCGCCTTCCATTTCCTTTAACAGGAGCGCAGAAACGCGTTGTAAAGGAAATCCGCATAGATACCAATACAGGTGCACAGATGAACCGCCTGGTACAGGGCGATGTAGGTTCCGGGAAAACAGTTGTTGCCCTCATGAGCATGCTGCTTGCTGTCGACAATGGATTTCAGGCTTGTATGATGGCTCCTACAGAAATCCTGGCGACACAGCATTATCATGGACTAAAGCAGCTCGTGGGCGATGACATCGTCAATATCAAGCTACTTACAGGATCCACAAGCACAAAGGAACGCCGTTTGATCCACCAGGCACTGGAAGATGGCAGCTTAGATATTTTAATTGGCACCCACGCCCTGATCGAGGATAAGGTACAGTTCAAGAACCTGGGCTTCGTTGTTATTGACGAACAACACCGCTTTGGCGTGGAACAACGGGCCAAACTCTGGCGCAAGAATGTCATCCCACCACACATGTTGGTCATGACAGCGACGCCAATTCCACGGACATTAGCCATGACCATGTACGGTGACTTGGACATTTCCGTGATAGACGAATTACCTGCTGGTCGTAAACCGATTAAGACTGTTCACTTTTTTGAAAGCTCCCGTTTACGGATGTTTGGTTTTATGCGCGAGGAGATCGCCAAGGGCAGACAGGTCTACGTGGTATATCCCCTCATCAAGGAGAGCGAAAAACTGGACCTGATCTACCTTGAAGCAGGTTTGGAGAACTTACAGCGTGAATTTCCCCTTCCACAATACAAGATCAGTATTGTTCATGGCAAGATGCCTGTAAAAGACAAGGACTTTGAGATGCAGCGCTTTGTCAAACACGAAACACAGATTATGGTTGCCACTACCGTTATCGAGGTGGGCGTTAATGTTCCCAATGCATCGGTGATGGTCATTGAAAATTCCGAACGATTTGGATTATCCCAGCTGCACCAATTACGTGGTCGTGTAGGCCGTGGTGCTGAACAGTCTTTCTGTATTCTGATGTCGGGCAATAAGCTGAGCAAAGAAGGACGATTAAGGCTGGATACCATGGTGCGTACCAATGACGGATTTGAAATTGCAGAAGTCGATCTACAGTTACGTGGCCCGGGCGACATCTCTGGAACGCAACAATCGGGTGTTCTTGATCTCAAAATGGCAAATTTAGCCACAGATCAAGCGTTGCTCACTGAGTGCCGTAATACCGTTATCGAAATCTTCAAAGAAGACCCGACGCTCCAAAGCGAAAAGAATCATTTGCTCCGAAGCTTCCTCGCCAGAAAATCAGATGGTATCGCCTGGGATAAGATTTCTTAATCGTATGTCATTTTCGAAATAAAAAACGGGGCCAGCAAATAAATCAACAACGCGTTTAAGTGAATAAACAGAGCACAGTGGAATCTAAAGGCCGCTCGTCAACATAAATAGGATACGAATTGTTGTTAATTAGCTCTTGAAGACAATTTATCTTTTTTGTATATAAAACCAAATTTATTTACTTTTGCATCATTATGAACATGATATAGAAAAATATCCCTTCTTTTACTAGGCAAAAGATGGCGACCGAACGCTTACATATTTTGAGTTGCCCTGGTAAGCAAATCACAGGAAATTTATTGGTTAATGGAGAATTATGTCATAATCGGCATCAGTCTTGTGTGGTGTACAAACGCATAAATTCTTAAATTTACCTTTTCAAACAAAAACCGGGCTTACAAGCTCATTGAAAATAATTTAAAAAGTGAACGTATAACAAGAGGTAGGCAATAGCATACATTGCAAAGCTTAATGACCTCCCTACTTCACTTGAAAGACTTAATAGTACAAAATGGCCAGAATTAAAATACACGATACAGCAATAAAACCCGAAACAGCCGTCTTGGTGAGTGTGATCACGCCAAGTGTGACGGAGACAAAAGCAAAGGAATATTTGGAGGAACTTGAATTTTTGGTACAGACTGCCGGTGGCGAGACCAAAGGCATGTTTACACAGAAACTGGGCTTCCCAGATCGCGCTACATTTGTCGGCAGTGGAAAGCTGGAAGAAATAAAAGCATACGTTGAAGCGGAGGAAATTGACATCGTTGTTTTCGACGATGAGCTTTCACCTTCGCAGCTGCGTAATATTGAGAAAGAATTGAAACGCAAAATATTGGACCGCTCCAACCTTATCCTGGACATCTTTGCCCGACATGCCAAAACTGCTCAGGCAAAGACACAGGTCGAATTGGCACAGCTGCAATATCTATTACCACGTCTGACCCGTATGTGGACCCACTTGGAACGTCAGCGCGGGGGTATTGGTATGCGTGGTCCGGGGGAGTCACAGATCGAGACCGATAGACGGATCATCCTGGACAAGATTTCCCTGTTCAAAGAACGCCTAAAAGCAATCGACAAGCAAAACGAGACACAACGAAAAAACCGTGGCGAGATGATCCGTGTAGCTTTGGTAGGTTACACCAATGTCGGAAAATCAACGATCATGAATATGATCTCGAAGTCTGATGTACTGATCGAGAATAAACTTTTCGCAACATTGGATACGACGGTACGTAAAGTTGTGATCGACAACCTTCCTTTTTTGCTTTCAGATACCGTTGGTTTTATCCGCAAACTGCCACACCACCTGGTGGAATGTTTCAAATCCACATTGGATGAAGTTCGGGAAGCCGATGTCCTGATCCATGTGGTCGACATCTCGCATCCGAATTTTGAAGATCATATCCAGGCGGTAAACGAAACATTGAAGGACCTTAAAGCACTTGACAAACCGGTGATTACAGTGTTCAACAAAATTGACCTTTATAAACCGGCCGTCGAAGAAGGACACGATGGTGAGGAAATCGAGGTCACGTTGGATGATTTTCGTAATTCCTGGATGGCAAAAAATTCTGATCCAGCAATCTTTCTATCAGCAACGAATAAAACGAATATCGAAGAGTTCAAACAAAAACTTTACGATATTATTGTGAAAATGCACAATGAACGCTACCCTTACAATAACTTATTGTATTAATTTTGACAAACAATGCTGTGAACGGGCCTTATACCTGTTCACAGCTTAATAAAATACGAAATGAACAAAGAGGTGCAGTTTCAAGATTGGGGCCTTGTCGATTATCAGGAAGCCTGGGACAGACAAGAATCCATCTTTAAGGGCGTATTGGACATCAAACATGACAATAGAGTCAATGCAACAGCAGCAAATACCCCAAATTACTTGATCTTTACAGCACATCCCCATGTTTACACCTTAGGGAAAAGCGGGCACGAGGAATACCTGCTCCTAGATGAGAAAGGACTGGAAGAGAAAGAGGCCAAATTCTACAAGATCAACCGTGGTGGCGACATTACCTATCATGGTCCGGGACAGATTGTCGGTTATCCGATACTGGATCTCGACAACTTCTTTACGGATATCCATCTGTATCTGCGTACACTGGAAGAAGCTATCATATTGACCTGTGCGGATTATGGTATCGAAGCAGGGAGATATCCCGGGTTTACGGGAGTATGGATAGAACCGGATAAACCAACTGCACGCAAGATCTGTGCAATGGGCGTGCGTGCTTCACGCTGGGTGACCATGCATGGCTTCGCATTCAATGTCAATACAGATCTTGATTATTTCGGCAACATCATTCCTTGCGGCATCGACGATAAGGATGTAACGTCTTTAAAACGGGAGCTTGGCAAAGAAGTTGATATGGAAGACGTGAAAGGGAAACTTAAAGGCCATATTGCCCAACTCTTTGAAATGCAAATAGTGTAATTTAAGTTTTCAATAACATACAAAGGCCCTTTGAAAGCGGAATTTTAATCTCCTTTCAAAGGGCCTTACTTTTTTGAGCATCCCTGTTCCTCATGGTTAATAAAACCCCTACTAAAGACACAAACGAGGGACATTTTCAGACACTTGGAGGTCTTTACGTGACCCCGACGCTATTTCCGAATATCAACAATAATACATACACTCATAGCTGGCGAGTTTCCCATCAACAAATCTGAAAATAAATAATCCTGCATCGCCATTTTGAATATAGAAAGTATGTGGCGTTGAAATCCAGTCTGCCGAAAGCAGTTCACCAAAGTGGTTTACAAAGTCTCTTTCCGCATAATTGGCATCCATCCGCTGGTCCCCCAACACAATAGCTTCACCCGCACTAAAAAATAGCTTATACAAGGTTCCGACCACTTTGCCTTTATAATTTTCTTCAAAGGCAACGATCATATTCGGTGTTTTATAATAATACCGCGGCTCCCAGCCACATTCGGGCATATCGGGGATTTCGGTAACCCGCTGCAGCGCCAGTTGCTTCATTTGTCCATCTGTGATTTTACCATCAAATAAAGACACTCCTTTCCATTCGAAATGGAAGTTTAAGGCCTTCAGTTTCTTTGCGTACACTTCGGACTGGAACTCATGTTGAAATTTATCGGCCATTAACAGTTCAAAATCGATATCAACCTTGGGGTCCACTTTTCCCGCTTTGTCGTAAGATTCCTTCCAATAGGTAAGCGCCTGTTTTAACTTGGAATACTTCGTCCAGCCGATTTCACGTAGACGGCCTGCCTGTATCAGTTCTTCCTCCTGGTCCTTCCCTTTGACAGCCAAATATTCTTTAAGGACCTTGTCATAGCTTAACTCAGCACCCAAAAATTTCATCTGAATGTACTCCGGATTTTCATGGAAGTGGTCTCCGATGTAGACCCATCCATCTGTGTAGAGCGGCACATAATCGATACATACCATTTCATTGAGCCCCGCCCTACGCACAGCGGTACTTGTGGTATTGGGTGCCTTACGCACGCGCAATTGCGAGACCTGTACATAGAAATGTGGGCATTGAGCGCCTTCGGTTCCGCGATAGAAATATTGTTGTGGTTCTCCGGCAGACCTTTTTCCATCCATGGCACTTTTCAGAGGCTGACGGTCTATAAAACCGATATCCCCATTATTCACCTGCACTTTGTACTGCGTGTTGGTGGAATCCAACAGATACACAGGTGCCTCTGTTGGAAAAACTCCCAAGAGGTCTTTATTATTTCCTGCTTCACGGAAAAGGTGCCCCCATGTTGAGGTATAAAGTGGCCGTTGACCCGCTGGCTGTCCTACTGCGTGATGCACAAACCAACTAACAAAAAAGCAGAGTATGAGTAATCCTTTTTTTGGCATAAAATTAATTCTTTGAATACATGACCAGTGGTCGCTCCATTGCGATCAACAGCAGGGAACGAGACATCAATAAATGCAACAGAAACTTTTCCTGGCTACCGGTCAAACACGCACCGTTGCAATAACGAAATTAATACAAAAAGGAGGCCAATGAAATCACCGGAATCAGGTATTTTTTTGGGCAGGAGATTGTTTGGTTTCTAAACTACGCAATGTGGCTATTTGCGCTGTAATAAACTTACCTGACCTTCCAATGAGAGGATTGTTTTTTCCTGTGCCTTGACCGTTTGCTCTAAGGCATTAACCAGCTGTTTATAAATACCAAGACCTTCGGCAGTGACATGAGCTGTTTCGGCAGGTAGAGCACTGAGTGCCCCCTTCTCATCCTTTCGCATCATAGTCCCTTCACCCATGAGCAACCAGGCTGGGCTAATGTCAGGATGTTTGGACAGTATAGCCACCATAGCATCTGAACTGAGTGCAGTATTTTTCTGCCCTCCCTTAAAGTTTGCATAGGAAAGTTGCACATCTTTGAAAAATTCGGTCTTACTGATGCCTTTGGTTTCAGCGATCAGCAGCACACGTTCCTTTACATTCACTTATAGCTTTTTTAAATGTTGGCTGTTTATTTATTTCTTAACGATTTTATTTCTTGCTCTTGAATCGACAATAATCGCTCCAACGAAATAATTGTCTTCTCCTGAGATTTAATTGTGATATTTTGTGACGATATAACCTGTCTTAAGGAGTTGACAACGGCATTAGTAACGCCCTCAATTTCATTTGTCACATAACCCTCCTTTTCTTCTTCCTGAGCAAGAACGGGCTTTAGCATCTCACCTTCGCCTTTTAACAACCATTCGGAAGAATATGCAGGATATTTTTCAACAATACTAACTAACCATTTCGCCTGTACATCTGTATTGTTGGTTAAGGCACGTGTAAATACGCCTCTACTAGCTCCAACGGCAGTTTCAAAGGCTGTCACGCTCAGTCCTTCTCGATCTGCAATAACTTTAATTCTCGTTAAAAAAGAACTCATAATCAATAATTATCAATATAAAATTTGATTAATTGAAAATTAGTGTTTAAATTAGTTTAACTATTGATAATTATAAACACATCATTCACCAAAAACTAACAAATGAAACCAACAGGGCTATAGATCAGTGCACAGATCATTATGAGCCCAAGCAGCAGTTTCATCAACTTTAAAACATATAATCTGATGAAAAATACGCAAAAGAAACTAAAAGCGAAACATTTTCGCTATTTAACCCAAGAACACATCGACGATCCGATGAAATATCTCATTGGGTTCTTTGAAAGCGAAACATCCATACGTGACTGGTTAGCGGACCTAAATACGCTAATTAACGCGGCTTCAAACGCAAAGATGAACCCACCACGTTCCTCTACCGGATATCTCACTAGAAAATTAATTGAACAGGTGGAATTGGCCTATGTTATTTTTAGGAAATGTAAACTAAAAACAATAGAACAACCGCTGAAGTTCAACAAAGGCGTTTCAGACTACTGGAATCAGCTATTAGCAATAGACTCATCGGCAAGCAATATTGATACTGCAGCAGACAGCATTAGCCGTTTTTTTTCTTATGAGTCTTTACAACAATGGTACAACATTCTTGATGATTTATGGATAAGTTTAGGAGACAGAGATAATGGCTTTTTAGGCGACAACGGCCATGAAATTCTTGCTATAAAAGAATTCCTACTGCGCCTAGCTGCTGCTCTCGGAAAGATCTATGAAGATCAAATACTTCCAAACAATGTTATAGAAAATCAAGAAGACATTACAGATGCGCAGCGCCAAACCCAGCAATCTTTGGACGAAACAGAAGACGAAATACTTCATCCAAAAAAACGCATTATATTGCCCGACTGGCTTGCTTCCCAATCTTACTCCGTCTCAGCATTAAAAGATTTCTTTGATAGAGACGATCTAAATGGCTGGCGAGAAGATATCCGATATTGGTACAAAACGGTCATCGACGAAAAAAAATTCTGGTCTGCTGATCATGAAAACAGTAAATTTTCGGGGGCACATCTACTCTTTAACTACGCCTGTCTTTACTCCTTATTAGAAATGTTATCCAATAAATCTGAGGAATCCCCTATTCTTCCAGTCTGTATGGACAATTCATTTTCGATATTGCCCGAATGCCAATCAATTTTGATTAGGCATGCAAAAGAGGAGATTATACTTTATTATGTATCGAATGAAGAATTAGACAATCCTTTGTCAGCACTATTGGCAACAGTTAAAACATACGATCAGCAAGAATGGAATGAAATCTTGTATGAATGGATCAACTATGGCCTCGCCAAAAACCGATATACCGGTGCCTATTCAGACTACAGTACACGAATTTACCAGACTATGATCAAAATATTAGAACTGGCCTATTTAACAGCTTTTTCTGAAGAGATAGAATTCCCCAATCAAGAACAAATAGCTCCAATAGAAACAAAAATATAACCTCCATTTATTCAACCCATATTATGAATACCGATATTAACCCTATTATCGAGGCAATCCTTCGTGCTGTTGCTGTCGATGAAATCTACCAATGGACTTTTGACCACGATGGTAAAAAGTATCAGATGCTACAGGTCAATCTTACCTCAAATGCCGGAATTCGATTTTCCGACGCCAACAGTCTGATAAACAAAACTGTTGGCTCCTATCCCAATGTGTATATCAATGTGAACTTCACGCACGAAATACAACAAAAAGTGGATCAAGGTTTAGGCCGGGCCTATCTTATTTGCCAACCTGAAAACCGCATTTATCAGAATCCTGTGCAAGAGATTCCCCTTGTCTTACCCAATAATAAAAGTGACGAAGTCATCGAAAAAACACGGACATATATCGAAAAGGAAAAGAGCAAGATTCGATCTTTTATTGATGGCTACAATTTCTATTTTGAGCATAAACGCAGCATTCATGCTACATCAAGCTTTGGAGCTTGCATTTCGAACATCCGAAAATATCCTCGTTGTTGAGGATAAGAAGTCCCATTCCTTAAAAAACCATATAAACTATCTCAGAGCTTTCGACGATCGCCTCGGTACACTAGCCGATAATAACGAAAAAAAACAAGCTTTGGAGAAAATTAACAAGGCTTACATCGACTATCGATATCACTTTGGTTATTTTATCGATGAAGATGTATTAGAAACAGCCTATCAGATTGCGATCAATACATTAAACTGGATATACGATTATTCCAATCTTCTCTACGAAGAAATAAGGGTAAAACTAACCATTCTTCAAAATAGTAATAACGAAGTTGAAAATTACAAAAATAACAATGATATATACAAAAAAGATTATTGTAACTCCAATTTTCGGGATCTTATTCTTAATGCAATTGAATGTTATTGTACACCTGCTTTGGTTGCTTGTTTTGGTTATGACTCTGATTATCACAGACACCATAATGCGCTCCAAAGAGCCAAAAAGGACCACATCACCCATTCCTACTATATTTTTGTTGCTTATGAGACTTTAAATGGCGAACTCAATAATTTAACACAATTCATTGCGGATATGCTTCCCAACAATGTGTCGCTCACGCTGGCCCTGGAAAACTCAGCCGTTTTCAGCAAACAGTTTTCAAAGGGTCATCCCTTTTTTCTTTCACTCCTGAAAGCAGGTGACATCTGGTTGCAAAATACATCCATGGCCAATATCGATCTGGAAAGCATCGTTGCCCCACAGCTAAATCTAGATTATGTACGTCAACAATGGAAGACGCGCTATAATAATGCGCGCACATTATACTTGCCTTATGAGGAATACTGCTCGGCAATAAGTATAGAGGCCGTATATTTTATGCTATCTCAAGCGCTGGAACAAGTTTGTCTTGGCGTAATCAATACCGTACTTCAATACAAACCGCAACGGGTCAACCTTACTTTCCTCATGCAACTCTGCAAATTGATAGTTCCTGATGCCTACTTCATTTTTTGCTTGGATCATCAAGATCAGCTTAACGCCTTCAAAAACATTACGGAAGCACAGCAGGAATTTAGATATAATGCAAATTATAAAGGAAATCCACTAACAATTATAGAATTGCAAAAACGCACAAAAACGTTTATAGAAAGGTGTAACCAAGAGATGGAAAGCTATTTCGAGAAAATTTCTAGCCAACAGCTGGTCGAACAAGTTGAATAGAAGGCCGCTTATGAAGGAATAAACCAATTATAATTATGTCAAATAATTTGCAAATAATCGGGATTATTCCGATTGCTATATAAATATTTAACAAAGCGGTCAAGCAAGGGCCCGAATATCTTTAATCTCCAATATATTCTTAACGTTATCTCTTTCCACTGCATGTATCATGGCACGTCCGACTTCATGTAGGGAAAGTACTGCTGAAGGGGCAAAAAATTTGATTATTTTGGCCACAAAAGCAAAGGGATTGGCATGCTTTTGCCCTGAAACAGTCGTCATTGCTCCTGGTCTAAAGTTATACTCCTTTTTGAACGGTAATTTGGCAAGATCATTCTCTGTTTTACCCTTAACCCTAGCCCACATCACTTTGCCTTGCTCCGTACTATCGGTGCTTCCTCCGGAAACATAAATAAAACTGATCTCCGAATTGATTTCCAGCAGGGACTTTGCAAAAGCTAGTGTTGTATCATAAGTAATATAACGGTACTTGTCTTCTTTCATTCCCACAGAACTCACGCCAGCACAGTAAAAGCAGGCATCATAGCCTGCAATCGCATCTCTAAATAGCGAGAGTTTAGTAAAGTCTTCGACCAAAAGTTCCTTTAATTTTGGATGCTGAATGGCAGCAGTCCGACGGGAAATGCTCAGCACGGCTGTTACCTTTTCATTTTGTAGACATTCCAGCAAAACGCCTTCGCCAACCATTCCGGTGGCTCCTGTTATAATTACCTTCATATTTCAGCATGGCTCCTCATTGGAACCTTTAGTTAAAAATACATTATTGCCCTGAGGCATTTATAAAATTCTATGACTAAATCCGCCGCAACCGCTCTTCTTCCAAGTCCAGTTGATATAACTGCGAACGAACAATCCCCTCATCAATGGTCGACTCGCAGTTTAGCTTCTGAAGATATTCCCGTTGCACATCCAAAAGCTCCATAAATATCACTTTCGCTTTTTCATTCATCCAGGAATCATCGGCCGCATTCACCTTTTCCTCCCAATGTTTCAAAATGCGGTCCATAACATCACGGTTGTGCAGTTCTTTCTCATGTTTATCTTTCAGAAATTGGTAAACATGATGTTTCAATCCTTGCTTCATGCGACTTCGGACCTGCTCTTCGGGCTCTTCTTCAAACGTTTCGAACAGCCTAGTCCTTCTGATTAAGTAGGGCAAGGTAAGCCCTTGTATCAAGAGCGTGGATAAGATCACGACAAAGGTGATAAATAAGATCAGGTTTCGCTGCGGAATAGCCACACCATTCATAACGACAGGAATGGATAATGCTGCTGCCAATGACACCACACCACGCATGCCGGTCCAGCCCAACAAAAGAGGCATTAGAAAACGCTGTTTGGTAGATCTCGATCTTGGCGCCACACCCGGGCGAAAAATAAGGGTAGCAATCATGGCTGCATACGAGCTGATAATACGGGCAAGGATCAATACTCCCGTTACCAAAAGACCGTACCCGATGGCTTCCAACAGCGACGTTCCATTGGACCGCAAACCCGCAACAATCTCCGGAAGATCTAATCCAATAATAAAAAATACGATACCGTTCAGGATAAATACAAAACTCTCCCAGACACTCAGCCCCCGCACCCGGCTCGTACTATTGAGAAATGTCAGCCGCTGACCGGACATCAAAAGGCCACCGGCAACGACAGCCAACACCCCTGAGCTATGAAATTGCTCTGCGATCCAATACATAAAGTAAGGTTCAATCAAGGTAAGTGCAATATCCGAGGGCGCATCTGTCGGTAGACGCTTGTGTGCCTGTATAAAAAACCAACCCAATAACAGGCCAATACCCACACCACCGACCAGCATCCAGATAAAGGATACCGCAGCTTGTCCCCATACAAATTGACCTGTCCCAACAGCAATAAGAGCAAAACGTACAATGATCAAGGAAGAAGCATCATTTAATAGGCTTTCGCCTTCCAGGATCGCAGAAGTAGCTTTGGGAACTTTCACAAATTTCATAATCGCTCCTGTGCTGACAGCATCTGGCGGTGACACAATGCCTCCCAGCAGAAAGCCCAACGCTAGTGTAAACCCCGGTATATAATAATTGGCAACAACCGCGACAGAAAGTGCCGTAAAGAATACAACCAAGAAGGCAAAACTCCCGATAATACGCCACCATTTCTTCATCTCCTTAAACGAAATTGACCAAGAAGCCTCGCAAAGCAAGGGCGGTAGAAAAATGAGAAAGATGACGTCCGGATCAATCGTCACTACGGGCAAAGTGGGAATAAAACTAATGAATAGCCCCGCCAGAACCAAGAGAATGGGATAGGCTACCCGTAGTTTGGTCGCCCACATTTCGATCAATACGATGATCGCAATCATTGCGATAAATAAAGGAAATAAGCTGTGCATACTACTTCATAATTATAGATCCGGAGATATCCTTTTCGTAGTGTAAAGATCTCAAATGGAAATTACAAAAATCACCGGACAACCTAATTTTTTTCTGTACCCCTATTTTAACGGCACTCTGTACCTAAACAGCATCCTGTACCCTACTTAAATTAGCAAAAAGATTTATTCTTATGGCGACAACTGCACATCAACCGTATCTGATCAGACAAGTGGATCTTTCTGATTTAGCGCTTATCAAAGAAATACAAAACAAAAAGCAGGTAGATACAGCACGCATAAGCATGCCTTTCCTGGTGCTCGACCAAGGCAATCAATTAAAAGCCTTTTCGTCTGTAATACTCTGCAGAAAGAATTTACTGTCGGTCGAAATGACCTACGACGGTCCTATTTCGGATACGCTTTCCAACGTATTTATGAACAAAGCGCAATCCTTCTTTGAGCAACAGTTGATGAACCTATTTGGTTCGGAAGAATCGCTCAGAAAAGGAATCCGCCGATATAATAACTGGTTAAATCAAAACAGAAACAGTAAATTAGCATAAGGATGGAACAGCAACTGTTATATAAAAAAATAGCCAATATTGTTGAAAACCAGATCAAAAATGGTTCCTTGGTCTATGGCGATCGTTTACCTTCTGTCCGCAGCGCTCAGAAATTATACAATGTAAGTTTAAATACGGCAAAAAGTGCCTATATGGAACTAGAGAGTCGATCGCTCATTGAATCACGCCCCAAATCAGGCTATTTCGTTAGCCGATCCGGGCTTCGTCGGATGGCTATCCCGTCCATTTCTACCTTCAAAATCGACGAAAAGAAACAAGATCCCGCGGCATTGATCGATAAAGTTTTCCACTCCCTGGAAGACAAGGAAATTACACGCTTTTCACTGGGTTTACCCAGTGCATCATTACTTCCGATTCAGAAACTCAATCGATGCATTATAGAGTCGGTTCATGAGCTGCATGATTACGGTGATCAATATGGACAGGTACAGGGAAGTCCGAGCTTACGGAAAGAAATTGCCAAATGGTCATTGGTACTTGAGGGAAAAATAAGTGACGAGGATCTTATTATCACGTCGGGCGCCATGAATGCCATCTACAGCTGCCTTCGTGCCGTCACTAAACCCGGCGACACCATAGCGGTAGAAAGCCCCCTTTACTTTGGCTTTATTCAGGCTTTTCAACTACTGGGCCTCAAGACCATCGAGATTCCGACCCACCCTATTACGGGAATTGAATTGGATGCCCTGAAAAAAGTTATTCATAAAATTGATGTCTGTTGTTTTGTCACCAACTTTAGCAATCCATTGGGCGCACTCATGCCTGAGGAGCACAAGAAAGAGCTTGTCAAACTGCTCGCACACCACCATATTCCATTGATTGAAGACGACCTATATGGAAACATCTATTTCGGTTCGTCACGGCCCAAACCATGCAAATATTTTGACGAAGAGGGACTGGTGATGTGGTGTGGATCATTTACCAAAGTATTAGCCCCAAGTTTTCGGCTCGGTTGGGTTGAGCCCGGGCAATACAAAGATAAGATCCTAAAACAAAAGCTCATACAAACGATTTCGCAGCCTGCAATTTACCAGGAAGCTGTTTCCAAATTCTTACAGATCGGCCGGTACGACCACCACCTCAATAGCTTCAGAAAAAAACTGTACAGCAATTATGTCAATTTTAGAAACAGCATTGAGGCCCATTTTCCGGAAAATACCAAAATGTCGCAGCCCGAAGGTGGCTTTGTACTTTGGTTAGAGCTGGACAAAAAGATAGACTCAACGGTGCTCTACGATTATGCGCTTAGGCAAAAGTTGAGTTTTGCACCGGGAAGGATGTTTACACAGCACGATCAGTTTAAGAACTGTATTCGGCTTAACTATGCTGTGGACTGGAACGAAAAGACAGCACAGGATCTGATGCGCCTCGGCCGATTTTTTAAGGCTGTATTGTAAGAGGAAATTTCCGCGATCATCAGTATGGTATCCTTGGATAAGAATTGCTCTGCGCCATGAGGCGTTGTCTACCAGGATCTGACCTTAAAGGTATTTAAGCCGTACCCTATAAACGTTCCAAGGGCACCTTGTGAGCACCCTTGGAATCAAAAAACAAAGTGTATACACTTCGCAGAGAGAAAAGAATCTTTGTTAACGAATCGTCTCAAAGAATTTTTTAGTCTTGTTATAGGCGATTACACCAATTATACCGATCATCAGCCATAAAAAGTCGACGACGAAAATATCCCGCTGTCCATTGCGGAAGGTATCCCAGATCCAGTTACCAGTCATAAAACCATTGGCAAGTGGAATAAAAAATGCCAATATGCTTCCAACCAGCAATGTTTCGCGATTGGTTCTGCGTATGCTTCTCCGGATAATGTAATACAGTGAAAATAGGAGCCAGCTATAGAAATAAACGCGGTATATAAAATCCTGATTGACCTCAGGGCTCAATTTAATAGCAATGAAAGTCAATGCAGTGACAGGTAACATCGTCAAACATATTGCCGTGAAAATATTGGCCGCCCAGAAATTGAATTTTCGTTTTCGTGGAATTACGTTGTTTTTGTCACGCGCTACCAACCAGATCAATATACCCGAGATAATAACAAGACACCCCATAACTCCCAAAATAAAGTACACCATCTTGAGCGGATAGCCTCCATAATCGCCATAATGCAACCGGTATATAATGCTGCGCACCCCATCTGCATAGCTAGCATCGCTAACTGGTGATTTCTCGGCAACAACTTTATTGTCGGCCGCTCGCACAGACAACAGCCCCGAGCCAGCAAAGCTTTTGTTAAAATGCGGTTCCAGCTCCATGATAACATGCATATTGGAGTCTGCGTAGTTTTTGATCGTAATACGCTGAAAATCGGCTTCCGGCCATTTGTGTTTTGCCAGATCTAAAAATGGAGCGATATTAATGTCTGCATTTAAAGGTTTGTAGGTATAAGGAAAATTGGTTTCGGCACTAACCCCCATCTCCTGATACATTTTTTGCTGATCACCATCATACAACAACTTGCTCAGCGGCAAAGCGAGTACTGAATTGATGATCAAGAACGTACCTGTTACCGCGAAGATAAATTGAAACGGAAAACCAATGACGCCCAATGCGGTGTGCATATCGGTCCATACCGTTTTCCATTTACTGAAGGGTCTGAACACAAAGAAATTTGAGACGATCTTATCCCAATGCAGCAATAACCCGGTAATAAGGGCAAACAGAAAAATAAAAGCGGTAATACCTGCAATAAGATAACCAAATGGCGCTATGCCTACCCGAATCGGCACCTGATTGAGCTGGGCCAAGAAATGCAAACGAAATAAAAACTCGCCCATATCGTAATTCTGCACATAGTCTCCAGCCTTTTTATTGGTAAAATTATAGGTAAAGTTCTTTGAATCATCATCTCCACCCCTTCTGCGGCTATTCTTTTTTGCAGCTTTTTGTTCAGGCGTGATCTTCGCCAGGTTTTCTTTATTGAGTATACTATCGTTGGATGCACTCAAGCCCACGTAGGCTGAAGTCCCTTCCCGGTGCATATAAAAGGTAATATCGCGTCCATGCAAATTTGTTTGTCCTTTGAGTGAGTCGAGCAAATGATCAACGTTTTTATGATCTTCGCGATAAGTCTTATACGACGTGTTATTCTGCCAGGCAGCGATTTCGTTTCTAAAAAATGCAAATGATCCGGCAAAAAATATCACATAGAGGATGGCGCAGATGATAATGCCGCTAATGGTATGTGTATTGAAGTAAATATTATAATTTCGGTTATTCATGATGACTTACAGTTTGAAGAAATAGGGCAGGGAGAAAAGGACAGCCAACACTAAATATATCCCCCATATTTTCCATCCACTCTTAGCAAGAAAGGCCAATAAGAGCAGTACTGCCCATAGGAGATAGCCCGTGAAGCAAGCCGTGGCAACAACATCCTTTTTCTCAAAAATATGAGTGACCAACACGTGGAAAGAGATCATGACGACATAACCACCGATAAATCCGGCTGTAATTTTCAGGAATCGCTGAAAGGGCGTACTGAGGTATTTTTTATTAGCAGGCATATTTAATCGGTTAAGAAATCAATAATTCAACACAAAGGCTAAATACATACAATCCCATAATTGGGTATAATTTGAAATAGCGATAAGGATTTAATAGGACCACAAGACACATCATGCACATGAAATAGGCAAAAAAAGCAAAAAAACCTGCTCCAAAGCCTTGCAGATAAAGAACAGCTATAAATGGAAAGATCAACAGTAGCATGCTCAATGTGCGCACAAACTTCGTTTGTGCGCACAATTTTTCGAGCCATTGTGGTCTAGGGCCAAACTTCACCTTTTTGCTCGTGTTGTAAAAAAGATAGGCTCCCATGAGTATAACGATTAACAGTGTACTATACATCGATTCTATAATTTATCTGGATCGGTCCGTTAAAATTTATAGGTCACTCCCATGCGGAAGTTACGTCTGGCTTCGACGATATAGGAATAATAATCCACACCACCGAGCTTCTGAACGGCCGCACTTGCTTTGGAGATCGATCCAGCAGTCAGCAATTTGCGGTTGTCCAACACATTATTGATTACGACCGAAATGGCATACTTCCCTTTTTGATAGCTGATGCCTGCATCGGTACGCAGATAATTCTTGAAATTACTTTCTTTTGTTGTCCCAACTGCACGGTCAAACATTCCCTGAACACTTCCCATAAAGCCAAGTCCACGCACTTTCCCATCCTGAATACGATAGGATACAAATGCATTGGCTGTATGTTTGGCCGTATTCGGAGTGATATTACCTATATTTTCTTCTTTGGTATCTTTGGAGATCTTCGAATCTGTCAAGGCATAATTTGCATTCACATTCAGCCCCTTAATAATTTCACCGGTGACATCAAATTCGATACCCTTGCTTCTGGTTTCTCCCAATTGGGTCTGGAATGACACACCATTAACGACGTGACTCGGATCGGGGTCAGCTACCAGCGCATTTTTACGGGCAATAGTGTAGGCACTTAACGTGGAGATCCATTTTCCACCCATCCACTCTTTCTTAACACCTGCTTCTAAATCATTTCCGCGTATTGGTTTGAAAGCATTACCTTCCCAGTCGGTACCAGCGACAGGAACAAAAGATTGATCAAACAAGCCATATACACTCATGGATTTATCGATCGAATAGCTCAACCCTACCCTCGGCGTAAATGCTTTATCGGTTCTGTCAGCTACAGACGTTTTTCCTATGGTCTCATTAATTGTATAGCGTAAGCCAAGCGATAAACGCAATTTCTCTTCCAGGAACGCCAATTCATCGTGCGCGTAGAATGACATATAGTTTGTTGAAGTCACGTAGTTGCTACCGCCCGCACGGACCTTTACACTCTGCGAACGATCCAGCGTAGGGAATACACTGCCTGGAATACCGTATTTAGGATCATAGACGTTGAGCGGAGCTGAAGGAATCGAATCTAAAATCGTTCTAAAATCGCCCCAGAACTTCTTATTACCATAGTCGGCTCCCACCAAAATCCGATGACGAACGCTTCCGGTATATTCTTCTCCGTTTAAAGAAACCTGACCAAAACTATTTTCACCATGTTCGTCGGCAATACTGTAATAACGTGGCATATCGCCATTGGCTTTCATGTAATTCAGCCATGTACTGGTGGCTTTCATATCAAAATTGAAATAGGCCATCTGTGCATGCAATTTCCAGTTTTCGTTTAGTTTGCGATCCAGGTAAATATAGGCACTATGGTCTTTTAGCTTTCCGGGCTCCATGGAGGGATCACCATAGAAGAAGTCATTGGCAATACCCGGATCGGCAAATCCTTTGGGTGAGAACGTATAATTACCATTTGATAGGTAGGTAGACCCTTGGTAGGTGTATTCAAATGTTAAGTTCGTCAAAGAATCTACTTTATAGGTAACCACTGGCGCTATAACAAGCCGGTTACTGTAATTATATTTTGTAAAAAAATCTTTTTGTTGTCCGGCCACATTCAGACGGTAAAGCAGTTTGCCATCTTTGCGCAATTTACCATCCAAGTCAACGGCAGCGCGATAGGTACTGAAGCTCCCTGTATTCAGGGTAACAGACCCCTTGGTATTACCGGTAGGTTTTTTTGTTACCACATTATAAAAGCCGCCAGGTTCGCCATTGGCAAGCATAAAACCGGCTGGTCCTTTTACAAATTCGATCCGTTCGATCATACTTGCATCTTCGGCTGTAGGCCCCCAAGAAGCTTCAATGTTCATCCCATTACGGAATGCAGGGATCTTAGAGCCACGCATACGGATATTGGCATATTGGTTGTCCCAATGGCCCTGACGTGTTGCGCCACTAACATTACGCGTAATACCATCAACAATGTCGAAAACCTGTTGATCTGCCATTAAATCGGAAGAAATAACCTGTATATTTTGAGGCAGCTCTAGGATTGGTGTTTTAAGGCGTAACGATCCGGAGATACTGTCAAACTTATAATGCTCATAGTATTTACCATAAACCGCAACTTCGTCAATAGCTTGCGATTGGTCCTTTAAGATAATGGGACCAAGGTTTGCCGTCTCATCTGTTACGTTCACTTCCATCGTATGCTTACCGTAACCGATCGCTTTAATCTCGATATGGTAGGTTTTGGATGAAAGCTTATGAAAAGCGAAATGCCCCTCACTATCTGTGCTGGTGGTCACACCTGTATTAGTTAATTTTACTGTCGCTCCTGTGATAGGTTCGGATTTTTCATTGATAAGAATTCCTTCAATGACTTTGTTCGTCTGTGCTTGTGCAACAGAAAAGACCGAACTAATCATAGGAATAGCCAAAAAGGATAAAGTTTTATTCATGAATGTAGTATGGTAGATGTTTTATTATAGTAGATTTTTCTTAGATATTTTTTTGTAAGGACCCATTGGTGTTGCCATCGTTTCAGATAGATCCTTATGCTGTCTGCGCTATAGCTGCGATTATTTGACGGTAATGAAAGTTGTACTTCCCTGCCATGCCGAAGCATAGGCTTTCCCTTCATGTTCACCTGCAGTTTCAGCAAACGTACTTGCTTCCAAGACGTATGGACCAGCCCATATTGCGTCAAATGTCAGGATGCCATGCTCGTCCGCAACAAACTCTTTTCCCCAACCGGTAGTCGAAAAAACAGAAACTTTGGCCTGTGGAACAGCTTTGCCGAAGCTGGTGATCTTTGCTTGTATACGTTGCCCCTTTTTTGCGTTAGCCGCACCAAGCAACTCAATTTGCAATGGGCTTTTTACATTTTTATAATCGAGTGTTGCAGACTTTCCTACGATAACAGGCACTAAGGAAGAAAATTCATATTTCGTTTTACCGCCTAGATCTTTAGGTGCTTTAACAATGGATAGGAAATAGGTTCCGGCTGCTGTAGGTTGGAATGAACCGCTAAAGTGATCGCCTTGATTCGTCAATTGAAGCTTGACGGGTTCCTGTCCCGGGGCATGCAACATTAATGAGAAGTCCTTCACGTCGGAGTACCATTTGTCGACCTGATCTCTTTCATTCGTTGCAAACTCGCCGTAATATACCTTGACTTCATGGGATTGGTTTAACGTTCCATAAGAAGATGATTCAATCCAAAGGGCATGGGCATGACTAGAGTGACTACACAGTAATACCGTAAGGAATGTAAAAAATGAAATTAAAATTTTCATAATATGTTGATTGATGTTTAGTTTTCTTCAACTTATTATGGGAGAATTTGCAGGTTTTGCATATGCTTAACAACGAATAAAATAATAAAATTCGTTATCTTGCAAGTTCTTCCATATCGTATATCGGGAGTAACTGACACAGCGTGCTGTTTCAGTCATCTACATGCAGTTGCCGCTGTATGTAGATTAACGCCATGTGATAGATTGCCGTCTATTACATGGTGTTTTTTGTTTCTTGTTGTCCAAATAAGTATAAAAGATATTATTTAGACTGATTAAAAACAAAGCAAATATAACAGGAAATCTTTTTAAAACAACTAATTTTTTCATTTTACAGTATTCTTACGCTTTAACTGAAGAAATACAGCGAACAAAAAGAGCGTTGTTAGTTAGGAAGAGAGTGCGGAAAGGATTGAAAAAGATGCCACATGGTTTTCCAGCACAAGTTTCAGGTCGAATAATTCTGTTTCCTGGTAACGTGTCGCGACATGTAGCTGGATACGTTCGCAATGTGGTTCGAAAGTTTGCTGTACCAGATCGACGGTATTATTTTCGCCGGAGAGGTGAGTGAGGATAAGATGTTTAAGACGGTCGGTTTTATAGGCGTTAAACAGTTCGACGGCAACACGATTTGACAAGTGTCCCCAACCACTGCTGATCCGATTTTTCAGAAAATAGGAATAGCGTCCTGTACGCAACATCTCCTCGTCATAATTTGATTCCAGGAGCAAAACATCCGAATGTTGAATAACATGCTGCACATTTTCGCAAGGTCGTCCAATATCTGTCAGGACACCGATATTGTATGTTCCATCTGAGACAAGAAAGCTGCAGGGTTCTTTGGCATCGTGATATTTGGGAATACCATACACCTTAAGCCCTCCAATTTCAACAACCTGATTAGGAGAAATGATATGGACCAAATGGGATGGAAGATGCAAACGGGTACCATCGTAACTCCCCTTGGTAATATAAACCGGTAAATTATATTTTTTGGCAAATACAGATAGGCCCCTAATATGATCAGAATGTTCATGGGTAATGAAAATTGCTTTGATCTGAGTCGGTAAAATACCCAGGTTGTACATCCGCAGGTGCATATGCTTGCTGTTGATTCCAGCATCTATCAGGATAGCAGAATCATCTTTAGCGACATAATAACAGTTCCCATTACTTCCGGAGGCGATTGCACAATATTTCATTCGTTTACGCTATTTATAAGAATAAATCTATTTTACCGCGTCAAAGATACGAAAAACGAGAAAACTTCGGCAGTCATTAACATTCCGGCAAACTCAATGGAATATTGACGGCCAATCCACCGTCTGCTGTTTCCTTATATTTGGCATTCATATCCAAAGCAGTCTCCCACATAGTTTTAACCACCGTATCCAAACTTACTTTTGCTTTATCCGGATTCGATTGCAGTGCCAATTGTGCAGCAGTAATTGCCTTGATGGCTCCCATTGTGTTACGTTCGATGCATGGAATTTGTACCAGTCCACCGATTGGATCGCATGTCAATCCGAGGTGATGTTCCATGGCAATCTCGGCAGCCATCAGCACCTGGCGCTGTGATCCGCCCAGCACTTCTGTCAGCGCCCCGGCTGCCATCGCTGATGAAACGCCAATCTCGGCCTGACAACCGCCCATTGCGGCTGAAATGGTTGCATTTTTCTTAAATATCGATCCGATCTCGGATGCGGTAAGAATAAATTGGATAATTTTATTTTCACGCATTCCGTCGTGGAAAGTAATGTAATATTGCAATACTGCTGGGATAACGCCTGAGGCTCCATTGGTAGGTGCTGTAACCACACGCCCGAAAGAGGCGTTCTCCTCATTTACGGCAAGTGCAAAACAACTTACCCAATCCAGAATATATTGAAAGTTTTGGCCGCCCTCGCGAATGGCCGCTACCCAGGACTCATAATCTTGATAACTTCGTCCCTGCATTAACTTCTTGTTTAGCTTGGCTGCTCTACGTTCGACATTTAAGCCCCCAGGTAATGTCCCGCCAGTATGACAGCCGCGGTAGATACATTCATGTATTGTTTTATAAATATTCAAAACGCCTGCCACGGTTTCACTTTCTTCACGCCATGCACATTCATTTTCAAGGACCAGCTCCGAGATTTTCAGACCCGTTTTCATCGTCCAATGCAAGAGTTCCTGTGCAGTATCGACAGGAAACGGAAGGTCCACTTCAGACAAAACACCTTCAGTATCATTTTCCTGCACCACAAAACCACCCCCTATCGAATAATAGGTTTCGGTCATTGCCTTACCATTGGATAGGAATGCCTGAAAGGTCACTGCGTTGGGGTGAAAAGGTAAACTTTCCGCATATAGAAACAAGAGGTCTTCCGGATAGGAAAAAGGAATCGTCCGTTCGCCAGCGACTTCCAGTTCGCCGACTGTCTTAATATGCTCGACTTTGGGCATCACGCTATTGACATCAAAGGTAACCGGATCATCTCCACTTAGTCCCAGGAGCACAGCAATATCGGTACCATGTCCAGCACCGGTTTTGGCCAAAGAACCATACAGCAGGATTTTGACTTGTTCGACTTCATGCAAGACACCTTTTGACCTGAGAACAGCTGTAAATTGCTGGGCTGCACGCCAAGGTCCCAAGGTATGCGAACTCGAGGGTCCTATACCAATCTTAAACATGTCAAAAACGGATATTTGTTCTTTGCTCATAATCTTTTTTATTGCGGTCAGCCGATCAAGCCATTGCTTTTGTGAAAACCGCATCTAAATTAGCACAAATAAAGTACAATGTTACTTGTATTTGCATTATTATCAATTTGAAAACCAAGCTCAGGTTCTTTTAACAAGTATCCAACAAACATCTTACATTTTTTAGGGAAAAAGTAAGAAATGCTTCCCTATCTTTGTTGGCTATAATTTATAGAATGACGGGAAAAACATATTTATATTCTTTTTTTACCATTGTTATCTGTTTATTTTCGATTAGAACGTATTCCCAGCAACTACCTAAGCGGGAGTTTCGTGGCGTGTGGGTTGCAACCATAGGTAATATAGACTGGCCCTCTGTCAAAGCGGGCAATAATGTCGCACAGCAAAAACAGGAGTTTATTGATTTATTGGACCAGCACCGCAGCGCGGGACTGAATGCCATTATTTTGCAGGTACGTCCGGCTGCCGACGCATTTTACGCGAAGGGCAGAGAACCATGGAGTAGATATCTAACCGGGAAACAGGGATTACCACCTTCGCCATTTTATGACCCCTTGGAGTTTGCCATCACCGAGGCCCACAAGAGAGGAATGGAACTACATGCCTGGTTCAATCCGTATCGTGCTTCGACAACATTAAATCCGGCCCATTTTTCGGATGAGCATATTACCAAGCGTCACCCGGAATGGTTCTTCACCTATGCTGGCAAGAAGCTTTTCAACCCCGGTATTCCGGAAGTTCGCAAATATATTATTGATGTCATCATGGATGTGGTCAAAAACTACGATGTAGATGGCATTCATTTCGATGATTATTTTTACCCCTATCCCGATAGCAGAAATACACCGGTACCGGATCAGATTACCTTTGGTCAATATAATAATGGGATCGAGAAAATTGACGACTGGCGACGCAACAATGTCAACGTACTGGTGCACGATCTTGGTGTTGCCATCAAAAAGATAAAACCATATGTCAAATATGGCATTAGTCCTTGTGGGGTATGGGACAACAAAGAAAATAACAGTGCCGGATCAGATACCCGTGGTCTGAGCGCTTACCGGGAACTGTATGCTGACGGTGTCAAATGGATGCAGGAAGGTTGGATCGATTATATCAATCCACAGATCTACTTTCCATTCAAAAATCGCGCAGCAGCCTATGAGATCTTGGTTGACTGGTGGCAGAAACACACCTATGGCCGTCACTTTTATGTCGGGCATGGAGCTTATCGTGTTACCGAAAATAAAATCGGCTGGACAGACCGTAGTCAGATCCCCAGACAGGTACGCCACTTAAGGGAGGAGCACGATGTGGAGGGAAGTATTTATTTCAGTTCCAAATCACTTACGGACAATCTTGTTGGATTGCAGGATTCCATGCGAAATGACCTGTACCGTACACCGGCTTTACCCCCTACAATGCCTTGGTTAGATAGTATCCCACCCAATGCCCCCTTCGGTCTTCTGGTGAAAAATTCGGCCAATGGTAAAATGAACACCTTATTTTGGCAAAAACCCGATGTGGCCAATGATGGGGAGTCGGCTTATGGCTATGTGATCTATCGGTTCAACCTCGATGAAAAAGTAAACATTAAAGACCCTGGAAAAATCATTTTTATCACCTTTGATGGGGATAAGCTTCAATATACCGATGACGATATCAAACAGCATCAAAAGTATAAATATGTCGTGACGGCGATCGACCGTATGAAAAATGAAAGTAAGCCATCCGATAGCAGGTCCGCCCATGAAGAGATTTAAGTGCTGCTAAAAAAAATACCCCTTCCGAAATGGCTTTGCAATTGCAGGAGGGCCATTTTTGGAAGAGGTACCGTGTTGGTGTGATTTTATAATGCTTTATTTCCCCTGTCCGTATTTAAATTTTTTGTTTATCGTAACAGGGAGTTTTCCTTTCGGCGTATTTTGCCCTAAAATAGTTTTCACTGCCGCTTTCTGCATGAAAGCATCATTTTGATAGGCCAGCAAAATTGTTTTTGCTTTTTTGGATGCTTCAAATCCATCCACAGCATAGGCATTGGTAAATAAAGTCAGGATTGATTTTTTTGCAAATTTCTTCATCAGGCCCTGAACATCTTTATTTAATACCATGGTCGGACGTGGACGAAGTCTCGTATCGTGTACGGCAATAATAAATTGTTTGTTCTTCTTGATTTCTTTGGTAAGACGCTTGATATCATCCTTACTTGTGCTATCCGTGATGAAATATTGTGTTTCATTGGTCAGCGCACTCGCTAATTCATGCTGGAAAGTCTGATTAGCTGTAATTCCGATATTGATAATAGCGGTAGGTAAATCCTTTTTGAATGATTTTATTTTTTCGGTAGAATTTAATGCCGTGATCGCTGCATTTGACAGTTCGTCAATGAGCTGAACCGCTGAGGCACGATGTAAATCATTATATAGATTCTGTTGTGCTGTCGCCTGATATTTATCTAAACCAAGCCAGAGCTTAGCGGCAAGCACTCGTTTTACCCGCGCATCAATATCGGCCTGTGCTATGCGTCCCTCTTCAATGGCTTTTACAATCAAATCGATCGCACGCTTGCTATTCTCCGACACTTCAAGTAAATCATGCCCTGCAATAATCGCCTGTACGTCGGCTTCTCCATTTGGAAAAAACTTCTTTACACCTTTCATGTCCATTGCATCAGTAACTGTTAGTCCTTTAAAGCCAAGTTCATTACGCAAAAGATCGGTTACAACCTTTTTAGAGATGGAAGATGGCATATTAGGCGTGTCATCTAAACTCGGAATATTCATGTGGGCCACCATAACAGCAGGTGCACCGGCTTTAATAAGCTCTTTGAACGGATACAACTCCAGGGTATCCAAGCGTTTTTTGTCAAAAGGTAGTTGCGGCAGATCATAATGAGAATCCACATCTGTATCGCCATGCCCCGGGAAGTGTTTAATGGAAGCCAGGATACCACCATCCACCATACCGTCCATATACGCTTTAGCTTTCTGGGTTACATTATATTTATTATCACCGAAGGAGCGGATACCGATAACGGGATTTTTAGGGTTATTGTTGATATCCACATCAGGGGCAAAATTGAAATGCATACCTATACGTTGGAAGTCTAAAGCAACCTCACGTCCCATGCGATAAATCAGCTGATTATCCTGAACGGCCCCTAAAGTCATCTGATAAGGGAACGACAAAGTAGAATCTGGCATACGCATGCCTAATCCCCACTCGCCATCAAATGTCACCATCAATGGGACCTTGGACAGGGATTGATACCGATTGAACATATCAACATGGCGGACAGGACCGCCCTGAAAAACAACGAGACCGCCCAAATGTTGGTCCTGTATAACCTGAGCTACGGAGTCAATATATTTCTGTCCTAAATTGGTGTGTGCCCTAACCAAAAATAACTGTGCAACTTTTTCTTTTGGCGTCAACGTATTGAATACCGCATCGACCCATGCATGCTGGGAGTTCATGTATTTCACAAAATCTTTTTTGTCCTGAGCTTTCAAAAAAGAAATTGTGCCGACTAATGCCAATATTCCCAGACCGAGTTTTTTGAACATAAATTAGTTTGTATAATGTATTTAAAATAGAAATACTAAGGACGTTATTATTTTGGACAATATGAAATTGTTTTTGCAACAATTTCATATAAACACGCATAAAACAGCAATTCGTAAGGTGCAGAGCTGAAATATACCGCATGTCAATTGGTGGGAGCAATACTAACACTTAATATATAGAAAAATAACAGCGCCGGAATACAACTGCCATCCAACGATTACAATTCAATTATCGGTTTGATAAGCACGAAAGAACTTTATCAAGGAATAGATGTTTAGAAAAGACTATAATTCAGCTTTTTAAGCTAAATCAGGTTATATTTTTTCTCTAGAAACAGCGTCAACTCCATCACATTTTCCAATTCACCTATCGCTTCCTTTTTCCACAGCTTGTCGATAATCAACAAGAGAAATTGTGTTTCGAGATCTGGATTTTCATAGTTCAGATCTTCAAAAGCACGATGGATAATGGGCTGCACAGGCTTCATAAACTGCTCGTGCTGTTGTTTGGAAAAGGGGTGATGAGACAAACGCTCCTGCAATTTCCAAAATAAGGGTTCCGCGGTAACCAATTTATTGGGTAGATTGATCATTGTGCGCAGAAATTCCCTTGGTTCACGATAGGTCATCATTCCGCGGTGGTGCGTAAGAACCTTACGATAACCTGATTTAATCAAATAAACCAACAGTGCGTCTTTATTCCCAAAATGTTTAAAGATTAATGCTTCGGAAACTCCTGCATTTTGGGCAATCGTTTTGGTAGAGGTATTCGTATAGCCTTGATCTGAAAAAAGCAACAAGGCTTCTTTCATAATACGCTCTTTTCTACTCAAAACACTTTCTTTCATCTTTTATTTTTTTAATCTATATCCGCATATCACTCGATCGTTATACGGACTTGTTCAGTTGATTTTATAATTCTACTGCAAATATATCTAATCTTTCCATTCACTTGGGGTTATTGTAACTAAAATGATAATAATTCGTAACAAATAGTGCCATATTTTTGGGAAATAAAATTATATAACCGTCAACAACACATTAAAACACATTTGCACCTCGACCGATGAAGATCAAACTTTGGCCCATTTTGTTCTTTTCTATCTGCTTATCGCTATTGGGGAAAAACGGGCAAGCCCAACAGTATATTACGGGCAAGCTGCTTGACAATACGACTTCGCAGCCTATCAGAGGTGCAAGCATCACCATTATAGCGGTAAAAGATTCCAGTAAAGTCCAGGTTCCGACAGACATTTTGGGCAGATTCAGCAGCAGTACACTTCCCAACGGAGATTATTTGGTCAGTACACAGCCGATGGGATACAGCATGGATCTTCGGCGTGTAAAACTAATCGGGCAAACAATCGATTTAATGTTTAAACTCACTAATGCCGAGATTGTACTGGATGAAATTAACATTTCTTCGAGCAGTATACAGGTTAAAGGAGATACGCTGGAGTTTGACACCAAGAAATATATCACGCAGGATTTTGCAGATGCTGACGAATTGGTCAAACAGATTCCTGGTGTTGAAATTGATGAAGATGGCAATGTAAAAGCGCAGGGCGAACCTGTCAATAAGATTATTATTGATGGTCGGGAGTTTTTTAGTACCGATCCTAAGGTTGCTCTAAAAAACCTTCCGGCCGATGTTATCGCCAAGATCCAAATTATCGATGACAAAACCGAGCAGGCCAAGTTTAGTGGTTTTGACGATGGAAAACGCATGAAAGTGATCAATATTGTCACCAAGCCTGATAAAAGAAAATCCTATTTTGGCAAGCTCTCCGGAGGTGCGGGTCCCGACCGAAAATATGCCGTCAATACACAGGTAACCAAAATGAACCCCAAACGGCAATATTCAATTGACATCAATACCAACAATGTTAATCAGCCCAATGGTTTTGCGACCCGCGGAAACACCAGAGGACGTACCGGACAAGGGGTGACGACGCGCTTTAACGCCGGTTTCAACTACTTGGATCGCTTTTTCGATGACCGCATGGACTTCAATGCGAATTATACCTACAACTATACGGACAATAACATCGTCAGCCAAAATAAAACAGAATATACGGCAGGTAACCGGGCCAACCAAATCAACAATCAAGATCAATTAAACAGTACTTACGGCAACAATCATGCTTTATCTATCCGCGCAAACTGGAAGATAGATTCGATTCAGAAACTGGACTTTCAGCCTAATTTCTCCTATCAAAGTAACGATAGGAATACAAGTTCCACAGGCAATACCTTGTTAAATCTAGCAGAAATGCTGAATAGTTCCGACCGTAGGAATAAGAGCTTTGGAGAAAACTTCAACTGGGGCGGAGACCTAACTTACATGCGGAGACTCAACAAACCTGGGCGCACGATCAGTTTTAATTTCAATGGCTCATTTAACAGCAACAAGAGTCATGCGGAAAATTTTGCACTAAACTCCTATTATAAAGAGGGCTTATTCAGCCGGGTCGACACCGTCAACAATAGGAACTATACCATGGGTGACAATAACGGCTTTCGCTCAAAGATAGCCTATACCGAGATGCTCGGTAAGTATTCCCGGTTGCAAGAGAATTATACTTTTCGGAATACGGCACGCTATTCGGACCGCAGGACCTATGAATTTCTGGCCGAAACAGGCCAGCTAGGGGAATTAAAAAATCGTCTTTCCAATGAATTCCGGAATGATTTTGTTTACCATAGTGGTGGGGTTTCCTACTTATTTAACAAAAAGGATAGCATAAGATTTCAGATTGGTTTAGATTATCAGACGGCTTCACAGGTCAATGATAAATTGTTTCCGAATATACTGACCACAAAAAGCCGCTTCAATAGCCTACTACCTAACCTCAACTTCCAATATAATTTCAATAAGGATACTCGGGTCGAGTTTCGGTATAATGCAAAGACAAATACCCCTTCCATCGAGCAATTGCAAGATTTTATAGACAATCAAAATCCACTACGCATTAGCTCGGGAAATCCGGATCTTAAGCAAGAATATGACCATAACCTTGTGGTACAATTTAGATCGATCAATAAAGGCTCGGGCAGAAGTTTCACCTCTGACATTACAGCAGATTTTATTGAACATAAAATCTCCAATACCATTTTCACCACAGATTCAGCATTTACGATCGCAGCGGATGTTATACTCGGGCCTGGTGGGCAATACATCAGGCCCGAAAATTTCAATGGGGTCTATAATCTCAAATGGCAAAATAGCCTTGGATACCGCCTTGAACCATGGAAACTTAACTTCAACCTAAACAATAACCTCTATTTCAACCAGAATTACACCTTATTGAATCTCGAAAAGGTCAATGCGCAAACGTACGGCCTGAGTCAACGGGTCGGTGTAAACACGGCATTCAGTAAGGATGTCATTATCGGACTGGATTACAATGGAAACATCGCCTTCTCCAAGAACTCAGCCAGCGAAAAATCGAATTATTCGGTCTATAAACATACCATTGGTAATTCCATTGCATTGACTTTATTAAAAACTTGGACGCTCAATTCAACGTTCAACTACCTTTACAATGGCAGCATCCTGAATTCACCAAGTACGACAAGTTTGTTGTGGAATGTCTCTATCGGCAAGAAATTGTTCAAACGTAGGAATGCCGAGATCAATCTCACGGTATTTGATCTATTTAATGACAATAAAAACATCAATCAGCAGGTCAATGATCTTTGGGTACGTGTATCCCAATCAAATGCAATAACACGCTACGCCATATTAAGTTTTACCTACCATATTCGGGGACTCGGCAGAAAAGGAGAAATGAAAACCCGTCGTTAATATGCACCATTGCCAATCCACGTGGAACACTCCGATCAATCAATCAATCAATCAACAGTAAGCATATAGCCAACTCCTCTGACATTGGTAATCTTGATGCGGTCATCCTGACTGAGGTATTTTCGTATCCGGCTGATAAACACATCCAAGCTTCGTCCCGTAAAATATTTATCATGACTCCAATAGGCACGCATGATATCCTCGCGTGGGATGACCTTATCTTTTTGTTCGTATAACTTCCGCAGCAGTTCACTTTCACGGAAAGACAGCTTAAGCACCTCACCTTGATAGGTCAACTGATGTTTTAGGCTATCGAGGCTATAGTCTCCTATCATTAGCTTTTGGCCGAACAGCATTTTGGGGCTATTTTTTAACAGGGACTCTATCCGCACAACCAATTCTTCAATCTTAAACGGTTTTTTGACGTAATCGTCTCCGCCCAAACGAAATCCCTTTACAACATCCTCTGTCTGCACTTTGGCCGTCAAGAAGATAATGGGTATCTGCGTGTCTGATTCGCGTATTTTTGTTGCCAATGTAAAGCCATCCATGACGGGCATCATGACATCTACGACCAAAATATCCGGCCGAGCCGCTGTAAATGCTTCCAAGGCTTCATGACCATTGCTACAATGGGTGACATTAAATCCATTCGCCTCCAGGCTATCGGCAACGATCATCCCAAGACTTGGCTCATCTTCTACATATAAAATTTCAATCATAGCGTTGTCATTCAATCAAAATATATTTCGGCTTTGTTTCTAAGAAATCTTTAGGATAAATCAGCCTAATTACTGTCCGATAAACGGCCCTACTTTCTTTCTGAAATATAAATATTGCTTTTTATTTGTAAGGTAATCGGATATTAAAGGTACTCCCTTTTTCCAGCTCACTGTCCACTGTGATCTTGCCCTCGTGCCTTTTTACAACCTGCTTGACATAAGCAAGCCCCAAGCCAAAACCCTTCACATCGTGCAGATTACCGGAAGGAACCCGAAAGAACATATCAAAGATTTGATTATGGTATTCTGCGGATATTCCGTTACCATTATCTGTAATACGAATATGGACATTTTCTTTCATTTCCTTCACTTCTACCTCGATATAAACGTGCTGTCCAGCATATTTTATCGCGTTTTCCAGTAAATTATTGATCACATTTTTTAAGTGGGCTTCATCGCCATTGATCCTTATCTCACTTGGAACGGCAATGAGCTTAAAGTCCACTTGCTTGGCCTTATTCAGCTGCGCAACTTCAATGGCTCCTTTCACCATCGCGACAAGATCAAAATCAGAACGCTGCAGCACAATCCCTCTCGTTGCATCAATATCCATCTGAAGCACTTTTTCAATCATATTGGACAGATGCTCCAGTTCTTTTTTGGAGATATTCAGATAACGATTCATCTTTTCCCGGTCATCCTGTACACCATACAACTGTATCGCTTCTATAGCTGCCATCACAGTGGAAACCGGTGTTTTTAGTTCATGCGTCATGTTATCGACAAAGTTCTTACGCAGCTCGGCCATCTTATTTTGGTTGAGAATGGTTTTCATCAAATAGAAGAATGTCCCAAGCAGCAGTCCAATCAAAAGCAGTGAGATCAACAGCTGCCAACTTAAGCTATACAGCAAATACTTCCAATCCTCCTGAAACTTGATAACAAGAAATTCATTTTTTATGGGATTAACCATCATGGGTCTCGTCCAAGCAAGATTTGCTTCGCGGTATTTGCGTCGTACATCTTTGATTTGATCGTGTGGAATCGTGACAATAGCCATTTCAAATGGTACTGCTATGCTCTTATTGTTCAGGGATTCTTTAAACTTCCTTTCGATCAAATCCAGATTAGCTTTGTTCATCTCAAAGTCCCGGAACAGAAAGGGCGGGATAATTGCGCCTTGCCCTTCGCGGTCTTTGGGAAACATTTTCTCCCGCCTACTGTGGATCTCGCGATCAAATCGCTCGTTTTTAGGCCGTTCGGCGCTTACACGTTGTAAAGCCTTATCGAGTTCAGTAGCTGGCAATAAGCCCAGAAGCTCTCGTTTTACATCTTGGAGGAGGCGATTCCGATCAGCCTCGGGGCCATCTAACTTCCGATCACCATTACGCGCTTGGTATGCCTCCTGAACAGCATTGAAGAGTGAACGCTCTGCGGTAGAAAGGAACAGGTCGCGACGATTGGTATAACTTCCATAAAGCCAAAAGCCTAGCACTACAGTAATTCCTGCCCCTATTAAAACGATCAAACTGATCAGTAATTTAAATCTTCTACCCATAACTAAAACAAATTTAAATTACTAGATTTGCAATCGCTGTGGTAATTAACCATATTTAACAAAATATAACACTGATTAACAGTTCGCATTGATTACTTTTGCACTATTCAAAAATTAATATGATTAAAGACTTTAAGAGACGTAGTATTCAACTTTTACTTCCACTTTTTACATTGGCCGCTTTTGTTGGTTGTAATAAAGACATTTCGCTCTCATTGGATAGTTCAAGAGATGAAACAATCGGTTTAGTACCAATTGATACGGTTTCCGCCAAAGTTTCGACTTATCAATTGGACGATATTCCGACTTCTGCTACTGGAACAATGCTCGTAGGAAAGAATAGCAATGCTGTTACGGGTAGTATGAAGTCTACCGCCTATATGCGCCTAGGAGTAGGAACGATAAGTAATGCTTCTATACCTGACGATGCTACCTTGGATTCTGTGACCTTGGTATTAAAGCCAAACAAATATTTTTACGGTGATACAACGAAAGTACAAAAGATAGCAGTACACCGTGTCACAGAAGAAATTACGCAAACACAGATTGATTTAACCAAACCTGTTGATGAACGTCCTGTTTTTGTCACTTCTGCGGCAATATTCAGTAAACAAAAGTTTGCTTATGAAAATACGCCATTGGCACAACTTTCCTTTAAACCGCGTATACAATCGGCAGATTCTTTATTTTTTAGATTCAACAACAGCATTAGCAATGAGTTGTTTACAATGATCAAAAATAATGACAACCGGATTCAAAATAGTACAAGTTTCCAAGAGTATTTCAAAGGATTGGCACTTGTCCCTGACAATAGCAATACGGCAGTTATTGGATTCAAAGACACTGTATTTTTACAGGTCCATTATTCATTCCTGAATAATGAAGGTACAAAATCTGTTGGCAAACAATATTTTTCCATTGACAACAAAGCTTACCAGTACAATCAAATTGAAGCGGATCGCTCTGCAACAAAATTTGCACCGTTGACCTTAAAAAATCCTCAACTTGCGAGTCAACAAACTGATGGAAATGTATTTTTAGAGGGCTCAACTGGTGTTGTAGCAAAAATTGAGTTTCCAACGTTATTAGAATTGGTGAACAATCCATCCATTGCGATTAATAAGGCAGAGCTTGTCATTGAAGTCCCTAATGGCGCCGCAAGTATTTTTGATCAGCCTCAAAGTTTGGTTTTAATGGTGGCAAGTAATAATGGGAATCCGATCAGTTTGTTAACGTCTCCATATTCGACAACAACGCAACAGGCGACATTAGTGCGCGGCAATGATTTTGGTTCTAATGGTACTTATACATTCAATTTGATTGAATATTTGACAAAAATTAAAACAACAGCATACAATAATACTTCATTATATCTATCTTTACCAACATCGGGTTTGTTTTCAACTGGAAATAGATTAATATTGGCAAAAGATAATGAAAATGATCCGAAAATTAAATTAAACATCCTTTATACTAAATTTCAATAATTTATGAACAAGAAAAATTGGCTACTCGTTTTATTAGCTTTTGTATTTACAGTTACAACTATCTCTTCTTGTAAAAAAAGTGACGACAGCACAACCAAATCAGATGAATGGTTTGCAAAAGCTGCTTTTAAAGGGCCACAAACTTCATCTGCTGCTAGCTTTTTGATAAATAACGTTGCATATGTCACTACTGGTCTAGCAAGTAACGCTGGTGGTAAACCATTCCGCGTGAAAGACACGTATGCGTATGACGCAGCATCAGATACTTGGGCTGAAAAAGCACCTTTCACAGGTGTTGAGAGAAACGGTGCCATCGGTTTTTCCATTGGTAATGTCGGTTATGTTGGTGGTGGAAATGATGGAACAAACAACCTAACAGATTTCTACAAATTTGACCCTACAGCTAACGGCGGAAAAGGTGCTTGGTCAAGCATTGCTCCACTTCCTATTGCTTTGTCTAATGCAGTCGCTTTTACTTTAAACGGTGCGGCTTATGTTGGAACAGGTGAAACTGTCGTTAGTGGTGGAACAACAAATACCAATGAGTTCTACAAATATGATCCTGCGGCGAATACATGGCAAGCAATCAGTGATGCTCCTTTTTCAGCGAAAAGAAAGGCAGCTTTCTCTTTTGTTGTTAACAATGTAGCTTATGTAGGTGGTGGTATTTCTAACGGTTCTTACCCAAAAGATTTCTATAAATTTGATGGTAGCAAATGGACTAAATTGAACGATATCAATAGAGCTGATAATTCATATACTTACGATTTGACTCGTTCAAATGCTTCTGCTTTCGCAATCAATGGTACGCCATTCGTTGTTGGTGGTTACAAAAATGCAGTAATCAACAGTACATGGAAATATAATATTTCTGGTGACTACTGGACGAATGATAACGGCGCTTTCGCTGGTTCAGCACGCCAAGATGCTGTTGGTTTCGCTGTAGGAAACAACGGTTACATCACGACTGGACTTAACGGTTCATCTCGTTTTGACGATACTTGGATGTTTACTCCGATTTATTAATCGAAATAAAATCAATATAAAAAAAGGGATGGAGTTTCAAACTTCATCCCTTTTTTTGCTTCAACTATTTTGCTTCTATTGGCTGAAAAGAATTTCTAGTTTCCTTTTATAACTGCCTACTCTAGCGAAATCAGCCATCAATAATAGCATATAACCATCAGCTATATTGATGTCGGGTAAACTCTGCTCTTCTTTATTAGAGAGGCACGCTCCCGGAGATCTGCTCGCCATAATGTTTCATTCGCTCCATACAGTTCTAAAAGCAATCTGTCTCAGCCCTTGAGGTGTCATTATACAAAAGATTGAATTGCATGCCTCATACGATAACATCCATACTTCAAAAAAGGATGGGGCCAATAAAAAAGAAAATGCCCAAAAAGCCAAATCAAACCCCTTGAGAATTGAATCTCTAAAATGATGTGGCATCGGAATACGTATAAAGTTGCATGAAAAAGGGGTTATCCAATCTTTTGAATAACCCCTTCTAATTTTACACGAACTTGCAATACTGTCGACCTTACGAAGAAGGATCAAGACTTGAAGTTCATTTATTTTTCAACTGTCTTGATCTCAAATAATGTATTCCATAACTTCCCTGTTATAAAAAGACGTTTTCCAGCTTGGTCGTAAGCAATTCCATTCAATTCATTGTCATAAGCGGAAGTATGCTCATAGATACCGACAAGATTAATCCGTCCTTCTACCGCTCCTGTTTGAGGATTGATAATAACAATAACATCTTTTTGATAGACATTTGCGTAGACTTTGCCGTCTATATACTCCAGTTCATTAAGTTCATCCACTGGTCCAGCTTCATCGTAAACTCCGATAGCATTTAGCTCTTTACCGGTCGTTGCATCTAAAAAGAACAATTTATTGGATCCGTCAGACTTTATCAAATGCTGCCCATCGTAGGTCAAGCCCCAACCTTCTTTACTATTTTCATATTTAAAGGAATTTTCCTTGACAAAAGAGTTTTTATCAAAGACATATCCTTCTCCCTGTTGCCAAGTTAACATAAATAACTTATTACCTACCAATGTCATTCCTTCGGCAAAAGTCTTTTCATCAAATTTGATCTCCTGTAGTACTTTGCCTGTTTTTAGATCGACCTTTCTCAAGTTGGACTCTCCATAACGGCCATTGGATTCGTAGAGAATACCATCCGCAAACTGTAGCCCTTGTGTAAAAGCTGTGGTATCGTGCGGGTATTTGTTGACAACCTCAAAACCATAGTTCTTCGCATTTTCAGGTACAACATAAAATGTACTTGAAACAGAATCGGGTTTTCCAGCATTGTATACCAGGGCGGAAATATTACGTGTACCATAGGCCATGTCTTTGGTATCAACCGTAATTGCCGTTGTATCTGTTGATGACCCTACATGTTTATCATCTACAAAATAAGCCACAGAGTCCATTGATACAGATTCAAATTTCAATTTCAATTGGACCTGAGCACCTTTTAAAACAGCTTGATTTGCTCCAGGAGAGGCAAATTCCAAACTTGATTTTTTTGACTTACAAGAAGCAAAAGCTAGTGCTGCAATTGCCATAAAATAAGTTATTTTTCTCATCTATGTATAGTTATTTATAAGTACGTATCCTCAACTATCCCAAAACGCATCTTTGATATGATTGAGTGCTGTTTTGGGAGATTTTGTTATTGCGACAACATCAAATCTGACTTCACCGACATAACCTGTTTTAAGAATATAAGCCTGAGCTGCACGAATCAGTAGACGCTGTTTTTTGCGATCCACAAATTCGTAAGGTTCGCCGAAATCCGTTCCCGACCGCGTTTTTACTTCAACAAATACCAAGGTATTCTTGTCCACGACAATCAAATCTACTTCTAAATTCTTAAATCGCCAATTTCTTAACACTATTTTATAGCCTATCTTGACGAGGTATTCCATGGCCATTTGCTCGCCCCATTCGCCCGTTTCAAGATGCTTTGCCATATCAAAGATTACTTTACAATAGTGTTGCCCAGAAAGCCGCCTAATAGACGTTCGGCTTCTTTTAATTTTTGATATTTAAAAATAAGGACTTCCAGGTTGGCCACATCTTGTTCATGTTTCATTTCTTCGCGAATATGATGCATTTCTGCTTCGATCTTACGTTTCTTGATCCGATAGATCGCTGTAACGACAAGTTGTTTTAGATGTTCGTATTCTTGCGTTACATAAATTTTACGCTTATCGTCATTCCAATTTTCGCTGAGCGAATATTTACTGGCAACGCAATTGATCGCCAAATCTGCTATAGCAGGGTCAGAGTTTGAATAGAATTGTTTCGTATCTGGAATTTCGTATTTTTCCGCAGCTTCTCTATAGACGTTTAAAATATAAGCCGCAGCTTTATCCTTAAATTCAATGTCGCTGATATTTCCCAATAGCAATCCTGCAACTGGAATATCACCGTCACCTTCCCAGGTTGCCAGATAATCACCATAGTTGATTAAAATTCGGACGATCTCACGTTCCTGGAGAATTTCCGAAGTCAGCTGTGCAGGCTGTTCTACAGACTCTATGGGAGGTAATCCCGCCCTTTCATCATCTGTCATAAAGAAATCCGGCGGTGGCCCGTCCATTCCGAAAGGGGGCATCCCTGTATTTGGCGGCGGACTCTGAGTTTTACGAGCAGCATCCTTATCCGCCTTCTTTGCTCTATTGAGCCTAATCTTGTTGAGTTCAGCCAACAAAATACGCTCTTCGATATCCAAAAGGCTGCTACATTCGCGGATAAAAACAGAAACCTTAATTTCATCGGGAATCAATGCAATACTTTCGACCACATCGCGAATAACCTCGGCCCTTTTTATGGGATCGTTATTGGCATCGCGAAGCAGAATATTCGTTTTGTAGAAAATGAAGTCCTGCTGATTGGATTTGACATAATCTTTAAAAGCCGTGGCACCAAACTTTTGCACGTAAGAGTCGGGATCATTACCGTCGGGAAAAAGCAGCACCTTCACGTTTAAGCCTTCTTCGAGCAGCATATCTGTACCTCGTAGGGAGGCTTTGATCCCCGCTTCATCCCCATCATACAGTATGGTCACATTTTTGGTGAATCTGGAAATAAGCTTGATCTGACCTGTTGTCAACGAAGTTCCCGAGGAGGAAACAACATTTTCGACTCCAGCTTGATGTACCGAAAGAACATCTGCATACCCCTCTACCAAGTAGCAATTATCCTCTTCCATAATTGCTTTTTTGGCAAAATTCAATCCATACAGTACATCGGATTTATGGTAGATTTCGCTTTCAGGAGAGTTTACATATTTGGCGACTTTTTTGTCGGTCTTTAGTGTCCGACCACCAAAGCCAATGACACGTCCTGTCAGGTTATGAATCGGAAACATGACCCGGCCACGGAAACGATCATATAAAGATTTATCATCGCGTTCAATAGCCAAACCACTCGCGGCCAAATAATCTGGGTGAAAACCCGCTAACTGTGCTTTATCGACCAATGCCGTCCATTCCTCAGGCGAATAACCCAATTCAAATTTTTTGATGATATCCTCACGGTAGCCGCGCTCCTTGAAATAGTTGAGTCCGATCACCTGCCCCATTTCAGTTTTCCAGAGTTGCTCGGCGAAGAATTTACTGGCCCAAGCGCTTAGCACATATAGACTTTCCCGTTTATCCTGCGCGGCAAGCTGGGCTGGAGAACGCTCAACTTCTTCAATTTGAATGGAATATTTATCGGCTAAATAACGAATGGCTTCGGGGTATGAGAACTTTTCCAGTTCCATGACGAATTTAAGGGAATCCCCACCGACACCACAACCAAAACACTTATAGATGCCCTTCGAAACAGAAACGTGGAAGGAGGGTGTCTTTTCATGGTGAAAAGGACAATTTCCGATCAAAGAAGTTCCCCGTTTCTTTAAATCCACGAAGTCTCCCACCACCTCCTCTATCCGTGCTGTTTCCAGTACCTTATCAATAACTTCCTGCTTTATCAAAACGTTTCTTTTTTAATGTAAAATTAGAATAAATCTTTTGCATCTCCACTACGAAATGGCTTCTTTAATAGCATTGCATAAGGGCAATTATCCAAATAGAAAGCAGAACAAGTGATGAGCCAGCTCCTATAAATAAATTGTTTTGATATGCTGTGCTTTGTATTGCATATCAAAAGCAATTTATCTAAGTTTGTTCTTCAATTTATAGCTGATTAAGATAATCAAAATGAGCAAAACAATCAAGAAAATATGCTGTATCGGTGCTGGTTATGTTGGTGGACCTACCATGTCAGTTGTTGCAAAGCAATGTCCACATATTGAGATTACGATCGTCGACGTCAATGCAGCCCGTATCGCGGCTTGGAATGATGAAAATCTCGACAACCTTCCTGTATACGAACCCGGTTTACAAGAGATTGTTGCGGAAGCGCGTCATCGCAATTTGTTTTTCTCAACCGATATCGAAAAAGCTATCGACGAGGCCGACATGATTTTTATTTCGGTCAATACACCGACTAAGAATTACGGAAAAGGCAAGGGGATGGCTGCGGACTTAAAGTATATTGAACTTTGTGCACGGCAGATCGCAGCGGTTGCCAAAAACGACAAAATTGTCGTTGAAAAATCGACTTTACCCGTTCGCACAGCGGCAGCTTTAAAAAGTATCCTGGATAACACGGGTAATGGTGTTAATTTCCATATTCTTTCCAACCCTGAATTTTTGGCTGAAGGAACAGCGATACAGGATTTAATCAATCCGGACCGCGTGCTTATAGGTGGAGAGAATGATGAAGCTATTGCTGCATTGGTCGATATCTATGCACATTGGGTAAGTCGCGACAAGATTCTCACAACAAACCTTTGGTCGTCTGAACTGTCAAAACTAACCGCAAATGCCTTTTTAGCACAACGCGTCTCCTCCATTAATTCCATCTCGGCACTATGCGAGAAAACAGGCGCGAACGTCGATGAAGTCTCCAAGGCAATCGGTATGGATTCCAGAATTGGATCCAAATTTCTGAAAGCTTCTGTAGGTTTTGGAGGCTCTTGTTTTCAAAAAGATATCCTCAATTTAGTTTATATCGCACGGAGTTACGGTCTCACAGAGGTTGCCGAGTATTGGGATCAGGTGATTTTGATGAATGATTATCAAAAACAGCGATTTGCGGACAACATTATCCAAACATTGTATAATACTGTATCGGGCAAAAAGATTGCTTTCTTAGGCTGGGCATTCAAAAAAGACACGAATGATACCCGTGAATCTGCAGCGATCTATGTGGCTGATTATCTATTGAGTGAACAAGCTGAAATCACGGTCTATGACCCCAAAGTTTCTGCTGAACGCATCTATGCCGACCTCGATTATCTGAATACCCGATCTTCGGAAGAAAACAGGGCCTTGGTAAAGGTGGTCAATACCGCCTATGAGGCTTGCAATGATGCACATGCAATTGCAGTATTGACTGAATGGGATGAATTTAAGAACTATGACTGGGCCAAAATCAAGGAGCACATGAAAAAGCCTGCATTTGTGTTCGATGGCCGTAAACTATTGAACCGTAAGGAACTTGAAGACCTTGATTTTAAATATTACGCGATAGGCGAGTAATCAATATATAGGTAAAAAAGAACCCTCAGGATACAGTTGCGTACACTTATGCAGCTATAACTGAGGGTTTTGTTTGTGCCTGTTGTCAACGCATAAGGAAAGAGAGATGAAACACAAGCGATGCAACAGGACTTTTTATCTTAATTATTCAGCATTCCATAAAACTCATTCATGTAATAAGATTCTTGGAGCGCATCTCTGAAATTCTGCCATTGTTCTTCGTCAAATGAAAATACGATATCTGGATAAGGTGTTTTCATGATCAATCGAAATTCACCATCTGGAAATGTGCTAAAAAAGAGTTCATCACCATTACTTTTCGTAATATTCAAGAAGTCGAAGAATTTTTTCTTCGTAAATGTCAGTACAAAACTTTGTTGCCAGATATAATAGGTCTGACACTTATGGCAAACACTAATATGGGTATCTCCTCTTTGGCTTAGAATTTTTGTGTCACACATAGCATCTTTATTTATTTAGACTCATTATAAATAATATTCAAATGTAAGAATAGTTTTTAGAATAACAAGTACCTGAACAAAAAAAAGGCGATATATTTCTATATCGCCTTTTTTTGATTAGTGAGTATTAGTTCAAACCTCTCTTTTTCAATAGATATTTTGGATCTGGATCCGCACCTCTAAACGTACGGTACATCTTAGCAGGATCATCTGTACCTCCTTTTTCAAGAATATTCTTACGGAAAGAATCTGCTGTCACTTGATCGTACAATGATTTTTCCTTGAAAGCTGCAAAAGCATCCGAATCCAATACTTCAGACCAGATATAAGCATAATAACCTGCAGAATACCCACCTGCGAAAATATGTTGAAAATATGTACTTCTATAGCGCGGAATAATAGCATCAATAATACCTATTTTTTTCATTGCCGTTTTTTCAAAGCCATTAATATCTTTTGAAATTTCTTTTGTGGTAGCATGATAATCCATGTCTAACAACGCAGCAGAAAGGTATTCAACGGTTGCAAATCCTTGATCAAAGGTACCGGCCTTTTCCATTTTCTGAATCAATGAATCTGGCATCGCTTCTTTCGTCTTATAATGCTTAGCATATGTTTTTAATACCTCTGGATCTGCTGCCCAATTTTCCATCACCTGTGAAGGTAACTCAACAAAGTCACGTGGTACAGAAGTTCCGGCCATTGAGCGGTATCTTACATTGGAAAGAAGACCATGCAACGCATGTCCAAACTCATGGAACAAGGTAGTTGCTTCATCAAATGTCAACAAGGCAGGATTTTTTCCCACTGGTTTTGTGAAATTGCATACGATGGAAATTACCGGAGCAACACGTTTTCCATCTTTTGTCGACTGATTACGATAAGAAGTCATCCAGGCACCGCCTCTTTTTGATTCGCGCGGGAAAAAATCAGCGTATAAGAGACCTAAATGTGAACCGTCTTTGTCTTTAACTTCATACACTTCTACGTCTTTATGGTAGGTTGGGACATTGTTTAAGGCTACGAATGTCAAACCATATAATTTATTGGCGACGCCGAATGCTCCTTCACGAACTGCCGGAAGACTCAAATAAGGTTTAATTTCGTCTTCATTCAATGCAAAACGTTTTTTGCGAATAATCTCTGTATAATATCTCCAATCGTAAGGAGCGACAGCAAAATTGCCGCCTTCAGCTTTAATTTCCTGTGCGATATCAGCCTCCTCGCCTTTCGCTTTAGCAAGTGCTGGAGTCCAAAGTTTATTTAACAGTGCATAGACATTGGTCGGATTCTTCGCCATGGATTCCTCGAGTACATAAGCTGCATGTGAAGAATAACCCAATAATTTTGCTTTTTGAAGACGGAGATTAACAATTTTTTGAATAATTGCCTTGTTATCGTTGGTGTTATCTTGATTGCCACGCAACTGATAGGCTTCCCAAAGCTGTTTTCTCAACTCACGATTTTTTGCATACTGAAGAAAGGGCATAATGGACGGATTCTGTAAGGTAAAGACCCATTTGTCTTTCTTTCCTTTTGCTAAGGCTTCTTCAGCTGCTGCCGTTTTCAACGATTCCGGCAAGCCTTCCAATTGGCTCGCGGAATCAACAACCAATGTATAAGCATTGGTTTCAGCAAGCAAATTTTGTCCGAATTGTGTTGTTAATGTTGAAAGTTCAGCATTAATTTTTTTCATTTTTTCTTTATCCGCATCCTTTAGATTTGCGCCAGAACGAACAAAACTCTTATAGGTTTCTTCTAACAGTTTATTATCCTGTTCGTCCAGTCCAAGTGTATTTCGGCTGCTCCAAACTGTTTTGATACGGTCGAATAATTTGGTATTCATCGAGATTTCATCCGAATGACTCGATAAGATGGGGGCCAGATCTTTCGCTATTGCCTGAATACTGTCATTCGTATTGGCACTATTGAGATTATAAAATACAGTTGATACATTATTCAGTAATCCACCCGCATTTTCTAAGGCGACTATCGTATTTTGAAATGTTGCTTTATCCGAATTGTTGACTATTGTGTCAATTTCCAAATTGTGTATTTTTATTGCTTCATCAAACGCTGGCCTAAAATGCTCTGTTTTGATCTTGTCAAAAGGTGGTACATTAAATGGGGTTTCGTAAGCCAATAAAAGAGGATTATCTGTCATCACTTTTTTTTCCTCACAACCAACAAATGCAGTTGCCACTATCGCAAAGAATGGCAAAAGTTGTCTTTTCTTCATATTATCTGATTATTCCTGATTTTTTTCAAAGATAATAAAATTAGGCAAATGCTGTGTCTTCTGGGGGAGGCGTTACAAAGGAGCATGAAAACAGTCATCCTATTGTAAAACAAAAACTTATTCATAAATCTTGTTAAAAATAATCTGTCAATTTGAGTAAAAATATATTAATGAGCGATATTAACCGTTTCTTTTGGAGATGTGCGGGGGTACATCAAGAAACTCTTGAAAAATATCCGGAAGAACATAGTAAGTACACAGCCATAGGTGCTACTATTTTTTTTACGGGATTGTTTGCCAGCCTTTCGGGTGGTTATGCCATGTATTTCGTCTTTAGTGGGGGAACATTTGACTGGCTTTTAGCTATTGTATTTGGTATTATTTGGGGTTTAGCGATATTTAACATGGATCGCTATATTGTGCTCAGTATTAATAAATCCAAAAGTGGCTTTATGCAGCTTCTGCAGGCCCTGCCGCGAATTTTATTGGCTATTTTGATCGGGTTGGTTATCTCTAGGCCATTGGAGTTAAAAATCTTCGATAAAGAGATCCGGGAAAACCTCCGTGTACGGTTTCTTGCCGACCAACGCGCTAAAATTGACACGCTCAACAGTACTTTCAATAAGAAATATGCCAATGAAGTTGCACTTTTGAAAGCAACCACGACAGAACGTGACTCATTGGAATCCAGCATTAAAAATGACCGTACAAAATTGAACTACGAGATATTCGGTAACAAAACAACTGAAACGTCCGGTGTCATGGGGTATGGCCCTTATGCCAAAATGAAAGAAGAAGAGCTGAAGAAAAAAGAGGGCTATTTGGACACTTTACGGAACAAGATAACGACCCAGCAAAACGCTATACGCCAGAAACAGAAATTTGAAGGGATATTGGACCAAAAAGTTTTATCCAACGCTTCTTTGGACAGCGCCGTCAATGTCGCTGGTTTTGCAGACCGCAACTCTGCGCTGGGCAATCTAAGGTACGATGCCGATGGAAAGGTTAACGAGTCCAATGCAAATGCTGTATTTTTTATTGCGTTGCTTTTTGTCTTCCTCGAATGTCTTCCGGTAATCGTCAAACTTTTGGCAGGAAAGGATCCTTATGATAATGAAATCCAAAATCAAAGGACTATTCATGATTATGAATCAGACACCAATGTCACTGTTCAAAAAGAAGCCGTAGACCGTTTAAAGGATACGTATGTTGATGTTTCCATCAATAAGCGCATGAAAGAGCTTTAGTAGAACCGCTAGCAGAAGTTAGCAAAGCAGGTTTTGCATTTCGAAGCTAAAAATTATAGACGGGCTTACCTTTCGGCAAGTCCGTTTTTGTTAATCTTCCTCATCTTTAATCTTCCTCATCTAAAAATTTGGAATCGATCTGTTTATTTGCTTTAGCTCCTAAACGTTTTAATTTCTCTACTTTTCCAATCACATTCCCAGCTCCTGTAGAAAGTTTTTTAGTTGCATCTTCATGGCTTTTTAATGCGCGCTCCAACTGATTCTGCACCTGCTCCATATCGTTCAGAAAGTTCACAAATTTATCGTAAAGGCTCCCCGCTTCCTTTGCTATTTCAATTACATTCCTGGTCTGACGTTCCTGTTTCCAGATACTTGCTATGGTACGCAGGGTTGCCAATAATGTAGAAGGACTTACAATAACGACTTTTCGATCCCAAGCCTCACTAAACAAATCCGGTTTTTGCGCCACAGACATACTCAAAGCCGATTCTATGGGCATAAATAGCAATACAAATTCTGGCGATTCTATACCATACAACTCGTGGTAGTTTTTTGCGGAAAGTTCTTTCACGTGATTTTCCACAGACTGTACGTGTTGTTTTGCGAAAATTGCACGATCCTCATCCGTGTCGGCGTTGACCCAACGTTCGTACGCAATCAGCGAAACTTTTGAATCCACAATCAGGTGTTTATCTTCAGGAAGGTCGATAATCGCGTCGGGCTGCATTCTTCTTCCTTCGGCATCCATAAGAGACACCTGTAATCTAAATTCGCGATCGCGCATCAGTCCAGAACGCTCCAGGACCCGCTCTAAAATTACCTCGCCCCAATTGCCTTGCTTTTTGGTATCCCCTTTTAATGCCTTTGTTAGGCTATTGGCTTCGTCTTTAATTTTAAGACTCTGTTCGACCAGCTGAAGGACAACTCCCTTTAAAGAATTTCTTTCCGCTGCCTCCTGATTGTAATTTTTATCGACTTTCTCTTCAAACAATTTGATTTTTTCCTTCAATGGGTCCAAAATCAACCCCAGGGAACGATGATTGGTCTCTGTAAACTTTTGTGTCTTCTCTTCCAATATTTTATTGGCAATAACCTGAAACTCATTGTTGAACTGCCGTTTAATCTCGGCGATTTCATTCTTCTGTTCCTGAAATTTATCGAGCTGCGCCTCATAAAATGAACGTGTACTTTCTAAAGACCGCTCTGCGACCAGAAGATTCTCCCGTTCCTTATCCAATTCATTTTTTAGCATAAGGCGTTCTTCCAGCAAACTTTGTTCCCGCTGTTGCGATCTGGCAAGCTCAATTTTTAGTGTTTCAACCTCTTTATTGTATGCAGGACCAGCACTGGAATCGGTATTCTTTTTTAATACCAATACGATCAAAATGACCAATAACAATACGATTCCCGCAAAGAAAAATATTTCCATGATTTGTATTTTCTGAAGATGGTGTATGCTTACCTGAGCAGGTCTGTTTAACCATCATTGCATTTAATTAAACCTATAACATCTCAAACTTAATGGATCTGCACGACTAAAAACACTTATAAAAAGTCTGTAGTCAGTTGGCAAGCTGTTGTCAATTTACAAGGTGCATCATCCGCTTCGCCATCGAAGCAGAATCAGAGCAATGTACCGTTCAACGAAGCTTTATTGCAATTTTTGGTGTGTTTTCCACCATAGATCGGGCATTTCACCTGAGACAGCCAATTGATAGTCTTCATAACGGCAAGGCACGAGGTAATAGCGTTCGTTGACTGATTTAGATCCAAAATAAGGCACTTGAATCCACCAGCGGTCTGATTTTTTACTTTTCACAAAGACCAATTCATGCTCCTCGTTTTCCAGTGTGGTGCGATAAATGATATAAGATGATTTGGGATACAACGGCGTATCTTGTTTCCGATTATAATAACCATCAATAAAGCACCAAATCATTTGCGAGACCAACATAGCCGTCTGTTCCATTGGATCAAATGTTGGATTGAATTCATAAAAACCGATGGAAGAACATTTATCCGACATCCCCGCATAACGGGCAAGTTGACAAGCTTCATCGCCAAATAAACCATTGGGCATTGCATTGGCATTTCCAGGCGCCTCAGAGGCCCGAATGGCTCCTATGTCAAAACTAATCAAATCCGCTGCTCGGATCAAAGGCTCTGATTGGTCCATTTTACCCGCAATCATACCGACTCGTGTTGCATTAAAAAATAGTTTATCATACATATGGATAGACTCTTTACTGACGAGGTAAGTTTGATAGGCTATGGCATTTAAATTGAATAAATAGTCAGGCTGATGCAAAATAATATGGTTCACATAAGATCGGGAATTCAGGCTTACATTTTCGGCGTTCTCCTCATCAAGGTCAAACCGAGCATCTATAATCGCTAGCTCGATCTTTCGTTCTAAATTTTGATACCCCAAATATTGTGCATAGGTAAGGTCCTGTCCACCGCCAATGATAATCGGAAGAATATTCTCTTTGACCAGTTCCTCCACGACAGATTTTAAAGCGATATAGGTATCTTGAATCGTATTACCTGCTTTGATATTTCCCAAATCAACTATATTCATCGTATAATCGCCCTGATATAGTGCATAAAGATGTTTTCGAACAGCATCCGGCGCTTTATCCGTTCCATTATTATTGATGGATGCACGATCTTCCTCCACACCGACAATAGCCAACTGAGGCTGTTTATCCGTTTCCCAGCTCGGAAAATCTGTTTCATAGGCTTGAATAACGTTTCCTAGTTGAGAACTCAAGAACCCATGCTCAGGAGCAAAACCTGTAATTGAAATCGGGCTAAAGAATACGGACAGTGATGACATAAGCTATAATTTGTAAAATCTCCTATTTGTTCTGAAAGCGACTGTTTTAATTGGACTGAAAGAATCTACCTTGACTTTCATGGTATTTGATACCCGCGAAAGCATGAAGGTTTTTTCAGGATGCAATTCACACAAATATCCATTTATTAACTAACTTTTGAAAACATTATTTTTAACAGTATCTTTATCAAGTGATATTAATAACTGGAGGAACAGGTTTTTTAGGGTCTACACTAATCAGACAGTTGATAGACCAAGGAATTGACGTCATAGCCATCAAAAGAGCTCAATCGACTATTCCGGCCTCGTTGTTATCTTCTTCGTTGGTGCAATGGATCGACGCTGATATCAACAATTATTTTGAATTAGAAGATGCTCTTGAAGGCGTTACTAAAGTTTTCCATTGTGCAGCATTGGTTTCCTACCAAAAGAAAGATGCTAAAGCGCTTTTTAAAGTGAATGTGGAAGGAACGACAAATGTGGTCAATCTTTGCCTTGAAAAGGGCATTCGCTTACTCCATGTCAGCTCAATCGCAGCTTTAGGGACAAATAGAGACAACCTGCCGGTATCCGAGAAAGACCACTGGGAGCACAATTCACTGACATCCAACTATTCGTTGTCAAAATATCAGGCGGAGATGGAGGTATGGCGTGGCATTACCGAAGGTTTAAGTGCAGTAATTGTCAACCCCGCCGTAATTTTAGGTGCTTCGGCCAACGACAAAGGCTCTGGAGCTATTTTTTCGATGATCAATAAAGGGCTACGATTTTACCCAAAAGGAAGTGTTGGTGTTGTTGATGTAGAAGATGTTGCCGCGATCATGATTCAATTGATGGAGCGAGACGATATTACTGCTGAACGCTATATCATTAATCATCTCAATATAAGCAACAAGGATCTGTTGAGCGTTGCAAGTGTATTAATGAACAAGCCAGAACCGACAATCGAAGTTTCCGAGACCTTACTCCAAATTGCCTCTACTGTTTCCAGCATGCTTTCCGTATTTAAAAAATCGGATTCAACATTGACAAAGGAAACAGCGGCGGCTTCAAGTGCCAAATTGCAGTATTCCAACGCTAAAATCCAGAGGCTCCTAAACCACAGTTATCGGCCTTTGGAACAAACGCTGAAGGAAATTGCAGATTTATATAACAAACAATAAAACGATAACATAACAAACAACCGAACCTTGAAACCATCGGCACCTACCGATATCGGAGATTAGCATTCAGCACTCTCACGATCGTTTCATAAAAAAATAACAAGATGAAAAACTATTACATCATTGATTTTGATAGTACATTTACACAAGTAGAGGCACTTGATGAACTTGCACGAATCTCTCTTGAGAACCATCCGGATCGCGAATCTATCTATCACGAAATTGAGCGGTACACCAATCTTGCCATGGAGGGTAAACTATCTTTCCGTGAGGCTTTGGCTGGTCGCGTAAAACTATTAAATGCCAATAAATCTCATCTAGATAAACTTGTTTCACATCTTAAGAAAAAAGTTTCAACCTCTTTTTCCCGAAATCGTGAATTTTTCAAGAAACACGCCGACACCGCATGGATCGTTTCAGGAGGTTTTAAGGAGTTTATTACACCTGTTGTTACACCGTATCATATCAAGACCGAAAATATCTATGCCAATACATTCAGATTTGATGAAGACGGTAATATTATCGGTTTTGACGAAGAGAATCCATTATCAAATGAAGGTGGAAAAGTGCAATTATTAAAACAATTAAATATTGAAGGAAGACTGTTTGGCATTGGTGACGGTTATTCAGATTTTCAACTGAAGGAATCGGGATTAATTGAAAAATTCTTTGCATTCACAGAGAATATCCAACGTAAAAGTGTCACTGAGAAAGCAGACTTCATCACACCTAGTTTTGATGAGTTCTTATATGTAAATGATCTGCCCCGTGCCATCTCTTATCCTAAAAATCGTATCCTTTGTTTGATCGTGGGAGATGTACCAGAAATAGCGGCTCATATCTTAAAAAGAGACGGTTTTTCTATCCGCACAAAAGATACATTCGAAGAAAAGTATGTAAAGGATGTAGGGATGCTGCTCTTGGGCGACAATATCGACATCAGTGATGAACAGCTTCAACAGGCCGACAAATTAAAAACAATCGGATATTTGGGCGATATCAAAGGGCATATCAATAAGGATATCTGCAATGCAAAAGGTATTGTCGTTTTCGACGACAAGAAAAATAAAAAGAAAAATTCAGAGTTTATTCCGCGTCGAATGGCCGATTTTATCAACAATGGTGATACTTATTTAAGTCGCAACTTCCCAAATCTAATTTTACCAAAAGTAAAACAGGTCACAAGATTGCTGCATATCCACCAAAATGTTCCCGGAATTATGGCTCAGATTAATAAGGTCTATGCCCAAAATAACATCAATATCGTTGCACAATTTCTAATGACCAAAAGTGACATTGGCTATGCGGTAACCGATATACAAGGTGAATATGATAAAGATCTATTGAAACAACTCAAACAGATCGACAATACAATTAAGTTCAGAATATTGTATTAATAGCAAGCGACGGTAAATGTGGGGCAGCTATTGCGTACATAAACTCCGGCTGATGAAACGAGCAATTTATTCGGGCACACTGACAGCGTGCCTGAATTTTCGCTCAATAACTCTCTTTACACTAAAACACACAGATTATGTCCTTACATCAAGATGCCGAACTAAAGAAAGCTGTCCTTGACCTACCCCAAAAGGAAAAAGACAAACTCCTCGTACGCCTGATAAGCAAGGACAAAATGCTGATCAAGCAATTGCATTTCCAATTATTGGAGAATGCGGAGGATTTAGAGGAACGTATTGAAAAACTACGAAAGCAGCTGCAACAATTGTTCGATAGTGGTTTGAGTCAAATTGGTAATACGCCACAACACAGTAATTTTATTGCGCTTAGCAAGCTTATCAAACAAGCAAGCGGTTTAGTGAATGAGCACGAAAAAGTCACGAAGGATAAAATCAGTGAAGTAGAATTCAGATGCTATATCCTAAAGAGAGCCATCGCTGATTACGACAGGCTTTTCGCCTCCTCCTATCAGTCTGCTGCCCATAAATTACATAAATATATAACAGGGCGTATCAAGCATGCGGTGGGCAAATACAGTAAACTTCATGAAGACTTTCAATTTGACTATCGGGAAGATTTTCAAAATACACTGGATGCTTTTGGTAATACAACACTTAAAAGCTATATTAGTGAACAGAAGATTGACCTCGACCTAAATTAGTTATGAGAAATAGCAAAAATCGCGTTAAAATTGGATCCTTTCATGTTACAGCTTATGAGCAATATAAATTAATTTACCTGGCCACCTTATTGGTGTTGCTCGCTTTTGCCTATACTTTTTACCTCGCGAAATAAGCCCCTGCACAGATTCATCTATTATAGCTTTTGAGCTTCACAAAGTCATCTCCTTCTTAACGAGCAAGTCAGCTATTTTTTTACCAAAAAATTTAGTACTTCATACCCGATACTTGATACTATTTCGTTAAATTCGCACTTATTCGAAATTTTTGCTCGTGGGAATTCAAGAAATATTAGAAAAATACAGCCAAAGCGAAACTGTTCAGTCGCTTACCAAGGCTTTACAATCCAAAAACCCCAAGATTCAGTTGAAAGGGCTTATTGGTTCTTCGGATGCATTCATAGCCGTATCTTCTTACAACTTACAGGAACGTCCAATGGTCTTTATCTTACCGACTCATGAAGACGCTTCTTATTTTTTAAGTGACCTGGAAAGCCTGTTGGATAAGCAGGTTCTTTTTTTCCCTTCGTCTTACCGCAAAGCATTTGATTTTACGCAAACGGACTCCGCCAATGTATTGCAACGTGCGGAGACATTAAGTTCGCTCAATCATACGTCGGAATTACCGAAAATGGTTGTTACTTATCCAGAGGCTATCGCGGAGAAAGTGATCAACCGCAACGACCTGGATAAAAACACCTTAGAAATAACAGAAAACACGGCGCTAAGTATTGATTTCATCAACGAATTTTTGATCGAATATGATTTCGAACGTGTCGACTTTGTGTATGAACCAGGACAATTTGCGATACGCGGTGGCATTGTAGATATCTTTTCTTTTTCGAATGACCTCCCATACCGTATTGAATTCTTTGGCGATGACATCGAAAGCATACGTACATTTGACATTGAATCGCAGCTGTCTGTCAAAAAAATCCACAAAGTAACCATTGTCCCAAATGTTCAAGCGAAATTCCTGACATCCCAACACATTTCACTATTGGAATATGTAGATCAGGACGCTACAATCTGGATCAAAGACGCTCAATTTACGTTAGATATTGTGAAAGATGGGTTAAAGAAAGCGGAAAAATTATGGGCGGGATTAACCGATAAGCAGAAAAAGGATAATCCGGAATGGCATAATCCAGCCTATGAATTTACAGACGAGAAAAACCTCAATGCGTTATTTTTTGAGTTTCCCATCATCGAATTCGGCAAACAGTTCTTTTATAAAGCTGAAGCCACGTTCAAGTTCGATATACATCCCCAACCTTCATTCAATAAAGATTTTAATCTCTTAATCCATAATTTCAAAGAGAATGAGAGCCAGCGAATTCAGAATCTGATCTTTTCAGATTCGACCAAACAGGTCGAACGCATCTATACGATTCTGGAAGATCTCGATAAATCAGCCACCTTCATTCCGATTCATAAAGCGTTACGCGAAGGTTTTAGAGACGACAGTTTAAAGTTAGCCTGTTACACGGATCACCAGATATTTGACCGTTATTATAAATATAAACGTAAGAAGGCTTACGAGCGCTCACAGGCAATTACGCTCAAAGATCTACGAGATCTTAAACCTGGCGATTTCATTACACACATTGACCATGGTGTCGGCCGCTACGGAGGTTTGGAGAAAGTAGATGTCAACGGTAAGTCTCAGGAAATGATCCGCTTGATCTATGCGGACAATGATCTTTTGTATGTGAACATCAACTCTTTAAACCGTATTTCCAAATATTCCGGTAAGGAGGGAACTGTTCCCAAAATGAATAAATTGGGTACCGACGCCTGGGACAAACTCAAGAAGACGACCAAGAAAAAAGTCAAGGATATTGCGCGCGACTTGATCATGCTTTATGCCAAACGAAAGGCACAGCATGGAAATGCGTTCTCACCGGATAGCTACCTACAGAATGAGCTGGAGGCCTCCTTTATTTATGAAGATACACCCGATCAGGAAAAGGCTACTGCCGATGTGAAAAAAGATATGGAATCGCCACATCCGATGGACCGATTGATCTGTGGGGATGTAGGCTTCGGAAAAACGGAGGTTGCCATCCGTGCGGCCTTCAAAGCTGTAGCAGACAGTAAACAAGTTGCTGTCCTGGTACCGACGACTATCCTGGCATTACAGCACTACCGGACATTTTCGGAGCGTCTAAAGGGCCTTCCATGCACAATCGACTATATCAACCGTTTCAAGACGAGCAAACAGATCAAAGATACCTTAGCCAGGCTCGCTGAAGGAAAAATAGACATTATCATTGGTACACACCGCCTTGTTAGCAAAGATGTCAAATTCAGAGATCTCGGCCTGATGATTATCGATGAGGAACAAAAGTTTGGGGTGGCAGTAAAGGAAAAATTGAAAGTCATGCGTGCGAATGTAGACTCGCTAACATTGACAGCAACGCCAATTCCAAGAACATTGCACTTTTCATTGATGGGGGCCCGCGATCTAAGTATCATCTCGACTCCACCACCCAACCGGCAGCCCGTACAGACCGAACTGCATGTTTTCAATGAAACATTGATCGGCGAAGCTGTCAGTTACGAACTTGATCGTGGCGGGCAGGTATTTTTTATCCACAATCGTGTTGCAGATCTTCCGCAGCTGGGCAATTTGATTCGCAAGCTGGTTCCCGGAGCACGGGTCGGTGTGGCACATGGCCAACTTGAAGGGGATGAACTTGAGGATGTGATGCTCAAGTTTATCAATCACGATTTTGATGTCTTAATTGCAACAACGATTATTGAAGCGGGTCTTGATATCCCAAATGCGAATACGATCATTATCAATCATGCCCATATGTTTGGCCTGAGCGACCTGCACCAAATGCGGGGTCGGGTGGGCCGCTCCAATAAGAAAGCTTTTTGTTATCTACTGAGTCCGCCATTGTCGACCTTAACACCGGAAGCCTATAAACGACTTTCTGCAATAGAAGAGTTTTCGGAACTGGGCTCTGGATTTAATGTTGCCATGCGCGATTTAGATATACGTGGCTCGGGAAATCTCTTGGGCGGCGAACAATCGGGCTTTATTGCCGAGATCGGTTTCGAAATGTATCATAAAATCTTAGACGAAGCTATTCAGGAGCTAAAAGAGGACGAGTTTTCGGCAGTATTCGCGGATGAGAAAGAACGAAAATATGTGTCCTTTACGCAGATTGACACAGACCTTGAGGTATTGATCCCTGATGAATATGTAACCAATATTACAGAACGGTATAATCTGTATACTGAACTCTCCAAATTGGAAAACGAGCAGCAATTGGCAGCCTTTGAAAAAGAACTTGAAGATCGCTTTGGCCCTATCCCACGCGAAGTCTTTGAATTATTCAATACACTCCGTTTACAGTGGTTTGGGAAGACGATCGGGTTTGAAAAAATAGCGTATAAAAAGCATACATTGAAAGGTTATTTTGTCAATAACCCCAAATCCAGCTACTTTGAATCAGATCAATTCGGCCGTGTGCTGTCCTTTGTACAAAGCCATCCCGAGATCAGCAACCTCAAAGAAGTCAAAGGCCAGCTTCGTTTAGCGTTAAACAATGTGAATACCATTGGGTATGCGTTGAGCCTGCTGAAAGAAATGTTGTAAGACGTATTAATGTTGTAAGCCATATTGATGCACCCGATATAAATAAAATCTACATATTGAGTAGATTTTATTTATATTTGAGATACAAGATAAACCGTCTTCGCGCTATTAGCACCAACAATGCTTTCAAACGAGCGAAGGGTTCCTTACGATCAAAGATTCGACAAGATCGAATTATAGACTCTTAAGGCAATACAAGCATCAATCAACATTATTAGTATGACTACCAATACCGAAACGATACTCGTCCATGAAGGACAGCAATTCAACCAGACATCTGCAGTAACTACGCCAATCTATCAGACATCCACCTACATTGCAGATCCTGATCCAACGGAATACATCAAAGCTGCGACCGAACCGAAACACCCTTATTTTTATCATCGTCATGGCAACCCGACGAATAGCCAAGTAGCCTCCATCCTAGCAAAATTGGAAAAAACGGAGGATGCACTGGTCTTTGCAACAGGTATGGCAGCGATCAGCACGGCCATATTGGCCATCGTTAAATCGGGGGATCACATTGTCGCCCAACATGCACATTATTCCGGAACAGCTATTTTCTTTAAAGAGTTCTTAACAGATTATGGCATCACGGTTACCGCCGTAGACCAGACCGATGTTTCAGCGTTTGGTGAAGCTATTCAGGCAAATACCAAGCTGATTTATATAGAGACTCCATCGAACCCTAATCTCCATATCACAGACCTAAAAGCGATCGGGAAACTCGCCAAACAACATGGGATTCAGAGCATGGTCGATAACACATTTGCCTCCCCTATCAATCAAACACCGACAGATTTTGGAATAGACGTCGTTGTCCACAGTGCCACGAAATACTTAGGTGGACATAGTGACCTCACTGCTGGTATCGTCTGCGGTACGCAGGACTATATCGCCAGCGTATGGAAACGATCCGTCGCTTTGGGCGCATCACTCGCACCGCTTGATTCCTGGTTATTATTACGGGGGTTAAAAACATTAAGTCTACGCGTCAAACAGATCAATACCAATGCGCTGAAGCTGGCGGAGTTTCTGGATCAACATCCAAAAATCAAAAAAGTCAGTTATCCTGGATTACCCAATCATCCACAACATGAGCTCGCAGCCCAACAAATGAGTGGATTTTCGGGTATGATTTGCATCGATATCAATGGTAAAGATGAAGAGGATGCATTTTTAAATGCACAGAAACTCATCAATGGACTGCACATATTTATTAACGCGGCCAGTTTGGGGGGTGTCGAATCGCTTATTGTACACCCTGCGAGTATGTGGGGAGGTCACCATACGAAGGAACAGAAAGAAGCTTCGGGAATCACGCTAGGGATGTTGCGTATCTCTGTTGGCATCGAACATGCCGATGATCTCATCGCCGACTTAAAACAGGCATTGGATCAGCTTGACTAGGACTTATGTGGTAAGTCCTTATCAAAAAAGGCAAAAAAAGAAGGGGAATAACACGTGAATGTTATTCCCCTTACTGCACACCTATTTTTTATTAAAGTACGCGGGTACCATCGGCAATCCTGACCTGAATGGCCGAAAGTTCTTTATCAAATTTCTCTTTGTATTCTTTTTCAAGTGTTGGCAAAATTGAAGGTAGTACGCCTTCTTTTACGATATTGATTGTACATCCACCGAAACCGCCACCCATCATTCGGGCACCGATCACCTCAGGAAACTGCTTGACGTAATCCACTAGATAATCCAGTTCCGGACAACTGACTTCATACACTTTACTTAATCCCTCATGGCTCTGAAAAATATACTGTCCAAGCTGAACAACATCTCCCGAGCGTAGTGCATCACAGGATTTCTCTACGCGTTCATTCTCACGAACCACAAAGCTTGCTTTCGCATAGATATCGGCATCTTTATCTTTCACCAATTCATCAAGCATCGCTATGGTTACATCGCGCAAGTTCTTTACAGCGGGGTACTTCTCCTGCACCCATGCAGAAGCTTGTTCACATTGTTCACGACGTGTATTGTAAGCTGTGGAAGCTAATGAATGCTTTACGTTTGTATTCAATAATACAACTTCATAACCCTTAAGATCAAGTGGAACATACGCGAAACCCAAGGTGCGGCAATCCAGTTTGATGACATTTTTTTCTTTACCAAAGGCTGAAGCAAACTGATCCATGATACCACACATCACACCAGCATACGTATGTTCGGCCTTTTGAGCAATCTGTGGAATATCGAGTCGTTCGACCTGCAAATCGAACAGTTCGCTGAGTGCTAAGGTAACGGCACATTCAACGGCTGCTGAAGACGATAATCCAGCACCCAGTGGCACATCACCATCAATATACAGGTTGAAGCCACCTAGTGTTGCACCACGTTTCAGGTACTGGTCAACAACCCCCAAAATATAGTTTGGCCAATGTTTCTCAGAAATAGCAATAGCCGCTAGCTTGACCTCATGACGTTCCTTGTAGTCTTCCGCGTAAAGCACAATGTTATCATCCGATCGCTTGCTTACAGCAACATATATTGCTTTGTCAATTGCAGCAGGCAATACAAATCCATCGTTATAATCCGTATGTTCTCCAATGATATTAATCCGGCCGGGTGAAGTAACGACAAGAGGTTCTTCTTGATAGAGTTCTTTAAATTTATTTACAATTGTATCTTTTGTTATCATCTTATTTAGCTTTATAATGTACTGTCGAACAATTTCGCAACTGTTCTGCGGCAACCTCCGGTGTGATATCACGTTGTGGATTCGCTAGCATTTCATAACCAACCATAAATTTTTTAACGGTAGCAGAACGTAACAGTGGTGGATAGAAGTGCATATGCCAGTGCCATTCCGGGTGGTCACCGTCATTTACTGGGGACTGATGCATTCCTGCAGAATAGGGGAAGGATGTTTTGAAGAGATTGTCATAACGCGTCGTCAGCAACTTGAGGATAGCGGCAAAATCCGACTTTTCCTTCTCGTCAAAGCCGGCAATGTTTTGGATAGATCGTTTGCTCACAATCATCGTTTCGTAAGGCCAGGCGGCCCAGAAAGGGACTAGCGAAACAAAAGAATCATTTTCGTCAATAATGCGCTCTTCTTTTCTCAACTCCGCTTTAACATAATCTGACAGGATGGTACGTTGATATTTACTGAAATAGTGCAGTTGCTGAACGCATTCTTTCTGGATTTCTACAGGCAAATGATTTTGTGACCAGATCTGCCCGTGGGGATGCGGATTACTACAGCCCATAATCGCACCTTTATTTTCGAAAATCTGAATGTATTTGATCCAGTCAACCTTCGAAAGTTCGACAAACTCTTTTTGCCAAAGATCGACCACCGATTTGATTGCAGCCTGATCCATTTCGGGTAGTGTAAGATCGTGCCGCGGGGTGAATGCAATTACTTTACAGATTCCTTTTTCGGTTTCGGCGATAAATAATTCATCTTCATTAAATTCCTGCTGGCTTGTATCTTTTAATAAAGCTGAGAAATCGTTCACAAAGACAAAACTTTCTTTATAATCTGGATTGATATCACCATCTGCTCGTTTATTTGTCGGACACAAATAGCATTGAGGATCATATTCCGGTCTATTATCCCCGGGAAGATCTTCTACTTGCCCTTGCCATGGTCTTTTACTACGATGCGGAGACACAAGTACTTTTTCCCCGGTAAGAATATTAACACGTGTGTGGGGAGAGTCCCCAAAGTTTAAAGTTGATTGCATGTTATGTATAACTGGTGTACAGAATACACAATTATAGCTATATTAAGTCAAAAGTCAAAGGGGATTTTTTAGGCTTTAAACTTTGGGTCCTGCGCTTTTAGCAATTCGAATATGGTAATTTCAGGCAGAATTCCAACACGTCCTGGATAACCCAAAAAGCCATAGCCGACATTAACATATAATCGTTTGTTCTGTTGCGCACGATAAAGCCCTGCCCATTCCTTATAGATATATTGTACCGGACTCCATTGCAACATCTCGGACCTTACACCAAATTGCATACCATGTGTATGTCCGGCAAACATCACATCCACGTCGGTATCCAATACCTGAGCCCGCCAATGCGACGGATCGTGCGATAACAGCAACTTAACAGGTTGCTCTTCGGTACCCATTAATGCTTTTTTGATATCACCATGTTTCGGAAAACGACCTGTCCCCCAATTCTGGACCCCGACAATACAAAGCTCTTCACCGTCGACCTTAATCTTACGATTTTCATCCATTAAAAGATCCCAGCCCATGATTTTATGCACATCGATAACATCCTGGAGGTTCTTACGCTTTGCAGGAGAATCTTCTTTACCATAATAATAGTCACCATAATCGTGGTTACCTAATGTAGAAAACACACCTAAATCAGATTTCACACGCGCAAAAATATCTTGATAACCACGCATTTCAGAAGCTTGGGCATTCACGATATCACCTGTAAAAAATGTCACATCCGCTTTTTCCTTTAAAAGCATATCAATACCACCGCTGACAGCCTTTTTATTATAGAAAGATCCTGAGTGCACATCTGAAATCTGCGCAATGGTCATTCCATGGAATGCTTTGGGCAAATTTGGCAAATACAACGGGACTCTCCTGACACGATAGTCGTAGGCTCCTGAAATAATTCCCCAGCTCAGGGGTATCAAGGGTGAGGCACCAACTAGAATACCAGCTTTGGTCAAAAATTCGGATCGGCTAATCCCTTTCACTGGATTCTCTGGTAAAGGGTCTCCGGCATCGTCGACCAAATCCTCAACAGATCTCTTTTTTGCGAACAGACGCTTCAACCATACACCCCCACGTCGGATATCATCAATCAACAAAATCAAAAAGAAAAATATCTTTGACGCCGCTGTCAGAAAAAAGGCGACTAAAATAACCGACCGTACGATTAAAGGAATACTATATTGTGCTGAGATAAAAACGCCCAATAGCAGTAAAACAGAATAAGACCACCAGAGAATGGAAAATACCTTTGTTTTGGGAAATTTAATCTTCGTTGCACGGAGCGCAAAGAAAATATAAAAATCCAATATGAGTAATACACACGCGTTTACTAACAACATCTTTTATCGATTTTAGTTTTTGGCATTAAGCGCCAATTGTTTTAAAGATTCGATCCATTTGGGATCATCATTAAGACTCTCTACCAAACACACTTCCTCCCCCCCTAAATGTTTAAATTCATTAGCATATTCCACGCCAATTTCATCAATGGTCTCGATACAATCCGCCACAAAAGCAGGACTAAAAATTAATAACTTCTTATAACCCTTAGCGGCAAGATCATGCAATAAATCGGAGGTATAGGGCTGTATCCAGGGTTCTTTACCTAAACGGGATTGAAAGCAGAGCGAATATTGTTCTTTTTTCAACCCGAGCTTGGCAGCTATCGTCCGTGTTGTCGCATAACATTGCGAAAGATAGCAATATGAATTGACTGTCATTTTACAAGAATCACAGCCTGATTCGGGGCATTTAAGCTGACCTGTCGGATCTACTTTTCCAAGCTGCCGCACAGGAAGGCCGTGATAACTAAAGACAAAATGGTCAAAACTTTCCAAATCGTTCCTGCGGGCATGATCCGCATAAGTTTCTGCCATTAAGTCGTCCGTACAGAAATTGCTTACGAAACTGATTTCTGGCAGATAATTCCATTTGCGAATAAGCTCCATGACACGATCGATGACCGAACCCGATGTTGCTGAAGCGTACTGTGGAAATAAAGGAATGACACGAATGGACTCCAAAAATAGACCCTCCATATTTTTCAATGCAGCCTCAATCGATGGGTTTTGGTAACGCATCGCTAATTCCACATGGTATTCTTCACCCAACGCTTCTTGAAGCAGATTGCGTTGCAAAATACTATAGTGCATCAAAGGTGATCCCGTTTCTTTATCCCAAATCGTTTCGTATACTTTTGCCGATTTGGGCGCACGTGTACGTGCAATGATTCCCTTGACCAATAAGGTGCGTTGAAAATAAGGAATATCAATAACTCGCGGATCCATTAGGAACTCCGTTAAATATCTCTTTACATCTGGAGTAGTGGGACTATCAGGTGTACCCAATTGTACTAAAAGAATACCTTTTTTGCCTTTATTGCTCATAGCTTACAAAGCTACGCAAAAAAGAATGCACTCCGGATCTAAACCGCGGAATTATGAAATATCTGTGACGGGTAATTGTGCTTATAATGCTTCTAAACTTGCTTTTACATCTTTCATCAACCACATTGGCGTTGAAGTGGCACCACAGATACCAATACGATCATTTTCAGCAAAGACTGATGCATCTAATTCAGCAGGATCAGAAATAAAATAACTAGCGGGATTGGCATTCTGACAAACTTCAAACAGCACCTTTCCATTGGAGGATTTCTTACCTGAGACAAAAACGATCTTATCATATTGTCTGGCGAAAGCGCCAAGATCTTCGTATCGATTGGAAACTTGTCGACAAATGGTATCATTAGCTTTCACTTCATACCCTCGCCTGATCAGTTCGTCTTTGATGGCATAAAATTTATCCACGCTTTTTGTTGTCTGGCTGTATAAGGTAAATGAGGCGGGCAATTCGACTTGATCCAATTCGGAAATATCCTGAAAAACTAAGGCTTCATTATTTGTCTGCCCCTGCAAGCCGATCACTTCAGCATGCCCGTGCTTCCCAAAGATTAAAATTTTCTCCTCTTGATCGAACGACGTTTTTATACGGTTCTGTAGTTTGAGCACTACAGGACAAGAGGCATCTATCAAGGTAATGTTATTTTCCAAAGCAACACGATAAGTCTCGGGGGCTTCACCATGAGCACGGATCAATACCTTTTCATTGCTCAAGGTCGGCAGGGCGGCATGATCGATAATGCGTAAGCCTTTTGCTTTCAATCGGGCAACTTCTTCGTCATTATGAACGATATCTCCCAAACAATAAAGATAACCCTCTTCCTCCAAAATTTCCTCTGCCATATCAATAGCGTATACCACTCCAAAGCAAAAGCCTGAATCTTTATCGATGTCTACTGTTAGATTTAATGCCATAATAACACAAAGTTACATATTCGTATTGAACTTAGATCAATTGTTTTTTTACTTTTCTATAAACGGCCAGATACAAAGTTTTGTTACATACAGAGAAAAACATTGGGCTGGGAACAAAAGGAAACATCTATTTAAGTAGAGGCACAAATCCGGGAACAAAAACCAATAATTTAGCGATAAGGGTGACATCAGCTAGTCGGCTTATCAATAATTGTGTCTATATTGAGGCGTAATGATATTGCATATGAAAAGCAATTTATCTAATTTTGCAAAAAAATTAAAATAATGGCAACTAACAGAACTTTTACGATGATCAAACCTGACGCAGTAGCGAACGGTCACATCGGTGCAATCTTGAACGATATCATTGCTGGTGGTTTTAAAATCATTGCAATGAAATACATCCAACTTTCTCAAGAGACAGCAGGTGCATTCTATGCAGTACACAAAGAGCGTCCTTTCTATGGTGAGTTGGTAAACTTTATGACTTCAGGTCCTATCGTTGCTGCAATCCTGGAAAAAGATAATGCTGTTGAGGATTTCCGCACATTGATCGGCGCGACTAATCCTGCTGATGCAGCTGAAGGTACAATCCGTAACAAATATGCTAAATCTATTGATGCAAACGCTATACATGGATCGGATTCAGATGAGAATGCTGCTATTGAAGGAAACTTCTTCTTCTCTCAATTTGAAAGATTCTAGTCGTTAGAAACAACATAAAAAAAGCGTTTTACAAATTGTAAAGCGCTTTTTTTATGTATTGCTTCCTTCTCTCGAGTAAAATAGAATCTTCAGTCGGTTCACCGAACTGTGGGTCCTAATGAATGCACGAAGGAGTATATTAAAAGTTTCTTTTACCGAGATACTCATCCTCCTTGGCGGTCATCTTGGCTTTATCTGCCGGCTTTTTATCCGGATAACCGCACAGATGCATTACACCATGAATGATCACCCGATGAAGCTCGTCTCGCACATCAACCTTAAATTTTTCGGCATTCTCCTGAATACGTTCCACACTGATAAAAATATCGCCGGCGATGGTGTCCTCATATTCGGAAGAATCAAAAGTAACGATATCAGTATAGGTGTCGTGATTTAAATATTGCTTATTGATTTCAAGCAAGTAAGCATCCGAGCAAAGGATAAAGCTCAATTCGCCCACACGCTTAAATCCTTCGCCTTTGATGGCATCAGCAATCCATTGACGAATCTTTCCCTTTTCTTTTAATTTGAAATCCGTATCCTCGGTAAAAAATAATATGCTCTTCATCCTTCTATTTTTTATTCATTCTTATTTTGACGTATTAGTCGCTGTGTATCTAAAAATTACGGCTATCCATGTAGCTTTGCAAAATAATCGTTGCAGACACCGTGTCAATCAGCCCTTTTTGTTGACGATCCTTCTTTTTTTTGCCACTTTGTGCGATCGCTGCAGAAGCCATTTTAGAAGTAAAACGCTCGTCTATTTCAGCGACAGCAATTGTGGGATAAGTCTTTTTCAGTTTTCGAATAAACCCGACAACATGCTGTGCGGATTCAGAGTCGGTCCCATCCAGTTGCCGTGGCTTGCCTACAACAAAAGTTTCCACCTGTTCTGTCTGTAAATAATCGGCTAAGTATGTCCAGATATCCTGCGGGTGTACCGTCGTCAATGCTGTAGCAATAATTTGCATTGGATCGGTCACCGCAACCCCTATTCGTTTTGTACCGTAATCAAAGGCCATCAATCTCATGGATATATATTTTTCACAAAAATACAAAGTAGTCCTGAGTATTACACAGGAAGATGTAATATTTCAATTGGACACTTCTTTTCAATACATGCCCTTTTCATTTTTGATCTTTTAATTCTGACTTTTTAATCAAAAAAAACTATAACTTTGATAGACTATTTAACAAAAGCAAACTAACTTGCTTTTTGGGGCAATAGATCACCGAATTCAATCCGATCATAGCGGGTCTACCGACTTACCCTATAAGTAAACGGATCAAAATAACAGCAAAAGCAACAGGGCATTGGGCTGTATGAAATCGGGCAAATAAATATGCAAACAAATGAAAAAAACACTTATTGCCAGTTTCCTTTTGGCCTTATGCTTGAATACGCATGCCCAAAGTAAATACGAGCAACACATTACTGCTCTTCGTGAAGAAAAAGCCGCTGAATTGGCGAAAGAACAATATGGCCCATTGAAATCAGATCAGGTAGCGTTTTTGGATTACTTTCCTGTAGACGCCAGTTATAAAGTCAACGCCAAAATTGAAGTCCTATTTGATGAACCGGTATTCCGGATGCCGACCTACGACGGCACAAGCAACGAATACAAACGTTATGCTATCATAACATTTACGCTTCATGGAAAAGAACATACGTTGAATGTCTACCAAAGTGTCGCATTATTTCAAAATCCTGCATACAAAAAACATTTATTTTTACCATTTTTAGATTTAACAAATGGTCAGGAAAGCTACAGTGGGGGCCGGTATATTGATTTATCCACAGACGACATTAAAGGAAACGATGTTGAGATAGACTTTAACAAAGCCTACAACCCATACTGTGCCTATAGCAACGGGTACCGTTGCCCAGTACCCCCAGTCGAGAACAATTTAGAAACAAAAATTATGGCCGGAGAAAAAGCATTTCATAAGTCAAAGAATGAAAGACCAGTCAATCTTAACGCAGGACAGGAGTTCAGTGCTGCCGACAAGAAAATCATTTTATCAGGAGATGAAAATGCAATTCTTCGCGTATTGCAAACAACAGACGATAAAGATCTGAGAGTTTTAAAAGCGACAAGCAGTGATGTCAAATACAACGACCCATTGATTGAGTCTCTTTCCAAAAGAATGTTCGCGACTGTACGTGATCCCAATCACCCCGGTGTAGGCATCGCAGCGCCACAGATCGGCATCAATAAAAATTTAATCTGGGTACAGCGATTTGACAAACCGGATCAGCCATTTGAATTCTATGTAAATCCTAAAATTCTATGGCGCTCCAAACTGAAGCGCAAAGGTGCAGAAGGCTGTCTTTCTATCCCCAACCGTAAAGAAGATGTATTACGGAGTTATGCGATCCGCCTGCAATACATCAATAAAGAAGGTAAAGTTATCGAAGAAAATATCGAGGGTTTTACTGCTGTTATTTTTCAGCACGAAACGGATCATCTTTTCGGCATTCTATTTCCAGATCGACTGGAAGAGCAAAGCAAAGAAAGCTATGCTCCGTTGAATGACAAGATTGAATTTTCGATCCACCCCACAACATTGACACCATAATTTATAGCCCCGACATCAAGGACCAAATCATAAGTATCTAAATTGTGATTTGCTAATGGAACAAAAAAGAGCCCCCATGAACGAATTCATGGGGGCTCAATATTTATTATGGAATCTACTTGAGTTAGATCAATCCTTTTTCAGCCAATAATTCCGCTACCTGAACTGCATTTGTTGCAGCACCCTTACGTAAGTTATCCGCTACTACCCACATGTTGAGCGTATTTGGCTGAGATTCATCACGACGGATGCGTCCTACAAAAACCTCATCTCTACCGTGTGCATCCTTTGGCATTGGATATTGTAGTGACGCAGGATCGTCGACAACAATACAGCCACTTTGCGCGGCTAAAGCTGCACGTACATCATTCAAATCAAAGTCATTTTCAAATTCGATATTCAATGATTCAGAGTGTCCTCCCATAACAGGAATACGCACTGTCGTTGCAGTTACTTTAATAGAATCATCACGCATGATTTTATTTGTTTCCAAAATCATCTTCATCTCCTCTTTGGTGTATCCATTTTCTTGGAAAACATCAATATGCGGAATCACGTTCAGATCAATCTGATAAGGATAAGCTTTTTCACCATCTTTTCCGGCACGTTCATCCATCAATTGGTTAACGGCCTTAACACCTGTACCTGTTACAGATTGGTAGGTAGAAACGACAACACGTTTGATTTTATATTTATCATGTAATGGCTTTAAAGCCACCACCATTTGTATAGTTGAACAATTCGGGTTTGCAATAATTTTATCTTCAGCAGATAACACATCACCATTTACTTCTGGAACAACCAACTTTTTCGTTGGATCCATACGCCATGCTGAAGAATTGTCGATCACTGTAATTCCAGCTTCTGCAAATTGAGGGGCAAATTCTTTCGAGGTATCACCGCCAGCAGAAAATAACGCAACATCAGGTTTCAAAGCAATAGCCTCAGATGGTGTAACCACCTTATACTTCTTTCCCTTGAATTCAATTTCCTTACCCTTACTACGCTCTGAAGCTACTGGAATTAATTCTGTTACTGGGAAATTTCGCGCCGCCAACACGGTTAGCATCTCAGTACCTACAAGGCCTGTTGCGCCGACTACTGCCACTTTCATTTTTGTCTGTGTTTAAATTGTGTATATTAAAATTGTTATTTGATTTTGTTTTTAGTTGATTCTCGAAGAATGAATTCTTCAAATTTAAAAAATATTCCCCAGTTCCACTATTAAAATAACAAAATATTAAGCGCTTAGCTAAAAATGTCACAACATTTAGCATTTTCCCGCCTAAATTGCTAAAATGGAATCGTTAAGTTCTTTGATTCATGCTATAAAATTAGAATTAAAGCAATTCAAAAAAAATAAAAATTTTCACCGCTTATTCAAAAAAAAAGAACAAACGATTGAAACAGTTTAAAATCTCATAAAAACAGTCCCAAGAGTCTAAAAATTAACATTTTTTCCCGACTTCCTAAAAGACCACAAAGTTGATAGATACTGAAAAGCCTTTATATTTGCATCATAAACCGCCATGGTTGAAATTTCATTTTTCATTACATGATGAAACGTAAATTATGTCAGGCTAGATCCTATCATATCGATAGGAAGAAACGAGCGAAGCGATTCATTTATATTTTTGAGCATAAACACTCATTATAGTGAAAGCAGGAGCTTCATAAAATAAAACTTACAAATGAAAGAAAGCATTATTATCATTGGTGCAAATGGCCAGATCGGCACAGAATTAGCTATCGCCTTGCGCAAAAAATTTGGTGCAGAGAATGTTGTAACCACTGACATTAGAGAACCACAGATTAAAAGCCCTGACGAAAATTTCGAAATCGCTAATGTCCTTGACAAAAATGGACTCGAGACATTATTTCAACAATATAAACCTACTCAAGTATATCTATTAGCTGCCATGCTTTCAGCTACAGGTGAAAAATACCCTGAGAAGGCTTGGGAATTGAACATGAATGGTCTGTTGAATGTGCTTGATCTAGCCGTGAGCTATAAAGTTTCAAAGATATTTTGGCCAAGCTCGATTGCTGTTTTTGGACCGCATTCTCCGAAAACAAATACCGAACAATATTGCGTAATGGATCCGAACACAATTTATGGCATCAGCAAGCTTGCAGGTGAGCGCCTTATAGAATGGTATCAAGAACACCGTGGTCTGGATATTCGCAGTGTCCGTTATCCAGGTATCATTTCTTGGAAAACAGAACCAGGGGGTGGTACAACGGATTATGCAGTCGATATTTTTTATGAAGCATTGAAAACCGGGACTTACGCCTGCTTCTTATCTGAAAACACGGCCTTACCAATGCTCTATATGGAGGATGCCATCCGTGGTACACTCGAATTAATGGATGCACCCAAAGAAAGCCTAAGCATTCGCCACAGCTATAACCTTGGTGGAATTACGTTTACTCCAAAAGAACTTGCGCAAGAAATTAAAAAAATTCTTCCTAATTTTGCAATCTCTTACATCGAGAACGATCCAAGACAACAGATTGCCGATTCATGGCCTGCTAGTCTAAACGATTCTTATGCAAGAAAAGACTGGAACTGGACGCCGGATTTTGACATCCAGAAGATGACAGTCGACATGATTGAAAATCTTAAAAACAAAATATAACAATGGGAAGAGCTTTCGAATTCAGAAAAGAGCGGAAATTCAAACGCTGGGCCAAAATGGCCGTTCAATTTACACGTTTAGGTAAAGAAATCGCTATGGCGGTTAAAGAAAGCGGCCCTCACCCTGAAACTAACTCGAGACTTCGTACAGCAATACACAATGCCAAGGCAGTAAATATGCCAAAGGATCGTATCGAAGCCGCAATCAAACGTGCTTCGGAAAAAGATTCAAAAGGTTACGAAGAATATGTATACGAAGGCTACGGCCCTCATGGCGTACCTGTATTAATTGAAACTGCAACAGATAACACCAACCGCACCGTAGGAAACATCCGTAGCTATTTCACAAAAGCAGGTGGTTCATTGGGGAAAACAGGATCATTGGATTTTATTTTCAATCGTAAATCCATTTTCCGTTTTGCTGCAACAGATGAACTGGACCTAGAAGAGCTTGAATTAGAGTTGATCGATGGAGGCTTAGAAGAATTGTACGTAGAATCTGATGAAGAAGGCAATGATATTGCTGTCGTTCAAACTTCCTTTGAAGACTTTGGTAATATGCAAAAATTACTGGAAGAAAAGGGAATTGAAGTAACATCTGCAAAATTGGAACGTATCGCATTATCGCATTCAGATATTACGGAAGAACAAGCTGCTGATGTATTGAAGATGATCGATAAAATCGAAGAAGATGACGATGTTCAAGCAGTTTACCATAACATGGCTTAAGCTATTGAACCTATAAAACTATAAAAAAGAGCGCTTGTCGCTCTTTTTTATTTAAAGCACCACCTAGCCCCGTCAGAAAAATTACTACATTTGTAATAGACAAAATCAAACTCGTACCAGAATGACTTTTGAAGAATTTTTCATAAAAAAGAAAATTGATTTAAAAGCTTTAAAAGCTGCAGATGAACCTTTATTTGAAGAGTTCAAAGCACATTATTCTGCTATGGGAGAAAAGAGTTTTGACCACAGCAAAAAGTGTTGGTTCAACAAGCTTCGAAAAAGTTTCCATTTAGCAGAGGAGGAAACTGTTATTGCAAAACCTGTTGAAAAGCAGGTTACCCCAGATGCATCATCCGAGACCTCCAGTATTCCTACGGCAAAACCAGCAGGCTTTAAACCGCGATTCAAGGCTCCTTATGCCGCTGTAAAAGATGAAGCTCAAGCAACATCCAAACAGGAAATAGCTGATTCAGCGGAATCCACTCCAGATTCAATACCGACAGGCTTCAAACCGAGGTTCAAGGCCGGAGTAACCAAAGCTCCTGACGCAGCGGCAAGCACTCCTGCATCCGAAGAAACGACCGACGAAGCGACGACGGCGGCTCCAAAACCAACGGGTTTCAAACCGAGGTTTAAAGCTGGAGTAACCAAAGCTCCTGACGCAGCGGCAAGCACTCCAGCATCCGAAGAAACGACCGACGAGGCATCGACATCGGCTCCAAAACCTACAGGATTCAAACCAAGGTTTAAAGCTGGAATAACCAAAGCAGAAACTGCTGACCAGACACCGCTGTCCGATACGAAAGACGAACTTAAGTTAGATGCGAGCATAAAGGCTGAACCTGAAAACAACAGCACAGAAACACAGGAACCTGCTGCCAGTAAACCTACGGGTTTCAAACCGAGGTTCAAAGCCGGAGTAACCAAAACAGAAACTGCTGAACAAACACAGCTGCCCGATACCAAAGAAGAAATTAAGTTAGATGCGAGCGTAAAGGCTGAACCTGAAAACAACAGCACAGAAACACAGGAACCTGCTGCCAGCAAGCCTACAGGCTTCAAACCGAGGTTTAAAGCCGGAGTAACCAAAATAGAAACTGCTGAACAAACACAGCTGCCCGATACGAAAGACGAAATTAAGTTAGATGCGAGCGTAAAGGCTGAACCTGAAAACGACAGCATAGAAACACAGGAACCTGCTGCCAGCAAGCCTACAGGCTTCAAACCGAGGTTCAAAGCTGGCATAACAAAAATTGATAAAAAGGAAGAATAATTTTCACTACATTTAGACTGATTTCTCAATTAATTTTAAAATTCCGATTAAAAACCAAAAGACCAATGTTAAAGGAAGAAAGACAAGCATTCATCATACATCAGATCAACCTACATAATAAAGTTTTATCCTCAGACCTCAGTGTTCAGCTGAATGTGTCTGAAGATACAATCAGACGCGACTTGAACGAACTTGCTGAGAATGGTAAAGTTCTAAAAGTCTATGGTGGAGCATTATCAAAATCATTTCAGTTCCCTTTTCAGGATGGAAACGTATATGCCAAGGAGGCAAAGAAAGAAATTGCCAAGAAAGCAAGCACTTTAATCTCCAATGGAATGACTGTTTTAGTCGGCGGCGGGACAACCTTAATTGAATTAGCGAGAACAATACCCGATCACCTGCAGTGTACGTTTTTTACTATAAGTCCATTAGTTGCACTAGAATTGGCCGAAAAGCCAAATCTTGAAGTCATTTTAGTTGGCGGAAAACTTTCACGCAATACAAACATTGTTTCGGGAGCCCAAGTCGCTAATGAACTGGCCGATCTTAAAGTCGATCTTTGTTTGTTGGGAACAAATTCTCTTTCCGTAGAAGATGGGGTGACCGATTCAGACTGGGAAGTGGTGCAAATCAAACGTGCGATGATTAAATGCTCAAAAAAAGTAGCTATTCTGAGCATTGCGGAAAAACTTAATTCAGTTCAAAAAATGAAAGTAGTTCCGTTACGTGATATTTCTTATTTGATTACCGATGTCAATCCAACTGACGTTTCCCTAAAAGAATTTGCGAATACAATTGCAATACTTTAATATTGCCGCTCATTTAATTTAGCATGTCATCGCAAACGAAAAATGACTCTTTAAAATCAAAAACAACAAAAGGACTGCTATGGGGTGGTATGGCCAGTATCATCCAGCAGTTTTTGGGCTTCGGCTTCGGCATCTTACTAAACCGTAAGCTAACAGCAGAAGACTATGGTTTAGTCGCTATGATCACCATCTTTTCTGTTCTCGCTTCTGCTTTTCAAGAAAGTGGATTTGTGTATGGGATTGTCAATAAAAAAGATGTTGAACATAAAGATTATAACGCGGTTTTCTGGACAAGTGTAGGGATTGGAACATTTATTTATATCGCTCTATTTTTTGCAGCTCCTCTTATCGCCTTATACTATAATCAACCAGTACTTGTAGAACTAAGCAGATTTACCTTTTTGTCCTTTTGGTTAGGTAGCTTTGGTATTGCGCACAATGCTTACCTCTTCCGGAATTTAAAAATCAAAGAAAGGGTCATCACAGGCACCTTTGCTCTGATCGCATCAAATATAGTTGGCGTTTATTTAGCCTATAAGGACTATGCCTATTGGGCATATGCGATCCAAATTGTCTCCTATAGTGGTTTCAATATGCTCGGATTCTGGTATTTTTCCAAATTCAGGCCTACTTTCCAGTTCGATCTTAAACCTATTCGTGACATTTTAGGATTTAGCAGCAAAATACTGGTCACCAACATTTTTATCAATATCAACAAAAATATATATGCAGCGATCTTAGGCCGGCATTATACCGCTGAAGAACTGGGGTATACCGTGAATCCAAATCGTTGGAGCATCATGGCCCAGAATATATTGACTAATATGGTCAATAATGTGACACAGCCTATTTTAAAAGAAATAGAAGATGATAAGGATAGACAAGTTCGGGTTTTTCGCAAACTGATTTCCTTTACAGCCTTTTTAGCCTTTCCAATGTTATTGGGTTTAACCACGGTAGCACAAGATTTTATTACTATTGCGATCACCGACAAATGGGCGCAAAGCGCCATATTTCTTCAAATATTTTGTATTGGTGCCGCATTTGATTCTGTAAGCAATGTTTTCTCTAACTTAATCATTAGCAAGGGGAAACCTGAAGTTTATATGCGGAATATCATTGTTTTTGGCCTACTCCAAATTGCCATCCTATTTTTCGGCAAATCATTAGGCCTAGAACTGCTCATTGGATTGACCTCGGCATTAAATGCCCTCTGGATATTCGTTTGGTACATATCAGCCAAACCTTATATGAACTATTCATTTCGTTATCTGCTAACAGATATTTTTGCTTATGCACTATTGGCAGCGATAAGCTGCTTAGCAGCACATTATGCCACCGCAGCCATCGCCAACCTCTATCTTCGGTTTGCAAGTACAATTGGAATTGCAGTATGCAGTTATATCATCGTAAATAGAATCTTTAAACCCAGTATTTTGTTGGAATTATACCACTATTTCCTAACAGTTATCCGAAAAAAATAGATGGCCAGGATTCTCACCATAATCGTCTCTTATAATTTTGAGCCTTGGATTCACAAGTGCTTACCCAGCTTATTGGATTCAAGCTACCCAACAGATATTTTAGTTGTAGACAACAATTCGTCAGACAACACAACACAGATCATAAAAGAAAAGTATCCATCAGTAAGACTCATAGAAAGTTCCGAAAATTTGGGTTTTGGAAAGGCCAACAACATTGGACTTGACATCGTTTTGAAAGAAAAGTATGATTATGCATTTTTGGTCAATCAGGACGCCTGGCTGGATCGGGACTGTATTGCCAACTTAGTGAAAGTCAACGCAGACAATATCGGAATTATCTCACCTATTCACTACGATGGAACCGAAACAACGCTGGACTATGGTTTTGCTGTCTATACAAAAAACGCCATCATCGAAAATTCTAATCGAATTTGCACGTTCGTCAATGCTGCATTTTGGTTTATCCCCAATCCGGTGATCCGAAAAGTCGGTGGTTTCGCACCGATCTTTTTCCATTATGGAGAAGATAAAGATTATGCCAACCGCATCAAGTACTACGGATTAATCATTGTTCTCGCTGAAGGAGCCAAAGCCTACCACGATAGGCAACAACGTAAAATAGACCGAAAGGCCTTTCTGAAAAGCGAATTTGTCTATCATTTGACAGAATATTGCAATATCAATTATACTTTTGTAAAAGCTTTTTCCATGGCAATATTGGCAAGTCTAAAGAAAATGGCGTCTTCATTTTTTAAAGGTCATGCTTTTGAAGCAAAAAGCTACTTAAACATTGCTTTTAGATTGCTGGGCAAAACAGGAGCAGTTTACCGTACCCGTGTGACCAACAAAAAAGCCTTCAACAAAATCTATTGATAAATGAACAATACTGCTCCAGTCATACTTTTTGTGTACAATCGTCCTGATCATACAATAAGAACACTCTCAGCTTTAGAAAATAATATATTAGCAGACCAGACCACGCTATACATCTATTCGGATGCTGCAAAAAACGAAAAATCTGTTCAGGCAGTTACTGAAGTACGAAAGATTATCAATAAGCAATGGAACTTTAAAGAGGTTATTGTTGTAGAAAGGACAGAAAATTGGGGTTTGGCAGCCAATGTGATCGATGGTGTTACAAAAGTGGTCAATGCCCATGGAAAGATTATTGTTTTGGAAGACGATCTGGAAACTGCGGTGTTTGCACTAGACTATTTCAATCAGGCACTGGAGCGCTATAAAGATCAAGATCGGGTTATGGAGATCAGCGGTTATGGTTATCCGTTAAAAGATTTAGATAAACTGCCGGAGACTTTCTTTTTTCGGGTCGCCAATAGTTGGGGCTGGGCAACCTGGGACCGCGCCTGGCAACATTTCAATCCCAATATTGATGAACTTGTATCGGATTTTACCGCCGACCAAATACACCAATTCAGTATCGAGGGAAAAGAAAACTTTTGGAAACAAGTGCAAGAATTTAAAGCCGGAAAGATCAACTCTTGGGCCATACGCTGGTACGCTTCTGTATTCAAAAAAAATGGTTTAGTTTTGTATCCAAGGAATTCAATGACGCAAAATATTGGTAACGATGGTTCGGGTACACATACAGCTGCAGAAGCTACGTATCAGGTTACACTAGCGGAAAGTCCTATACGGTATTTTCCGACGGAAATTTCAGAAAACAAGCAAGCTTATGAAGCCATCAAGTATTTCTACGCCCATCGGAAAGGATCTTTATTCAACCGTGGCATCCGATTCCTGAAGAAGAAAATAAATAAATTCAATACATAAAAAACATGTCTGCTCATCCTAAATTTTCGATTATAACTGTCGTTTACAACAATGTGCGTGACATAGAACACACCCTGAAATCTGTTGTCAATCAGAGCTATGGTCATATAGAGTATATTGTCATTGATGGACAATCAACCGACGGAACGTTAGAGATCATCCAAAAATACAAGGATAAAATCGCCGTCATCCTCTCCGAAAAGGATAAGGGTATCTATGATGCCATGAATAAGGGTTTAGCCTTAGCAACAGGCGATTATGTTCTTTTTTTAAATTCTGGAGACGAGATCTATGATCTGAATAGCATTGAGAACCTCGCCAAACTGAGCGATAACGCAGATATTCTTTACGGCGAAACAATCCTCGTGGACGACAACAGGAATATTATTGGTGAACGGCGGCACAAGGTTCCGGCTCATTTCGACTGGAAAAGCTTTCGCTACGGCATGAATATCTGTCATCAGGCGATCTACATCAAGCGGGAAATCGCCGAGCCATACGATCTCAATTATAAATTATGCGCTGATATTGACTGGGTTATCCGTTGTGCCAAAAAGGCAAAAAACACGGTCAATGCACAGCAATATGTTGCCCGGTATCTTGTGGGCGGGATGTCAAAACAAAGACATCAGGAATCCTTGAAAGAGCGTTTTGCGATATTCAAACGCTACTATGGAGCCATTCCCAATTTATTCAATCATGGCGTCATTGCGCTAAAAGCAGTTTGGTACCGTCTCAATTATGGAAAACCTCAAGACTAATGTTGAATCCTGAAATTTTAACCGAACTTGTTACAGTCAAGATGCCATTTGGCAAATACCAGGGATACACCTTATGTAATCTTCCTGAGCCCTATCTCGTGTGGTATAACCAAAAAGGCTTTCCAAAGGGAAAACTAGGCCAGCAGTTAGCAACACTCTATGAAATAAAGCTGAATGGCTTGGAATACCTCCTCGAACCTTTGAAGAAAAGGTGACGAGGGTCATTTTATTCCACTTATTATTTTTCGTAGCTTTGCACTAAATTTATTTTTAGCATTAAACGCCGTTTGCAGCGGTATCAATGAATATCATGACACAATATCAAACTTTGCTGTACTATTGTTACAGCCCTATCGAGGATGCCGAAAAATTCGCATCAGATCATTTAGAATTTTGTAAATCACTGGACTTAGTCGGCCGTATCATTGTAGCTGATGAAGGTCTTAATGGAACTGTTTCGGGTACTGTAGAATCCTGTAAAAGCTATATGGATGCCATTTATGCCGATGGTCGTTTCAATAAAACAGAGTTCAAAATTGACGATGTAGATGAACCATCATTCATTAAAATGCATTGCCGCTACAAAGCCGAAATTGTTCACTCTGGTTTGAGAGATCCAAAAGAAATTGACCCCAACCGTCAAACCGGTCTGCACCTTGAACCGAAGGATTTCTTAGCCATGAAAGACCAAGAGGATGTGGTTGTATTGGATGTACGCTCAAATTACGAGCACAATGTTGGTCATTTTAAAAATGCTGTTACCCTCGATATTGATAATTTCCGCGAGTTCCCCGAGAAAATCAAAGAGCTCGAACAATATAAAGGAAAAAAAATATTAACGTACTGCACAGGCGGTATCAAATGTGAGAAGGCATCTGCTCTCTTGTTAAAAGAAGGCTTCGAGGATGTTTATCAATTACATGGCGGCATTATCAAATACGGAAAGGAAGCAGGTGGTGAAGATTTTGAAGGTCAATGCTACGTCTTTGACAATCGCGTTACTGTCGATGTAAATTCTGTCAACCCATCCGTGGTATCAACTTGTTTTAACTGTGGCAAGCAAACCACCAAAATGATCAACTGCGCCAACCCAACTTGTAATGAACATTTCACACAATGTGATGAGTGCGGCTGGGAGATGGATGGATGCTGTTCGCCAGCATGTAAGGAAAATCCCAATAAACGTGAATATGACGGAACAGGATATTATGTCAAGGTACCTCAACCCGTCAATATTGACAAAATCAGCAAAAGAAAACATAAAAATTTTCCACCGAAAGTATCGGCCGAAGATTAATACAAATTGAACAAACAGAAAGCGGTCGGAAGTGTAGAACTTCCGACCGCTTCCTATTTAGGATCTGCACCATCTTAGCTTAATCCCATACTAGCTTTTTATCAAGAAAAATAATAACCGAACACAGCTTACTTGCCAAACATACCGGCGATTGAATCAAGAATATTGCCCTTTGCCTGCCCATCGTTATTTTTATCAAAAAAACTACCTGCCAATCCACCCAACATGTCGGTAACACTACCTCCCGATGCCGGCTGCTCAGTTGCTTGCGCCTGTTCTTCTTGGCTACCGCCTAAAAAAGAGCCTAATATACCACCCAACATACCGCCACCAGCATTTTGTTGTGTTCCACCACCAAGCACAGAGCCGATCAGATCACCAATCCCACCGCCGCTTGAAGCCTGCTTTTGTTGCCCTAAATATCCCATTACGATAGGAGCAAGTGTGGCCAGTACACCCGTCACTTGAGAAGAACTCAAGCCTGCTTTATCCGCTATATGCTGTGTCACGACTTCGGTATTTTGGCCGAACATATGGTTGACAATTTTATTACCGTCTTCAGAAACATTTTGCTCCGCTCCTCCCTGTCCAAATAGATCTCCAATTTTATCGAGAATCCCGCTACTGCTATGCTGGTCAATAGCCTTATCAATATTCTCCGCCTGCCCCTTGTTTTTCGCATTGTAATTCAATGCTGCAATCATCAAAGGAACTGCCGCTGCTACAATCCATTTTGCCTTGGATTCGCTGATACCAGTAATTTTTGAAATAGTCTCTATCGCTTTAGAGCCTACTCCACCTGTAACTAAATCTGTTAAGTTCATAAGTCTTCGTTTATAGTTATATAATGAAGATAACGATTTTTTTTGATGAGTTGAGATAATAGCTGATGATAAAAAAGCCCCATTGGATTACACAATCCAATGGGGCCATTTGAAAATCAATTTTTCAAATTAATAACTTTTATAAATAGCAATATCGTCCAATCCCAACCTTCCGTTATTAATCACATTGTTACTTGTCCCTAATCCAAGTTTGGTAACTCTAAAACGAACCGGCCCCTGAATATTCATTAAGAATACAGCCTGTTTTGAATTCATGCTCTCTGTCGTTGTATGCGCGTCCGAAATAGGCTCGCCTGTTTGCTTCCATGTCGTTCCTCCGTCGGTCGAGTATTCCAACTTGAACGTACACGAACGATCGGTGTAATACGAACCATACCAAAGCGTTACTTTTGAGGCCCCATTCGGCACATCAAAATTCATTTGCACATAACCATCAACACTTAAGTTCTGCTGCATACGGATGGCATTTTTTCCAGAAACGATACGATCACGACCAGCAGTTGTTCCTAGAATAGCCTGATACAGGTTCCATTGCCCCGTTGGAAAGGAGACCGCGTTTTTATCCTTCATATCATAGCTACCTTTCACACTCGCATCTACAGCATCAAAAGTTTCAGGCCAACCTGCATATAACTTACCGCTGGCATAAGCCATATCAGCATAACTCTGCATCCTAACTTGTAGCTTTTCGCCCTCCTTGAATGCAATTCCTCTGAATGATGCACTTGGAGCGATGGACTCCCCAGCAAATGTCGCATTATCTTGTGTATGCAATATAATCTCATTTTTATCACCATCCATTAAGATTTTATCTCCTTTCAACGCTGTCCCAGCTGCGGGTTCAGGTTCAACATCGGCTGTAATATCGATATAGGTTGATTCAAACTCATCAAACTTCGACTTTAGACTGGAAACAGCAACAGGTAATGGGGCAATAGTATTACCAGATGAGTAGACTTTAAGCTGTTGATTATTATCGACTGAAAGAACTAATAAGCCATCTTTTTTAATCAGTTTTGAACCGCTAATATTGATCTGAACCGAATCTCCAAATTTAAATTCAGACGCATTGGGTACCTGAACTAATATTCCACGGCGTTGATTTCGCCAAATATTCTGTACAGCAAGTGTATTTTCTGGTAAATTCTTATTTTCCGCATGCGAAACGACCACTGCTTTGATATGTTCTGCCCCTTGTAGCGAAGACGCATTAAGCTGTAAATCGGCATTTTTATATAGACTGCGTAGCGCATACAACGATATTTCAGGATTTAGCGTCCCTATCGATTCATTGACGTTGTCTTTGATACAGCCGGACAGCAATGCTGACATCGCCAACATACTGCATAGTATTGATTTTAACTTTTTCATTGATTAGTTGATTGAAGGTTGCCACCACATTTTTTCATTTATCCCGTCTCCCCCCATACGACTCACAGCATCCTGATAATTTACTTTGTTTAAAGATTGTACAATTGTTGGATAATTTAAACGTACTGGCATTTTCCCTTGATTCAACAAGCCCGGACCTTTGTATAAATCCAATAATTGGGTTCTACGATATTCGTACCACTGTTGGAAATCCGTAAATAGCATCGCATAGTATTTTTGCAAATGCACCTTTTTCAATTTCGCATGATCACTATCTGTGGGCAGCAACTGAACCTTTGCACTGCTTAGGTAAGATGCTGGCGCTGTTAGCCCCCAGTATTCCATAGCCGCGTTCACCCCCTTTAAATAGGCTCCAGGCGCATCAACCTGAGCATACCCTCTCATACCACATTCAGCAATAATAAATTGCAACTCGGCGTAATTCATGATATTCCCCATATGCGAGTCGGCTTTTAGACTTGTTAAAAGCGTTGATTGTTGCTCGGGGACATTTCCTCTCTGGTATCCGGACTGCATACCGCCATATACTCCTAATGTGGCTTCAGTGGCCCAAATTTTTAATCGTGGGTCTGAAAGGTCCAGCAGATTATTGATAAAAAACTCTGAATAGCCTTTGTTTCCATTAAAATCTATGTCACGGCTATTAAAATAAGGATTCATATAAGGCTGTACATTGGTGTAGTATAAAGCAGCCGTTTCTGCATTGCTTTGCATCACCGGATATTCAGCGGCATTCGTTTCTAATATTTCTTTGATCTTTGCAACGGCATTGGTTTCTGACTTATGTGCTATACGTAGCAATAATCGGAGATATAAAGAATTACCAAATTTCTGCCATTTTCCAGGATCTGAATTAAATATAGGATCCATCGCTAAATTGGTCGATTCGACAGCAACCTTACCTTTCAAAAGCGTATTGGCCTCTTCTAATTTTCTAAAGATATCCGCATAAATATCGGACTGTTTATCAAATACAGGAGTTAAATTACTATCACTATACCCTTTATTGCTGTCTGTATAAGGTACATCACCATACATATCAGTTATTAACGAACTCACCCAAGCATCCAATATAAGCGAAATACCCTGGTATGTCTGGTAACCCTTCTGCTGCCCTTCCCCTGCCTTCTGATAAATGTCGCGTATATTCGTCAACTGTACGTACCATCCGGACCAGGTAGATTCCGCTTCTGACGGTCTGATTTCATACCGTTGAATCTCCAATGCATCATTCACCGTTACAGTCACTTGCATAAGCTCGTTGTTGATGCGCATATTCCGTGATAAATTTGTGTTTAACACATTGAGTAAAGCTGGCGCGATGAGACTTTGTGGCGCTGCCGCAGAAATTGCATTTGGATTTGTATTTATTGCGACAAAATCTTTTGTACAGCTCTGTAGTATCCCACAGGCTGCCAACAAAATAAAAGCTTTTCTTATATTCTTTTTCATAATACGCTGGATTTAAAATGAGAATGATAAATTGACACCCATTGTGCGGGTTGAAGGGAACTGGGCAATCTCTGCGCCCTTCTCAATACCGCTTGAATTTAGCGATCCAAACTCTGGGTCAAATGAAGGCCATTTGGTCATGACAAACAGATCTCTTCCGTACACGCCAATTGATGCGCGCTCAATTTTCAAGCGTTCAACAAAAGACTTAGGTAATGTATAGTCAAATCTGACCTCACGAAGCTTTATAAAGTCCGTGGAAAACGTATTTGATTCTATATTATCCCGATTAAAATGTTTAGCATAATAATCTCCAGCAGACGCAACAACTGTATTCTTGCTGTAGCTTCCATCACTATTCTTCACAACACCATCGCCGATAATACCATTATATCGTCCCGGAATTGTCTTTTTTAATTTTCCCTCTTCCATCAATACGGCATGCGTCAACGAATATCCCACTCCGCCGAATTGACCATCAAATAAGAAATTAAATCTAAATCCTTTGTATTTAAATTCATTACCCCAACCAAATTTGGTCGTTGCATTTGGATTACCGATATACATGTTCTGTTGGGACAATACAGGAAGTCCATTTTCATAAATAATTTGACCATCCTGATTTCGCTCATATCCGAGTCCATAGATATCACCAAATCGTTTACCAGGTATGGCCACAATTGTTCCTCTACTTCCAAACAACGTGGATAGCACTAATTCTCCTTGCAGATCTGCAGGTATGGAAATAACTTTCGAATCATAGCTCGTAAAATTTCCATACATATTCCAATTTAAGCCATCTTTCTTCTTGATAATATCGCCAGAAAGCGCAATCTCTATCCCCCTATTCCGTACCTCTCCAGCATTCGTAATCTGATTTCTGAAACCGCTTGAAGGATCCAGCGGAGACTCAATAATCTGATCAAATGTCGAGTTTGAATACAGAGTAAAATCTAATCTAAGTCGATCTCTGAACATTCTAAAATCTGTTCCTACTTCATAAGAACGCGTACTTTCGAACGTCAGATTTTCATCTGGAACGGTGGTTGGATTTGTAAGCCCTCCAGTGGTCCCCTCAACACTACGGTAACCATAAGAGTTTAGATAAGCCCGTTTTCCTCCACCTCCGACTTGAGCAATCGATGCTCTGACTTTCCAAAAATTTATCGCTTTTGGCAGGTTTAGCAATTGGGAAATAACAAAACTTGTATTAAGCGAAGGGTATATAAATGGTTTAACTTCATTCCGTTTCGGAGATGCTAATGTACTCGCCCAGTCGATACGATTCGTTGCATCGACAAAAATCATATCCTTATAACTATAATTTAGTAAGGCATATAAGCTATTGGCTGCATATTCCTCGCGGTAAGGTAAATAAACGATTTTTTCCCTCGCATTGGCAAAATTATATTGGTTTGGATAAATTAGACTATTAGCGTAAGCATCATCTTTAATATACTTATTGTGCATCAATGAACCTCCAACCGATGCGCCAAATTTGTGAAGATTGCTCCGTTGATTGTTATATTGCAATAAAAAGTCGGAAGTAATTTCCTGGTTATTGATGGACTGCTCCCGGTAATAGCCATAAGCATATTTATAGGTATCAAATGGCCTGGATTGTTTGCGTTTATCATAGCTCCAATCGATTCCTGTCCGCACCATCAAATTCAACTCCTTATTGAATTTATAATCGGCCTGTAAATTTCCAATAATATTGTTTTTATCCTGCGCATTGATCATATCATTAGATATGGTTCTTGGATTATCCAACAGGTTTGAAAACGGAGTCATCTGTTCAATTCCTTCCTTTCCTGGAATCCAATTCTGCTCTAGCCAAGCTGCATTCACATTCGGCACAATGCCCCGTACAAAGTACATGTAACTTTGATTGTTATAACCGCTATTTGGTAAATTGTCTGATCCTCTATTATTAAAATTAATTTTTGTTGAGAGGCTCAGTTTATCCGTCACCTTGTTATTGAACTGCATAGCGATGGTATTCCGATTATAACCCATGTTGGGAATAATCCATTTGTTCGTAACGTTGGTATATGAAAACCGTGAACTGGTCTTTTCAGTAGCACCAGAAATACTGATCGAATTAGTAGACGTGAGCTCCGTTTGGAAAAGATCCTTTCGGTTATTTTCATAGGGTCTCCATAATGTCCGCTCTGGAGGTGTCAAACGATAGAAATTAGGATCGTACTGGTAATAATACTGTCCATCAAATTTGGGTCCCCAAGCAGAAGACGTACTTAAAGTACTTGCACCATCCTCTGACTGTCCGTAGGAATAATAAAGATCCTGATCAATCGCACCTTGACCATATTCGTATTGATAATCGGGCCATCTGTTAATTGTCCCAATTGCCGTATTCGAATTAACGGATACACCAATTTTATTTTTAGCCCCTTTTCCCTTTTTTGTGGTAATAATCACAGCGCCATGTGCGCCACGGGAACCATAGAGCGCTGAAGCGCCTGGTCCTTTCAATACTGAAACGGACTCGATATCATCCGGATTAATATCCGCCAATGATGTTCCAAAATCTACAGGAGAATCACTATCCAAATAATTGGAACTACCATTACCGGTCATCCGCGTCCCTCCTCCCATGACAACACCATCCACAACAATCAATGCGGAATTATCGCCCGTAAAAGATGTTTCCCCTCTTAAAATAATCTGATTGGATCCCAATGGCCCCGCACCCGACTTTACCAAATTCAAACCAGCGACTTTTCCTGTTAGAGCATCCGTCCAATTGTTTGAAATTGCATTCGTCAATTCCTCGCCTTTGACCGTGCTTATGGAATAGCCTAATGCCTTCTCTTCTCGCTGTATGCCTAGCGCTGTCACAACGACTTCATTGAGCGCCTCCGATCTCGCACTTAAAAAAATTTTAGCATTCAATTGGGCTGACGAAAAAGTTTGCGTTTCAGCTTCGTAACCGATTAGCTGAAAACGGATTGCTGTCCCTGATTCTACTTCAATATCGAAATTACCATTTCTGTCCGTCGCTCCTTTAACTACACCCGCTGCAAGGATTGATACGGATGCCAAAGGTTCTTTCGTCTGATTATCGACAACTTGCCCTTTTACTCTAATCTTGGTCTGCTTAACTGCATGCACAGCTTGATCAGATCCTAGTGGAGCCGCCATTGCTGTAAAATCCATATTACAGGCAATTGCTAATGCCACAAATAGCACTTTCGAGGAGGAGTGCCTTAGATTAATTTGGATAGGGTTAATACTAAACATAGTTATTGGTGTAAATTGTTAATTTTCAATTTGGCACAAAAATATATTCTTAACAAAAAGTTTGTTTTAACTTAATGTTTTCTTTTTGTTAACAATTGTTTCGAATAGTATTTCCTTTTATCATACTATTACCGTTTTAATAAAATGCTTTGAAGTTCACCCTGAAGGGATTATCATGCATTAGGCACGCTTTTAAGCGATCTTTCTTTGGTTATTTTATATTACAAATCGAAAATAATTAATAATATTTAAAAAACGAAATAAATCGAAATAATTTAAAACCCCATTTTAGAATAAAAAAACAAGAATTATTTAATCTTATAGGACTTATGAATCCATCAGAAAGATAGGTAATGGAGGATTATAGACGTTTTAAGTAAATTTACTCCCCCCTTTAAGTAGCTATTTAGTATTTTACATAACTACTATATCCATACTAAAACAATACCGTAACTATACTGGAAGTATACGGTAACTTTCATGTAAAACTACGACAAGAGTAAATAACCGTAGACACAGCTGCCAACTGGGGTAAAAAGTGGGTGATCAAAGCTTCAGAATCCGCAATACTGAAGAAAACAAAAAGAGCCCAAACTTTCGTTGGGCTCTTTATTACAATAGAAGCGTTAAGGCTTAAGCCTTCTCGAAACTCCACTTCACATAGTTAATGTTCTTGTCATGCGCCAAATACTTCCGTTCGTAATATGTTTTAATGGATAAAACGTTATCAACCAAGTCTGAATGGTAAAGATCTGTCGTTTCCTTATATTTTTTCAAACCCTGTAAATCGATCTGCTCCAGTGTGTAAGCATAAAAACCGTCATTGTCTGTTTTCAAATTCATCATCCCTTCAGGCTTCATAATGATTTTATAACGATCCAAAAACTTTGGCCCGGTCAATCGTTTCTTTTCTCGGCTATCTTGCGGTTGCGGATCCGGAAAGGTAATCCAGATCTCATCAATTTCATTTTCAGCAAAATGTTCAAGGATAGTCTCAATTTGTATCCGAAGAAAAGCAACATTCCGAATTCCATCCTCCAAAGCTGTTTTGGCTCCTCGCCAAATACGATTACCTTTAAAATCGATACCGATGAAATTTTTCTCCGGAAACAATCTCGCTAGATTAACAGTATACTCACCTTTACCACAAGCAAGCTCCAAAACAACTGGATTATTGTTACCAAATTGCTTCTCAGCCCATTTTCCTTTATATTCTTTGCCTGCGTCGAGTTGGATTACATTTTCAAAAGTAGCAACTTCAGCAAATTTACGTAGTTTGTCCTTTCCCATTTTTTAATAAATATCCCGCAAAAATAACCTTATATTCCCGCTAAAAAAAATAAATCTGAGAGACAGCACGAATACCGGTAATTACAGAACAATCTGAAGTCCTGTAGCAGACACAGGAATACATAAATTGCATACACACGGGCGAATTATATTGCATATAAAAAGCAATTTATCTAAGTTTGCAGGAATCAATAACTTATCGTGGAGAAAGACGCTAAAATTTATATAGCAGGCCATCGTGGAATGGTCGGATCGGCAATTCATCGCAAATTATCGGAGCTTGGGTACAACAACATTGTCACACGCACATCTTCCGAATTAGATCTGCGCAATCAGCAAGCAGTGGCTGATTTTTTCGATCAGGAAAAACCGGACTATGTTTTCTTAGCCGCAGCCAAAGTTGGCGGGATCATGGCGAACAACACCTATCGCGCTGATTTTATCTACGAGAATATGGCTATACAGAATAACGTCATCAAATCTTCCTACGATAATAAGGTTAAAAAATTAATGTTCTTAGGCTCAAGCTGTATCTATCCAAAAATGGCTCCGCAGCCTTTGAATGAAGACATGCTACTCACGGGCACGCTGGAGCCTACAAATGAGCCTTACGCAATTGCTAAAATCGCGGGAATAAAAATGGCGGAAGCTTTCAGGGATCAGTATGGATGCAATTATATCTCCGTTATGCCAACAAATCTTTACGGAATTAACGACAACTACCATCCGCAAAATTCACATGTCTTACCGGCCTTGATCAGAAGATTTCATGAAGCTAAAATCAATCAGCTCCCTGAAGTTATGATCTGGGGAACAGGGACCCCCTTACGGGAATTTCTTTTTTCCGATGACCTGGCAGATGCCTGCGTTTTCTTAATGAATAATTATGACGAGAAACAATTTGTCAACATTGGCATTGGCGAAGATTTAAGCATTAAGGAACTTGCCGAATTGATTAAAGACGTCATTGGTTACCAGGGAACTATTTCCTTCGACAGTTCCAAACCTGACGGAACACCGCGAAAACTCATGGATGTCTCAAAACTACATGCGCTGGGCTGGAAACATCGAGTTAACCTCCGGGAAGGCATTCAACTAGCTTATGCGGATTTTTTAAAGAAAGAAGCAAACGCTTCCGAATAAATCCAACACGATTGCATTAGTAAGTCTCGCTATAGGAAGGAATTCCGTACTCGTTAACCTCATCCTTGATCACTGCATTTTCAGCTTGCGCAGCTTTATTTTTCTTCTTTTTCTTGGGACGAATAAAGCTCGTTAATTTACCGATGAGACCGGTGATTTTATCTTGATTGATCTGGCCGACAGCACGCTCTGATAACAGCAACATCAGCGCTTTCTTTAAAACGCCCGTATTTTTTAGGAACAACCTATTCATAACAAAGGGCACGCCGATACGTAAGGTCTTTGTTAACCAATCGGAATCTGGATTGCTGCTTTTCGCAAACAACTGCTGAACGATATTTACCCCCGGTATATTATCTTTTAAGGTATTGAAAAAACGAATCGGAGCCTCTATTTTATTGTTGAGCAAGGTAAATTGAGCCTTAAGATAAGATTCTTGTTCGTTTTTTAGCGTCTTTAAACGGGAAATCTCAGCTTTAAGTTCCTGCAGATTACGTATTTTAGTCTGTTTATTGTTCATTTGTAGCCCTTTCTCTATCAAGTTTTTCCTTGTGCAGTTCTTCCTCTTCTTCCTCAATCTCGTCGTTCCACTTCGCTAAAAAACGGCGGATTGAAAGATCCATAAATTTGGATTCCAGCATAGGCTCAAAAACCCGTATTAAGATGATAATCACTAAAAAGATCCCTGCTGTAGCCAAAAAGCCCAGTGAATAGCTCCCCAATAGCTCCCCGAGCCAAAAACCCAGTGCCAAGCACAAAAAAAACAGAACGAACAACGTGAAAATTAACTTTGTCGCATCAACAACAAGGCTGGCGATCAATCTGGACGACCGTTCGATTGTCTTTAATTTGACAAGCTTAAACTGAGAGTCAACATACTCTTTGGTTTTTTGAAACGTACCGCTAAGTGAAAATTTTTCTTCTTCCATGCATCTAAAATTTATTCAGGCTATTTCAACTTCTAGCTTAAAAAACGAAAACGCAGCATCCGATGATGCCAACACAAATCCACTCTCTACGCATAAGGAGTAAATAGTTCGTCAGACAGCTATCCCTAGAAATAGCCTGATAATATGTATTCTACACCAATTATTCCAATGAATAATCTGCGGATTATGCATGTTCGATGATATCATCATCTAGCACTTCTTCGCTCTGATTTAATTTCCCTTTCAATGTAGAAACAATCTTCTCTTTAAAATCATTCAGTTGATCGAACTGTTCTTCCGCTCTTTCACGAATAGCATCACTCAAATCGCTTAATGAATCATTAATTTTATCTCTCGTATCCGACCCCTTGTCCGGAGCAAATAAAACTCCCAAAGCTGCACCTGCAGCAAGACCCGCTAACAACGCCAAAGCTACTTTACTTGTGTCATTCATTTCTTTTTCGTTTTAATTTCTAATTCTATTACGATGAAACTAGTCCTCGTTAATAATACAATTCACAAAGCAAATCGTTTGCCAAACGCGGCATTTAATCCATTATTTACGAGAAACTATACTTTCCAATATAATCATTTTTTGATAAAATTCGATTGACTTTCAATAATTCACCAAACAATTATTAACCCGTTCAGTTTTTTAGTATCTTTAAATCAACCCATTATAAAAATTATGCTAAATAAAACCTATTGCAGTGCCGTCTATGGTATCAATGCCTGCACAATTACCGTTGAGGTAATCGTATCTACAGGCTTGCATTATTATATTGTAGGCTTGCCTGACAATGCCGTTAAAGAGAGCTTAAGACGTGTCGAAAGTGCCATTACTTCCTGTCAACTTCACATGCCACGCCAAAAGATTGTTGTCAACTTGGCACCCGCAGACATGCGTAAGGAAGGGTCCAGTTATGACTTATCAATCGCGATCGGCATATTGGCATCCTCTGGACAAATGACAAATGAGCTTCTGGCAGATTATCTTATTCTAGGAGAACTATCCTTAGACGGAAGCATTAAGCCCATCCGTGGCAGTTTACCCATCACTTTACAAGCCCTAAAAGATGGCTTTAAAGGACTTATTCTACCCCAAGAGAATGCAAAGGAGGCCGCTATTGTCGGAGGTGTCGATGTGATCGGAGTAGAAAACCTCCGCCAAGTTGTTGATTTCCTAAATCATAAGATAAAAATTGAACCAACCCAAGTTGATATTCAAACGTGCTTTCATACCGGCACGAATAATTACGACGTCGATTTCTCGGATGTCCAAGGACAGGAGAATATCAAAAGGGCCCTGGAAATTGCAGCTGCGGGTGGTCACAACCTCATTTTAATAGGTCCTCCCGGCGCGGGTAAGACCATGTTGGCAAAAAGGCTACCGACGATCCTCCCGCCCCTCAATATGACTGAATCTTTAGAAACCACCAAAATACACTCTGTATCTGGAAACCTGAAAACCAAAGAGTCTCTCTTGACGGCACGGCCGTTTCGTTCTCCGCATCATACCATATCCGATGTAGCCATGGTAGGTGGAGGCTCTAATCCGCTCCCAGGTGAGATTTCACTAGCGCATCATGGCGTGCTGTTTCTTGATGAATTACCAGAATTCAAACGGAGTGTACTCGAGGTCATGCGGCAGCCTCTTGAATCACGGCAGATTACCATATCAAGGGCAAAACTCACGGTGGATTATCCGGCGAGTTTCATGCTCGTTGCCGCCATGAACCCCTGTCCCTGTGGCTATTTCAATCACCCCGAAAAAGAATGCATATGCGGCAGCAATACTGTACAACGTTATTTAAGTAAAATATCGGGACCTCTTTTAGACCGTATCGATCTGCATATTGAGGTGACGCCTGTACTATTTGACCAACTGAGTACGACACGTATAGCCGAAGACAGCCGTACTGTGCGAACTCGAGTCATTCAAACCCGAGAAATTCAGAAAGAACGGTTCGATTCTTTTCCAGACATCCATTGTAATGCCCAGATGAGTACACAATTGACCCGAGAAATATGTCAGATTGATGAGCCCGGAAGAAAGTTACTCAAAACGGCTATTGAACATCTGAGCCTATCTGCAAGAGCATACGATAGAATACTCAAAGTTGCTCGAACAATCGCTGATATGGAGCAAAGTAAAATGATCGAAAATCATCATCTCGCCGAAGCGATCCAGTATAGAAATTTAGATCGGGAAACCTGGGGTGGAAAATTTTAAAACTGAGCCAAACAATGCTTAATAACCCAAGGGAAACAGATAATCGTCAAGATCAGACCCGACAATGCGCCAAAGAAATGAGCATCGTGATTTATACCATCTTGCGCTTTTTTTGACGCCCACACACAGTAACCTAAAAACAAAAATGCAAACAGATAAGCCGGCATCGGTATAATCATCATCACACCAATGGTAATTTTCGGATCGAAAAGAATGTAGCTAAACAGAACCGCACAAATCGCACCTGAGGCGCCTAAACTATAGTAACCGGGGTTATTTTTTTGCTGGATGATTGTTGGAATATCGCTCAAGATTAAACTACCGATATAGATTACGGCAAATAAAATATGACCGTATGGACTTGCTTCTGCAAGTATGCGCTCCAAACCAAATGCAAAATAATAGAAGGTAAGCATATTAAACAGCAGATGCCCCCAATCTTTATGCACAAAGCCACTGGTAAGGATGGTATACCATTTTCGATTACGTGCGATACTATACGGATGCAACATCAGTTTACCGTAAAGTTGTTCATGTGAAAACGTATAGATACTGGTAGCGAGCGTAAAAAAGAAAATAATACTCGCAACAGGCATTTCTGTTAGATAATATAATAGCATAGTAATTCCTAGAATCGATCCTCTAAAAGTAAAACGTAAAGTTCTTTTGGTCCATGTGCACCCAAAACCAATCTTTTCTCGATATCAGCCGTCCTGGAGGGGCCGGTAATTGTAGAAATCATTGTCGGGATTTCCTGACCGTAACGCTTCTGCATATAGGCTAAAGCATCCTTTAGATCCCAAACCAATTGTGAAGCTTTGGCAATAACAATATGAATTGGAGGATATATACTCAACCTGCGTCCTGAAGCATTTGCATTACTCACCATAACACTTCCGTTACGCGCAACCAATGCTTCACATGAAGTAATGCTCGCATTTGCTGATTCAAAATCCTCCGCTGTTTTTAAAAAAGGGAAACCATATGGACTGAGTAAATTTTGAACACCTTGTTCCCAAGCGTATATATTTTTGATATTATTCTCCTCGGTCAATAAAATCAGATTTTCAATCAGACCGATCTCGCCATCACAATACAGAAACTTGCCTCCCGCAGCAGTCAATTCGCGAACAAAAACAATATCCACCAACTCATCCTCTTCTTTATAAAGCGGCGTTTCTTTGAAATTGGGATGTGGATTATCGTTTTTCTGTAGTAATGCCTGACGTACCCGTTTTAACATTATCTCTTTCGCTGTTGCGTTCTTCACGTTCATGGCGCAAATATATATAAATGCAGCGCTAGAGTGATCTAGCGCTGCAGCATTCAAATTAATTCAAATTATTGGAGGGTGTTTCTGAACTCTGCCCTTCGTTAGATCGCACTTCGTCCGGATGAACATCCAACGGTAAATCTGTCTGTGGAACTCCACCACCATCAGCACCATTCACAAACTCCTCGTAAGTAGTCTTGGTTTCAAATGGACGTTTACCTAATATCTCTTCCAAGTCCGACTGAAAAAGAATCTCTTTTTCCAATAGCTTTTCTGCTATTTTAATCAAACCCTCACGTTTATCCAGCAATAACTGTTTGGTACGTGCATAGACGTCATTAATTAAGTTACGTACCTCTGCATCAATCAGCTCTGCCGTTTTGTCAGAATATGGTTTTTGGAAAGATGCTTCAGAACTATCTCGGAAGGAAACATTGCCAACTTTATCATTCATACCGTAGATTGCTATCATCGCATACGAAAGTTGCGTGATACGCTCTAAGTCATTTTGAGCACCTGTTGAAATTCTTCCAAAAGTAATATCTTCAGCGACACGACCACCCATAGTCATACATAAACTGTCTATAAGCTGTTCTGTCGTATATAGGAACTGCTCACGGGGAAGGTACTGTGCATAACCCAAAGCAGCGACACCACGTGGCACAATAGACACTTTCACCAAAGGATCGGCGTGCTCTAAAAACCAGCCCGCAATAGCGTGTCCAGCCTCATGATAAGCAACAATACGTTTCTCTTCCGGAGAGATGATTTTGTTTTTCTTCTCAAGACCACCGATCACACGATCAACGGCATCCTGAAAATCCTGCATATCAATCTCGGGTTTATTTTTACGGGCAGCAATAAGGGCTGCTTCGTTACACACGTTGGCAATTTCAGCTCCCGCAAAACCAGGTGTCTGCGCCGATAATTTTTTTGCATCGACCTCAGCCGATAATTTCAACGGCTTTAGATGCACTTTGAAAATTTGCTCACGGCCAATCAAATCCGGTTTATCAATAGAAATTTGACGGTCAAAACGTCCTGGACGCAACAATGCTGTATCCAGTACATCGATACGGTTAGTAGCCGCTAAAATAATAACGCCTGAATCCGTACCGAAACCATCCATCTCCACCAATAATTGGTTCAATGTATTTTCACGCTCGTCATTACCGCCCATCATCGAGTTTTTACCACGAGCACGACCTATAGCATCAATCTCATCGATAAAAATGATACATGGTGCTTTCTCTTTCGCTTGCTTAAACAAATCGCGAACACGCGATGCACCTACACCCACAAACATTTCGACAAAGTCAGATCCGGATAATGAGAAAAATGGCACTTGAGCCTCTCCGGCTACCGCTTTAGCCAATAAAGTCTTACCCGTTCCCGGAGGCCCTACAAGCAAAGCGCCTTTCGGAATTTTACCCCCTAGATTGGTATACTTACGTGGATTTTTTAAGAAATCCACAATCTCCATAACTTCTTGTTTCGCTTCTTCAAGACCAGCAACATCATTAAATGTGATATTGATCTGCGATTCTTTATCAAACAACGTCGCCTTAGATTTACCTATATTAAAGATCGCACCGCCACCGCCGCCAGCACCACCGCCCATACGACGCATCAAGAAGATCCAGATTGCAGCCAATACCAACAACGGCAACATAAACGTGATAAACCAGCTTGCCCAAGGGTTGGAACGATCATCATAAGTCAACTGGACCTTTGGTGTACCTGGCGTTAATTCCGCTTGCGATGCAGCTAATTTCTTTTCTAAAACATCGGGAGAGGCATCCTTAAAAATATATTGTGGCCCCTTGTCTTCCTGTCCTGATAGACTTGGAAGCGGATCAGCAGCTTTTGTAGCGTCTTTAAAACTTGGGTTATCTTTCCAGCCCTTTTTTAGATAGACCTCCACTTCGACAAGATCATTCTTTTTATAGGCGACGAGACGCTCTACAGCGCCTGTATTCAACATACGTGTCTCAAAATCACTATAGCTAACTTCCTTAGCTGGGCTTTCTCCAAAAACGTACTGTAAGGCAAAAAAACCTAAAAACATGGCAATCATAAGCCACACAAAATTGAATTTTGGCGGTTTCGGGCTTACCTTACTACTCGGGATTTTTTTCATTATATCGTAATTATATTTTCTTTATAAATTTTTTCGTTGAGAACAATTAAGCGCTTTGGAAATGCTGTACTTCTGCATCTCCCCATAAATCCTCGATACCATAATGCGCTCTTTTTTCGGTCTTAAAGATATGTACAACCACATCCACAAAATCCAAAATCAACCATTCACCATTGGATTGCCCTTCTTTATATTGGGGTTCTTGACCAAATGCCTTATAGACTTCTTCTTCGACACTCTTTGCTATCGCATTCACCTGAATGTTAGAGTCGGCATGACAAATCACAAAATAATCGGAAACAGAACTGTGAAGATCTCTTAAATCCAAGCGAACGATCTCGTTTGCTTTCTTTTCTTGCATACCATAAACGATAATTTCTGATAGACGTTGGGACAATTCTGAACTTTTATTTTTACTCATTAAAAAATGTGATAGTTTTGACTTAATATTTATTTAATACTTTCAGTTTGCAAAATAACAATATTTCGGGACTTATCATCGGTCAAAATGCAATATATCTTGACAAAGTCGCCTCTACAAACGATTATCTCAGGGAATTATTGTCAAATTTCAAGCCACTAGCTGAAGGGACTGCCATTTTAGCAGAAGAACAATTTCAGGGCAAGGGGCAGCGCGGAAGCTCCTGGGTCAGTGAACCAGGGAAAAACCTAACGACATCTATCCTCTTAAAGCCTCATTTCCTGCCAATAGCGGAACAATTTGCACTTTCCGCAACAATCGCCATTGCAACCGTCAATTGGCTGAAAAGCAAAACCGAGCAGCCTGTAGCCGTGAAATGGCCCAATGATATTTACGTCAATTCAAAGAAAATAACAGGCATTTTAATAGAAAATAAATTAAAAGGCAGTAAAATAGAGCACGCAATTATTGGCATTGGTGTAAATATTAATCAACTTAATTTTGACACAGCAACAACAATAACCTCGCTCGCCTGCCTGACCGATCGACAGGATTACAACATCAAGGAACTGGCACAGGAGTTATTCCAAGTGATCCAACAGGAGTACCTGAACCTGTATAAGGAGGGCGCTCAATATCAGTTAAACCGCTACAACGCGTTATTGTTTTGGAGAGGTGAAGAAAGACCATTCCTAGTCGACGGCACCAAGAAGACCGGTATTATCCAACAGGTGTCTAATGACGGGAAGCTACTGGTTCTTTTGGAAGACACCTTGCGCGAATTTGATATCAAAGAAATTACACATCTTATTACTTAATCTTTACAAAAAAAGGATAACCCATTTTAGAATTGTCAAACCTTTGTTCTAAATTTGTCAACAGCGTGATTAAACCTTTATTCACCCGAAGCATCAAAGAACAAGAACACACTGCAATCATTGTAGTGAAAAAGGAAAGAACAAATTAAATTCTGATGAAAAAGTTAATACTGTTAATGACTGTGGTAATTTTTGCAGTTACGGGAGCATTCGCTCAGATTCACAAACCTGTAAAATGGACTGTGGCGAGCAAAAAGTTAAATAACAAAGAAGCTGTAGTATATGTGAAAGCTACAATCCAAAATGGATGGCACATTTATTCACAAAATGTGAAAGATGGCGGCCCAATTCCAACTTCTTTCAACTTTGCTAAAGCGGCAGATTATACATTGGTAGGTAAAACTGCAGAGCCGAAACCTAAGGTAAAACACGAAGATGTATTTAAGATGGATGTTGGTTATTTTACAAACGAGGTAATTTTCCAACAAAAAGTAACTTTAAACAAAGGAACTGCCACCGTTAAAGGCACTGTTGAATGGCAAGCATGTGATGCATCACAATGTCTTCCTCCAGACGAATATGCTTTTGCTGTGACAATCAAATAGTAAAAATGATTCTACACGGATAAATTAATAAGGCGATTCTCATCGCCTTTTTTTATTTTTGACCATAACATCAGAAATTCATACGCATGTTAAAAAACACATTCATTCTACTTTTAATTGCTTTTTTCAGTCTTTCTTTAACGACAGCAACTTTTGCCTCCGCACAAGATAGCTTAACAAGTACAGAAGGACTTCAATTTGAATCATCACCGGATACAGCTACTTCTGTTGAAGCGGTACCTGAGGATCTAAATTTTACAGCTTCACCTGACACAATGGTTAGTCAGGACAGCAGCAAAATAGCTCCTGCTAAGGCGAACGCTCCCTCCGGGCAAGAATCAAGTAAAAAATCACTTTGGAGTATCTTTATCGCAGGATTAGTTGGCGGCTTCGCAGCGCTACTCATGCCATGTATATTTCCAATGCTCCCACTTACCGTAAGTTATTTTACAAAACAGGCTGGAAGCCGCGCAAGCGGTATCAGCAAGGCACTCCTCTACGGTCTCTTTATTATTGTGATCTATGTCGCTTTAGGAATGATAATCACCATTTCCTTTGGTTCGGATGCATTGAATGCTTTATCCACAAATGGGGTATTTAACTTCCTATTCTTCCTCTTATTAGTTGTTTTCGCCGCATCCTTTTTTGGTGCTTTTGAAATCACGTTACCGAGTTCTTTTGTCAATAAAATGGATGCCAAATCCGACAAAGGCGGTCTCGTAGGGCTTTTCTTTATGGCATTCAGCCTTTCACTGGTCTCCTTCTCCTGCACTGGCCCCATTATTGGCACCTTATTGGTCGAAGCGGCCTCAAAAGGAGAACGCCTAGGTCCCGCAATCGGTATGCTCGGTTTTTCTATAGCACTTGCAATTCCTTTTGGCTTATTTGCAATGTTCCCTTCGATGTTAAAATCCCTTCCAAAATCTGGTGGCTGGTTAAATTCGGTGAAGGTTGTACTCGGCTTCTTAGAGCTCGCACTGGCGCTTAAATTCTTATCAAATGTAGATTTGGCCTACCATTGGAATTGGCTGGATCGGGAGGTGTTCTTATCGCTATGGATTGCCATCTTTAGTATGATGGGCTTATATCTTATTGGAAAGATTAAATTTTCACATGACAGTGAATTAAAATTCCTCTCCGTACCGAGAACTATTCTCGCTATCATTGTATTCTCCTTCGTTATCTATATGGTACCGGGGCTATGGGGAGCTCCCCTAAAATCAATTTCAGCTTTCTTGCCACCCTCGGCAACACAGGACTTTGACCTGTCGGCAGGAATAGCAGCCGCTCCCGCACACAGTGATGGTAAAGTCAAAAAATACGCGGAGATTTTTCACGAACGCGGTACACCAAAAGGATTTGATCCATATTATGATTATGATCAGGCCTTGGAAACAGCAAAAGAACTGAATAAACCTGTATTGATAGATTTTACAGGTTGGAACTGTGTTAACTGTCGGGAGATGGAAGCAAATGTCTGGACTGATCCTGCGGTTGCCAAACTATTGAAGGAAGAATTTGTTATGGCCGAATTGTTTGTCGATGATAAAACAGAATTACCTGCAAACGAACAATTCGTATCAAAATACAGTGGCAAAAAGATTAAAACGATAGGAAATAAAAACAGTGATTTCCAAGCATCGACGTTCAATAGCAATTCACAACCGTTATATGTTATTGTAGACGCCACTGGAAAGGTATTGGTACCTCAGTCTGGTGCAAATAGAAATATTGAACAATATAAAGCGTTTTTACAGAGCGGAATTGATGCCTTTAAGGCAAAAAAATAGCCTGTATACAGCAGAAGGTATCCGTCGAGATTAACAGCAGAGAACAAGCAATTATTAAATTTGCATTATCTTTAGCTCACACTTAGATGAATTGCAGTTAATAAAGCGATTGCTTGTTCTTAATAGCGATATTGGCGACTTCTAATAACGGAAATATAATTGTATATACGCTTAAAAATAGCTAAGTTTGAGTACGTATGAGTAACATTAAAAAAATTGCTGTTTTGACATCTGGAGGAGATGCTCCAGGAATGAATGCTGGTATCCGCGCTGTTGTTAGAGCGGGGATCTACAATAATCTTGAAGTATTTGGGGTACGCAGAGGTTATGATGGTCTAGTTAATGGTGAGATTATCCCTATGGATGCTAAATCTGTAGCCAATATCATACAACGTGGTGGTACTATCCTAAAAACAGCCCGCAGCGAGGCTTTCAAAACAATTGAAGGACGTAAGCAGGCTTATGAAAATTTACGCAGCCACGGTATTGATGCCATGGTTGTTATCGGTGGCGATGGTACATTTACCGGCGCATCCAAATTTATCGAAGAATTCGATTTTCCTATCATCGGTCTTCCGGGCACAATCGATAACGATTTGGCCGGCACAGACTTCACTATTGGCTATGATACAGCCATTAATACAGTTATCCAAGCCGTAGACAAAATTCGCGACACCGCCGAGTCTCACGATAGACTTTTTGTGATCGAAGTGATGGGCCGCGACTCTGGTCTTATCGCCGTCCGTTCTGGTATCAGTACCGGTGCTGAGGCAGTTCTGGTTCCTGAGTTCGAGGTAGACTATGATGCGATCATGAAAAGACTTGACAAAAGCCGTAAAAATAAATCATCCCGCATTATTATTGTTGCTGAAGGCGACAAAGAAGGCGGTATGGTGGTATCGGAAAAAATCAAGGAAAATTTCCCGCATTACGACGTTAGATTATCTATTTTAGGACATATTCAGCGTGGCGGAAGCCCTACTTGCATGGACCGCGTATTGGCCAGCAGGCTTGGAGTTGCAGCGGTAGAGGCTTTACTACAAGGCCGCAGAGGTGAAATGGCCGGACTGATCTGCAGTGAAGTAAGGTTCACACCCTTTAAGAGCGCCATCAAGCATAACGTAAAAATGAATGAAGATCTGCTTCGTATCATTGAAATCCTTTCGTTGTAAATTATCTAGTTTATTCTTGACTAACAATAAAAAAAGAGTATACATCGTGATGTATACTCTTTTTTTATGCCTTGTGTTTCTTGATTTGTTCAAATTCTTTGTAAAGGCCTGATACCCGAACGGTCATATTCCATAAGCGTACATGAGCTCCATATCAATCCCAGTTGTTATTTAAGCAAATTATTGCGGTATTCTTCAGATACCGGCGGCAACTGAATGGCCTGACCAGCTTTGGCCATCGAGTCCGCAAAATGATTCGTATTGCTGATCGCCTGTTCATATGCCTTAATAACCTGTTCCGATAGGTGTAGGACCTTTGGATCTTTAAGATCAACACGGTATTGATTATTTTCCAGTGTAACATGCTGATAAAAACGATATGCCGCAGCCTTTAGTTGACCCAGCTCCTGTTGTGACAACTGATCGATCCGGGCATTAGGCGGCAACGTAACATCGATAAATGTCGTGTCTTTAGCCAATTGATCAATCGGGTGATCCAAAGGTATGGCATGCAACGCCTCTAGGTTGACAACAGGAATTCCCTTATCTTGATCGCCACCGCAGGAAGCAATCACCGTCCCCAAGAATATACCCAAAATTACTGTTTTCTTCATCTTTACAATTTTATAACCCCAATAGCGCTAGAAATCCCATTGATCACCATGTTTAAATACCTAGGATTCATCATCCCCTAATCCCGCTGTTACGAGGATATAGCGGTTTCACGCAATCATTCGCTATAGCAGCAGACGAAGTTAGCAAATTCATTCAATGTTTTGCAGTCGTCACGCTATTCGCCTTTTAGAGTCGTCAATTAGTCGCGGCGCCAAAAAAGCGATTGGATGAGGACGACTATAAAAAGAAACCCCTAATTGCAGACTCAGTTCACATGAGTATAACAATTAGGGGTTATTCATGCCCAATGGCAACTAAATATCAGTTTACTTTAGCAATTCAGCTAACTTCGCATCCAAAGCCTCACCTCTTAAATTTGATGCGACAATTTTACCAGAAGGATCAATGAGGAAGTTTTGCGGAATACCACGTACTTCGTACAATTTTACCGGAGCTGATTTCCAGCCCTGTAGGTCTGAAACATGTGGCCATTGTTGTAAATTATCATCATGGATAGCTTTCAACCAAGCATCTTTTTTACCGGGATTGTCTAAAGAAACACCAAACACGGTAAATCCTTTATCTTTAAATTTATTGAAAGCCGCAACGACATTCGGGTTCTCATGACGACAAGGACCACACCAACTTGCCCAAAAATCCAACAAAACATATTTTCCTCTTAAGGAAGATAAGGAAATATTCTTTCCTGTTGTGTCTGGCAATGTGAAGTCAGGAGCTACCGAACCAACAGCTACTGCTTTCAATTTCTGGATACGCTCAGCCAATTCCTTCCCTTTTTCAGAATTTTTCAGTTCAGGAGACATTTTCTCAAAAGAAGCTACATATTCATTGACGTTTTCACCGCTGACATTCTCAGACAACAAATCCAACGTATACCAGCTTTTTGGGTTTTTGTTAATAAATTCAGCATCTGCTTTTTCCATTTTTTCGGAAATCTCACCAGCTTGTTTTTGTAAGCCTTCGATGAATTTAGGATCCTGTTTTTGCGTCTCCGAAGCCGCATAATATTGTTGGTTCAATGCCTCGAACGCATCTGTATGCGGTTTCACAAAAGCCTTGTACTGCGTCAGATCGTCATTAAGCGCCGTACCTGAGACCGTTGCATTTTTAAACCCTTTGGTTGCATCGACTTTGATAACGCCTTTAGAAAGATATAACTGTGCTGTCTCAGGTTGCTTTTGACTATTTCTAAGTTCTGCAAAAGTTAAGCCCTCCGGCGAATAGATCATCATACCTTTTGTTGGTGTAGCTACCTGTCCGTTGAACTTAAATTCGCCTTTTACGACCGTTGCTGAATCAGTCTGACGAGTGCCATTCGCAGCATACTGCATAAACACTTTCGCTTTGTCTGACGTCGTGTTTACTTTTCCTGTAACCGTGAAGCTTTCTTGTGCCATTAACAAGGCTGGTAAAAAGCTTAAACCCATTAATATTCCCTTTTTCATAATTATATACTTCCCATAAATGTAAAACATTTCCGTTTCACTGTCGTCCTATTTAACATTATTTAGCAAAGATGTTACCAACGTCCGGAAGCACCGCCACCACCAAAATCACCGCCACCGAAACCGCCAAATCCGCCACCAGAGCCTCCGCCGAAGCCACCGCCGCCACCTCGGCCGCCACCGCCGCCAAGACCATTCAGCAATGTCCACCAAAAGATATCAGAAGCGCCGCGTCCATTCATCACACGGCCACCACCGCCACCACCTCGTCCACCGCGATTGGAGAAAAGAACAACCAAGACTATCACAATAATAACAACAAACATCACCGAACCTGATCCCTTTCCTTTCGGTTGTTTTGGATCAGCTTTGTACTCACCTTTTGTGTAGGAAATTAAGGAACTGGTCGCATCGTCCACTCCTTTGTAGTAATCGCCCTGACGAAAAGCCGGCTTGATATCATTTTCAATAATACGATATGCAATGGCATCCGGGACAGCGCCCTCTATGCCGTAACCTGTTTGAATAGTCACCGCCCGATCTCCCAGAGCGACCAACAACAGAATACCGTTATTATACTTTTTATTCCCAATACCCCATTTTTTCGCTAAACGAACCGCATAATCAGAAATATCATAGCCACCGGTAGAATTCATCATAACCACTGCAATCTGCGTAGATGCAGAATCCTCAAATGCCAATAGCTTCTGCTCCAATAATTGCTTCTGACTTGCGGTCAATGTGTTTGTATAATCATTGACAAGCCTATTTGATGTTTCTGGGAAATCTTGACCCAATACTGTGGCTACCGACAGCAAACAAAGCAACATAGCCATAGCAGGGATCCGAACCCGAGAAAATAATCTCGATACAAATTTCATCCTATAATTCTCTTTTATTCATTTTTATTTGCCTTGAGCAGTTTTCATGCAAATGGCGTTCGGTGAATCCCGAAATCGGGTTTATCACGATCTTTATCAGTTTATTTGTGAGACAGGGAATAGCTTCTCGGGACTGTTTCTGGTCACTTAACAACTAACGGTCTCCAAAAACAATATCATTTGGAAGCTCATTGATGTCATCGTGTTCACGCGGGAAGAATTTTGCCAATTGTTTACCCGCATGTTCGATCCCTTTGACCAAGCCCTCAACAATGCGATCCACCCGAAACTCCGCCACCATTAGATCTTTGGTACTGTTCCAAAAATCACCTTCTACACGTTGGTGAATTCCCTTATCGCCAATAATGGAAAATTTATGGTCTTCCAGCGCGATATAGATAAGAACACCATTTTTCAATGTAGTCTTGTGCATGCCCAATTTGGAAAAATAATAGGTTGCACGATCATGTACCTCGTCGGGGCAATGATTTTCGACCACTACACGAATCTCACCAGAAGTCTCATTTTCAGCCACATTAATAGCGTGAACGATCTTCTCTTGTTCTTCAGAATTTAATGCCATAGTTTGTATACGTTTGCACTCCAAAACTAGATTACCATACCGGTTATTCTAAATTCAAAGGGTCTAAACTAATTAAAACACGATAAAAAAATGGATGATGTGCTTCTACGAAAGCCGCATCATCCATCATCCTGTTTATTCCTAACAATTTGCTGTTAGAATGATACCGTTGGCGCTTTATCCGAACCTGGGGCAGCAGTAAATGTACCTTTTGCCTTAAATCCGAACATCCCCGCCATTAAATTATTCGGGAAGCTGCGTACGGTGGTATTATATTGCTGTACCGCTTCATTGTAAGATCTACGTTCTGTTGAAATACGATTTTCAGTACCTTCCAGCTGTGCTTGTAATTCCAAAAAGTTCTGATTTGCTTTCAAATCAGGATAAGCTTCAACAGACGCCAAAAGACGACTCAACGAACCGCTGAATTCATCTTGAACTTTTTGAAACTTGGCAATATTCTCCTCAGACAAATCATCGGCATTAATCGTCACGGAAGTAGCTTTAGCTCTTGCTTCTACAACAGCTGTCAATGTACTTTCTTCGTGTTTTGCCGCTCCTTTTACTGTATTAACCAAATTTGGAACTAGATCCGCACGACGTTGATACGCATTTTCAACTTGTGCCCATTTTCCTTTAACATTCTCATCTTGTGAGACCATCGTATTGTAGCCACAGGAGTTTAATGATACTAATGCAAATAAACCACATAGGGCGACCAAAAATCTTTTAATTTTCATTGTTCAAAGAATTAAATACTATTCAAATTATACGGTTACACTATCAAAGCATATACCAAGCTCTTACTAAGATAAGAATATTTTTATTTCCAAATCTCCAAATAGCCAATATTCATTAACTTTGTCCCGGTTTTGGGATAAAAACCCAGCCCTTATACTATGCAAAAAGAAATTGAAATTGCGATACTTCCAGAAAGAATCGAGGACGATCAGTATATTCTACAGCAAGGGATCAAAGCCCTGAAAGTCCAACCTCAACAAGTCAAAGGTTATAAAATCCGCAAACGTTCCATTGATGCCCGAAGCAAGCAGGTTGTTTATCGAGCTCGGGTTATTTACTACATTGACGAGCTTCCTGTTCCAGAAATCTACGAAAATAATTTTAAGTCCGTTAAAGACGGAAAACCCGTTATTATTATTGGCGCGGGCCCTGCCGGCCTGTTTGCAGCAATACGCTGTATTGAACGTGGTCTCAAACCAATTGTAATCGAACGCGGTAAAAAGGTCCAAGACCGTAGACGCGATCTAGCTAAGTTGAACCGGGAAGGCATCGTAAACCCTGAGTCAAACTACTGCTTTGGCGAAGGTGGAGCTGGAACGTACTCAGACGGAAAATTATATACACGTTCCAATAAGCGAGGTGACGTAGACAAAGTACTCACACTTTTCGTTTCCCATGGGGCAACGACGGATATTCTGGTCAATGCGCGCCCACATATCGGTACAAATAAATTGCCGCATATTATTGAAGCCATGCGCGAGAGCGTCCTTGAATTTGGGGGCGAATTTCATTTTGACCAACGTGTCGATGACATTTTAGAATCCTTCGGTCAAGTACGCGGTGTCAAATTAGCCAATGGTGAAGAAATTAAGGCAGATCATGTCATTGTAGCAACAGGGCACTCTGCGCGGGATATTTTCGAGCTTTTTCATCGCAACAATTGGCTGATCGAAGCCAAAGCATTTGCTTTGGGCGTGCGTATCGAGCACCCGCAGGCAATCATTGATCAGGCGCAATACCACTGCCAGGTAAGAAGCGAGCATTTGCCGCCAGCCTATTATAGCCTGGTTGAACAGGTGAATGACCGTGGTGTATTTTCATTCTGCATGTGCCCAGGCGGCGTCATTGCTCCCTGTGCAACAGATTTAGATGAAATCGTTGTCAACGGATGGTCACCATCCAAACGAAATAATCCGCACGCCAATTCAGGCACCGTTATTCAGATCAACCTTGAGGACGTTGCCAATGCACATAAGGATCCATTTGCATTACTGAATTTTCAGAAAGAGATCGAACGAAAGGCTTTTGCCGTAGGTGGCGGTAAGCTCGTTGCTCCGGCGCAACGCATGGTCGACTTTGTCGAAGGACGTGTATCTATGGATCTGCCAGAAAACTCGTACAAGCCCGGAACAGCATCTGCAGATCTCACCGAAGTGCTACCTGTTTTTGTTCACGAAGCATTACGCGGTGCGTTGCCCATCTTTGGCAAAAAGATGAAAGGGTATTATACCAATGAAGCCATTTTAGTCGGTGTAGAGTCACGTACATCTTCACCGATTCGGATTCCTAGAAATAAAGAAGATTTACAACACCCTCAGGTCAAAGGACTTTACCCTTGTGGTGAAGGGGCAGGTTATGCCGGCGGTATCATTTCGGCGGCTATAGACGGTATTAATTGTGTTGATGCGATCAATTTAAGTTAATATTTTTTGCTTTTCCTCTTGCAGAATACGAATAAATGCCTTACTTTTGTAGCATCAACGCGAAAGTAGCTCAGTTGGTAGAGCACAACCTTGCCAAGGTTGGGGTCGCGAGTTCGAATCTCGTCTTTCGCTCAAAAAAGCTTCCAAAATTTGGAAGCTTTTTTCGTTTAATAGTGCTCTGTTATTCCCTACATTTCAGCCCTTCATCACCTTTATCTTTGTTTGATTTTAACTAAAATTGCCGAAAAAATTATTAGCACAATTTAAAGCAAGTACCAAGAACGGATTAGTTTTAACGTTGGTTCCATTCGAAGCTTCCTCGGTTCTTCTTCGGAGCTTGTTCGGTACTTGTTCGGTGCTTCTTCGGTTGTGAGCGAACAAATAGCGTTGTAGCTCCGATTAAGATCCGTTGTTATACCGTGAAAATGACGAAGTTGATATCCAAAATTACTAGGGTCTACCCTACAGCAAACAATGATAACTTTAAGCGCTTCTCCCAATACGATTAAACGCTCTTCCGTCCAAGCAAGAGCAACAAGACGCAACTTGGCGCTTGATACGAAGGCTATGATGTATTGGTCTATGAAAAAAAATGGCGTTTACCTATTCAGTAAACGCCATATTTAAAAGCTATATGATCCTAAATGGATTTAATTTGTTCTTAGGCTTTCTTCTACAAGCTCTTCAACATATTTGCGAACAACCTCATTTGAGAAACGTGTCGTTACGTCAAATGCAAATGCGTGCACCAACAGGATACGGGCAGACTCTTCGCCAATTCCTCTTGCTCTCAGATAAAACAGCGCTTCATTATCAAACTGACCGATGGTACACCCGTGTGAACATTTTACGTCATCGGCAAAGATTTCCAACTGTGGTTTGGTATAAACCGCCGAATTGTCTGACATCAACATATTATTATTCTGTTGAAAAGCATTCGTTTTCTGCGCATCCTCGCGCACAAAGATTTTTCCATTGAAAACCGCAACGGACTTGTCCTGTGTAATATTTTTATACCATTCATAGGACTCACAATGTGGTTTCAGGTGGTCTACGATGGTATGATTATCGACCAATTGATCGGCAGCCGTTAAGTTGATTCCATATAAATGGCTCTCCACATGCTCGGCATCCAAACGGACGTTGATATTGTTACGGATAAACGAAGCGCCTGGAAAATTACAGTTGTAATTATTGTAAAGACTGTATTTTTCTTGATATACCTCTGTATGATTAAAGTAACGGCTTACAGATTCCGCGAGCTGCAAATAATAATGTTGTACTTTAGCATTCTCTTTGACGATAATCTCAGAGACCTTATTGTGCACATTATTTGCGGTACCTTCTGCAGTGATAAAGCTTTCGATCAATTCAAGTTCTGCATTTGGCTCGACAACGATCAAATTACGTGTTTGTGCAAAGAAATCCTCTTTCCCTGTAGCGACGTGAATAATCTGTATTGGTTTATCAAGTACAACTCCCTTTTTCAAATGGATAAAAACACCATTGGTAAAAGCAGCCGTATTCAAAGCGACCATAATATTGTCTGACTTATCCGCATATTTAGCAAAATGGGACTCAAATGCAGGCTCTGAAGTGGCTTCATCCATTGGAATAACCGACAGTCCCTTTACATTTTCTAATTCACTTACTGCTAATACATACTGACCATTCACCAAAATAATGCGGTAGGCATCCAACTGCGGAATCTCACCTGCACTAAAGTCTAAGCCTTCGATATCCACATCGACATCAAGCGCATAAGGCTTATTGATAATACTGTGGATGTTTGTATATTTCCATTCTTCATTCTTAACGGTGGGAAAGCCTGCTGCTTCGAAACGCTCGAATGCAAGTTGGCGGGCTTCCACGAAAAACGAAGGTTCGTCTGAAACGCCTTGCTCTTTGAAAGCTCCCAACACTTGTTGAAGTAATGATTCTGAAACTAATGTACTCATGTTATTTTTTAATCAAATCGCCAAAATTCTCCTCTAATCCTATTTACTCAGGTAAAAGATTAGGCGTTTTGTGTATCATATTCTTTTAACCAATCGTATCCTTTTTCTTCGAGCTCCAAAGCTAATTCTTTAGGTCCCGATTTCACGATACGGCCATTGTACAATACGTGAACAAAATCTGGAACGATATAATCCAACAAACGTTGGTAGTGTGTAATAACAATAAAAGCATTGTCTTTAGAGCGCAATTGATTCACACCATTTGCAACGATACGAAGTGCATCGATATCCAAACCAGAATCTGTCTCATCCAAAATAGATAATTTCGGGTTCAACATCGCCAATTGAAAAATTTCGTTACGCTTTTTCTCACCACCGGAGAATCCTTCATTTAAAGAGCGGTTAGCCAAATTAGCTGAAAACTCAACCAATTTTTGCTTGTCTTTTACCATTTGTAAAAATTCCTTCGCTTCCATTGGCGGAAGACCTTTGTACTCACGAATATCATTTACAGCCGTTTTCAAGAAATTGATATTCGATACGCCCGGAATCTCAACAGGATATTGAAAAGCCAAAAACAGCCCTTCACGCGCACGGTCTTCAGGGGAAAGATCCAATAAATCCACACCGTCCAATAGTGCGGAACCTTCACTTACCTCATAGGATTCACGTCCTGCTAATACATTCCCTAATGTACTTTTACCAGCACCATTTGGTCCCATAATCGCATGAACTTCGCCAGCTTTTACTTCTAGGTTTAACCCTTTTAATATTTGTTTGTCTTCTACAGACGCATGTAAATTTTTAATGCTTAACATTTTATTCGTATTGAGTATGGTATAATGTAGCGACTTAAACTACATTCCCAATGATTTTTTATCTATCCTACTGAACCTTCTAATGAAATTGCCAATAATTTTTGAGCCTCTACAGCAAACTCCATCGGCAATTGATTTAATACTTCTTTTGCATACCCGTTGACAATTAAACCAACAGCTTTCTCAGAATCGATACCCCGTTGATTCAAATAGAATACCTGGTCCTCACCGATTTTGGAAGTAGTCGCCTCATGCTCTAATTTGGCCGTCTTATTTCTATTTTCGATGTAAGGGAATGTATGTGCCCCACATTTATCACCGATCAATAAGGAGTCACATTGTGTAAAGTTACGTGAGTTGTCGGCATTTGGACCGATTTTCACTAAACCTCTATAACTGTTGTGGCTCTTACCAGCAGAGATACCTTTAGAAATAATTTTAGATTTTGTGTTTTTACCCAAATGAACCATCTTCGTTCCTGTATCAGCGACCTGATGATTACGCGTCATGGCTACAGAGTAAAACTCACCAATAGAGTTATCACCCTTTAAAATCACACCCGGGTATTTCCATGTAATTGCAGAACCGGTTTCTACCTGTGTCCAGGAGATTTTACTGTTATCGCCCTTACAGATTCCACGCTTGGTTACAAAGTTATAAATACCACCTTTTCCTTCTTTATCACCAGGGTACCAGTTTTGAACGGTAGAATATTTAATATCAGCATCACGTTCGGCAATCAATTCAACCACTGCCGCATGCAGCTGGTTTTCATCACGCATAGGTGCAGTACATCCCTCCAAATAAGAAACATAAGCCCCCTCATCCGCAATGATCAACGTGCGTTCGAATTGCCCAGTATTCTGTGCATTGATACGGAAATAGGTAGACAATTCCATTGGACATCTAACGCCTTTTGGAACGTAAACAAAGGATCCATCCGAAAACACTGCAGAATTTAATGCTGCATAAATGTTATCTGTCTGCGGAACCACTGTACCCAAATATTTTTTCACCAGGTCAGGATGCTCTTGCACGGCCTCACCAAATGAACAGAAAATAACTCCTTGCTCTTTTAATTTCTCACGAAACGTTGTTTTTACAGATACCGAATCGAAGACAGCATCTACAGCCACAACTCCCGCCAATATTTTTTGCTCATCCAAAGGAATACCCAACTTTTCGAAAGTGGAAATCAACTCAGGGTCAACCTCATCCATCGAATTAAGCTGCGGTTTTGCTTTCGGGGCTGCATAGTAGGAAATCTCTTGAAAATCAATCTCGGGAGCTTTGAAATTCTGCCAAGTAGGCATTCTTAACGTCAAGAAATGACGGAAAGCTTTTAATCTCCATTCCAATAGCCATTCAGGTTCATTCTTTTTTGCCGAAATAAAACGAACCGTATCCTCAGTAAGGCCTTTGGCTGCAATTTCCATTTCGATATCTGTCGTGAACCCGTATTTATATTCTTCGAGCTCTAGCTCTTTTAACAAATCGTCGTCTTTAGTACTCATATTGCGCTCTCACGGTTTAACTAATTTGGGAGGGCTTCACCTCCGCACCTATCGAACTGCAAAGTTACAATTTCAAAGCCAATAAAACAGCATTTAATAGCACCTTACGAAGGCATTTTTAATAAAAAAATGACATTTATCACTCCATTTCATTAAAATGAGCACATTTCAATCGATTATGACAGTCAAATGATTTTGCATCGATTAAAATTATAATTATAAAAACACGATATAACTAAAATCTATTTATCACCAATAATTTTGTATATTTTTAAATTTCCAAATATAATTTTGTATATTTACAAATACTATTGATTATTAAGACTTAAGACATGCCCTTTGCACCGGATAAAACAGATTTAAAAATTCTTAAACTATTACAAGAGAATGGTCGTATAACTAATTTGCAACTCGCATCTAGCATCGGACTGTCCCCCGCGCCAACCTTAGAGCGTGTGCGAAAACTGGAAAACTCCGGCTTCATCAAAAGTTACCATGCCTTTGTGGACGAGGAGAAACTGGGGCTTGGGATCAAGTCGTTCATACAGATCTCACTCGATTTCCATACCCACAACGCTATTCCTGAATTTGTAGCTGCAGTCAAAATGATACCTGAAGTAACCGAATGCCATCACGTTACAGGCAATTGTGATTTCATCCTCAAGGTTTACGTAAAAGATATCAAAGCTTATGAAGGCGTCATCATGGAAAAAATATCCAAAATACCTTTTGTAAAGACATTCCAAACCATGATGATTATGTCGACCAGCAAAAAAGAACCCATTATTCCTTTAGAATATTAAGCGAGGGAATTAAGCCCAATCAAAAATATCATTACCGGAATCTCGCTCTTGGACGCATTTGCGCCATGCGCGAATCACCGGCAATGATGTTTATCTACTTTAGCTATTGGACAGCAAACGCTTCGCAAAATTTAACCCAAGCCACAACTTAAATCAGGCGCCAATCAATTGGGGTTTTACCATGTGCCGTCAAATACTGGTTTGCGCGTGAAAAATGCTTACTACCAAAAAAACCACGATAGACAGACAACGGTGAGGGATGAACCGCCGTTAGAATAAGATGCTTCTTCGCATCAATGAGCACACTTTTCTTTTGGGCATAACTTCCCCACAACAAAAACACCACATGTTCACAACGCTCCGAAATGGCATGAATAATACTGTCTGTAAAAATCTCCCAGCCTTTCTTTTGATGAGAACCAGCCAAATGCGCCTGAACTGTCAAGGTCGCATTTAACAATAATACCCCCTGCTTGGCCCAAGAAGTCAAATCGCCAGCATGCGGCTCAACAAAACCAGGGATATCATCTTGCAATTCCTTAAAAATATTTTTTAAAGATGGGGGCAAGGCAATCCCTGCCGGAACTGAAAAAGACAGCCCATGTGCCTGCCCGTCATTGTGGTAAGGATCCTGCCCTAAAATAACCACTTTCACCTGATCCAATGGCGTCAGCTTAAAAGCATTCATCACCAGATCTGCCGGTGGAAACACTTTCGTTTTCTGACGCTCTGCTTGCACAAAAGTAGATAACTGTTTCATGTAGGGCTGAGCGAACAAAGGCCTTAACACAGGAGCCCAAGAATCATCGTATTGCTTTTCCATAATTCAAACATAGACAAAGTTGCATATAAAGGCAAATTTATCCGGCTGCCCACCTATTCGGCGTTGTACCAAAGCAAGATTATCAGAACACATCGATTAACATAAAAGCTACCATTTTCTAGAAAAACACATTTTTACAAAATAACAACCTGAACGAGTTGCTTAAACGGTGAAATTAACGGATATTTGCAGAATTAAATTGAATACAAATATTTTAAACAAAGATTTATGTCAAATCTCGTTAGAATCATTATTTGCAGTGCATTGCTTATCGGAACAGTTGCCTTATTCTGGACCGGAAATTGGGGATGGGGAATTTTAGGGATCTTGGTCACGATCTTGGGTTTTGTTACTGTATTTTTCCATGAATATATGCTGATTGCGCAATGGCATATGCGTAAACAAAATATGGCCGCAGCTGAAAAATGGCTAGGTAAAATCACCAACTACGAAAAGCAATTGATCCCACAACAGCATGGTTACTACAACATGCTGATCGGACTGATCGAATCACAACGTGCACCTATGCAATCTGAAAAATATTTTAAGAAAGCATTGGCATTGGGTCTACATATGGACCATAACATCGCCTTAGCAAAATTGAGCCTAGCCGGTGTAGCCATGGCGAAGCGCAATAAACGTGAAGCCGAAAAACTTCTTCAAGAAGCTAAAAAAGCAGATAAAAATAAGTTGTTAGCTGATCAGATCAAAATGATGAAAGACCAGATGGGCATGATGGACAAACAGCAGATCAGATACAATCGATAATATTGAATAATCAAAAAAAGCTTCGAAGTTATAACTTCGAAGCTTTTTTTGTCAAGAGACAAAATCAATTATTTCTTTAATGAAATAGGAACCTCCAAAAACTCCCCCTCTTCTGTACTGCTCTCAAAGACCAGTTTAACCATAACCGGTTTATCCGTTTTCTTCCAATCCTTTACAACGACCTGTATATCCACAGGCTTATCTTCTTCTAGCAAATAGTGCAGATAATTCTGCTTATCTTCAAATTTAACCAATACATTTCCCATCCGAATCGTGGAAAAGAAATGGGGCTGTTTCTTCTGATCCAACACTTGCGTGGAAAAGGTGTTCATTTTATATTCCCGAGGATTCTTACTATACGATATAGCAAACAAATTGATCACCAATTCATGCTTAGGCTCATCTACGTGAAATTCCTTTACATCGAATTGAATATCATCAACAACCAACAATGAATCTGCCGACTGCGCCTTTACAAACCCACCGACAAGGAAGAGCATCAAGACAACAACATATCTAAAAAAAACGTTCATATCATATTATATTTAAAAAAGCCACGGTCTTCGTGGCTTTAACTATTATTGGATTATTCTTTCAAAATTATGCCCTCAATCGATCGGCAGAACGGATCAACTTTTCATCTTTACGTACTCCGCCCATGGCCAACGCACAGAAAATAATCGAGATAGGCAACAAAAAGAATCCTACGCCGATATTCCCAGCACCCAAAAATTGGTTCACCGTAGCGAGATGAGTACTTGCAGAAGAATATAGCCATACTGCAAATAAGATAATTGCGACAACCTCTACCCAAATAAGCAAAAGTTGGACTTTACGCTTTTTAAATTTAAATATCGTGAACAGGGGAAGCCCTCCTAATAATACGGTGGCCACAGTCTGGAGAATATAACCAAATCCCCCCTCGTGTACCGGCTGACCCGCAGCGACACTATACACACCGGTCACCTTCACATTCTTTCCTAAACCAACTAAATCGCTATAATTAACATAGGGAAATAGAAACAAGCCGAATATGACTAATCCTGCTATCAGCAAATAAACAGTTTGGATACGTTGAATCATAGTTTAATTTTTGTATACCAACAAACTTAGATAAATTGATTTTTATATGCAATATAATTGCGATCGAAAAAACAATCAACCTTACAGCTCATTAAACAGCAAAACAATCAAACCCTATATTTTGTTGCATTTTTTTACACGATACCAAAGGGCTTCATTTTAGAAAGTTTTATCTTTGCGAAAAAAAATACCATGTTATATATATACGGTGCAACTGCTCACGCTAAAACTGCGGTAGATGTAGCAGAAGATTTAGCGATTGAAATTGGTGGTCTTATTGACAAATCATTGCTCATTGAAGATGTATTCGATTATGAGGTTCAACTTCACCATCAAGTAAAAGGCACGGAGGAAGATTTCTTTATTGCAGTCAAGAACCCAGGCCTTCGCCAACGGATTGTATCGGAAAATGCAGACTGGAATTACCAGACCCTCATCCATCCCAAAGCCTACGTATCAAAACGAGCGGAGATTGGTGAAGGCACCATTATCCTCCCCGGCGCTTCCATCGCCCCCGATGTACAGATAGGCAACCATTGCGTTATCGCCGGTTCTGCTGTTATCGAAAGCAATACCATTATTGAAGATTTTGTCAACATCGGACCAAATGTCTCAATCGGAGCAAACGTGCTCGTAGGGCGAGGTTCAGAGATTAAAGCAAATACACGGATCGAAGATGAAGAAACGATCCCCAAAGAGAGTATAATCGCTTAATTAAATCCCCGCGGAATGAAATTGCAAGTCGTATAGTTTTTTATAATACCCATCAAAAGATAGCAATTCCTGATGCGTTCCAATTTCCTTGATTTCGCCTTTATCCAACACAATAATCTTGTCCGCCTTCTGAATGGTGGACAAGCGGTGGGCAATAACAATCGATGTTCTTCCTTTCATGAGGTTATCGATTGCATGCTGGATCATTTCTTCCGTTTCGGTATCTACTGAAGATGTCGCCTCGTCTAAAATTAGAATCCGGGGATCGTGTACCAAGGCTCGGATAAAAGAAATCAATTGGGCCTGCCCCGCGGATAAGGTTGCACCCCGCTCTTTCACATCATAATCATAGCCCCCAGGTAGTCGCATAATAAAATCATGCGCCCCCACTTCTTTTGCGGCTTCAATGACCTGCTCTCTAGATATCGCAGGATCACCTAATGTGATGTTATTGATGACGCTATCCGAGAAGAGGAATACATCCTGCAATACCGTCGCAATGGTATTTCTCAGATAATCGAGATCATAATCGCGGATATTACGGCCGTCCAACAGAATTTCACCTTTATTGATTTCATAAAAACGGCTTAGAATATTGATGGTAGAAGATTTTCCAGCACCAGTAGCCCCAACTAAAGCCAGCGTCTCACCCGGATTAACGTTAAAGTTAACATCCTTTAGGACCCAGTTTTCCTCATTATAGGCGAACCAAACATCGCGAAACGCAATCTCACCTTTGATGTGTGCAGGTTTCAATGTACCCAAATTTGGGGTCTTTTCATCGGTATCCAACACTTCAAAGATCCGTTCAGCGCTAACCATGCCCATTTGAAGCGTATTGAATTTGTCAATAAGCTCCCGAATGGGCCTAAAGATCATATTGATATACATGATAAAGGCCACCACTACACCCGGAGAGATCACATCACCCATAATTTGTTTGGAACCGAACCAGACCAACAATCCCAAAGCAATGGCCATGATAATTTCCAAAACAGGGAAAAAGATGGAGAAATACCAATTGGTCCGAATATGGGCATTACGATGTTGCGCATTAATTTCCTTAAATTTATCCATTTCCTGCTTTTCACGCGCAAAATATTGGATAATACCGACGCCCGTAATGTGTTCCTGCAAAAAGGTATTTAAGTTAGAAACCCATTTCCGCACATCGATAAAGGCAGACTTCATCGCCTCTTTAAATACGTAAGTCGCTGCCACCATCAAAGGCATCGGAATTAAAACAATCAATGTCAGCTTCCAATCGGAGGAAAACATCACAACCAGAATAACGACCAACTGCAATAAATCGCCGATAATCTGAATCAAACCTTCAGAAAAAATATTGGAAAGAGTCTCCAAATCAGAGATGGTACGTGTAATCAATTTTCCCAGTGCTGTGCGATCAAAATACTTTAGCCTGAGTTGAACAATGTGGTTAAATACCTGAATCCGAATATCACGGATAACCGACTGCCCCAATGTATTTGTCATTAAAGTATGGTAATAACGGATCAAAGTCTGCAGGATGACCAATGCCAACATTGCAATCAGCATGAGGGACAATCCATTGGTATCGAAGTTTAGGATATAGTTATCCAGCGTATGCTGGATCAGCATAGGCAAAGCGGGGGCTACTGCAGCCAGCAATATCGTTAGGACGACCGATATCCAAAATGCCATATGATATGGACGCATATAGCGACTCATGCGTTTCACCAAATTGATATCGTAGGTTTTACCAGTTATTTTATCTTGACTCACGTTAAATTCTATATATAAGGATATGCTACTTCTGTTAAATACAACCCATGTGCCGGCACGGAAACACCTGCCTTCCCCCGGTTTTTGCTTTGGATAACCTCTTGCATAAATGAAACAGGTTTGCCTTTTATGCCTATTTCCAACGATGTACCCACAATAGCACGCACCATATTGCGCAAAAAGCGATCAGCGGTAATATGAAAGACCAAATGTTGTTCGGTATGCCATACCCACTCGGCTCTACGAATATCGCAAATATTTGTAAACACCTGCGTATGAGACTTACTAAAGCATTCGAAATCTTGTTTACCCAATAAAAATTGTGCAGCTTCATTCATCTTTTCAACATCCGGACGATCGCGCATAAAACATGAATAGGGATAGATAAAAGGATCTTTATGAAAATGAAGATGGTATTCATAGGATCTTTGTGTCGCATCGAAGCGAGCATGTGCTTCGGGTTCCACTTCGATCAGGCGCTTCACGGCCACATCAAAGGGCAATAGTGCATTGAGCGAATGAATAAAACGATCAGCTTTTTGTAGAATACCCATAGGGGCTGCATCGAAATGTGCATACAATTGCTTGGCATGAACACCTGTATCTGTACGGCCAGCTCCAGTTGTTTCAATGGGTTCCCGCAACAGGGTTTCAAGCGCCTTATTCAGCACTTCCTGCACGGAAATTGCATTATTCTGAATTTGCCAACCATGATAAGCCTGTCCAAAATAGGCTATTTCTAAAAAAAAACGTCTTTTATCCATTATATGCAACAAAGGTACGTTTTTCCAAATGAGCATCATTTCTCCGTAGAACGAATTTGCTCATTTTCCTTATTATTTAATCCTTACATGACAAAACTGTTTGTTTTGCACTTCCTTTCGCTCGATGCTACTGGGCGAGTCATTCGGGATTCAGTGGAACGAAGGTTTCCGCAACATCCTATCAACTTCGTCCCGCAACCACGGTAAGTCCACAGTGAGTCCACGTTGAGTCCACCTTTTTAAGTACATTCAATGCGGGAGCACCATGGTCGCCATATGTTCGCACCCCGAACTTATCCCCTCGTTGTGCATAGCATAAAGCTAAAAAGGCTACAGTAGTTCGACCAGATTTTCAAAGGCCATACCCCTTGACGCTTTCAATAAGACCGTGCTGTCCACAATAGGATTTCCGCTGATTGCCTGTTTTGCTTCGGCAGTAGTTTCATAAAATGCTCCACCTTCATAACGATGTGCGAAAAATTCTTTTCCTACAAAAATTTTGCGATCTGCAGGAATAGCTCTTACGTTCTCGACAATTTTTTTATGTTCTTCAAATGATTCTGTCCCCAATTCAAACATATCACCCAATACAATAGCCTTCTTATCCGCTTCAATAATCCGAATATTATCCAATGCAGCAGCCATGCTTGTTGCATTTGCATTATAATAATCGCAGATTAGCGTATTGTGGGCAGTTTTCATAACCTGCGAACGATTGTTCGTAGGGGTATATCCTTCAATACCCCGATTGATTGACGCAGAAGAAACGCCAAAATGCAAACCTACTGCAATAGCTGCAAGAAAGTTTTCGGTATTATAAGATCCTGTTAAATGGGTATCGACAACATAAGATTCGGCCGTGCCTTTCTTGTGCCATTCAATTTGCAAAAGGGGATTTGCCCTAAGAAGCTTTCCAATCACATCATTACCTTCCGAAAAACCATAAGTGACAATGTTGGCTATCTTGCGGGCGGAAGCCATCTCTTTAAGATGTGGGTTATCTGCCTGCAAAAATAATACCCCTTGATGGTCCTGCAGCCAATCGTACAGCTCGCCCTTGGTTTTCTTTACTCCTTCAAAAGATCCAAAACCTTCTAGATGTGCTTTGCCAACGTTAGAAATCAAACCATGTGTCGGTTCGGCAATCCCACACAAAAAAGCAATTTCTTCCAAATGATTTGCCCCCATTTCGATGATGGCTAGCTCAACAGAATCATCTATCGCCAATAATGTCAATGGAACACCAATATGATTATTCAAATTTCCTTTTGTTGCATAGGCCTTGTATTTCTGCGAAACAACAGCGTACAACAATTCCTTTGTCGTGGTTTTTCCATTGGTTCCCGTCACTCCAATAACTGGAATATCCAATTGCTGTCTGTGGTAATTCGCTAGTTGCTGTAATGTTTTTAAAACATCATCAACAAGAATATACGCTTCTCCTTTTCGGTAGGTCTCGTCATCAATAACAACATATTTAGCACCCATTTCAAGCGCTTTCTCGGCGAAAGTATTCCCATTGAAATTGGCCCCTTTTAAGGCGAAAAATAGACTATCTTTTTCAATTTTACGTGTATCTGTTGTAATATTCGGATACTGTTTATAAATCTGATAAAGTGATTGGATATCCATGTTGAGCAATTTGTTGAACAAACTTAGAGAAATTGCTTTTTATATGCAATACAATTACGCTTTAGCAGATCATATTATTCGGGACTTATTCAAAATTTCAAGCAATCTGCGATAGCGAAAACGTGCTTAGAAAACGTAGAAAATGCGGTATAACCCGATTGCCTTAAACGCTACCGATAACGTTTGCGCATTTATTTTATTGAATTTCCTTTAAGTATGACCTGAATATTGGTAATTTCATTGACCATTTAAACAGTTTGGGAAATTCAGGCGACCGTACTTTCACCCCTTTTTGCATTTTTTATGTCCGATTACTTCAGCAATAAAAAGTTTGACAAGCAAAAGAGGATAGAAAACAGATGAACCTACAAATCAATACATTGTATGAAAACTTTTTTAGACGACAACTTTTTATTGAACACAAAAACGGCTGAAGAGCTGTACCATAATTATTCAAAACATCTGCCGATTATTGATTACCATAATCACCTAATCCCGGAACAGATTGCAAATAATGTCAAGTTTGATAATATTAGTCAGGTTTGGTTACATGGTGATCATTACAAATGGAGGGCCATGCGTGCCAACGGTGTCAACGAACATTATGTGACCGGAGACGCTTCAGATGAAGAAAAATTCATCAAATGGGCAGAAACTGTCCCCTATACCTTACGTAATCCACTACACCATTGGACGCACCTTGAATTACAACGCTATTTTGGCATAACAGATGTATTGTCTCCAAAAACCGCGGCCAAGATATATGCAGATACCAGTGCTTTACTGCAACAAGATAGTCATTCTGTCCGCGGACTACTCAAGATGATGCATGTTGAAGTCGTTTGCACAACAGACGACCCAATCGATAGTCTGGAATTTCATCAGCAGTTTGCGAAAGAGCGTGAATCATTTAAAATGCTTCCGGCATTTCGTCCGGATAAAGCAATGAATTGCGATGACCTGCCTGCATTGAACCAATACATCAATAAGCTTGAAGAAGTCAGCAATATGCAGATAAGCAGTTTAAGCGACTACCTCAAGGCCTTGAAAGCAAGGCACGACTTCTTTGCGACCAACGGCTGTAAAGTCTCAGATCATGGTTTGGAACAGATCTATGCTGAAGATTACACCGAAACTGAAATCGCATTCATCTTTGATAAAATTCGTGCAGGCAAAGAAATAACTTTTGATGAGAGCTTGAAGTTTAAATCGGCCATGTTAGTCTATTTTGCAGAATGGGATCATGAAAAAGGCTGGGTGCAACAATACCATTTGGGCGCTTTACGTAACAATAACTCCCGCATGCATCGCTTGATCGGTCCTGATACAGGCTGGGACTCCATTGGGGATTTTAGTCAGGGACGTGCATTATCAAAGTTTTTGAATAAATTAGATAACCAAGATAAGCTAACCAAGACAATTATCTATAATCTCAATCCAGCCGACAATGAACTTATTGCGACAATGATTGGGAATTTCAATGATGGTTCTATCAAAGGAAAAATTCAGTTTGGTTCAGCTTGGTGGTTTTTGGACCAAAAAGACGGCATGACAAAACAGATTAATACCTTGTCGAATATGGGCTTGTTAAGTCGTCTTGTAGGCATGTTGACCGATTCCAGAAGTTTTCTTTCTTTTCCAAGACATGAATACTTCAGAAGATTGGTCTGTGACATCTTTGGACAGGACATCGAAAAAGGAGAAATACCAAATGATATCGAATGGGTCGGGAAAATCATACAGGATATCAGCTACAATAACGCAAAAGAATATTTTGAATTTTAATAAATGAACATGCAGGGTAAAGTTTTAAGCTTTGGGGAATTGCTGTTACGGATCTGTCCGGATATTGAAGACAATTGGATTGAACAGCACCAATTGCCTTTCTACGTTGGAGGAGCAGAATTAAATGTCGCTACAGCTTTGGCCCTATGGAACGTGCCATCATCCTACTTATCTGCGATACCGCAAAATGCCATTTGTGAAGGTATAGATGTCTATTTGAAACGTAGAAACATAGACACATCGGCGATGCAATGGGGCGGAGAGCGCTTGGGCATTTACTATCTCCCCAAAGGTAAAGATCTTAAAAATGCGGGGGTTATCTACGATCGCGCCAATTCATCTTTTGCAAGCCTCAAAGTCGGCAGTATTGATTGGGACAAAGCCTTGAAGGACGTGAAATGGTTTCACTTTTCGGCAATTTGCCCAGCAATTAGCCAGGATATTGCAGACCTCTGTCTTGAAGCTGTGCAAAAAGCACAGGAAAAAGGAATTTTTGTGTCCTTAGACCTTAACTACCGATCGAAGCTTTGGAAATATGGTAAAACACCGAAAGAGGTTATGCCTCGGATTGCCAAGTACTGCAATTTAATTATGGGCAATATATGGGCCGCGCATCAGATGCTGGGCACGCCGCTTGACGAACAATTCTTAACAAACACGTCAGGATACACCGAAGAAGAGTTACTCGCGCAAGCAGATCGAACCAGCCGAGAAATCATTGCTTCCAACCCCATGTGCCAGTATGTCGCCAATACCTTCCGTTTTGACCACCATACCAAAGGGATAGAATACTACAGCACATTATTTGATAAAGACCGTTTGATCAAATCCACAACCTATATAGCGGAAGAGATTTTGGATAAAGTAGGAAGTGGCGACTGCTTTATGGCGGGTCTGATTTATGGATTGTATTCCAACCTTTCGCCGCAGGAGACGCTAGAATTTGCAACAAGCGCGGCATTCGATAAACTATTTATCGCCAGCGATGCAACAACAAGTACAGTGGACGATATTAAAAAGAGATTAACAACATGAATTTAAAAGAGATTGTATTAAATAAAATTATCGAACAAGGAACACTTCCTTTATTCTTCCATCATGATCAGGAAGAAAGTATCGATATTCTACGAACATTATACAGAGCGGGTGTACGCGTTTTTGAATTTACAAATCGTGGCCCCGAGGCGTTTGCTGTTTTTGAGCGCCTTGTTGCAACGAGGGACCTTGAGATGCCAGACCTCTACTTGGGTATTGGCACCATCAAATCGGTGGACGATGCACAACAGTTTCTCCAGGCCGGTGCTGATTTTATTGTGGCCCCCTTAGTGAATCCTTTGGTTGGCTCGCTTGTACATGAGCACCATAAGTTGTGGATTCCAGGCTGCATGACACCGACCGAAATCTACACGGCTCAACAGCAACAGGCCGCATTGATAAAATTATTCCCTGCAAATATTTTGGGACCAGCATTTATGTCATCTATTCGGGATCTTTTTAAAGGTCAGAACTTTATACCAACGGGGGGTGTAGACATCGAAATAGAAAATCTAAAAGCATGGTTCAAGTCAGGTGTATGTGCGGTAGGTATGGGCAGTAAACTGATTGATCCAAAGGACACCAACAATTTATTCGAAAATACACAAAAAGCACTTGATCTTGTCTCAAAAGCACGTTAAAAACAATAAGATTGCTTGTATGCCTTCCACGAGCATCGTAAAAGGAAGGCATACAGCGTTCATTATTCGTCATTTGAAGCGATAGGTTCAAGAAAAATAAACAATTAAACCCATTATGATTAATACAGAGAAAAAGGGTAATTACCGTTGGGTAATCTGTGCCCTCCTATTTTTTGCTACCACAATCAATTACTTGGATCGCCAGGTATTATCCTTAACCTGGAAAGATTTTATCAGCCCTGAATTCCACTGGACAAATACGGACTATGGAAATATTACCGCTTTGTTTTCTATTTTTTATGCCATCAGCATGCTTTTCGCGGGACGTTTTGTCGATTGGATGGATACAAAAAAAGGTTTTCTATGGGCGATTGCTATTTGGTCCATTGGCGCCATATTACATGCTTTTTGTGGTATTGCAACCTCAGGAATTGTCGCTGGCGAGTGGTTTGTTGGATTTGAAGGCGCAAAAGAAGCTATTTCTCATGTGAACAATGCCGGTTTAATCATCAGCGTTAGTGTAAACTTATTTATTTTCGCCCGGTTTGTATTGGCTGTCGGGGAAGCTGGAAATTTCCCAGCGGCCATTAAAGCTACCGCAGAGTATTTTCCAAAGAAAGATCGTGCATTGTCCACCAGTATTTTCAATTCAGGGGCAACCATAGGAGCATTGGCTGCTCCATTGACCATTCCGGTCATCGCAGCACACTGGGGCTGGGAGATGTCTTTCATCATAATAGGAGCCCTTGGGTTTGTCTGGATGGGTTTCTGGATCTTTCTTTATAAAAAACCGCACGAGAATCCAAAAGTAAATGCGGCTGAATTGGCTTACATTCACCAAGATGACCATGAACACCAAACGGAGCATTCTGCCTTAACAAAACAGCCCAAAACCACCATAGCAGAATGCCTCAAGTACAAACAAACCTGGGCCTTTGTCTTCGGAAAATTCATGACCGACGGCGTCTGGTGGTTCTTCTTATTCTGGATGCCAGCCTATCTATCAGCCGTTTACGACATAAAGTCTTCTGATACAGAAGGGCAATTGGCCATATTTGTTTTATATGCGATCACCATGCTGTCAATTTACGGCGGCTGGTTGCCGACGTATTTTGTGGAGAAAAAGGGAATGAATGCCTATGAAGGTCGAATGAAAGCTATGTTGCTGTTTGCTTTCGTCCCATTAGTCGTACTCTTTGCACAACCCTTGGGGCATATTTCCTATTGGATACCCGTTATTTTAATTGGTTTTGCAGGTGCGGCACATCAATCGTGGTCGGCCAATATTTTTTCCACTATTGGCGATTCTTTTCCAAAACGCGCCATTGCCACTGTTACAGGAATCGGCGGGCTTGCGGGCGGTGTAGGAGCCTTTATTATCAATAAAACTTCGGGCTGGCTATTCGACTATGCCAAAGAGACTCAACTTGTCTTTATGGGTTTCAAGGGAGAAGAAGCGGGATATTTTATTATTTTTTCGTTCTGTTCAATCGCATATTTAATTGCATGGATTGTAATGAAAACACTAGTACCTAAACTTATTTTAATAAAAAATTAACAAATATTGTAATATTTACAGTATATTAGCAATATCTTTATAAATATCAATCTAAACCACTTTTAAAAACAATGAGCTTAAACTTAGAAGGTATCTTCTACGAGGAGAAAGACATTCCCGCAGAATTTACGCTAGACGAACAGGTCGATCAAAGAGAGTTCCTTTCCAATGGAGAAATGATTTCTTGGACGGGTCAAGTAAACGAAGTATTTTCACCTATCTGTGTAAAGACTAAGGACGGCTTGAAACGTAAGCGCATCGGTAGTTTCCCTGTTTGTACTGAAAAAGAGTCCATGGAAGCCTTGGAAGCTGCTGTAAAAGCATACGACAATGGCCGTGGAGAATGGCCGACAATGAGCGTTGCCGATCGTATTACTTGTGTTGAAAATTTCACACAAAAGATGATTGCCAAGAAGGACATTGTTGTCAAGCTTATTATGTGGGAAATTGGCAAATCCTATGCTGACTCTGTTAAGGAGTTTGACCGTACGGTAGAGTATATCTACGCAACGATCGACGCATTGAAAGATATTGACCGCGATTCTTCCCGTTTTCAGATCGAACAAGGTATTATAGCCCAAATCAGAAGATCTCCACTAGGAGTTGTTTTATGTATGGGACCATTCAACTATCCATTGAATGAAACCTTCACAACGTTGATCCCTGCTTTGATCATGGGGAACACGATGTTGTTCAAACCACCTAAACATGGTACATTATTACATTACCCTTTATTAGAGGCTTTCAAAACAAGCTTCCCGAAAGGCGTTGTCAATACAATTTATGGTCGTGGAAACAAGATCGTTCCAAGTCTTATGCAGTCTGGAAAGATCAATGTGTTGACGTTGATCGGTTCAAGCCGTGTTGCTGACGAACTTAAGAAATTACATCCTAAAGTTAACCGTCTACGCGCAATTCTTGGTCTTGACGCAAAAAATGCGGCAATCATCACGAAGGATGCCGATTTAAATCTTGCTGTTTCTGAAACCGTACTGGGTTCTCTTTCATTCAATGGCCAACGCTGTACCGCACTTAAAATTATCTATGTACACCGCAGCTTGGCACAAGAGTTCCTAAAACGTCTTTCTGCGGAAGTTGCTAAACTAAAGTATGGTATGCCTTGGGAAAAAGGCGTGTCTTTGACACCTCTTCCAGAGGTTAACAAACCAGCTTATCTGACGGAATGTATCGAAGATGCAAAAGCGTATGGTGCAAAGGTGATTAACGAAAATGGTGGACAAGTAGCAGAATCTTTCTTCTACCCAGCGATCGTTTATCCGGTCAATTCTCAAATGAAACTTTACAGAGAGGAACAATTTGGTCCAGTTATCCCTGTTGTGCCATTTGATGACCTTGAGGAACCTATCGAGTACCTGATCGGCTCTTCGCATGGACAGCAGGTCAGTATCTTTAGTAACAATGCGGCTGTTGTGTCGTCTTTAATCGATCCATTGGTCAATCAGGTAAGTCGTGTCAATATCAACTGCCAATGTCAACGTGGTCCAGATACCTTCCCTTTCACCGGAAGAAAAGATAGCGCTGAGGGAACATTATCCGTTGTGGATGCTTTGCGTTCATTCTCGATACGCTCCCTGGTCGCGGCAAAGTTCACCGAAGAAAACAAGAAATTGTTGAATGACATTGTTAGTGAAAATGAATCGAACTTTTTAAGTACCAAATACATTTTCTAATAGCATTGTCTATAAAAAAAAGCGACACCGCAGGATGATTTAGATCATCTCGCGGTGTCGCTTTTTTTAGAAAATTCAAGGGCCTATTGCGCTCTTTCTTTCTCCTCATTACTTGTATCTTTCTTACGATAGTTGTTTTTTAAATTTCCGAATTTATACGAATAGGTCAATCGAACCACGCGACGATCTTGGTATTGCCTGATACTGGAGTCAAAATCGCCGAAATTGGTTTTCAGATTCTGATTCCCTGTATTAAACAAGTCGCTCACCGCCAGCTTCAACGAACTACGTTGATCTTTAAATGTCTTGGTCGCTCCTACCTCCATATCCCAACGGGCCTTCATATCGTATACATTATAGTTGAACGGCGAGAAATACCTCAAATTGACATTAGCGGACAGACTTTTCGCCAGTTTTAAATTGTGCATCGATGTAGCCTGCAAAAGAAAGGAGGTCCTTTTCAGCGGATAACCACTCACCATACCATCAAAGTTAAAGTGGATGCCTGTAATATTGTTATTCATGCTCCAAATCTTGGATACCGTAACCGGGATGTTCAGATTCAGATAAGCCGTCAAATTTTTACCTAAATTTTCACGTATAACCCACGTTTGTTTTAGCACCGAATCTTGCCCCATGCTCTCTACAATCGCATCCCGCACATCGTTAATACCCAATGTCACATTATAACGTTGCATCAAGGTATAGTTTAGGGTGAATTCATTGGAAAATTGCGGATTCAGGTAAGGATTACCACGTTCAAAGGTTAGTTTATCAATAAAATAATCAAAAGGATTCAACTGTCGGTAATTAGGACGCGTGATCTTCCTTGCGTAACCTAAGGAAAGGATATGATTCTCATGGAGTGTATACGTCAGATTTGCATTCGGAAAAAGTTTAAAGTAATTCCGTTTCACTTGCTTATTTAAGGTCAACGAGTTCCCGTCAGAAAATGTATATTCTCCCCTCGCGCCGACCTTCAGGCCCCATTTCCCTATGGTATTATTATAGTCTATATATCCAGCGGCGATCTGCTCCTTATACACAAAATGATTCGTACGCTTTTCATTATTAATCCAGGAATTGTTCAAAAAGTCTTCAAAGGTTAAATCGTTATCCGACGTAACGTTAGAATATTTAGCCCCCATCTCAAGCTTGGAGACCTTCGATAGCGGTTGTTCATAATCCAGTTTGGCGACATAGATATCGATTCCGATAGGCATTCTACTGCGTTGGATCTCTTCGGGCGTAATCGCATCCATCTGACCATCAAAATATTGGTTATTATAACCTACGCGTTTGCTGCTTTTGAATTTACTCCAATCCAGGTCAAGGGTAAGTTTTCTGCCATTCGAATCAATTCTAAACTCATTGTTTAAATTAGCGGAGTAACGATCAAATAATTCTTTGAACTGCGATGTTGAAATCAAAAGCGAATCCAATGTTGTAAAAGACTTTCCTACATTGGTTTTACTATCGTTATCGTTGTATTCGATATTATTCGATCCATTAAACTGCAGGGTTAAGGTGTTTCTGGCCGATGTTCTTTGCTCAACACCGAAGCGATAGGAATGGTTCTGTTCCTTTTCGTCCAATATCGACCTTTGTTTAAAATAGGTCTTTTCACCTTTATTCTGAATAACACGATCAAGCAGGAGCTTCCGGTAGCTTTTCTCATCCGAATACGCATACGATCCAAATACTGTCGTATTGTTCTTCTTATAGTTTATGGATAAGGAGCTATTCCCTCTGAATTTTTCTCCCCTCCCTGCCGTCATGTTAAAGGTTCCGTTAAAACCTTCCATTCGATTTTTTTTGAGTACAATATTAATTGTACCCACTGCCCCCTCAGCGTCATCTTTTGCTGCACGCGTAGTAATCACTTCGACGGACTTAATCTGATTGCCATCCGTACTCTTCAAAAAATTCACCAACTGTTCACCGGACATATAGGTCTGCCGACCATCAATGGTCACGGATACACCAGATTGCCCCATCAACTGTAGGTTATTATTGTTATCTAAACTCACTCCAGGAGCCCGCTGTACAATATCTAAGGCATTATTCCCTGCGGCCAAAGGCGAATTTTCCACATTTAAAACCAGTTTACCAGGCTTGCTTTCAACCATCGGCCGCTTACCCTCTACGGCGACCTCTTGCAATTTTCGTGTATCCGTGTTCAGCAGGATCGCCGGGACCTTGTGGTCTGATTTACTGATATCAAAAACATTGCTCTTATTGGCGGTATACCCGACCATTTTCGCCTCGACATAATAACTTCCAGCTTGTATATCCGAAAATTGGTATTCTCCATTTTCATCAGTAACAACGGCTTTCAGAATGACAGTCGTCTTTGCCTTCATCAGATAAGCAGTTGCAGAGGCTAAAGGCACATTATTTTCCACATGTACTTTGCCTGTAACTTTCACTTGCGCATAGGCAAATGAAGTAATTAAAAAATTTAAGAGTAAGAGGTAAAAATATCTTTTCATTCGTTTATAAATAGGTGTAATAGCATTTACTTTTAATGGTATTAAATAGGCTTATAACACGAAGGTCAGTACTGATTTTCGATTGGTTATAGCGGTAATAATTTGTCTTCCGCCTTCAGGCGGAAGACTTGGTTTATGTTATTTCTTTTTTGTCTCTATGGTAACACCATCTTTTTTGAGATTAATAATGGTATCCCGACGGATGACAACAGACGTATCATGTGCAACTACCTCATTCCCCTCGGTATCTGTTTCTTCACTGTCATCTGACTTTTCGGGCGGCAAGGCACATTTCAACCCGAGTGATGTGACCACAAACTCGACGTCTTTTACATCATTTAAATCTTCCTTATAGCGATCTCTGCACTCGTAGAATGATATATCTCTTAATTTATCTTCCAGACGAGCATTAATGACCAATTTTGTGCCCACAGGCAGGAATAAAGTAATATTAACTTCTTGATCCCGATAAAGTTCGCCTTCATTCAATTGAAACGCGTTGTCAAATGTTAATGACGTACTATCTTGTCTCAACGCATAATTAATTTTACCCGCTCTGTCTGTTGCAACTTTATAGGAATTTCCTTTAGCCGAATACTCATAACGTACATAAGGTTCTTGCAAAGAGTCAATACGCTCAATTCGAATACGGATATTACGCCTCAAATAGGTTGAAACGTTTTCATTTTTAATACCGATACCACTTCTCACACCATTTTTTAAGCGGATTACCCGAATATCATTTTCATTTAAGTAATAAACAGCCTGTTTTTGCAGCGGTTTCTCTTCGACAATTGTACTAGACTCTTTGAATTCCTTTGCTACCGATGTAGCGTAGTAGATGATACCGCCTATCGATGCCAACCAGACTAAAAACAAGGTGGTTGTCAAATAATTGTTCATTGGTTTTTTCTCGAAGAGAACACGGAGAAGCAAATAGAACAACCCGGCGAAAGGGATAAAAATGGCCAAGAAACCCGCGATCAAAGCGAAAGGTACATCGCTCGGATTCATGAGGTAGAAAGGACCAGAATCGTCCATGACGTCAGGAATTACGTTCACAATAGCCAGTGCAAAGAAGATAAGTCCAATGATCAATCCGATGAGCGTTAACCCGACGATAATAACAAAGAATACGCCGATAACTTTCACAAAGACCTGCAATAATTTAGCAACACCATCTCCGGTGCGGTCCATTCCCCTCGAGAACGAGTCCCTTACCCCGCTCATTTCTTCATCAAAAGAACGTTTGAAGTTCTGAATATTCGGTGCTTCACCACGCATCTCCATCTTATCTGCACGGGTTACAGCGAGCGGCATTACGATCCATAGGATAACATAGACCAATACGCCCGATCCACCGATCACAACAAATAAAGCAAAGAGTAAGCGTACCCATTTCGCCTCAATACCAAAAAAGTGCCCCAATCCACTACATACTCCACTGAAAACTTTGTCATCGGGATCGCGCATCAGCTTTTTCCCTACTTTAAAACCATCTGCATTTGGCTGGCGCTGAAAAGACGCATAACCGTCCTGATCCTCAGACTCGAAATCGCTGACGCTCCCCATTTGCTCGATAACGGCATTGACATCGTCCATATTCAGAACTTCTTTGCTGCCCGCCTGAATCTTCTCGGTAAACATTTCAGAAATACGATTTTCGATGTCCTCCAAAATCTCCTTACTATCTTCCGATTGTCCAAAGTGCTTCTTTATATCAATCATGTAGGAGCGAAGCACCTCATAAGCATCCTCTTCAATATGGAAGACGATACTATTTATGTTGATAATTATTGTCTTATTCATCGTTATTATCTTTAACTGGTTTAGTTGAATCATTGTTTCTACCCACCAATGACGTGTTTACAGCAAACACGAGCTCATTCCAGGTAACATCTAGTCGCGAAAGGACTTCTAACCCTTCTTGGGTAATTTCATAATATTTTCTAGGCGGACCTGAAGTTGACTCCTTCCATATATAGCTTAACAGTCCATTGTTTTTTAGACGTGTTAGAAGCGGATATAAGGTTCCTTCCACAACCAATAATTGAGCTTTCTTCAGTTCGCTGATAATATCGGAGGCATAAATTTCTCCTCGAGAAATTATGGATAGGATACAATATTCAAGTATCCCCTTCCTCATTTGGATTTGTGTATTTTCAGCTATCATAACAATACAAAGATATATGTATTTTATGGTACCATGCAATACATAGTACCATACAAAACAAAACAATACAACTAAACAACTGATTTACAGTGAAATAATTTTTAAATAAATAATATTTTTATTTCTATCAGGAAATTTTTGGATATTTATCGCCATGATTAAAATCTTATTAGACTATAAGTGGTGTTTTATTTGGGCCATAATAGTTATTGTTTTATGCACCCTCCCGGGCAATAATTTTGATGCAGTTCCCGCCTATCCAGGTATGGATAAATTAGTCCATTGTGGGATGTTCTTTGTTTTCTGTACATTGCTATACAACGGTGTAATCCAGCAATTCCATGGTAAACCGACCCGTTGGCTTCCAATCTTTGTCGTTTCCATCCTTGGTTTTTTATTTGCAGGACTGACAGAGTTACTTCAGCTTTATATTTTTACGTATCGCAGCGGTGACTGGTGGGATTTATTTGCAGACAGCATCGGAATCGGCATGGCAGGATTTGCCTATCTCCTAAACTATGTCAACCGACGTCGCAAATAACGTGTTGAATTCGTTTTGACCTGGTCATTACTATTGAAGGCATGGCCTGCTCGTAATAGTGGTTACCGTAATTATTGAATTCGCTTTATCCGGACGGAGAAGGGTATAAGTTATGGGATAGACTTTCGAACTAGGCTCTTGCCAGCGTAGCAACAGATACCCTGCAATCAACTGCATCTAAGAGTGTCAATGCTGCTGAAACAACCGTTGCTCCCGTGGTCAATACATCATCAACCACAAGGATATGTACGTTAGCCGGCAACATAGTGCCTTTGTAATCGAAAATATCACTTACATTGTCGTACCGGTCGATCCGCCCCTTACCCGTTTGGCTCATTGTCGCTTTCTTCCTGACTAAAATATCTTCCCGCAAGGGGATTCCCATTGCTCTGGACAACCCTCTTCCGAAGTAAGTGGATTGGTTGTAGCCTCTTTTTCGGAATTTGCTACGGTGCAATGGCACAGGAACAATACAATTGATATCCTGATAGGCCTTTATTTTGATTAATTTTAAGCCGTATAGATAACCAAAATATTCTGCAAGAAAAGGTTGGTTGTTGTATTTAATCTGATAAATGAGGCGCTCTACGCGACTATCCTTTTGCAATAATAAGAATGAACAGGCCTCTTCCACAGGAGCTTTCCCCCAGAGCTGTCTTGCGGTATCATTATCCGAATATTCGTGAAAGTTAGTATAAGGCAAATGGAAATCGCATGCTGTACAGACAAACTTTTCCTGATATTTTAGCACACAGCCGCAACAGCCACATTCCCTTGGAAAAAATATGGCTATAAAATCGCTAAAAACCTTATTTAATTCGGATTTCATCTGGTTAATTCCCTATTAAAGATAGGAACTATCCTTCAGATTATGCTTCGGATTCCTCTTTTTCCTTATCTTTAATTGCTAATTGTCCGCAGGCTGCATCGATATCTTTACCACGGCTACGTCTCACATTCGTGATGATACCTTGGCTTTTTAAATAATTTGCAAATACCTCGATTTTATCTGCTTCAGCATTCAGGAAATCGGCCAGTGCGATAGGGTTGTATTCAATCAGGTTGACCTTACAAGGAACATGTTTACAGAACTTGGCCAGTTCTTTTGCATCCTCCAGCTCATCATTGAAATTGTTAAAGACAATATATTCAAATGTAATTGGGCTCTTTGTTTTCGCATAAAAATATTTGAGTGCTTCTGCCAATGCTTTCAGTGAGTTCTGCTCATTGATAGGCATAATTTCATTCCGCTTTTTATCATTTGCCGCGTGCAAAGAAAGTGCTAGGTTAAAACGTACCTGATCATCACCCAATTTCTTAATCATTTTTGCGATACCCGCTGTGGACACCGTGATCCGCTTGGCGGCCATATTCAATCCATCTGGCGCTGTAATGCGCTCAACAGACTTCATCATATTGGCATAATTCAACAAGGGCTCGCCCATCCCCATATAAACGATATTTGTCAGTGGCTGCCCATAGTGCTCTTCGGCTTGCTTGCTGATAAGAACGACTTGATCATAGATCTCATCGGCATTAAGGTTCCGTTTACGGTCCATATAACCTGTTGCACAGAACTTACAGGTTAAGCTACAGCCCACCTGTGAGCTGACACAAGCGGTCATTCGTTCCGGAGCAGGTATTAACACCCCTTCAATGATGTTGTTGTCATAGAGCCAAAAACTACTTTTAATTGTTTTATCTGAGCTGATCTGAGATTCTTTGACTGTAACTGCATTGATCGTAAAATTCGCTTTCAGCTTCTCACGAAGGGGCTTACTCAAATTACTCATCTGATCAAAATCTACGCAAGATTTCACCCAAATCCATTCATAAATCTGCTTCGCACGAAAGCCCTGCTCCCCCAACGCGGTAAGTTGATCTTTGATCTGATCCAAAGACAAACTCCTGATATCTATTATTTTACTTTTTTCAATCACGGTACAAAGATAAGAATAAATAAGTGACAAAAAATCCCGTTCTAAGAAATAGAACGGGACAACTGTTATGTATGTGTTTTAAAATAGGTAGGAGCGAGGTTCAATTAGCCATGAATGGCTTCTTTACTTCCGTACGACTGAATTAGCTTCCCTTCAAATTCCAACCACTCCTTCCAACGCTTTTCCACGTCGACGTCTACGGAATATTTGCGTGCAAAATTTAGAAATGTGGTGTAATGATTTGCCTCAGACACCATTAAATCATAGTAAAACTTCGCAAGATCTTTATCTTGAATATTTTGTGAAAGCACTCTAAAACGTTCGCAGCTACGGGCTTCAATCATCGCCGCGAATAATAAACGGTCAATAAAAGCCATATTTCTACTGCCATCTTTTTTAGAGAATTTCATCAATTGACCGACATAATCATCTTTTCGTTCACGACCCAAGGTATAGCCACGTTCTTTGATGATATCAATAACCATCTTAAAATGTTCCATTTCTTCGATTGCGATTGCTGTCAGCTCATGCACCAAATCTTCGTGTTCTGAGTTGTTGGTAATTAAGGATATGGCATTTGAAGCAGCCTTTTGTTCACACCAGGCATGATCTGTCAAAACCTCTTCTAAATTTCCTTCTGCAATGTTTGCCCATCGCGGATCTGTCAACAACTTTAATCCAAGCATCTTACTCTCTAAAATGATTTACGACACAAAGGTAGCGAATATCTCAGCGTTAAAAAAATGACAATCGCTCTTTAGGCATCTTTATGAAGAGCCTTTCGAATTTCAGGTGCTATTTTCTCACCAAAAATCTCTATAGAACGCAGCATTTCTTTATGCCCAGGGGCGCCCACATCCATATGTGCAGAGAAGCGTGTCAATCCAAATTTCTCCTGTATTTGCAATATTTTATCCACGGCATAAGCAGCATCCCCAACAATAAGGTGTCCTCTCGAAGACCTTCCGAAGTCATATTGTGTGCGTTGGTATGGAGGCCAACCACGACTTGCTCCGATACGATCCATCTGTGCAGAATAAATCGGATAATGGTAGTCTGCTACCTGCGCGTTGTTGTCGCCAAAGAACGCATGCATGTGTACTCCGACCTGAAAATTAGCCATATCATGCCCATTATCCTCATATGCTTGACGGTACATGTCAAATAAATGATCGAAGCTTTCATACATCCCGCCGATGATGGCAAACATAACCGGTAAGCCCAACTTTCCGGCACGGATCACAGAAGATGTTGTGCCACCTACTGCAACCCAAATCGGCAGTGATCCATTTTTAGGTCGTGGGAAAACTTGTAGATTGATTAATGGTGCTCTAAAATTTCCACGCCAAGTTATCGGATTTTGCTTGTTCAGGCGAAGTAAAAGCTCTAGTTTCTCCTCAAACAACTCGGAATAATCTTTCAGATCATAACCAAATAAAGGGAAGGATTCAATGAAGGATCCTCTTCCAGCCATGAGCTCAGCACGTCCATCGGATAAAAGATCGACGGCTGCGAAATCCTGAAATAATTTAACCGGATCGGCAGAACTTAATACCGAAACTGCACTGCCCAATTTAATATTTTTGGTAACGGTAGAAGCCGCAGCCAAGATAATTTCGGGTGCTGCAACCGCATAATCTGCACGGTGATGCTCCCCTATTCCAAAGAAATCCAATCCTACTTGATCCATAAGCTTGATCTCTTCAATAATTTCTTTCATTCTATCTTGTGCTGCCTGGATTTGACCTGTAACAGGATCTATCCTCGAGTCGCCAAACATTCCTATTCCTAATTCCATTTTTATCTATTTTATAAGTCATTCAAAAGTAGCACCTTCTTTCCCTGAATTATTTGATCTAGGATAAGAAAATGATACCGCACCCTACCCTGGATCACAAAAAAATAAAGAGCTGTCTATTTGGTCGCTTACTTGATCTGACCATCAACAAAGTTATACTAGGCTCCTCGGCTAAAAGAGTGCTACAGTATTCTTCGCGACCTGGTCTGCATTGCCACTAAAATGATGCCCGCCGGAGAGGTATTTTTTTGTAAAATTCTTAAGTGTTATCTTCTGTATCGGGAAATCAGCTTCATCATCACCAAGAATAACGCCCGTTTTGACTGCACCCATTCGATTGATTTCCGTGATCACGTCAAGACTCCGTTTTGTATTACTCCGACCCAAAATATCCGCTATATGAATCTCCAAATCTGTTGACACAGATGGTTCCAGCAGGACAACACTCTTTAGGTTCTTCTTAATGACGGGATCCAGGCGATTAATAATAAAAGGAACCGCGTCTGCGCCAAATGAATACCCCACTACAAAAAGATGCATATTTTGCCGTGCTAAGAGTACGTTTTTCAGTGTATTCGAAACATCGGCAGCAATCTCACTCGGGCTTTTCTTCTTCCAGAAATAGGTTTTCGAATCGATCGCTGACACAGTATATCCTACTCCAGCAATCAGCTCACAAAGCTTGTTAGAGAATGAATTAAATCCACCATCGCCACTCAGATAGAGAACCAAAGGTAATGCAGCTTTATTGTTCCAATATTTCATGTCAATCAAACGCTGTTGTGCAAACGCATGAAACGCCATGCCAGCAATTATTAATAAGGTAGCTATTTTTTTCATCTGTACAGCATCTACATGAAGCTATTCGTTCGGTTTCATTACTTTGACCAGTGCTACAGGAAGTTGTATGAGATCAAAATCATTATCAAATATAAGGTATTTATTTTCCCAAAATGTCGCATACTTCTCTTTAAAGTCGCGCAGGCTATGGTAATGTTTAAAGTTACCCAATCGTGTTGAGGCAAATTTCATAATCTTTTCTGCGGGACTATCTGTCGCCCCCAACCCCGTCATCGGTACCATGCCCAAATTTAGATAGACGTACTTTTTGGCCTTAGCATACGCAATAAGCTCAACAATCAATGCATCCATGCTACCACCCGGTGCATCAAGAGACTTCCGAATCATATCGTAGGTGCACTCATCTTTCGCATAATCGGGGATGATATTCAGAAAGGCTACGATAGTATTCTGCTCATTTTTCAGTACAATGATATCTTGCAAAACAAGCTCATTTTCATCAAACATCCCTTGCGAAAAAACCATTTCCTTTTTATCAAATTCTTTTAACCATTCGTTGGAAATTATCCTTAACTGATCTATAATTGCCTTTTCCTGCGGCGCTTTCAACACTTCTGTTGTAAAACCCTTTTTTTGAATTGCATTAAGTCCATTGCGTAATGACTTACGTTCTTTTCCTTCGAGCTTGAATGTTTCCAATTCTAATACAGCCTCTTGTCCAATGGTGATCTTCTGTTTACGTAGGGATGAAAAATGAACCAAACTATTTTCATCAACACGGTAATAAATGGCCTTTAAACCATTCGCATAACAGTATTGATCGAATTCCTGGACCAACTCTTCCTTATCCCCCTGTTCACAGACAGGCTCATCCAATACCATAGCAAATTCATTCGCCAAGCGATAAGCGGTAAATCCCTCCGAGACTTCTGAGAAAAACAAACTCTTATCTTTTCCCAATTTAAAGAAATCCATGGGAGACTGACCAAACTCAATCAATAATTGTTCTGCACGTTCCAATTCAGATTGGCTGGAGTCTTCATCTGCGAGGAGACGGGGACGGGCTAACGCGTAGATTAGTAGGAGCCAACAAAAAAGTCCAAGTACTTGCGTAATCCGCAGGAATTCTTGTCCAAATGCCGTTTGGGGCATCAATTCATCATCAGCAAACAAGAGGAAGCTTCGTGCTGTATGATAGATAGATTGTCGCCAGGTGAAGTCGACACCGAAATGCTGTTTATCAATGAAGTAGAAGCTCAATACGTCAAACAGGCATATGGCTAGGAGAGCAACAAAAAATGTGATAAACCCGATTCGCACCCAGCGAATATTACTCTTGATCCGATATTGCTTATAGCTCATGGCCAGTAAAATCAAGGTCAATAAAGCAACCGAAGCTTCTTCATAGTCCAATGCCTTAAACACGTGCCCAAAAAGCGACAAGGCGCTAAACACCACGGCGATCCAAAATGCAATTCGGAAACCTTTGATCAAGTACGCAGAGGTCACCAACAGCCCTAAGCCTAACACTAACACCATAAATTTGGACGCGTGAATTGCTTCTAAAGGCAAATAGAAACGATCAAGTTTCATCCGGTCGGCCAAAGGAGGCGTCAATACAGATACGAGATTTACCATGCCCAAGAAGAAGATAAGCAGCGCTGGGCCAATACGTGCCAGCAATTGTTTCCCACGCCATGCAAAAGCCAGAAGCCCCAGGACTAAAGGTAACCAAAATTCGAATGCCCGGTAGAGAATTGTAATGCCCAATCCTTCTGCCTGCGAGTAGCCGTACGCTTTAAAAATATACAGCATAGTCAACTCTACAGCCCCAAGCCCCCGTAGAAAAGGAGAAACAATCATCAATACCACCGAAACAGTATAGGCAATAGCCGCAGCCTCGAAAGAGTGGTCCAAACCAAGGGCATACATACTTACAAAAGCATGGGCAATACCGCAGCATTCAACGACCATCGATGCCAGCATGGTACCCAACAAATATTTTAGCTTGACCTCTCCTGAGAATATTTCATCGATATTAGAGGCTACAGCAGGAAATTTTAATTCAACCCAGCGATAGACACCTTTGTGTGTTCTAAAAGACCAAACGAGCCAAAATACGACACCCAGAAGCAGCCCCAAAACCACCAATGAGATCCAGGCATCACCAAAATTTTTATTGTGCCAAATCGTATACAATATAACAGGTACACCGATCAGAAAGACCGTCAGTAGTCCGACATAGCCATACAGCGCCCCTGCTTGATGAATTTGCGTCGTATTCAAATTTCTTTTTCGCAACTGCGTTGTGGTATAGGCCAAAGAACTAATCCCACCCGCAGGCAGAAACACACTGAGTAAATTTCGCTTGAGGAAAAGATCAATAGCGATTCTCAGATTAATAGAAAGGCCTATCGCTTTAAAACTCTGCACATACATCAATCCCTGAAGTACAATATAGACGAGAGTAATTCCAACGCCGACCAAAACCCAGGTTAGATTGGCCGCACGCAAATGTGGAATGATGGCAGCAAGCTCTTTTCGTTCATTTCTAAAAAATACAAAGGCCAACAAAATAACCAAAACAGCTATTAGTTCCTTCCAATAGGTCTTTGGTGAAAAATGTCGAATCCGTTGCGCAATAGTTTTGGCCATATAATCGTTTAATGATGAATAACCTTGAGATATAGTATAAACACGAAATAAAGCTAATCGTTTGAAAATGACTAATTGTTAATTTTTCGTCAATTCTTTTCACATTAATCAGTAATTTTCCGGCATGAAAGAGAAAAAGGTTTTGTTCATCGGACTGGTGTGGCCAGAGCCAACATCTTCAGCAGCGGGCTTCCGTATGATGCAATTAATTGAGACGTTTATTAATCGCTCTTATCAGATTACATTTGCTTCTGCTGCTGCCAAATCGCCGTATAGTGCACCTTTACAGTCTCTCGGGATCCAGGAACAGGCCATCGTGCTGAATAGCAACAGCTTTGATGAATTTATTGCGCAGCTTAAGCCCGACATTGTTGTATTTGACCGCTTTATGGTAGAAGAGCAATATGGTTGGCGTGTTGCACAGCATTGTCCAGATGCACTCCGCGTACTTGACACGGAAGATTTGCATTTTTTGCGTCAGGCGAGACAGACATCCATCAAAAATAACGGTGATTTTTCCTTTCAAGAGTTATTTACCGATACGGCCAAACGGGAAATTGCTGCGATATTGCGCAGTGACCTCTCGTTGATCATTTCCGAATCCGAAATGAAGATTCTGATCGAAGAATTTCGCATTTCACCCGATATCCTTTATTATCTCCCTTTTCTTGAAGATGAGATCACTGCTGCCGATGTGGAGCAATGGAACACCTTCGAAGAGCGCAAGAACTTATTATTTATTGGAAATTTTATTCATGAGCCCAACTGGCATACGGTACAATACCTAAAAACACAAATCTGGCCGCAATTACGGAGGATGCTCCCCAAAGTGGAATTACACATTTATGGCGCCTACGCAACCCAAAAAGTACTTCAGTTAAACAACCCAAAAGAGAATTTCCTGATCAAGGGCCGAGCGGAATCTGCTCGTCTAACCATGGAAAGTTACCGTCTACTGGTGGCTCCAATTCAATTTGGTGCCGGTGTGAAAGGGAAGTTTATCGACGCCATGCAGACAGGTACACCATCTGTCACCACGAAAGTTGGTGCAGAAGCCATGAAGGGCAATTTGGACTGGAATGGCTTTATCGAAGACGATCCCGAAACGTTCTGCCGAAAGACTGTTGAGCTCTACGAAAATGAAGATCTTTGGAAAACGGCCCAAGAACATGGTATCCGTATTATCAACGAACGTTATGAAAAACGAAAGTATCAGTCCGATTTTATGACTAATCTATCTTTATTAAAAGTACAGATTGACAGGCATCGTCAACAAAACTTTATTAGTCAGATATTATTGCACCACACGATGCAGAGCACAAAATATATGTCTTTATGGATCGAGGAAAAAAATAAATAGATCCTTAGTTAACTTCCCGCCACCAAGGCGCGTATACGGTATCTAATTTATTCAAATGGATCATTTCCCCTATTTTTGGCGTAAGCAGTGTGATCTGTTCTTTGTTCGCCGTCTCGTAAAATCTCTCCATGGGTTCTTTCCAATCGTGCATCGCCAACGCGAATTTAGAAGAGTGAACGGGTAAAATAGCTTGGGCCTTCAGATCCTTCGTTTCAGCAGCCCATTCATCAGGTAAAGAATGGATATAATGCCAGGCATCGTTATACTGGCCATTTTCCAAGATCGCTAAATCAAATGGACCGAATTGGTCACCTATTGTTTTGAAGTGCTTACCATACCCACTATCTCCCCCCAAGAAAATGCTGTACTTAGAAGTTTTTAACACAAAAGATGTCCACAAGGTATTATTCCGTGTAAATCTACGTCCCGAAAAGTGCCTTGCGGGTGTGAAGGTTACTTGAAAATCGGGCGCCAGTTTTATCTGGTCATACCAATCACCCTCGATGATCTGATCGGCCTTGTATCCCCAAGATTCAAAATGCGCCCCTACTCCGAGACCACAAATCACCTGACCGACTTTATCCCGCAATTTCACAACAGTCTCATAGTCCAGATGATCGTAATGATCATGCGAGATAAACAAATAGTCAATTTTCGGAAAAACCATCGCCGCATAGTCGACCGACATCTTAAATGCTTTATTGCTACCTGGTATGGGAGAAGCATTTGAGCTGAATACTGGATCTACCACTATTAATTTTCCATCTAACTTCAATAGATAGGAGGAGTGACCAAACCAAATCAGTACGTCATCTGCGGGAAGATGTGCTAAATCGCATTCCATAGCTGGCAATACACTGATAGGTTTTAAGTGGGGATTCTTGTTGAAAAGGAAATCCCACAACAAAGAGACCATATTCACATCGCCTTTCAACGATGGCGTTACTTCGAGGTTATGAAAAATACCATTTTTAAAATTGCGGGACTGTTTCATACGTTCAAGCCGAGCTCCCTTGAAACTTCCACCAAACATTGGATGAACAAAATAATAAAGCACGCTACTGATGAGCGCAATCAATAGCGTCGCTAATACAATCCATCCAATCGTTTTCATTAGAAGTTATTCTTCCACATCATCGACTCCACCGGACGGATGGTCTTGCCATTGTATTTTGCATTACCTTTGGTGTTATAAAATGTCTCGATATCGCCTTCTACAGCAAAATAGATCAATTGTCCAATTGGCATTCCCGCGTAAACCCGAACAGGCTGAGCAACCGAAATTTCCAAGGTCCAGGTATTACAGAAACCGACATCGCCCTTTCCTGCAGTTGCATGAATATCTATCCCTAAGCGACCAGTACTCGATTTGCCCTCTAAAAAAGGAACATGTTTATGCGTTTCGGTATACTCTTGCGTAACACCTAAATAAAGGGTGTTGGGTTCCAAGACGAAACCTTCTTCCGGGATTTCAAAATGCTGAATTTCATTGTGCTTCTTGGCATCAAGTACACGGTCTGCATACGTTGCCAAATATTTCCCCAAATGCACATCGTAGGAATTTGTTCCTAAACATTTACGATCAAATGGTTGAATGACAATGCTGCCATTTTCAATCTCTTCGAGAATTCTTTTATCAGATAAAATCATGTGTATCAAAATAGCAAAAGCATCAGGCAATGCTATACAAATTCAAAAATACAGTTCTCCCACTAATTTTACTTCATTTTTCAAAACAAAAATCTGCGATTTGTTTTTTAAATTTGGGTATGAGTCTAGTGTATCTACGTGAAATTGATAGCCAAACCAAATTTGCAATTTGGCGAATTGAGGAATCGGACGACGATTTACTGTCGAAACTTCAATTGGATGAACGTGAAAAAGCGAAATTAGGGTCTTTCAACAAAGGGAAAAGACGGTTACATTGGCTTGCCACCCGTGTGCTGTTGCGCACCTTATTAAACACATCCCGTTATATAGAATGTCCATCTGATGCAAATGGCAAGCCTTATCTCGCCAATTTCCCCCAAAAAATATCACTTTCACACTCATTTGATTATGCCGCAGCTATGATCAGTACAAAAGGAGAGGTGGGTATCGACATGGAAATCATCAAAACAAAAGTAGAGCGTATCCAACATAAGTTTCTAAAACCTGCGGAGCTTGCATTCATCGCACAGGATGAGAACCGATATGAGCAGCTTTATGCTTGCTGGTGCGCTAAAGAAGCGATTTATAAACTTCAGGGAAATGCAGGGGTCTCCTTCTTGAATAACATGACCATACAACCATTCGACTACCAGGTGCAGGGCATATTAAAACTCGAACTCCACAGCGATCAACATACACATCTATATGACGTACATTACGAGAAGTTCAATGAATATATGCTCGCCTACGCTGTAGAATAGGTCCTTTAAAAAAATAATTTTTCTCAATTTCAATGAATTAGCACACAGACAGCACTTTTTTTTTGTGCTTTTTGAAAAAGCTTCTATATTTGCATCATCGAAAACGATATGGCCCGTTCGTCTAGGGGTTAGGACGCAAGATTTTCATTCTTGAAACAGGGGTTCGATTCCCCTACGGGCTACAAAAAGCGACTTCAAAAGAGTCGCTTTTTTTATTTAAAGCCTATACCGTTTATTGTTCCCTAGCCTCCTGAAAAACGTAGTACATATCCAGTGTTATCCTCTTCAAAAGGATACAGCCTAATCTAGTGGCCTTTCTCTTCAAAATTTCCAAGTCGCATCCCCTGTGCGAAGTACGTCAGCTCAGCTTCGCTAAACAGCAAACCAGCATAAAAGAAGTAGAAACTTCCGGTTTACGCAATTAAGCACCGTCGCACTTCAAGCAAAAAAGTCACTCCGGAAAATGGAGTGACTTTCAGATCTACCAAATTGTATATTAGACTATACTTGATGTTGTATTATAGCTAATTTCGGATGTATTTTATAATCCTTTGACATATACTTCTGCTATAGCAGATGAAGGCGGACGATTACTTGCTGTTACCGTACATTTTAAATAACGGGCCTTTGTCGTCGGAACATTCACGGCCAACGTCGATTTGGGACTGTTTGTTCCGAAATCAATCTTCCCTATTGGAACATATGTTTTATTGTCATTACTAGTCGAGAACTCAACGACTTTTAAGTCATTATTCCATAACCTTCTTGTTAATTCAATCATCATCACATTATATTCCTTTCCAAAATCTATTATGACATAATGCGGTAATGGGGGTTCTCCTCCCATCCAGACATTATGCCAGTAGGTATCGGGATTCCCGTCCAATATATTTTCCTTTTCACCACCGCCAATCCATTCGGAAGAAGCCGCAATTACTTTCCAGCCACTACGGGGGATATCTGGCGGTTGAAAGGACACTGGAACCAATATTGTCGAAGCATCGGGGTTAATACCATTTTTTGAAACAGACTTAATCCGTAAAGGCAACGCATACTCCCCAAATAAATTGGTTGTTCCATCAATAAGTCCTTTTTTCAGAATAGTGTATGAAAAACTCGTTTTATTCTCCTTTTCAGCAATTTTATAAGGCGCAGGTAAAAGCTGATAGGCCGCTTTTGGTAGTAATTTCAACTTCTTATCGTCTGATACCGTTCCGTTGTAATTATCCAAAATCACGGGATCCACTTCAATTTCATAGTCAAGATTCCATTGATTGGGATAATTGGTGACCAATGTCGCTTTTCCTACGACCTGTTCAGCTCCTGTGGGGCTCAGTTTGATCTGATCAAGCTGCAGACCCGGTGAAGTGAATTCCAAAAATGGGTCTTTAACGTTAGGAATCAACAATGTCGTTGCCATTTCAGGTTTCAGCGCATGTAACACCCCTCCCTCTGCTTCAATGCGGCACGGAAGCACATATAATTCCTTATATTTTCCTTGCAGCACTTTTATGCGCTCAGTATCAAAAGCAACTGCAATATCCTGCAGATAATCCTTTTTTTCAAAGGCTAGTGTTGTATTTGCAATTTTATAGCAGTCAGCAGGAAGCAGCTTATAATTTGTCCCTTGCTGCGCGTTATAGGCTGCTAGGTACGCTTCGTCAATCTTGAAGTTTATCTTTGCTCCCTGTTGTCCAATTCCAGCCTTAACAACAGTTACATTATAATCAAATTTTCCCCAGTCAAATACCGTTATTTTATTCTCTTTGAAATCTCTGAAATAAATGGTGTCGTCGACCATGTTGTTCATTCGATCATCCTTTTGACATCCATTCATCAGGAAAAGTGTCAACAGGAGAACACAATAGGATATATAATTTCTCATCGTTTTCAGTATTATTTAATAAGTACTACCATCCATAGTTCTGTGTAATGTTGATCATCTCGCTCAGTTGCTTTTGCTGTATCGGGAAGAAATAATGTTTGGCCTGAAAACTTCGCTTTCCAGGAAAAACATCTTTGGTCCGTTCCCAAGAGGATTCATAAGAAGTTGCGGCAACATTACGGGTATAATAGGGCTCATTCATTTCTTCCTCTGCAATCATCCAGGTTCTCAGATCGGGGTAACGATGGCCTTCAAATGCCAATTCGACCATTCTTTCTTTTCGCAGCAATACCCGCAGGAGTTCTTTATTTCCCCGAACCTCTGGATAAGCAACTTCCAAGTCGTTCAAGCCGCTCCGTTTACGTACCAGGTTGATATATTTTAACGCCTCCACTTCATCACGAGCAGGTTTTTCATTGCAAGCCTCCGCGTAGTTTAGATAGATCTCAGCCAAACGATAATATGGCCATGCAAACTGCCCCCAGTTACCTGCTTCGATATCATTTGTTGGATCACTCATTCTCCGCCACAAGTAACCTGACTTTACGCAGTCCCCTGTTTTCGTATAAGAAGATGTTCCGCCGTCAAAGAATGTCACCTGTCTGGGTTGAGGTTTTGGATTGGTCCAATACATTCCATTTGCCAAAATGGATGCGTAGAAACGTGCATCCCTTCCGACACAACTGTTGTGCGCCTTAAAGGAGGCAAAATTGTCTAACGGATGTACATAGTTATCTGTAAATCCCGTTTCTTGGTATCCTGATTTTTCATCAATTATAGGCTGTCCATTGCTACTGTAACCTGTAATCGGGTAGCGTCCTGAACTTGCCATCGGATAGCTGTCGACCAGTTTTAGCGAAGGTGCATAACCGCCCCAGCCCATCGTCACAACTCGCGGTGGAGCCGTACGGACGTTATAATTGAAGCCGTCATCAGACCATCTTCCCCAAATAATTTCCGAATTCCACTTATCAAAATAAATACCCATGTAGGATTTAATTGCACGTCGAAAAGAGTTCGTCTCTTTGTTATCTTGGTAAAGTGCATACACATTCAGGTCAATCAACGCTTTGGCAGATTTGGCCGCAAGCTCCCATTTATTGGGATCTGCGGTTTGTGGAAATAAGAATTCACCGCTTTTATTCCTTATTCCTATATAAAGTTTCGCTCCGTTAAATAGCGGCCTAGCCATATACAGCAGTAATTCAGATTTTGCGGCCATCACAGCCCCTTTTGTCAATCGACCATACCAGGCTTGATCAGTTATTTCCTGTGGCAATACGGCACTTGCTTTATCAAATTCAGAAACTATGAAATCCACATTTGTCTGCAAAGACATACGATCTACTGTTGTTGGATCAATTTTACTATCGGGAGCACGATCGCCCCATACAAATACAGGTCCATATCTTTTTAAAAGCAGATAATAAAAATAGGCTCTTAAAAAACGGGCTTCGGCTTTCATAATATCTTTAGTAGCAGCACTCAATTCCACATTTCTATCAATATTTTCAATGAAAATGGTTGCCTGATTAATCCCTTTATAATTCTGTTCCCAAGTTGTATAATCCTGGGTTGTCACGCCCCATGCCCCATTCGCAAAGTTAAGCCATGGAACCCAGGCTACCCATGAAAATAAGGCTTCATCACTCAGCGGAACATTTCCGCCTTCACCATTGAACATATCATGTTCTATAGGCAAATAGCCATACACCTGAGCCAGATATTGTTCCGTGGTTTTCCGTTTATTAAAAACCTCTTCTAAAGTCATTTGATTTTCTAGATCCACGTCGAGATATTTGCTACATGCCCCGAGGGAAAATACCAGTAATAGGCAGGAAATCGAGTATATATACTTTTTCATTATTATCTTTCAGATTAAAGTGTTACACTTAAACCAACATTAAAAACACGCATTTGAGGATAGCTGCTTCCTGACACTGTTTCCAGTTCAGGATCCCACAACTTGAACTTACTGAATGTGAACACATTTACGCCTTGTGCATAAATACGCACGATTGACATTTTCCATTTTTCCGTGAGCTGCTTTGGCAACGTATAGCCCAATTCTAGATTCTTCAAACGGATAAAGCTCATATCGCGTTGCCATAAAGTGGAAGCCTGAGAGTTATTGGCAATATTAAATGAGAGCCGTGGATAAGTTGCATTTGGATTAGGGTTGTCTGCACTCCAGCGGTGATCAGCGACATCCGAATAGATCTGTCCATAGCCCCAGATGTTGCCAGTTTGACCATATAGGGGTCCTCCCGCTATAATCCGGGATATTTGTCCAACGCCATGGAAAAAAGCCGATAGATCAAATCCTTTCCAAGATACACTGGCGCCAAATCCATAATTCCATTGCGGCATATCTGTATCACCTATCGCTACTTTATCTTCTTCTGTAATTTCGCCGTCTCCATTGATGTCCCGATATTTTACATCACCGGGACGTATCACATCGCCATAGCGTTGAATCGGGCTATGCGCGATTTCCTCTTCTGACTCAAACAGCCCCAAAGCAATTAATCCGCGCTGTTGTCCCCAGCGTTGTCCTATTTCAGACTGATATGCCCATCTTGGAATCGGCTTGTCATCAAATAATTTTTTATTTCGATTGTAAGTTAGATTACCCCGGACCTGTATGCCGACTTCTCCCTGGCGATGATTAAACTCCAAGGATCCTTCGGCCCCTTTATTTTGCATCTGTCCAATATTAACATAGGGTTTTACATTAATTCCCACGATGGAAGGCACACTTTCCTGAAGAATGTAAATTCCATCACGTTTCTCCGCAAAATAATCGGCCTGTATGGTCAATTTGTTGAAAAGGCTTAACTCAAGCCCGATATTACGCTTTAATGCACTTTCCCAGGCAACCAGTGGATTCCCCGGATAACCGGTTGCTATACCCTGAAGATAATTTTTGCCACCAATGCCGAAAGAATAGCCACCATCGAGCTTCATTTCTGAATTGTAAGCAAATCGACGTGAACCACCGATTTTATCGCTACCAATCCGACCAATTGATCCCCGAATTTTCAGAAAGTTAACGACAGGCAATAGCGACTTAAAGAACGCTTCATTACTAATAACATAGCCCATAGCCAGGGAAGGAAAGAAACCAAAACGTTTCTTTGGCGCAAAGTTCTCAGATCCATTGTAGCCAAAGTTACCTTCGATAAAATAGCGGTCCTGGTAGGAATAGGTCAAACGTGAAGCAATCCCCGTATTACGATAGGGGAATGCTGCGATATAATCCCGTTCTGGAAAGTTATTTGTCCGCTCGCGCATGGAGAATAAAAATAGTCCCCCGACGCGATGCTTGTTTCCAAACAACTGGTCATACATCAGGGAACTTTCAAAATTAGTCGCACGCTCTCCCGAATGATAGTCGGCTAAAGCAAGATAATCGCTGCCATTACCGTTATCTTTTAAAATAAGATTCCCTTCGCTGTCCCGCGGTTTTGTTTTGTCAACATAATAGGTGGTTGGTGCCTTTCTTTTGTCTAATGTCGAAGAGTTCTTTGCATCCCAGGAAAATTTAACATTCGCTTTTAAACCGGGAGTTATCAACTCTGAAAAATCTTGAGTGATACCAATCAACGACTGCGCATTATTCCAGAAATCCTTCGAGAATCCAGTAGTATTGAGCGAATAATAGGGATTTTGTCCTCCTTGTGGCTGTGCATAGGCGCCATTTGAAAACTGGGTAGGTGTTGCCACTGGTGTGGTGTGGAGCACAATATCATACATATCACCCAAATTTACACCTAATCGGTTTTTTGTTTCGTATTGATTGGAAAGGTTTAGGTTTACTTCAGTCGATCGAGACAGTCTAATATCAACATTCGATCTAAAATTAATCCGGTCGAAATTCACAGATGGATCATAATTCGATGTTTTTCGAGGCTGAAAGATCCCATTCTCTTTCATATAAGAACCCGAAACGTAATATTTAATAAAATCTCCTCCTCCAGTCACATTTACATTCAAACGTTCATTTGATGTTCTCTTTTTAAAGATCTCTTGCATCCAATCCACATTTGGATAGACATCTGGATCTACTTTATTCACATATTTATTTATCTCTTCTTGTGTCAATGGGGCTTTTCCAGAAGCTTCAAAATTGATATCGTTATAATAATCTAACCATTGAGCAGCATTTGCCAATTTCGGTAGGACAACAGGTTCCAACATACCGCGCTCAACACGTGCATTGATACTCGGTTTAACACTTTTCTTTCCCCTTTTTGTTGTAATGATCACAATACCATTTGCTCCCCTTACGCCATACACGGCTGTGGCAGTTGCATCTTTCAAGACAGAGAATGACTCGACATCCTCGGGGTCTACGAGGTCCATGGGACGTTCGATCCCGTCCACCAATACCAGTGGACCGGTCCCCCCCGCAAAACTGCTCACCCCACGTATCCAAAATGACGTTGCAGAGCCGGGCTCTCCCGAACCTTGAACCGTAACAACGCCCGCCATCTGTCCCGCCAATGCGCTGCTGATCTTAGCAACGGGAGTTTTTAATTGTTGTGGAGAAACGCTACTTATTGCACCCACTACGCTAATTTTACGTTGCTTTCCATAAGCAACAACTACAGCTTCCTCCAGATCGCTTACCGCAGGCTCCAAAGTGATCTTCAGCTGATTTGACGCACTAATATTCCGCTCAAACGACTGAAATCCTACGAGCGAAAACTGCAGCACCTTATGCTGATCTTCAATTTCCAAGGCAAATTGCCCCTGCTCATCGGTCTTCGTTCCAATAGTTGTCCCCTTAACCGAAACCGTGACACTTTCCAATGGCGCTCCCTTCGTATCAGACACAACCCCTGTTATTCTACGCCGCTGCAAGAACACCGCGGTGCTGGAAGCAACTTGCGGAGAACCCACTTTGGCCATAATCAATACCGTGTTCAGATTCAATTCGTAAGTCAGGTTTCTTTCCGACAGAAACTCTTGCAGGACCTCTTTAAAGTTTTTGTGATTTGCTTTAATGGTCACTCTTTTCTGTTTATTAATCAAACTGTTATTGTACAAAAACTCGTACCCCGTTTGTTTTTGAATCTCATCCAGGACGTCCACCAAACGTCCATTTTTTATATCCAATGTCACTTGTTGACCAAAGCTAGATGCATGAACATGCACCATGGAGATGATGAGGATTAGTATGCATACTTTCATCCTGATAAATGCTTTTACAAAGAATTTTTGTGTAAAAAAGCAACTTTTGCTATTCCTTTTATACATTTGTATAGGTTTGGTGTTAAATGGTTTATAACTCAATTAGGTTTATTTAATTGCTAAACTACGATCGGGAGTGTTGCGAGCACTTCCGATTACTTTTAGCTCAAAGTCTCATTGTTACATAACAAGGACCCTCCCATCCTGAATTTTAAATTTATAATTGGATATTTTTTCCAGCTGCCGGAGTAAATCCGAGAGCTTTTTGGTCCGCTTTATCATCCCCGTAAATTTATCGGTGGACGATGAATTCACCTTCACTTCTTTGATATCATACCATTCGCCCACTTTTTGCAAGACAGTCTCAATATTATCTTCTGTAAAGCGGAAGAAGCCATCCCGCCAAGCGAGAACCTCTTTTAGGTCGGCTTCCTGTACGGAAATTTGTTTCGTATGCAGATTGGTTTGTGCTTGCATTCCAGGGCTTAAAATCTGCTGATTATGCCCCGCACTTACAGCAACCTTACCTTTGATTAAAGTGGTCAGGATTTTAGTTTTGCTGAGATCAGAGGCAATATTGAATTGTGTTCCCAACACTTTGACCTGGGTTTGTTTCGTCTGAACAATAAATGGTTTTCTACTGTCATGAGTGACATCAAAATAAGCTTCACCATCCAAGGATACCGTTCGGTTATGTTCATCAAAATGTGTTGGATAGGTCAAGCTCGCGCCCGAGTTTAGTTGAACTTGTGTGCCATCAACCAACTTCACGGTCAATGCGCTACCTTTTGGACTCAGGAAAGTTCTCATCTCAGATTTGCCCTCGACATTATTTTTAACTTGATATACTACTGTACCATCTGTTGCTTTAATGATGCTCAGACCGTTTTTATCCAAGGTTTCAGGATGATCTTCTGAAATTGAATATTGGTCACCATTGGAAAGTTTAAGTATAGGCGCACCGTTTTCTGGCAAGGCGATTTCCCTTGGTGAGACGGCTTGTTGAGAAGTTCCTTCCTTCGCGCTTTGTTGGACCAGAAACAGAATTGAAAAACAAAAGACAACAATTGCTGCAGCAATCCCCCCCCATTTGATGTAGCGCAGCTTTGATTTTCTTTCATCTCCTATCTCTTTATGATGTCCGCCTATTCGACTTGAGATCTGATTTAAAACCTGATCCCTGTTAAATAGCTCCGAGCGTTCAGGAACTCTTTCGCCCATACGTTCAAAAAGATCGGAGAACTCAGCTTCTTCCAGCTGATCTAATTGATCGAGCATCTCTTTCAATTCCGAACGAGAGATTGTATTCCTAAAATAATGGGTTAGCAAATAGCGTAGTCTTTCTTCTTGCATGGTCAAATTGGTTCGTACTTTCTAAGTATTTATTTCAGTACACCGCAAAAACAGAAAAGGACTACAGGAAGAGATATTTTTTTTATTTTTTTTTAGATCCTTATGAAATTGTTATAGGTATAAAATTTCCAATGGAACTTCAGTCCAACTGTTTAGCATATCGATAAGCAGTTAGGAGGATTCCATCAATCCATGAAATCCTTTTCAAAAAAAATAGAAAAATAAGGATAATAGCCGATTTCGTCCAGAACGGACTTGTTTTAAATGTTTCGATGCTCTCGCAAGATGGTTTTTTACTGTGTTCTTAGAAAGATTGAGTTCCGCTGCGATTTGATTGTGGGGTATTCCTTCAATTCGGCTTAATGTAAAAACAAGTTTTTGTTGTTCAGGTAGTTGAGCAAGGTAATTTTCTATTTCATCGGCAAGCTCCTTTCGTTCTATTAAACCATCGGCCCTATCCGAATGATGTTCAATATGGTAATAGAGAAGCTCAAAGGCCGAATGAGAACGTTTGATGCTTCTTAGTTTATTGAAACACTCTCTTTTAGTCAATACATAGAGAAACGGCCAGAGATCCACATCCTGTTTTATACTTTCTCTATTGGTCCACAGTTTCACGAAAACTTCCTGCACAACATCCTCGCTCCAACCTGTATCTTTAAGCAAGTGAAAAGATACATCGAAAATGCGGTCTGCATATCGTTCGTAAAGTTTTGGTAAAACAGCCTGCTTCCCTATAGAGAGCGCCTGGATCAAATTGGCTTCATCATTTTCTTTTCTCATAACTAAAGCTCCCAATCTTCAGTTTATTGGTCATTGTGCTTTTCAGGTAACAATTAGATTACAAGGCCAAGTTAACAATTATTTCTACATATTAATCAAGCATATTAAATTTTTCCAAAGCGATCTTATCGTTAATAGATCGCTTTAGGTTCGGATTTTTCCTGTGCTTCTTTGTAACGCAATACCTGCGATAGCATAGCTGGATTTTCGATCACTTTAGGCCTAAACTTTGTACTGTTCATATACGTTAAGATAGAGCCCAACAGCTGTCTTGCAACGGGTCTGTTGGCTAGATCTGCCTCCAGATCAAACGAAGCAATCATCAGTTTGCCCGCTCCGACTGTCCCTTCAAAAAGAGATGCTAATCTCCTATTATTAGCAAAGTTGTCAATGAGCTCTACAATTGCATTTCCGCCTTTGATCTCATCCGTAATTAGCGTAGTCGATTTAATTTGGAGATCCCACCATTGCCAGTCAGTGTGATTATCTGTTGGGAAATCGGCAAATACAGGGTGTTTAGGGTCACAAAGCAATCCCATGGTACCGGCCTGTTTTGGAAAATGTACTGGGCTCCAAAAAACAGGAACGAACTTCCCTTCAATACCGTTTATTTTCTTCCAATCGGGATTTAAAAGCACCTTTTTCCCATCTTTCAGCAAGCGCATCGCTTCCGCCAGATCGCGCGTATAACTCACGTCCCCAAAATCAACAGCGAGCTGTTGAGGGTATACCCAAATATTCCAATGATTTTCATAGGATGTACCTTCCAGTTTAAGTTGAATCGTCAATTTCTTCGCCTGTCCAATTGCTTGTAATGGCACTTCTAAATGCCCCACATGGCCTTGATGTCCCTTTCCAATGGTCGACTGAAAATGTCCTTGTGCGATTATTTTTCCTCCATCTTTCAGAAACCAGCTAATCCCCTGATTCTTCAAAACCTCCTGGCCGTAATTACTCACATCGATAGAAGCTTCGAACGTTTCATTGTTGGTATATACAGCTTTCGCAAACTGGAGCAAAGGCACTACTGGAGCGCTAAATTGTCGAAATTCTGCCGCAGGAAGTATATCTTTACTGTCCCAAAAAGCATCTAATAAGCCTACCAGCGCCGTTCCCTGACCAGGGAAATCGTGAAGATCAAGGAGCTGATACCCGCTGATACCCGGTGTCTTCAACGCTCTTTCCATCTCCTCCTTATATAGAATAGCAGCCAATTTTCCTGAAGACATCGTATATGCTTTGGCCTTATGTAATAATCCCTTTTGTTTCAGATCTTCTGCTACAGAAATGAAGTTTAGCGGTTTTAAAACACCTTTATATTTTTTGATTTCGGCGAGATTGGGATAGACAGCATATTGTCCAATTTCATGCGTCACGACCGGAATCGAAATTCCTTCCAAAGAATTGCTGTAATTTTTATTGAATGTGGGTGCTTCGCTATTAAATACACCTTGTCCCCGTACCCAGCCCTTAGCTGTCCACTGGGTAATCAGATAATCATCATAAGGTTCTTCCTTCACACCATGCCCTTGCTGGAATGTAAAAGAAGTTGCCGTATAAAGATGCCGTCTGTCTTTCTGCTTTAGGTGTTTTACCAAAGTATTCAGCGCATTGAAATCACCACTCAACTCATTACCCATACTCCAAAAACAAAAGGACGGATGATTTCCGTAAGTCTGCATTATTCGATCGGCCTCTTCATAGAGAAAATTCATCACTCCTTCATCTTTACCAATATTATTCTCCCAAATTGGCAACTCAATTTGAAGATAGAATCCCAATTCGTCGGCAACAGCAAAGGCCGCCTCCGGAGGACACCATGAATGAAACCGCAGATGATTTAGCCCCCATTCGCGCGCTGTCAGAAAGACTTTCCGCCAACCGGCCTTATCCATTGGTGGATGTCCCGTTAACGGGAAAATACTGCATTCCAATGTTCCTCTCAAAAACAAAGGCTCGCCATTGACTTTTAGGATAGTCCCATCAGTAGAAAGCTCACGCATACCTATTGAGGTATGCAACGTTGATACGGCATCTGCGGCTTTCAATTCCAGACCGATGTCATACAAATGCGGTGAAAATTCGCTCCAAAGTTTCAGTTTGTCGCCAAGAAGGTAGTTTAGGTTTATCGTTGAATCCCCTTGCGAGAGCTGAAAGGTTTTTTCAACTGGAGGCAGGGAACCCCTATTGTCTTTTACCGCTATTTTCAGTTTACCGACAACGCCCTTTGCTAGTTTATTACGGAGATTGATCTGCAGATTGATTTCCTTCTTCGCTAGATTAGGGCTAGCGTACACCGACTTCAGACGCAGCGCATCATAGGCCTGAATAGCAATCTTTCCAAGAATACCATTCCAAATAATTTGGGTGTGATCGGTATAAGCATGCGCCATATCATCAACGCTGATTGGAAGCTTCTTTCTGTTATCTATGCGGATTGTCAACCGATGTTTCTTCCCAGCTTTCAGAAGTGAGCTTAGGTCAAACTCATGCGGACTGACAAGGCTACGTTGCTTTTGTACCACTGCTACCCCGTCGATCCAAACCATGGACTCCCAAAGAACACGCTCGAGGGTTAAGATCATCTCCTTACCAGCCCAACCTGCCGGAATTGAAAGTTCCCGTGTATACCATGCTGCCCCCACATAACGATGTTCTCGCGTTAAATGCGAAAGCTGAGGTTTGGCAAGAGCAGGTGTCAACGTATTTAAGGTTCCTAAACCCGCATCATCTGTTGTTCCTGGTAATTTGATCGATGTTTCGAACGATTTACCAGCCCAGCCCTGATCGATACCGACATCTTCGGGATCAAGCCGAACTTTCCACTCACCTGCAAGGTCAAGCCGATTTAGTCCATCTGCCGAGACCATGTAACTTTGAAATAGAATGACGAATACTATGATATAGCGATACATACGAAATTAATTCTTTAAAGAAGTTTCACCTAAGAAAGAATGCATGATAGCCTGGCTCCCCTGGTGATTGGGATCCAACTGCCGAACTTGTGCAAAATAATCCATTGCCAGAGCACGATCCCCATTCCCCAAATACCCCAATCCCATGACATACAGACAATGTATTTTATTCTTATCATCCAGATTTTCCTCCCAAATATCCATATCAGGTAAGGAAACTGCAAAATAATCTATTTTAAAGGGCTTGTCAATAAATAACTTTCCATGATCTATTAAACATTGAAAACGTTGCTCAGCTCGCCCTGGATCACCAAGCTCATGCCAGGCTAAACCTTGATAGAATATCTTATCTGGTTGTGGATCATTATAGAAAAGGGCTTGCTGGGGTTCATCAGCACCTTCTGTCGCTTTATAGAAATAAACCTTAGCTTCTTCTTCACGACCCAATAAACGGTAAACAAGCCCTTTATAATAGTGAATGTCATTTTCCTCCATTGTAATCAGCTTACCTTCACCAAGATTATGTGGATAATAATCAATTGCCTCTAGCAAAGAAAGCGCCTGCTGCAGTTCATTTTGGAGTATCGATTTTTTGGCCAGTTCCAGCTGACATATCGTGTATTGACGAGAGACCTTACCTTCTCCTCCTTCCCAGGGCTTAAACTGCCGGGAAGCAAGCAATGTTTTCGCGCACTCGTATTCGCCCAACAGATTAAACAGGGTGATCCGCTCCAAGAATAGATCATCTCTAAGCGTCACCAAATCCGGATATCGATCTAGTAACGCCAACCTCTCTTTGTAAGGACGGCCCTCCTTCTTGTAGAGCTGATGAAGCTCCATGAGTAAACGTGCATCAGTTTCATCCAATGAAAATGCCCGCTCCAATAAAGTCACGGCTTCCTTCTTCTTACCTATCCGATTATAATAAGCTAAAGCCAGATTGCGAAAAACGGTAGGAAACTCTCCATCCAATTGGATCGCATGCTGCCAACAGTCTGCCGCATCCTGATGCTGTCTTTTTCCATACCAAAGATTGCCCAAATAATACGAGGCCTTTGCGTCAGCATCATTTAAACCGATGGCATGTCGGAGAATTGCAATCTCTTCCAAACGATTTGGAAAACAATAGGTAGGATCCATGAGGATGGCTCGGTCACAGTAAGTTTTTGCCCTGTCATGCAAGCCTAACTGGGTCGCAAAATAACCTAACGTATAATATACCATAGGGTATACTAAGCTTACGTCTTCAATGGTTTTTTCCAGCAGTAACGATGCTTCTTCATACAGACCGGCATGCGCAAAATCCAATGCGTACTCAATCACACTATGAATATTTACACGCGCTAAATCGAGAATAGGAGAAAAAATGGATTCTTCTTTATTTAACAGGTACCATTCGAATCGACAGCCCATATTAAAGGGATCCAATTCTATTGATTCCTGAATAAATGCTAAAGCGGCATCTTTTACCCCAAGTTTTCTTAAAATAGAGGCCTTCAGCTGTCGTCCTTTGTGGTGATACCAGTTTCGGCTCAATGAGTGATCTATTTTTTCCAAAGCAGCTTTCCAATCGCCTCTCTTTGCATCAATTTGTGCCAAACCAAAATAGCCAGAGTCCTTCCAGGCTGCATTCCAGGTTGCTTTGTAGAAAGCTGCATAAGCTCCATTCAAATCCCCAGATAGTTGCAGAGCTACACCTAGGTTGTAATAAGGTTCTCCATCATAAGGATTGGGATTACGCTCCGTAGCGCGTGCGATAGCGGTCTCAAAATAAGGAATCGACGCATTGATCTTACCGCTTCGCAACAAGAACGCACCCATTGCATTATTACATCGGATATCGTTCGGTTCACGTCGCAGCGCTTCCTTATAATAATCCAATGGATTATAAGTTGCATGTCGGTACTGTTCCAAATGCTGTCCCGTCAAAAACAATTCTTCGATAGAACGAATATCTTCGGGTAGCAATGCTGCCTGTGCTGGTTTGGGCATATCTTTAGCATCCTTTGCCTGCTCTTGCTGGTAGACCAATATTTCATGGTTATTTTTATCATACACAGTCAATAGGAGTTCGGTTGGATCACCGTCCAATCCAGCAACACTTTGGGTATAAATATTCCGAGGAGAACAGTCCGCTTGCTCGTCCAAATAGATTTTACCTGCCGTATTGCGTAACAAAATACGTATACCTTCATACGTCCCCGTTGTATATAAGACAATGTGAGCTGTCTGCTCCCTAACCTCCATATTGAGCACCACATCTTTTGTTGCATTTTTCACCTGTCCGACTTCTGCGTAAGGCATAAAATACTGAGACCAGGATTTCACTTCATAGGGTTGTAACCAAGCAAAATCAGGCTGATTATCGGTGTATACACCGGCCATCAATTCAATGTACGGTCCATTTTCATCGGTCAAGTTTCTATCCCAGGCGACACCAAAATCACCATTTCCCCAAGTCCACTGCTTTTTGCCCGGCGAAATGTGATGATCGGCCACATGCAACATCCCCGCATTGGTCTCACCGGCCTCATAGCCGCCAACGAAATTGTATTTCGATTGAATGGCCATATAGGATGTCGGAACAGGAATATTCTTGTATTGTGCTATATCAACACCAGCTGAGTAATCGTACTTGTAGTAGGTCCCCGTAGCAATCGGAAAAGAGGAAACCTCTCGCTTTCCATGATCAAAAACGGCATTGACATCAGGAGGGAAGACGGAAAAATAGTCATCATTCACAACAACAGCCGGATTGGCCCACCACAGAAAGGTTTGTGGCAATGCTGTCCGATTATATACCTGAACCTTAATTTCTAGATATGCTTTATCGGGATGCAAAGTAAATCCCTGCATGGCCTTCATGCGAAACATGCGTTCGATTTCGTTGCACCAAACCGTAATGCTTCCATCGCTATTGTGTTCGATTAAATGCTCTGTTGGCATGAAAGTAGTCGGTCGATGATGCTGGGGCCAATTAAATTCAATCCCTCCCGAAATCCAAGGGCCAGTAAGCCCTACCAGAGCCGGCTTGATCACTTCGTTATAGTAAACAAAATGCCGTTCTCTGACTTTATCATAAGCCATATGAACCCGCCCACCTAAGGCTGGAAGAATCATTACCTTAATATATTCATTTTCAAGAAATAGCGCCTGATAGATCTTGTTTCGCTTCTGATCGCTAATTTTCTCTATGATTGGATAGGGATATACTACCCCTGAGCTACCTTGATATACGCGTTTTTCTGCAAATATGGGATTCTTCTCCATCGTTCCAATCTCGTATGTTGGAATAGCAACTTGCTCCTCCCATGCTTTTACGATCCCTTTTTGATCCACTGTTGATTTTATGAGGTAACGAGTCAATTCTGTCATTTTCTTAATACGCTAATAGGTTTATATAGGTCGAGTTGATTCAGTTGATTATCCGGGTGCCAATTATCCTTCCAGTTCTTGTTCAATTTCTTCTAAGCTTTTTCCTTTGGTCTCTTTCAATCGGCTCCATAGAAACAGACAACCGATAAAACAGACTCCACCATACAGCCAGAATGTACCAGCTGCTCCCAGGTTTTGATTCAGTAAAGGAAAAGTATAGGTGAGCACAAAACATGCAATCCATAATAACGATGTTGCAATCGCCATGGCCTGCGCCCTTACAGCGGTAGGGAATATTTCGGCGATAATTACCCAAGTTACAGGAGCCAAGGTCATCGCATACACCGCAATTCCGGCCAGTACAAGGAGAAGCACAAAAATGCCGCTGCAATTGAAATAATAACATGCTCCTAAGGCAATATAAATCACAAAAAGGCCTGCTGATCCGAAAAGCATCAATGCGCGACGACCAATTCGATCAACCAGATACATGCCAATGAATGTAAAAATGACATTGATCACGCCAGTGATAATAATATTGAAAAGCATCCCCGAAACCGTATATCCAGCAGCTGTAAAGATTTCCTGGGCATAATTAAAAATAACATTAATCCCACACCACTGCTGAAAAACCGCAATAAAACTCCCTAGCAACAACAACCGTAGCAGCTTCCCCTGAAATAAATTTCTCTTTCGGGATTTAGCCTGACTTAGTTCAGCCGCCTCGGCAATAGAACGTATATTTTCTGCTGCATACTCCTCTCCACCCATGCGTAAAAACACACGTTTTGCCTGTTCGTGCTTCCCTTTTGTATATAACCAGCGCGGACTTTCAGGAATCAGGAAAAGTAGCAATAAAAAAATAACCGCCGGGATCGCTCCTGCCCAAAACATCCATCTCCACCCCTCTTGCGCATTCCAGGTTTCTAGCATAGATTCTCCGGCTAAAACCGGCTTTGCAATGAGCCAATTGACCACTTGTGCTGCAAGGATGCCCAGTACAATGGTCAACTGATTGATCGATACAAATTTCCCTCGACTTTCTGCGGGGGCGATCTCAGCAATATACATCGGTGCCAAATTGGAGGCTACACCAATACCTATCCCGCCCAAAATCCGATAGATAATAAAAGTGTCCAGTTCGGACGCCATACCGGTTCCCACTGCAGACATTATAAATAAAATTGCAGCAGTATAAATCAGCGGTTTTCTGCCATAGCGATCGGCCAATCCCCCCGAGAGTAGTACACCAACGAAGCTCCCCACAATCGCCGAAGACATGGCCCAGCCCTGCAAGGCAGGATCGGACTCCAAATGAAAATAAGCCTCATAAAATGGCTTTGCACCACCAATAACTACCCAATCATACCCAAATAGAAATCCACCGATAGCAGCCACAAAAGTGATCAATAGCAGATAGGTCGTCGCAGTCTTTTGCATAAGAGTTTACATATTTAGATTTACTTAGGTAAAATTAATGGAATACTTGGGGAGAATCATGTAAGTGAACACGATAAACATGTAAAATATTACTATTTTTATACGAATAACCAAAAATAAGCTCGATCTATGAAACAAAACCAAGATGTCATCGCTGAAGGATTCAAAGGAGAAAAGGCGATTGTCCTTCCCTATGCCGTATGCAATTACCTGACAGGCAACAACATCACATCAAAATTACACATCACACATATCGGCTATTATCCCAATGCTAAAAAACACTACCGTGATCGTCAAGAAGGATGTAAGGAATATATTCTGATTTATTGCGAAGATGGAAGCGGTTGGATAAAACAGGATGAAACAACGCACAACCTTAAAAGAAACGATATATACATTATCCCGAGAGATAGCGCTCATTGCTATGGCGCAAAATCAAATGATCCCTGGAGCATTTATTGGATTCATTTCGACGGCACAGATGCAGTTCTTTTTCAACATATCATGGGCGAAGTGATTCATATAGATGACGCGGATTCAAACAAACATGCCAACCGCATCCAGCTCTTCGAGAGCATCTACAAAAACCTGGAAATGGGGTATAGTCCAGAAAATTTGGAGTATACGAGTTTTTGCTTTCAATATTTTTTAGCGTCCATTCAATATCAGGCTCAGTTTAGAGAAGGTAACCGAATTCAAGTAGATAATATCATACAGGACATCATCATATTTATGAAAGACAATCTGGAAAACAATATCAACTTGGATGATATTTCAGCACATTTCAACTATTCCAAGTCACATCTTATTAACTTGTTCAAGCAGAAAACATCTTACCCACCCATGGTGTATTACAATCAACTCCGTATGCAAAGGGCTTGCTCCTATCTGCAATTTACACTACTTAAGATTAAAGAAATCGCATTCAAACTCCATTTTTATGACCCCTTTCATTTTTCAAAAGCGTTTACACGGGAGATGAAAATGTCGCCACAGGAATATCGCAAAAAATATCAAAAATAATGTCGGTTAAAGCTTTCGGATTCAGATTCATAAGCCATCTTAACCAATGCCGCAAAACGATTGGCGCTCAACCCGAACCTCCTTCCTTGGTCTTATGTTACCTCTTCATCGATACTCAAACCTGACAATACACGGCGTATGGCGTTTCACGAAGTACAGCGGCATTATTCAAAATTGGGTGTCCTTTTCGCTAAAAATGCGGAAACACCTTCTTTGAAATCTTCTGTTCCAAACAGATGTCCGAAAGCATCCATTTCCACCTTATTCCCATTTTGTTGTTTATCTTCAACAGCGTTAATAGCAGTAATAGCATTTGCCACTGCAACGCGAGAGCGCGTAAATATCTTATGGAGTATTTCCTCCGCACGGGCAATTAGTTTATCCTGTGCGATCACCTCATTGACCAATCCTAGTTCATAGGCTCGCTGCGCGTCGATCATATCACCCGTTAAAATCATTTGCATAGCCTGTCCTTTTCCGATCAACTTGGGCAAACGCTGCGTACCACCATAGCCCGGAATCAGTCCCAAAGAAACCTCCGGCAGTCCCATTTTTGCATTGTCAGACGCTATACGAATATGGCAGGCTAAAGCCATCTCCAGCCCTCCGCCTAAAGCATACCCATTTATTGCAGCAATAACTGGCTTCGGAGAACCTTCAATAAGGTCCGAAAAAATAATATGTCCTCGTTCACTGAGCCACCGTGCTTGAATTACAGATAAATCCATAAATTCCTTAATGTCTGCCCCTGCAGCGAATGCTTTAAGCCCAGCGCCTGTCAGGATAATACCTCTTACGTGGTCATCGGAATTGAAATGCATGAAGATATCTTGCAATTCGTCAAGGGTTTCCTGATTCAACGCATTCAGCTGGGGTTCGCGATTAATGATAACATAGCCGATGCTATCTTTAATCACATAATTTAAATTTGAATATTGGACCATAATTGCTAAAAATTAAAATGTAAGGATGCTGTAAAGGTATCAGAAGGTATGCCTTCACCACCACTATAGCTTAATCTCTTTTTATACTCTAATCTAATCAATTTAAAGATATTATCCACCCCCACTAGCCCTTCTACATACGGTTTGTTACGCACTGCTTTTGTTTGGATAATACCATTTTTGTCCGCTTCAAACTGAATATTTTCGGGTGTTACAAAGGGGTTGTTGGCATCGCTTAACTTTCCATAAAAAGCCTTAAATCCCGTCACTTCACGCCATTTTAACCGCCTGAACAACGGAATTCTATTGAAAAAGAAACCATTCCAGTTGTGGTAATAGGTCAGTTTCAAAAACTGGTCTGAAACAAATTCCGAGGTAGCCATCAAGTCAAAATTCACCAACGGTCCCTGCTTATCTCTATTGACATCAGGGAGCTCCAGTAAGGTATAAGGCAGATGTTTCCCCCAAATTCTTCCTCCTGAAAACTCAAAATCCGCCTGCCCCGCTGGGGATAAAAATAGTCGTTTGAAAATGCTAAAGCGTAATGCATCATAACTATAGTCTGCGCCCCAAAATCCTTTCAGTCCTTTATTATATTGCAGGGTAAAAATGGGATATTTGTTTTCTACGGTTCCTCTGTCGAGATTATGATAAGTAAATTCTTCATTCGGAGCCCAACGTAAAATCAGCTGTAGGTCATTTGTATTGACTTGTCGGACAGTATCAGGTAAAGGTAGACTATTAATATAAAACAAGTCAGCGCGCGGTTGTCTGCGGGTATGCGTAAACGCCGTTCCTACGCTAACATGGTTCCCAAATTCGATCAGATGATCGATACGATAGATATCATTAAATTGCCATTTATTAGGCCTGTTTTTCCCAAAAGAACGGAAGAAACCATCCCCTTTTAAAAAACCCAAACCTCGCCCCGGTTCCATGACGTCATGCTGTACTGTAAAGCGTAAATAATTTGCCGGAAACTGAACAATACGTTCTCCATTTAAAGTAAATGCCGTACTCAGGTAGTACTTTAGCTCTTTGTCCTTATCGCCATAGGCTGTGTATCCTTCAATGTAGGCTTTTTCCGAAAATAAACGCGTCGTCCGACCACTCAGGCGCACACGATTGCCCTCGTAATTATTGCGGCTATAAAGATATTCCAGTGGACCAAATTCAACTTTCCCGGCATTATAATATCCCTTTGCTAACAAATAACCCAATGCGACCAACTGATTAAAAGAACGCATATTCTGTACCGAATCAACCTTTTGATAGGCTCCTAATTCAGCATGGCTTAACGGAGTTGGTCTAACCCCTACAATGGGTACCTTCGGTGCGGACTGGAGGAGATACCTCTTTTCAACTGGTACACCAGCAAAATTCTCATTCGAAATAGAATCTGTGCGATATCCCAGGTATTGGGTTTCCCTGCGTCCATACAATACATCTGACTTGCTCCCACCAAATAACATTTTTAGATCTGCACGAACAGGGAGCATGCTACCATTTTTAAATTCACTATAGCTGAGATCTATTTGCACGTCATTGATCCAATTGATATTTGCAGAACGTCCGATATTCAAAGTTGCGCTATGAACAGCATACCTTGTATCATCTGAGATCAGAAGATCACCGTAGAAGAGCAGATCAATAGCCGATTTACCTTCAAAATGGAGCTCAATATAATCCTTGCCTTCGATCTTGACCGTATCTTGAATTTTGTACCTATAAAACGCTGTAGCACCTGCAGCAATTGGGCTCAAGACTCCTTTGTTTGTGATCTGAATTGTATTATCATAGAGGTCAACATCACGGAGTATCGTTTGAAACCGCGTCTGCCAATTGTCATTGTTAAAAAAGCGTGGATTTAATTCGGTCTGGTTGTGGCTGATGACAATCTTCTTACTACGATCTGGATTATGGGATGAATAGACATTTGCATAGTTTTCTTCCAAATAAAAGGGTGCAATGGTTTGCCCCCGAAAAGCGGTAGAATCTATATTTTCAAAGAGGAATCGGAATGGTTTCGGAAATTTCTTCGCTTTATCTTCAGGATTGACAAAACCAAACTGTGTCTTTTCATACTCATCAAAACGAATTTCAGGTATGCGGGTGTAATGATTTTGTGGTCGATGTGCAATAACCTGTTCAATCAGTGCTATAGCAGGATCTTTGGTTTTTTTGTTTTTTCGATTAACCACGACCTCCTCTAATGTGTTATTTGAGGCAATTAAGTGCACGGTCAGCATTGAATCCTGTAAACGACGAACATCCACCGTACGCCGCTCATACCCCACCGCTCCAAAGACAAGCTGTCTGTATTTCTTGATATCCAGAATCTTAAAAAACCCAAGGGTATCGCTGCTACCACCGCTATCTCCATCAAGCCAGTTAATTGAAACCCTTGAAATACCCTTGCCTGTTTGTGCATCAATGACCTTTCCACGAATAAAGTCCTGTGCAATTACTTTTCCACCCATACAGAAGAATAGTAACACACTTAAAACACGAATCGAAAAAGATTTAACACACACTTTAAACGCCATCTGCAATTTGATAGGATTTCTTTTTTACAATATACAATTTGTATGCAAGAGTTATACCAATAAAAATAAAAAAAGCACAGCGAAATCGCCATGCTCTAATAAACAACAAGTATTTTAACAGAAACTTTATATTAATTTTAAAAGGCAGTCTGGATATACCCCAATTAAGATTGTAAGCGCTACGGCAAGGAATAACACAAATGAATAATTCCACTGTACATTGACACAGGATTCGTCACTGTCTCTAAAGTACATCGCAACAACAACCTTCAAGTAGTAATACACTGCAATTCCTGCATTGATTACAGCCAATACAAGCAAAACAATATGATAATTTTCCATAACAGAAGAAAACATCATAAACTTACCGATAAATCCAGCTGTCAGTGGTATACCCGCAAGAGAAAGAATTGCTATCGTGATGGCAAATGCTAGCAAAGGATTTCGTTTGCCCAGGCCATTGAAAGCTTCAAAATGTTCAGAACCGGTCGTTTTCTTGACTAGGATCAATCCTGTAAAAGCAACAATGGTGGCTAGAGAGTAGGCAAGGCCATAAGCAAAGATACTATTAGCCGAGGTAGCCCCAACTGCTACAATCGCAAATAACATATACCCGGCATGCGAAACGCTCGAATAAGCAAGCATACGTTTGAAGGAAGACTGCATTAATGCAGAAATATTTCCAACAAATAAGGTGAGAATGGCGATCACTAAGAAAACCGGCGTCCAAAAATCTTGTAAAGGCAATAGACTATAACTGAATAAACGTAACAATCCAGCAAAAGAAGCAACTTTAACCACGGTGCTCATATAACTCGTAATCAATATCGGAGCCCCATCATAAACATCTGGTGTCCAAAAATGAAAGGGAACAGCGCCCACTTTGAACGTCAGTCCTACAATGAGAAGCAATATACCCCCATAAAACAACGGTGAAATTGCCTGCGGGTTATTGACAACATAGTCTTTGATTTCACTTAAATCAAATGATCCTGTGGCACCGTACAAAAGGGCAATACCAAACAATAGAAAGCCCGTAGAGAAAGCCCCCATCAAAAAGTACTTCAATGCAGCTTCATTTGATGCTTTGTCTCTTTTACGTATACCGACCAAAATGTAAAGCGCTACAGACATAATTTCAATACCTAAAAAAAGCATTGAAAAATTATGATAACTATTCACAAGAACAGCACCTGTAAGGGAGAAAATTAATAAGGAATAGTATTCCGCAATTTGTCCCTCCTCATCAAAATAGCCCTTTGAGATGACAAAGATGCACAAGGTAACTGCGATACATAAGATTGAGAAAGCAATAGCAAAATGATCAAAATGAACCATCCCACTATAGAGCGGTCCACTGGTCGAAGTCCAATCATTCCATAAAAAACCAATAGCGACCAAGAAGCCAAGAATAGAAACAGGCAGTAGCATAGATTTCATCTTGAATAAACCAAGATAAAGGACGACTAATGCTAATATCGAAAGTGTAATTATTGCACCCATACAATTAAATATATCTATTATCTGCCTAAAAATGTACTTAAAACTTCCACGGAACCTGCAGAAAGGTTCAATAGGAAATTAGGAAATATACCAATATAAAGGATCAAGACGGAGACAACTGTCAATACAATAAGTTCCGTTCCTTTTACATCTTCAAATTGTACAGTTTTTTCGGTCGTTTCCCCCAACATCGTTCCTTGGTAAAGCCTAAGGATATAAACTGCGCCCAGAATTAAGGTTAAACCCGCGAAAACAGCAAACCAAAATCCATACTGAAAAACGCCTTTCAATAATAAAAACTCACCAATAAATCCATTCGTTAATGGTAAACCCACTGCCCCCATACAAATAATCATAAAGAAGATGGCCAAACGAGGCGCCTTGCTTGCTATTCCGCCAAGCGCTGTGAGACTACGTGTCTGTGTGCGCTGCTGTATAATATCCAACACATAAAAAAGCCCGATCACAGAAATACCGTGATTTAACATTTGAATAGTTGCTCCACTCAGGCCATTCGTATTCCATGTTAAGACACCGGCACTAATTAAGCCAACGTGGGCTATTGACGAATACGCGATCAATCGCTTCACATCGTCCTGTTTAATTGCGATAATGGAAGCATAAACGATCCCAATAACGCATAAGATCATTGCAAAATGCCCATACAGCGCAACACCAGTTGGTGCGATAGGCAATAGCCAACGCATTAAACCGTAAACCCCCATTTTGAGCATGATACCTGCCAACAACATCGTGCCTGCCGCTGGCGCATTTGTATACGTATTGGGTTGCCAAGTATGAAAAGGAAAAATTGGTATTTTGATGGCGAAAGCGACAAAAAATGCCCAAAATAACCACCGCTGCGTATTTTCTCCCAAATCTAAGGCAATAAATGAGGTCCATTCAAAATCACGGTTGGGCACTTGTTGATAGAGATAAAGAATACCGATCAACATCAAAAGGCTACCCAAAAAAGTATAAATAAAAAATTTCAAATTTACGCGAATACGATCTCCTTCACCCCAAAGCGCGCAAATAAAATAAATCGGTATCAAGGCAATCTCCCAACCCACATAAAAAGTAAAAGCATCCAGGGCCATAAATACGAGCAATAAGCCCGCTTGCATAAAAGCCATTAATGCATAAAAGTTTCCTTTATACTCCTTCTTAAAGGTTGTAGCAATGATTAAAGGCATCAATCCATTTGTCAATAAGATCAACGGCAAGCTAATTCCATCAACGCCGATATGAAAATGAATATGCAACGAAGAAATCCATAGCCAATTTTGTTCAAATTGCATTCCGCCATTTGCGTCAAAAGTACAGAGGAACGGAATAGTCAAAGCCAAAGACAGTAATGATAAAATCAAGGCAATAGACTTTGCAGCATTGGTCTTTAAGAACGTTAGAATCAATGCGCTTATTAACGGCAATAAAATAAGTAAAAACAAGTTATCCATCGATTACACCAAAATTAAAGACTCAACAATCCATAGATGAAAATGGCAATCACCCCAATTACCATCATCAATAAATAAAAACCAACATTACCATTCTGGAGCAAACGCAATACCTTTCCCGTATCAAATGTTGCCTTACCGGCCCCATTAACAACACCGTCAATACCACGTTGATCCACGACATTTCCGAAGAAAGCCGAGAGCCAATTGATGGGACGTACAATGATGCTATCATAGAGCTCATCCACGTAAAACTTATGGTAAGAAAGATTGCCCAAGAAACCACGCGTACCTTCGCCCTCTTCCTGTAGCTGTTGTCGTTTAACGTATTTATGAAAAGCCAAAGCAACCATAATCAATACTCCAACAACAGAAATGCCCATGAGTAAATATTCCGTACTATGTTCCAAATGATGAGTTGCAGGCATTATCGCTTTTCCCTCTGAAAACACTGGCGTCAGGAAATCCTCAAGCCAATGGTTACCACCCAAAACAGCTGGTAAATTGATCACTCCTCCGATCACAGAAAGTATAGCCAATACAATGAGTGGCACTGTCATACTCTTTGGAGATTCATGCAAATGATGCTTTTGCTCTTCCGTACCACGGAATGTTCCAGAAAAGGTCATAAACAACATCCTGAACATATAGAAAGCCGTCATTAATGCACCAATAAAACCTAAACCCCATAAAACTGGACTCGCAGCAAATGCCCCTGCCAATATTTCGTCTTTGGAAAAGAAGCCGGAGAAGGGTGGAATTCCTGCAATCGCGATTGTCCCCATCAACATCGTCAGATAAGTAATAGGCATTGCTTTCTTCAAGCCTCCCATTTTTCGCATATCCTGTTCTTCACTCATACCGTGTATAACAGATCCCGCCCCCAGGAATAGTAAGGCTTTGAAAAAGGCATGCGTCAATACATGGAAAAACGCTCCCGTAAATGCTCCGACACCAAGGCCAAGAAACATATAGCCCAATTGTGAAACGGTGGAATAAGCCAATACTTTCTTAATATCATTTTGTGTCAATGCTATTGCAGCAGCCAATAGGGCTGTACAAATAGCGATCACAGAAATGAGCTGCAAGGTAAACGGTGAAAGGATAAACAGTACATTGGAACGTGCAATCATATAGATACCGGCCGTAACCATCGTTGCCGCATGAATCAGGGCCGACACGGGGGTTGGGCCAGCCATGGCATCTGGCAACCAAGTAAACAAAGGTATCTGCGCCGATTTACCTGTTGCAGCAATAAACAACAAAATGGTAATGCTAACGACTGTGATATCACCAACAGCAAAATTCTTGGCCGCAGGAAATACAGTTGAAAATTCTAAGGATCCAAAAGTTCCAAGGATTAAAAATACCGCAAGTAGAAAACCTAAATCACCTATTCTATTCATCACAAATGCTTTTTTTGCCGCATTCGCATACGAACTATTCTTATACCAAAAGCCGATCAATAAATAAGAACATAGCCCTACACCTTCCCAGCCGATGAACATGACCAGGTAATTGGATCCCAATACCAATAGCAACATAAAAAAGATAAAGAGATTCAAATAGGCGAAGAACTTACCAAATCCATGATCATGATGCATATAACCAATCGAATAGACATGGATAAGGAAACCAATCCCTGTAACGATCAGGAGCATGATGGCACTTAGTGGGTCTACCAAAAAGGACAGACCGATCTTGAGATTGCCCACCGCAATCCAGTCAAATACATGTTGTTCTATAATACCTGCTTGTCCAGCTTGCCTCGCTTGGTAGACTTCGGAGAAAAGAATACAGCTGCATACAAAAGAAATAAGCACTACAGCGCTGCCAACAGCACCTATCATACCTTTGGAGAAGGCATTCCTACCCAATCCGTTCACAATAAACCCGATTAAGGGCAAAAGGGGAATCAACCAAACTAATTCACTCATCGTATTTATTTCTAAGTTCTACCAACGAAGTTTATTTAAGGAATCGATATCCACAGACTTCGTATTCCGATATACCATAATAATAATCGCTAGGCCTACGGCAACTTCTGCCGCTGCCAATGCCATGATAAAGAAGACGAAGACCTGTCCTGACGAATCGCCATGCTGCACTGAAAAAGCAGCTAAAAGAAGATTCACCGCATTCAGCATCAATTCAATAGACATCATAATAATAATGACGTTACGGCGAATAAGAACACCGATAACACCAATAACGAAAATAATCGCACAAAAAATCAGATAATGATTTATTGGCACCCCCTGCAACTGTTGAACAACTGTTTCCATTAGATTTGTTTAGGTTCTTTCTTAGCTAATAATATTGCTCCAATCATTGCTGTCAATAACAATAATGATGATAACTCAAAAGGAAGCAAAAATTCGTTAAACAACACCTTACCCAGATTCTTAACCAACCCTATTTCCGGATTAACAACAGTTAAGGGATTAGAAATGTCAAATACGCGGTATACACCGAAGAAAGTCACCAATAGGCAACAACCGGCGATAGCACCCATAAACTTAACCAGATTGGATTTCATGGGTTCGGTATCCTTGTTCAGGTTGAGCAGCATCAGTACAAATAAAAACAACACCATGATGGCTCCCATATATACGATGAAATTCACCACAGCCAAAAACTGTGCATTCAAAAGAATATAATGTATTGTAAACGTAAAAAACGTAATGACCAGATACAGTACACTGTGTACAGGATTTTTTGTAAAAATGGTCAGCAGCGCAAAGAAAATAGACAAGAAGGCTACAAAATAAAATACTGTCATAATTTCCTGGTTTAGCTCTTTAATTTGGTAATATCAAAAGTTGGTTCTACCAATTTATCTTTTCCATAGATAAAATCCTTACGTAGGTAATCTGCTGTCACATGCGGTCCATCCAGATAAATCGCTTCTTTAGGACAGGCCTCTTCACATAGACCGCAGAAAATACAACGCAACATATTGATTTCATATACCGACGCATACTTTTCCTCGCGATAAAGATTCTCTTCACCTTTTTTCCGCTCGGCGGCAGTCATTGTAATCGCCTCTGCCGGGCAGGACAAAGCACATAATCCACAGGCTGTACAGCGCTCACGCCCTTCCTCATCACGTTTGAGCGAGTGCTGCCCCCTGAAGTTTTTCGAATAAGGTCTTATTTCCTCCGGATATTTAATGGTTGGAATTTTCTTAAAAAAATGCCTTAATGTAATGCGCAAACCTTTGATAATAGCCGGAAAGTATATTCTTTCCGAAAATGTCATCGGTTTTTGTTCAATTACTTTTTTACGATTGGTTAGTTGCATAAAAAGTCCTTTCTTATGAGAAATAAGTATCTTTAATCAATGTAAATACACCTGTGAGTACAATATTGGCAATCGCCAATGGAATCAGCATCTTCCAGCCCAGATTCATCAATTGATCGTAGCGGAAACGTGGTAAAGTCCAACGCACCCACATAAAGAAAAAGATAAACAGCAATATTTTAATGAAGAATACCACCACCCCGATGATCGTGATCATATTGGCCGACCATCCCAGATCATTCATAAAAGGGAAATTATAACCGCCAAAATAAAGTGATGCCATGAGCGCCGAAGAAACAAACATATTGATGTATTCGGAGAACATATAAAGGCCCAATTTCATGGAGGAGTACTCCGTATGGTAACCACCGACAAGCTCTGTCTCACATTCCGGTAAATCGAAAGGAACCCGATTACACTCGGCAAAAGCACAGACCATAAAAATGATAAACCCTAGCGGCTGCGCCCAGATATTCCAATTGACAAAACCCGACTGCTGCGCAACGATTTCCTTTAAGGAGAGACTTTGTGTCACCATCAATAAAGCGATAATTGAAAGTCCCATGGCGATCTCATAACTGATGCTCTGTGATGCTGCACGAATAGCCCCCATAAGCGAGAATTTATTATTAGAAGCCCAGCCGCCCAACATAATACCATATACACCTAATGCAATCACACCAAACATATACAATATACCAACATTAATATCGGCCACCTGCAAGGAAACGACCCGCCCCCCAATTTGCAATTCCTGCCCCCAAGGGATAACCGCCGAGCTAATACAGGCCGTTATAATAGCGATGGTAGGCCCTAGGATAAAAAGAACTTTGTGTGCCCCTGCTGGGATAATTTCCTCCTTAAAGAAGAATTTACCACCGTCACAAAGCGGTTGCAAGATACCAAATAGACCAGCCCGGTCAGGACCATATCGATCCTGCATAAAACCTGCAATTTTACGCTCAGCAAGTGTCGAATACATCGCAATCACCAGGGTGACAACAAAAATAACAGACACCAGTATTAATTTTTCTATGACAAAAGACCACTCCATGTTTGTGATTATTTCAATTTTTCCGTTCTAGCTAACTGTTCCCGATTTTGTTCCTGCAATATTGGATTTTCTTTAATGACTTTTGGCGGATTAAATAACTCGTAGTGATTGGCAGAAATAACAGAATGTGGATCTATTTCTGTTGGTTCCTCCAAAATCCAATCGCTTGTTTTTTTCTGATCAAAGCGGCAGGTATTACAGATAAATTCTTCCACTTCACCAAACTCATCCTTTCGAGCAGTTACCCGAATGACTTCTTCTCCCTTATACCATAAGGTTACTTTACCTGAACATGTCGGACAATCGCGATGTGCATCGACAGGCTTTGTAAACCATACCCTGTTCTTGAAACGGAAGGTTTTATCCGTCAAAGCTCCCACAGGACAAACATCAATAACATTTCCGGAGAAATCATTGTCGATGACATTTTCAATATAAGTCGATATTTCGGCGTGATCTCCTCTTCCTAGGATACCATGTACACGTTGGTCGGTCAACTGATTGGCGACATAAACACAACGGTAACATAAGATACAACGGTTCATATGCAATTGGATCTTATCGCCTAGATCAATTCGTTCGAAGGTACGACGATCGAATTCGTAGCGTGTATTAGCGCTGCCGTGTTCATACCCAAGATCCTGCAATTTACATTCACCAGCCTGATCGCAGATTGGACAATCCAAGGGATGATTGATCAATAAGATTTCAACAACACCTTTTCTTGCTTCCACCACCTCTGGCGAAGTAATATTTTGTACTTCCATACCGTCCATCACCGTCGTACGACAAGAAGCCACCAGTTTGGGCATCGGCCTCGGATCTTTTTCAGATCCCTTGGAGACTTTGACCAAACAGGTACGACATTTACCGCCACTTCCCTCCAGTTTGGAGTAGTAACACATTGCCGGAGGGACTATATCGCCACCGATCTGTCTCGCTGCATTTAATATGCTTGTCCCAGGAGCAACCTCTACCGGTATACCATCGATGGTGACCTTAAACTTTACATCTTCCGCTTCTGCCATGATATAATTAATTTATCGTTACAGCTTCTATTATGATACTATTGGTTGTAAAGGATCAGCATAATGTGCCAGTCCATAATTCCGTGTTTGTGACTCTTCCGGATGAAGAATATGCCATTCAAATTCATCCCTAAAATGTCTTATTGCTGCTGCCACAGGCCATGCTGCCGCATCCCCTAATGGACAAATTGTATTCCCTTCAATTTTTCGCTGCACATCCCACAGCAAATCAATGTCTGACATCGAGCCGTGACCACTCTCGATCTTATGCAGCACCTTCTCCATCCAACCCGTTCCTTCACGACAAGGCGAGCACTGCCCACAGCTTTCATGATGATAAAAACGCGCAAAATTCCAGGTATTACGCACCACGCACTGATCCTCATCAAATACGATGAAACCACCCGACCCGAGCATTGTCCCTGTTTGGAAACCACCATCCGCCAATGACTCATAAGTCATCAGCCGGCTATTTCCTGCCGCAGTTTTCAAGATCAAGTTAGCGGGTAGGATTGGAACCGAAGAGCCTCCAGCTACGACAGCTTTCATTCGTTTCCCATTGGCAATACCACCACAATATTCATCCGAGTAAATAAACTCTTCCACAGGCAGACCGAGTTCGATCTCATAGACCCCTGGTTTTACAATATTTCCGCTAGCGGAAATTAATTTTGTCCCGGTACTACGCTCCACGCCGATTTTAGCATATTCTTCACCGCCCAAATTGATAATGGGCACTGTGGTCGCAATAGACTCCACATTATTCACCACTGTCGGGCAGTTATATAAACCTGCTATCGCTGGAAAAGGTGGTTTAATACGCGGATTACCCCGTTTACCTTCTAAAGATTCTAATAAAGCTGTTTCCTCACCACAGATATACGCTCCACCTCCAGGTTGAACATAAATCTCCAGATCATAGCCCGAACCTAAAATATTTTTACCCAAAAAACCTTTTTCCTTGGCTTCAGCAATGGCACGCTCCAGAATTCTGATCTGCGGCATCATCTCTCCACGCACATAGATATACGATGTATGAGCTCCTAAGGCGAAGCTGGATACGATCATTCCCTCAATGAGCGCATGTGGGATGTGCGTCATCAAATAACGGTCTTTGAATGTTCCTGGTTCAGACTCGTCGGCATTACAGACCAAATAGCGTGGCACCCCTTCAGGTTTAGCCAAAAAGGACCATTTCATCCCAGTAGGAAAACCAGCTCCCCCACGTCCACGTAATCCGGACTTCTTAACCTCTTCAACAACATCCTCAGGAGACATTGTTTTTACTACTTTTTCAACAGCAACATAACCACCTTTTTGTCGATAGACCTCAAAGGTATTGATGCCAGGAACATCGATATGAGTCAACAAAAGTTTACGTGCCATATTATTCTGTTTTAGCTTTTAAATTATCAATCAATTCGTCGACTTTATCTTCTGTCAGATTCTCATAGAATGTATATTCAGGGCCGATCTGTAAGACTGGTCCAAAACCACAGGCGGCCAAACATTCTACACCCCGCCAAGAGAAAAGCCCGTCAGCGGTGACCTGACCTTCCTTTACGCCGAGCTTTTGCTCTAAATGCCCCATGATACGCTCTGCACCGACCAAACAACAAGGTCCGGTACGACAAATCTCCAGTACATATTTTCCTTTAGGTTGCAACAGGAACATGGTATAGAAGGTTGCCACCTCATACACCTCAATAGGCAATATATTCAGGTAAACAGCAACCTTATCCATCGCATCTGCGCTTACCCAGCCATATTCCGCCTGAACCAGATGTAAAATGGGCAATAAGCCTGATTTTTGCTTTCCTTCGGGGTAACGGCTTACCACTTCTCCAAACTTGGCTAACAATTCTGGAGAAAACGATACATTTTCATTATGTTGTTTTACACTAAGCATCTAATTCTCCAGCTATAACGTTAAGACTACTCATATTTATAATGGCATCTGAAATCAACATTCCTGCACTCATTGGCGCGAACATTTGATAATTGACAAAAGAAGGTCTCCTAAAGTGAAGACGATAAGGTGACCGTCCACCGTCATGAATCAGATAAAAACCAAGTTCCCCATTTGCCCCTTCGACGGCATGATAGACTTCGGCTTTTGGTGTGTCCACCTCCCCCATGACGATTTTAAAATGGTAGATTAGAGCCTCCATATTGGTATACACCTGTTCTTTCGGCGGTAAATAGAAATCAGGAACCTCTGCATGGAAAACGCCTTTAGGTTCTTTCTCAATTTTCGCTAATGCCTGCTCTATAATGCGAAGTGATTGCCACATTTCGGCATTTCGAACCATGAAACGGTCATATACATCGCCTGTCGTGCCAACAGGTACGTCGAAATCAAACTCATCGTAGGAACAATAAGGGTTCTGAACACGCACATCATAATCTACGCCGGTAGCCCGCAAGATAGGACCAGACCAGCTATAATCCAGCGCATCTTCCGCTGTGACAGCAGCAACGCCTGAAGTCCGCTCAATAAAAATGCGGTTACGAACAAACAACTCTTCAAACTCTTGCAATACCGGAGGATAGCGTTTTAGAAATTCACGTATTTTCTCAAAGGCTATAGCATTGAAATCACGTTCGAAGCCTCCAATACGACCAATGTTCGTTGTCAGGCGAGCGCCACAGATTTCTTCAAAGATTTCGTAGATAAACTCGCGTTCCTGCATCACATACAAAAAGCCCGAAAAAGCCCCCGTATCTACTCCCAAAATACCATTACAAATAATATGATCTGCAATACGGGCAAGCTCCATGACGATAACACGCATATACTGCACCCGCTTAGGAATCTCGATCTTGAGTAGTTTTTCAACGGTCATATGCCAGCCCATATTATTGATTGGAGACGAGCAATAATTTAGACGATCGGTCAAAGGCGTAATTTGATAAAAAGGCCGATGTTCAGCAATTTTCTCAAATGCACGGTGAATATAGCCAATCGTGGAAACTCCGCTAACAATCCGTTCACCATCGATTTGCACGACATTCTGAAATACACCGTGCGTAGCCGGATGTGTGGGACCAATATTTAGGGTAATCAGCTCATCCTGTGGATCATTATCATCAAAGACAGGCTGATTAGCTGTTATCTTGCTTATAAATTCGCTCATATCGTATAAATTAACGGCCGAAATACAAATCTTTCTTATCTACGCGATTTGGATCCTCTAAAGGATATTCCTTACGCATTGGAAACACCTCCATATCATCTACATTCAAAATTCTTCTCAAATCGGGATGTCCTATAAAATTGACACCAAAAAAATCGAAGGTTTCACGTTCCATCCAATTTGCACCTCTCCAAACGACTGTTGCCGTTGGAATCTCAGGATTTGGTCCATGCAAAAAGACCTTCACGCGAATTCGGATATTATGAACGAGACTTTGAATATGATAAACTACAGCAAATTCCTTTTCTAAATGTGGATAATGTACCGCTGTAATATCCGTGAGATGAATAAACTGCAATTCGTTATTCGATTTTAAGAAACGAAGTACATCAATCACATCTTCCGTATCAACAACAATGGTCAATAGATTGTGTGCATCTTGAATTTCGTTAATCTTTCCCGGAAAATTTCCTTGGAGCTTATCCAATAAAAAACTGTTTTCCATCATCTATTTATTTGTATGTATTCCGTACTTTTCAAGCAGCGCTTTGTATTCGGGCGTATTTCTCCGGTTCAATGATTCATTCTTTACAATATCCTGCAGACGCAATACACCATCCAAAATTGCTTCTGGGCGGGGAGGACAACCAGGCACGTACACATCAACCGGTATGATTTCGTCTATCCCTTGTAGAACAGAATACGTATCGAAAATACCACCACTCGATGCGCAAGCTCCTACAGCGATTACCCAGCGCGGCTCGGCCATCTGTATATATACTTGTCTTAATACAGGCGCCATTTTTTTAGCGATTGTCCCCATTACCAAAAGCATATCTGCCTGACGGGGCGAGAAACTAGGACGTTCAGCGCCAAATCTGGCCAAATCGTAAGTAGAACCCATCGTTGCCATAAATTCGATACCACAGCAGGATGTGGCGAACGGCAAAGGCCATAAAGAGTTGGCTCGGGCCAAGCCAATGGCTTTATCCAAACTTGTCGCAAAAAAACCTGCGCCTTCTACTCCCGGAGGAGCTTCTGCCAATTTTATATCACTCATGAAAAGTCGATTTATAGGTTTAAGTATCATTGACTCAAAGAGCCAACGACCAACGGGACGTTTAGTCCCAATTCAATGCTTTCTTCTTGATCACATAGATAAAGCCCAACAAGAGCAGTCCCATGAAAATAAACATCTCAATCAAGCCTTGTAATCCCATCTCCCGGAAGTTTACAGCCCACGGGTACATGAAAATGACTTCAACATCAAAAATCACAAACAGGATAGCCACCAAGAAATACTTGATGGAGAAAGGCTGCCTGGCATTTCCGACAACTTCAATCCCCGACTCAAAAGCCCCAAGTTTGTTTTCGGTACGGACCTTTGGCCCGATAAGATGTGTAATAATTATGGTACCTACCCCAAATCCTACAGCAACTAGAAGCTGTATAAATATCGGCAAGTAGTCTATCGGCATACTATTGGCTTGCTCCATCTCAATTCAATTTATATTGGTAACTGTCTCTAAATATAGAGATTCCACGGTAAAAAACAAAACAAAAAAGGCGTAGATATTACGATCTACGCCTAATTTAGAATGATTTTACTTAAGCCTATTTGATCCCTTGTAAATAGCCTTTAACAGCTTCATTCGTTGGATCTATTGCCAATACTTTCTGGAAGCTCTCCTTCGCTTTAGGAAGATCTTGCTTCACATAATAGTAAAGACCGATATAGGTATTCGCATCGATTAAATAATTTTTATTTTTCTCTTGCGCACCACGTTGATTGATTGTTTCAATCAATTTTTGGAAGGATGCTACGAAATCACCTTTAGGCTGCTCCAGATTGTCCGCAGTTAAAGCTGCAAAAGCCTTGTAATAAAGCGCATTGATCAGATATTTATCCTGTGCTTCTTTATTGTCTGTCGTTTCAATAACGGATAAGAAAGTCTGTGATTTTTGCAAATCGGCAATTGCTTTGTCTCTCAATTCTTGATTAACGACAACTTGCTCTTCGTTTTTACTACCGGCATCTTCTTTAGCACCAATTTGATAGTAAGCTTCTCCAGCATAGTAATTTGCATCATACAAATATGTTTTATTGTCTTTGTAAGAAGCAACTAGCTCGAATAGAGAGGCCGCTGTTTGCAATTCTTGCTCCTGATATTTAGCAAAAGCCAACTCGGCTGTTTCACCCAAGAGCTCTTTGTCCAAATCAATTGCTTTCTTAATATCAGCGATACCTTTTTGAATATTTGCTGTATTTTCTGCTGTCAATACCGGAGCCGCGGCTGCTGTGCTATCCGCCCCGCCAGCGGCATGTTTTGGACTGTTAGCCGCAATTTCAGACATTCCTAGGTACATATAATCCAATGGAATTACACGGTCCTTTTCCATTTTGCTGAACATCTGGTTTAAGTAATCCAACGCTTTTGGATAATCTTTCGCTTTTTGGAAGGCGATATAACCCAAATAACGGTAGATCTTTGGATCTACAGAAGGATTTTTAGCTAATTCCTCAGAAACCACTTTCAAATCGTCGTATTGACGTGCATATACCAAGAAATCGGCGTAACGGATTTTAGCTTCCAGTGAATTATCGCCTGCAACTTCTAGATATTTTTTGTATTGCTCAACACCTTTTTTATTTAACTCGACATATTTCTCGTCAGAAGTGCCCGGTAGTCTAGACCATTGGTTGTATGTTTCAGCCAACTCACGGTAAGTAGGTGCATAAGCCGGAGTTTCTGCTGCGATAGCTTCCAGTTGCGTGATAGCCTCATCAAAAGCTTGCGCACCGCGTACGATCACCGCCTGTCCAACTTTCGCTTGTACTGAATTTGGGTCGATATCAGTTGCTTCACCATAGCTTGTATAAGCCAATGAACCTTCTTTTAAACCACGATACGCATCACCTAATGCGATAGGAACGGCTACGTCTTTTTTGTTTTTCTCTTTCGCCTGTGTCAGGTATTCCAACGCTTTTGCATAATCAGGCTCAGGAGCATTAATATAAGCACGACCGATTTCCAATAATGGCTCGTAATCTTTTTTACCTAATTTTGCTGTCGCCAAAGCGAATTTAGATTCAGCGCTTGCTTTATCCTTTTTCATTAAGTCAACATAACCCAAACCTACATTATTGATCGTAGCCTTTGGATCAGCAGCCAAACCTTGGTTGAAAATCGCAGCGGCAGAATCCGCTCTGTCGTTTACCAAATAAATTTGACCCAAATAGAAATAATTATCTCCATTCTTAGGTTGCTTACTCACTAACTGTTGAAGGATAGTTTTCGCTTTACCATAATTCTCAGCCTCGATGGCTGCTCTAGCATCTTTCAAACTTTGTGCACTTACTGTGCCCACAGATCCGGCCAATAAAAGACTAAATAATAATTTGCTGTTTGTCATAATCTATTTTTGTACTATTTATTATCTATTTAATATAACTTTCATCTCTAATAATGATCTCCCGTCCAGGCATGGTGGCAGGAACCAATCCCGCCTTTAATACGATGCGTTGTCCACGATCACCTGTCAAAAAAGCACTGAAGCCCAAACCTAGGCCCATATTCGGCTGATAGTTCATAATGTAGACAGGTCTGACAAAAGGATATAAGCCATCAGCAATAGTCGATTGAGATGGTTTATAAAAACTGACCTTTTCGCCCTCCTTACCCACACTTCCGATGCTCAATGTACGAATTTTATCCAATAAATTCGAATTTTTTTCGATAGCCTTTAAATACCAATTGTAGCCAATAACGCCCACTGTATTCGCTTGCTCGCTGACATATTTCATGACATCTTCACTATCCTTCATTGCAGAAACAGCCTTCGGATCAATTTTGTTCAATTTGAAATAGTCTTTCAAATAGCGTAGAGTACTCGAATTGGCATTATCAAAGATCAACCGTTGTCCAGCTAAGTTACCTTCCAACAAAGACTTAACGTCGTTTTGTGGCATTATAGTATCAGCGCTGTTACGATTATTAATCAGTACAACAGCATCCGAAGCCATTTGAAATATCTTTGGCTGAATACCGCGCTTCTTAAAATAGCTATCTTCCTCATTGCTCAATTTCCTAGTCAATACAACCACATAAGCCGAATCAGACAGCAATGCATTTACAGCTCTAATTTCCGGTCTCGCCATCAATTCCAAACTTGAATTTGGATAAGAACTTTCAAAAACATCCGCTGACTCCTGAATAATGGGCAATACGGTCTGATCAACAATCACCGGAAGCTTCCCTGTAAGAATGTCCTCACCTTCCTTTGCACTCTTCGTTTTATTTTTGCAAGAGACAAATACGCCCATACAGATGCCCAGCACCACAAGAACCATTTTATATTTTCTCATACGATACATCATAAAATAAGACAGTTTAAATAAAGAATAGTTTAACTTTTGAAGAGAGTTTTGGCTGTAGCTAAAAGAAAGAGGCGATCAATTAAAATTATTTTGCCAAAGTCGTACAAACCGCATAAACGAATACAGAATCAATACGACACCAAAAATTGTTTTGTAAGTTGGATTAATCTCAATGGGGAAATTATCCCAGAATATAATCAATAGGCCCAAAACAAAGTAAAAGCCAAACATAAAAAGTCCTAAAATAGACAGAAACCGCTTCAGAGGCGATTTCTGTCTATAATTTGAACTATTATTCGAATTAAAATTTGTCATTCTAATTTTGAAGGTTCAATCGAATTGGTAAAGTGTACGCTACGCGAACTGGACGACCATTTTGAATACCAGGTTTCCATTTCTTCGCTTTTTTAAGCAACCTTACAGCTGCATCTCCAGTACCATATTTCAAATCGCGTTTGATATTGATGTCTGTCAAGCTACCATCTTTTTCTACAACGAAGGATACTTCAACGACACCATTCACACCATTTTCAGTCGCAGCAGCTGGGTACTCGTAGTTTGAACCAACCCAAGACATAAATGCTTGCATACCGCCTACAGGCATTGGTTGAACCTCAATGGCATTAAATGGAAGAATTTCGTCTCCATTACCATTAGGATCCCCTTTTGCAGCACCAGTGATTGCACCGTCTTGTTTCTTCGAACCAAATTCACCACGTGCAACGGAAGTACCAGTCGGGCTACCTTTCAAGGTAATACGTGCTGGCGTTTTATTTGGATCCTTCAACTCTTCCTGAGAAGCAACTTCTTCCACAACTTTGTTTGCAGGAGCTACTTTAGGCTCAGGGAAACGAACCAAATCCTCTTTTGGCACATCCATAGCCACTTGTTGAGGTTTTTCTTCCGGCTCTTGCGGAAGCGGCTCCTCTTCTGGTGGCTCTGGAGGTTTGATTTCTTCAAGGTCTTCCAAAGTAACTTCAGTTACTGCCGGAGGTGCCTCAACAGCTTTCTTCGGGAACAGCTTACTTCCAAAAACACTAAGGAAACTAGCTATGGCTACAATGCCGATAACGACAAGAAGCCCCCTGTTAGTCGCTTTAGGCGCTAGCTTACGAAGCTCATAGGCTCCGTACTCCTTATTGCGGCCCTGAAAAACGACGTCAAGCCATTCTTTCTTAAAAATATCTAATTTTGACCCTATCATCTTATTTTAGTTTTTTGTGTCAATCTAATAACTAATCATTATAGATATTGTCACGTTTTAACACTTCCACTTCCTCTGGAGTAATCTTACCGATCATATAGCGTTTTACGTCTACAATTTTCATCTCGTCAAGAATGTCAACCAGATTACGTTGTGTACATTTATCACTAGGTCTTATGATTACGATCATGTCTTTACCGCCTGAAACGCGAGGTACATATGCCTTTTTCTCCATCAGGACCTTACGAATCCCATCTGCACCGTAACCAGCAACAGTAGGACCTTCGATCGGATGAGCAACTTGACCATATACCCAGGAGACTTTATTGTCAGAACCCAATAAAATTGTCAGGGAACGATTATCTGCTGTAAGCAATTCATCGCTTTGTTGTTCCTTAATTTTATTTTTGTCTGGCATAGCCACATCCATCGCTTGCGGTTTATTTAAGGACGTGGTCAACATGAAGAAGGTAATCAACAAGAATGCCAAATCCACCATCGCCGTAAGGTCGACCTTACCGCCATTCTTCTTGGATCTTACTTTCCCGCCTTTGCCTTTTTTACCACTATCCTGATTTAATTCTGCCATTGTTTGTTCTTATTAAATCGTCAATTATTTCTCCTCAGCACGCATGCCTGTTATGAAACTAAATTTGTTTTGCTTTTGATTGCGCAACGTTTCAATAACTAAATTAACCGAAGGATATTTTTCATTCGCATCTGCTTTGATAGCCATCTTTAAAGGTCCTGGATGCACGAAGTTTTTATCTGATGCCTCTTTTTCCTTATTTACTTCCTCAGCTGCAAGACGGGCATTTTGAACCCAGTAATACAACTCATTTGAAGTATTCTCTGTACTATCAACCGGGATACCAGTTTGCAAACCTTTTTCTGTACGCTTACTTCCATCCAGGGCCAATAATCCTTTCAATTTAGACATTGGTACACCAAAGTTTTCCATCAATTTGAAACGATCATAATCTTCTTGCGAAAAGCCAACGCCATATTTTGCTGACATTCTTTCTAGTGCTTTTACGCGAACTTGTTGATCAGTCGTACCGAAGAAAACTTTACCTTTATCGCCTATTGTGATCATACCCACATTTGAATCAGGTAACTTATCTTTTGTAGTCGATGCTGGGGTATCCACCGTCAATGCTTCCGGTTGGCGCGCAGTCGCCGTTAAGACGAAGAACGTAAGCAGTAAGAACGATACGTCACACATCGCTGTCATGTCGATCGACGTACTGGCTCTTTTTACTTTTGCTTTACCCATTTTAAATTCTTCTTTTTAAATTAAAAACTCAATCTTCTATCCTATGATGCTTTCGATTTTTGATTTCCATAAAATAAAATCAAAAATTTTCATCATAGTTCTTATTTGTGGTTTGCAGCGTACGTTTGTACGATTGAGAAACCAGCTTCGTCGATAGAGTAAGTTAATTTATCGATTTTTGCAGTAAAGATGTTATACAATACGATAGCGAATGTTGAAGTCGCGATACCAGTTGCTGTATTGATCAAGGCCTCAGAGATACCGTTTGCCAATTTAGCTGAATCTGGAGCACCACCTGTTGCCAATGCCGAGAAGGCTTTGATCATACCCGTTACCGTACCCAATAGACCACATAATGTACCGATAGAAACTAATGTAGCGATAACGTTTAAGTTTTTCTCTAACATTGGCATTTCTAATGCTGTAGTTTCTTCGATTTCTTTTTGAATTGCAATAGCAGCTTTTTCAGTGTTTACTTCAGGATCTGCAGATACTGATTTGTATTTCAATAAACCAGCTTTTACAACATTTGCTACTGAACCTTTTTGTTTGTCACACTCAGCGATAGCTGAATCGATGTTTCCACCATTGATCAACGTTTGAATTTTTCTAACGAAGTTCCCTACGTTACCATTACCAGAAGCTTTGTTAATAACGATAAAACGTTCTACTGAGAAAACCCATACCATCAAGAATAAACCAAGCAAAACAGGAACGATAGCCCCAGCATGGTAAACCATTCCTAAGTAAGAACTTAAACTTCCGCCTGGGATTGGTGCATTTTCATGATTTCCATCAACAAAGTTTGCAGGGTTACCCATTACAAATTTCCATAAACAGAAACCAACGATGAAACAGATGATGATTGCAGCTTGAGCGAAGAAAGATCCTCCGTTGTTGCTCTCTTGTTTTGCAGCAGTTTTAGGTGCGTTTGCCATTTTTCTAATTTTTAGTTTTTTACTGTTGTTTAAATATATAATGTTGTTTAAATTATATGCACTTTTATTCGCTTTTGAAACCAATTTTGCAAAGCAAATTTAATATTTAATGTCAAATTTAAAATATTCCTCTTAAATATATAAAAAAAATCAAATTTGTTTTTAAAACTGAATACACTATTAATCCGTGTTATTTTTCTCAGCAGTTCCCGTTATATAATCATTGCTAATCTATGCTAAATCGCTTATTCGCAATAATTATTTTACAATGAAAGCCATTTTTTTTTTGATATGCAAGAAAATCAAGGATTTTAAACGACAAAAAGTAAGTGATTACTCATGTTTATGAACGATCTACCATCCCACACGCAAAGCATACTTGCCTAATAAACAATTCATTAGATTTACCGCTATTCTGCTGGATATACTTGTTTAACCACCAACTAATTTTACGCGATACCCCTCTTTAAGTAACAAATCATAGATCTTTTGTTTAAACTCGCCCTGAATGATGATCTCCCCATCCTTCACTGTTCCACCAACTCCGCACTTCGTTTTCAACAATTTACCTAAGTTCTCCAAGTCGTCCACTTTTCCAACAAAGCCCGTGACCAACGTAACAACTTTCCCCTTCCGCATTTTCCGATCAAGCTGCACCTTTAAGTTTTGCTGATTTACAGGTAACGTATCTGCTTCCTGAAAAAAATCGGCCAGCTGATAGCTGAAGCTGTCATCTGTCGAATATACAACGCCCTCATAGGACTGTTTCTTATTTTTACTCATCATCTTAACAAATTATCTTTAACGCTTTTGGCATAATGGAAATATCCAATTTATCGCCAAGTTCAATCGGCTCCCCATCCACATGAACCGGGGACACCTTATCAATCTCAATCTGTATATTCTTCCCCGGAATAATCTCGACATAACTGGATTGATCCGCCGATTTATTAAAAAGATGGAAAATCATCTTTGGCAAAATATAAAGTGGAAACTTGTGCACGATACAGACATCTAAAATGCCATCGTTAACCGAAGCCTGCGGTGCTATATAAGCATTATTACCATACTGGGGAGAGTTCGCCACACTGATCATAAAGGCCTGCCTTTCGTACACCTTTCCATCAATTGTCAATTTATAATGTGCCGGTTGGTATTTACTGAGCACATTAAAAACGGACTTCATATACCCCAAAGGTCCACGAATATTTTCATTAGCAAAATTTTCACTTACGGATGCATCAAAACCCAAACCCGCGATATTAAAAAAGCGTCTATCATTAATTACACCACAATCCACTTCTATTGATTCAAAACGATTAATCCGACGGATAGCTGCAGCCTCATTCATTGGAACTCCCAAATAGAGCGCCAGGCCGTTGCCAGAGCCTTCAGGAATAATCCCCAATGGAATTCCAGATCCGACCAAAGCGGATCCCAATTCATTGATCGTCCCATCACCACCGACAGCGATGACTGCATCATAGCCTTCTTTGATCGCTTTCAGCCCAATTTCATAAGCATGGTTCGGTCTCGCTGTTTGTTGGAAAGTAGGATCAAACTTCTGCAGATCAAGCACATCCAGCACCTGTTTTTTAAAGGAAGTTTTATTTTTCCCTCCCGAAATAGGATTAATAACAAACAATATTTGTTTACGTTCTGACATATCCAAAGATAGCGGAAATTACCAATTTCTTAAAATAATGTAATCTTTATACGAATTACCTTACTTCCCCATACTTTTAAAAGTTAAAATATAAATTTGATTTTAAATAATCCACAAAGTATCGTAGCTTTGTCGCACAAAAAATAGAATGTGGACTGATTTGCGTGCTGTTGCGTTACAAGCAACGACAAGGAGATTGCAACCACAGTAAAAAAGTGCTAAAAACCCCTCGCTATCACGGCTCTTATCACTTTGCTGTTATTTCATTCTAGCGCAAATCCAATATTAAAAATTACGTAAAGCATGGCTTATTTATTTACGTCAGAATCTGTTTCTGAAGGGCATCCAGACAAAATTGCGGATCAAATTTCAGATGCATTAATAGACAATTTTTTAGCATGGGACGAGGACTCTCGCGTCGCTATTGAAACGCTAGTAACGACTGGGCAAGTAGTTCTTGCCGGCGAGGTTAAATCAAACATATACCTTGATGTCCAAAAAATAGCCCGTTCGGTGATCCAAAAGATTGGCTATACCAAATCTGAGTATATGTTCGAGGCAAACTCTTGTGGCGTCCTTTCGGCTATTCACGAGCAATCTGCTGATATTAACCAGGGTGTAGACCGCAAGACAAGACAAGAACAGGGTGCGGGCGACCAGGGCATCATGTTCGGTTATGCCAACAACGAAACCGAAAATTTTATGCCTTTGGCATTGGACTTATCGCATCGCCTGCTTTATGAATTGGCCGAGCTGCGTCGCGAAAATAACGAAATCAAGTATTTGCGCCCGGACGCAAAATCTCAGGTGACACTTGAGTATAGTGATGATCATAAGCCGAAAAGAATTGAAGCAATCGTAATCTCTACACAACATGACGACTTCGCTACTGAACAAGTCATGTTGGATAAAATTACACACGATATTAAAACGATCTTAATTCCACGTGTTAAAGCGCAATTGAAACCAGAACTTCAGTTGTTATTTAACGATGAAATTAAGTTTCATATCAATCCAACTGGAAAATTTGTTATCGGTGGACCACACGGAGATACAGGGCTTACCGGTCGCAAGATCATTGTCGATACCTACGGTGGCCGCGGTGCACATGGTGGTGGGGCTTTCTCAGGAAAAGATCCATCTAAGGTAGACCGTTCCGCTGCATATGCAACGCGCCATATAGCTAAAAACTTGGTAGCAGCAGGTGTTGCAGATGAAATTCTCGTACAGATTTCCTATGCAATAGGTGTAAAAGATCCGATGGGAATCTATGTAAATACCTATGGAACGAGCAAAGTCAATCTGACTGATGGCCAGATTGCGGAAAAAATAGCCGACTTATTTGACATGACGCCATACGGAATTGAAACCCGTTTGGGGCTGAGAAATCCAATTTATTCAGAAACTGCAGCCTATGGACACATGGGAAGAACACCAAGAAAAGTAACCAAGGAGTTCGAAAGCTCGACAGGCGAGAAAAAGCAAGTCGAAGTTGAACTGTTCACTTGGGAAAAACTAGATTATATCGACAAAGTAAAAGAAGCGTTTGGTTTATAAGAGCCAGATGTCCATCAAAATAGAATGGGGCTGTCCAAAAATCATCTTGGACAGCCTTTTTTATTCAACTTTATACCCATCCCTTCACAGCGCCTTCTCAGCATTCTATTCTTAAACAGTTTGAACCGACTTTTATACCCAGACTATTGGTGAAATCGCGCAGGTTTTGTATCTTAAACGTTCTAAACCGTTTCAATCATGAAAAGACGCAATTTTCTTCTTGCACCAATGGTGCTCATAACTGCCCCAACATGGGCAAATAATGTTCAATCGGATGAAGATTTACAACCCGCCACCATTGTCCACGTTGTGAATTTTTGGCTAAAAAAAGAGCTCAGTGAAAAAGAAAAAAAGAATTTTGTTGGATTTTTTGAGGAACTGCGCAAGATCGACGTCATCAAAACACTTAATTACGGCGTTCCGGCTCAAACAAACCCGCGACCTGTCGTAGACAACAGCTTCGACTATACCTTGATCGTCACTTTCAAAAACCTTAAAGATATTACCATCTACGAGACACATCCGATCCATTTAAAAGCGATCGAAAAATATCAGCATCTCTGGACAAAAGTAATGGTCAAAGATACCTCCATCATTAAATAAGGCCCCGGGCCTTAATTTCCAAATATTTATTGATGGAATTGATGGTCAGGTTTTCGGGCGCTGTATAGATTGTCTGAAAGCCGTTGCGAATCAGTTCTTGTACGATAAGCTGTTTTTCATAGATAAACTTTTCAGCAATGACCTGATTGTAAATGTCGATTGTCTTTTTAGGCGTACTTTTCGCTAAATCCTCTATTTCTACGTTTTTAAAAACAACAACAACGATAATGTGGCTCCTGTTTAACATAGACAGATAATTTATCTGACGTCTTAAGGAATCTAAGGTCTCAAAATTGGTATATACAAAAATAAGCGACCTCTTGTTAATATGCGCATTGGCATAACTATATAATCTTCCAAATTCAGACTCCTCAAATTTGGTCGACACCTGGTATAGTGCTTCTGAAATCTTATGCATTTGATTATTCCTCTTCTCTGCAGCTATAAATGCATTGATATCTTTTGAAAAGGTTAATAATCCAGCTCGGTCCTGCTTTAAGATGGTCGCATTGGAAAGAACAAGTGCAGCATTAATCGAGTAGTCCAATAAGGTAAGACCGTTGAATGGCATACGCATTGCCCGACCTAAGTCAATAAATGAATAGATCGGCTGAGACTTCTCCTCTTCATACTGATTGACCATCAGCTTCTTTACTTTTGCAGATGCCTTCCAGTTCATGTGCCTATAATCGTCTCCCTGCACATACTCTCTAACATGGTCAAATTCCATGGCTGAACCAATGCGTCGAATACGCTTTATCCCCAGTTCATTCAATCGGTTACTTGTTGCCAAAAGCTGATATTTTCGTAGTTGAATATAGGATGGATAACAGGGGATTTCCTGTTCTTGATTGGTAACAAACCTTCTTTTGAAAAATCCAAAACGTCTAACCAAAGCCATACAACGACCAAACTGATAAATTCCCCTTTGTGTAGGCCGCAAGGAAAATGAAATTTCAGAGCGTTGAAAAGCGGGTAAACTGGCTGCAAAATCCTTGTCCCGAATTTGGAGCTGCACCGGAAACTCCTCTAAAACATCTACTTTTGTTGCAAATGGATAAAAAGAGCTCACCATAAGCTTCATCGGGTTTTCATCTCCATTGGATAATTTTTCAGGATATATCCTTGTGATCTCAATTCTGCCCTTCCCTGAAAATAAGACAATAAAATCAAAAGCCAAAACAGCCAACCAGATCCAAAAGACAATCCAGGCCACAATCAACAATCCTTTAACGAAAAAAGAAAATGTAAAGAGTGTCGCTACCCCCAATAGGGAGTAGAAGAATTGATTTGTTAGAAAAAGCTGTTTTAGTTTCTTCATTATCTTGGAATTTCTACAGAATTTATGATTTGATCGATGACATAAGCGGTGGTAAATCCTTCCATTTCCCTTTCTGGAGTCAACATGACACGGTGGCCCAGTACGGCAGATGCTACCCTCCGAATATCCTCAGGAGTAACAAAGTCGCGGCCTGTTAACGCAGCTGAAGCCTTTGCTGATTCCAACAAAGCAATAGAAGCCCGCGGTGAGGCACCTAGTGTCAAACTTGGATTAATTCGTGTTTTTATAATGACTTGAGCAATGTAAGTTAGCAACTCCTCGTGCACAAAAATAGACTTGATCAATTTCTGGAATTCTAAAATTTCTGTGGCCGAAACGACAGCCTGAACCTGATCCTCTTTATTCTGTGCTTTTTGAGCATGATGCTCCTTCAATATTTCCAATTCCTGTTCAAGTTCAGGATAGTTCACATTGATCTTAAACAAGAAACGGTCGAGCTGAGCTTCCGGCAATCGATAAGTACCTTCGTGTTCGATGGGATTTTGCGTCGCAAAAACAACAAACGGCCCTGGCAATTGATAGGTTGTTCCATCTACCGACACCTGTTGCTCCGCCATGCTTTCAAAAAGTGCTGCCTGGGTCTTTGCGGGAGCACGATTGATTTCATCGATTAAAACAATATTTGCAAAAATGGGGCCCCTACGAAATTCAAACTCATTACTTTTCAAATCGAGTATCGACGAACCGGTTACATCCGAGGGCATTAAATCCGGTGTAAATTGAATCCGCTTAAATTCACTGTGAATCGTTTTGGCAATCAATTTTGCGGATAATGTTTTCGCCACCCCGGGTAAGCCCTCGATCAAAGAATGCCCTGAGGCCAAGATCGAGATTAAGAGCATGTCAATCAATTGATCCTGCCCAACGATGACTTTTTTCACCTCCGACTTTACCTGCGCCATTTTATCGAATAAAACCGAGACATCTATTCGGTTTTCAAAAGATATATATTTATCGAAGTCACTCATATCATTTTTGCTTTATGTTTAAACTCTTCTATTGTATCATTAATCATCTTAAGATCAGCCACATCATGTTGTTTAGCATCTTGCATATGAACAATCAGCCTGATTAAAGACTGCGTCTCTAGGAGCGGAACTCCAGTCCGCTCAGCCAGCTCCTCACTGAACTCTTCTTCCCGCAACATCAGCGTGTCCAAATGAAACCGCATCCGAAGATCGTGCAGGAAGTAATCTATTTTTTTTGCGACCATATTACCTGGTGCGCCATTTTCATAATATAAAGTAGCAATGGTTCCACAAAAGTCCTTCGAGAGATTCGGTTCTGGGCTCACGACCGCCACGGCTCGCTGCTCTCGTCTACTTCGAAATACAAGCAAAAGAACTAGCCCCGCCAACAAAACATACCAAGCTTGCCTAAGACCATCATTCATAAGCAATACACGCAAAGGTGTCCGATATTGCTCCAAATTCGCTTTAAAATCATACCAAGCGATCGGCTTATCATTTAGATAAGATAACGACTTAGCAACATAGGCATATTGCGAAGCGGAATTCAGCAAGTAATAGTTTCCAAATAAATCAGGGGTCAGGTGCAGATAGAATGTCCCTTTACCAAATTGAACGGCTATGAAGTTCGGTAACATAAATTCCTTATAGGTAACCGCGCCCAAAATGGTCGCATGTTTAGGAAGTTTTTTGAATACTTCGCCAAGATCTGATTTACTATAATGAATTTTATTGTTATCGTTCATCAACCGCACACGCAGTTGGCTTTTTATATTCACACCTTTTTTAAAACCATAGAAGTTATCTGTTTTCAAACCGAGGGAATCCAACAGATAAGGATCAATATCCTCGGCTACAATCATTGCTTTCCCACCCCGGTTTACATAATCCAGTAATTTATCTTCCGCTGCTTCACCCATTGAAAAATAGGAGGTGTAAAAAAATAAGTTAGCGTCGGTTTTCTTTGTACTGTCCAAATATTCATACAATGGTCGCTCAATCGTTGTGTTCTTTTGATCAATGATATGCTTTAGTTCTTGACGTAGCACATAAGCGCCAAAAGGATTTTTATCTTTTGCATCAAAAGTCCGATCCCAGATAATAGGTTTCTTACTTGTTGCATCGATAAGGGCTATTAACACTAACACAACAGTCAATAATATCAATCCAAATTTTACCGATCCCTTCATTTAATTTGTTTTTGATACTGGTGAAACAATTGCTGATATTGATTAAAATTGTTCTCTGTTAATTCAAATTGACCAAACCAGACATAATCAAATATTCTTGTACATTCCGCAAATCCACGACGGAGCTCCTCGTTTTGAATCTCTTGTGTAAATTCAGCGTTCGTTTTGCTCAGCTTCCATTTGATATGATCGGATTGCGCTAGTTTCTGAATATTCAATAGCTGTAAGTACCGGATACCCAATGCATAATTCCTTTGAGCGATAGCCTCCTGAATATAAGGCTCCAGGTTGCTATTCATCAGGTTTCGCTCCACATACGCTAAAACGTCCAGTTCACTCTCCTCTTCACTATGCTTAATAAAATATTGTTTTCTGTTGTAGAGCACTTTATAAAGAATAAACGCTAATGCGATGACAGCTAAGAAGGCAAATACATAGCCAAACTCTTCCCGAAATTTATAAGGATTATCCGGCATGATACTCCCGATCCAATCGGCGAGCCGGGCAAGGATGCGTTGCAATACGCCCACCCGATCTTTAATATTTTCAGAATAAACAAAATCGTCTGTCTCGTAACGTTTGATGATATCCTGATAAGGATCCATTTTAAACGAACGTTGTTCGGTATATTTTGGAATCGAATCAAATAATGTTGGATCCCACAGGTCAATTTCGTCTTTTCCCTGTTGGCCATTAGGAGCCTTTACTGCAGAATCAATGCGGACAGAATCTGCTCCCACCAAGGTTGAATCTATTTGCACATTAAGTGAATCAATTCTATCGCTGTTGGAGTCCGTGTCCCTTGGCTTGGGATCACAGGCGTACATAATCGATAAACAGGCAATGCAGAAAAAAGACAAGAGTTTATTCATCTTTTCCTCCTATCTTTTCGATCATGCCATAAATACGTTCTCCAAATTTGAGATCCTTGGCTGTTTCATAAATAATACCATTGGCCAAAACCCCGGACATATAAAGAAAGAGCGTAAATAGTGTGATAAATAAGCCCCCAAATGTCATCAGGAGTTTTCCCCAGGATGAGTCAAAGAAAGCGGCATCTATTCCAAGGAAGTTAAATGACAAAAGCCCCATGATAATCAATGGTACAATGGAAATCATCATGACAGCCATTTGAAAAATAAAGTTCACAATGTAGGTTGCGATACCGTATTGGATCAATTTTTTGCTCAGCATGACATAGGCATCTGTAAAACAGCTTCCCAGATCCGAATAACCTTCCCGATAAAATAGAAAAGAGCAAAACAACCATATCCCAACCATCGAGCCCAATATACCAATGGCAAAACTTCCAATAAAAGGGATAAATGCACAAATCACAGCTACGATTGCCAGTGGGATAAAGACAACGATTAAAGCCAATATCATGGCAATCAAAAACATAAAGTATTTACCGAGGTTAGATCTGAAATTTCTGAATACTTCCGATCCTGAAAATGCTGTGCTTTTACGTTCTTTGAGTAGCATAAAATATTCAATGGAAATACCATAAACGTACAATCCCAAAGCGATCAATGCCAAAATGAGTAATCCAGCCCAAGTAAAAGCATCGATATCCTCAAAAGAATCGCTATTAGCCGAAAAAGTGATTTTTGTAGAAAGAAAATAGTAAACTAAAGCAATCGCTGCTAGGGGAACCGCAGATAAACCAAAAATAGTAGAAACAAAGTGCTTATAGATCAATTTAAAAAGATCTATGAAACTTTGGATAAAGTCCCCCACCTTCCGTTCTTTTTGAAACTCAAAATCTATTTCCATTGAAATCGTTTTGCTAGTCGATAAGGATTAATAACATAAAAATAAAGGATAGCCAGTACGGATAAAACGATAATTATTAAACATAACCAAATTGACATATTATAATACCGTGTTACAAAACCTTCCAATGTTCCGGCTATAATAAAAAAAGGAATCGTGCTGACGAGAACTTTCATTGCAATCTTTGCTGTACGGACAAACGATGTCAAACGTGTAAACGATTTGGGAAATAGAATGCTATTACCGATGGCCAATCCGCATCCTCCTGCCACAATAATTACCGAAATCTCAATAGTGCCATGAATCCAAATCGCCGACATGGCTTTCCCCATAACGCCATACTGGAAAAACATATGGTGAAATGCACCAAGCATAATACCATTGCTAAACAGCACATAACCTGTCCCTACACTGAAAAATAGTCCGGCAGCAAAGGCCATAAAAGCAACCCGCACATTATTAATCGTAATCCAAATCGCTGATCCAAAGTTGCTCCCCTTCCCATATACTGCAGCAGGATCTCCTGCTTTTATACTTTCTATCGTCGAATCGACATAGTAGTCACCTAAAATAAGCCGAATAAAATCCATATCGTATACAGACGATACAAAACCAATGACTGAAGCCAAAACAAAAATTAAGAAGGAGTACAACAAAGGTCTACGGATTGACCAGATCGCCTGCGGTATCTCTTCATTGATAAAAGATTTAAACTTATTATTGGAAGCTTTCTGATCTTTATAGATTTTCTGATGCACGGTCACTGCCAGTTCATTCAGGTAAGCCTTTACCTTACTTTCAGGATAAAAAGTTTGTGCATAAGCCAGATCATTAGTGAGCTCAATGTAATTTGAGGCCAGTTCATCTGGATCAACCTGCATATTAATTGATAAATTATTTTCAATTAACGTCCATTTTTCTTTATTTCGTTCTACAAAGGATGCTTCTCTCATTAATTTTTTTAACTGGCTGAACCAAATATAGGAAATATCCATGATTGAAAAGCACAAATTGGAGCTAAAATGACCTAGAAATTCTATATTGCTATTAAACTCAAATAATTTACATATGAATAAGCTTGAGATAAATACAGCACAAAATGTAAAAATCGAATATAATCTTGCCAGTCTTGGTTCAAGAATGATCGCTTTTGCAATAGATTATTTTATTATAGTCTGTTATTATTTCTTTTGCTTCTTTCTCTTGGACAGCATAAACATGAACGCAGGAGATCCCTATCTTTTTTATGGCGTTATGATGGCATTGACCCTACCCGCGTTTTTTTACACATTGATTACCGAAACCGCCTTTGGTGGTCAGACAGTAGGTAAGAAAATCATGAAAATAAAGGTCGTTAAACTTGACGGTTCGCGAGCCAACTTTTATCAATACTTGTCCAGATGGAGTCTATCTATTGTAGATATTTGGATGACGATGGGTGGTGTCGCCATTACCTCGATCGTTTTATCCAAAAATGGGCAACGCATTGGAGATATTGCCGCAGAAACTTCCGTTATCAGCCTCAAACCTACATTAAAATTGAGCGACACAATTTACGAAGAGACTTTCGACAATCATCCAATTCTATTTCCACAGGTTATCAAATTGAGCGACAAGGATGCTAATTCGGTCAAAGAGATCTACCAAACAGCTTTTGATAGAAGAGATGTGGGCATTTTAACAGCTTTGGTCCAGCGTCTTGAGGCGGTTATGGAAGTCAAACATCCTGAAAAAATGACTCCCAACGACTTCGTGCTGCAGGTCATGAAAGATCATTACAGCATGTTTAAGGATAAATAGTTTTTACGCTCATAGTTGATTCTGCATTCTCTCGGTTAAAAAACGGATATCGATCGGAGCTCGTTCGGTGTTTCTTCGCTTGCAACCGAAGAAGTACCGAACGAGTTCCGAACAAGTACCGAATAAGCACCGAGTAATCTCCGAAACTGATCGCTATGTCTTATCCATTTTTACAGGTTAATTCTTGAGGTAAAGTAAGAACCGTATTAGACCTTTTGTAAACATTTTTCAGGGATGGACAGGTAATTCTTGATGTGATTCCGATTTTTCGTTCATAAAAAATGCCCTCAAAAAGTTGGACACTTTTTGAGGGCACAGCAAAATAATTCCTTTTTTTATACTGAATATTTTGTTACGCGGTCACTGAAGCCGCAGAAGTCTGCACCTGACGGTCAACCTTCTTAACCAATCCCTGCAATACATTTCCTGGACCGACTTCTACAAAAGCTGTTGCACCATCGGCCAACATATTTTGTACTGTCTGCGTCCACCGTACAGCGCCAGTTAATTGCGCAATAAGATTTTCCTTGATAACCGCTGGATCTGTCTGTGGTTTGGCATCTATATTTTGATAAATCGGACAGCTAGGCGACAAAATGTCTACAGCTTCGATAGCCGCCTGCAATTCGACTTTGGCAGATTCCATCAATGGTGAGTGAAATGCTCCACCAACATTTAGCTTTAATGCGCGCTTAGCACCGGCCTCGGTCAATAAAGCACAAGCTTTATCCACACCTTCAATAGATCCCGAAATCACCAATTGTCCGGGACAGTTATAATTCGCAGCCACCACAACGTCATCAACTTTAGCACAGATCTCTTCCACTATAGCATCTTCCAGACCTAATATCGCAGCCATCGTTGAAGGCTGAAGCTCACATGCTTTTTGCATCGCGTTGGCGCGTTGTGCAACCAATTTCAAGCCATCTTCAAAGCTCAGTGCGCCCGCTGCTACCAAAGCCGAAAACTCACCCAATGAGTGACCTGCAACCATGTCCGGTTGAAAAGACTCTCCCAATGCTTTTGCCAAAATGACCGAATGCAAGAAAATAGCCGGTTGGGTTACGTTGGTTTGTTTCAACTCCTCGTCTGTACCGGAAAACATGACATCCGTGATGCGAAATCCTAAAATATCGTTAGCCTGTTCGAACAAAGCTTTCGTTTCATCATTTAAATTATACAGGTCTTGCCCCATTCCAACAAATTGGGCCCCTTGACCAGGAAATACATATGCTGTTTTCATCCCTTATATTTTTTATTCGTTTATTTGTCTGCTACAATAGGTATTGAATCTGCTTTCTGCAGTCAATGGTTGATGAGAACGAATTCCCGTAAGCGCAAACTTAGATAAATTGCTTTTTATATGCAATATAAATTCATTTCAGCCAGCTATATTCCCATCTTCGGCCGTTCGATCTCATATTGTTCATTTCCTCAGAAGGATCTATCGATCCTTAAATTCAGTCTTCGGGAACAAAACTTAGCGACAACATCTTCTTCGGGTCAAATACATCTTGCGCTATTTCCAGCAGCCCTGTATTAGTCAAGTCCTGAATTTTTTCAATTACTTCGTCCAATAAGATGACACGATCATAGTCCATCACGTTTTTCGCGGCAGAGATAATCATACTCATACGGTTCTCTTCGGTCAAAGCAATCTGACCAATAAATTTCTGCTTCGCCTTTTTTACTGCAGTTTCGGATAGCGGTTGCTCGGTTAGCTTCGCTAGTTCTTTAAAGACGAGTTTTTTAGCTTTTTCAACTTTTTCTTCATCGGTACCGAGGTAAATACTAAATAACCCTGTATCCGAAAAAATAGTATAATTAGATTCAATGGTATAGGCTATTCCATATTTCTCCCGAATAGAAAGATTCAGAATAGAACCCATTCCCATGCCGCCAAGCATATTGTTCAAAAGCAACAGCCCTGTCTTACGCTCATCACGATAACCGTAAGCCAAAGATCCAAGCATGTAATGAACCTGATTAATTGGTTTTGCAACTGCAAGATGCTGTTCAATAATTGGATTGACATCGTTTCTCATCCGCATAATTGTATTTGCTGGAACACCACCAAAGATCTTGTGCAACAATCGCTCAACTTCTTTTAGCGTATAATTACCTGTGATACCAATAACCATTTCATTTGTATCATAGTTTGCCTGCATAAAGTCTAAGATATCGCCCTTTTGTAATGCGAGAAGCTGATCTTCCAGTCCCAAAATATTGTGTCCTAAACCCGACCCCTGAAAAACCAGATCCTCAAAATCGTCTACAATAGACTCTTCTGGGCTATCCAGGTAAGACGCCATTTCATCTACAATGACAGATTTTTCTTTATCCAATTCTATATCGGGAAAAGTGGAATGAAAAAAGATATCTTCAAAAAGATCTAAGGCACGACTTAAATAAGGCTGAAGAATAGAGGCATGTACACAGGTATATTCCTTCGTTGTATAAGCATTCAAATCTCCGCCAACGGATTCCAAATGATTTATAATCTGTTGTGTAGAGCGTCTTTCTGTTCGTTTGAATAAAAGATGCTCAATAAAATGGGCTACACCATATTTTCCAGCAGACTCATCCCGAGACCCCGCATTGATGACCATGCAGACATGTGTAACCGGTAAATTCTGATATTGAAATACTACGCGTATCCCGTTTGAAAGTCTAATAATTTCGTATTCCATGCAGTATAAACTTGCTGTAACTTCTTTAGTCTATCTATTTTGTGTGCCCGTTAGCCTTGACTATCTCCTCCAAAAAAATATACAATCGTACATTCTTTCGCCACTTTGCTCAATCTTCAAATCATAGGGCACATGAAGTGATCACAAAACTAGGCATTTTTAAACGCAAAACGGTCATAGCGAAATCACTATGACCGTTTTTATATCCTATAGCAATAAGATTATTCAAATTACATACGCGGTGGTCTCATTCCGCCTGGGAATCTGTTCTCGCCTTCAGGGTTCCCCATAGCGAATTTTTGGAACTTGTAGGTAAACAAAATCATAAAATATCGTCCCAAACGGTTGGTACGGCTATCTGTAATCATAGATTCGCTCACTGTCCGGGAAACATTCGTTTGCTGATTCAATAAGTCAAATGCTTGTAAACGTACTGTACCACGTTGTTGACTCAAGAACTTCTGCTCAAGGTACGTATTGATGACAAACGGGTTTGCATTGATACCGGCTCCATAACCACTATTGAATTGCTTCGATAGATCCGCTCCGAAAATTGTAGTTTTTGTGATGTTAACAGAGCCAATCAATGTGGGTGTCCAAGAAGAAACATTCGTCGTACGATTTGTCAATGAATTCTCCGTATGATTAAATTGGTAGCGTACTCCCGGATTGATTTCCAAATTCTCCGAAGGGTTGTATCTAAACATCAAACCTTGATTTAATACAATATTCCGGGCAACGTTCTTTTGACCGATGTTATCATCTTTCTCCGTAGAAACATATCCAATATTTTTGTTGTAGGACACCCCGCCCATTAACATAATATTATATGTTTTTTCTTTCAATGACTTTCCGTAATGATAAAAAGAACTCACATTAAATGGTTTATCGCTTGTTTCATTCAAGTAGCGAGTTTCGGATACTAACGTAGAATTTGTTTGTCCAGTTTGATAGTCCATTAAATCATCAAAATAGCTTTTGCTCAAGCTCACAATCTTGTTGTTAGTCAAACCGGCATTAACGAACGCAAAGAAGTTATTTCCTTTTTGAAAATCATTTTTACGGAACCGTACATTCAATTGATGGCTAAATTCCGGATTCAGATTGGCGTTACCGATTACGATACTGGTCCGATTTGTACTCATATCAAAGGGCAAGATCTGCGTTACTGAAGGCTCATTCGGTGTTCCCGAATAATTGACAGAGATATTGGACTGTCTCGAAAATTTATACTCAAAACGTGCAATAGGCATCCAGTTCATATTGTTGCGATGAATTGGAACGACTAAGCCTGAACTGATCGCATCTCCTCTTAATTGGGAAGGTTGAGCTGCTGCTCCAATGGAATAGGTTATTTTATCGCCACTATACAAATAGTTTGCCCCTATTTTATGTGTTGTGAAGGAATAATCGTAATTATAATCAAAATTCAACTTCGGGTCTTCTGCTATAAGGTTTCCATCGCGGTCAAATCCTTGCTGTTTGTTCGAATTATCATACTTATTTTTGTTGAAATCATAGGTAAACTCTACTTTTCCTTTCTCGGAAACAGGTTCAGTATAATTCACCGAGGCTCCTCCATTCCAACTTTTATTATTAGCTTCCAGAATCGTCTTCTCATAGATCGAATCTAAGGGAGCATTTGCATTGTTGGGATCGGCCAACAACCTATCCAGAATGGCATTCTGATCTTTCGTTGTTTTTGCATTATTGAAGTTCATGTTTACAAAAACATTCCTTCCTTTATCATTAAATTTATGATTGTATAAACCGCTAATCCCAAATCTCGGTGCAGTGGAATTGGCAACAATATCTTGCGCCTGAGAATTATTAAATACACTACTACGATACGTGAGCGAATTCGTACCTGTCGTTGCATCGCTCTTGTCGTAGCCAAACTGAGGCGATATTTTGATATAATCTTTCGTTGTAGGCTTCCATTCGACATTTGCTTCGAAACGATGGCTATCACCAACCGTGTTCGAATTGGATGTCACACTGTCCGTCTGCATTATATTAGGCAGTGTATTTTCCTGAAAACGTTGGGATAGTGTTGTATTGTTGCTATGGCTAAAACTATAGCTACCGTAAACAGTCAGTTTATCATTAAAGTCTTTGCGGTAATTCAGTCCTATGGAACCAATTTTTGTCAAACCGTCCGAGCCACCAAACATACCACCACCTCGGCGGCCGCCACCACCCTGGCCACGGCGGGCGCCACCACCTACAGTACTAAAATCGAATAAGGGGGCATTGGTATTGTTCAAATTCCCCAGCACCGAAATTTGTTCACCTTCACGCATCCCCATCCACATACCGGTAGCCTGATAGCGATCTTCTGTTCCCACGCCAGCCCGTAGGGTAGTCATATGCCCAGTATTGTATTTGGGATCTATCTGAATATTCAACACCTTTTCCGAATCACCGTTTTTATTGCCAGTGACATTGGCCATATCACCATAATCATCGATGACCTGCATCTTTTGGATAATATTTGCAGGTAAATTTTGGGTAGCTGTCTTTACATCTCCACCAAAAAAGTCCTTACCATTAATACGAACCCGCTTTACGGATTCACCTTGTGCTGTAACGTTACCATCTTTATCCACTTCGACTCCCTGTAACTTTTTCAACGCGTCTTCCGCAACGGCGCCATCGCGGAGCTTTAGATCTTTCATGGTATATTCCAGGGTATCACTTTTAACAACGACAGTAGGTACTCCATCAACCACAACTTCCTGCAGCATCTGTGAATTCTGTTGTAAAGTTAAACTTGGAATTATATATTTTGACTCGCCTTTAGGAATACTAAATTCCTTTTCAAAGCGCTCGAAGCCTAAGTTTGAAACGGTAATTTTAAAGGTATCGGATTTGACCTTATCAAAGATAAAAATCCCAGCCATATTGGATCCTGTAGTCATAGAATCCAACTTTGACGTCAGCTTAACCGTCGCCCCGGCAACAATTCGATTCTTGTCATCTTTCAAGATTCCCTGTACGCTCTTCGTCTGGCCATAAACAGTCCATCCCATCAGCATACTAAACAACAAAAGCATAAAGCCTCTCATAATATGTATTTTTATATTTCTATAATTGTTAAATCTTTGACACCAAAACTATTGCCCAAGTTTAATATTGAAACAATATGGCCCAGACCGGAACAACTTCTTATTTTGCTAATGAAAATTATTCCATCATATTAATAGTCTAGTGCTCTAAATCTTTACAAAAGAAGACATTATTAGTGTTAATTAATGTAAATGGCCAATATTCACACAGAAGTTACAATAAATAACTCCAAATTTATTTGTAATTTCGGCTATTTTAAGAATCGCATATGCTATTATCTTATTATCAGGAGCAGTGGATTGAAGCCGGTTGTGACGAAGCTGGAAGGGGCTGTCTGGCAGGGCCCGTTTTCGCTGCAGCAGTGATTTTCCCAACAGACTATTACCACGATCTCCTTAACGACTCCAAACAACTTAGTGAGAAAAAAAGGATGATGTTGCGGCCAATTATCGAACGCGAAGCTCTCGCATTTGCAGTTGCCAGTGTTTCAGCCGAAGAAATAGATCGCATAAACATCCATAATGCAAGCTACTTAGCCATGCACAAGGCGCTTGATCTCTTAAAGACCAAAGCGGAGTATATCATCGTTGACGGAAATAAGTTTATTCCCTATCAACAAATTCCGCATACATGTATCGTCAAGGGGGATGGCAAGTATCTGTCGATCGCAGCTGCTTCAATTCTGGCCAAAACTTATCGGGATGAATATATGGACAACATTGCTGTGGATTATCCCCACTACGACTGGCTCAACAACAAAGGGTACCCAACAGTTAAACACAGAACAGCTGTATTGGCGCATGGGTCTACGCCACATCATAGAAAAAGCTTTAGAATAACTGATCCACAACTCAAATTATTCTAAAGCTCACACAATAAAAAGAAACAGCAGCTAAGCCGCTGTTTCTTTTTTATTCCCTTTAAAGGAGAAATATATCGCCGCGCCTATTCCCAATACAAGAACAATAGACGAGATTAAAGTCAATACATTACCCAATTTGTGCGACTCTGGATCAAAAACAAATTCTACCTTATGCGTTCCCGCAGGTAACTGCAGTGCTCTTAAGATATAATCCGCACGAATAATAGGCGTTTCCTTTCCATCCACATAAGCTTTCCACCCTTTATCGTAAAATACTTCAGAAAATACCGCAAAGGCATCATTGGCAGATGTATATTCATATTGCATTTTATCGGGATGGTAGGAGGTCAACTTAATCTCTCCTGTCGTTGAAGCATTCGAAGTTTTAGCCTTAATCTCATTTTGATATTGTTGATTCACAAAGGCCTCCTTATGTGGGTCAAACGAACTGATTGCCTGCATTTCTTCGGCATTTCCTTTCACAAAACTTACCCGATCTACAAACCAAGCATTTCCTGCAGCTGTACTTCTTCTTACAATACGTTGTGACTGATTCTGAGGATCTGTCGTAATCAAATAACGTACGTTGAACATATCCAATACATCTTCGTTCAGGGCGCCATTAAATTGATTTTCCAAAATTTCCTGGAAACGCATTAATTTTGCTGCATGGTATCCGCCTAAGGATTTATGGAAGTAGGACGGACGGGCATCCGAAAACGGATCTGAAGTCAAGTCAAGTACGCGGTAGCTTGGATCTTTATCCATTAAGATCAATTGATCCACTTCACGTTGTTGGAATACTTGCTGTGCTGTAGCACCCTTCTCCATAAAAGATTTGTCATTCAAGAAGCGCTTATCTACACTCCATAAATCAAACAAGAATAAGACGAGCAAAGCCCCTAATAATACACCCTCGCTCAGTTTTTTCTTTAAAAAGACCCAAACAAATCCAGAGGTCAGCAGAACAATGAAAAAGGAACGGTAGGCATCTTTACTCGCGATATCTTTGCGATCCAGAACCAACTGGTTTGCCAACTCTGTCGCAAAGGCCTTATCTCCGATCTGATGCTCTAACATTTCTACCAAATTGCTATGCCCCGCATTTCCAAAATTCAAAAAGAGATCCGGCGTTACGGCAATCAACAGACAGACTCCACCGACACCAATAAAGGTATACAAGATTTTTTTATCTAAGTTTGGTATCTCCTTAGCACGTGTTAACAGTTCGTTTACTGCCATAATCGCCATCATTGGCACGGTAATGGAAACCACAACAAGAATAGATTCAACAGCCCTAAACTTATTGTACATAGGGAAATAGTCAAAGAACAGATCCGATACAAGAGTAAAGTTTTTTCCGAATGACAAAAGCAACGCTAAAATGGTTGTTGCCAAAATCCACCACTTGAAGCGATCCTTGACAATAACAAGCCCCAACACAAATAGGAAGAAAACTCCTGCCCCAAAATACCATGGCCCCGAAGTAAAACGTTTGTCGCCCCAATAGGTTGGCATGCCTTGCGCCATCTGGCCAGCTTGAATCTCCGACGCCCCTCCTCGTTCCATTAGGAACTTAGCGACATGTGATTTCTCGTCCAATTGTCCTCCAGTTGAACCACCATAGGCATTCGGAATTAAAAAGGTAATGGTTTCACCAATCCCTTGGCTCCACTCATAGGCATATTCTTTATCAAGTCCTTTCTCTTTAGCATTGTTGTTATCAACCTTCGTGATATTTGCATGCCCACGCGTGCTTAATTTACTATATTCCCAAGTCGGCAATAAAATAGATGCATTTACCATCAAAGCGATGACCACTGCGATAATCTGCCTTCCTGAAGCGATAAAAAAACCTTTTAATTGCTTTTGTTTAAGCGCATCGATGAACGTGAAAATCACGTATACCATGAGGACTATTAACAGATAATAGGTTGTCTGTAAGTGATTGACGCGAATTTCCAGCGAAAGGAACAACGCCAATAATACAGGCCCCCACAATTTACTTCCCCGATAACACATAATAACCGCAGCAATAACAGGCGGAATAAATGCGATTGCATTGGCCCTTGTTATATGCCCAGCTTCAATATAAATAAAATTATAGGATGTAAATGCAATGGCTATTGCGCCGACTGCGGCAAGCCAGGGTTTGATCCGTAAGACACTAAAAAGGAAATAAGCCCCCAACAAATAAAATAGCACCGTATCCATTGGGCTCGGAAAGGCGAACTTAACCGCTTTTAAGAAATAGGTACCAATGTTATTCTCATTTTCTTGCCAAATTTGATAAGTCGGCATTCCGCCAAACATCGAGTTAGTCCATAAGGGCGCTTTACCATCCTTTGCCTTAAAATCAAATAATTCCTTCTGCGCCGCCTGCGCCTGTACCACATCCGACTGCGCCAGTGTTTTTCCTTGCCAAACAGGGGTAAAATAAAAAAATACGAGCGCAATAAATATCGCAATAACGATCAAATGTGCTGAATTCGCCTTAAACCAATTTTTCATCCGTATAAATTTGTCATTTTAAGGTGATGAATATATCTAATTTATTCAACTTACCAAATAATCGTTCATTCATAACTTGCTTTTCGTTGTATCTATGAACACATTATTCGCGGTTTGATAAATCTCGATGATTTCATTTACCTTCTTAGGTTGTTTAAAAGTCTTAAAAGCCAAACTTAGATAAATTTGTTTTTATATACAATTATAATTATCGCTCAGTGTCCTGTTAACAGCAGGGTATTAACTGTATTGACTCGGCAATCGCTCGCTCTTCCTTTTAAATACATAAATAGAAGGTGTCTAGAAAAATCGGGGCAAGCCTTTGGGCACTCAATAGCTGAAATGTTGCCTTAGCGAGGGACACATAAAAAAGGGAGCAAAATTTTTTGCTCCCTTGTAATTAAGATCTCATTTTTACCGCCGTTCCCGTTGCGCCCACCATCATCATTCCTCCTGTTCCTACCGTCTGGAAGTCCAGTCGAACCCCAACGACCGCATCAGCGCCCAAGGCGCGTGCACGGTCTTCAAGTTCACGCAGCGCTGCTTCACGGGTTTCCTGGAATGCACGTTCATAAGAGTTGGATCTTCCGCCAAAAAAATCGCGAAAGCCCGCCATCATATCCTTGATTGCATTTGCCCCCAGAACCACTTCGGAAGAGACTATTCCCAAATAGCGTTCAATTTGGTGTCCCTCAATAGTACCTGTTGTTGTCAATAACATATTTTATTCTCCTTTTTGAATTAACTTATTAATATTGGATAGCTCACCAAAAACAACCAAAATATCCCCCTCTTCCATGATCGTTTCCGATGCGGCAATTCCTGAAGCTTCTTTTTGTTCTTTAGTCACACCATCCTTTTTCATTTCTGTAATTTTCACGGTGGTTAAGACGATCACCTTGTATAAATTCGTCAGGTTCGCTTCACGCAAGGTCATCCCCACGTAACGCGCCGGAACTTTAGTCTCCACAATAGAGTATTTATCCGAGACTTTAAACGAATCGACAATATCAATATTGTCTAAACGCATTGCCAACCGCTCAGCAGCCTCTTCTTCCGGCATGATATATTCATTGATTTCCATGGCCTCCAACACAGTTTTTTGTAAATCTGAAACAATACGACCAATGATGCGTTTAACTTTCAACTGTTTTAAGAGCGCTACGGTCATGAGCGAAGCTCCCTCATCCTCTCCAATTGCAACAATGACAGCATGAGCATCTTTAAGCGGTAATGACGATACCGCTTCTCGGTCGGTGGTATCTAGGCATACCGTGTGCGTTATCTTGTCCTTTAATTGTTCAACGATACTGAGATTTCGGTCGGCACCAATCACCTCATGCCCGAGTTCAGTAAGATGTACCCCTAAAGAACGTCCAAAATGCCCCAATCCTAAAACAATATACTTCATATCTCAAACTAAAATAAATTTACCTTTATTTCCAAGCTATCTTTCAATTTATATGCTCATATTCCGCTGATAAAGCCATCAAATTTAGCCAAAACGGTCACTTGTCTGCTTAAAACAAGATCTTTTCTTCCGGAAATACAATATTTCTCCGGGTTGTATTTTTAATAAAAGCCACCAATAGCGTCAACATCCCAACACGTCCAACAAGCATTGTCAACGCAATAATTAATTTCCCCCCCATACTGAGCGAGGGTGTAATCCCCAAACTTAATCCACATGTTGTATAGGCTGATAGTGCTTCAAAGAGGAGTGCTTTCATACTCTTATCTGGATCAGTAAAAATGAGCACAAAAAAACTGAATCCAACCACAAAAAACGACAATAAAATAATCGCAAAAGCCTTGTTAACAGATTCGCCGGCTATTCGCCTTTTAAAAATCTCTATATATTCTTTTCCTTTAGCCAGCGAAACAATATTCAACAGTGAAACAGCAACGGTAGTTACCTTTACTCCCCCACCAGTAGATCCGGGAGAGGCCCCGACCCACATCAGCAGCATAATCAAAAAAACAGTTGGTGGCCCAACAAAACTCAAATCAACACTATTGTAACCTGCCGAACGTGCGGCATTGGCCATAAAGAAGGAAGTCGCCCATTCCCCATCGATTCCCTTTTCAAGAGAAAGTGTATTCCCTCGCTCCAAGAAATAGAAAAACAAAGTGGCACCTACAATAATAATCGCATTACAGACCAGCACCAATTTAGAATTAAAGCTAAAGCTCCATGCTTTATGCTTATAGTTTTTCTTTGTGATCCATCGGTGATAATAAAGCAATATGGATTCTTTCATATAGGTGTAGAAATTCAATACTATTCCAAACCCCAGACCGCCCAGAATGAAAAGCGAGGACAATGCCAATTGGAACGGATAATTGAATTTATAGGCTTCATGGGTAATTCCTCCAGATAAGATCGAAAATCCAGCATTACAGAATGACGAAATGGAATGAAAGATCGAAAAGAAAACCATGCTCCCCAAATTTGGGAAATTAGCACTTTCCAAGGTACTAAAGATCAGTATCGCTCCAAGAAATTCAAACAGCAGCGTAATAAAGATCATGGTCAATAGGGTTTTAATGACGGAGGCTACTTTATTTTCACCTAAAATTTCACCAAACATCAATTGATTCTTAAATGAAAATCCGCCCGAAAAAAAATAACCAAAAAAACCTGTAAATGTCATAATACCTAATCCTCCAACCTGTATCAAGACGATGACCACAGTTTGTCCAAACATGCTAAAATTGGTTGAAATATCGGCAACCGACAAGCCAGTGATACAAACAGCGCTTGTTGCCATAAATAAGGCGTCCACAAAACTTAATGGAGCTTCTACCGTAGTTCGCGGCAGCATCAAGAGTACGGTGCCGAGCAAGATCAGAACCAGGAAACTGATGACAAATAATATGGTCGGATTAAAATAAAAATTATCAAAGAAAAGTGTGCTCTTCGATAGCTCCGCGATAAAAATTAAATAGATTCCGAGATAAACCCACTGTTCTCTTGAAAAAACAGCGAGTGCTCCAAATCCTGCAAAACGGGCAATAAGAATAAATACAAAGTAAATGAGAATCACCAGGCCCGAGTAATGCTCCACAGCAATTTTTTTGAGTGCGTAAATGGATGACGACTCGCGGAGAGCAATCATGAAAAAGAGCACAAAGAAAAGATAATGAATTGTTTTACCCAGCAATTTCCCTAATGCAGGATCAGTAACATAGCCTACATTAAATAAAACGATTGCAGCGCAAATCATGCTCACATAGAACATGATTTTGTCTACAAGCCCATTTTTATATTTGAAAACAAATCGGATAAAACTTAAAATCGAATCTATCATAATGTCTCAAACTAAGATAAATCTGTCAATAAATGCAAATCTATCTCCGTTGTATTTTTTGGCGCGCTGACTAAACCAAGGCAACCTTTCCACGTGAAACGGATCTTTAATTTCCTGCCCCTTCTTTCTCGAGTTCCTTTTCAGCTTTTTCACGGTCACGCTTCCGTTTCTCTTCAATCTTTGCCGCCTCTTTGGCCTCATCTTCTTTTTCTTCCTTCAGCAACTCCTCAGGCGTTTTGTGCTTCTTAAATATACTTGAAATCATTTTCTTGGCCTTGCTGATTCCCCCAACGACTTTTTCAACTTTTCCAGCTGTGTTCATCAGTTTAGCTTCCCGTTCTGGACCAAGGCCGACACATTGCTTAATTCCAACCAACAAAGTCTGCCACATCGCTTTAAAAAATGGATGATTGGGGTCCCTGCGCTTATTGATATGCCCTACCGTATATTTACCGTATAAATCCGGATTGCCCGGATTAAACAACACCTGATTAATCATAAAAGACAGCAGCCCCTTTTTTTCTCGACGACCGTCATCACCTGGCTCCGACAGGATATTAACTTTGAGGTCATCATAATCCATTTTAAAGGTTCCTTTACTACGGTAATCGTTAGCCCATATGTCAAATGTAATCTGACTGAGATTGCCCGATTTAACCTCAACATTTAACAATGGCCGGATCATCTTATTAACGACCGTTAGATCCATTTTCCCAAGTGTGCCCTTGTAGGTATAGGCCCCAACTTTAGAGGTCATATCAAAAACAAAATTGGTAGAAAGCTTGCCCGCATTCATAAAATTGCTGCTCAAATTTGCACGCATGAGCTTCTGCTTAATCAATTTTGTCGAATCATTTGTCACATTCAATATCGTGCCATACGTGTGATCAAAAGTAATGGTACCGATTTGACTATACTCATCACTCATTTCAGCATACGTAATTCCTATATTATCTAAAATTAATGAATCAATTCCCAAGCGTGTCGACATCTGCATTAATTTCATGTGCGGAGCATTTCCAATCTGACTGGTTGGTGGGCTTTTATAATGTTTATCACTATAAATCGAAAGAGAACCATTTTTTAAGCGTACATTTTGTGCATATATTTTCTTATCACGAGAAAGCTCGGCAAAATTGAATCCCGTCAAAAGCAGGGTATCCATTTTCAGCACCATATAGCTTCCACCTTCACCTTTCTTCCGGTAATAAGCAGCCTTATTCAGCGTCGGCTGATAAGCAACTTTAGTCAACAGGACATTGCGATTTTTACTATTGATTTTCAACTGATCAAAGTTTACTTTATAAAACCCGTCCGGAGTTTTATAGGTAAAACCAGGAACCTCAATATCAATCATTTTCGTATGATAAAAGCGCTGCTTGTCTCGCTCAGAAGTCGAATCGATTAAAACGTCATCTATACGAACCTTGACCTTCTTGACTTCGAAATCTTGATAAACCCCTTTTTGGACCTGCGTATATTTAAAATCGATATCATTCAAATTGACAGCCCGAACCTGAATTTTTTTCAGATTATCCTTTATCTTCTCATACAATGGTTTTTTAGGCCCCCTACTCACCGTATCGTTATAACGGTGTACCTCATTGATGACATGAATCGTTGGTGTTTCGACGGTGATATCATTCAAAAAAAGTTCCTTATCCATTAATACCCTTCGGATACCAAAGCTTTTTATTTTCAGCCTATTGATGGAAATTTCAAAGCGGTTATCTGGCGCTTTTTTGACCAACTCCAACTTTTTATATACGGAACTGTCTGAGACGAGCTGCAGATTGTCTATTGTTATATTGCCTAATAATAGGTTGACGTGGATATCGTCGTATGTAATAGTATACAAATTGTCCGTTGCTTGAGACACCAGCTGCTTGATTTTAGTATCTAAAAGGGGCTTCCACTTACTGCTAAAATACCAAATACCACCAGCCAACGCCAGTAGGATAAACGCTACAATACCAAGAATCCATTTGAAAATAGGCTTCATAAAGTCACAATCTCTTTGTAATTTCGTCTTTATTTTATTGAATAACAAACAAAATTAAGCCCATTTTGTTTGAATTACGACTAAATAAAGTGAATATGCTGCGTAAAACACAACTATTTTTATTTCTTGTACTACTATCTCTACTTTTTTTAGGTTCCTGCACCAAAACAAAGCATGAAACGGGCTTCTATTTTTGGAAGACCGTATTTCAGTTAGATACCGCAGAAAGCCGCTCCTTAAAAGAAATTGACGCGAAATCTATCTATGTCCGCATCATGGATATTGATCTCGATCCATCCGGTGTACAAGCCGTCCCTATTAGCCCCATTACGTTTACGCAACCTTTCCCCAAAGAACAGCAATTGATTCCTGTAGTATTCGTCAACCAACGTGTTTTTGCAGAGATGGATAGCCTGCAGATCAGGGGAGTGGCAAATAAGATTGTTCCGTTTGTGACGGCTAAAATACAACAAGCCGGGAAAGAAAAATTTACCGAACTCCAACTGGACTGCGATTGGACAAAGACATCCCGTGATAAATTTTTCTATCTGCTCAGCTATTTGCAGCAATTACCGGCATTAAAAGATGTTATCGTGAGCTCTACGCTGCGGCTCCACCAAGTCAAAAATACGGTCACCAGCGGAATTCCGCCTGTGAAAAAAGCGATGTTGATGTGTTACAACATGGGAAATCTCAGACAATTTGGCAATCAGAACTCCATTTTAAATCAACAGGACCTCAAGACCTATCTAAGCGGAACATTACGCAACTATCCCATGGAAATGGATATTGCATTACCGCTATTTCAGTGGTTTGTCGTTTTCAGAAATAATAATTACATCGGTATTTCAAAACATATCAACGAAGAGGATATTAAAGACTCGGCGTTATTTACCCATAACCCCAATACGAACCTCTATATTTTAACAAAGGATCTCCCAAAAGCAAACCTTAAAAAGGGAGATGTTATACGTTTTGAATCCATCAATCAGGATGAACTCCTACAAACGGCAAAATTTTTGAAGGGAGAGCTGAAAGGAAAAGAACACCGGATTATTTTTTATCATTTAGATCAAGCTACACTAGCAAACCATGGCAATGCCGAATTACAAAAAATTATTGCTGCTTTCTAGCACTACATTAGCTTTCTTCTTTGGAGAGATTGCAACCAATATCGCCTGTGGTCCTGAAGTGGATCCTTACGACAATCAAACGACATATTATCTCCCCAATCTGGAGGACAATGGATTTTCTGCCTTTCAATTCATCCCCTACCAATTTCTTTATACGGAGGAAGCACCAGTCAAAGAAAGTTTAATCAATTCCGAAACTTGGGTGAAGCACCTCGGTTCCCAGGTCAAGGTTAAGGATGTCGAGCAATTGATGTACAACAGCAACGCTGCAACCGCTAATTTAGCGAGCAATCAACAAAAGTCGACTTGGATCAACCTGCCAGATTCCATTAAAGGAAATACGTTCTTAAGCACATTGATTGACGGAAAACATGAAGCTGAACGCGCTTATTTTATGTTCACCAAAAAGCAGGAACCCATCACGAATATTCAACATAACTATTGGGATCCGGATACCCGAAATTTCAAAGAAATCACACAATTAGCTGAACTCGCCGAACAGCAGATCCCCAAGTACCCCAAAAATAGCTTTCTCTATATCCGCTATGCTTATCAAGCTGCCCGTTTATATCTATTTGGGCAGGAATACGCCAAGAGCATGACGATTTATGAAAAGTACCTGCAATCTGCTAAGGGAGACGAAGCTATCCTCAATTGGGCACTATCCAACTATGCGGGGGCTGTCCGCAAAAATGGTGATCCTGCAAGGGCAGCTTATCTCTTTTCCAAATTATTCACCGCCAGTCCGGAAAGGCGTATCCTCGCATATGCTAATTTCCATTATATTACAGCCAGCGATGCCGAGATATTTCAATATGCAAAAAATGATGCCGATAAATTCAACATCAATGCGATCATTGGCTTTGGAACAAGTGACTATGCCCTGAAATATCTGAGCGACTGCTATCAGCTCGATCCTGCTAACACCGTCAATGCGGTACTATTAGGACGCGAAGTCAATAAGATAGAAACAGAAATGAACGAGTCTTTTTACCTCAGTAGCGATAATTATAATTACTACAGTAAAAATGACGATAAAGGAAAGGTTAAACTACATCTGGATTCGCTCCGCAATTTTGCGCTAAAACTTTATCGCGACAAAAAATATGTTCAACCCCAATTGGGCCTTATTACTGCTGCCTACCTAAGTTGGATGAATAAGGAAAATGCTTTAGCAAAAGAATACCTTGCTGGAATAAAAGAGACTGACCTCAGTCCAAAATTGATTGATCAGCTTCAAATTACCCGATTGCTCACACAATTGACGGACTGGCAAAGCAGTAAGCAGCTGGATGAAGTTCAATTGACCAAAACCTTATCGTGGTTAGAAGAAAAAGCAAAACTAGATGGTAAAGAAGATATCCGCAAACAAAACTGGGGTTATAGTGCTTTTGAATACAGCAACTATAGTTTAATCTGCCGGAACATTTTACAAAATCTTGTTGTAAAACACTATTTGAACACACAAGACACCGCTATGGCTAGTTTAGCTGCTGTAAAGGCAGATGCTTTTTACAACTATGGCTTTGTGAAAGACTCATTGGAAGATAATATGCAGTGGACAACAATGCACTTTTGGGAAAATAGCCTTACACCTAAAACGCTGTTAAAAATAAGGAATTTATTGTCGGACAATTCCCAACAGAACACCCTGTCTAAATTCTTATTGAAAGATATCAAACATTTTAATAGGGATTATCTCACCGAATTACTGGGTACAACTTATTTGCGCGAACTGGATTTCCAAAAAGCAGCAAAAACATTAGCAGCACTTCCTAAAGACCATAAAATAAAGGAAATTAAAAACTGGTATAGCACGGATGAAGATGACATCAAACCCAATCCCTTTATTGTGACGATAAATGACTATCCAAAAAAATACGGAAAGGAAAATACAACCAAACTAAAATATGCTGAACGGATGGCGCGGTTGGAAAATGCGATAAAAACGGAAAAAGACAATCAGAAAAAAGCGGAATATTACTTTCAAATGGCTACAGGTATCTATCAGACAAGTACCTACGGCAATGCATGGTCCATCGTATCCTACGATTGGTCATCGACAGATAACCATGCTCCCTCAACACTCCATTGGCAACGAAACTACCTACAGACTAAATCGGCAAAGGAATGGTATAGCAAAGCGCGCGCGCTCAGTTCCAATAAAGAATTCAAGGCTAAATGCACTTTTATGCTGGCCAAATGCGAACAAAAGGATTTTGTTTATACCAATGAATCGCGTTGGCAGTATTATGATTCACCTTTGAAAAATCCTTTTTACCGCTTTTCAATGCAAAATAGGTACTTCAAAGAATTGAGCACACAATATAAAGATACCCCATTCTTTACCATCGCGTCAAAAGAGTGTACCTATCTTCGCGACTTTTTAAACTTGACACAAGCGATACAATAAGGGCTGCCGCCTACCTTGCTTTATAAAAATATAGCGCCTNNAGGCGCTATATTTTTATAAAGATTAAGATCTACTATCTTCATTATGATATATACTGAGGTAGCTATCATAGCGGGAACTCTCAATATAGCCTTCTTCCACAGCCTCCATAATGACACAACCGGGTTCATTGATATGCCTGCAATTATGAAATCGACATTGATTCATCAACGCGCGCATCTCTGGAAAAAAATGGGATAGCTCCTGTTTTTCTATATCGACAATTCCCAACTCACGAATACCAGGCGTATCAATTAACTTCCCTCCAAAAGGAAGATCAAACATTTCAGCAAAAGTAGTTGTATGCTTTCCTTTGTCAGACCAATCGGAGATTTCACCAGTTTTCAACCCGTATTCAGGAACGATTGCATTGATCAACGTTGATTTGCCAACCCCAGAATGACCTGATACCAAGGTTATTTTATCTTTAAGCAGTTGCTTGACAACGTCGATATTGGTACCGGTTAACGCAGAAACCTCGAAACAGGGATAGCCAATATGTTCATAAATAGCTTTATAGTCTGCCAATATCTCCAACCCTTCATCACTAAAAAGATCCAATTTATTGAAAATAATTACGGCAGGAATTCCGTAGGCCTCCGTTGTTACTAGAAAGCGATCGATAAAACCTAAAGATGTTGGCGGCGAGGCAAGTGTCACCACTAAAAAAGCTTGATCCAGATTTGCTCCGATAATTTGAGTTTGTTTGGACAAATTGACGGATTTTCGAATGATATAATTTCGACGAGGTTCCAGTTCGTGAATGACCGCACTATCCTGATCAGGTTCCACATCAAAATGTACCCAATCCCCCACAGCAACAGGATTAGTCGTTTTTATTCCTTTAGTACGAAACTTTCCTTTAATACGACAATCGTATCTTTTATCATCTTCGCCCAAAACTTGATACCAACTACCTGTCGATTTAGTTACCAGTCCTCTCATAAATCCTGTTGCATTAAATGTGTCATAGTACAAAAATCGGAAAAATTTATTAAACTTACCCTTTGATGAATTTCTTACCTTTGTAAGGAGACTAAAATTCAATTTTGTGAAAAAACTATTTCTTCTAGATGGAATGGCTCTGATATATAGAGCTTATTTTGCATTGAGCAAAACTCCCCGAATTACCTCAACAGGGTTAAATACAGGAGCAATCATGGGATTTACCAATACCCTATTGGATGTATTGAAAAATCAGCAACCTTCCCACATAGCAGTAGTGTTCGACACGGCGGCACCTACCGCACGACATATTGAATTTGAAGCTTATAAAGCACATCGCGAATCTATGCCAGAAGACCTTGCGGCCTCTATCCCCTATATCAATCGCTTAATTGAGGGCTTCAATATTCCGATCATCACCATGGATGGTTACGAGGCCGACGATATTATCGGTACGCTGGCAAAAAAGGCTGAAAAGCAAAATTTTCAGGTCTATTGCATGACACCGGATAAAGATTTCGGGCAACTTGTGTCTGAAAATATCTTTATCTATAAACCTGCACGCATGGGTAATGGAGCAGAAGTACAAGGTGTCAAAGAGATTCTTGAAAAATGGGAAATTTCTGACGTTTGCCAGGTCATCGATATCCTTGGTCTTTGGGGCGATGCCGTCGACAATATCCCTGGTATACCTGGAATTGGAGAAAAAACAGCGAAAAAACTTGTTCAGGAATACGGATCTGTCGAAGGCATTATCGCTAACGCGGATCAGCTTAAAGGAAAAATGCGCGAGAACGTGGAGAATTTTGCAGAACAAGGGCTTATCTCCAAAAAATTAGCCACTATTTTATTGGATGTACCCATTGAACTTGATGAAAAATCGCTAGAACTGGAAGACCCAAACAAAGAAATCCTTGAACCACTATTTGCAGAATTGGAATTCCGAACACTTGGAAAACGAGTTTTCGGCGATGAATTCTCCGTACTTGACAAGAGCATTCCTACAAATGGGCAAATGGATTTATTTTCGACAACAACGACGACAATTACCACGACCGAAATTGTCACTGAAATCAGTGTCGAAAATGTCGCAATAAATAATATACATAATACAACACATGAGTATGTTTTGGCCGACACAGCGGAAAAACAAGTAGCGCTAGCCGAACAGCTTGCGTCTTTAGATAGTTTTTGTTTCGACACAGAAACAACAGGATTGGATGCAAACCTTGCCGATATTGTGGGCTTATCATTTTCTTTTGAAAACGCTAAAGCGTATTATGTCCCAACACCTGCCGATCGTGAGGGTGCTCAAGCTATAGTCGATATTTTCAAGCCAGTTCTAGAAAACCCAAACATCGAGAAAATAGGACAAAACATCAAATACGATATTTTGTTATTAGCACGCTATGGTGTAAAGGTACAAGGTTCCCTTTTTGATACCATGCTTGCACATTATCTAATTGATCCAGATACCCGCCACGGGATGGATGTACTTGCAGAAAATTACCTGAATTACAGCCCGGTATCAATCACCGAACTTATCGGTGAAAAGGGAAAGAAGCAAGGGAATATGCGCGACGTTGAAGTCGAAAAAGTAAAAGAATATGCTGCTGAAGATGCAGACATTACCCTACAGCTAAAAAATGTGTTTCAACCCCTTCTTGTCGAGACCAACACCATGCAGCTCGCTCAGGATGTCGAATTCCCATTAGTCTATATACTCGCTGAAATTGAACGAAACGGTGTAAAAATAGATGTTCCGGCACTTGAAGAGTTTTCAAAAACACTGGATCAGGACATTAAAAATCTCGAGGAATCCATCTTTGAGAAAGCGGGCGTAAATTTCAATATCGCCTCCCCTAAGCAATTGGGAGAAGTCTTATTCGATAAACTGCAACTGGATCCTAAAGCTAAAAAAACAAAAACAGGACAATATAAAACAGGTGAAGATGTATTATTGGCATTGGCCCATAAATCAGATATCGTCCAAGATATCTTGAACTTTAGGCAGATGCAAAAACTCAAATCTACCTATGTTGATGCGCTACCTGAATTGATAAACCCCGAAACAGGGCTCATTCATACGTCATATAATCAAGCGGTTGCCGCAACAGGCCGTCTGAGCTCAACTAATCCGAACTTGCAAAATATCCCGATCCGTACCGAACGGGGAAGAGAAGTCAGAAAAGCCTTTATCCCAAGATCTGAAAACAACGTGATCCTCTCAGCCGATTATTCACAGATTGAACTCCGCCTGATTGCCGAACTCAGTAAAGATCAGAATATGATGGAAGCATTTAGTCAAGGTCACGATATCCACCGGGCAACAGCCGCGAAAGTCTATAATGTGGATTTTGATGCCGTTACTTCTGAACAACGTCGCAACGCGAAAGCAGTTAACTTTGGCATTATCTATGGCCAGTCGGCCTTCGGCCTTTCCCAAAACCTTGGCATATCTCGTAAAGAAGCATCCGATATCATCAATGAATATTTTAACCAATATACAGGAATAAAAAAATACATGAGTGATGCCGTCGAGTCTGCAAAAGAGAAGGGTTACGTTGAAACAATTTTAAAACGAAGACGTTATTTGAGAGATATCAATTCTGCAAACATGACCGTTCGCGGATTCGCTGAAAGAAACGCAATTAATGCTCCGATCCAAGGATCGGCAGCAGATTTGATCAAACTTGCCATGATCGCGATTCAGAAGGAAATTGAACAGCGAGGTTTAACAGGTAAAATGATCATGCAGGTGCATGATGAATTGGTTTTTGACGTACCTAAAGACGAGATCGAGGTATTCAAAAAAATTATTTTGGACAAAATGTCCAATGCTATAAAAACAAGTGTTCCTTTGATCGTAGAAATTGGAGAAGGCAAAAATTGGCTAGAAGCACACTAAAGTTATGATTAGAAAATTCATCCATATCTTATTATTATTGTCTGTGTGCAGCTTTACAAACCTGTATGCACAGGATGAAAAACCTGTATTCTATGAAAAATTAGACCAGGGATTGATTCGTTTTTATTTTGACAAATATTATTATTTGGTTTCAAAAGAGTGCGAGTTTAAAACGATTGAACGTGTGAGCAAATTTGATTTTGCAAAGCAAGTCTTTGACGGAGAGTTTCGCGATTTTGCGCCAAATGGAGCGAGAATACTCATTGGTTCCTATAAAGATGGTAAAAAAGAAGGCGTATTTCAAGCCTTCCATCCAAATGGAGTGCTGAAATGGGAAGTAAATTTCCAAAACAACCACCCGACCGGTGATTGGAAATATTACTACCCGGATGGAAAACCGCTATTGACCATAACCTATAGTGAACAAGGCTACTTTATAAAAGATTACTGGGACAACAGGGGCAAACAGGAAGTAATAAATGGCGAAGGCAACTATGAATTTTCTATTCCGTTTGAAGGATTTACTGAATTTGGTTTTGATTTCTACCTACGCAAAGGAAAGGTGAAAAGCGGCAGGCCACAGGGAAACTGGAATACATATTTCTACAATGTAGGTCAGCAACCCGTTTACGCTATGACACAACGCTTTGCAAATGGTGTGCTCACAATGACCTATGATGACAATGGAGACCTAAATAATGAGGATTTCATGTCGCTAAGCATCCTCCCTTATGACTATTTTATACGAGCGGAACTATTTAACGGTAAGTCTTGCAGCTTTGATGATTATTCCAATTTTTATGCTTTCTTAACTAAACGTTTTAATGACAATCTCAATAAAACCGGACTAGATATCACCAAACAGGTTAATTTTTCTTACCTCGTGGAAGTAAAGAAAACCGGAATGGCTAATCTAAAGAGTCTCAAGTTAATATCAGATTCCGGAAACGAGTCTTTCGATGGCATTTTGAGTCGTATTGCGAGAAGTATTGACTTCTATTTCCCTACGTATAAAGACAATCAGCCTCAAGACGACCTCATCAGAGTATCTGGCGGAATCACACAGGGTAACGACGGAAAAATCTATACCCATTCAATTAAAATCGAAAGACAAATAGACAATTCGAGTAAATAATTATCTTTGCAGAAATAAATAGATATGAAATTTCATAAAGAAGGATATACCACATTAGCGATCGCTGTACTTTTTATCTTCATTATCAATGCCGTTGCGGATTATTATGACGCTCCGCAATACGCCAAATGGTTTATTTATGCGCTATCAGCATTCCTATTCATCACAGTTGTCCAGTTTTTCAGAAGTCCCAGAAAAGTGGTCAACCCGCAGGATGACGTGATTCTTTGTCCAGCGGATGGAAAAGTTGTTGTTATCGAAGAAACTGAGGAAAATGAGTATTTCCACGATAAGCGGATACAGGTATCTATATTTATGTCTCCTGTCAATGTCCATGTCAACAGAAACCCAATCAGTGGTTTAGTCACGTTCTTTAAATACCATCCCGGCAAGTTTCTGGTGGCTTGGCACCCCAAATCATCTACAGATAACGAAAGAACAACAGTCGTTGTCAAAGATAAAGCTGGTCGGGAGGTTCTTTTCCGCCAGATTGCAGGAGCCTTAGCGCGTCGCATTGTATGGTATGTAAAAGAAAAAGACGAAGTCGTGCAAGGCAATGAGTTTGGTTTTATCAAATTCGGTTCCCGCGTAGATCTATTTCTTCCTTTAGGCACAGAAATCAATGTTAACATTGGTGACAAGGTTACTGGAGCAAAAACGATTATCGGAAAATTTTAACAATTTATTAATATCATTATAAGTAACTTAGGCTCCAAATCAGGGGCCTTTTTTATTCTGCAAATGAACTTTAAACAATTATTACTGGCAAACTCCGCAGCTGTCGGCATTGCAATATCTACGATCAGCTTTTATTATAAACATGATCTACAGACAGCGCTGATCATTTTCTTTGTTGCTGTGGTAACGAGTTTCCTCCTATTTAACTATCTATTTGAAAAATATATATATCGTAGACTCAATACGATGTATAAACTGATTCATAACCTTAAACTCGGCAAGGATCTTAAAGATGCTATCGGAGAACATGTCAGTGAGGATCCTATCACAGATGCTGAGAACGAAGTCAAAGCATGGGCAAAAGATAAAAAAAATGAGATAGAGCAGTTAAAATCACAAGAGAAATTCCGCAGAGAGTTTTTATCAAACATTTCTCATGAATTCAAAACGCCTTTATTTGCCACGCAAGGTTACATTGAGACCCTGCAAGATGGCCTGATGGAAGAAGACATGGAAATGGCCAAGAATTTCTTAGATAAGGCTGCCCGGAATCTAGACCGGCTAAATTACCTGATTCAGGATCTTGATGAAATATCCAAACTGGAATCCGGAAAAATGGTCCTGAATATAGAAAAATTTGATATCGTCGACCTCATTAAAGACACCACCTACTCTCTTGAAGACAAAGCTAAACAACACAATATCAAAATAGAATTCAAACCCAAAGCGGGTACACCCCATTGGGTTAAAGCTGACCGCAATAAAATTCATCAGGTATTATACAACCTGATAGACAATTCCCTAAAGTATGGAAAAGAGGGCGGGACAACTAAAATTAAGATTTTCCCACTGTTTGAACAGGTTCTTATCGAAATTACAGACGACGGTTATGGCATCGAAGAAAAAAATCTAAGCCGTGTATTCGAGCGCTTTTTTCGAACTGATAAGAGCCGATCACGCGATATTGGAGGATCAGGATTAGGATTGGCTATCGTAAAGCACATTGTCGAAGCACATCAGCAAAACGTAAATGTGCGTAGTACAGAAGGGATTGGAACAACATTTGGCTTTACTTTACAAAAAGTTCAGTCCGGTAATTAAACAATTGATGACACTTTTGTGTTTAAACAAAATCAATGTTAACATTAACTTAACATTAAGGTATTATTTTTGCAAAAATAAATTTAAGATATGTCTTTAAATAGCATTTTTCAATACTTCGTTCCAAAGGATAAAAAATTCTTCCCTTTGTTTGAACAAGCCGGCAACAACTTGATCGAGATGTCAAAGTTGTTAAAAGATATTGTTAACTCAAGCAACCCTGAAAAGAAAAAGGAATTAACACGCAAAGTGGAAGATTTGGAACATAGAGGCGACAACATCACGCATCAAATTCATTTGGAGCTGGGAAAGAACTTTATCACTCCTTTTGACCGCGAAGATATACACTCTTTGGCAAGCTCATTGGACGATGTCGCAGATTTTATCCATGGTGCCGCCAATAGAATGGACCTTTACAAGGTTGAAAAGGCCACGGAGCCAATGATTGAAATTGCTGACTTACTAGTCGAAGCTACAGAACATGTATCAAAAGCTATTCATGAGCTTAGAGATTTGAAAAATATCCGCAATATTACGGATTCATGTGTTCGCATCAATAGCGTAGAAAACAAAGCGGATTATATTTTCGATAAAGCTGTAGCTGACCTTTTTGAATTTGAAAAAGATGCAATTTCATTAATTAAACACAAGGAAGTGTTATCTGCAATGGAAGATGCAACCGATAAATGTGAGGATGTTGCTAACGTATTAGAAAGCATTCTGGTTAAAAACGCATAATCATTCGATTTAAGTGCACAAAAATTCTACGAGATTATGATGTCAACATTACTCGTTGTTGTAATTGTCCTTGCGATTGCTTTTGACTACATCAATGGATTCCATGATGCAGCCAATTCTATTGCGACAGTTGTATCAACAAAAGTTTTAACGCCAGCAATGGCCGTTTTATGGGCTGCGATATTCAACTTTGCAGCTTACTTCTACTTTACAGATCATAAAGTAGCCAATACCATTGCAAAAACAGTATTGGAAGAATACATTACATTAGAAGTTATTTTCGCAGGGTTACTTGCAGCAATCGGTTGGAACTTATTTACCTGGTACTATGGCGTACCATCCAGTTCATCCCATACACTTATTGGAGGTTTTGCAGGATCGGGTATGGCATACGCTTTTATTCTTGGCGCAGATCCTATCCACGCCATCAATATTGATGCAACCTTAAAGATTATTGCATTTATCGTACTGGCCCCTATTATAGGTATGACGATATCGGTTATCATCACATTGATTGTAATCAACCTGGCAAAAAACTCCCGTCCAAGCGTTGCCGAAAAATGGTTCAAGATATTGCAACTTGTTTCTTCTGCTGCTTTGAGCTTTGCACATGGAGGTAATGATGCACAGAAAGTCATGGGAATTATCCTTGTAGCGATGGTTGCTGGTGGCTATGTCCCAACGACTGAACACATGCCAGAGTGGATTCCATTAACTTGTTACGCAGCAATCGCTGCCGGAACAATGAGCGGTGGATGGAAAATTGTTAAAACGATGGGAACCAAGATCACAAAAGTAACACCCTTGGAAGGTGTTTGTGCTGAATCTGCAGGAGCTGTCACTTTGGGTATCACAGAACATTTTGGGATACCAGCCTCAACAACGCATACCATTACAGGTGCAATCATCGGTGTCGGTGTTGTCAAACGTGTTTCCGCAGTGCGTTGGGGGGTAACAATCAGCTTGTTATGGGCTTGGATATTAACCATTCCAGTTTCAGCTTTGTTGGGTGCGTTGTCTTTATTGGTCGTACATTATTTGCTTTAGAAAAAAAATACTTAATTTTTTTCTTAAACCTATTGAAACAAAACAAAAATTTGGTACTTTCGTACCGGATTTTTGTTTTGTTGTTTCACATTAAATACTTAATTTAGTACAAAATATAGCAAAAACAAAATTTTAACATAACTTTAAGACTTTGGCACGGCAATTGTACTATTCCTTGTGTTAATACAATAATTAAATTTGAAAACAATTAAAATTAATAATAACCTTAAAAACAAGAGTATGAACTATTCTACAATTAAAAAAACAGCTGTTGCTGCTACATTAGTTGCCGCTTTAGGTTTCGCTGGTACAGCACAAGCTCAACAAGTATTCGGTGGTAGATCACAATACAGAACTTGGTCTATCGGAGTTCAAGGTGGTATCACTACACCGAACAACGTAATCGGTGGTGGTAACGCTTTTGGTCAAAAAGTAGGTTACTTCCAAAATAAAGTAGGTGAGTACTATGGTTTGACAGTGCGTAAACAATTCTCTCACTTATTTGGTTTAGAAGTTGAAGCTAACCGTGGTAAGATCAAAACGTACAACCATGATCTTTCTGGTCCTGCTATCGAGAACTCAAGAGGCGCTCGTTCAGTTGAAACTAGTGTAAACTGGGCAGCTAGCTTAAACGGTGTATTCCAATTGGGTACAATCGATTTCTTGAGAAGAGAAAATGCAGTTAACTTCTACGCTAAAGTAGGTTTGGGAGCTATGGCTTACAACCCTGTTCAATATTCAAACAATGATTTCTCAGGAACAGTTGTTTATGATAATTCAGGTAAATGGGGCGAAGGCATCATTGGTGACCGTGATAAAAAAGGTGACCGCGACAACAAATTAACAGCATTCGTTCCTGTAGGTGTTGGCGCTAAATTCAAATTATCTGAAGTAGTAGCATTGAACTTAGGTTATACAATGAACTTTGCTGATGATCAAATCTACGGCCCAGCTCGTCAATCATCTTACAAAGGTAAATTCTCTTCAGTTATGGCTGGTTTAGAATTCACTTTAGGTTCGAAAGACAAACAAAACTTGACTTTTGCTAACCCAGTTGCTACATTGTATGATGAGTTGAAAGATCCTTCATTGAGAAACGAAGTTGAAGCATTGAAACAACGTGTAAGCACTTTAGAAGGTACTGTTAACACATTAAGCGCTGACGCTGATGGTGATGGTGTATCTGATAAATTTGACAAATGTCCTGGTACTCCAGCTGGTACTCCAGTAGATGGTTCAGGATGTCCAATCAAATTCCCAGAGCCAGTTGTTAACAACGTTACTTCTAACGGTTACTACGCTCCAATTCAATTCGAATTTGATAGCTCAGTATTGAAAACTTCATCTTACTCTACGTTAGACAAATTGGCTAAAGAATTACGTGATAACAATTCATCTGTACAATTAGATGGTTATGCATCTGCTGAAGGTTCTGAAGCTTATAACGTGACTTTATCTAAAGACCGTGCGAACTCTGTAAAACAATATTTAGTAAACGCTGGTGTTTCTTCATCAAGCATCACTGCTAACGGTTACGGAGAGAAAAACCCAGTTGCATCTAATGCTACTGAAGAAGGTCGTGTTCAAAACCGTCGTGTTGAGATCAAAAAATAATCGTATATAACTTATACCATTATATTAGAAGCCGGCTTTAAAGCCGGCTTTTTTATTTTACCCGTATTTATCCTTAACTTTGTGGAGGATATCCGATTTGTGGAAAATTAGTTCGAACAAATTAGATAAGAAATTAGTATTTTGAATTAAAGAACAGAATACTGGTTTTAAACTTTTGAGAATGGAAGAGGATTTTGAATTTGAAAACCCCGAAGAAAGAAAAATCTCGGTGGACAGATATGAGGAAATGCTTCGAAACGAGGATCAGTATTTTTTTGACTCCAAGGCTTTTGAAGGAATTATTGATTACTACGCTGAAAAAAATGACCCTGTTAAGGCCCTACAGGTTACCGAATTTGCGATCAGCCAACACCCTTTTGATATTACCTTTTTATTGAAACAGGCACAACTGTTTTCAACGATTCAACAATATCAGAATGCACTTGCGGCACTTGATAAAGCGGAATTATTGGAAGCTTCAGAAGGAGACATCTTCTTAATCCGTGGTGGCATATTAGGTAGTATCGGCCAGTTTGATAATGCTTTGGAACAGCTCTTCAAAGCACTTCCGCTATTAGATAATAAAGATGAAGTCTACTTCCATATTGCGATGATCTTTCAAGCGCAAATGAATTATGACAAAGCAATAATTTATCTAAAGAAAGCACTTGAGCTCAATATGGATTACCAAGAAGCACTCTATGAATTGGCCTATTGTTATGATATATTGGATAGACAGGAAGAAAGTATCTCCTTTTATAAGAAGTACATTGATTCAGACCCATACTCCTACTATGCTTGGTATAATCTAGGAAATTCTTACCATAAAATAAGTCGGTTTGAGGAAGCTCTGGATGCTTATGACTATGCTATATTAATTAAAGAAGACTTTTCTTCAGCTTATTTCAATAAGGGGAACGCTCTTGTTAATCTAGATCGCTATCAGGAAGCATTGGACGTATACAAACAAACATTTGAATATGAGCAACCAAGTGCTGATACCTATTGTGCGATTGGCGAATGTTATGAGAAACTTGAGCAGATGGAGGAAGCCCGCAATTATTATAAAAAGGCAGTCAAATTAGATGCGGAGCTTGCTGATGCCTGGTTCGGTATTGGGGTCACCTTAGATTTCGAAGAGCGTTATTTTGAATCTCTTCATTTCTATAAAAAAGCATTGGAGCTGGAAGATACAAACCCCGATTACTGGTTTGCGATTGCCGATGCCCGATACAAACTACAACAAATAGATCTTGCAGAAGAAGCCTATAAAAAGGTAGTCGCTTTGAACCCAACAGATATAGATGCGTGGCTCGATTATTCCTCCATTCTATTTGAACAAAGTAAAATTGAAGAAGCCATTGATGTAATATCCGATGCCATCACACAAAATCCAAATGCTGCAGAGCTGTACTATCGTGTGGTTGCTTATCTATTTGCCAATGGACAATACAATGAAGCGCTGAACTTTTTAGAGCTTGGTCTGGCGACGGATCCCGATAAGCATCATATTCTTTTTGATTACCTTCCACAGCTACAAGGGAATCAGATTATTACTGAAATTGTAAAAAAATATACAAAGCCGAAAGATTAACATGTAAGAGGCTCATATCCGGTCATTGCGTAGCAATGACCGGATATTAAAATTGAAAATATATTCCTGTTCCCACAACGTACTTTTCGCAATTCAAATGAAAAAATTAGGCTTAATAGGATACCCGTTAGGGCATTCTTTTTCAAAAAAATATTATCTAGAAAAATTTCATCAAGAGGGTATTACCGATGTGGATTATGATTTATATCCACTTGCTCAAATAGCCGATTTTACAACAATTGCTTCCAATAAAGACTTTTACGGTGTCAATGTGACCATTCCCTATAAGATAGAGGTTATGGATTATTTGGATGAGCTCTCGGAAGAAGCTCATGCAATACAAGCTGTAAACTGTATTCGAATCAGCCATACATCAGATGGTATAACACATCTTAAAGGCTACAATACAGATGCCTATGGTTTTGAGGCATCGCTAAAGCCGCTATTAAATCCCCAAGCGGATAAGAAGGCTTTGATTTTAGGTAATGGGGGCGCTGCAAAAGCTGTCATTTATGCCCTGAATCAACTTGGAATAACACATACTTTAGTAAGCAGAACCAAACAGGCAGGCCAGCTCATTTATGATGAACTTGATCGTGCTATCCTAGCTGACCATACTTTGATTATCAACTGTTCACCGGTTGGTACATTTCCCAATACAGCAGAATATCCGAAAATTCCTTACGAATTCTTAACTGAGAATCACCTCTGTTATGATCTCATATACAACCCAGAGGAAACAACGTTTCTTCGAAAAAGCAAAGAAAAAGGTGCCAGAATCAAAAACGGGTATGAAATGTTGGTTCTACAAGCAGAAAAAAACTGGGAAATCTGGAATAGTTGACCTTTCAATAGTAAGAAATCAATAAAAACTGTAATTTTACCACTATGCTTACGATCAAAACATTCACTTTCAATCCCTATCAGGAGAATACTTATCTACTTTATAACGAGTCAGGAAATGCCATTATCATTGACCCAGGGATGTATGGCGAGCAAGATCAGCAAGAACTACTAGCTTTCATCGCAAACAATAAACTCAAGCCGGCACTCCTATTAAATACACACTGTCATATTGACCATGTATTGGGGAATAGTTTTGTCCATGAAAAATTTGGCTTGCTTCCGCAGTTTCACGAAGGTGAGGTACCAATTTTAGTAGCGGTTCAGAATTATGCTCCTCAAATGGGCATCCGATATGACATTTCCCCAATTGGGGAAACATTTCTAAATGAGGATGATACCATTCATTTAGATGATGATGAGCTAACGGTCATTCTTGCGCCTGGACATTCCCCTGCACATATTTGCTTGTATTCAGCTGATCAAAAATTCTTGATCGGAGGAGATGTTCTATTTCGCAATAGCATTGGCCGTACTGATCTTCCTGGGGGAAATCACCAGCAGCTTTTGGATAGCATAAAAACAAAACTTTATACCTTGCCCGACGACACGATCGTCTACCCGGGGCATGGGCCATCGACTACGATTGGCTTCGAAAAGAATTCTAATCCATTTATCCGAGGATAAAAGTCATGAACCTGCCACTTCTATTTGCAAAAAGATATCTGTTTTCTAAGAAATCAGTTAATGCCATTAATATCATCTCTTCAATTAGTGTGATTGGCGTAATGGTAAGTAGTGCCGCTTTAATCATTTTGTTATCATCATTCAATGGAATGGAACAGCTGATACTATCCATGTACAGTAAGTTTGCTCCTGAGCTGAAGATTGAACCCAAGAAAGGCAAACTTTTTGATAGCAAACAGGCTATCTTCAGCGAATTACGAAAAGATTCTAATGTGGTTCATTATACGGAGGTTCTACAAGAGAAGGTATTGTTACAATATTCAAATAGACAATTTATTGCAAATATAAAAGGTGTCGAACCTCAATCGCTAAGTAAGAAGACCGGAGACAGTATCCTCGTAGATGGTCAATACAAACTTACTCATGACTCGACTAACCTCGCAATTCTAGGGGCAAGCGTACAGGCAAATCTGGCGATTCCTATGCAGAACTCTTCGGAACAAATTCAAGTGTATTCACCGAGAAAAGGGGTAAAAAATTCCTCCAATCCTGCTGAAGAGTTCAACATCCGATCCATAACTCCTGTAGGGGTAATGCGCTATCAACAAGATTTTGACAATTTGATAATTACACCGATTTCATTTACTAAAGAGGTTCTCGGAGAATATGACCGCGTTTCATCGATCGAATTTTACCTAAAAGATGGTATAGATGTCAACTTATTTGGGCAGACATTACAAAAGAAAATAGGACCAGATTATATTGTAAAGAATAGGGAAAAACAAAACCCCACCTTATATAAAAATGTACGTGTTGAACGCTGGGTCGTCTTCTTTATCCTGACCTTAATCAGTGTGATTGCAATCTTTAATATTGTAGGTTCCTTAACCATGCTTGTACTGGACAAACAAAAGGATATGACGATCCTGAAAGGTTTGGGTGGGGCTGATAATCTAATTCAACGTATCTTCTTTTATGAAGGTCTTATGATCGCTATTATCGGTTGTGTATTAGGTCTATTGATAGGCGGCATATTCAACTATATTCAGTCAGTCTATGGAATCATTCGTGTAGAAGATGGAGCGAATACCATTATAGACAGCTACCCTATGGTAAGTAAGTGGAGTGATTACATTTTAGTATTCATAACAGTCATTGGCATCTCTGGTCTAGTTTCCTATTTCTCCGCTAAATTAAGTGTGAGAGAACTCAATAAACTGAAATCGACTGATTAATAACTTGAACTTTTTCGGCTCTGACTTCCTTTTGTAATCTGTTGGATTAAACTGCCCCATGCAAAAGGATTTAACAATGGATTAGCATAACGTTGGTTGATGACTTTATTATTCATGGTATTAAAGCTCTGCGCATTATTAATTGAACGCATTTCATTTCCGTCACGTGGTATTACAGCTGCCATTGCAGACAAGGACTCATACGACAAGGATCTTCTTACTCTAACGATGTTATCTTCAGAAACGTCTAGATTCATAAATGCAATGTTAAACTCTTCTATACTTGCCCAAGGATAGGGCGTTACCATCGGAAGTTCCGTCACTAGATTTTGCATAATGATATTTGCGGTATATTTATCTCCAGAAACCTCAGGAATAGTGACAACTAAAGGATCAAAACCGACAGAGGTAAAACGAATTGTATCGCCTACATGTGCCACAAAAGAGAAATAGCCCTCGTTATTTGCAGCAAATGCTTCATTTCGGAAAGATAAATTAGTGACAGTCGCATAACCTACAGGAAGTCCAGACCCAACCGTTGTTACGATACCGGAATATTGAATAATTTTCCTTTCCTGCGCTTGTAATGCAGCGGAACAAAAAAGTATAAATACAGCAAATAATATAGAAACCAGCAACTTCATAGAACAAATTTAAACAAAAGTAGCCGAACTAGCCGTTAAATTGTGTTAATAGAAAAACTAATTAACAGAGGGTAAAGTTGCTTCTGGGGAATCTGGATCTGTTAAATTAATAGCCTCTACTGCTGTAATTTCAGGAACAGCTTTCTTAATTGCCTGCTCTAAACCAGCTTTAAAGGTCGTAATGCTCATTGAACATGAAGCACATGCTCCCAATAATTTTAAACGCACGACATTATCCGCTGTAATCTCTTCAACACTCACATTTCCGCCATCAGTCTCCAAATATGGTCTCAAGGTATCTAATGCTTGCTCAACTTTTTCTTTTAAAGTCATACTCTTAATGCTATTCAATGATTGTAATATGTAAAGATAATCAAATATTTTAAAATGTGTATTTTTAGGCTTCGCTACCATTGGAAAAACAACAAGTATATGACAATATACCCTCTTCCGAGCTACAATCGAGTTAAAGAATGTTAATAAGAAATGTTGTTTTTGCGATCAAATAATTATTAAACTATATTGCGCAGTAAAATTTAATTGATTAGTATAACAAATTCACTTATCTTTGTAAAATGTTTTTAAATAGGCGTATAGCGGCTATCTGTGCCGGCATGATGTTTCTATTGGTATTTACTGGCTGTAAAAGTAAATTTGAGAAATTGCGAGCAAGCAATAACATCGCTCAAAAGTACGAAGAGGCCGTAAAACTTTATGAGAAAAAGAAATATACAAAGGCGTTAGTTTTGTTTGATGACTTGCGGACCAAATTCCGTGGACAAGCTGAAGCAGAAAATATTTACTATTATTTGGCATTTGCCAACTACCGTCTGAAAGATTATACATCTGCAGCATTTCACTTTAAAGATTTTGCGGATGTTTATCCAAATAGTGCAAGAGCAGAGGAATGTCGTTTTATGCATGCCTATTGTTATTATTTGGATTCTCCGAGATCGACGTTAGATCAAGCAAATACAAGAAAGGCAATTGATGCTTTACAGCTCTTTGTCAATCTCTATCCCGAATCGGAACGGTCCAAAGAAGCCGCAGATCTTATTCAGAAATTAAGAGATAAACTTGAGCTTAAAGCATTTGCTAATGCAAGACTGTATTATGACATGGGTCTTACGGATGATTATAGGGCAGCTGTCATCGCATTACAGAATGTATTAAAAGAATACCCTGATACAAAATACGCAGAAGAGATTGAGTTTTTAACCTTAAAAGCACAATACATCTATGCGTCAAAAAGTTTCTTCCTGAAACAAGAAAGCAGATTTGATGATGCCTTGGATTATTACCGTAGCTTCGCAAGTAATTTTCCGAATAGCAAACATATGAAAGAGGCAGAATCTCTTCGTGAAAATTCTGAAAAAGGGATTAAAACCGCCCTCTCTCAAGTAAAGGATTATAATAAGGCCGTTGCAGAGCAGGAAGTGTATATCAAAGAACAAAAGGCGAAAAAAGAAAAAGAAAATACCCAAAAAGATGAGTCAAAAAAATAACAATTCAGTTCCAAACTCTACAGTCACACGTGACTTGAGACAATTGGACAAAGGCACTGACAATCTCTATGAATCTATTGTAGTTATTTCTAAACGCGCGAACCAAATTGCAGTAGATATTAAAGAAGAATTGAATGGAAAACTTGCTGAATTTGCAAGCAACAACGATAACTTGGAAGAGGTATTCGAAAACCGCGAACAAATAGAGATTTCAAAACATTACGAGCGTATGCCAAAGCCTACCTTGGTTGCTATCGATGAATTTTTACACGATAAAGTGTACTACAGAAATCCTTCAAAAGAGCAGGACTAATCCTTGAACAATGGCTTTAGCTGGGAAAAATATTGTAATTGCTGTATGCGGCAGTATTGCCGCATACAAGATTGCATCCCTTATCCGCCTTTTGGTAAAAGCGGAAGCCAAAGTTAACGTAGTCATGTCAAAAGAAGCGACAGCATTTATTACCCCGCTTACGCTTTCCACACTTTCCAAAACCCCCGTTTTAATAGATTATTATCAGCCGAATACCGGGGAATGGAACAATCATGTCGAAATTGCTTTAAATGCAGATTATATTTTAGTCGCACCAGCAACGGCAAATACCTTGGCCAAAATGGCCAATGGGTTTTGCGATAACCTCTTAACAGCCGTGTATCTATCAGCAAAATGTCCAGTACTATTCGCTCCAGCAATGGATTTAGATATGTGGAAACACCCTTCAACACAGTCCAATATTAATAAGCTTAGTTCTTATGGCAATATCCTCATTCCCCCGGGAAAAGGGGAACTGGCAAGTGGTCTAGTTGGTGAGGGGCGTTTGGCGGAGCCGGAAGAAATAATGGATTTCTTAGTTAAATTTTCGGAGCGAGGACTGCCCTTAGCAGGAAAGAAAGCATTAGTATCAGCTGGCCCTACTTATGAAGCTATAGACCCAGTCCGCTTCATTGGCAATCATTCAAGTGGAAAAATGGGCTATGCCATCGCCAAAGAACTTGAAGAACTTGGCGCAGATGTCACGCTAGTATCGGGACCTACTGCCCTGAAATTACCCGAACGCGTCTATACGATTTCAGTTACCTCGGCAGCTGAGATGCTAAGCGCCTGCGAAGAATATTTTGAAGCAGCAGATATTGTTGTAATGAGCGCTGCTGTGGCAGACTACACTCCAGTTGAAGTCGCTACCCAAAAAATAAAAAAGAAAGAAAACGAATTCGCTATCGAGCTGACAAAAACCGCCGATATTCTAGCTACTTTAGGTGCCAAAAAGAAAGAAAACCAGCTACTCGTTGGGTTTGCATTGGAAACCAATAATGAACTCGAAAATGCAAAAGAAAAATTGGTTCGAAAAAACCTGGATTTTATTGTGCTCAATTCCATGCAAGATAAGGGTGCCGGCTTTGCTACGGATACCAATAAAGTCACTATAATCGATCGGTCTGGAAATACCCGTGAGTTTAGCCTAAAATCGAAAGAAGAAGTTGCTAAAGATATCTGTTCAATTATCGTGGGCCTATCCTAAGCAAATTTTATATATACTCCCCTTGGAGTACAATGTCTCCAGCTCTTATAAATTTGCAATCCTCAATTCCTTTGGATAATAGTTGTTTATTCGGTTGGTCAATACCTTCATCCAGCCCAAAGGTTTACCTTGAAAACTTGCTATGGCCCATCCTTGAATATTTTCGCCAATCGTATCCACAGCTATATTTTCCTTTCTAAGATAATTGCGGGCATCCTCAAGCGACAATTCCACCAATTGGAAGTCTTTGGTCAAATGAATGCTCAAAGCCAGCGCATGGCTTGGTATTAGCTCCTTTCTGTTAAGTTTCCCAACATTAGTTCCCGCATTCTTAAGATAAAGTACATTTTGGAGATATTTTAGATCATGTTCGTACATTTTTGGAAAAATATATACATCATCACGATGAAGAAAAGTATGAAAACTGGCACTATCCGAAATCCAATTATCTAGAATTCCTCTAGGTGCATCTGATTTTTCGGGTTTAATTCGCTTTCTATTGAACGTTCCCTGTTCGCCAATCTTCTTAAGGACAGCAATAAAAAAGCCCTCTCCACCTAATTTATGCGGGTAAAATCGATAACCGTGTGCACGATGCTTATTAGAACTTGTATGATCAATTCCCCAATGCTCTTCAATAGCTATTTCAATAGATTCGAAATCACCGCTATCCAGTAACCAATCGACAATATCTTCATTTTCTTCCGGAGAATAAGAACATGTTGAATAGAACAAATATCCGCCCTTATTTAAAGTCGCCAAGCTTTCAGCCAAAATTCGCTGTTGTCTTTCGCTACAAAGCTTAACATTAGCTTCGGACCATTCATCGATGGTATCGGTATCTTTTCTAAACATTCCAGATCCAGAACATGGGGCATCAACAACCATCAAATCGAAGTATCCTGGAAGGCGATTAAACGCTGCAGGATCATTATTTGTCGTTACTGTGTTAGCATTTCCCCATTTCATTAAGTTATCTTGCAGGACGGTAACCCTAGTTTTAATAATTTCATTTGCAACCAAGAGCGATTCCGGATGCAAACTACTGTTTAATAAAGTAGACTTTCCTCCTGGAGCGGCGCATAAGTCCAACGCCCGAACACTCCTTTCATTTAACTTCAAACTTCGAATAATATGATCTATGAACATGGAAGAAGCATCTTGTGGATAGTATGTTCCAGCATGAAATAAAGGATCTAACGTAAACACTGGACGATCCTGAAGATAATAAGCCACATGACACCAAGGAACTTGTTTTGCATTAGGAAACGGACAATCTTCTAATTTATTAGGGTTTAGGCGTATTGCTGTCGCCCGAATACCTTCTTCATGTATCTTAATAAATGCATCAGTATCAAATAATGGATTCACTCCTAACTTTTTCACTAAAGAATTTGGCAGAAAATTACTCATGTTGTCCTAATAGTTTGCGATAAAATTAAGATAAATAAAAATGAAGTCAAAATAAGTGGTAAATTACAAGAAAGAGTAACTTTGCACCATGAAAGAATTCAAGAAATATGCTATTATTCCTGCAACTCCAGAGGAGCTGTATCTTGCATTAACGACCGAAATTACCGCTCGTCTTTGGACAGGAGACCTAGTGTCCATAGACGCTACTATCAATGGAGAATTCTCCTTATGGGATGGTGCTATAACTGGCCGATTCTTGGAACTGGAACCTTCGACAAAAATTGTGCAAGAATGGTACTTCGGTGAAACAGACAACCCCTCGATTGTTACATTAAAGCTGCATGAACATAAAAAAGGGACATCCTTGGAAATTAGGCAGACAAATATACCGGATGAAGACTTTGAAAATATCTCGGATGGATGGGAAGACCCTTATATCTCCTCGTTGATCGACTTTTATACAGAAGAAGATTAAAGCAATGCAGCTATTCTTCCAGGGTATAGTGTAATAGCCAAGAACATCAGGTATTTGTATTCCATATAGACCGTTGGCAATACAGATACCTCCTTTACTGTGCCCGACTTTCCACTTTCCAATATATAATAATTGATATTTCACTATTATACAACATGTGAGTCGTTTCAATATCTCAAATAGAACGGATTATAATTTCTACATGCTCCTTTAATCCCAATCTTCATACATATAAAATATCCCACAATAGTTTCAAACACCAAACTCAAAGCTCCTGCCGATATATTCATCCTTTACAGGCAAAGGTGTAGCAATCTTACAACATAAAATCGGCAACAGCGAAAATTATGGTGTTAAAAAGTTTTCAATCCTATCTAATAGAAATACGAATGATATATCCAAAAACCGAGACTTTCTCACCTCCGTAAACCATTGGGGTAATAACTGAGACAAGACATGCTCCTAGTGATTACAAGTAGCTTGTGTAGTGACCGCCGAATATTTGATTTACAGATGCGTCACACTGCTGCGGAACAGCGCCGGTCGGGGGGTACGGCAGATATGCAATAGCTTGTACAGGGAAGTACAGGCAGGTAGCTAAACGAAAGAAGCCCTTGACTATTTCCAGCAAGGGCTTCCGTG
>NZ_DLIX01000006.1:0-108320 GCF_002483935.1 Sphingobacterium sp. UBA7631
TCAAGGGCTTCTTTCGTTTAGGTACTTTTCTTGTGAAGTATCTCGCCTGTTCTAGAACTCCCATATCTAGTTTTTTTGTATATTGCTGTAAATATTACTTACTGGCCGTATGAGAATTTGTTTGATCATCGTCTGTCTTCTCTTGTTGAATGTGAGATCAGGTATTAGCCAAGATAGACAGGATTACATTTTTGTTTCTTATCAAAACTACCTTCCAACCCCGAAGATAGGTATTATCGATTTTTATAGGCAGTTAAATGAAAAATGGAAACGTGATATGGATATGCTTAATGATGAGGCTCATGTTGGATTCGAGGTTTATAAGGATAGCACTATCAGAGTTGTTTCTAGCAATTTTGGTCATGTAGATAAGACTGAAGAAATGAATCAAAAATTTTCGTCCATATCAAAGTGGATACCGGCAAATAAAGATGGTAGATCGACCAATATAGCGCGTGAATATATCATTCATCTTGGGGAAAGGTCCTCTATTGGGGAATTGGGGACATATACGCGGAGTAAGGATACAATGGTTGTCATCGATCCAGGTCATATCCAATTTATCGGCGGTAAATGGTTGAATGCACTGTATTATCAAACACTTGATTATTTTTATACAAATGGCAGGCTAAAAAGAATTGAAATATTGGTTTCAAGAAATAGGAATAGGTTTTATGGCTATTTGTCATTTAAAGAATTTGAACAATTTTTCGTATTCTATTACGGTTTACCTACTTATTATGATAATTCTCCCAGTTTAGCTGTTAAAAGCAGTTATTTTGATTTGGAGAATGCAGTTAAGGATAGTTTGTATAAATTATCTTGGGAAGATTTTCGTGATGGCCGTATCAGTTTAACATTTGATCCTGAGAAAGTAATGGTCACATATGATTTTTATTGAGTAACTTTGCAGCGCAATGGGTACATTATTGGACAACGGAATTAAACCGTATAATCATTACGGGGCTTATTTAAAGCAAAAGTATAACGGACAGAAAGTGTTTAAAGTGATTGTGGATGGTAATTTTACCTGCCCCAATCGTGATGGTAGTAAGGGCTATGGTGGTTGTACGTACTGTAATGTAGATTCTTTTACACCGGATACTGCCCGGAAAATTCCTTCTATACGCGAGCAGGTGGAATCGGGTATTGAAAGAGCACGTAATAGCTATGGCGCTGAGAAGTTTATTATTTATTTCCAGCCAAATACAAATACATATGCGCCGACTCATCTACTGAAGATGATGTATGATGAGGCTTTAAGTATTGATCCTGAAAATACTTTGGGTCTTTCTGTGGGTACACGTCCTGATTGTTTGGATTTTGAAAAGATTGCATTGTTGGAGTCTTACACAGATCGTTACGATGTAGATTTGGAGATGGGTATGGAATCTATCTACAATGATACATTGGAGCAGATCAATAGAGGCTGTTCTCACGACGAATTTGTTCAGGCCATGAATATGCTGAAAGATACTCCGTTGGAGCTTTGTGTGCATACCATCTTTGGCTTCCCGTGGGAATCTGAAGAAATGATGTTGAAATATGCAGATGAAATCAACCGCTTTCCACAAATTAAATTTGTGAAGTTGCATCACTTACATATTGTAGAGGGATCTATTATGGGCGTTAAGTTCAAACGTGAGCCTTTTGAACTTTTCTCGATAGAAGGTTATACGGAATTCTTAGCAAAGTTTATTCCTCGATTGCGTCCTGATCTGATCATTCAACGTATTTTCGGGATTGCAGATAAAGAATTGTTAATTGCTCCGAATTGGGGCTTACCGAAATCAGGTATTCAAACATACATCGATAAGGGATTGGAAGCACGTCAGGTCGTGCAGGGGAGTCTTTTTTAGCCGTTCCTAATATTTTTTATACTCTTTTGATAGATCATTGTATGCTATCGCGTTTAATGAATATATTCCGCGTTATAAAAACAGCAAAGGCTTCTCTAATGAAGCCTTTGCTGTTTACCTACAAAAAAAGGGTACGATTACCATCTTTATTTAGCCCTCAACAATTGTTTTTAGATCGGCTGGAGAGTAATTGATGGATTTTAACGTTTTATTGTCAGCTGTTCTGAATACCAGAAATTTGCCATCAACTTCTTTATAATAGGATTCTACACCTTTTAATTTATAGTGCTCCTGTGTAGCGATGGCTTCTGCTTCGTCTTTACATGCTTTGCTCATATTGGAACGTTGAACTTCATCAAAAAGAGCAGAGAATTTATCTTTTAAACCAAATTCTAATACCGCTCCAGCAAGTACATATTGAATGTCACATAGCGCATCTGCAATCTCGACCAAATCTTTATCCCGGATGGCCTCTTCTAATTCTTTTAATTCCTCAGCGATCAACGATACCCGTAAGGCACATCTTTGTTCAGATGGAATAGTAGGCGTGTCTAGGATTGGATGTTGGAATGTTTTATGGAACTCCGCAACGGATGAAAGTGTTTTCGGATCAGTCATATTCTTTGTTTTATTATTTGAAAGAGCAAATATAAAAAATAAAGGACGGTTAACTGAATGACCGTCCTTTATTTTTATTTATCTGCTTAAGCGATTAAATCAGGTGCTTTAACTGCACGATTTCACGCTCTTCTAAATATCTCCAACGGCCACGTGGAAGGTCTTTTTTCGTTAAGTTTGCATAAACCACACGATCCAATTTAACGACTTCATATCCTAATGACTCAAAAATACGACGTACGATACGATTTTTCCCCGAGTGGATTTGGATACCGACTTCACGTTTCGATCCGCCTTGAACATAGCTCAAGTCATCTGGTTTAATTACACCGTCCTCTAATTCGATACCAAAGCTGATTTTGTTAAAATCGCCTTGTGTAAGGCTTTTGTTTAACTCGACATTATAGATTTTGCTGATGCTGTTGCGCGGGTGTGAAAGTTTTTCAGCAAGACTACCATCATTTGTCATCAAAAGTAGTCCTGTTGTGTTTCTGTCAAGACGACCAACAGGATAGATTCTTTCTTTTGTCGCTTTAGAAACAAGTTCCATTACGGTATGACGCTCCTGCGGATCATCTGTAGTCGTGATATAATCTTTTGGTTTGTTCAACAAAACATAAACATTTTTTTCACGTTTTAAACGTTCGTTGTTGTAACGGATTTCATCTGTTGCAGGATCTACCTTGGTACCCAATTCCGTAACAGGTTCTCCATTTACCCAAATAACACCAGCAGTGATAAGCTCATCCGCTTTACGTCTTGAACAGATACCAGCATTGGCGATGTAACGATTTAAACGAACTAAGCCGTCATCTTCTGCATCCTCTGCTTTTTTCTTTGGACGTTTAATATATTGTTTATCACCAAAGTTTTTGTTGTCGTCAAAATTTCTACTTTTATCGCCATCAAACTTTCTGTTAGAAGGTCTTGAAGAGTCATTTCTGTCTGAACGTTTGAAACTGTCTCTTTTGTCAAAAGAACGCTCTGATCTGTCGAATGATCTTGGGCTGTCATTTCTGTCTGAACGTTTGAAGTTATCTTTTTTATCGAAAGAACGCTCTGAACGGTCAAAAGATCTTGGAGTGTCATTTCTGTCTGAACGTTTGAAACTATCTCTTTTGTCAAAAGAACGTTCTGATCTATCAAAAGATCTTGAGGAGTCATTTCTGTCTGTACATTTGAAACTATCTCTTTTATCAAAAGAACGCTCTGAACGGTCAAAAGATCTTGAGGAATCATTTCTATCTGTACGTTTGAAACTATCTCTTTTATCAAAAGAACGTTCTGAACGGTCAAAAGATCTTGAAGAGTCATTTCTATCGGAACGTTTGAAGTTATCTTTTTTGTCAAAAGAACGTTCTGATCTATCAAATTTATTGAAGGAATCTTTTTTGTCAAAAGATCTTGAAGAATCATTTTTATCAAATGAGCGGCCTCCTCTACCAAAGGATTTTTCTGAATTATCTTTTGAACGGAAGGAATTGTTATCTCCTCGGAAGGAAGGTTTGTCTGAGAATTTTTTAGATCCGAATGATCTGTTCTCACGAATATCATCTTTTCTGAAAGAGCCTCTTTCAGATTGGTCATTCGACCCATATGATTTTTTTCCGAAACTATTGTTCTTATCGCCTCTAGATTTGAAACTATCTGAGTTGCCTCGTGACTTTCTGGAGTTGTCATCACGACTGTTCCTTTTATTGCTGAATGGCATTGTGTTTTGCTAAAATGTGAACGACAAAGTTAGGTATAATTTTGGGTTTTGCGAAAAAATCCTTATCTTTTTGTCTTTTCTTGAATTTGCTGCGTTTTTACGCTAACAAAGCCGCTTTAAGTTGTCTAGAATGTAACTATTTGTTTTTTAAATAAATAGTGTTTACCTTTGTACCCTTGAATTTGAACCAAGCTATTTTTTGATCGATTGCAGTCGTGGATAGGGTAGCATTAAGGGAGTGAATGATAAGAAAGAAAGTTTTATGTAGTAGTTTGATTTTGTTTGCTTTATTGCTGTCAAAGTTATACTCAACCCCACACAACAATGCTTCAAACGGCGATAAGATCGTTGAACCGAAGCTCGTAGTAGTTCCCGTTCATCATGGGGATGAAGAAGAAAAAAAAGAAAAAAGCAATTCCTTTGAATCGTATATGAATTCATTGACATTTGCCGAAGATTCATTACCGATGGATCGTCCGCTTGTGGAAAGTAAATTGCGTAAATTTTTCAGTCGATTCTCGTTTAAAAAAACAGGATCGTACGATATGCACAAAAAGGCAGAGACCTACTTGCCTATGATTGCAAAGATCCTTAAATCACATGGTATTCCGGAAGATTTCAAGTACATTCCATTGGTGGAAAGTGGCCTTAGTAAAGCTGTTGTTTCATCGAAGGGAGCTGGTGGCTATTGGCAATTTATGCCGGCAACAGCCCGTTTGTATGGATTAAAAGTCAATGGTACGGTAGACGACCGAAAGGATCTTGTTAAATCTACGCATGCTGCAGCGAGATACCTCAAATACCTCTATGGCCAATTTGGTAACTGGACCTTGGTTGCTGCGGCGTATAATGTTGGTGATGGCAGTTTAAGAGGTTCTATAAGAAGACAAAAAAAGGACGACTATTTTGCCTTGAAATTGAATAATGAAACGGGTTCGTATGTGTACAAACTTGTTTCTATGAAGGAAATTATCGAACATCCACAGAAGCATGGCTATTCACGTTATGCCAATAAAGAAAGTGAGACGTTGGATAAGGAACCGAACATGCTGTAAAATAGTGTACTTCACAATAAAAAGGGCTTTCCACTGCATAGTGGAAAGCCCTTTTTATTGTACTGTCTTTAATCAGACCTGTAGTATTGTTCTATTTTTACCTCAGATCGACGATGTCGAAGCCTTTATAATCATTTTTGTTGAATACGAATAGACTACCGGAAAGCGCCTTATTACCTTCCTGAGAAGTTAATGTATACATATAGCGATTACCACTTTTATCAAATACGGTGGTATCATAGATCAGACTGCTTGCTTTGTTAATGCGCAGCTTGATCTTTGAATAGTTTTTTTTGCTATCAAGAGGACTTAATTCAACAACACTTAGTGTAAGCCCTTTTACCTTTTCTGTATTGGTCAAGGTATATTTAAAACCTGTGGTATAAAAGCTGAATATATTTGTTGGATTGATCTCGTTGGTCGAATTGCTTGCTTCTGAGATTTCAACTTCTTTTTCCGCTTTCATGATATTCCACTGTGTCTTGGAATCCGATATCAATACTTGATTTTTGGTATTGACCTGGTACTTGTTGTTACTCTTGTCCAGGTATATTGTTCCGGCATCAGTATGCGAGCCGCCATTAGCTTGTTTAATATCTAATGAGAAATTGGCCTGTATTGTTTTGTATGCATTGTACTTTTGGCTTACTTTCGTCAGTAGCGCCTTGGCAACAGCGTCATTTTGTGCATAACTGTTTTGGCTGTATGCCATGATTAGCAGACCTACAATAAACCATACTTGTTTTTTCATCTTAGTTGTCCTTTCTTAACGTCTCCAAAAATTGTTCTAATGAATACTCATCTGGATAAAGCACTTCGCGGGCCTTACTTCCTTCAAATGGACCTACAATTCCTGCAGCTTCCAATTGATCGATGATTCGTCCTGCTCTGTTATAACCCAATTTTAATTTACGTTGGATTAATGACGTAGAGCCTTGCTGATGCATGACAATCAATCGGGCAGCTTCTTCGAACAACTGATCGCGGTCTTTGGGATCAAAATCTACACTACCAGAACCATCTCCGTTTTCGTCTACGTACTCCGGAAGCATAAATGCCGAAGGATAGCCTCGTTGCGCACCGATGTAATCGGAAATTTGTTCAACCTCAGGCGTATCCACAAAAGCACATTGAATACGTATCAAATCACTTCCAGTCGCTAGAAGCATGTCACCCCGACCGATCAACTGATCTGCACCGCCTGTATCTAGAATGGTCCGTGAATCGACTTTCGACAACACACGGAATGCCAGACGTGCAGGGAAGTTGGCCTTGATTGTACCGGTAATGATATTGACAGAAGGACGCTGGGTTGCAATAACCAGGTGAATTCCTACCGCACGGGCCAATTGTGCCAATCGTGCAATCGGTGTTTCGACCTCTTTTCCTGCTGTCATCATCAAGTCGGCAAACTCATCAACAATAAGAACGATATATGGTAAGAATCGATGACCCTCCTCAGGGTTTAATCTGCGATTGATAAATTTTGCATTATATTCCTTTAAATTCCGTACCTGCGCATTTTTTAACAAATCATAACGTTGATCCATTTCTATACAGAGGGAATTTAAGGTGTTGATTACTTTCTTCGTATCGGTGATAATCGCATCTCCGTCGTCAGGCAATTTTGCAAGGAAGTGGCGCTCTACTTTTTTGAATAGAGAAAGTTCCACTTTCTTAGGGTCAACAAGGACAAATTTTAGTTCGGCTGGATGTTTTTTATACAGTAGAGAGGTCAGAATCGCGTTAATACCTACTGATTTACCTTGCCCGGTAGCCCCCGCAACCAGAAGGTGAGGCATTTTAGCTAAATCGGCAATATACACTTCATTTGAAATTGTCTTACCTAAAGCGATCGGGAGATCCATATCTGTTTTCTGAAACTTCTCCGTAGCAAGGACCGATCGCATGGACACCATTTCCGGACTGGAGTTTGGTACCTCAATACCAATAGTTCCTTTTCCGGGCATCGGTGCAATGATCCGGATACCTAAGGCCGCAAGACTTAAGGCAATGTCATCTTCCAGATTTTTGATTTTTGAAATCCGTACACCTGGTTTTGGTATAATTTCATACAAAGTCACCGTTGGTCCTATCGTTGCCTTGATGCTTTCGATCTCGATGCTATAGTTTCTCAGTGTATCAACAATCCTATTTTTGTTCGCTTCGAGTTCCTGTTGATTGATGGTAATTTTACCACCACCATAGTCCTTCAATAAATCCAATGCCGGATGTTGGTAGCCAGAAAGATCCAATTTTGGGTCATACTGTCCGAATTGGGCCACAAGATCACTGGCGGTAATTTCTTTTTCCTCTTTGATATCTTCGACCACCAGACCGGGTACTGCATCGGGTTCTATAATAGCTTCTGGCTCTCGTTGGCGTTCTGCTTCGATTTTCGGCGCTTGATATTCCTGGATTAACGGTAAGTCTTCGGCTTCAAATTCTTCATTTGGCTGATCAATTGTAAAACTGATTGAAGGTGTATTCTCTGTTCTTTCAAGCGGACTATCGTCGAAGGTGAGCACCACTTTGTCCTTCGGATCAATTTGTACTTCGGGTACAGGGTGATGCGTAAAGGCAGGACGCTGAAGTTCTTCCTGTACCTCTTTGTCCCGAGCAGATTGAAATCGCTCATTGATTGACGTTGACCGTTGGAAAGATTCTCGCACCGACTGGATGGAATCATCTTCAATATGAATTTTGTTTCTAAGATTTTGTGGAGCGTATTCATCCTCATCCTCTTCGTCCGTATCTTCAGAGAATGACTTGGATTTCCTGTTACTGAATAGGACAAATTTAAAATCGAGGTTGTAAAGTAAGATCAATGTCGTCAGGTAGGCAAAAGCCAATATACAGCCAACGCCGACAATGCCAACTTGTGCTTCCAGTAATTTATTGGTCCAAAAGCCAAATTTACCCTCGAGCATATGCGGTGTATCGGCCATAAATCCATGCAGGAAGCCTAAAGTTACCGAGATAAAAACGATAGCAACAAAAGAATAGACTACAGTACGGTACAAAGGAAGTAATGATTTCTTGAACAACAAGCGATATCCTAAAATGAATAATACGGGGATAAAAAGAAAAGATGCGACGCCAAACCATTCGTACATGAATTGGTTGGCTAGCAATGCGCCAAATTTCCCTAGTTTATTATCGACAACGGGTAGATCAACAGCTTCATCATGAATTTCTTCTGCGGATCGGAATAATGTCGACCATCCACCATTGGTTTTTGCAATATAACTTTGATCGTCTTCCCAAGTGAATAAGTAGGAGACGAAAGCTGTAGCAAATGCCAATGAAAGTAAGATCAATAAAATCCCTAATATCTTGACAGCCTTTTGCTGTGCATCAGAATAATCTCTTGGTACACTGTTTTTTTGACTTTTTTCTTTTTTAAATGTTGTCGATTCCTTTTGAGGGGCACGTTTGCCGGAAACTGAATTCCCTGTCTGCCTAAATGTATTTCCTTTATTTGACATTGAAAAGCTCACAATTATACTGCTTACAAACTTAGTTATTTTGATAGTATTTTAAAGATGCTGATCGCCTATTATTTTAAGTTTGTCGTTTTTTATGAATGAATAAATTTAGATGTAGCTAAAAAGCTTGATAGGTATAATGGCTAGCAAATACTATGCCCTGCAAGTGGGGTGGGCTAAAGAATATGGGATATGGCTAAAGATTGTTTCTGTTTTTGCCTATTCTTTAGAGTTGCTCTAAAATATGTAGTTTTACGAATAAAATAAGAGATAGCATGAACAAGTTTGAAATACGAAAAGCGACATTAGCTGATAAAGGACGGATTTGGGAAATTATACAACAAGCAATTGCCCTCAGGAAAGAACAAGGTAGCCGACAATGGCAAGATGGTTATCCGAATGAAGATGTGGTTCAGTCGGATATTGATAAGGGCTACGGGCATGTCGTTGAAGTGGAGCGTAGGATTGTAGGTTATGTTGCTATTATTTTTGATGTCGAACCTGCATATAATGATATTGACGGAAAATGGTTAAGTGATGGTTCTTATGTCGGTATACACCGACTGGCCTCGGCGCAGGATCCGCATATGAAAGGTGTGGGGACGGCTATTATGTCCGGGGTGGAAGAGATAGCCATCGATCATGGCGTTTATAGTATTAAGGTGGATACTAATTTTGACAATGGGGGTATGCTGCATGTGTTCGAAAAGTTAGGGTACCGCTATTGCGGGGAAGTACATTTTAGGGGAGCGTCACGCAAAGCATTTGAAAAACTATTAAAATAACCGAACCGATTTCTTCTGCGGAGGAAGAATAACATTGGATTTCATAAAAAAGTCCCTTTTACTTTGTTCAAAAGGGACTTTTTTATGTTTATGGATTATTAAATCAGGATACTGCTGATCATTAATCTGCAATAATCAAGTAGTAATTCTTTTTACCGCGTTGTGCAACAATATATTTATTGTTTACAAGGTGATTGTCCGTAATCGAATCTTCAATATCGGTTGCTTTTTCTCGGTTGATAGAAACGCCGCCGCCCTGAAGCATTTTGCGGGCTTCACCTTTTGACGGAAATACCTGTGTCTGAACAGCTAGTAAATCAAGAATATTGATGCCTGCTGCGAGATCTGCTTTAGCGACCTGAAACTGCGGAATGCCTTCAAATACCTCTAAAACTGCGTCGTGATCTAAGTTGTTTAAGAATTCTAAAGAGCCATTTCCAAAAAGAAATTCAGAAGTTTTGATCGCAGTTTCGTACGCTTCTTCGGAGTGGGTACGAATGGTGATATCTTTTGCCAGTGCTTTTTGAACTAAACGTAAGTGTGGCGCTGCATCATGTTCTGCAATAATGGACTCAATTTCTTCCTGAGGTTTGAGTGTAAAAATTTTGATCCAGTTTTTAGCATCATCATCTGACGTATTCAACCAAAATTGGTAGTACTTATACGGAGAAGTTTTTTTTGGATCTAACCATATGGCACCAGATTCGGTCTTTCCAAATTTCTGGCCGTCGGCTTTTTTGATTAATTGCGTCGTGATGGCATAGGCTGTTCCCTGATCTTGGCGACGGATCATTTCGCTTCCTGTTACGATGTTACCCCATTGGTCCGACCCGCCCATTTGAACTTTACAGTTGTGGTGCTTCCAAAGATAGTAGAAGTCATATCCTTGAATCAATTGATAGGTAAACTCTGTAAATGAGAGACCATTGTCGCCTTCCAGACGTTTTTTTACAGAATCTTTTGACATCATATAGTTAACGGTAATCATTTTACCGATATCACGAATAAAATCCAAAAATTTAAAATCTTTAAACCAGTCGTAATTATTAACCATTTGGGCGTCATTTTCCCCTTCTCCAAATTCAAGAAATTTGCCTAACTGCTTTTTCAGACAAGCGACATTATGCTGTAAGGTAGCTTCGTCCAACAAGTTACGCTCTGCAGATTTGAAAGAAGGGTCTCCGATCATGCCTGTTGCTCCTCCAACCAGGGCAACTGGTTTGTGGCCTGCATTTTGGAAATGGATCAACGTCATGATTTGCGTCAAGTGTCCTACGTGTAGAGAGTCGCCTGTGGGATCAAAGCCGATATAACCAGCGACTTTTTCTTTATTCAGTAAGTCTTCAGTGCCTGGCATAATATCTTGCAACATGCCTCTCCAACGTAATTCTTCTACAAAGCTCATTGTTAAATGGATTTAATTTTTTAATTTACAAGATGCAAAGATAGGAGATTAAGCGTATATTGAGCGAATAATTTCCCATAAAAGCACACGCTAATAAGCTGGTATGAATTTTTTATCACATTTCTATTTTGAACGGTTTGCAACTAATCCCGAACGTATGGTGGGTGGATTGTTACCCGATCTATTAAAAAATGCGGATAAATCCTTTATGCTAAAACCGCGTCAGTATGAAGATGAGCTCTTGGACAATCCTTTACTGGAACAATTGTACATAGGCTGGAACCGTCATATCGAGGTCGATCGTCTATTTCACAATTCACCTTACTTTTTTCATCATACACATCAGCTGAAACTAAAAATCCAGTCTAGTTTAGCCGGGCTGCCTATCCGTCCGTCCTTTATGGCCCATATTGCGTTGGAGCTATTGTTGGATCATATCCTAACACAAAATAAAGCGGTCTCCATCGATAAATTCTACGCTGCACTGGTACATGTCAATGAAGATGCTGTTCGGAAGTTTTTGAAAATTAATCAGCTGAGTGATATTCCTAAGTTTGAAAAGTTCTATCATCAGTTTATTGAGTGGGCGTATATTTATGACTATGCACAGGTAGAAAAAATCGCAGGTGCGCTTTTCAATATTTGTAAGCGATTGTGGAAATTTGAAGTTTCAGTGGAGCAAAGACAGCTTCTGACAGAACAGCTGATTTCCTATTTACATACGCAGATGACCGATTATCAAGAAATTTACCAGTATATTCAATATGAGCTGGTGGACTTTAATTAGTCTGTCAGAAAATACCAATAGTATAAGACCTTGAAAATATTTATTTTCGCATAATTTTAAGTATCAAAAACTAAATTTACATGTCACATAGACTTTTTCGGAAGAAAAGTGTTGATCAGATTCTGCATGACACTCAAAAAGAGGAGGGGACGGGCCTTGCAAAGGTATTGGGGGTAACAGATCTGGTTTCGTTGGGTATCGCCGCTATTGTAGGGGCTGGAATCTTCAGCACAATTGGATTGGCGAGTTATGAAGGTGGACCAGCGGTATCACTCCTCTTCGTTTTTACGGCTTTTGCCTGTGTTTTTACGGCATTGGCCTATGCGCAATTTGCCAGTACGGTTCCTGTGTCTGGCTCAGCATATACATACGCTTATGTGGCCTTTGGTGAGTTGTTTGCATGGATTATAGGTTGGGCATTGGTCTTGGAGTATGCTGTTTCCAATACGGTTATTGCCATTTCCTGGTCGCAGTATTTTGTCTCCATGCTGGAGGGCTTTGGACTCCACATACCGGCTTGGTTGTCCATGGCGCCAGGCTATGCTTATGATGCTGTAGAGAAGATGAACCAACATGGTGCGGCTGCACTGACCGCAATCGACCAACATGGTCTGGATGCTTTTAATAATGCACCACGAATAGGAGGACTGCCTATTATTTTCGATTTACCAGCAGGTGTCATTACATTTTTGGTTACTTGGTTGGTTTATATCGGAATCAAAGAGTCCCAGAAAGCGAGTATGATTATGGTTATGATCAAGGTAGCGATTATCCTGGCCGTAATTTTTGGGGGTATATTTTTCATTAAACCTGAAAATTGGACACCTTTTGCGCCGAACGGCCTCAAAGGTGTACTCGGAAGTGTGGCCGCGGTTTTCTTTGCCTTTATCGGATTCGATTCGATCTCCACAACTGCCGAAGAGTGTAAAAACCCGCAGCGCGATCTACCTAAGGCGATGATCTATTGCCTATTGATTTGTACTGTATTGTATGTTGCTATTACCTTAGTCTTGACGGGGATGGTTAATTACACCGAATTAAATGTGAAGGATCCGCTTGCTTTCGTGTTTAAATATGTGGGCTTTGACCATATGGCCGGAATTATATCGGTCACCTCTGTGATTGCCATCACCAGTGCCTTGCTGGTGTATCAATTGGCGCAACCAAGAATCTGGATGACGATGAGTCGGGATGGTTTGTTGTGGAAGAAATTTGCGACCATTCACCCAAAATATAAAACACCTTCGTTTGCAACTATTGTAACGGGTTTGGTGGTTGCTATCCCTTCGTTATTTTTTAAAATGGATTTCTTTGTGGATTTAACGAGCGTCGGTACCTTTTTTGCCTTTATACTTGTGTGCGCCGGTGTATTGTATATGGATTATTCGGGTTTATCGGCAAAATCCAAATTTAAAGTTCCTTACATCAACGGTAAGTATTTGGTTGGTGCAGGGCTACTGATTGCTATTGTGTTTATTTTTAGCTATGCGCAAGAAACGATACAGGAGTGGAAATCGCTTACCATCCTTGAAATTCTAGAACATAAAATGTTGGTCATCATATTTTGGTTAACTTGGCTTGGACTGGGGATTTATAGCTTTAAAATGAACTTTTCCCTATTGCCTGTCGTTGGTATTCTGATCAATCTGTATTTAATGACGGAGCTGGGGGCAAGTAACTGGATAATATTTGTGATCTGGCTCGTGATTGGATTGGCTGTATATTTTATGTATGGCTATAAACATTCAAAGTTAAATAAACAGGCGCAAGCCTAGTATAGGAGAAGCGTCGTACAGTAATGGATCAAAGAAAAGGAGCTATCTGCATAAAAGATAGCTCCTTTTTTTTAATATCATGGACTTATTAGAATCTCCATAAAAGGATCCGGCTTACCTTATTACCTTGTTCCATGCGGATCACTTCGGTCTCTTTTACGTTTATTTTCTTTAGTTTGTGTTGTAGAAAGCGAATGTCTTCGCGGTGGGCAACTAATGTTGTGAACCATTTTACTTGATCTTTGTGAAATTGGCTTTCAAAGATCATGCGTGACAAGAATGCTTTTTCACCACCATCGCACCATAACTCGCTTCCTTGTCCAGAAAATGCCTGTGTGACCGGTTTTTCGTCTATTTTAGCGTCTTTGATACCTGTGGTCTTACGGATGGACTGCTGTAAAGCCTCGGTCTGAGAGCTAAAAAATGGGGGATTACAGATTACCACATCATATTTTTCCCCTGGAAGAATAATGTCTTTAAATATGGCTTTGGGATTATTTTGGAGACGGATTTGTATGCTCTTTTTTAAGCTCATATTTGTCCGTGTTATCTCGATGGCGTTTTTGTATGCACTCTTGATGATTTCAGACCCTACAAAGCTCCATCCATACTCCTGATGTCCGATGATGGGGTAGATACAATTTGCACCAACACCGATATCGAGGACGTGGATGTTTCCGCCTTTTGGAATTTCACCATTATTGTCCCTTGCAAGAACGTCTGCGATATAATGAATATAATCTGCCCGGCCCGGAATAGGGGGGCAAAGATTCTCTTTGGGGATATCCCAGTGTTGAATGTGGTAATATTTTTTTAGAAGTGCCTTGTTTAACGTTTTAACAGCATCGGGGTTGTTAAAATCGATGGACTTTACTTTATACGCATTTTCTATAACGAAATCTTTGAGCGAAGGTTCCACTTTGCTCAATTCTTCAAAATTGTAGTTATCGAGATGTCTATTTCTAGGATGTAATTTCTTTTTTGGATTAGCGTCTGCCATGATGTATTATTTGCAACAAAAGTAATGCAATTCTATTGAATAAAAAAGGTGATGCTTGAGCATCACCTTGAGGAGTCTTAATCTTTCCGTATGAGATGGACCTCTGAAGTCTGTGGAAAATTGAGCGGAACCCGTTCAATTGTAACAAAGCTGGAATCTAAACCAAAACCTTTTTCTTCGGACAAACTCATTTTTTTGAGGTAACCATAGATGTCCATAATTACTTTTTCTATCCATGTCATCTGGTTGGTTTTGGAGAGTACTTTTTCCAAAACAACAAACTTAAAGTCACCAGGAATATTGTGTTTACGTAGGGTGTCGTATTGACTGGTGATGTCAATTTCACCTTTTTTCACCATTTCCTCAACTACTTTTCTGAACAGTAGACTGATGCGCTGTTCCTCTCTAAAGCCAAGTTTAAAATCAACCCGTATTAACTTACCGGGGATAAGCTGATCGATTGAATATTCTTTTGTATGTGGATGATCCATCACATCAACGTGGACTAGCCAATATACATCCGCACGCTTTGGCTTTTTATTAATAATTGAATAAATAATTTTAGCCTCTATCTCGGATTTGAAATTTGCACTTGTCAGATAGACCAAATGCGACGCATAGGGAGGGACCGATTTGTCCTCGCTCAATTCGGAGATAATGGGGTAATATTTATTGATGTTAATGAAGTTAACAAAACGATTTTTAATTTTTCGCGCTGTGTACCAGCAATACATTGTTATATATAGCGCAGTGGCAAGCAGAAGAGTCAACCAACCGCCATGGGCTATTTTAACACCATTTCCTATTAAGAAAGTTAGTTCAATAACAAAATAAGCAATCAAAAATACCGCAATTAGTACACGGTTGACTTTTTTCATGGCGAGGAAGTATCCCATTAAAATCGTGGTCATCAATACCGTTAAATTGATCGCAAGACCATAGGCTGCATCCATTCGGCTTGATTCTTCAAAAACCCAGATGACAATCATACAGCCGACCCATAAAATTAAATTGATGGATGGTACATACAACTGACCTTTATGTTCACTGGGGTAGCGGATAGCCACCTTAGGCCATATATTCAACCGTACTGCTTCCGAAATTAGGGTATATGATCCGGATATCATGGCTTGACTGGCGATGACCGCTGCAATCGTCGCGATGGCGATACCGTAGCCTATAAACCAATCGGGCATGATTGAGTAGAACGGATTTTCACCTCCAAGGACACGTCCTTCCTGTGTCAATAACCAGGCTCCTTGTCCGAAATAATTTAGTATAAGTGTGATTTTTACGTAGATCCAGCTGATGCGGATATTGTTTTTACCACAGTGTCCCATATCCGAATACAATGCTTCGGCACCTGTAGTACATAAAAACACGGCACCGATCAGTAATAGCGAATGGGGGTAGGTAATCAAAATATGGAAAGCATAATAGGGGTTGATCGCTTTCATCACTTCTGGTGCGAGGTGAAGATGAGATAAACCGATTACACCAATGATTGTAAACCAGATGGTCATCAATGGGCCGAAAACCTTTCCTACAACAGATGTTCCAAATCGTTGGATAATAAACAATAAGGAGATAATTGTAACTACAATAGGTACTGTAGGTAATCCTGGGAATTTGAGATCCAAACCTTCAATAGCCGAGGATATTGTGATGGCAGGGGTGATCATTCCGTCCGCTAACAAGGTCGCTGCACCGATCATCGCCGGGAAAATTAACCAAGGGGCTCGTTTGCGTACCAATGAATAGAGGGATAGGATACCGCCTTCACCTTTATTGTCTGCCCGGAGTGTGATCCAAACATACTTTACTGTTGTCTGGAGCGTCAGTGTCCAAAAAACACAGGATAGCCCGCCCAAGACTAAGTCCTTTTGAATGGCTCCTTGTCCCATGATTGCTTTGAAAACATACAATGGAGAAGTTCCGATATCTCCAAAAACGATTCCTAAACTGATCAATAATCCGGCGAAACTCACCTTATTGATACTGTTGTGATGACTGTTGTCTGCCATTTATCAATTATTTTATTTCAAAATATACTGCAAAAATATACTTTTTGCCTGTACTTTAAGTAGGTACATTTCCTGCGCCAAATTTTAGCATTTACTTTGACATGCGCAAGAGCTGTTAAAATTTGTTAAAAGAAACTTAGAATGAATCTATTTGCTGAAAAACTTTTAAACAAAATACTAACTTTGTTGTTGATAATTCAAATAGTTAGCGTTATATTTGATTAAACCGTAACCAGTATTTGAAGTCTAATTTAACACTATGGGGAGAAATCTACTTAAAGCAGCTTGTTTAACACTTTTATCCGCACTGACATTGTGTAGCGGGTTGACTCGGGTGTATGCAAAGTCTCCTTATGACCATACTATTTCGCAACATATTTGGGACGGCAGTGAGGCATTCGGAGAAGATAATAACATCAAGGAGACAGAGAAACTTATCAATAATGTGAAGGTTTTCTACAATCCGATTGCTGAACAAATAAATCTTTCTTTTAAATTGGCAAAATCGTCGAGTGTGTCTATCAAAGTAATGGATGCATTGGGCAATGAGATTCTCCAATTAATGAATGGTAATCTGGATTCAGGAATTCAAAATCTTTCCTTTGAGCATGGTGGAAAATTAACGACAGGATTTTACTTTGTACGCGTAGTTGCAGGTTCGGAAACTGTGGTGAAAAGATTTTCTATTCGATAAGAAAGTAACATTTTTCGATAAAAAGGTAATTTGTAATGTACGTTCATTCGTATACATAAAACAGCAAAGGGNNCCCTTTGCTGTTTTATGTATAGCTTGATTTGTTAATTTTGGTCTTGTTGTAGTTCTTCGATCCACAATCCATCATCTTGAATGATCTTGATCAATTCATCTAAGGCATGGGCTGAACTCACATTTTTCTTAACCACCTGCTGACCTCTATATAATGTCACTTTATCAGGGCCCGCCCCAACATAACCATAGTCTGCATCTGCCATTTCTCCAGGGCCATTAACAATACAGCCCATGATTCCAATTTTTAAGCCTTTTAAGTGATTGGTACGGCTTCGGATCATTTGCGTGGTTTCTTGGAGATCAAATAAGGTTCTGCCACAGCTTGGACAGGAAATATATTCTGTCTTGGATATTCTGGATCGTGTCGCCTGTAAAATTCCGAACGAAAGTGAGGCGATATTTTCCAATGCCGTTGCCGGAGAGTCAATCCAAATTCCTGAACCTAAACCATCGATTAATAATGCGCCTAGATCTGTAGAAGCGTACAGCTGTATTTTTGATATCGGTTCTTCGGGATTCATAAAATCACCAATGGGTCCTGAGAATTCTTCCGCCAAATAAGAACGCTTGATAATGACAGGATTGTCAATACCGATTTCCTGCAGATTTCGAAAGAACTGTCTTTGATCTGCCATACCGTGCAAGTAATCGGTTTCTACGATAAATACGACTGTTTTGTCTAGCTGTAAGGATTCAAACAATGGGGTTAATAAATCTGAATTACAGATTTTGACCATATTCAGGACTTTATCCTTATTGTCTGACTTTACGAATTCTTCTAAGGTAAAGAGCGGATGAATATTGGTTTGATCGGTAAGTTTTGACCAGGTATTATAGTTATATACTTGCTTCAGATTTGCCGGCATCGTAAAGGATGGTAAACTGTCTGCGAGATAAACAAAGTCTACAGACTGCTCACCCATGTGGTATTTATCTAATAGGATATCGTAGCGATAACCTACTTTGGTAAGGATCTGAGCGTCCTTTAGATTTTCCTTAGAAATGTCGACCACAACCCTAGGTACCAAAGAGCCGCCGATGAAAGTATTTACTTCTTGGCTGGCATAAGGAATATGTGGTGTCTCCGGAGAGAGCTGAACAATCTTTTGTTTGGGCTGACTCGCGATGTTTGCCTTTCTTTTGCTATATCTATTGACAAGTGCTATAGCGACCGGAGCTTCCCGTTCAGGCTCTTCGGTTAGCGATACACGTACCGTATCGCCCAATCCATCTTCCAACAGTGTTCCGATACCGACGGCAGATTTTACACGACCATCTTCACCGTCTCCAGCTTCAGTTACACCGAGATGTAGGGGATAGTTCATGTTTTCGGAAACCATTTTTTCGACCAGCAATCGATAGGCTTTGACCATGACCTGCGGGTTGGACGATTTCATGGAGATACAGAGATTGTAGAAACTCAGGTCTTCACACATCCGGATAAACTCCATGGCTGATTCGACCATCCCTTCCGGAGTGTCACCATAATGACTCATGATCCTATCCGAAAGTGAGCCGTGGTTGGTACCAATACGCATGGCGGTACCATTTTCCTTACAGATATTTACGAGCGGAGTGAATTTTTGATAGATGCGATCTAACTCGCGCTTGTATTCAGCATCGGTATAAGATAGCTGATCAAATTTCTTCTTGTCTGCATAGTTACCGGGATTGACCCTTACTTTCTCGACGATGCGCGCAGCGACCTCGGCAGCATTTGGTGTAAAATGAATATCAGCGACTAAAGGGACTTTATAGCCTCTTCTGCGAAGTTCATCTTTTATGTTAGCTAAATTTTGTGCTTCTTTAATACTTGGAGCGGTAATACGAACGTATTCGCAGCCCGCCTCTACCATTCGAATGGTCTGCTCAACTGAGCCCATCGTATCCATTGTATCTACCGTAGTCATACTTTGAATACGAATGGGATTATCGCCACCCATGGGAATATCACCGATCCGAATTTCCCTTGTTTTCCATCTCGAATAATCTACCTTGGAATTGCAATAGATTCCAGGTAATGTCAACATATTACTTGTGTCCATATCTAACACAAAGTTAGCTTTTCTTGACTAAAAATCGGGTGTCAATTAATATCTTCTAATTTTTATTGACGCGATGCCACCGTTGATATCGAAATCGAATTTTTGAGCGGCAGAGTCGTAATTTGTCGATTTTACTTCGCCTTCACTTTTTAGGAAATCGCCCTCATAATCTGTCGAGGATAATGCATTGTCGCTTGTAATACGACAGGCCGCGTTTTTGGGGATGGAGATTTCAATAGAGGAGGCTCCAGCATCCATAGAAATTTTAGTTGTTGCCAGCGGTTGACCTAATTTTAACTTTAGACTAGTCGCTCCAGCATCGATATCCAATGTTTCTATCTTGTAGGGTGAAAGATCTAACCTGGCATCAATTGCACCTACATCAAAATTCAGATTCCATAGGATGTTGGGGTTTAATGCGATAAACGTATTGTTGTTTTTGCTGTTAAAATCCTTGTTTTTGAATTTTCCCTTTAGGTTGATATCTAATTTGTCTGCAGATTCTCCATGTACAGTTATGCCCAATAGATATTCTTTTGATGTGTTAAATGCCGAGAAGATTTCTGAAGTGGTGCTACTATCATTTCTTAATGAAGTGGCCCCCAAATCGAGGTTTAGGGTAGCACTATGGATTTTATCATCCAGCGGGACGTTTAATTTTTCTGTTGTATAATTTGTTTTATCGTTGGGATCGTCGACATTGATGTTGACGCCTTTACTTTTTAAAAGCTGTGTTAAAAGTGGTTCCTTTGGTGTCGACAGCCCTATGTAAGTCAAAAAACCTAAAATTACGACGGTAGAACCGATGGCGACAAACTGTCCAATCTGTTGGTCTTTGGGTACCAGCATACGAATTCCGGCAAGCACAATAAACAGCGGCCAGTATCTAAAAATACCTACCCAGTTGAAAGAAATTGTGTTGAGCTGTGATAATAATAAGACAACTCCTATAAAGAGAATGGTGATACCAGTTGTTATTCTTCGTGTATTCATAACTAATTCCGTTTGTTAATATATCTCAAAAGTAAGTCGCTTTGGGAGATACCGTATGAATGTTTAGGCTATTATACATAAAAAATCGGTAAATGTGACTAATTGATCGGTAAGTAATTTCGTTTTTCGTATACTTTTTGGGTTTTTGCTTGTTTATATATTTGCTGGAATTAATTACCTTTAATGGATAGCTTGGCTCAGTATAGCCGTTAAATTGGCGTAATACATTGAAATTAAATAGATAATATGATCTTTCATCACATTGGTGCATATCTCATACTCCTGAAATCAGTTTTTAAAAGACCGGAGAAAGGGCGAATTTATTGGAAGGAAACCGTATTGGCAATGACCGATATTGGTATAGGATCTCTGGGACTTATCGTTATTATTTCCACCTTCATTGGCGCTGTTATGACCATGCAAATTGCCTTTCAGATGGTATCCGACTTGATCCCAAATTCTATTATAGGTTCGATCAACCGGGATTCAAATATTTTGGAATTAGGACCGACGATCTCGGGATTGGTCTTAATGGGGAAAATTGGGTCGTCTATATCTTCACAGATCGGATCCATGCGTGTTACAGAGCAGATTGATGCTTTGGAAATTATGGGGATCAATGCTCCTGGTTATTTGATATTACCCAAAATATTGGCGGGTATCACCATGATTCCGATGTTGGTGATTATTTCTATCGTGTGCGCTTTAGTGGGCGGTTTGTTAGGTGGATCCCTTTCGGGCGCTGTGACACAGGCGGATTATATTTTAGGAATTCAAGATGGCTTCAACGGCTTCACGGTGACAGTTGCCCTTGTTAAAGCTGTTGTGTTTGGGTTTATTATTACCTCGATATCTGCTTATAAAGGGTATAATGTAAAGGGCGGAGCGTTGGAAGTTGGGCAAGCTAGTACGGAAGCAGTTGTCGTTGGCTGCATAACTATTCTTGCGGCGGATTATGTGATAACCGCATTAATGCTTTAAAAAGATTTTATGATTCAAATCGAAGATATTAACAAATCGTTTGGTGACAACCATGTGCTGAAGGGTATCAGTGCAAATTTCGAACCTGGAAAGGTGAGTTTGATTATTGGAGGGTCGGGGTCGGGAAAGAGTACTTTATTGAAATGTATCGTAGGCCTGCACCAACCGGAAAAAGGAAAGGTAATTTTTGATGGCAAGGATTTTACTCGGATGAATTTTGAAGAGCGTGTTCCTATTCGAAAAGAAATAGGTATGCTTTTTCAAAATTCAGCGCTGTTTGATTCGATGACGGTCGAACAGAATATCATGTTTTCGTTGGACATGTTTACGGATATGTCCAAAGCGGAAAAATTAGACCGTGCAAATCATTGTTTGGAACAGGTTAATCTGGAGGGACGAAATAAACTGTTCCCTGCGGAGCTTTCGGGGGGGATGAAAAAGCGGGTTGGAATTGCACGTGCAATTAGTATGAACCCTAAATATCTATTTTGTGATGAACCCAATTCGGGATTGGATCCGGAGACTTCGATTGTTATTGATGAATTGGTACTAAAAATTACGCAAGAGTTGAAATGTACGACAGTCGTTGTTACACATGATATGAATTCTGTGATGGGAATTGGTGAGTATATTTTGTTTCTCTATAAAGGAGAGAAATTCTGGGAAGGTTCCAATAAGGATATGATGCGGTCGGATGTGGAGGAATTGAACAACTTTGTTTTTGCAAGCCCATTAATGAAAAGTGCGAAAGCTTCTATGGGGCAATAAGGGCTGGGAACATGGCTTTATTGCGCGTAATTTTATGTGTTTGATCTGTGTTAGCATCATGCAGATTTCTTTTATATTGAAATTTAGCTTAGTTTTGTCGGAAAATTTTGATTTTGGCAGCAACAAATATACAACTATTGACCCCACAGCATTGGAAGGACTATGAACTCATTGATTGTGGTGATTTTGAAAAACTGGAACGTTTTGGTGATTTAATTTTAATCAGACCAGAACCTCAGGCTGTATGGCCTAAAGCATTGACTGATGCGGAGTGGAACAAGCGTTATCATATCAAATTCAAAGGTCGTTCGGCTACTTCAGGAGAATGGTTGAAGAAAAATCCTAAGGCCCAAGACCGTTGGCATATCGAATATAAAAATAAGGATGTGGCCATCAAATTTAGATTGGGCTTGACATCTTTTAAACACGTCGGGATATTTCCGGAACAGGCTGTAAATTGGGACTATATTTCGGAATCTGTACGTTCATTTAAGACGGAAAGACCGAAGGTTCTAAATCTTTTTGCATACACTGGTGGAGCATCTTTAATAGCAAAGGCTGCGGGCGCGGATACGACTCACGTAGATTCGATTAAACAGGTTGTTACCTGGGCAAATGAAAATATGGAAATTTCCAATTTGGATAACATTCGTTGGGTGGTTGAAGATGCTTTGAAATTTGTAAAGCGTGAGCTGAAAAGAGGTAATACGTATAATGGGATTATTTTGGATCCACCCGCATATGGGCATGGGCCAAAGGGCGAGAAATGGAAATTGGAAGATCACATTATGGAAATGATGACTGAAGTCGTTCAACTATTGGATCCTAAAGAGCATTTCTTGATTTTGAATACGTATTCATTAGGGTTTTCCTCTGTTATTGTTGAAAATTTAATTAAGACAGCTTTCCCAAAAGTGGAAAACTTGGAAATAGGCGAGTTGTTCTTAAAAGCAACTGCAGGACCGAAACTTCCACTTGGGGTATTCGGTAAATTTCGCAAAATAGCGAAGTAAGGCTTGTCAAAAGATTCCTGATAATAACACGGGGCGCTTATTTAAGCGCCCCGTGTTTGTTTAAAGTTATATTAGGAGGTTACATATGGATGTCTTTTAAACGTAGTGATGCCAGTTCAAGCTGTCTGGGTATCGCTGTGCTGATATTTTGTGGAATAAGCGATAAGTGCTGGGTAAGTTCGTTGTAATAAGCTATTCCAGCTTGTAATTGTGCTTTGAATCTAGCTACATATTTTATCTTTTTATCGTTCATGATATTTTTATTGTCTGTGACATATTTTTGAATATGATCGATATACAGGTTGAGTTCGTTGATCATAACAAAAGGTCTGTTGTCATTTTCAAAAACTGATATACGGCCATAGATGTGGTCGATCATTTCCCGCAAAGAATATTGTTTTTTGAACCAGACAAGATTCGGGCCTGGGCAGATGGATACAGCGGTCTGTTCTTTGCTCTTTTGGATATTGTACTTAAGATAAGCTGGTGCTGCGAGCCCTTCACAAAGACAGGTTTTTTCTGTAATGGCGTCAAAGGCTTTATCGTATTCCGCAGCGGACAGATTTTGTTTTTGTAGTTCCTGGATCTTTTGATGTTGATAGACGCGTGATGCAGTGCAGATCGGTTTATCACCAAACTCGGTGTTCGAAATAAGGTATTCTTTTTTACAAGGGCTACCGGGGCGCCCTTTTTTTATACGTTCCAACCGTAGGTACTCTGCGCCACTTTGTCTGAAATTGTTAAAGGGAATTCCCAATGGAGATGCTCCACTACAGTAGAAGTCTTCTTTCTTGGCAAGTTCCAATGCTTTCAGGGTTTCTTGATCTACTGTGGTTGCTTCGGGAACCATCAGAAATGGGGATCCCCATCCTACGGCATCGAATCCATAATAGTCTAATAAGAACTGATGTTCTGAAGCTGTTCCCACGCCTCCTTGAACTGTATATTTGATGCTGGGAGGAGTTGTTAATGAGCGCTCCTGGGAAACCCAATATGCGTGGTATATCTCGAAAAGTTCGGTTTTCAAACTTTCTTTTTTCTCTTTAAACTCTTGAAGGATTGGTCCCAGAAGAAAACCATCGGTTGCGAAAGCATGACCACCGCAGTTCAAACCGGATTCTATTCTGAATTCAGATACCCATACACCACGCTTAGCGAGATATTTTGCCTGGATGAGCGCCGATCGAAAGTCACTTACTTTCAAAACGACTTTTTTGTCAAATAGACCTTCACTATTGGGGAAGAAAGCCGGTAATTCAGCGAGGTAAGCGTATAGGTGTGGATTCATCCCTGCGGAAAGGATAAGGGAGGAATGCAAGTTGGAATTTGCAAAACCACGTAAGGCTGCTGAAGCATCAGAATAACGCTGATCCAATAGGTTACCATCCTGGTAATTCATTTTATCTACTTTGGACATAATATTAACATCGATGTCTCCCGGTTTGAGATAATTGATCAATAGATCTTGCAGCTCGGTTTTAATCGCGCGATTGGTTTCCATTTCCATCGCGTGATAAATCGGTTTTGAAGGATGTGACTCGGGTAAAAGCTGAAAATATTTGGTAAGTTCTGAATTTTCGGTGAAGGGCTGACGCTTCAAGGCCGCGACTTGCTTATTGACCACAAACTGTACGAGATTGAGATAGGCCGTAATTCTTTTTGCCCGGTAATCTTCTTCTGTTTTAGTGATCGGATGATAGACGATTTGATATTGTCCGCAGTAATAGCGGCGCATGCGCTCGATGAGTTCATCGTCAACAATAGACATTACGGTGGAGATACCATATTGTGCGACCTTAAGTGCGGAGTCGATGGAGAAAGCTAAGCCTAATACGGGGATATGAAAAGTATGCGTCATTCTTAAATATTTCTTTTACGAAATAATGGAGAATAACGCTGAAAAAAAGTAATGATTGTTTTATCGGGACATGATCGTAATCACTATTCAAATACAATTGTCTTGTAATCGTTGCGCATCACACGATCTTCACTAAGCAGACGAATTGCTCTGCTCAGAACAGCCTTTTCTATTTCTTTGCCGGCAGTTACCATATCTTTTACAGTATAGGTGTGATTGACATGTCGTATATCCTGTACGATGATGGGGCCTTCATCGAGTTGGTCGGTAACGAAATGCGCTGTGGCACCGATGATCTTAACGCCTCTTGCATGAGCCTGCTTGTACGGGTTGGCACCAATAAAAGCGGGTAAAAATGAATGGTGTATGTTGACCAGTTTATTTTCAAAGGTACTGACAAACTGAGGAGACAAGATTCGCATGAACTTCGCCAGAATGATGTAATCGAAATTATAGTTTTGGATTTGTGCGATCAGTTGTTTTTCGAATGTTTCCTTTGTCAGGTTTTCATGTGAGATGCAATGAAAAGGAATATCAAACTTTTCCGTAAAGGAGCGTAATGATTCATAATTACCAATTACGGCCTGTACTTCGGCTCCCCATGTTTCGAAGTGTTGACGTACCAGGATATCGGCAAGGCAGTGATGCTCTTTGGTCACGAGGACGACGATTTTTTTGCGGTTATTGGGGTTTATCTGTATCTGAGCAGATGGGGGAAGTACTTCGGCAAGGGAATCCGAAAGCTGTTTCTGCTCAGGCACGATACCGTTACACACGACACGCACGAAGAATTTGTTGGCTTCTTCATCCACATATTCACGCATGGTGACAATATTGAGTTGATATTTTGCCAGCGTATTTGAAATGTTGGCGACCAATCCAACGGCATCTTGACATTGGATCAGAATTAAGGTTTGGTTGTGCATGAAAGGTGGTTGTAGGTTGCTAAAAAAGCGGGTTATTTTAACCCGCTTTTTTTGTTAGTTCTTCTTCAAGGTCAACTTCAACACGCAGATTTTCGACAATATGCTTTTGTCGATCTGGTGTGTTTTTGCCCATGTAATATTCTAATAACTGTTGAATTTTATTGTCTTTGGACAAGATAACCGGGTCAAGACGGATATCTTTTCCGATAAATAATCCAAATTCGGAAGGTGATATCTCACCCAAACCTTTGAATCGGGTAATTTCAGGTTTAGCGCCTAATTTTGCGATTGCTTTTTGTCGTTCTTCATCGGAATAGCAATAGATCGTTTCCTTTTTGTTGCGGACACGGAAAAGTGGTGTCTGTAAGATGGAAACGTGGCCAGCTTTGACAAGGTCTGGGAAAAACTGCAAGAAAAATGTCAATAGCAACAGGCGGATGTGCATGCCGTCGACATCGGCATCGGTAGCAATTACGATATTGTTGTAGCGTAATCCATCGAGACCGTCTTCAATATTAAGCGCATGTTGTAAGAGGTTAAATTCCTCGTTTTCATAAACAATCTTTTTGGACATACCGTAGGAGTTTAACGGTTTTCCTTTCAGACTGAAAACAGCTTGAGTCTGCACATCCCGCGATTTGGTAATAGAACCAGATGCAGAATCCCCCTCGGTGATAAACAACGTTGTTTCTTGGTTACGTTCATTTTTATCGCTGAAGTGCACTTTACAGTCACGTAGTTTACGGTTGTGCAAAGAGGCTTTCTTCGCTCTTTCGTTGGCGAGTTTTTTGATACCGGCGATATCCTTACGTTCACGTTCCGATTGAAGAATACGTTTTTGAAGAGCATCTGCCGTAGCCGGATTTTTATGTAAGTAATCATCCAATGCTTTTTTAACAAAGTCATTGATAAATCCTCTTACCGTAGGGCCTTCTGGGCCTACACTTTGAGATCCTAGCTTTGTTTTGGTCTGTGATTCAAAAACGGGTTCCTGCACTTTGATGGCGATGGCACCGATAATTGATGAACGAATATCCGATGCGTCAAATTCTTTTCTGTAAAAATCGCGGATTGTTTTGACAAGTGCTTCACGGAAGGCAGCCTGGTGTGTTCCACCTTGCGTGGTATGCTGACCGTTGACAAAAGAATAATATTCTTCTCCGTACTGCTGGCCGTGAGTCATCGCGATTTCAATATCATCCCCCCGTAAGTGAATAATCGGATAGCGCATGGATTCAGCATCAATATTTCGTTCCAATAGATCTTTTAGTCCGTGTTCAGAAATAAACTTTTGCCCATTAAAGTTGATCGTAAGACCTGAGTTTAGAAAAACATAGTTCCAGATCATGTTTTCAACAAATTCAGGCCTATATTTATAATTCCGGAAAATAGAATCGTCGGGGTAAAATGTTACAGATGTACCATTCCGTTGCGTCGTATCTTTTTGTTCATCATTGACTAATTCCCCTTTAGAGAATTGGGCAATGCGTGTTATATTTTGACGGTATGACTGGACGGTAAACTGACTGGACAAAGCATTTACGGCTTTTGTACCAACACCATTTAAACCGACGGACTTTTGGAAAGCCTTACTATCATATTTACCACCCGTATTGATTTTAGAAACAACATCAACCACAGAACCAATTGGGATACCACGTCCATAATCGCGTACGGAAACTTTATTTTCGTTTACCGTGATATCAATAGTTTTACCGGCACCCATAACAAACTCATCAATTGAGTTGTCAACGACCTCTTTCAATAAAACATAGATACCATCATCATAGGCCGAACCGTCCCCCAACTTTCCAATGTACATTCCCGGACGGAGGCGGATATGCTCTTTCCAATCCAGGGACCTAATGCTGTCTTCGTTATATGTACTCATAAATTAATGTAGAACTTAGCTAACAAAAGTAAAAAAAATAAACTACGATAAGTAGTTTGAAAGGCTAAATTTTTTAGATATCGCTAGTTTGCGTACTGCTGGAGAAAATTGCCGGTTTGCGGGGAAATGTTTACATTTAGTGTAAGTAATTGTAAAGAGAATAATTTATGGGATTATTTGATAAAATCAGGAATGAGTTTGTCGATATTATCGAATGGGTCGATAATAGCACAGATACGATTGTGTGGAAGTTTCCACGGTATCAGAATGAAATAAAAATGGGGGCACAGTTGACTGTGCGAGAAGGGCAGGCTGCGGTATTTTTGAATGAAGGCGTGGTTGCGGACGTCTTTCAGCCTGGTCGTTACGAACTTACGACCCAGAATATGCCGATCATGACAACCCTCAGAGGTTGGAAATATGGGTTCAATAGTCCATTCAAAGCCGATGTTTATTTTGTCAACCTTCGACAATTTGTCAATCAGAAATGGGGAACTAAAAATCCGATTATGTTGCGGGATCCTGAATTTGGTCCCATTCGACTTCGGGCTTTCGGTAATTTCTCTTTTCAGGTGAAGGAAGTTACTGTTTTTATGAAACAGCTTGTTGCGACGACGCCTGTATTTACAGTTGAAGATATCACAGAGCAGCTTCGAAACATTGCGGTATCGCGGGGGATGGATGCTATTGCTGAGTCGAAGATACCGGCCTTGGATCTTGCATCCAACTATGATGAAGTTTCGGCCTTGATACAGCAAAAAATTGGGGTTGATTTTGATGAGTTGGGTTTGAGCTTAACGAAGTTCTTAATTGAAAATATTTCATTCCCAGAAGAAGTCGAGAAAGCCCTTGATAAGCGAAGCAGTATGGAGGTCGTTGGTAATCTGGGGGCCTATGCCCAATTCCAAGCCGCAAATTCAATGGAGAAAGCTGCTGAGAATCCCAGTAGTGGAGGGATTGTAGGTGCTGGATTTGGTGCTGGGTTGGGAGCAGGAATGGTTGGTCAAATGGGTAATGTATTTCAGCAAAATAGTTTTGATGGGAATAATCCTACTGGTACGGGATCAGCTGCTGCGGCTTCGTCTGCAGGGGCCGTTGGACCTCCTCCATTGCCCAAAGCGGTCGCTTATTACCTGGCCGTTAAAGGTAAACAGGAAGGGCCCTTTGATTCGGAACAGCTGCGCGCTCTGATAAAAGAGGGGACGATGACACTTGCTACCTTGGTCTGGAAAGAGGGACTTGAAAACTGGATTGAGGCTGAAAAGGTAGTCGAATTAAAGGATCTGTTTTCGCAGAACCCGCCACCGATACCAGGAGTTTAGGGTAAAATGCATTACCGAGTTTTATGAGTTTTGAAGAAAAAACCTCCGAAATAGAGCAGGGGTTAAAATGTCAGGGCTGTGGTGCTATTTTGACTTATCAGCCCGGTACGTCCTATTTAGCGTGTTCCTATTGTGGAACCAGGAATGAAATAGCGGATCAGCTACCGGAAGATGGGCATATTGAATCTACAGATTATAAAGTTTTTGGACAAGCAATGGAGGGGCTCGCCGATGAGCGCTATAGCTATTTGGCTGAAGTTGTGCATTGTAGTAACTGTGGCGCAAACTCGCGTTTGAATCCTCATGTTACGGCAGATTTATGTGCTTTTTGTGCTTCACCATTGGTAATTGACCATCAGCAAAAGCGTATTGTGAAGCCACATGGTCTTGTTCCCTTTTCCGTTGATTACAAAAATGCTTTTGGGCTATTGACACAATGGGCCGGTAAGATATGGTTCGCTCCGAATGACTTTAAGCGAATTTTTAATTCAAGAAATGATCGTTTAAAAGGAGTGTATATACCATTTTGGTCCTATGATGCAGATGTACATTCTGATTATGTGGGGTCACGTGGCGAGTATTATTATGTGACGCGTACAAGACGCAATTCGGATGGTGAGACGGAAGAATACGAAGAAAGACGAACAAATTGGTATCCAGCTTCAGGTAGTATCTATAGTCAATTTAAGGATATTGTCATTTCGGGATCAACATCTCTTCCCGAAAAGTTCTCTGATAAAATCGGACCTTGGAATTTGGGCTATCTAAAACCTTTCAATGAGCAATATTTAAGTGGCTTTATCGCTGAAACTTTTAGTGTGGATCATGTAAAAGCGGCGGAGACTGCCCGGACAATAATGGATCGGGAAATCGAACGCCAGGTTGAGAATGACATCGGTGGTGATACACAGGATATTGATTCTATTGATAGCGATTTTAAATCCATTAAATTGAAGTATATTCTTTTACCTGTATGGTTATCAGCATATCAGTACAAAGGAAAGAGTTATCAGATCATGGTCAATGCATTTAACGGTAAAGTTTATGGACAACGACCTTATAGCTTTTGGAAAATCGCTTTTTTGGTATTGGCGATCATTATTGTTTTATATCTCTTGAGTTTTATGGGATAACAAAAAAGGTTATAAAAAAAGCGCTGTTCTCTTTTATTGAGAACAGCGCTTTTTTTATGTTAATCGTCTTGACTATTTGTTTAGTGAAAGTAGGAATCCGATCGTGAAATTGGCATCCCAATCAAATACGAAAGTGTCGCAATTGGTTGCATCTTTAATTGCTTTATAGATGTTGACACCGCTTTTTGTTTTTATTTTATCTGTTTTGTAAGATGCTGGATCGTTCAAAACCGTAAAACGCTCTTCACCTTGGCGTGTCTGCGATGCTAATTCAAAAGGAACCCCGCCTATAATAAAACAAACCTCTCTTTTATTTGACGGAATTTTCTCGCCTAATTTTTTTACTTCTGTATAGACCGCGTCATCTTTAAGGTCTTTTTCATAATATTTTGCACCAGGTGCTTCTACCGATTTTGTGTCACCGTCAATCCAGGAAATTTTAGTATTACCGGAGCCAATGTCAACAACAAATGAATTATCTTCGTAAGCTTTCGGCAGGACAGATTTTAACGCTAATTTTCCTTCTTGCTCTGCTGTAACCAGGTTGACCACAAAGCCCATTTTTCTTAGTTCAGCACTAATAACTGAAGTTTTAGGTTCTTTCTGGGCTCCGGAGCTAATGACGAAATGTATGTTTTTGGATTTGACGCCTTTGTCGAGCATCATGCCTATATAATCTTTTAATCCTTTACGGATGTCTTCCGTATTTGCCAATCCTTCGTATGCAAATGACTTTCCAAAGTCTTTGGAAATGATCTCCCAGCGATTTTCTTTGTCCATATTGACGACAAAGGAATTGAAACCCGAAGCGCCCACTTCAACGACACCCTTGTATTCGCCGTCGATTGGTTTTTCGGGTTGATAGTTGAATGAACGAGTCGTTTCTGAGCCTGATGAAGGTGCGGCCGCATGACCATTATTGCTTGTTGAATCTGTTGTTTGGACTGTCGAATTAGCATCAAATTTGCCCGATTGAATGGCCCAATAACCGATTGCGAGAATAGGTAAGGCGATGATAATTGCTTTGATTGGCCATCTTAATCTTGCCCATGTTGATTTTTCTTCCATAATGTTCGTATAATAAGTTTGATTTTAGTTAATGTTAATCGAGTAATGTAAATCCTTTATCTACTTTTTCTTCGGGTTTGAGTTCATAGCTGGCATCGGCCATTTGTGTTACGTTTAATACATTTAGATTACGTTCGTCAACTTTGCGGATAAACTCTTCCAGTTCACCTTGAGTAGGCGTGCCACCCACGGTGATGTTGTTGTTTTGATCCAAGAAATCAAGATTCGATCGGATAGAGGCAATATTTTGACTGATGGCACCTGTTGCTGCATTCATGGCCTCTTGAAATGCCCAGCCATCTTTAATATTGAACACATCGGCTAGGCCATCGGTGGCATTTTTCATCTTTTGAGTGGCTTCTAGCTTCTTGGAAATAATAGAAATGCTGCTATCCAAGGTGCTGACATAGATACGCGCTGCGCTTTCATTATCTTTTAGGACTTCCAATACTTTTGCAAATTGATTGGCATATTGTACGTAACTGCGCGCATTTTGTTCTTCAGATTCACCTTCTTTTCCCAATAGAAATGCTTTGGTACGTGTTTCTTTGGCATCTCTTGCATAAGCATTTGCCTTCTCTGCATTATTTTTGCTCGTTTCCTCCTTTGATTTCTCGTCGAGATTGGCCGCTTCAGCGGTGAAACGTTTCGCATAGGTGTACTTCTCTTCGGCTGTTTTTTGAGCAGTTTCACCGCTTTGAATCATGTCGATGCGGACACCGTCTACATTGCTGATTTTTTCCTTCACACGTTTCAGGGTGTCTTTTGCATCCCTTGATAACAGTTGTAAGGTTTCGATAGGGTTATTTCTAATGATGGATTTTTCACCTTTAAAAAGTAGTACGGTACCCAGTCGGTGCAATAGCGCAATGATCTTTGGGGCTAGCAATAATAAGGTAATCAGGATTATACTGAATATCACAAAAAGTATACTTTTTCCGGCATATTCCAGCATAATCGGTAAGTACTTGAAAAAAGCAAAGGCTCCGCCAAGTAAAAGCGCCCAAAAGAAGATCGACGAAGCTGTCTTCTTCGCTTCTGGTGATTTTAATTGTGCAGGCAAATGATCGCCCAGTACTTGAAATATCGGAAGTTGCGTTTTTATCTCAGCGGGAATATTAACATACTGATCTTTTCTTTCCATTGATTTATTTTTATGTTATTGATTGATTAATCATATGCAATGCAGTGTTGATTTCGGTGACCACTTCATCAACGGCCGCGTTGCCGATGTTTATTTTTTGTTCGATATCTTTAATTCTTGGTTCGTACTTTTCATTAATTTGACCCAAAGCGAGTTGTTTTTTCTGTAGGTCATCTTGCAATTTGGCGATATTCTCCGTTATTGTTTTGATTTCAGTGTTCAGATTTGCAATCTCCATGGTTCGGTCTTGTTCAGTCTTTTTCTTTTCAGCCTGTTTTTGTTCCGATTCTTTGGCAATGGTTTCTTTCAATTTATTAGCATAATTTGTGCCAGTTGCTACCAGTTTATCCTTGGTTAACGAACTGTCTACAAATTTCAGTGAAGTATAGGCTGCTTTTAATGTGTTTTCCTCTACTTTTCCCATTGCGGCAGCAGCATTCCATACTTCGAAAAAATCTACACCCTGTTCGTTGAGTTTTTCAAGAATGGCATAGACCTTTAATTTCATTTCTTTGAGGTCGGTTGTTCCGTCATTGGCTGTTATAGGGATTGGGGGCGGTGTTTTTCCAGTTGGAGCCTGGGCCGTGGGCGATGAATATGCCGGTGGTACAGCGGGGCTTTCTGGAGCAGCGCTAGTAGCTGGCGCCGGAGGGGCTTGTGCCGGTGGCGTTTGCTTTGGCTGATCGTCCTCAAAAATTAATTTCTTCAGACTGTTTAATATACTGGATCCTCTTTTAGTATCGTCGTTGCTCATCATGTCATAGTTGATTATATCTCTACTAAAATAATAAAAATTAATATTCTCTTCTAATGAATTGCGTTATGGAACACCTGAAATGGACATGGGGTGGAGGAGCTTGGATAAAAGCGATGAAATGCAACTGTGCGGAGAGTGAATCAGCTGCTATGGCACTTTATTTTTGGGGTAAAAACAAAGATTCCCAATTGTTGGATTGGGAATCTTTGTTTTGGCGGTAACGGTCCTGTGGGACTATTATCTGCCAAAATCATCTTGTACGCGAACAATATCGTCTTCGTCAGAAGGGTGGTTAGCATCTGTGTGCTGCCAGATCTCGGCTAAAATACCGAAGCCATCCAATCCAATTAAACGGTGACGTTGCCCTTGACGCAATCTGATTGTTTCTCCCTCTTTCAATGTTGAAACAACCGATTCTTCATCTGTGTCAGAAACCATAACGCCTACGTTACCTTGAATAACACGCCAGATTTCGGCACGACGGTGGTGATATTGCCATGAAAGTCTTTTCTCTGGTGCGACAATTAAAATTTTTGGGCTTAATTTTCCTGAAATTCTTAATTCTTGTACATCCATTCCGCCGAAGTACTCATCGGCAAATTCTTGTGCTTGGGATTCGTCGATAACGAAAAATCCTCCCCAAGGGCGTGCAGCATCTGATTTATCAATACGAAAACCTTTGGATGTCAGCATTTCCTGTACTTTTTCAAACAATGCGATTTTATCTATAGCCATATTAAAAATTCTAAAAATTTGTTATTCGTTAATTCAGTTGCTAAATATAAAAAAAATCCATTAATATTTTAAGTTAACCGTTTTAGCTTTATCTAAATCCGTTATAATGGAGCTGTTTTGGATATCTCTAGCTATAATATGTCGCGTGAAGTTAAAAATGAAATTGCTAATTTTGTGATCAATCTAATTTCAGGATATGTCAAACTTTCAAGTCGATCGGGAAAATACTGCATTTATGCAGGCTGTTGCTTTTGTTAACCAAACGAACCAAAACATATTTATAACAGGAAAGGCTGGTACAGGAAAAACGACGTTCTTGAAGTATATCCGTGAGCATAGCTACAAGAAGATGGCTATTACGGCACCCACGGGCGTGGCTGCGATGAATGCGGGCGGAACCACTTTACATTCTTTATTTTGGCTTCCATTTGGAACCTTTATTGAAGATTATGAGTTACGTTGGGACGAACAGGATAGTCATATTTACAATAAATCGCGTTTATTCAGTACGATTAAACTGACCAAGCAGCGCAGAGCTATTTTGCAGGAATTGGAACTATTGGTAATTGATGAGGTCTCAATGGTCCGTGCAGATACGTTGGATGCGATTAATGTGATTCTGCAATCTGTTCGTCGCGATATGCGACCTTTTGGTGGGTTACAAGTATTGTTTATCGGAGATTTATATCAGTTGCCACCAGTAGTGAAAGATGCCGAATGGAATGTTTTGCGGGATCATTATTCTTCTGTTTTCTTCTTTAATGCTAAAATTTTGAGGGATAATCCGCTGGTGATGTTAGAGCTCAATAAAATCTATCGTCAACAAGATGAAGGTTTTATTTCAATTTTGAATGCCATACGAAACAATCAGTGTACAAGTGACATGCTAACGACCTTAAATGGTTATTATCAACAGGACTTTGTTCCAAATGAAGAGGATCAGTATATTACATTGACCTCCCATAATCGAAATGCTGATGAAATAAACGGAGCCAAGTTGGCATCATTATCGGGGAAAATGTTAAATCTTAAGGCTGTTGTCAAAGATGATTTTGCGCAGGGTTCCTACCCTGCTGAAGAAACGTTATCCTTAAAGATAGGGGCACAGGTGATGTTTATTCGAAACGATTCGGGAGATGAGCGTAAATATTACAATGGAAAGATTGGTACGGTAAAGGACATCGATACGGTGCAGGGCACAGTAACGGTTACATTTCCTGATGGGTCGGAATCTGTTACGGTAAAAAGGGAGACCTGGGAGAATATTCGGTATAATTACGATAAGGGGCAAGATCAGATTAAGGAGGAGATATTGGGTACATTTTCGCAATTTCCACTTCGACTGGCCTGGGCTATCACCATTCATAAAAGCCAGGGTTTAACTTTTCAAAAAGCGATTATTGACGCAGGTACCTCTTTTGCTGCGGGACAGGTGTACGTTGCACTGAGCCGTTTAACGAGTTTAGATGGGCTTGTATTAAAATCGATCATCCCGTCTTATGCCATCCGTACCGATTACCAAGTTGTCGAATTTGCGCAGCGTGCTCAGGGACAGGCTGATGTAAATGAGATTCTAGAGCAATGCCAGCGGAATTATCTTGGCCAGATTTTAATGCACGGTTTCCGTTGGGACGGTCTATTGGCCGAAACTTCTGAATTACTGAAATCACTTGAGGAGCGTAATATTGATGGAAAGGAACAAGCAATACTATTTTTTCAACAATTGGTCAAGCACCTTCAGACCCAGGAGAAAGTTGCACATAAGTTTATTGTTGTATTGTATGATTTGTTGCGGGATAAAAACGCGATCGACTATGATGTAATTTGTGAACGTTCTACTGCTGCGGTCAATTGGTTTTTACCGAAAATGGATGTAGATCTGATTGAGGCCTTAACCAAACATATCGAAGAGTATCAGATACGAAAACGTACGAAGAAATATATTGACGAGTTAAAAGCACTGTTGCTTGATTACAAGCGAAAACGCGAGCAGTTGCAACATTGTCTGCTTATTGCCGATACGCTTTCAAAACGGGAAGATTTTCAAACAGCGATGCTCGATGTTGCTGCCAGTGTGAAGACCAAAGAAAAAGATGAATTGGCTGCGCAAAATGCAGATGAAGAGGGGCCTAAGAAGTTGGATACAAAGGAGGTTTCCTTAGAAATGTTTAAGGATGGGATGAGCATTGCTGATATAGCGGTTAAGCGCGGGATGGTTGCCGGTACGATATATGGGCACCTGATTAACTTTGTGGGTGCCGAAGTGGAAGCAACAGAGTTGATCGCGCAGGAGAAGTTGGATCGTATTCTTGGTGTGATACGTGCAAACCCGGATAAATCCTCTTCAGAACTTAAAATGCTTTTGGGGGCAGATATTGATTATCCGGATATTAAAATTGGACAAAAAGTTTTGGGATTGTAGTGGATAAGGATTTATGATGTATATTTGTCAACCTTTTATTATAAGCTAATTGAAAGAGGAGAAAACCAATAAGAAAATTAACAAATGGATTGTATTTACTTCCATGCCTATTCAAATGGGTGTGACAATCTATTTATTTTATTGGGTGGGAACTTGGTTGGACAATAAATATGCGATTGCTGGTGAATGGGGGATGAAGGGATTAACACTTTTGGGGGTGATTGTATCTTTGTATCAGTTCATCAGGCAGGCAAATCAAATTAATAAAAATGAATAGTTATCTGAAAAGCGTATTTGTACTGCTGATCGTTTTTGCGGCAAGTTTTGCTGCGCATTATCTCGTGATATCCGGAATGAACACAGAGGGATACTGGGCTCAAACGTCCTACAGTCTTGTGGGGATGTATACTTTTGGCGTCTGTTCTTCTTTGCTGGCTGCGGTTTTGATCTTTTTTGCGAACTGGTCCATGCCGGAGAAATTAGGTGTAATATTTCTAGGGCTCGTGCTACTGAAAGCTGTCGCGGGGTATATTTATATAAAGGACGGGCTAAAGACCGTTGAAAACAACTTTATCGAATATAACTTTTTGGTGGTATTTTTCATCGCTTTGTTTGTGGATGTATACATCGCTTTTAGCGCTTTAAATCAAGCAGATAAAAAGGTTTAAACTATTTTTGGAAAAAGTTTAAACAAATGGTGATTTATGCCAAATAAAATTGTATTTTTGCGCAAAATTTTTTATTATTCAATAGTAATCTGAAATGGTGAATCTTAAGAGAGCACTTTTATTATTTGCAGTAATTTTTCTTGCTGTCAATCCTTTTACCTTAAAAGCAGCTGAGGAAGCGCATGGGGATGCGCCTAAAACCCAGGCTGAGGAAATTAAAGAGTATAGTCAACATCACTTACAGGATGATCATTATTTCTCTTTGTTTACCGATAAAAAAGCAGGAAAACATTATGGTTTTCCATTGCCAGTAATTCTTATTGATAATGGATTGATTGTTTTTTCTTCTGGCGAGTTTCATCACGGTGAGTCTGTTGTGGAGAAAAATGGTCAATACTACACACTTTATCACGGAAAGATCTATAAAACAGACGCTGCTGGTACATTGAGTTACGATGAAAAACATCATCCTACGAATGCAAAACCCCTAGATTTTTCGATTACAAAAAACGTTGTCGGTTTAATATTAGCTGCATTTTTAATGTTTTGGGGCTTTATCTGCCTAGCTAAAACCTATAAAAAAGGTGTGAATAATTTGCCAAAAGGCATCGGTCGTGTTTTAGAGCCATTGGTTTTATATGTACGTGATGAAATGGCTATTCCTAATATCGGTCACCGTTATAAGGAATTTATGCCTTACCTGTTATCGGTATTTTTCCTGATTTTTATTCTAAACTTATTAGGTTTAACACCTCTTGGTTTTAATGTGACGGGAAATATTACAGTCACGTTATGTTTGGCTTTATTTACCTTTTTTGTTATCAATTTCAAAGGAAATAAAGATTATTGGAAGCATATTTTCTGGATGCCGGGTGTTCCAGTTCCTTTTAAAATAGTTTTGGCACCAATTGAGGTGTTGGGTATGTTTACAAAACCCTTCTCCTTAATGTTGCGTTTGTTTGCGAATATTACGGCTGGTCACTCTGTTGTCATGGGTTTGATCGCAATTGTCTATTTATTCCAACAACAGTTGACAGTAGTAGGTAGTATTGGTGTCTCTATGGTATTGACACTTGTTCTATTCTTATTGGAACTTTTAGTAGCTTTTCTTCAAGCATTCATCTTTACGATGTTGTCATCCTTATTTATCGGAATGGCAGTAGAGGAACACGCTCATCATTAATTGAATTTTTTTGTTAAATTTTATATATTAAAAACATGGTAATTCCAAATTTAGTAGGTGCAGGTTTAATCGTAATCGGTGCAGGTTTAGGTTTAGGTAAAATCGGTGGTTCAGCTATGGAAGCTATCGCTCGTCAACCAGAAGCAGCATCTAAAATTCAAACTGCGATGATCATCATTGGTGCCTTAGTTGAAGGTTTAGCATTCGGTGCTTTAATCTTAGGTGCATAATCCAAGTTGATTAAAAAAATTACTAAACACAGTTTGCAACGGTTGGTTGCAGACTGTGTTTAAACAAAAAAATACAAACAAAGGAAAATTATAATTTACAATTGTATATAAATGGAAGCATTAATTAATCAGTTCTCGTACGGTTTGTTCTTTTGGCAACTAATCATCTTATTGGTTGTGATATTTTTATTAGGCAAATTTGCTTGGAAACCTATCGTAAATGCTTTAGATGAACGTGAGCAAGGAATTGCGAATGCATTGGAGGCTGCTGAGAAAGCTAAATTGGAAATGGCTCGTTTGACAAATGAGAACGAACAATTGCTTAAAGAAGCTCGCGCGGAACGTGATGTTATCCTTAAAGAAGCAAAGGAGCTAAAAGAGAAAATTGTTGCTGAAGCGAGAACACAAGCACAGTATGAAGGTTCTAGAATGATTGCTCAAGCAAAAGAGGAGATCAATGAACAAAAGAATAAAGCTTTGACTGAGGTTAAATCTCAGGTTTCTTCTTTGTCCTTGGATATCGCTCGCAAAGTTTTAAACAAAGAATTTGAGGACCAAGGAAAGCAAGAAGCTTTAGTGGCAGATTTGCTTAATGACGTTAAATTGAACTAATCCGGTCACTTAAATTACGAAATAGAATTATGTCAGTATTTAAAGTAGCATCGAGATATGCTAAGTCATTAATCGACTTGGCTAGCGAGCAAGGCGCACTGGAAACAATCAAGACAGATATGGATTCATTCATTGCTGTTTTAAAATCCAGTACAGAGTTGCAAGCGGTTTTTGCCAATCCTATTGTTCCTTTGGACAAGAAGAAAAACATATTGGATGCGCTGTTTAAAGATAAGATCAATCCAAATATCTTGGCTTTCTTTAAGATCATGATCAACAAAGGTCGTGGCGAGATTGTATATGCCACTGCTCAAGAATTTATTCGTGAGTATAACGAGGTAAAAGGAATTGTGAAAGCTACAGTTACATCTGCAGCGCCGCTTTCTGAAGCTAATTTGGCAGCGATGAAAGATGTACTTGCGAAAGAAACCAACGCTCAAGTGATATTGATCAATAAAGTTGATCATAATTTGATCGGTGGATTTGTAGTCAATATCGGCGATCGCCAAATTGATGCAAGTATTGCTGGTAAGTTGAATAAATTGGAAAGATATTTGAATCAGAATAATTAATTTGTTCTGATACTTGAAGTAAAATAAATCAAAAAACCCCTTATAATAATTAAAATGATAGAGGTAAGACCAGATGAAGTTTCGGCAATTCTAAGAGAGCAATTGTCGGGCTTTAAATCAGAAGCCGAACTAGAGGAAGTGGGTACCGTACTTGCTGTGGGTGACGGTATTGCTCGTATTTACGGCTTAACTAAAGTTCAGTCCGGTGAGTTGGTTGAATTTGATAACGGATTACAAGGTATTGTATTAAACTTAGAAGAAGACAACGTTGGTGTTGTACTTTTAGGTCCTTCTGATGAGATCAAAGAAGGAGATACTATTAAACGTACCAACCGTATTGCATCCATCAAAGTTGGTGAAGGCTTGTTGGGACGTGTTGTAAATACTTTAGGTCAACCAATCGATGGTAAAGGACCTATTCAAGGTGATTTGTATGAAATGCCTATCGAGCGTAAAGCTCCGGGTGTTATCTACCGTCAACCGGTAACTGAACCATTACAAACAGGTATTAAAGCGATCGATGCAATGATTCCAGTAGGTCGTGGTCAACGTGAGTTGGTTATTGGTGACCGTCAGACAGGTAAAACAGCTGTTTGTATCGATACAATCTTGAACCAAAAAGAATTCTATGATGCAGGAGAACCTGTATTTTGTATCTACGTTGCCGTAGGTCAAAAGAATTCTACAGTTGCGAATATCGTGCGTACATTGGAGGAAAGAGGTGCTATGGCTTATACAGTAGTTGTGGCTGCATCTGCTGCTGATCCAGCTCCACTTCAGTTTTATGCACCAATGTCAGGTGCTGCTATCGGTGAGTTTTTCCGTGATACAGGTCGTCCAGCATTGATCGTTTATGATGATTTGTCTAAGCAAGCTGTAGCTTACCGTGAGGTTTCTTTATTGTTACGTCGTCCACCGGGCCGCGAAGCATACCCAGGTGACGTATTTTATCTACACAGTCGTTTGTTGGAGCGTGCAGCGAAAATCAACTCTTCAGATGATATCGCGCGCAACATGAATGATCTACCTGAATCGATCAAACACTTGGTCAAAGGCGGTGGCTCATTAACTGCCCTTCCGATCATTGAAACCCAAGCTGGTGACGTTTCTGCATATATCCCAACCAACGTAATTTCAATTACAGACGGTCAGATTTTCTTGGAGTCTAACTTGTTTAACGCAGGTATTCGTCCAGCGATCAACGTAGGTATCTCTGTATCTCGTGTAGGTGGTAATGCGCAGATCAAACCGATGAAAAAGGTATCTGGTACATTAAAGTTAGATCAAGCTCAGTACCGTGAATTGGAAGCTTTTGCGAAATTCGGTTCTGATCTAGATGCTGCTACTAAATCTGTCTTAGATAAAGGTGTTCGTAACGTTGAGATCTTGAAACAAGGTCAATATTCTCCAGTTTCTGTAGAGAAACAAGTTGCGATTATTTATATCGGAACTAAAGGTTTATTGCGTAATGTTCCTGTAAATAAAGTGAGAGAATTTGAAGAAGAATTCTTGACTCAATTGGAACAACGTCATCCAGAAGTATTGTCAGCTTTCAAAGCTAATAAGTTCTCCGATGAATTAACTGCAGTGTTAGAAACAGTAGCTAAGGATTTAGCATCAAAATATTAATAGTAATGAGTATTTGGTATTGAGTCTATTGACTAGGCTCAATACTCAATACTAGGTACTTAATACTTAAAACAAATATGGCAAATTTAAAAGAAGTAAGAAACCGGATTACCTCGGTATCATCAACACAGCAGATCACGAAAGCTATGAAAATGGTTTCGGCTGCTAAATTGAAGCGCGCTACTAACGCTATCTTACAATTGCGCCCATATGCGAATAAACTAAGAGATATTTTGGCGGATGTTTCTGCGAGTGTTGAGGGAAGTAACTCTCCTTTTACAGTGGATCGCGAGCCAAATAAGGTATTAATCGTTGTTGTTTCTTCTAATAGAGGTTTGGCTGGAGCATTCAACGCAAATGTTATCAAAACGACTAATAACTTGATCTTTAACAAATATGCTGAGCAACATGCTAAGGGCAATTTGAGTATCATTGGTATTGGTAAAAAGGGTTATGACTTCTACTCGAAACGTAACTTCAATGTGGTAGCTAATCACTCTGATTTGTTTTCTGATTTAAATTTTGGTTCTGTATCTGTGGTGACTGAATTTATCATGGAGCAATTCAAAGAAGGTAATTTTGATCGTGTTGAAGTGGTTTATAATCAGTTCAAAAATGCTGCAGTTCAAGAGTTGACTGCAGAACAGATTTTACCATTATTACCTGCGGAGGAAAACAAACAACATACGCATAAAGCAAAAATAGAAGCTGAGGTGGATTATATCATCGAGCCTTCCAAAGAGAAGATTATCGAGGAATTGATTCCTAAAGCAATCAAGATTCAATTATATAAAGCTGTTTTAGACTCGAATGCTTCTGAGCATGGAGCACGTATGACGGCAATGGATAAAGCTACAGAGAATGCCGGCGACTTAATCAAATCACTGAAGCTATCTTACAACCAGGCACGTCAAGCTGCAATTACAACAGAATTGACGGAGATCGTATCTGGTGCAGCAGCATTATCAAACGGATAATCTTTTATTCGGAAATGTATAAAAAAGGTGGTAATCGAAAGATTATCACCTTTTTTATATATGCTATTTTTTACCATCGAATTAAGGCTGAACCCCACGTAAATCCTGCTCCAAAAGCTGCCAAACATACGAGATCACCGTCTTTAATCTTTCCTTCTTCCCAAGCCTCGCATAGTGCTATCGGTACAGAGGCTGCAGTGGTATTACCATATTTCTGAATATTGTTGAATACCTGATCCTCCCTTAATCCAAGTGTTTTCTGTACAAATTGCGAAATGCGAAGATTGGCCTGATGTGGAATTAATAAATCGATATCATTAGTTTTTAAATTATTTTTTGCTAGCGCTTCATGAATAACCTCAGGGAATTTGACAACAGCTTTTTTGAAGACGGCCTGTCCATCCATATTTGGAAACGCAGTCCCATCTTCGAGCATCTCCTTGGTCATCAATAATCCCCCCAATTCTTGGTCCGGCCAATCGGGCATTTTATCCAGCCAAATTCCACTGGATGCACCGGGATAATACATAGCTAGCTTTTCGGCATCGTCTCCGTCTGAATGTAAGTGCGTGCTCAGGATTCCTTTGCCGTTTTCGGTTGTGGGTTGCACAACCACTGCTCCGGCACCATCGCCGAAAATAACAGAAACGGCTCGTCCTCTCGTAGAAAAGTCAAGTGCAAAAGAGTGTTTCTCCGAACCAACCACTAGCACATTTTTGTACATCCCTGTTTTGACAAATTGATCGGCAATAGAAAGTGCATATATAAAACCTGAACATTGGTTTCTAATATCCAGCGCCCCGACCTCCTTCATCTTCATTTCCCGTTGCAGTAGAACGGCGCAGCCCGGGAAATAATAATCTGGCGATAAGGTGGCAAAGATGATGAAGTCGACATCTTCAGGTGTAATATGGGCTCGTTCGATGGCAATTTTAGCGGCTTCGACCCCCATAGTGGTGGTGGTTTCGCCTATTCGGTCTGCATATCTACGTTCTTTAATGCCAGTTCGTTCTTGAATCCATTCGTCACTGGTATCCATAAAGCGTGTTAGGTCATTATTGGTATATACGTTTTTTGGAACGTAATAGCCAATTCCTGCAATTTTTGACTGTAACATAATAAATTCCTCTAATTGATTGTATTCTTCCCTTTTATATTATCGTTAATTTAGAAAAAAATATTCTATTTTTGCAGCATGGGTACCCAAACTGCTGAAGAAACCTTTACGTTAGAAGAGATATTAGCCTCTGTGAAAGAGTCTAATCGACTCATTTTGTGGAATGATGAAACCAATACGTTTGAACATGTGATTCATTGTCTCATCTATCATTTACAATATACCGAGAAGCAAGCTGAGAAGATTGCCTGGAAAGTACACACTGAGGGGAAATGTGCTGTATTGGAAGGCACCTATACGGAGATGGAAATCTATCGTAAAATTCTGAAAGCCGAGGGATTGACTGTTTCTGTGGAGTAATTTACTATTCTTTTGTTACCGTAATAATATGGTTACGCTTCAATTTTGTCTATAAGTTTTAGTTTTCTTTGCACTATAACTTATAAACTAAGCTGAAGCATGTTTTTTTACGCTAAATCGTTTAAATCTTTCTTATTTGTATTCTTTTTACCTGTTGTCCTTTTTGCTCAAACAGGTCAAATCAAAGCTATTTTAGTTGATAGCGAAACCTCTAAACCTATTTCATCGGCTAGTGTCGCGCTCTTGGACGCCCATAGTAACGTTCTTGTTAAGGGGGGACAGTCTGTATCCCAAGGATTCCTTTTGTTGTCTGATATTAAACCTGGTAAATATATTGTCCGTATCACTTATGTTGGCTACGAGACACAAACTATAGATAGTATAGCGGTCTTAGGGGGTAAAAGTAAGGACTTAGGTCGAATTGCTTTGAAACCTACAGGTAATATGTTGAATGAAGTTGTTATTGAAGGACGAGCTCCAGCCATGCAGATTGGTATAGACCGTAAAACCTTCAATGTAGGTGAGAGTTTGGTCAGCGCGGGTGGAACAGCGACTGATGTGCTTGCGAATGTTCCCACTTTGCAAGTTGATCAGGATGGATCGGTCAGTTTGCGTGGATCAAGTAGTGTGAAGATTTTAATCGACGGCCGGGAGTCTGCTTTAGCAGGAAATGATGTAACTTCTTTGCTTCAGAGTCTACCTGCCAATTCAATTGAAAAAGTTGAAGTCATCACAAATCCATCCTCTAAATATGATGCAGAGGGCCAAACTGGGATTATCAATATTGTTTTAAAGAAAAATATTCGAACAGGGCTGAACGGATCGATAAATACATCCGCTGGTTCTTATGATAATTATATGGCTGGTATAACATTGAATTATCGTGATCGGAAATTCAATTACTTCGGATCCTATAACTTCAATAAACGAAACATGTTGGGAAGTGGGAAAACGGACAACAGGTTTTTTGGTGATAGCACGCGTAATTATAGCGAATCCGAATCGTCAAGAAAGGGCAATAGCCATACGGTAAAAGCTGGGTTTGATTATAATATGTCAGATCGAACTTCATTGAGTTTTTCGAGTAATTTAAGTATACGTGATAACAAGCGAATAGAGGACTTGAATTATGAGTTCTTTAAGCAATCGCAGATGACAGGAACGAGTGTTCGAAATTCAACGCAATTTGAGGACGATCTGGGTTATGAATTAAATGCTGATTTTAAACATCAATTTAAGCGAGAAGGAGAGGAGTTGACGGGGAATGCAAGTTATGGAAGAGACAAGGAAGATGGTACAAATGATTTTTCTCAAAATTATACCGATGGACGGAAGGCCACTTCACGGAAGAATGTTACGTCTGAGGATGGCAAGAATATCAACCTTCAATTAGATTATGTTTTACCTTTCTCTGAAGTAAGCAAATTTGAGGCGGGTTACCGTTCTCAAATCAGAAAGTCATTTGATACCCAGTTTTCCAGATCACTCGATTCTATAGGTAACTATGTGCCAGATTATAGAATCAGCAACGATTTTGATTTCACGAGTACAGTCCATGCGATCTATGCGAATTATCAAAATAAATTAACGGATAAAATTGGCTATCAAATCGGACTACGTGGAGAACAATTTGAGCTGAAGTCTACCTATTTCTCCAAGGATCCAGCTGCTGTGGAAACGGAATCCAATGCTAAACAGAAATTTTTCAGGTTATATCCAACACTGTTTTTAACCTACGATGTTGGTGAAAATGGGGATAAAGTTCAATTTAGCTACTCGCGCCGTGTTCAACGGGCTCGTGGTTGGCAAGTTAACCCATTTTTAAACGTATCCGATGATTTGAATTATCGTCAGGGAAATCCGAATCTGAAACCGGAAGATGTGCACAGTTTGGAAATGAGCTTTGCCAAAACCTTTGGTAAAGTAAACCTCATATCTTCGGCTTATTTCAATCACGCAAGTGAGGTTATTCAGCCATTTGTTTACAAGATAGAGGATGGAAGAACATACAGTAGATGGGAGAATATGACCAGTCGTAATCTTTCGGGTTTTGAGTTTATTTCAAAGATCAACGCAACGAAGGATTTTGACTTTACATTTAATCTCAATTTGATCCACATTCAGTATAATGCAAACCCGGACTATGATATTAAAGAACGAAAGGATTTCGCTTATAATGCTAATCTGACCGCTAATTATCGTTTTACGCCAACATTTTCTGCACAAGTGCGCGGCGAGTATAATTCTTCCCGTGTAATGGCTCAGGGACAGATGAATGCAATGAAAGGTATGGATCTGGCCTTGAAAAAAGATGTGTTTAAGAAGAAAGCTTCAATTATGTTGAATGTTAGAGATGTATTTAATTCGCGGAAAATGAATGGTGTGACAGAAACCTCTCAACTTATATCCAATTTTGAGCACCGTTGGATGAAGCGGATGGTAACTTTATCACTTTCCTATCGGTTTGGTAGCCAAGATTTAAACAAATCAAAGAAGAAAGAGTCAAATACAAATGAAATGGGCGGTGGAGAGGAATATTAAAAAATATTCCTCTTTATACACTCAAATGCTTAAATTTAATTTTAAAACAAACCTAAAACTAAAAAGAATGAAGTTATTAAAAACAGTTCTTGCGGTATCGGTGATTGCTTTTTCAGCACATCTTAATACTGCCGTAGCGCAAGCAAAAAAAGAGGTTCCTGCTTACAAAATCTTAGATTTACCTCGTGTAGATATCAAGAAATTTAAAAAGAATAAAGCTGGAGCCTATGTTATTTTTGATGGTACTTCGCTGGAAGGCTGGAGAGGATATGATAAGACCGTAGTCCCGAAAAGATGGGTAATTAATGAGGGGGCGATCAAATTTGATAGCCAAGCTAATGTTGGTAAAGAAGAAGGCGGAGATTTGGTCTTTGCTCATGATTTTAAGAATTTCGAATTGGAGATGGAATGGAAAGTTGCTAAAGGAGCAAATTCGGGTATCTTCTTTTTAGCGAAGGAAGTGGAAGGACAGCCGATTTATATCTCGTCTCCAGAATGCCAGGTCCTGGACAATGAAAACCATCCTGATGCTAAAATGGGGGTAGATGGAAACCGTAAATCGACTTCATTGTACGATATGATTCCTGCCAAGCCGCAGAATGGTAAACCGTATGGCGAGTGGAATAAGGTTAAGATCAGAGTAAACAATGGCAAGGTCGAGCATTTTCAAAATGGTGTAAAGGTTGTTGAATATACATTATGGGATAAGTCGTGGATTGATTTATTGCAAAAAAGTAAATTCAGTGAAGAAAAATGGCCTTTGGCTTTTGAATTGTTGAGCCATGTTGGTGGCGATAGCAAATCAGGGCTTATCGGTCTTCAGGATCATGGAAATGATGTCTGGTTTAAGAATATTACCGTTAAGGTTCTAAAATAGAAAAAGCAGCTTTAAGCTGCTTTTTCTATTTGCTATAGTATCGATTGTAACTCTTTTAAGTCGATAATCATATGTGATACATCGTCCGGTTTTTCAATAACATTTGGGTTAAAGAAAATGGCATCCATGCCTACATTTACGGCTCCACGGATGTCGGCATCCAGGTTATCTCCAATCATCAGTGATTGCTGCGCCCGAGCTTGAGCAGTCGTCATAGCGAACTCAAATATTCGGGGGTCCGGTTTATTCACGCCGATGACTTCCGAAATAAAAATATGTTTGAAATATTTGCTGAGGTTGCTCTTTTCCAGTTTGGTCTCACAGGCCTCTTTAAAACCATTCGATATCAGGTGAAGATTGTATCTGTCACCCAAATAAGCCAAGGTTTCATGTGCATGTGGAAACAGATTTGTTTTTTTTGGACAGATAGCGAGGTATTCCAGTTCGAATTCTTCAGGAAACAACTCCGGATCGACACCGAGCTCAGTAAAGGTGTCGGCAAAGCGTGCTTTCCTGAGTTCTGGTTTTGATATCTTTCCGTGATGATAGAGCCCCCAAAGGCGATGATTGTTAACCGTATAAGTTTCTATAAAACGAGTGGATGACTCTTGATTGAACAAGTGATCAAACTTGTATTTAAAATATAACTCGTGCAGACTTTCTTCGGCATTTTTATCAAAATCCCATATGGTATGATCCAGGTCGAAGAAAATGTCTTTTTTCTCGTGATTAAACATATACAAAATTAAAACAAATTAATTTTAAATTCCAAGTCAGTTGGGTTAGCTAGTGATGAAATTAAAGGTCACTTTTAGCGCTATCGGGTTTCCGATGGTTTATATGAGCTGTTTGTTGATTTTAGTCTTATTGCGAATCGGTTAATTTTCTTCTTTGTGTCATAATCCTTCGGATATTTCCGAATACATAGGTGAATACCTATTTTTGTCACATGAAGAAAGCGCTGTTACTCTTTTATTTTCTATTGTTCTATGCGGTTATGCAACTGATATGGTGGGGGGTGATGTTTATTCGTTTTGATCCGAGTAAAAAGAACATGATCATAGGGGAGGGAATATTCTTCTTGATTATTTTCTTGTGGGGTGCATGGCGATTGAAGCGACTGGTTGAAAGGGAGCAGAAACTGTTGCAGCAACAGCAGAACTTTCTTTTGGCTATCACACATGAACTTAAATCGCCGTTGGCTTCTGTCAAATTGTATATTCAAACGATTTTGAGACGTGATCTTGACAAGGAGCAACAACAAACGTTCTTGAGAAATTCGCTGAAGGATATCGAGCGTTTGGATGATCTGGTTGAAAATGTATTGATGACAACCAAGTTGGACAGCCGTAACTACAGTATGCCGAAAGAGGATTTTAATTTTACTGCTTTGGTAGAACAGGTTGTGGATAGACTTCAAAAGAATTCCTGTAGTTCGCAAGTCTTGAAACCTTATTTGGAGTCGGATATCATTATTCATGCTGATAAGTTTGCGATTAGTAATGTGGTTACTAATCTGATAGAAAATGCCATTAAGTATTCACCGGCATGTGCTATGGTGGATGTGAAATTATATACGGAGAATAATAAAATAATTTTTTCTGTTGCTGACCATGGTATCGGTATCAGTGATGAAGAGAAAAAACTTATCTTTAATAAGTTTTATCGCGTGGGAAGTGAGGCAACACGAAAAACCAAAGGTACAGGTTTGGGGTTATATATCGTGAAAACCGTATTGCAGAAGCACGACGCGACCATAAAAGTTAAAGATAACACTCCTAAAGGGAGTATTTTTGAAGTAACATTTGAAAGAAATGCAAAGTAAACAAAGAATATTACTTGTCGAAGATGAAGAACACTTGTTAGAAGCTATCAAGTTGAATCTCGAAATGGAAGGTTACCGTGTTACTACGGCTACCGATGGAAAAAAAGCACTAAAAGTCTTCAAGGAGGAACGTTTCAACTTGGTGGTTTTGGATGTGATGATTCCCGAAATAGATGGATTCCAAGTAGCTGAAACTATTCGACTGCAAAACACTGAAGTTCCTATCATGTTTTTAACTGCGAAAAATAGCAGTGAGGATCGAATTACGGGTCTTAAGAAAGGGGCGGATGATTATTTGGTAAAACCTTTCAACTTAGAAGAATTGATCCTTCGCGTTGGAAATTTGGTGCGTCGTGGCATGAAACCGGATGATTTGAAAGAACTAAATTCTTATCAAATCGGTGATAAAACGATCTATTTTAATTCGTATGAGCTACATCATGCGGATGGCACGATCACTTCTTTGACAAAGAAGGAGACTATGCTGTTGAAACTGTTGATTGAACGACGTAATGAGGCAGTATCACGGGAACAAATATTGGAGACCGTATGGAATTACGATGTTTATCCATCTACGCGTACCATCGACAATTTTATCTTAACCTTCCGAAAATATTTCGAACCAGATCAAAAGCATCCGATTTATTTCCATTCTATCAGAGGTGTTGGTTATAAGTTTACCGACAATAACGCATAGGTAGAAAGAGATGATGACAATCAAGGCTAGAATAGTCGTTATTTTTATTGCTGCATTATTTTTAGGCTATGGCTTATACCAGGGGCATTATCAAACTGCTGTGCTGATAGCGGGTGGAATAGGCTACTTGATTTGGAGTCATTTTAGAGAAGGGTCCGTTTTTTTGGCAACGCAGGCTTTTCATAGACAAGATTATGAAAAGGCAAAAAACTTGCTTGCTGAGATAAAGAATCCGGATGCACTTCGTAAAGGCAGGCGCAATTTCTATGAATTTATGATGGGAAACATTGCGCTTAAAGAGGAACGTGTCGATGAGGCTGAATATCATTTTCAGCTAGCTTCGCGTCTGCCTTGGAAAAAAGATAATGAAAAGGGTATGGTTATGATTAATCTAGCAAATATAGCGCTGCGAAAGTTGGATTATGAAAGAGCTAGAGCTTATACAGATGTTGCCAATAAGTTACATCTGACGGCTAGGCAGAACAGCATTATTACAAAAATAGAAAACGAAATTTCAAAACATTTATAGTGAGTACTACTTTACAAAACGACTTATTGATTAGAGCTGCGTTCTCGCAGCAAACGGAAAGACCTCCTGTGTGGATGATGCGTCAAGCTGGACGCTTTATGAAGGAATATTGGGATATCAAGAATAAATATTCCTTTTTGGAGATGTGCAAAACACCAGAAATTGCTGCGGATGTCACTATGCTCCCAGTAGATTTGCTAGGCATTGATGCCGCTATTTTATTTTCTGATATTTTAGTTACAGCTGAAGCTATGGGAGGGGATCTGTCCTTTGAGCAAGGTGTCGGTCCTCGTTTTTCTAATCCTGTTCGCTCTGTAAAGGATGCTGAAGCTTTGTCTACCAACTGTTTGGATAAATTGCAGTATGTTGCTGATGCAATCAAGGTCATTCAACAACGTCTTGACAGCCGCATCCCTTTGATTGGTTTTGCGGGCGCACCATTTACAATTTTAAGTTATTTGGTTGAAGGTGGATCTTCAAAAGATTTTAAGTTAACGAAGTTGATGTTGAACAATCAGCCTGAGTTAGCACATCTGATCCTTCAAAAGATTGCAGATGTAACGGTTGAATATCTTAACATGCAGATTGCAGCCGGAGTAAATGCAATTCAATTATTTGATAGCTGGGCCTTGGCCTTATCTTGGAATGATTATCGTGATTTTTCGCATTATTATAATAAGCAGATTATTGCGAAGTTGAACCGTAAGGATATTCCAGTCATTTCCTTTTGCAAAGGATCTTCTGTTTTTGCACCAATGATGGTCGAAGCGCAACCTGATGTTGTTTCTATCGATTGGAATGCAGATTTAAAAAATATTAAACAATCTCTGCCGCAGGGTATTGCTGTTCAAGGGAATTTGGATCCATTTGTTTTGTATGCAGATAAACCTGTTATCAAAAAGAAGATTATCGAACTATTTGAGCGCATGAGAGGTGAAAATGGTTTTATTTTCAATTTGGGTCATGGTATTATGCCGGATATTCCTTTTGATAATGTAAAATATGCCATTGAGGTTGTAAAGGAATTTAGCTATTAGTTTGCTATCCACTTCAACAACAAAAACGACTTGCCTCTGGCAGGTCGTTTTTGTTGTTACATGCTACAATCTCGTGTTTTTGATAGTGTTCTTTTGTATAATGGATGTAAGATTTGTGCAATTGATGTTTGGACGTATTGATTGCTCTTAACTTTTCTTATTTTTGTACCTATGGTCTATTTATATGCAAAAGCAGTTCATATTATCTTTGTGATTTGTTGGATGTCAGGTCTGTTCTATATGCCTCGACTCTTTATATATCATACAGAAGCTAAGGACAAGAGTCAGGAAGCATTTGATGTTTTGCATAAAGAATTCAGTAAGATGGAAAAATTACTGTGGTGGGTAATTACTACTCCTGCGATGTACATCACAGTCTTTTCTGCACTAGTTATGTTATGGTATTCTCCTGGCTTATTATCCATGGGGTGGATGCATGTAAAACTGACATTCGTTCTGGGAATGATAATTTATCATTTTACCTGCCAGAAGATTATGTTCAAATTAAGCCGTCAAGAATCCAAATTAACCTCAACAAAACTCCGTTTGTTTAATGAGGTCGCGACAGTTTTATTATTTGCGATTGTTTTTACTGTTGTCTTAAAGTCAGCCCTGAATTGGATATTTGGTGTTTTGGGGCTCTTAATTTTATCCATCGCTTTAATGATGGCCGTAAAACTTTATAAGAAGTACCGGAACAAGAAAGCATAACAAAATGTTAAATTCGTCTGGTTTCTTAACCCTTTTTTATGCTGTGTAGTCGAAAGATTATAAATTGAATCGGATTATGTACAGGAAAATTTTGGTGACGGTCTCGTTGCTTATTGTCGCAACGGCTGGGTTCGCGCAGCGATACAGACCTTTTGGAGGAGCATTAAATATCTATTCTACTGATGTTCCATTTTTTCTTTATATCAACAACGTTTTGTATAACAATAGAGCTTCCACGGATATCAGGGTCCCCAATTTGACGAGTCGTCGTTATGATCTGCGTATTGTGTTTGCTGATAGGCAGCAACGAACGTTGAACGGTAGCGGCGTGCAACTTGTCAATAGAAATGGACAATATATGAATGTTGTATTTTCTGTCAGTAGCAGACGTGGAAATAGGGGGATTATCTTGGAGTCCATGAATCCTGTTGATCGGTATAACAACGGTAATTATCGTGAGGATTTACCTTATACTAACCGGGACGGATATCGCAATGAACAAGGTAATGATCGATACAGACAATCAGAAGATCGTGACGATTTGCCAGACAATAATCGTGAAGGATATAACAAAGGATGGAATAATGATCGATATAGGCAATCAGGAGACGATAAGGTTCATCGCGACGGTGTAGCGAATCAAAGAGGATATGCTGAAAATGAAGATAATGATCAGTCTGATAACGGAGTAATGAATAAGACGAATTCTAATCGATTGAACGATCTATTGAATCAGAAGGAAAACGATCAGGATAGGCTTGCTGTAGCTGCTCAGGAATTAAAAAGTATGCGCCTAAGTGTTACTGAAATTGTTGATTTAATGGAACTTTTTATACGAGATGATAATAAACTGGCTTTTGCCAAATATGCTTATCCGACCTGTGTGGATAAACAGAATTATGAGAGAGTAGGGGATGCCTTATCGTTCAGTTCAACCCGGGAGAAGCTAGTGGATTTTTTAAAAAAATAAAAGGAGCATTTTGCTCCTTTTTTATTCACCGCCGAAGCAGATATATTTTAATTCCATATATTCATCCAAACCGTGTTTAGAACCTTCACGACCTACACCAGATTGTTTTACTCCACCAAAAGGAGCTGCTGCATTTGAAATAAGACCTGTGTTAATACCTACCATGCCAGCTTCTAGCTGTTCAGCAACACGAAAACAGCGATTTATATTTGTACTATAGAAATAGGAGGCTAGGCCAAATTCAGTAGCGTTGGCCATTGCTATTCCATCATCTTCTGTTTTGAAACTGAAAAGAGCGCAAATAGGACCAAAAGTCTCCTCGCGGAATATAAGTGCTTCTTTCGGGACGTTGGTCAGGACAGTTGGTTGGAAAAATAGGTCTTTGATGACCTTTCCTCCTGTAGCCAATTCGGCACCATGATTTAACGCGTCTTGCACATGATGCTGCACTTTTTCTAGCCCTTTTGTATTGATTAATGGACCTACCTGGACGCCTTTGTCAAGTCCATTGCCAACTTTCAATTTACTGACAGCATGGCTAAGTTTCATCGAAAACTCATCATAGACTTCTTCTTGGATTAGAAACCTATTGATGGAAACGCAAGTTTGCCCTGAGTTTCTAAATTTTCCGGCAATAGCTCCTTCGACTGCAGCATCAATATCCGCATCGTTAAAAACCAAAAAAGGAGCATTACCACCAAGCTCCATAGACACTTTTTTAATGTTAGAGGCTGATTGTTCTATGAGTGTTTTTCCGACTTCGGTTGAGCCTGTGAAAGATAGTTTTCGTATGAGGTTGTTCGTAGCGAGTTCTTTGCCGATACCAGCACTATCTTTTCCAGTAATCACATTAAAAACGCCTTTTGGAATCCCAGCATCTTCAGCCAGTTTAGCCAAAGCTATAGCAGAAAATGGTGTTTGAGATGCCGGTTTTAGCACAATGGTACAACCAGATACCAAAGCTGGAGCAACCTTTCGGGTGATCATCGCTAAGGGGAAATTCCAGGGTGTAATTGCAGCAACAACTCCGACCCCTTGCCTAATTGTAAGCATTCTAGTTCCTTTTTTTTGAGAAGGTATCGTCTCACCATAGGCCCTTTTTCCTTCTTCTGAAAACCATTCTACGAAGGAACTACCGTAGTCAACCTCTACCCTCGATTCGCTAAGGGGTTTGCCACTTTCTAAGGTCATGATTTCCGCTAGATCGTCTTTATATTGCTGAATAAGATCGTACCACTTTCGGACGGTGTTGCATCGTTCCAGTACAGTTGTGTTTTTCCAGCTTTTCCACGCCTTGTCAGCATCAATTATGGCTTTAGTACAGTCAGCTACTTTTAGATCTGGCAACGAAGCAATAACTTTCCCTGTTGCAGGATTTACCACATCAAAGGTGTGTTTTGACTTGATAAATTTCCCATTGATATAGGCACTGTCAATTAAAAGTGTATTTTTCATCGATGTAAATTTAATTGTCACAAGTATAATTAGAAGATTTCTGAACTAAACTTCACTTCAATATGATCGTTGTTTGTTCAAATGAATCTCTCTCGCTCAGATTTTGACGGTATTGTACAAAACTCATTTTTTCCAAACCATCGATAGCGATTTTTAGCAAAATAATCATAGAGCGTATCTCTCCATTTGAGTGGTAAAATCTTCAGTAAATAACATGTCATGTAGGGGAAGCCCAATTGCTTACAAATCTTTAAAACAGCTTCACTTTTGAGATAGATACCGGTTGGAGATAGGAAAACGATGGAGTCAGTATTTTTGGGAATATTTGTTAGTGTGGTCCGGGCAAATTCAGACTGCAAAGAACTAAATAAGAATTTCTTTCTGCGATCTATTCTTAATAATAGTTGAACAAAGCGATTACAGATCAAGCAATCACCATCGAAAAAGATGATATATCTCCCTTGTTGTTCCATATTATAAAGTTACTCCTATTTATTGAAAGTACTGCCACAACAAGATCATAAAAGGGAGAGATTTTATCATTAACCGAGTTTAGTCCTCCATGTAAAAAAGGCGGTGTTTCTATTTGAAACACCGCCTTTTTTTATTCCTTTTTATAGGTTTTTCATGATTGTATGTCCCATACGATCCCTTTTGGTTTTTAAGTACTCTTCGTTAAAGGGATTTGCAGTTATTTCAATAGGTACATTTTCTATAATTTCAAGACCATAACCTACTAGGCCAGCACGTTTTGTCGGATTATTTGACATAAGACGCATTTTTGTGACACCAAGATTTCGAAGAATCTGTGCTCCGACACCATAGTCTCTTAAATCTGCTTTAAATCCTAATTGTACATTGGCATCTACCGTGTCCAAGCCATTTTCTTGTAACTTGTAAGCATGTAGCTTATTGATCAGTCCAATACCGCGACCTTCTTGATTCATATAGACAATAACACCTTTCCCCTCTTGCTGGATCATTTCCATTGCTTTGTGCAGTTGAGGACCACAGTCACAACGGCAAGAACCAAAAATATCACCCGTAACACAAGAGCTGTGCACCCGCACCAAAATAGGCTCATCTTCATTCCACTCCCCTTTGTAAAGCGCTAAATGTTGTTCGCCAGTGTCTTTTTGTGTAAAGGCTTTCATCTTAAAATCACCAAATTGCGTTGGCATATTAACAGTGACTTCTTCATTGATTAAAGAATCGTGCTTAAGACGGTATTCAATTAGATCTTCAATACTAACGATCTTTAAATCAAATTTTTTAGCAACCTCTATTAGTTCTGGAAGTCTGGCCATTTCACCATCTTCTTTTAGAATCTCAACCAATACACCTGCTGGTTCAAATCCTGCTAATCGAGCAAGGTCAACGGTAGCTTCAGTGTGTCCTGTGCGACGTAATACGCCACCATCTTTTGCTATTAGCGGGAAAATATGTCCTGGTCTACCTAATTCTTCATAATGAATATTAGGATCAATCATTGCTTTAATTGTTTTCGAGCGGTCTGACGCAGAAATTCCGGTTGTACAACCGTATCCCTGTAAGTCAATGGAAACTGTAAAGTTTGTTTCATATACTGCTGTATTCTGTCCCACCATTAGATCCAGATGTAATGCATCTGCTCTTTCTTTTGTAATTGGGGCACACACTAGTCCACGACCATGAGTCGCCATAAAGTTGATGATTTCGGGAGTTGCATTGCGGGCAGCTGTGACAAAGTCTCCTTCATTTTCGCGATCTTCGTCATCCACGACGATTACTACTTTTCCTGCTTGTATATCAGCGATCGCTTCTTCGATCGTGTTTAATTTGAAATCCATTTATTGATATATTGTAATTGGTACAAAGTTAGTGTAGAATCTAAATTTATTTATAATAGCGTTGTCACAATCTAATGTGATTCTTTCAATTTATTCTTTTTTGCAAGCTTTTCCTTAATCCATTTCCAAGCGGCTTCTACTTTTAATTTATATTGATCAATATCAAATAACGCGGAATCTGTCGTTGACTTGTATGTTAGAAAAGCGGCCAATGGTGTTAAGACAATAATGGCCATCCACATGCCAACGGCTGATGATATGGCACCATCTTTAGCTGTTTTTTCTGCTACTGTAGAGATAATGTGATAGATCAGAAAGAAAATGATGGCCATCACCACAGGAAGACCAAGTCCACCTTTTCTGATAATGGCTCCTAGTGGAGCTCCAATTGCAAATAGTAAGAGACAGGAGACAGCTAGGGTAAACTTGCGATGCCATTCAATACGATAACGGATATCTTTCGATTTGTAATCTTTAAATTCAAGTGTACGGCCGTTTAGATCTTCCTTTAAATAATTCAACTGGTTCAGCGCATTCATAGTGATTTGTGCTCGTTGTTCTTGTGGAACGAGATCGGTAAGCAAATTTTTAAAAGGTTTGATCTTAGCCTCTTTGACCTTTGGCTGTCCGGGTTGATTCACACTAAAATATTTCGAATAGATATTATATCGGGTGTCTAATGTACGGACGATTGCCTTTCCCATGCTGTCTATTTTGATATGATTGGAATCGATGTACATGTCTAACTGTTTCAGGTTTAACATGGCATGGTGGCTCTTGAAGAGGTTTTCGTCAGTTTTACCCTGTTGAAAACTTCCCATATCAAACTTTTGCTCTGTTTCCTTAAACTTAAACCGCGTAAATTGCTGGCGTGGATCGTAGGTTTTGGAGTTTTTAGTCCGTGCTTCCTCGTAGCGGATACCATCCTTAAGTTTAAGGATCATATAATTGTTGTCAGGAGAGTTATAGATATACCCTTCTTTGGCCATAAGTACATTATTGGCTGTATTACCGCCACGATGATCATAGATCATCAAGTCATAGAGAATTGTTCCCGCTTTGTTTTTTCCTCTAGCGCGGATTGAGTAACCTGGAATGGTGTTGTTAAAGATTCCGGGTTTGATGAGGAAATCTGCCTTTTTATTACGTACATCAGTAAGTAGCGTACCCATTTTTAGGTTCACTACGGGGAGAATATAATCGGAGAACAGAAAAGAACTTGTTGCGAAAATTGCAACGAGTATAAATAGCGGGGTCATTGCTTTACGTAAAGATACGCCTGCAGCCTTGATTGCAACTAATTCATAGCTTTCACCCAGATTTCCGAAAGTCATAATGGAGGAAAGGAGCATGGATAAAGGCATTGCCATTTGGATTTGAACAACGCATTGATATCCAATTAGCTCCATGATGGTATACCATTCAAATCCTTTTCCAATCAAATCATCAATGTACTTGAATAGGAAAAGCATCAATAAGACAAACATCACAATAAAGAATGTGACAATAAATGGTTTTATGAAAGCTTGAAGAATAAGTAAATGAACCTTTTTCATCCGTGACGCAAAGCAAATTGATGCCTTTACATTAAGGCATCTCCCAACTAAGAAGCTCCTGCTGGAGCCCCTAGTGGAAATATATTGCAAAGATAGGCTTTTTTATGCACCTATAACACTTTGAAGATAGACTATTGAATTTTTCCAAATTAACTTTCTATTTTCAAGGTCTTCTTCTTTAGCGTAATCTGTTATCTTAAGAGCAACATCATTCGTTAGCTCGTCTTGATCGATCTCCAGATCGAAATAATAGGGATCATCATCTAGCCATTTAAAGCGTACAGATTTATTTTCTTTTGATGCTACAATTTTTGCTCGGTGAGGTTCATCATCCCAAATGAAAGTATAAACGGTGTCTTTATAGTTTACATCATCTGCAAACCATTGTGCCAATTCGTTTGGTTCTTGCAAATACGGAAATAAAATTCTAGGTGAAGAGTTGATGATATATTCTAGTTGGAATTTTATTTTATCTGCCATAAAAATGTTTTTTTAAATTTTAGTTTGTTTAAATCAAAAATAAGCTATATTTGCATTCCCAAAAATGGCGGGGTAGCTCAGATGGTTAGAGCGTTGGATTCATAACCCAAAGGTCGGCAGTTCGATTCTGCTCCCCGCTACAAATCTCTTCCAAAATTGCTTTTTATTGCATCAACTTATTATTTGTAATAATACATATTTATTTTGTTATTGCAAGTTTTTTTGTAAAAAGTTGCTCCCGTTTTTTAATAAACATGTTGTTTTTTGGGCTGTCAATTTTTTTAAGTTCATTTTCTATTTTTCAATGCTAAATTTATTGAGTTAAAAATGAGTTTGTTGTGTTTAATACAAGTTTTAAATAGGCCAGAATCAGTAAAAAAATAAAAAAATCTTTTGAATTGACATACGAAGTGGTATATTTGCATACCGAAACGGCGGGGTAGCTCAGATGGTTAGAGCGTTGGATTCATAACCCAAAGGTCGGCAGTTCGATTCTGCTCCCCGCTACTAAAAGCATCAATCTTAACAAGATTGATGCTTTTTTTATGATTGCATGTATTTCCTTTTTATCGCATTTCCTTTTTTTCGCTGCTGGCAAGATTACATCTATCTTTGTATTGTTTTATGGATAATATTTAAATAATGAATATAAGACCTATACTAACCCTATTTTGCTTTTTTATCTGCCATCATGTTTTTGCACAACAAGGCACAAAAAGCCACGTCGTTACACATCAACGGAAAACCATTCTATGTGATGCACAGAAAGGCGAGAATTCTTACCCGGCTTGGGGAGTATTTCCAAAAGAAAATTATCCTATACGAAAGGTTACTATGTTTGTTACGCTGGGGAGCCCGGATAGTTTGCGCACGGCGCATTGGGACTATTTGGATCACATCGTATTACGTCGTAAAGGAGGGAAAAATGGACCAGCACTAAATTATGAATTAGGAAGAATGCTTACGCCATATGGTAGTATTTACAATAAGGGATGGAGTTGGAAGTGGCAGGTCGATGTAACTGATTTTGCTCCTTTCTTAAGGGATAGCGTGGAAATTGTCTATACTCATTCTGGTTTTGAGGACAAGACTGTGGGATGGGCACTTACCGTAGATTTTGAAATTTTATCAGGTCCACCAGTTGTTACCCCATTGGGAATAACAACGCTGTGGAATAAAGCCTATAAATATGGGGATGTCAACGAAAAGATAGCAGAAAATCTACTGCCAATAACATATACCTCGAGTGCGGGAGCAGCATTGAGCCGAATACGCATTCAGCATACAGGGCATGGTATGGATAAACCACGTGGCTGTAGCGAATTCTGTAGCCGGTGGCGCGAACTAACCTTCGATGGAAAGACTGTGGACAAACGTGATATGTGGAAGAAATGTGGGGGTAATCCACTTTATCCACAAGGCGGGACCTGGGTACATGACCGCGCATATTGGTGTCCTGGAGATTTACAGCAGCCTGATTTTATTGATGTATTTACTAAAGTTGGTACCCATCAAATTGCCTTACAGATGGAACCTTATACAGCGACTGATAATGTGCAGGCTGTCGAAAATATATCCGCTTACTTGTTTCAATATTCTGCCCCTAAGCAAAAAGTTGATGTTGCCGTTGAGTCAATAATGGTTCCAAGTGATGAACAGCGTTTTTCTCGATTAAATCCGGCGAGTGTTGGCCCAAGGATCTCTTTCAGAAATTTAGGTGCTGAGCCGATTCGTACCCTAGAAATTGTTTATGGCACGAAGGGATTCCCTGCCAGAACTTTTCATTGGAAAGGTAATCTTTCTTTTAATCAGGTTGCAGAAGTTATACTGCCTGGAGAAATACAAGAAAGAGATCAGGAGAATGTATTTACGGTATCACTTCTAAAACCGAATGGCAAGTCGGATGCGTGGCCTATAGACAATAAGGCGGAAAGCGTCTTTAACGCGCTGCAGCTATTTCCCACTGATTTTGTTTTGGAGTTTATGACCAATAATAAACCGGCGGATAATCGTATATTTCTAATTAATGCAAAGCAGGATACGGTCTTTCGCAAAAATGGCGCCCAACTGGCTGCGGCAACGATGTATAGAGATACTTTACACCTTAATGAGGGAAACCACTCACTCTCTTTGGCCGATACCGCAGGTAACGGACTGCAGTTTTGGGCACAACCTGAAAATGGTGATGGCCATTTACGAATCTTCGATTTGAAAGGAAACCTTATTCATGCTTTTGAAAGCGATTGTGGAAATGGCGAAATGTTTAGTTTCCATGCTAAACGTGGATTTGAGACGGGTCTAAGTTCAACGCAATATGCCTTTTCGCTTTATCCAAGGTCGGTTGTGGATAAGACTCAACTAAGCGTAGTCTCCAATGAACCGAGTGAGATGACTGTGCTTTTTATGGTTGATGGCGTTTTGTGGCAAAAACACGAATACAAATCCATTCAACAGGCTGTGCTGAATTATGATGTGAGTCATTTACCATCAGGAAGAATAATCGTAGAAGTTTTGATGGATGGTATTAGCCAGTTTAAAGGACGAATAAATAAAAGATAACCGGATAAAGAAAAGCGTGAAGATATTTTGTGCTTAGATTTTGAAGAATTTGATAAAAAAAGCTCCATTATGGAGCTTTTTTTCATCTGTTTAATCAATTGTCGTCGTAAGCTAAGCCTTTCCAGTCTTCTCGCTGTAAGTACTTCAGCATTAAAAAGAAGATGAACCATGCAAGTCCAGCTAAGATCCAAATTAGTGTTTCATAGTGGAAAATGATTTTATGTAAGTATCCCAAAATACCCAATAGACCTAATATCAGTAGATTAGTTATTGCTTTTGAATTGGATTGACTAGCCTTCGAAAACGGATAGCTTTTGACAATAAAAAGCATAATCAGAATACTTTCGATACCGCCAATAGCGGAAGATAATAGCAGATCATTAATAGAACTGAGACCAAATAGTGGTACACAGATAGAAAGAAACAGAATGTTGAACGGTAAAACATATTTGATAAGACATGCTTTAAGAACTCCAGTCATCAGTTGTCCTGGTTTTTGTATGGGAGTCACATGGTAGACCCAGGCCGCTTTATATTTATTACTTTGCGTAATAAGCTGGAAAACGGTTAGTATGGTTAATAACGAAAGATAAAACATAATTATATACAAGCCTGAATCACGAAGCTTCGCTATTTTGCCAGCTATTGGGAGATCGTCTCCTGTACGTAGAAATAAAAAAACGAAATAAATAGGTAGATAAGCCAACGAAGGATATAGCTGTTGCTTAAATTCTCTCGTTTTAGAACTTATCAGCCATACAATGCTAAATCCTGCCTCTTCAACGGGGGATGAGCAAACCTTCGAGGAAATTCTTTTATATAAAGGTAATTGGGATGGATTATTTCGAGTTAATTGTGAAGCTTCACCAGGAAGGCTATCGGCGGTTGCAAGTGCAGCTATTTTCGCATTAAATCCACGTGAAAATAGCTTAGTACAAGCGTAAATACCAGCAAGAGGAGTTAGTATTCCTAATGTTGATAAGACGACCATATGTACACTGTGGCTGCCAAAGAGTAATGGTTGAAATGATGCAATCCAGGTACTTGGGAATATCCAAAGAAATCTGAGTTGTTCCATCGTTAAATGAGATTCTACAATAGATTGAATCAAATTAGGGCCAACATAATAGGATAGGAAAAGAACCAGTGAGAGACCGATCTGTATATAAGTAATTACATCTTTAAACTTTTGTATGGGGAGATATTTGATGCTAATCAGATAAAATCCGTTGACAAATATCAGCGCGATCAATGTGCTTAGTATAAGCTGCAGACATAAAAGAAGGACGGAGACGATATCCCAATTGAAAGATACATAAATAAGCACAGGTAAGGTTAACGCAATTACTTGATTAAAAAGCTTGATTGAAATAAAAGTTATTCGGGAAATAGCTAAAGTCTTATCATTAACTGGTCTGGGCATAATGATATACTGATCCCGAGTATCTAATAGTATGGGCGAAAAATCGGACACCAGTGTAATACTTAACATGCTAATGAAACTGAGTAGCATGATCGAAATGGCTAAGTACCTATCTGGAATCGACAAAATAATGACCATGAATATCAGGCCAAAGATGAGATACAATAAGAATTGTAAAATCGATGACGACGAAGATGATTTTCCCGAGCTACGTTTGCGAAAGCTAATAGGCTTTCGATTATCTAGGATTATTTTGGTTTGTAAGATGATCTTAAACTGTTCATAATTGATGCCTAAGCCTTTCCAAACCCCACGAAAAAGAAGGATAAATTTTAAGATAAATTTTTCCATGTTATTGAATTGCTGTAATGATATTGGAAGCGTCCAATGCGCTGCTGCCCGTATTGGTTAATTTAGCAAATATATGCTCCAATGATTCGTTAGGATCTGTTTTTAGTTCCTCAATCGTACCATCCGCAATGATGCTCCCCTGGTTTATCAGTAAGATTCGATCAGATACTTTTTCAACAACGTCCATCATATGTGAACAATAGAAAATTGTTTTCCCTTCTTTTGCAAGTAATGAGATAAGTTCTTTAACAAAGATAACAGCATTAGCATCGAGTCCAGATAATGGTTCATCCAGCACGATAATTTGTGGGTTATGAATAATTCCTGAAATTAAAAGTACTTTTTGACGCATTCCTTTGGAGAAGGTATCCATCCTATTATTTACATTAGATTCAAGGCCAAACGCCGCTAACAGTTTTAAGGAACGTTCCTGAATGACTTTATCTTCCATTCCATAGAGTTTACCTACAAAATCCAGGTATTCCATGGGAGTCAGTACATCATATAATTCTGCGTTTTCGGGAACATATCCCAATAATGCTTTTACTGCAAGTGGATCTTTTTGAATATTGATGCCATTTATTTCTACAGTGCCTGTGAAGTCCTCGATAAGTCCTGTTAATATTTTAACAGTAGTGGATTTGCCGGCACCATTTGGGCCAATATATCCGATAACTTGACCTGGGAATATGTCGAGGTTGATTCCTTTCAATATTTCTTTTTCTCCGTATGATTTTTTTAGGTCAACAATCCGGATGAGAGGTAATATACTTTCCATATCATTATAATCTTCAAAGTAAACTTACATAAAAAATTGGAGTTATAGTTTCCAATTGAAAAGTATATGATTCCTAATTTTGAGAAGAAAGTCTTTATTTTAATCCATGGAAAAGGGACCTTCCGGTCCCTTCAAAAACTATGTTATTTTCGGAAAAACTATCTATCGTTTTTAGGATATCCCTCTTCATCGAGATCATCTCTCAAATCTTCTTCGTTCTCGGCTAATTTCTTGTCCAAAGGAGATAAACGTTCATGATCAAAAGTCTCGATTCGCATGTTAGCATTATCTAGATCTTCCTCTTTGAGTTCATCTTGTGTTGCATACTCATCTCCGACAAAAGGATTAGAGTCATCGTATGTTGAATCATCATCAATTGCACCTTCAGCTACTGTATCGTAGTCAGCCGGGTGATCGTAGTCTGGATCGTTGTCATCGACATCCATTTCATAACTGTCAAGTTCTTCATTAAAAGCAAGGTCCTGCTCTTTATCTGGATAGTCTTCTTCGACTTTCCCATTTTTACTTTCTTTTTTCGACATAATCCTGCTAATTTTTATTTATCTGTAAAACAGTTCCCGTAAAAAAAAGTTTTTGATTTATCTGTGAAAGCGAATGTTCCAGTGCCACTAGGAGGTCAGGAATGTGAAGATTCTTTTGGAAAGATAAAATCCAAAAAATGGTTAAAGCAGTAAAACAATATAATTATATGTTTGTTTTATTTTAAAATAGGAATTATGATCTTCAAGCGTTTAAATTATCAGACTTTACAGAGTTTACGCCTACAAGGCTACAATATTTTATTGACCATTGGTCGGGCTGAAGATGAGAACCCAATTTATTTCCCAATGAAATTGGAATCTTTTAATTCCAGTAGCTCAAATTTTGACAGTCATGATGCAGCGACCTTTCAAGGAAAGAAGATTCTTATTTTGGATGAAGCCATTCAACGCTCTTTAAATCACGATCTTAATGGTGTAATCCAACTCGACAATTAAGCACTATTTTTAGCTCTTTTATAAGAGCTGGGTGTAATATTTCTTTTCTTCTTATAGAAATTGGTTAGGTGACTTTCATCATTAAATCCGAGTTCTTCTACAATTTGTTTCATCGTGTATCTATTGGATGCTAGTCGCTCCTCAATTAGTTTAATACGAATATCGTCTATATACACTTTGTAGCTTTTTGAATATCTTTTTTTAAAAAAGGCCCCAAAATAATTTGCTGAAATTTGGAACTGATCTGCAATCGACTTGATTTGTAATTTATCCGGGAAATAGATATTTTGCTGTATGTATTGCTCGATCTCTTGAGACAATTCATAAGACTCGTTAATAGGTAGCTCCAGATCTGTCAATATATTTTCTACTAAAGCGAAAAGGGACATTGTCTGGTGGAATATAAAAATTGATGCCGCTTCATCTTCACTCTCATATTGTTGAATTAGCGAAATTACCCGCTCGATCAGTTTTTTATTTTCCTTTTTAAGGGATAGGCTCTTATTTAACAATGTCTTCGAGTTAAAGATATCAACCGGGTTGTGAGTAAGTCTAAAATTTTGTTGTATAAAGTGCAGATCTTTAAAGTAGGAGTTGGAGAAATAGAGTACAAATGCAGTTGTATCTTTTTTTGTCTCAAGTGTTTCGAAATCTTTATTCAAAAAAAGTAAATTCTCTTTGGAAAATTTTAAGTTATTCCCTTTCGATACGAGTGTGCCTTCGGCTATATAAACTAACGCAAAATCAAAACCCGTTTTATTGAGTTCTAATTTTTCTTTATGCTTGATTTTTTGAGATTCGAAAGATAAATTCATCATATGTACAGATTCTATTGGAATAATCGCTACAAACCTAAGAAAAATGGATTAAAGACCTTGCTATTTCCTCTTTTAAACCGGCATGTAATACAGTTGCGTATTCACCATAAAATAAATCATTCGTTATTTTAAACGATTATCAGGTGCTTTTTGCATTTCTGGTCATCTGTTCAATAGCATCCCATTGATCTTCAGGAATAATATCCAATCCATTGAACTCACCTGCTCCCTTAAGCCACTCGCCGCCATCTATCGTGATAACATCACCGTTGATATAACTGGCGTAATCGGATACCAGATAGGCCGCGAGGTTGGCCAATTCCTCCAGTTTGCCCAAGCGGCCCAAGGGGATACGTTTGGTAGGCGAGAGAAGTTCGCCTAATTCACCTGGAAGTAGCCGTTCCATGGCACCTGAAGTTTGGAATGGACCCGGAGCTATAGCATTGAGTCTTATCCCTTTTTTTCCCCATTCAACGGCTAACGATCGAGTTAATGCAAGAACTCCGGCTTTAGCTGTTGCAGAAGGAACAACGTAGCCAGAACCCGTCCAAGCATAGGTTGTGACGATACTTAGTATAGCTTTATTATGTTCGTTGGCCTCAATCCAACGCTTGCCCAGTGCTAGGGTATAGTTTATACTACCTTGGAGAACGATACCAATAACAGATTCGAAGGCGCGGTGGCTTAAACGTTCGGTAGGGGAGATAAAATTTCCGGCAGCATTGTTTATGAGGATATCTATCCCGCCAAAATGTTCATATCCAAAGGAAACGACGCGCTCGACATCCTCATAATTTCGGACATCTCCAGCTACTGCAAGACATTTCGCCTGATATTTTTCCGACAATTCGTTCGCTGTATGCTGTATAACATCATCTTTACGGCTCGTGATCAGGCAAGAGGCGCCAAGCTCGAGAAAGTAATCTGTCATGGCTTTTCCGAGGCCTGTACCACCACCCGTAATCAAAATTCGTTTTCCTTTTAACGCGTTTTCCTTTAACATACCCATATGCTGTCCAGTTTTTATGTATCCTTAAGTTACACAAATTTGGGATAAAATAAAAGCCAAGGCCAGCGGTGAAAAATAGTTCGGGAATAAATGAAAGAAGAGATATAAACAAAAACAGGAGCCATTCGAAGAATAGCTCCTGTTTTAAAAATTTCCAATTCTGGTAATAGAATGAATTATGCTTATGCGCCCAATTGTACGCGTTTGAAAGCAGTTACAGTTAATCCTTTGGAAACTGAATCTAAGAATTGAGCGATGTTTTTAGAAGAATCTTTTACGAATTCTTGGTTTAACAAAGTTGTGTCTTTGAAGAATTTATTCAATTTACCTTGAGCGATTTTCTCAGCCATTTCAGCAGGTTTACCTTCAGCAATGATTTGCTCTTTAGCAATAGCGATTTCACGCTCGATTGTGTTTTGATCAACACCATCTTTGTCAATTGCGATAGGGTTCATTGCGGCAATTTGCATTGCTACATCTTTACCTGCTTCTTCAGCACCAGCAGCATCAGCAGAAAGACCTACTAATACACCTAAACGGTAGTTACCGTGAATATAAGCGATAACCTTTTCAGCAGTGATAGTTTCGTATTTAGAAACGTCAATTTTCTCGCCAATTACACCAGTTTGCTCGATTAATAAATCAGCGATGTTTTTGCCATCAAGTTCCAAACCTTTTAATTCTTCCAAAGAAGCAGGTTTACTGTTTAATGCAACGTCTGCAATTTTTTCAGCGAAAGCAACGAAGTCTGCGTTTTTAGCTACGAAGTCAGTTTCACAATTAACTTCAACTACGATACCTGATTTACCATCAGCAGTAGCTTTAGCGATGATAACACCTTCGTTAGAGTCGCGATCTTGACGGCTAGCAGCTACTTTAGCGCCTTTTTTACGCAAGTAATCTACAGCAGCTTCAAAGTCACCATTAGACTCAACTAAAGCTTTTTTACAATCCATCATACCAGCGCCAGTTTGTTGACGCAATTTGTTCACATCTGATGCAGAAATTTGTACTGACATGTTTATTTCTTTTTATTATTATTTACGACTGAAATTTGTACAATATTAACTTAAAACATGTTAAGCTAATATGAAGTTTAACATTTCTTGATAAACGAGTATTGTTAAACCAAAAAACCGGACAGAGAGGCTAGTTCAAGAAAAGTAAACTTTTCCAGAAACTAACGCTACGCCATCCGGTTTGGAATAAAAATATTATTCTCCGTCTTTCGCTTTGCGAGGACGTTTAGCTTCTGAAGCATCACTATTATCAACTTTTGCTTTAGCAGCAGCAGCATCTTTTTCAGCTTCTTCTTCTTTGTCGCGTTTGCGCTCGTCCAAACCTTCTTGGATTGCTTGACCAATGATACCGGCGATTAAACTAATAGATTTACTAGCGTCATCATTTGCTGGGATTGGGAAATCAATGTTTGAAGGATCAGAGTTTGTATCTACCATTGCAAAAGTAGGGATGTTCAATTTCATTGCTTCAGAAACAGCGATGTGTTCTTTTTTCACATCGATGATGAATAAAGCAGCTGGTAAACGGTTCAAATCAGCGATACCTCCTAAAAGGTTTTCTAATTTGATACGCTCACGTTGAATCATCAACTTCTCTTTTTTAGACAATACATCATATGTACCATCTTTTTGCATTTTGTCAATGTTAGACATTTTTTTGATAGACTTACGAACTGTAGCGAAGTTTGTAAGCATACCACCTAACCAACGCTCAGTTACAAAAGGCATATTAACCTCTTTTGCTTGTTGTGCGATGATCTCTTTTGCTTGTTTTTTCGTAGCGACGAATAAAACTTTGCGACCTGATTTTACGATTTGTTTGATAGCTGAAGCAGCTTCTTCTAATTTCGTAAGAGTTTTGTTCAAGTCAATGATGTGGATACCGTTGCGTTCCATGAAAATGTACTTAGCCATTTTCGGATCCCATTTACGTGTAAGGTGACCAAAGTGCACACCTGCATCCAATAAATCTTGATAAGTAGTTCTTGCCATTTTTTGATCCTCCTTTGATTAACGTTTACTGAATTGGAATCTTCTACGAGCTTTACGACGTCCTGGTTTCTTACGTTCAACCATGCGGTCATCACGTGTTACTAAACCTTTAGCGCGTAATGCAGGTTTAACTTCTGGGTTAAGCTCAACCAAAGCTTTTGCGATCGCTAAGCGAACAGCTTCTGCTTGACCTTTAACACCACCTCCGTTAACGTTTACTTTTACATCAAAGTTTGCTAATTCACCAGCTACGTTCAATGACTGTGTAGCGATGTATTGCAAAGGTAATGTTGGGAAATACTCTTTGTAGTCTTTACCGTTTATGATAATGTTTCCGCTACCAGCAGTTAAGTAAATGCGGGCAACAGCAGTTTTTCTTCTTCCTGAAGTGTTAGTTGTTGACATGACGATTCTCCTTAAAATTTAACTGGTTTTGGATTTTGTGCTTCATGCTTGTGCTCAGTACCAGCATAAACGTAAAGGTTTTTAAACAATTGACGACCTAAACGGTTTTTAGGAAGCATACCACGAACAGCTTTTTCAATAATGCGTTCAGGAAATTTAGCCATTAACTCTTTAGGAGAAACGAAACGTTGACCACCTGGGTATCCAGTGTAGCGTACGTAAACTTTGTCGCCTAATTTGTTTCCTGTCAATTTAATTTTGTCTGCATTGATAACAATCACGTTATCTCCACAGTCTACGTGTGGGGTGAATGTAGGCTTATGCTTACCACGAATTACTTTCGCGATGTTGCTCGCCAAACGCCCCAAAATCTCTCCTTCAGCGTCAACAACGATCCACTCTTTGTTAACGGTGTTCTTGTTGGCAGAGACAGTTTTGTAACTTAACGTATTCACTTGCTTTTGTTTAAATAATTTATTAAAAAATTTTTCTTCCCCTTATCTCAAGGGTCTGCAAAGGTACATCTATTATTCTATATTTTAAAATCTATTTTGCTTATTTTGTTGAAAACGAGTTGAATTTCAAGCGAGCCCCACTAATCTCAATATTTTTACAACTTCCTCGAATGAATATTGTTACATTAGTTAGTATATTGCAGGAAGAATTTTTAAATTATTATAGCGGAAGTAGATGAGATTGAATTTTTTAGATAAACGATTTTTTTTAAGTTTTATTGGTTTACTCCTAGTAGCACTGGGCTCATTAAAGGCGCAATCTTCGGATAATAAGCCTAAACCTTACGATGCACGACTCAAAAACGTACAGGAAATATTGAAGCAAGGAAAAATTGGCCCCGGGATGGATTCTTTGGATGCTATAATCGCAGATTACCCACAAGCCGATGACATCTATTTTACAAAGGCAATTCTTCTTGCGCAGATGAGAAATCAAGATGGAGCGATCGAAGCTATAAAAGAAGCGCTGAATATTCAGTCGAAGCCGGAATATCTAAGTTTTGCTGTAGATGCATTTAAAAGTAAAAACGACGCGGATAGTGCTTTAATCTATCTCGATAAGTTGATAGATCGAGATGACAATAATACTGCCTCACTAAAACGGGAGCGTATCATGCTCCTTTTCAATGGTGGGTACAAGGATGTGGCTTTGGAGTATTTCTATAAAACCAAAGAGATCGCTGTCGCTTCTGATACATTGGACATGGTTGGCAGTGTGTTGTTAAATGATGCCGGTAATTATAAAGCTGTCATTGATCTTTTGAAGCCCTGGGCAGACAAAGGGACTTCGCTGGCTCAAGTGTATGGACAATTAGCGCAAGCCTATAATCTTTCCAAAAACTCGAAGCTTGCATTGGACTACATTAATAAAGGAATTCAGACGACAAAAGAGGATTTTCTTTATTTCGATTTGGCTGATCTCTATCGATTTGATAAAAAGCTGAAATTATCTTTTGATGCACTTAAGCAAGGATTTCAATCTAAGAAAGTTGATTTTGCAGATAAGAATCGGATTATAATGACCTTGTTGAATCCGAAAGGTCCCTATACAAAAGACCAACTTTTGGAATTGGTGAATATCTTGGTTGAAGTTCATCCACGTATTGCCGAAAGCCATATGGCAAAGGGACAAGTGTTATGGTTGAGAGACGATAAGTCCGCTGCTCAAAGTTCACTAGCGGTAGCCGTGAGTATGAACCCCTACCAGATCGATGCTTGGCGGATGCTGATGAGTTTGGATATGGACAAAGGTGAATTTGATCAAGCCATTGCACATGGTGGGGAAGCGTTACACTATGTGGCCAATAATGCGACCATACTCTATTTTACGAGTATGGCCTATTTGATGAAAAAAGACATGGAAAATAGCCGAAAGTTTATGGAGGCTGCACTTAATAATGCACAGGATGAATCGCCTTTTCTACAAGCAAATATTTATGGGGGATTAGGTGATATTTATAATTCACTTCAGATGTATAAAGCCTCTGACGCGGCTTACATCGAAGCTATTCGATTGGATAGTACAAATGTGACGGCGATGAACAATTTAGCATACTATTTGTCGTTAAGAAAAGAACGACTTGATGAAGCTACAAAGTATGCCGCAATGGCGACGAAATTGCAGCCCAATAATGGAACTTTTGAAGATACCTATGCTTGGGTACTTTTTGCAAATGGAAAATATGATGACGCACTAGTATGGATTCAAAAAGCGTTAAAAAATACAAATCCGCAAACGGCGGTATTACTGGAACACTATGGCGACATTTTGATTAAGTTAGGGAAAACAACGGATGCCGTTAAGCAGTGGAACCTCGCTTTAGAAAAGGGAGCTGATACGGAGGAGGGTAAGCTGAAATTGAAAAAGAAGATTGAGACTAAAAGCTATGTGGAATAAAATTGTTTGGGTTAGTGCTGTTGTGTTGCTGCTTTCTTCTTGTAGTTCTAAGAAGAAACTACTAAAAGGTGCTGACCTTAAAGCTGAAAACGAGTTGACCATAAAAGATAATACAAGGGAGGCGAAAAAGAATAGCTTACGTGATCTTTTTTTGACCAATTTGAATTATTCTACTTTTTCTGGAAAAGCGAAGATGCGTCTCGATCTTGGGAAGGACAATTATGATGTCACTTCTACTATTCGAATAGAGAAAGATAAAAGGATCTGGATTTCCATTTCTGCTACACTGGGTATAGAGGTTGCCCGGGTATTGATCACTCCAGACAGTGTACAAATCTTAAATAAGTTTCAGAGCGAATATATGGTTAAGCCATTTGACTACCTATATCGTTTTGCCAGTCCGGATTTAACTTTCGGAAATCTACAGGATTTGTTGCTAGCCAATCTTTCGGTGAATCTATTGTCCGATATTGATCAGGTTAATTTTAAACAGGACTCGATGTCTGTCCAGTTGGATGGCAAACTGAATGAACTAGATTTTTTATATAAGTTAAATAATAACAATAGGCCTTATCAGTTTAGATTAGCGCAACTTTCAAAAAAACAATTGCTGGAGGCCAATTACGGTGAATATGCCATGGCCTCTGGACAAGAATTTCCGATGCTTTTAAAAATGATCATTTCTGATGGTCGTCAAGAGATAAAAACAGAGATAAATTTTAACAAAGTGACTTTTAATGAACCAGTCGAAATGCCTTTTTCAGTATCGTCACGTTACAAAGTAATCCGATGAGAAGCTGTCTATTTCCTTTAGATTTATTACTTTCGCAATTAGTTTGCTAAAGTATGGGGTGAATTAATAGGATAGAAAGATGGCAAACACAAAAAAATAGTACTGTAAATGAACTTTAAAAAGACAATACTTGGTATAGCTGCTTTCCTATTCATGATTGGGATTTCATCGGCGCAGACTAGGGCTGAACTTGAAAAACAGCGTGAGAAACTCAATCGTGAAATTGCTGAATTACAGAATACGGTCAAAGAGATTGCAAAGGAAAAATCACTTACTCAACAACAAGTGACAGCATTGAGTAAGCAGATTAATTTGCGCGAGCAGAAGATAAATACCATTACTTCGGAAGTAGCTGTAATTAACAAACATATCAATGCCAATACCGCTGCCGTAAATAAGTTAAAGGCCGAATTGGAGAAGATGAAACGTGACTATGAGAAGATGGTGATGTTTGCGTTCAGAAACCGGAATGCCTATAATAAATTGATGTTTATTTTTGCATCCAAGGATTTTAATCAGGGGTTCCGACGGGTTAAGTACTTACAACAGTTTAACGATTCTAGAAAGCTGAAAGCTGCCGATATCGAAAATACAAAGAAACAGATTGAACAAAAAATTGCTCAATTGCAGGCGGACCGAAACAAACAGGTTGCCTTGATGAAAGAGCAGGAAAATGAGAAAAAAACCATATCTCAACAGCGATCTGTTTATTCTGGACAATTGAGTGAATTGATTGTTACAGAGCGCGGCGTGAAGAAAGATATTACCCAAAAGCAAAAAGAGGAGCGTCGTATTAATGCGGCCATCAAGGAGATCATTAGAAGAGAAATTGAGGCTGAACGTCGACGAGCTGAGGCGGCGCGTCGTGCTGCGGAAGCTGCTGCTGAACGGAATCGCAAAGCGAATGAGTCCACATCAACTACAAAGGGTAAGAACAATACAAAAACGAGTACTTCGAAGATGTCAGAATCTGAGGTGCTCCGTAGTACACCAGAAGCAGTTAAACTTTCAAATGACTTCAGATCTAACCGCGGTAGTTTACCTTGGCCTGTTTCCAATGCGAAGATCATGCAAGATTTTGGAGGGGAAAGTGTCGGAAGAAATGTCAATGTGGAACATATATCCGTGAAAATACAAACTTCTAGTGGTGCGGCTGTGAAAGCTGTTTTCGCAGGAGAGGTAAGTAGTGTTTTAACAATGTATGGTCAACGTATCATAATGATTAAACATGGTGAGTACTATACTGTCTACAATAATATGGGAAGTGTAAGTGTTTCTAAAGGGCAAAAAGTAAGCACGGGTCAAACTATAGGAACGGCGGATGTGGACTCCGATACAGGTGTGCCAATGGTTGACTTCTCTGTTTATCAAGGGTCAACACCACTGAATCCGATGTCATGGTTGGCGAGATAAGAAATAATTACTATATTTAATAATTATCATTACATTTGTAAATAGAGAGAGAAGTTTTAGTTTAAAAGAATTGAAAAACAAGAAATTATAGTTATGTCAACATCATTATTAATCATGGGAATCGGGGGGCAAGAGTTAATTGTCATTGTAGTAATATTGTTACTATTATTTGGTGGCAAGAAGATTCCTGAATTGATGCGCGGATTGGGTAAAGGAGTAAAGGAATTTAAAGAAGGCCAAAAAGATGAGTCTTCACCTGAAAAAAAATCTGAAGTAGAAGATAACAAATAAGGGAGGTTTTGATCCCATATAGCATGGATACGATTTTGTGAAGAACAAAATCGTATTTTGTTTTATACGCGACCTATAGCGAAATAGGACGAAAACCATTTTATACTAAAATCCATTTCTAATCGTTTAGATTATTGTTGATTTTTCAGCAGATGAATCAAACTCGGATTTAACAGTAAATTTATGATCGGAAAACAGACGTTAATTTCAATACTAGGAGGGGTATGCTATGTACTACCACTCATGGCCCAAGAAAGCGCTGTAGAAGGTATGAAAGAAGCTGCCCATACCTTCTTTCAAAAAAGCATCGAAAAAGAAAAACAAGAGATTTACCAGTACCTGGACAGTATAAAATCTTCCGGAAGTAACCGACAGCATGATGCTGAAATTACAGATGAAGATATACAGCTTGTACGGAAATTAAAGGCAATAGAACGTGAGGTTCCATTGGACTACTCACCACGAGTGAAAGATCTGATTGCCAAATACACGTCGGATAATTATAATCCCTATATGTGTAGGATGATGGGACTAGGACAATACTATTTCCCATTGTTTGATAAAATCATGGATGAAGTAGGAGTGCCGCGGGAACTCAAATATCTAAGTGTAGTCGAATCATCATTAAATCCACGTGATATCTCTAGTGCCGGAGCAACAGGATTATGGCAATTGATGTATTATGAAGCCAAAACTTATCATCTTACGGTGGACAGTTATACCGACCAACGTATGGATCCGATCGCTTCGAGCTATGCTATTGCAAAAATCCTAAAAGAAGCTTATGATGAATATGGCGATTGGTTGTTAGCGATAGCATCCTATAATGGCGGTAAAGGAGCGGTTAGCCGTGCGATCCAACGTTCGGGAAAGGAGAATGCTACTTTTTGGGATATCGCTCCATATCTAACGCAACAGACCCAAAACTATATCCCTAAGTTCATCGCAATGACCTATGCGATGAAATACGCAGACGAAAATGATATCAATGCTGCGGATACCGAACTTTCACTGAGAACTCAAGCATTGGATATCAATAAGCGTATTTCATTGAACCAAATAGCGGATGCTTTACAGGTGTCAAAAGAGACATTACGTGCATTGAATCCTAGTTTTAAAAGAAACGTGTTAAATGGCACTGAAGAGTCCCCATTGCGATTAGTTTTACCTGTATTGGATAAAAAGATTGCCGCAGAGGAATTGTATGCAGCGCTCAATACGCCAATATCTTCGGCAAATCCTAGTCAGACAGAAAATCCAAGCGAGCCTTTACAGAATGGGAAATATAAAGTGAAAGTTGGTGAGACATTCGCTTCCATTGCTGACAAGTTTGAAGTAACCGTACAGGATATAAAATCTTGGAATAACCTGCGTGGAAATCAGATTGTCCCTGGACAAAACTTACTGATAAAAAAGGAGGATGATTTCGTCAATGCGAAATTAGCTCGTAACACAGAAAGGTCTTCAAAGAAAAACCAACAACGTGCCGCTAGCGCCACGCGTACAGCTTACTATGTCGTTAAGAAAGGTGATACATTATCTGAGATCGCAGATAAAAATGGCACATCAGTCGGTCGACTTAAAAGTGAAAATGATTTAAATGGAAGCCGGATAAAACCGGGGATGAAATTGAAAGTCTCAAAAAAATAACAGCATGGTTTAAATTAACCATGCTGCATCTTCTTCTTTGTCAAATTCTTCAAGAGTAACGGTAACATGTTCTCTTAATATCGTTGAAAGCTTCGTACCATAGTAGTCACTAAATATAGGGAACTTATGGTGGCTTCTATCAATTAATACAGCCGTTCTCATTTTCTTCAATGGAACGTTTAAGAATACACCTAGTCCATAGGCTAAGGCTCTACCACTATTCAGTACATCATCGACTAAGATGATGGTCTTATCTTTTGCAATATCAACAGGTATGTCTGTGCTTGCACTCAACGATCTACTCGTTTTCTTCATAGTAACTTTAATCAGCAGGATTTCCTTCGTTGAAATCTCCTGTAAAATCGCCTGAAGGCGTTGTGCAAATACATAACCCCGGTCAGCAATTCCTACCAATACAAGTGTTTCATCTTCAAAATTGTCTTCCAAAATTTGATAGGCAATCCGAATAGATTTTTGTTTTATTTGTTCTTTATTTAAGATGAGCGTTTTCTTTGAAGACATAATAGTATTCCAATGATTATGGGGTAAAAATAGGATATTATATTGTATAAAAAAAGTCCAAAACGAGTTAAACGCTTTGGACTTTTCGAGACTGAATCAATCTTATTAATTCAATTTATTATCTTTTTCCGCTTTTAATATTTCTGCTGTAAGCGATCTATTATCTTCTGGTAAACGACCACCATTGTAATAATAACGTCGCCAGTATGGCTCATCTAAATTGCTAATCATAACTCCTTTACTGGACGAGGCATGTGCAAACTTATTATCGCCGATATAAACACCTACATGGGTAATACTTTTACTTCTAATTTTGAAGAATACCAAATCACCTGCTTTTAGCTCATTTTTTTCGACAGTTTTGACTTGAGAATATTGATTTCTGCTATTATATCCTAACGAAGTGTTAAATACTTTGTCGTATAATTCATAAGAAAATTTAGAACAATCAATGCCTCTTTTTGAATCTCCTCCTAAGCGGTATGGAGTTCCCAACCATTCGTAAACAAATTGATAAAGTTTGGTATTTGTTGTTGCTGAGACTGCAACTCCCATGATTTGTGAAAAGTATTCTTTCGCTAGATTATCAGGATCTGATTCTGGTTTGGAGTTTCTGTTGGTTTGTGCCTGCGACACTAGACATAAGCCGATAAATAGCATTGACGCTATAAATTTCTTTGTTTTCATTAAATCGCTTTTTTGTACAACATTTAACTTTTAAAAATTTAACACTGTCATCTATTTTGGACAGCACTGTTGCGAATATAATACAATATCAGTTTAGGGTCAAATTTATTTTAAGGTATTTAACGAAATTTTAACAATTTTAACATCTTCATAACGCCCATTTGGGCATATTGTACTTTAATAATTCTGTCAACGATCAACTACAGTGCCTCGACTACCTGTTCGAGTAAAAAACGCTCCCCTAATGTCAGAATGCCACTTGATTATATGTCTCATTGTGAATCTTAAAAAAAATATTAATTTTCTTTGGTAAAGTGATAATATTTGTTCTATATTTACAAAACATAAGCAAAAGCAATGAACACAAATACAATTATTACATCGATTATTATTACCACCGGGATAAAACTCAGGAGGAAGTAGTTTCGTTGTATATAATTGTAGACACAATATTTAGAAGCGCTTTCCTCGACAAAGGAAAGCGCTTCTTTTTTTAGCATAAAAATCATCAATCTAAACAAACAGTATAAAACAGTATGAAAGTTTTAAAATTTGGAGGCACATCGGTCGGGACGGTAGAAAGTCTAAAGGCGGTCTTAAGCATTGTAAAAAAATCTTACGATGCAAAGGAAAAACCATTGGTTGTGTTGTCAGCTATGTCAGGTGTAACAAACTTACTTACCCAACTGGCGGAGGACGCTGCCGAAGGAAAGTCCTTTTCGGATGGTCTAAAGTCCTTGGAAGATAAGCATTTTACGGTTGTCAAAGAGCTCTTGGCTGTGAAATATCAAAATCCTGTATTTACAAAGCTAAAGTTGTTTTTTAATGAGATAGAAGATCTCCTGCAAGGAATTTCTGCACTAAAGGAGCTGAGTAATCAAAGTAAAGATTTGATCCTTAGCTACGGTGAGCGTTGCTCAAATTATATGGTATCTAAGGTGATGGAACAATATATTCCCGAGTCTCTATTTATAGATGCATCCCATTATGTGAAAACTGATTCAAATTTTGGTAATGCATATTTAAATGAAATGCTAACGGAGCAATTGGTGAAATCATTGTATATCACGCATGGTGATAAACTACTGTTTGTCACCGGTTTTATCGGAAGTAATGAAAATGGACGTATTACCACCTTGGGAAGAGGTGGATCAGATTATACCGCAGCGATCTTCGGGTCGATACTGGACGCAACAGCCATTGAAATTTGGACAGATGTGAATGGGATGTTAACTGCCGATCCACGTATTGTGAAGAAAGCGTTTTCCTTGCCTGTATTATCATACACAGAGGCAATGGAGTTATCTTACTTCGGTGCTAAGGTGATTTATCCTCCAACGATGATTCCGGCTTTCTTAAAGAAAATACCGATAGTTATTCGAAATACTTTTGAGCCTGATTTTTCAGGGACAGTGATTCAGTTTGATAGTGGAAAAACTGCGCTGCCAATCAAGGGGATTTCTTCGATCTCGGATATTTCTGTCATCAACCTGAGTGGATCAGGGATGATCGGTAAATCGGGTTTTAGCGGGCGGCTTTTTACGCTATTGGCTCGAGAGCAGATCAATGTTGTGCTAATCACGCAATCATCTTCCGAACACAGCATCACATTTGCTGTCAATCCATCGGATGCCAAACGCGCTATACAATTGATCGAAGTGGAGTTTGAGCTTGAAATCCAGGCAAATAAACTGGTCGTTCCTGCGATCGAAGAAAACCTGTCGGTCTTAGCTATCGTTGGTGAAAATATGAAAAAAACTCCCGGCATGGCCGGTCGGTTATTTGCAGCATTAGGACGCAACGGTATCAACGTCCGTGCTATTGCACAGGGATCATCCGAATACAATATATCTGTAATTATTGGTAAAGAAGATTTAGCGAAGGCACTTAATGCCGTACATGATGCGTTTTTTGCAGAGCTAAAGAAAACGCTGCATGTATTTAATATCGGTACCGGTAACATTGGTGCAACTTTATTTAAACAATTGGAAAATCAACATGACTTCCTATTGGATAAAAATGATATCGAAATTAAAGTTGTTGGAATTTCCAATAGCCGTAAAATGCTTTTCAATACCGAAGGTGTTGATTTAAATAATTGGTCGGATGAACTTGCTAAAAATGGAACTGAATCAGACCTGGCATTGTTTATAGATCGAATGAAAGCGCTGAATTTGCCGAACTGTGTATTTATCGATAATACTGCAAGCAAATTACCTGCAACCTACTACGAAGATATCTTTAAATCCAATATTTCAATCGTCACCTGCAATAAAATTGCGAATTCAGGTAAATTCGAGCAATATAAAACATTACGCGATACTGCTCATCGACACGGTGTAGATTTCTTTTATGAAACAAATGTAGGTGCAGGATTGCCTATCGTCAGGGTGCTCAAAGACTTGATGCTGAGCGGTGACCGTATTCTGAAGATAGAGGCTATTCTTTCAGGGACAATCTCGTATATTTTCAACAATTTTAAAGCAGATGCTTCTTTTTATGATATCGTCAAACAGGCTCAGGAGCTGGGATACACCGAGCCAGATCCAAGGGATGATTTAGGTGGTGTAGATTTTATGCGTAAAATGCTCATCCTGGCGAGAGATGCGGGGTATGCTGTTGAGGCCGAAGATGTAGACCTCGGTGCAATATTACCTCCAGCATGTTTGAAAGCAGATACAGTAGATTCTTTTTATACAGAATTGCAACAGGAAAATGAATATTTCGAAGCAATGAAGAAGAAAGCAGCCAATGAAAATAAAGTAATCCGCTACATCGGGAAATTGGAAAATGGAAAGGTATCCATTGCGATTCAGTTTGTTGATGAAAACCATCCTTTTTATGCTTTATCAGGCAGCGATAACATTATATCGTTTACAACAGAGCGTTATAAAGAACGTCCCCTTGTCGTAAAAGGTCCTGGTGCGGGAGCTGAGGTGACAGCTGCCGGTGTATTTGCAGATTTGGTAAATGTCGGAGCATAAAAACTATTCAAGGAAAATAAAAATTACGTGATGGCCAATAATTTAAATGTGGAGTATCTGAAAGATAAGGTGATAAATTTAGACAGCATGCTGTCGGAAGTTCGTGTTTTTGCACCTGCAACTGTCGCAAATATGATCTGCGGTTTTGATATATTGGGTTTTGCTGTTGAGCAACCCGGTGATGAGGTGGTGATGCGACGTACGCAACAACCTGGAGTAACGATTCGGGAAATAACTGGAGACGATGGAAGACTGCCGCTCGATCCCGGTAAGAACACCGTATCTGCCTGTGTGCAATATCTATTACAAGCCCTGAATATCTCATCAAAGGTAGGTGTCGAAATCGAATTGCATAAACATATGCCAATTGGATCTGGACTAGGTTCCAGCGCAGCAAGCACCGTAGCTGGGCTTTTTGCCATCAATACCATGCTCGGAAACCCTTTGACAAAAGAAGAATTATTACCATTTTGTGTTGAAGGTGAGCGTTTGGCTTGCGGTACAGGCCACGCCGATAATGTTGCTCCAGCGCTTTATGGAGGCATCACATTAATCCGGGGAAATGAACCTTTGGATGTTATTTCTATCCCTTCCCCAAAAGAACTCGTAGCAGCAGTGGTTTTTCCACAGGTCGATGTTCCCACACGTGACGCAAGACAACTCATAAAGGATAAAGTGCTGTTGAAAGACGCCGTGACACAATGGGGAAATATCGCGGGATTGGTCGCTGCATTGTTCAAAGAAGATTACGATCTCATTGCACGAAGCATGAAAGATATCCTCATTGAACCAACACGTGCAATTTTAATTCCCCAGTTTTATGAAATGAAGGAGATTGCTTTGAAAAATGGTGCCTTGAGTTTTGGTATTTCTGGCTCAGGCCCCTCTGTCGTTGCAATAACACGGGACGAAAAAATAGCAAAGGATATCGCCGACAAAATTCAAACTCATCTCAAAGAAAATGAAATTGACAGTTTTGGCTATGTTTCCCGTGTCAATGTCGAAGGACCCAGGGTTTTAGATTAAAAATTATTTACGGACAGAAACGAGGTTTATAAATCTCAGGTCAATTGATAATTGGCTCAGAAAAGATAATAAAATGAAATATCCGCATTCTAAAGTGAATACGAATCAAAATAACAGGATATTTTATATGGCCTTGACAAAATTATTTACATATGAAATTTTATAGTACAAATAATAAAACATTAGAAGTCTCCTTTAAAGATGCGGTCTTCAATTCTCTCCCTGCAGACAAAGGATTGTATATGCCTGAAGAGATTCCACAATTGGACCCGCTATTCATTAAGAATATTCAACAGTATTCCTTGCAGGAGATTGCTTTCGAAGTAGCTTCTACACTATTGGGAAAAGATATTCCCAAAGGCGATTTAAAACAGATTGTGAACGATGCCATCAATTTTGATGCTCCTGTAAGATTCTTGACCGACAGCACGGCTGTGCTCGAACTATTTCATGGGCCGTCTTATGCTTTTAAAGATTTCGGAGCTCGGTTTATGAGCAGAGTTATGGGCTATTTTTCAAAGACTGACGATAAATTACTGGACGTGCTTGTTGCGACGTCAGGCGATACAGGAGGAGCTGTTGCATTGGGCTTTTTGGGCGTAGAAGGAACACGTGTGACGATCTTATATCCTAAAGGTAAAGTCTCGGAAGTTCAGGAACTACAATTGACCACCAATGGACAAAATATTCGTGCTATTGAAGTTGAAGGAACTTTTGATGATTGTCAGGCATTAGTAAAGCAAGCTTTTAGTGATGCAGAACTCAATGCTGTATTGCGTTTGACCTCCGCTAATTCAATCAATATAGCACGGCTGATCCCACAGACATTTTATTATTTTTATGCGTATGCACAATTGAAGTCACAAGGAATCAATGAGACCGTGTTTACGGTGCCGAGTGGTAATTTTGGTAATATCGGGGCTGGTTTATTGGCCTATAAAATGGGACTTCCAGTGAAGCATTTTGTAGCTGCAACAAACGTCAATGATACCGTTCCTCGATTCCTTTCTTCCGGCAAATATGAACCATTGCCTTCTGTTCAAACCTTAAGCAATGCCATGGATGTTGGGAATCCCAGCAACTGGGTGCGTATACAGGATCTTTTTGGCGGAAATGTGGAGGAATTAAAAAATATGCTCTCTTCTTATACATTTACAGATGAAGAAACAAAAGAAGGAATGCAAAAATTATATGAAGAATCGAACTATATCGCCTGTCCGCATACAGCAATCGCCTGGCTTGGCGCTCGTGCTTATGCAAAGGAGCATCCAGGTCATTACGCTTCGGTTTTCTTATCGACAGCACATCCCTGCAAATTCCCTGACGCAATAGCAGCAGATGTATTTGGAAAAATAGTGTTGCCTGCCGGTGCAGAAAGATTGCAAGGAAAAGAAAAATTAGCGGAACCTTTAAAAGTTGATTTTGAAGCCTTCAAAAAATATTTAATCAACCATAACTAAACACCGAGGGCTCCTTTAGGAGCCCTTTTTTATACCAAGATAGGCATCGATATAGTTCTTTAATTCAAGTTTTTTATCCTTATCTAAGATTAAGTCATAGATGGGGATAGGTTGCTCTCGCCCAAATCTTATGAAATCTCCATTTTCTTCCGTCAATGAACTTAACCATGCACTGACATCAATGGTATTTTTTATCGGGTGCATATCAAATAATCGGAGATTGGCACCTGAAACAAACGCTACAATTTTCCAATCTTTTATGACTTTGTCATCAAGCACAGTTTTTTTATCCAGGTATTTTATAAGATTTACGGACGCCCCTTTGGTGCAGCTCAAAATGAGATGTGTGCCATACTTTTTTACAATAAGTTCTGAACTGTTGTTCTGAACAAAATTAATGAAGTCTTGATTTTGAAATTTCGGATCTTTTACTGCAAAGAAAAGCATGCTGTATTGAAATCCTTCAGAATAATAGTTGGTTAGTTGCATTTTCTGGTCCGAGGGAATGCGTGCCAATGCATCTGTTTCCGTTGTAACGAGTTGCTCCCCGTAATGATCAAATTGTATTCTCAGACTTCTCAATAGTCCCTCCTTATTAATATCTTCGCTAAATGCACCACCACTTGAAAAGCCCGTTGTTCTAGAAATATAGGAAGATTCCTTTAATTTTTCGGTATCAATGATTTTTGCACGTAGCCCCTTATTGACAAAAAGTAGGTTTTCTTTTGCATCATATCCATAGCCGACCATAAAATATGGCTCAGCTTTAATTGCTTGGCTGACTTTCATTTCTGTTTTTTCAAATCTAGACAACTCGACAAGCTCAAGATCTTCCTCATTTTTAATTGTGAGTTCAGAATCTGATTTTTTACACGAAAAAAGCGAACAAATAAATGTTGTGGTTAATAATAAGTGTTTTAAATTCATTTTGTAAATATACAAGAATAATTGTTTCATTTATTTTTTGACAAATAAAGAAGCAGGGTTTTACAATTAATACGTTAATTTTGCAACAATGAAATCAGTTTATTTGAATAAGGGTAAGGATAAAGCTGCCTGGCAATTGCATCCTTGGGTATTTTCTGGAGCAATTAAATCATTGTCCGATAAGATTGAAGATGGCGAAGTTGTTGGCGTTTACAATGCTGAACGTGAATTTATTGCCTATGGTCTATTTCACAATAGCTCGCGTGTAGCCATTCGTTTATTGGAATGGAACCCTCAAGCACAGATTGATGCAGATTGGTGGCGTGCACGCGTTCAGAAGGCTGTAGCAGCAAGACAGCATCTGTTGCAAGAAGGTGTCACCAATACGGTTCGTTTAATCTTTGCTGAAGCAGATTTTCTTCCTGGACTTATTGCAGACAAATACGCGGATTTTATATCCATTCAGGTTCATTCAGTTGGGGTGGAAAAAGTCAAATCAGTTATTATCGATGAATTGAATGCTTTGCTGCAACCCAAAGGAATTTATGAGCGTAGTGATCTGAAATCTCGCGAACATGAAGGTTTACCTGATACCAATGGGCTTTTGTTTGGAGAACTTCCATCTGAATTTGTCGACGTTATCGAAAATGGCATTCATTATAAGGTGAACATTATTGATGGACAAAAATCGGGATTTTATTGCGACCAACGTGAAAATCGCCAGCTGACGGCCAATTACGTTTCAAATAAACGCGTCCTAGATTGTTTTTGCTATTCCGGTGGTTTTACGTTAAATAGCTTGAAAAGTGGGGCGGCAGAAGTCATATCTGTAGATAGTTCTGCACTTGCTATTGAAACCCTGGAAAAGAATATCATTGAAAATGGTTTTGAACCTAGTCGACATAGCGCAATATTGTCTGATGTAAACAAGCAATTGCGTAAATTCATTGATGAAGGGGAAAAATTTGATCTTATTGTCTTGGATCCGCCGAAATATGCACCCTCTCGATCTGCATTGGAAAGAGCGTCAAGGGCGTATAAAGACCTCAATCGCCGCGGATTGATGTTGTTAAATAGTGGTGGTTTATTAGCGACATTTTCTTGCTCAGGTGCGATGGACATGGATACGTTCAAACAAGTGCTCGCTTGGGCTGCACTGGATGCCGGTAAGGAAATTCAGTTTATCAGACAATTTCATCAGCCTGAAGATCATCCTGTCCGGGCATCGTTCCCAGAAGGCGAGTATCTGAAAGGATTGTTGGTGCGCGTATTGTAATTATTATATGAAGATAGTTTAGGTTGATTTTAACAAATCAACCTTTTTAATTTTTGAACAACGTCATGATACAAGAGAAGACGAGTAGACCTATTTTTTCTATTTTGTTTGCCGTGAGCATGGTGCATCTTTTGAACGATATGATTCAGGGAGTGATACCGGCAACCTATCCCTTGCTCAAAGAAGAGCATCATCTAAGCTTTTCTCAGGTTGGGATGATTACAATGGTTTATCAGATAGCAGCTTCAATATTCCAGCCCGTTGTAGGCTCATTTACGGACAAACATCCTGTACCATACTCTCAGATCATTGGGATGTCTTTTTCCCTTCTCGGTATGCTTTTGTTTTCGAAAGCACATAGTTATGAATGGATCTTATTTTCTGTTTTTCTGGTCGGGATTGGTTCTTCAATCTTTCACCCTGAATCTTCTCGTGTAGCTTATATGGCATCGGGAGGGAGAAGAAGTATGGCACAATCTATTTTTCAGATTGGAGGAAATGCAGGGACCGCAATGGCCCCAATCATTGTCGCTTTTTTGGTATTACCGAGAGGGCAGCAGGCGATCGCCTGGATGTGCTTATTTACGATTCTTGGCCAATTTATATCTTATTATATTGGTAGTTGGTATAAAAAGAGACTTCAAAGCTTTGCCAAATCAACGAAGAAAACAATACGCGTGCCTGATCTACCCAATAGCCGAATCGTCGTGACCGTTGTTATACTCCTCTTACTGATTGTTTCAAAATACTTCTATATAGCAAGTATTACAAACTATTTCCAGTTTTATACCATCAAGAAATTTGGGATTAATGAAGTGGAAGCACAAGTCTATCTATTTTATTTTCTGATAGCTGTTGCGGTGGGAACATTACTGGGCGGAGTATTCGGGGACCGATTTGGTCGCAAATATGTCATTTGGTTCTCCGTCTTGGGCGTTGCACCATTTGCATTAGCATTACCCTATGTCGGACTTACGATGACGGGAATACTAATCGTGATTATTGGATTGATTTTATCATCAGCTTTTCCAGCAATTATTGTTTATGCACAAGAACTATTGCCTAAGAAGTTGGGCATGGTTTCAGGTTTATTTTACGGCTTTGCATTTGGAATGGGAGGGATTGGATCCGCTGTACTTGGCTGGCAGGCAGATCATACGTCCATCGAGTTTATTTATCACCTATGTTCCTACCTGCCATTGATGGGTATTGTGGCTTATTTTCTTCCCAATCTACAAAAAACACCTTACAAAGAAATCTAGATTTGGCATATAGGCGCATGTTAAACAAGAAAGAGCGGATTTCAATAAAATATCCGCTCTTTTTTGTTATTATTTGATGCAGTCCATCCAGGCTGAGGCCATCATCTGTGCGCCGGCAAGGGTAGGGTGTACACCATCTGCTGCCCAGTAGGCACCAGGAGCATTCTTTTGGGCATTGTCGAATATTTTTTGATAGGGAATTAGAATTGCGCCAAATTCTTTGGCGACCTCACGAGCGGATTCTTGGTAGGCCAAAAATTTTGGATACCACGCTTCAGTAATGTGACCTACGCCCTTTACTGCAAAAGGTTCTCCAATGATCAATTTGACGTTTGGAAGCTTTTGTAATGTCTCCTGTAGTAACTGTTGGTATTGGGATTTATACTCCTCAACCGTTGTCTGTGCTCCGCGGTCGATTGTTCGCCAGAAATCGTTCACACCGATCAAAATACTCAATACAGTGGGTTTAATTGCCAGTGTATCCTCCTGCCAGCGCTTTTGAAGATCGGGCACACGATTTCCACTAATACCTGTATTATATACCTTTAGTTTTTTTGCCGAATATTTATTTAAGAGCTGGCTGGCAGCCAATAGAGCATAACCATGTCCAAGTGCTGCGGTATCATTGGCATTTCTATTGTTTCTATCTCGGCCCACATCCGTAATGGAATCGCCCTGAAATAAAATGATGTCGTCGTTATTTAAACTGATTTTTGAGGAACTGGCGGTGGATTCGTGAGCGAATACATCGTTTCCCAGTATATTGGCACCAGTCAATAGACCGGAACCAATAATGCTTTTTTTGATAAATGATCTGCGGTTTGTGTTCATTATTAGGTTTTTGTTATGTTTAAAGTTACATACTTTAAGCATACTTTTCCAAACCTTTTATAATGATGTTACACGCTTTTTCAATTTCCAAATCTGTAATAGTCAATGGAGGAGCGACACGCAGTGCTGTTTCACAATGCAGATACCAATCGATCATAACCCCGTTTTCAGCACAATACTTACTCACGTTGTAAACCTGATCAAAGGAATCCAATTGCAGACACATCATAAGACCTAATCCTCGAATTTCTTTAATTGCAGGGTGTCGGAGTTTTTCTTTAAATAAAAGCGATTTTCGCTCGACCTGTTCTACCAATTTTTCTTCCTTGATAACAGCCAGTGAAGCCCGTGCTGCGGCACAACTTACGGGGTGGCCCCCAAAAGTCGTGATATGCCCAAGCATGGGATTATCCTTAATAACATCCATCACTTCTTTGGCTGCAACAAATGCGCCTAGGGGCATGCCACCACCGATTCCTTTGGCAAGCATCAGGATATCTGGGACGATAGCAAAATGCTCAAAAGCAAAGAGACGGCCTGTGCGGCCAAAACCAGTTTGGATTTCATCAAAGATCAGTAGGGTACCTGTTTCATTACAGCGTTTTCTGACGGCTTGCATGTAAGCGATATCCGGGACTCGGACACCCGCTTCCCCCTGAATAGCTTCGAGGATGACAGCAGCAGTTTGTTCCGTAATCTTTGTTAGATCGTCCAGATCATTAAACTCGATAAAATCTATTTCGGGAAGGAGGGGGGCATACGCTTTACGGTACGCATCGTTTCCGATAAGACTGAGCGCGCCTTGTGTACTGCCGTGGTACGCCTTTTTTGCAGCGATAATCTGCCTGCGACCGGTATATTTCTTTGCTATTTTCATTGATCCCTCTACGGCTTCCGTTCCACTGTTGGTGAGGTAAACCGATTGAAAATTAGGAGGAAGTTCTGCTAATAATTCTGTAGCAAATTGCACCTGTGGGGCCTGCACAAATTCACCATAAACGGTGACATGTAGGTACTGGTCCAATTGTGATTTTATAGCTTCCAAAACCTTCGGGTGACGATGGCCTATATTGCTGACATTGAAGCCAGAGACCAAATCCATGTATTCTTCTCCATTTGGGCCATAAAGGTAGACACCTTCAGCCTTAACTACTTCAACCAATCTAGGTGAGCTAGATGTTTGAGCGGTATTCATTAAAAATAATTCTCTGTTGCTTAACATGATCTTACAAATGTCCGAAAATAAAAAAGAAGTCTTCAAGACTTCTTTTTTATTTTCGAGATTATTTTCTTCTATTCTGCAGGGATTTGTATAGATGTTCCCTGAATTCCTGTTCTACTTCAAAAAATTGCGATGCTCGCGCATTGCCAATAACTTTGGCAAATTTGGCCCGATATTCTTTTTTGATCTCCACTTCTTTAGCATCATACTGTAAGACGTCTCTGGAGCCACCTCTAAAACTATTTTTTGGAGCACCATTCAATTTTTCTTTCCTGATATCCCAAAGCGTTTGGCTGTACTCATTATAGAGCGGGAAGAATTGCTGAGCCTCTCTCGGAGTTAAATCCAGTTCTTTAGTAATGTAAGCTATTTTTTCATTTTCTATAGCTTGAAATCGATTTTTGTCTTGCGCAAAGCCCAAGGCAATAGAAAATATACTAAAGAACAATGTTATCCATATGTATTTTTTATTGAACATCATTATAAGGTATAATTTAGATAATCTTCTATTTCTTGTTTAGATATATTACTTCCAAATCCCTTAGTAGGGAGATTTGCTTCGTCAGTATACTGGGCCATATAGATCATATCGTCACCAGAAGCCGACTCCGCAAGGTAATTAATGATTTCCTGCTTAGGAATTTCTGACAAATGCTGGCTTAACTGCTCTTCTGCAACAGCTTCTACAGGAGTCGTATTTTGCTGTTGATATTGATAACCCCAATATCCGCCTATACTCAACATAGCCGCAAAGGATGCCGCAACCGCATAACGAGCGTACCATTTTTTAGGTTTCCCAATCTGACGGATCGGTGTATTATCCTTTTCAAGCATTTGAACACGATCAATGATGCTGTCCGAAAGAATCTCAAAATAATGTTGTGGTACATCAAAACCTGCAGTCACAATCGTTTCTTTTAGTTTTACTTCAGCAATACGAGCAAAAATTGTCGATTCAACTATTTCTTCGTAGCCAACAGGAGCTGTAAAACCATCTGTCGGAACTGTTTCCTTCAATTTCTCCGCCGCTAAACGGGCGAAGATGGAGTCTTCAAGGGTTTGATTATAAGCGGAAGGCATGGTAAAGCCATCCGATGCAATCGTTTCTTTTAATTTGCCTTCTAAAATTCGGTTGAAGATAGTTGAAGATAGTTCAGAAGCATAATTTTCAGGAATTTCAAAGCCGTCTGTAGTAACCTGATTTTTTAAACTATCTTCCGCAACCTTACACATTATGGCGTCAGATAAGCTATTAAAATATCCTTCTGGAACCTCAAAGATGGATTCTTCCTTGCATTCAACCAATTTGACTTGCGTAATTATTTTTGATTCTAAATCACTGAAATAATTTTCAGGTAAGCCAAATGGATTTTCACGCAACGATGCTGGAAGATTTGTAGGCTCCAGCCCATCATGATATGTGCCATTTTCCTTCATAGTATCTGTTAGAACCTAATTTCGCTAAAAGGTTTAATCGTTGTTGTTAAAAAATGCCTCTATTTTTTTGACAGCTAAATGATAAGAGGCTTTAAGCGCTCCGACACTTGTTCCGAGTACTTCTGAAATTTCTTCGTATTTCATATCTTCAAAATATTTCATATTGAAGACCAATTTTTGCTTTTCTGGCAAAGTCAACAAAGCCTGTTGTAATTTCATTTGAGCTTTATCACCGTTAAAATAATTGCCATCAGCAAGCGTTTCTGCCAAATAAGCAGTCGTGTCGTCATCCAACGACACGTTCTGCTTTTGCTTTTTCTTATTTAAGAAGGTAATACATTCATTTGTTGCGATACGATAAAGCCAAGTGTATAATTGTGAGTCTTCACGGAAATTCCCAAGGTTTTTCCATACTTTGACAAAGATATCTTGAACAACATCGTCCGCATCGTCATGATCGATGACCATTCTTCGCACATGCCAATAAATCTTCTGTTGATATTTCTTCAACAATAAACGGAAAGCTTCTTCTCGCGTACTCTCTTCGGCGAATTTTGCTATAATTAAAGCGTCATCCATATATTGACTTGCGTAGTTTTGTTATTTTCTTTTGATTACTTTTTGAACCGCAGCCACAATAGCCGCAGCATTCAAACCGTATTTTTCCATCAATTGAGCAGGAGTACCTGATTCTCCAAAACTATCATTTACGGCAACGTACTCTTGTGGAGTAGGTAACTCTCTTGTTAACACTTGAGCAACGCTATCACCCAAACCGCCAAGACGATTATGCTCTTCTGCCGTTACGACACATTTGGTTTTCGCAACAGATTTTAAAATAGCTTCTTCATCCAAAGGTTTGATGGTATGGATATTGATAATCTCAGCGTTGATACCCAACTCAGCTAATTTCTCGCCAGCTTGGATAGCTTCCCATACTAAATGACCTGTAGCAATGATCGTAACATCCGTTCCTTCATTTAATAATACCGCCTTACCAATCACAAATTCTTGATCAGCAGGAGTGAAGTTAGGAACTACGGGACGGCCAAAACGCAAATAAACTGGTCCCTCATATTTTGCTGCTGCAATCGTAGCGGCTTTTGTTTGATTGAAATCACAAGGATTGATCACTGTCATTCCTGGCAACATTTTCATCAAGCCGATATCTTCTAAGATTTGGTGAGTTGCACCATCTTCACCTAAGGTTAGGCCAGCATGCGACGCTGCAATTTTTACATTTTTGTCCGAGTATGCAATCGATTGGCGAATCTGATCATAAACACGTCCTGTTGAGAAATTTGCGAATGTACCAGTGAATGGTATTTTACCACCGATCGTAAGTCCGGCAGCAATTCCCATCATATTAGCTTCCGCGATACCGATTTGGAAAAAACGTTCTGGAAATTCTTTGATAAAATCGTTCATTTTTAACGAACCAATTAAATCAGCACATAATGCAACTACATTCTCATCTTGCTTTCCTGCTTCTAGTAATCCCGCACCAAATCCTGAACGTGTATCTTTTGACTCTGTATAAGTATATTTTTTCATTCTAGTAATCTCCTAAAGTTTCTGTAAGCTGATTCAATGCCGACGCCAATTGTTCGTCATTTGGAGCAACACCATGCCATTTATGAGAACCCATCATAAAATCAACACCGTTACCCATTTCAGTATGCATCAGAATAATGACTGGTTTACCTTTTCCTGTGCGTGACTTAGCTTCTGCTAAACCTGCAACAACAGCATTCATATCATTGCCTTTAGCAATTTCCATCACATCCCAGCCAAATGCTTCCCATTTTGCACGAAGATCCCCAAGAGATAATACTTGATCTGTAGATCCGTCAATTTGTGCTTTGTTATAGTCAACAGTAGCAATTAAATTGTCAATCTTGTTGTGTGGCGCGTACATTGCAGCTTCCCAAACTTGGCCCTCCTGCAATTCTCCATCACCCATTAATACATAAACTAGATTATTGTCTTTATTCAATTTTTTTGCCTGTGCGGCTCCAATTGCAACAGATAATCCTTGTCCCAATGATCCCGAAGCAATACGAATACCTGGAAGGCCTTCGTGTGTTGTTGGGTGACCTTGAAGTCTGGAATTGATTTTTCTGAACGTTGCTAATTCGCTCACTTCAAAATATCCCGCACGTGCCAATGTACTGTAAAATACAGGAGAGATATGTCCGTTTGACAGGAAGAATAAATCTTCTCCTTTTCCATCCATGTCAAAGGAAGGATTGCGTTTCATTGCATTGAAATAAAGCGCCACAAAGTAATCTGTACAACCTAACGAACCACCTGGGTGTCCTGATTGACAAGCGTGTACCATACGTACGATATCACGTCTTACCTGTGATGCAATTTGTTCTAGTTTGTTAATATCTGCACTCATTTTTTTTGTTGGTTTCACAATTGGTCGTAAAGTTAACTATTTTTAAGCTAGATGCTTGTTAAAAAATGAATTTATATTGACTTATTCCAGACTGACAATGTATTTGGCCTGCAGATTTTTATTTTTTTTGTACCTTGCTTCACTTTATAAAACCAACAATTTTCAGCATAATGCTTAATCAACTCAAAAGCTGCGTTTTTATTTCAGCGCTCTCAGTCCTATATTTGCATTCTTCTGCCCAGCACAGCAACATTTATCATAAGGATTGGATCGATTTTAACAAAAATGGAAAAAAGGATATTTATGAAGACCCCAATCAGAAAATAGCCAGTCGCGTGGAAGATTTGTTGCGCCAAATGACTGTTCAAGAAAAGGCCAATCAGACTGTCACACTTTACGGTTATGGGCGGGTTTTGAAGGATGAACAGCCCACTGCCGCTTGGGACAAAGAGATTTGGAAATACGGCTTGGCCAATATTGACGAAATGTTGAATAGCTTAGCTTATAATAAGTCGGCAAAAAGTTCATTTTCGTATCCCTTCAGCCGCCACGCTCAAGCCTTAAATAATGTTCAACGATGGTTTGTGGAAAATACACGACTTGGTATTCCGGTTGATTTTACCAATGAAGGAATTCATGGACTCAACCATGATCGGGCTACCTCCTTGCCGGCACCAATCAATATTGGAAGTACATGGAATACTGCGCTGGTACGTAAAGCTGGTGATATAATTGGTAGGGAAGCCAAGTATCTTGGCTATACAAATGTTTATACGCCTATTCTTGACGTTTCTAGAGATCCACGATGGGGAAGAGTGGTTGAAACCTATGGAGAAGATCCGTTTCATATTGCCGAAATGGGAAAACAAGTTGTTTTGGGGATTCAAAAAAATGGCGTCGCATCCACATTGAAACATTATGCGGTCTATTCTGTGCCCAAAGGGGGGAGAGATGGCAATGCACGAACGGATCCGCATGTTGGCTTTCGTGAGATGCATTCGCTTCACCTCTATCCATTTAAAAGGGTCATAAAGGAAGCCAAACCTTTAGGAGTCATGAGTAGTTATAATGATTATGATGGCGTGCCGGTATCTGCCAGTAGTTATTTTTTGCAGGACTTACTCCGCAAAGAATATGGGTTTGAAGGATATGTAGTTTCTGATAGCGAGGCCCTAGAGTTTATTTACAACAAACACCATGTTGCTGCAAACTATAAAGAGGCTATTAAACAGGCATTGGAGGCGGGTTTGAATGTGCGGACAAATTTTGATCCACCGAGTACCTATCTAACACCGTTAATGGAACTAATAGAGGAAGGGGGGCTGGATACCAAAATATTGGATCAGCGGGTTCGCGAAGTCCTGACGGTGAAATTTAAATTGGGATTATTTGATCATCCATTGAGAGAAGATATAGCGATAGCCGATAAAAAGGTGCATACCCCCGCAGATGAAGAAGTATCACTTCAAATGAATAAGGAGTCTATTGTTCTGTTGAAAAATGAACAGAATCTTCTTCCAATAGACGTGAATAAATACAAACGAATTTTGGTTACGGGACCAATGGCAGAAGCAACAAATTATACGACAAGTCGATACGGGCCATCCAATAACCCAATCACAACCATCAAAGATGGGATTATAAACTATGGAAAAACAAAGGCACTTCGGGTTGATTATGCAAAAGGGGTAGATGTCGTGGATAAAAACTGGCCTGAGAGTGAGATTATTCCAACAGACTTGTCCGGTGAGGAGCTGGAAAAGATGGCCGAAGGTGTCCGTCTCGGTAAAGAATCAGACCTAATCATAGCAGTAATGGGCGAGTCGGAACGGGAAGTCGGTGAAAGTCGATCGAGGTCAGATCTAAATTTGCCAGGCAAGCAACGCGACTATTTAATGAAATTGAAAGAAACAGGTAAACCTATTGTGCTGGTACTTGTCAATGGTCGTCCACTTACTGTCAATTGGGAAAATAAGTATCTACCTGCAATTGTGGAGAGTTGGTTTCTTAGTAATCAGTCGGGAAATGTTCTTGCCGAAATGCTGTTTGGAGGGTATAGCCCTAGTGGAAAATTGCCCATTTCATTTCCAAAGTCTGTAGGACAGGTTGAAATGAATTTTCCGACCAAGCCCGCTGCACAGGCGGGGCAACCCGGGGTCGGACCCAATGGGTGGGGAAATAGTCGGGTTGTTGGCTTTTTATACCCTTTTGGATATGGATTAAGCTACACAGATTTTAGTTTTTCAAATTTACAACTCACGAAGAAACAGATCAGACCAACGGATTCCCTTACAGTTACGGTTGATATTGAAAACATAGGGAAGAGGAAAGGCGCCGAAGTTGTTCAGCTTTATATCAAAGATGTGCTGTCTTCGGTAACGACATATGAGATGGATTTGCGTGGGTTTGAAAAAATTGAACTTAATCCAGGGGAGAAAAGGACTATACGGTTTACAATACTACCTGCCCACCTGGAACTTTTGGATCAGCACAATAACTGGACAGTTGAACCTGGCAAATTTGAACTATTTATCGGTAATTCTTCTGTTAATCTTCCGCTTAAGGATTCATTTGAAGTGGTCAATTAGGATTAAAATTGCCAGACCAAATAGATGACGGATGGCAGTCCTTCCTTAGGACTTAGGGGATAAAAAAAAGGATTCAGCAAAATTAACTACTGAATCCTTTTTTTATTGTATCGAATAGCTGTGATTACATGGCCTCTGCCACTACTTCAGTCACTTCTGGAACCATGCGTTTCAACAATCCCTCAATTCCTGCTTTTAATGTGATTGTCGAGGATGGACAACCACTGCAAGAACCTTTTAGTTCAACTGTCACAATACCTTCGTTGAAGGATTTATAATGGATTGCTCCACCATCTTGTTCAACAGCAGGTCTCACATAATCATGTAATACTTGTTGTATCTTCACTTCAGTTTCAGTACCTTCAAAATTAACCTCTGTATCGTGGTGTACCGTTTTTACAGCAAGTTCAGACTCTACAGCACCTTTTACAAAGTCTTTTAGCAAAGCTTCAATGTCTTCCCATTCCGCATCTTCAGTTTTGGTAATGGTCACGAAGTTACTTGCAAAAAATACCCCATTGACAAAGTTAAATTTGAATAATTCAAGTGCAAACGGTGAATCTTGTGCTGCTTCTTTATTTGGATAATCTACACTACCGTTGATCAACAATTTGTTGACCAAGAACTTCATTGTAGAAGGATTGGGTGTAGACTCTGTATATACGTTAATCGTAGCCATGTATTATCTATTTTTATTCCAAGCAAATATAGGTCAAAAGAAGCTTTCTTAAGGTCATCTATAAGTAAAAGCTTATAAAGTAATACCTGTGTAGTTCGAAGGACTGATTGCTTTTAGTTCCGCCTTAACTTCCGCTGACACATTTAGATTATCAACAAATGTCGCTATCGTTTCTTTCGTAACATGTGTGTTGGTACGTGTTAGGTCTTTTAAAGCTTCATACGGCTTAGGATAACCTTCCCTTCTTAGTATAGTTTGTAGTGCCTCCGCAACAACAGCCCAATTATTTTCAAGATCATTGGCTAATGCCTGTTCGTTTAAGATCAATTTGCGTAACCCTCTCAAAGTTGATTTAATAGCAATTAGGGTATGTGCAAATGGAACACCAATATTACGTAATACCGTAGAATCTGTTAAATCCCGTTGAAGACGGGAAACAGGTAACTTCGCTGCAAGGTGCTCGAAAATTGCATTTGCAATACCTAAATTTCCTTCTGCATTTTCAAAGTCTATCGGGTTGACTTTATGTGGCATAGCCGAAGAACCGATTTGACCGGCAGTAATTTTTTGTTTAAAATATTCCATCGAAATATATGTCCAAATGTCACGGCATAAATCGATGACAATATTGTTGATCCGTTTTAAGGCGTCACAACTTGCCGCAAAGTTATCGTAGTGCTCAATTTGCGTGGTCGTTTGTGAACGGTCTAAACCCAAGATATTGTTGACGAAATTATTTCCAAAATCGATCCAATTTGTCGCTGGATATGCAACGTGATGCGCATTAAAATTACCAGTCGCTCCACCAAATTTAGCTGAATACGGTACTTGCTGTAATAGTTGCAATTGACGTTCAATACGTTCAATGAAAACATAGAACTCTTTGCCCAAACGAGTTGGAGATGCTGGCTGTCCATGGGTACGTGCCAACATCGGGATCTCTGACCACGAAGTTGCCAAAGATTTCAATTCATGAAGCAATTCTTCGATTGCAGGTGTATAGCTCTCTTTAATTGCTTCTTTCCAGGAAAGTGGAATGGCTGTGTTATTGATATCTTGTGAAGTCAAACCAAAATGAATAAATTCAAGGTAGTCCTGTAATCCTAATTTTTCAAATTGATCTTTTAGAAAATACTCAACAGCTTTAACATCATGGTTCGTAACTTTCTCCGTGTTTTTGATCCAAATGGCATCTTCTTCAGAAAAATTCCTATAGATATCCCTTAATTTTTCATTTAGTGTTTTGTCAAACTGTTGCAATTGAGCGATACCAGACTCGCTTAATGCAATAAAATATTCGACTTCTACGCGTACACGATATTTTATTAAGGCAAATTCGGAAAAAAATGCTGAAAGTTCATTAGTATTATTGTAATAGCGTCCGTCAATAGGCGTAACTGCTGTTAAAGATGATAAAGCCATAGATTGAATGATTTTTGGCAAAGGTAAAAAAATGCTTGGAGCTTAGCAATTTAATTGGTGTAGATATAAAAAAAGCCTCCTTGCTGAAGGAAGCTTTCTATACGGTGTAAATTCTTTTCAGAGAATTAGTGAGCAGCTTTAGTTGAATCAACTTTAGCAGCAGCTGAATCTACAGCAGATTTTGCTGAATCTACAGCAGTTTTTGCTGAATCCAATTGAGTGTTAGCTGAATCTAAAGCAACGTTAGCTGAATCAGTAGCAGCGTCAGTTTTTTTAGCAGTTTCACCACATGATGCGAAAGCCAATGTTAAAGCTAAACCTAAGAAACCGAATTTGAATGCGTTTTTCATTTTATTAAAATTAAAATATTTTTAAATCTTGTTATTTAGGAGTTAATACCATTAAACAAAAAAGGTAACCCCTGTATTTCTTTTTTTGAAAAAAAAAGAAAGGCCTTTCGTAAAAAAGGCCTTCCAAAAGCTCTATTCAGTCCTAAATTATTTTTTAGTAGCAGCTGAATCAACTTTAGCAGCAGCTGAATCAACTTTAGCAGCAGCTGAATCAACTTTAGTAGCAGCTGAATCTAATGTGTTAGCAGCTGAATCAACTAAAGCAGAAGCTGAATCTGCAGCACCTTCAGCTTTTTTCTCTGAATTGTTACAAGATGCGAAAGCTACAGTTAAAGCTAAACCTAAGAAACCGAATTTTAATGCGTTTTTCATTTTCTAATTTTCTAATTTAAATTGAAATAATTTTCTTTTTCATCTCTTAATACACGTAACCAAAAAAGGTAACCCAAAAAATAATATTTTTTTGAAAATATTATTAACAAGCTGTTTTTAAGTGTTTTATAGTTGTGTGTTTTATTCGAAACGTTCCTGATTCCAATATTTTGTTGATAAGATATCGTGCGATAAAAGGTAAGTTGCTGTCCATTCGTTTGTTTACCGGATAATTCCATAGTGTCAATTTGTATCATGCCGTTTCCAAACAATTTTCGATTATTTTTCTTATTTTAAAAAGTAAACACTTAAAAAGTAATTGCAATTATGTTTGATAAAGTAAAGAATATAATGGATTTGGCAAAATCAATAGACTTTGGCAAATTGGAAGAAATATCGAAGAAAGTGGATTTGGGAGCAGTAATGGATGCCGTATCAAAAATGGATGATAAGCAGCTTCATGGTTTAATGAAAATGCTGAGTGCAGGAAAAGAAAAAAAGGAATTACCTCCTATTAATGGTGATTTCTATGCTATGGATAGCAAATTAAATGATTCAGATCGTGCATTGCAATTGAAGGTGCGGGAATTTATGGAGAATGAAGTCAAGCCAATTGTCAATAAATATTGGTTAAGAGATGAATTTCCTTTCGAAATTATACCGAAACTAGCCGCTTTAAATATTTGTGGCTATACCTACGATGGGTATGGCTGTATGGGGGGCAGTTCTTTAATGGAGGGGATCATCGCAGCGGAGATAGCGCGTGTTGATGCTTCTGTAGCGACTTTTTTTGGCGTACAGAGTGGTTTGGCTATGGGATCAATCTATATATGCGGATCCGAAGAACAAAAACAGGAGTGGTTGCCCAACATGCAGAAAATGCAAGTGATTGGTGCTTTTGGTCTAACCGAGCCCGAAGTAGGGTCGGGAGCAGCGGGCGGATTGACAACAACCTGTAAGAAGACCGCCGAAGGCTGGGTGTTAAATGGTCAGAAAAAATGGATCGGGAACTCCACTTTTTCGGATATAACCATTGTTTGGGCTAGGGATCTTGATGATGGCGAAGTTAAGGGGTTTATTGTACGAAAGGATAATCCAGGTTTTTCCGTTGAGAAAATTAAAGATAAAATGGCTTTGCGTATCGTACAGAATGGTCTTATTACTTTAGCGAATTGCATCGTTCCAGAAAGTGATCGCCTGCAACATGCAAATTCTTTTAAAGATACAGGAAAGGTTCTTCAGATGACGCGAGCAGGTGTCGCTTGGATGGCTGTAGGATGTGCGCGAGGCGCCTATGAAAATGCCTTGGATTATACGCGTAAAAGGAGGCAATTTGGTAAACCAATCGCCTCTTTTCAGCTTATTCAAAATCACCTGGTTGAAATGTTGTCCAATTTAACGGCTATGCAAACGCTTGTCTTCAGATTATCTGAATTACAGGATAAGGGTGAGCTAAGAGATGAACATGCCTCGCTGGCCAAAGTCTTCTGTTCTTTACGTACCAGGGATATTGTTTCCAAGGCTCGAGAGGTCATGGGCGGAAACGGTATTCTGTTGGAATATAATGTCGCACGGTTTTTGGCCGATGCTGAAGCCATTTATTCCTATGAGGGGACAAAAGAAATCAATTCACTCATTGTTGGCAGAAGTATAACTGGATTTAGCGCCTTTGTTTAGGGTATCTGGCTAGTCTTTGGCATCCTGTTGCAAAATATCGCTTAATACATAAAAAGGGCATTGTTTCGTAACAACGCCCTTTTTACTTCATTTGGAGCAAAAATCTAATTTTCTATTTCCGTTTGAATCGCATAATAGCAATGTCACCCATGATAAATGTCAACGTATTCTCGCTTATACTAAAGGTATTTACCTTTTCTAAGGTCGAAAAGAAGGTTGCTTCGCCATTACCTTCGCAGGCCATCTTTGTCGACATAATGGGGCCAAAATTAATGGTGTTTCCATTCGTTTTAAAAGTCATATTGTAATTATTACAGCTGCTATTTCCGTTTACTTTACCACTGGAAACATCAAATATCATGGTTGGTTTACGATTGGGATATAGGCCATCGAAAGCAATCCGTGGGCCGGATATATAATCAAGTTCCCAAGTTCCACTAAGTTGTTGCTTATTGTCCTGAATCAACTTAAATTTTGCCAGGGGAGCCATTTTCGCTTTGTTCAAGCTAAGAATATCATCCTTAACCGTATAGTTATCTGCAGCAATCAGGTTTTTGGATAAGGCTTGTTCAATAGACATATCCGGACAGGCCATCATCGTAGACATACCCTGAGCAAATTTAACCTTTCCATTCTTTGATAAAGTCAATTCTCCACCGATGCCATTACATCCCCCACTTGCACTGTAACTTTTTTCGTCCAGCTGGAGGTAAGGCATTTTACCGTTGATCTGAGCCGCTACTGGCTGTCCATTGATTTCAATCAATTGCCATTTTTTTCCAATTACTGACGACAGGCTACTTTCTGTGTTCTGCTCATTCGCGTTTTTCTTCATCACAGAGCAACTTCCAAGACTAACGATTAAGATGGCCAGTATGGCGATGTTTTTAAAGTTCATATTTTAAATTTTAACCTATTAACACCCTTTTTAACGTTTGGTTTGACAAAATGCTACAAAAGTTCACAAACAAAAAAGGCTTCCAGTTTGGAAGCCTTCTTTATCAGTAGGATAAATCTTACGATTTGTTTTTATTTTGTTGTGCTTGTTGTTGTGCACGCATCATTTCTTCCATTTTCGTTTGGAAGCTCGATTTTTTATCTGCTTTTGGATTCTTTTTATTTTCCTCCAATTTAGCTAAGATTTTCTCATCATTCACCATAGTGCGAATAACCAACTGCGTTAAGAACGTAAATAATGCACTTAAGAAATAGTAGTAATTCAAACCTGCTGGGAAGCTATTCAAAACAAAGAAGAAAATCAACGGCATGATATAGCCCATGTATTTCATTTGTCCTGTAGCACCAGATGTAGCGTTGTTATACCAGGTCGTTAACAGTGTTGTCAATGTCATCAAGATACACATCAACGAGATGTGGTTGAATGATCCAAAAATAGGTGCAAATGTGAATAGCGTATCATAAGTTGACATGTCCTTCATAAACAAGAAGCTTTGTCCTCTCAATTCAAATAAATTTGGAAAGAAGTAGAAGAACGCAATGGTAAATGGCATTTGTAAGACGAGAGGAAGACATCCGCCAAGTGGATTCACACCGACCTGTTTGTACAGTTTCATTTGCTCCTGCTGCATCAACATTTGATTGTCTTCACCCACTTTTGCTTTGATCTCATCCAGCTGCGGTTTTAAAACACGCATTTTGGCCATAGAGACATAAGACTTGTAGGTCATTGGGGAAAGAATCAACTTCAACATCAATGTCAATAAAAGGATAACGATACCATAGCTCATATGGAAACCATCCAGGAAGTTGAATACAGGTACTGTAATCCATTGGTTGATCCAACGCATAGGCCCCCAACCCATATTGATAATCGATTGATAATCATTTCCTTCAGCCTTCAATACATTGTATTGATTTGGTCCAAAGAAGAAGTTTAGGGAATAATTATTGTCCTTATGGTTATCAAATGCTAATTCCGCGTTTGTGTTGTAGAATTTAACGATATCGGTTTCTGACGCATGTTTTACATCCACTTTTGCATTGACAAAGCCATCTTTAGTGCTGAGGATACTAGAGAAGTAATGCTGCTTGAATGCAATCCATTGTACTTTTTTCTCCAATGCTTCATCAGCATCTTTTGATTCGGAAAGGTGATCTACTTTATTATCTTCTTTATAATACAGGGTAGATTTCTGTCTTTCCGATTCTATGTTTTGCTCTTTCTGTCTCAACGTGGTGTTCCAGTTCAGGGTCAACGTTTTTTGACTCTGCGGAATTAAATTCTGTATCCCTTTTGTGTTAATGTCCAGTCCTACATTATAACCTTTGCCAGCAATCGAGTATACATATTCAATATATTGATCGGCACTGTAATTTAGTCGGAATTTTACAAATTGTTTACCTTCAGCAGAAACTTGGATATCCGAAGATTCTGTATTGAAGTATAAATCATTTGTTGATACATTTTGACCAGCTGCATTAAACTGAAAACCAAACTTGTTGTCCTCACCATCAAAAAGCATCAACGGTTTTCCATTGAAATTCTTTTCGCCTTTTAGTTCTACGGATTTAACCTTACCACCTTTTGTACTGATTTTGGCAATGATTTTCTCGTTTTCAATCGTAATGACTTTCTCCGTTCCAAATTTTGTCGCGCCAAAAGGTTTTTTCAATTCCGCCGAATCAGCAATCACTGCTGTTTGTGCTGCTTTGGCTTTAGCGGTAGAGTCACTTTCGGCAGGCAGTCCTTTTTCGGTACGCGCTTTAGCCTCTTGTCTCGCTTGTTCTTGTTTGATTTCCGATTCTGAAGGCTTCATCAGGTAAAATGAACCAGTGATGATAGCAAACATCAGGACCAAACCAATTAGGGTATTTCTATCCATTTTTAATAATTAAACTTAATTAATTGTATCCTTCTATTACTACTTTGATTTTTTGTTGGCCAAAGCAGCGGCTACAAAGCTAACAAAAAGTGGGTGAGGATTTGCAACAGTTGACTTTAATTCTGGATGAAATTGTCCGGCAACGAAAAATGGATGGTTTTTCAATTCGACAATTTCAACTAATCCAGTCTCCGGATTGAATCCTGAAGCAATCATTCCAGCAGCTTCATATTGTTTTAAATAGTCATTGTTAAATTCATAACGGTGACGGTGTCTTTCAGAAATTTTTGTTTTACCATAAATGGCAAAGGCCTTAGTTCCTTTTTTAATTTCACAGTCGTAAGCACCTAAACGCATTGTACCGCCCATATTGGTGATATTTTTTTGCTCTTCCATCAAATTGATGACCGGATTGCTCGTGGTGGCATCCATCTCGAAACTATTAGCGTCTTTCAGACCCAATACGTTTCTTCCGAACTCGATAACCGAACATTGCATACCTAAACAGATACCGAAGAACGGAATATTATTTTCACGAACATATTGAATAGCATTTAACTTACCGTCCAAACCGCGTTCGCCGAAACCCGGAGCAACCAAGACTCCATCCATACCTTTCAGCTTTTCAGAAACATTTTCTTTTGTAACACTTTCAGCTGCAATATAACTTACTTTTACTTTACATTCGTTTGTTGCACCTGCATGGATAAATCCTTCAATAATGGATTTGTAAGCATCTGGTAGTTCAACATATTTTCCGACTAAGGCAATATTCACTTCACTAGTTGGGTTTTTGAGCTTGCCAAGGAAGTTCTTCCAATTTTCTAAATCTGGCTCATTTTTGTTGGAAAGTTTTAGCTTTGTTAATGCTGTTTTATCAAGATTCTCCTTCAACATCAGTAATGGAACGTCATAAATCGTCGACGCATCGATAGATTCTACGACGGCGTTGATGTTGACATTACAGAATTGCGCTAATTTTTTACGGATTTCCTGTGATAATTTATGTTCAGTACGACACACTAGAATATCTGGTTGTACACCATATTCCAATAATGTTTTTACTGAATGTTGCGTAGGTTTAGTTTTAAGCTCGCCAGCAGCGGCTAGGTAAGGGACTAAAGTCAAATGGATAACCAGCGAATTATTGGCTCCTAATTCCCAGCGAAGTTGTCTTACAGCTTCCACAAATGGTAAGGACTCAATATCGCCCACTGTTCCACCCAATTCAGTGATGATAATATCATATTCACCAGACTCACCCAACAGTTGCATTCTGCGTTTTATCTCATCGGTGATATGGGGAATGACTTGAACGGTTTTTCCTAAATAGGCACCTTCACGTTCTTGTTGGATAACGTGTTGATAGATGCGGCCTGTCGTGACGTTATTTGCTTGTGAAGTAGGGACGTTCAGGAAGCGTTCGTAATGACCTAAATCAAGGTCTGTTTCAGCACCATCTTCCGTAACATAACATTCTCCATGCTCATATGGATTTAATGTTCCTGGGTCGATGTTAATGTAAGGGTCGAATTTTTGAATGGTAACTTTATAGCCACGCGCTTGGAGAAGTTTAGCAAGGGAGGCAGCAATAATACCTTTCCCCAACGACGAAGTAACGCCGCCCGTAACAAAAATATATTTAGTCATAACAATTAAAGGATTTTCAATTTTATGTGGTCAAAATGACCAATAATAGTTGCTTTATGTACGGGATACAAAGATAGCAATTTTTATTCAAAATCAGAATTGAAGATCGCTCGAATAATTAAATTAAAAATAGATGTTGCCTTGGCTATCGATTGTTGTCTTTAGTGTAGGCTGTGCTTTTGACTTAATTTCAATACGATAGAAATTAGTGCTATTTGAAAATACAATCTCATAATTTTTGTGCTCATTTATAATTTCAGGATATAATTTGCTTAACTCCTGAATTGACGTTGCATAGCGTTTTTTATCGTTTCGATAGATCTGTTGCAGGTAAAAGATATTCCAGGTAACTTTTTCGAGCGCGAGGAATTGCTCATCGATAGGTTGATGGTTTGTGTCGTTAACAAATTTTATATGTCCCCATCGCTCAGGGTAATGCATATTAACGAGGCCGATTGGAGACCATACCCAGTTCTCTTCAGCGAGCGTCTTACCCGTGTTGTCTTTTATCTTGCTATAGATAGTTTCGGTATTGTCATAATGCCACTGAACGCGTGAGAAGTTTATCTTCCAGGTTTCATTTGCTTTGATCTGATTTCCTTCGCCAAAGTATTTTAGACTTTTTACAGGTATTTTCATTTCCACAGTCCAAAATTCATCCTTGTCTTGTGGATTGTTGATGGACCCGGCATGATAGACTGCAGTTTCAATATCTTTTGTGTCCCAATTTAGATTAGCCCTACCGCCAAAGCGATAAGGTTTAGTCATCAAAAGATCCATAACTGTATTTAATGCATTTATTTCAATCTCTATATATTCCGGAGAGAATAGATTTGGCTTGAGAAAGATCTCAAAATCATTGTCATGATAGATGATTGTATCTTTCTGTCTTAAATATCCTTTGATATGAGGTTCTTGAAGCTTGGCAAAAAGATAAAGGTTTTCTTTATCCCAAAGCATCTTGACTTGCGTCTTAAAAGTAGGAACAGGCTTATTTAATCCCTCAATATCCTTAAAAGAGTCTGTCCATGGCGCTTTTGACCAGGAAGCCTCATCGTCCTTTCCGTCAATCGTGATTGCATCTGTTGCTGGGTGTACATAATAGGTTTCAGGGCGCGACTGTAACTGAAGAAATTCATTCAGATTCCGTTGTGCAAAAGTAAAGGTCGGATAGCTTATAAAAGCAAAGATAAAAGCTATAATTCTCATCAAGATACAGTTTGATTTTTAACGGCAGCAAAGTGAAGATGGAACAAAATTAGGATGTTTTTAACTATTGTGATCATCTACGATTCTACCTTTCAGATACGAAGCTAAAAGTAAGTAAAATGTTTTAGCGCGGCAAAGAGGAGGGTGTGATTTTAGGAAACAATATATAATTGTCCTAAATTTATTACAGAAGCAGTGGTTTGTATGACCTGCGTTTTGGAAGCTACGGGTGGTAGGGCATAAAAAAAGGCTTTGAATGATTTCAAAGCCTTTTTTTATGCCGTGGTAGTCGTAATTAGATTCTTTTCGATTTAATACGAGCAGCTTTACCAGTAAGGCCGCGTAAATAGAATAATTTCGCGCGACGAACTTTACCGTAGCTGTTTACTTCAATTTTTTCAATGTTTGGTGAGTTTACAGGGAAAATACGTTCAACACCTACACCGTTTGAGATTTTACGAACGGTAAAAGTAGCGTTAGCACCTTCGCTGTTTAATTGAATTACTACACCTTGGTACACCTGTACACGCTCCTTATTTCCTTCGCGAATTTTATAATGAACGCTGATGGTATCTCCAGCTTTGAAAGCGGGAATTTCATTCTTTACTACCGCTTGTTCTTCTACAAATTTTACTAAATCCATGATTTCGAGTAATTATTAACGATTTATATCCTGTAAAAATCGGAATGCAATATTACGACTTATTTTCTGAATATAAAAATACTTTTTTAAAAAACTATTGACTGATATTCAAATCGGATGCAAAGATATGAAAATGAAATGGATAATCTAAAGATATTTTGAATATTCCTTTGTAGACTATATGGAGCGGGTTTTTGATTGCTAAATTCAATAGAATATATTGTTTTGATAAAAATATTATGCAATCAATCAGTTGTTTAGTGATTAATTTTCTATAGGGTGTTGACAAAGTCAAAAAATGATTCGATATTTGTGCCACACAAAACAAAGGTGATACCTTTTCGGGGTGTAGCGTAGCCCGGTATCGCGCCACATTTGGGATGTGGAGGTCGTAGGTTCGAATCCTGCCACCCCGACTTAAAAGCTCTAACGAAAGTTAGAGCTTTTTTTGTTTCCTATTATTATTCGTCCCGTAAGCTATTTACAGGATTAGCTATGGCTGTTCGGATAGCCTGCCAACTTACTGTAATTAATGCGATACCTATTGTTACTAGTCCCGCCAGCACAAACATCCACCATTGGATTTCGATGCGGTAAGCAAAGTCTTCCAGCCATTTGTTCATGGTTAGCCAGGCGATCGGCGAGGCAATTATCAAGGCAATTAATACGGGTTTTATAAAATCTCTGGACAATAATGTAGTGACACCCGATACCGAAGCGCCAAGCACCTTGCGAATTCCGATCTCTTTGTTTCGTTTGGCAGCCGTAAATGAGGCTAAACCATAGAGGCCTAGGCACGCGATAAATATGGCCAATCCAGAAAAAAGACTGAGTATACGTTGTTGCCTAAGATCAGTTTTGTACAGCATATCGAATTTCTGGTCCAAAAAACTGTATTCAAACGGATATAATGGGGCTACTTTCCCAAATGCGGTTCTGATAGTTTTTAGAGCTTCAGGGAAATCTTTTGTGTTTAAGCGGATAAGGGCTACCCTTAGATCATCAGAAGGGGCAACAACTAATGCATCCATGTTTTCTTTTAGGGATAGGAAGTTAAAATCATCAATTACACCAATGATTGTCCGGGGGGATTGATCGCGGATCGTATTTTTTATCCATTTGCCAATGGCCTGTTCGGGAGTAAATCCAAGCATCGATGCTGCAGTACGATTGACTAATACAGCCCTAGTGGAGTCTGTCGGGTGTTGTATTGAAAAGTTTCGGCCTGCTATTATTTTGAGTTTCAACGTACTTACATAGTCAAAATCAGTGAACTCTGTCCTTGACTTCCACTTCTCACCGTTTTTTCCTTCGACCTCGAATGTGTGGTTATCGAAGAAGCCGCCCGGTTCACCGGACATAAAGGAGACCGATGTAATGTCGCTGCTCGCAGATAATTCGTTCTTGAATGTACGCAGGTTGTTATATAGTTCTTCATTGTCTATTGGAATAACCACTGTCTGTTGGTCGTCATAGCCAAGTCCCAGTTCTTTTACATATTTCATCTGCTTAGAGATAATCAATGTACCGATGATCAGTAAAATAGATATGCTGAATTGGAACACCACTAATGTATGGCGGAACAGTGTGCCGCCCTTGCCTAAGCGCAATTTACCTTTTAATGCCTGTATAGGGGAGAAGGTCGAAAGGTATAATGCGGGGTAACTTCCCGCTAATAGACCTACTATAATGATAACTGCAATCAAAAAAATATAGATCGGCCATGAATTCCATGGGACTGTTAGGCTGTATCCCAATAGTTGATTGTATACAGGCATAAGTAGTTGCAGTAGACACATGGCGAGCGCGCAGGATATGCTGGTTAATAAAATGGATTCTCCGATAAACTGTCCCATTAATTGAAGACGTTGTGCGCCAAGCACCTTTCTTAAACCAACTTCTTTCGATCGGTCAACTGCACGTATTGTTGAGAGATTCATGAAATTGATGCAGGCGATAATCAATATAAGTATGGCGATGGAAAGAAAAATGTAAATAACCTTTTTGTCGCCATGTTTTGCGCTGTCAAATGCGCTGTGGGATTCAAGATAGACGTCTCGTAGCGGTGTAAGCGCAAGATCAAAATGAATGCCCATATTGGTAGAAACTGCTTTCATATGCCTATTCATGAAATCAGGAAACTGCTTTTCCAATTGCCTAGCATCCTTATGTTCGTCAAGTAAGATGTAAGTGAATAAATTGTTGTTTTGCCAGGCTTTAAAGGGTTCGGTATCGAGATAATTGGATAAGGGGATAATGAGATCAAAATCCAGATGTGAATTGACCGGAAGATCTTTAGCGATCCCAGTAACGGTTAATTGTTTATTTTTATCAAGCTGCAGTATTTTACCGATAGGATTTTCATTTCCAAAATATTTCTTCGCAGTTGTTTCCGTGAGCACAACACTTGTTGGATTTTTTAAAACAGTCGTTGGATTCCCTTTGATTAGCGGAAAACTAAATAGTTCAAAGAAATCGTCATCTGCAATAAAGAGTTTCTTTTCATTGAATGCAATGTTGCCAACAGAGAATAACCCATTGGCAGGCATTACCCGTACAGCTTTTTTGATATCATCGGGATAATCGGTTAATAAGGCCGTGGCATAGGGTGCGGATAAATAAGGTGCACGGTCCTTGGTGTTGTCAAAACCACGCATGACCCGATAGATGCGACCGCCTTGGCTGTGAAACTTATCAAAGCTAAACTGATTGGCGATAAATAGAAATATCATTGCGCAGACGGTGATGCCTATTGTTAAGCCAAGAATATTGATAAAGGAAAAAACCTTGTTCTTTATCAGGTTTCTCCAGGCAATTTGGAAATAGTTCTTTATCATACTTTTCGTTATAAGTGTTCATTTTGAACTTATGGTAATCAATCCCGTTGAAGGATAGCGTAATTCTATTTTTTTAAAAATGTTCATTGGATCAATTTCAAAAAAACGGCCAAAGGGTTAAGTTGTTTACAATCAATTTGTTGTGTATTATCTTTATGTGATCTAATTGTTTGTATTCGAACACTTCATGTTCATATCCGAACATGTTGCGGTTGAGAGGTCAAAAGATTTTAATTGACAGGTGAGTGTTTTATCGAAATAATAAATAGCGGGAACAGCATTGGCTTTGATTGTATAGGGGAGAGCGATGTGCCGTCTGGCGAAGAGTATGTCGCAATGTAACAACTTGTTAGTTTTATTTTGTGTTTTTCATTTGCAAATAATTTGTAAGAACCGTATATTTGTGCCACACAAAACAAAGGTGATACCTTTTTCGGGGTGTAGCGTAGCCCGGTATCGCGCCACATTTGGGATGTGGAGGTCGTAGGTTCGAATCCTGCCACCCCGACTAGAAAAGCTCTAACGAAAGTTGGGGCTTTTTATGTTTCAGAGCAGGGTGTGCACCTGCGAGCTTTAAGATACTAAAAGGTTCGATCCGTAAGAGCTTCGGTTTTTTTGGGGGCTATTTAGCGCTAAACCGAAATTGTTCTAATGCTTCACTAGGTGTAATAAAAGGGATTTTTCATTTTTTGCTTTATAAAATGAGCTGCTTTTTAATCTTATTTGTAAATTATTTTGCAATAAGTCAATTTGTTAGGTGGTTTGTGAAGAATATTTTTGAAAAAAACATATTTTTAGTTTACTTTTGTGCCACACAAAACAAAGGTGATACCTTTTCGGGGTGTAGCGTAGCCCGGTATCGCGCCACATTTGGGATGTGGAGGTCGTAGGTTCGAATCCTGCCACCCCGACT
>NZ_DLIX01000006.1:108460-372583 GCF_002483935.1 Sphingobacterium sp. UBA7631
AGTTAGGGCTTTTTTTTGTTTCTGGCTTTCTTTATGTTTTTTAACATTATATCCTTGTAAACCCGCTGTTAAACAGTTAAATTGCTTGAAATTTATTGTCAACTAGAATATAAACATAAATAATATGAACAGAAAAGCGGCATTTCTTTTAGGAATTTTGGCCTCTTGTGCATTACCGCAAGTTACCTTTGCTAACCATTCCATTGGAGAATCTATTCATTATCAACAGGACGTAGAAGGCAAAGAGCTGATTGGTCGATGGGATATTGAAGTGGATATTAATGGTACTCCTGCGCCATCTTGGCTGGAAGTTAAATTGTCGGGCTATAGAACTTTAGTAGGTCATTATGTGAGTACTTCCGGAAGTGCCCGGCCAGTTTCTCAGGTGTTTTATGAGAAAGGGAAGTTCAAATTTGCCATCCCGCCACAATGGGAGGGTGGAAAGATGAACCTAAGCGTGGAAGGCGAGATTGTTAATGGTGTATTGCAAGGGACGATAATAGAACCTGATGGAAAAACATATCGCTTTAAAGGTGTTCGTGCTCCAGAGCTGAAGCGAACAGCTGCAGTAAAATGGGGTAAGCCTATTCAGCTGTTCAACGGCAAGGATCTGACCGGATGGAAAGCTACTGGTAAAACGAATCAATGGGTGGTGAAAAATGGTATCCTGACCAGTCCGCAATCTGGTTCTAATTTGGTTTCTGAACAAAAATTTGAAGATTTTAAATTACATGTTGAATTTAAAATTCCAGCGGGAAGTAACAGTGGTGTCTACTTGAGAGGCCGATATGAGGTTCAGATAGAAGATAGTCCTAAAGACGCACATCCTAATGCCGTACTTTTTGCAGGGGTATACGGTTTCTTGGCTGCAAATGAAATGGTCAACAAAGGAGCTGGAGAATGGCAAACCTATGATATCACATTGGTGGGCCGTCTTGTAACAGTTGTTGCAAACGGTAAGACGGTGATCAGTAATCAGGAAATTCCGGGTATTACCGGTGGTGCATTGGATAGCAAAGAGGCAGAGCCGGGACCAATCTATTTCCAGGGGGATCACGGTCCAGTGGAATTCCGAAAAGTGATTATTACACCAGCTATTAAATAGCATAACATCATGCAAAGGCTATCTGCAAAAAGGTAGCCTTTTTTAAATCCCTATCACAACGACTACAATGTCTTCATTCTGGTAAGAAGTATAATATCGTTCAATAGCACCCTGAGCCTTGTACTCTTGCAACTCTTCAAAAACCAATTTTTTTAACATTCCTTTTCCCCTGCCATGAATAAACTTTATTTCGTTCATCTCCCAATAAATAGCTGCATCTAGATTAGAACGCATAAAATCCATGGATTCTTGTAGGAGCTCCTCTGGGGAATAATCTTCCCAATCTTCAAGAAAGGTGTCGGTGTGTAAGTCAACGATAGCTGGTGGTTTGCGCATTTTTCCATATTTTACAATGCTGCAAAAGTAGAATAAAAGTGCGACTTAATAGATTAAGTCGCCAACGAAATAAATCGCTTGGGCAAATTTTTCATGCCATTTTTTGATAATAGCTGCAATTTCATATTCTTCCTCATCGGCATGATTGAGCATAAGTAACTCGATCGATTGGAGGAGCTGTTTGAGATCTAGAAAATAACCGTCAAAATCCCGGAACGCAGACACAGTGTCTCGAATAAGCAGCATGGCATCATGTCGAAGTGTAATCATATCATGACGTGAAGATATTCGGTCCAGCAACCATTCCTTCTGGAAATTGGAATCAATATGTCTGTTGCAAGCCTGATTAAAAAGCAATTCAAATTCTACAATTTGATGTTTCAGGTCATATATAGTTTTTTGGAGCTCTTCAAAAGTACTGATGATCTTTTCTTGGGTCTCCATGTTTTTTGATATAATTGCCATGATATTTTACTTAAAAATGTATGAACTTGGTTTTTAGTTATTTAAATAAAAGCATGTAAGGTATATACAAATAGATAAGCCGAATGTTTTACCTGTCTAAAATTCGGTTATGACTTTTGAATACAAAAGAAAAGATGGAAACTAAAATGGACCTGAGTTTTTTCTGTTTTTGGTTCAGGTTCAAATGGTCGATTTTTTTTTGAAACCTAATTTAATTAATATTATTTCATTTTAAGTATATTTAATATGCTGTATTGGAGTCAATACAGTGTGAATGTATTAACTATGGTAGCATCTGGTTTTGTTGATTTCTTTAAGAAGAAGGGATTTTATATGCTTCTTTTACTGCTAATAACCAGCTTACCCATGTGCCATGGCCAATACAGGCTTAAAGATTCTACAAAATTTATAAATGATCAGTTGCCTAGGTATCTCGGAAGAATGGGGAAGATTAAGTCTAGAAATTATCCCCTCGGTGGTCGTGAAGCAATCTTGCGGATATTACTGAAAGACTATTACGTGAATAGATTGGTGTCAGGGGAAGATAGTTTGAATAGGGAACATTATTATGCTTTATGGAATCCACTTTCGGTAAAGACATTTAAATCGCTAAATACACGTGATATGTTTAGTTACTGTATGCTTGTCCGTGAGTTTGAGATGCAAAATTGTGGTTCCTTGGGGCGGTTGAAAGGCCAACACATATTCGGAGTCTTTTATCGAAGGAACATACCGTTGGAATATTGGAGCGATAGACAATTGGTTGCTTTGCATGTAAATAGAGATTCCGTTGTACAATATGTGAAGCAGATGTGGCCTACACTCGATTTCATTGGTGAGAACACTAAAGATTTAGTGGTTGAATTGATGACGTGGGAGTTGATACCAAAGGTGTTGGATAAGTTGGTTTTGACACCAGCGGACAATGATCTGTATTCTCTATTGGTGCAAATAATGATGCGCCTGAAATTCAAACCTTTTGAAGATTCGGCTATTTATGAGCAATTGTACGGTCCGGCGTCTTATATAGGAAGTCAAATTGAAAGCAATACAGAAAATCGGAATGACATCGTGAAACTTGCGCGGGAATGTTTTGAAACGCTAAATGCATCGCCTGGCTTCCAATTACCAGCTTATATCAAACGAGAGCGTTTCTTAGATCCACCTTCTTCAAAGGATCTGCAAGATCAGACGAGCACTCCGAAAGGACCGGATTGGAAGTGGAAAAAAGTGGATGTACCGCGTTATAAGCTAAAGCTGTAGATCTTCGTCTGCGAGCAAAATTTCCAACGCTGGTAAAATATCTTTTACCTATAGTATTTTCTAACGCTTGTACTGTTTTGACCGGAGGGAGGGCAGTAGGTTATTTGCTTTTTTTTTACGTTATTCGCGTAAACGAAAAATAGCTTAAAATATACTAGAATGAAGGAAAAGGCAATTGGAAATTACCAATTAGAAATCTGTTCAAATTCCGTAGCATCAGCAATTGAAGCCGAACAAGGTGGAGCGACCCGAGTCGAGTTTTGTCAAAATTTGGAAAATGGCGGGACTACACCGTCGTTTGGTCAGTTGAAGTTGGTGCGAGGATTGGTGAATATTGGTATTCATGTGCTTATCAGGCCACGTGGAGGTGATTTTCTTTATACAGAGACCGAGATCTTGGAAATGATAGCAGACATTCAGTTGTGCAAGGAATTGGGGATAGATGGTGTTGTGATAGGTATACTGAAGGCGGACGGTACAGTGGATAAAGAAAATACTTTGCGATTGGTGGAAGCTGCGCGTCCCATGCATGTTACCTTTCATCGTGCTTTTGATCGCGTGGAAGATCCTTTTCAGGCCTTGGAAGATGTTATTGAATTGGGGATAGATCGTATTTTGACATCTGGTCTGCAAAACTCTGCTTTAGCTGGAGCTCCATTGCTCAGAAAATTGGTACAGCAAGCAAATGGCCGTGTTGTGATTATGCCTGGTGCAGGTGTAGATGCAGCTAATATAGTTCACATTTTAGAGCAAACTGGCGCAGTTGCCATACACAGCTCGGCGAAAGAGCAGCATGTTTCGAAGATGGAGTTTAACCAGATTCAGGTTAATGGAATGGATGAGGCACAGTGGATGAGCTCAAAAGAAAAAGTCCACCAAATGGTGGACCTATTAAAAAGCCTTTAAAGTAGTACTTTAAAGGCTATTAAATTCTTCTTACTATTTAGCTTCTGAAGCTAATTGATTTAAGATAGCATCGTTTTTAACGATTTGGTTGCTAGCTTTCATTTTTGATCTAGAACCTAACTCTACATTAGATCCTAATTTCAAGAACTGAACTTCAACACGTGAAACAGTTTTATTTCTTCTATCTTTTCTTTTTAAACGTGTAACTCCCATTTTGATAATATTTTTATTGTTTAAAATAAAACGAGGTCGGAAGCGGATTCGAACCGCTGTAGGAGGTTTTGCAGACCTCAGCCTAGCCACTCGGCCATCCGACCCTATTTTTTTTTCCTTTTGAAGGTCTGCAAAAATAAAACTTATAATTGGAATTAAAAAATCTTTATGATAAAACTTTTATGTTTTTGGGCATTAATCTGAAAACCAAGTAAGTATTTTCATTGCGGGACAGATAGCGAATTGTCATTGATATTAATCCTTGCTGTTTTCCTCCAAGATAGCCTAGAGATTTTTGATGGCTACCCGCGATTAACAATAGGCTATTCACATCGTATTGAACCCTGCTGTTAAGTATGCAAAGTTGAAAAGTATTCAGTTGACTGTATCTTTTAAAGGACAATGAAAAGCCCTGTTTTAGGACTTTTCCCTAATGTTTCACTATGTAAATTAACGGCTTATGTATTTTGGAATAGATATTGCAAATGGGATTGTAATAAATCTCATACAGGAAATTATGAGATTAAAATGATAAAAAGAAGAAAGTAAATTAAATTAGGAAACATGAAAAAACTAGTATTATCTGCAGCAATTTTATTTGGTTCATTGGGAGCCTTTGCACAAGGTGGATTGGGATATGGATTACGTGCGGGTGTAAACATTCCTAAATACTCTTTAGATAATGAAAGCACTCAATCAAATACAGGATTTTTTGTAACAGGTTATTTAGATGCTCCGGTTTCACCCTATTTTTCTATTCAACCGGGATTGTCTCTGCAAAATAAAGGGGGGAAATGGACACCAGCGTCATCGTCTGAGATAAAGGAAAGTGTTATGTCGCTTGATATTCCAGTGAATTTAGTGGCTAAATTGCCTACCGGTGGATCAGGAAATTTCTTTATTGGGGCAGGTCCTTATGTGGGATTCGGCTTAAGTGGTAAACGTAAAGGAGAAATAGGTGAAGGAAATATAAAAATTGAACGGGATCTAAATTTTGGTAGTAATGAGAATGACGATCTAAAACGTACCGATTTCGGTATTAATTTCTTAGCTGGTTACCAATTGACAAATGGTTTTCAAATTAATGCCGGTTATGGTTTGGGTTTAACTAACCTAGCCCCAGCATCAGGTGATATGGCTAAAAACCGCGTTTGGTCTATCGGTATCGGCTTTGGACTATAAGAAATATAAGTACTTAAACTTATTATGAGGAAAGAGTCCCTGCATTTGTAGGGACTTTTTTATTGTATTAAACTTAAGTCAACCGAAATTGTTATTTTTATTCAAAAGATTGCTGTATGAAAAGATTTCTTCCTCTACCATTTTATGTTAAATTGGCCTGTGTACTCATCAGTATCATTCTACTGGGGTATCTAGCAAAAATTGGAGATACGATAGTAATTCCTATGATTTTGGGCTTACTGTTCTCGCTACTCTTGATTCCGCTGAGCAATTTTATGGAACGGAAACTCCATTTTCCAAGAACATTGGCTGGTATATTAAGTGTTATTTTGTTTTTCGGCGTTCTTGGTTATGGGCTTTTTCTGTTAGCCTCTCAACTTACTCTTCTTAAAGAGGATTTTCCGGCTTTTAAACAACAGATCATGGATGGTGTGAGCAATTTGCAGACTTGGGTGAGCCACCAATTTGGAATCCAACATAAAGATCAAATTGATTTTATCAATAAAACAGCATCTAAGTCTGTGGACTCGGGAACTTTATTCTTGGGAACAGCCTTGGTTTCCCTTTCATCGATGTTTATTTTATTTGTCTTTACCTTTCTTTACACATTTTTCTTGCTTATATATAGAGGACATATAGTTAAATTTCTCTTATTTGTCAACCGTGTTGAGGACAGGCCAATTGTTGTAGATGTAATAAAACAGGTTCAGTATGTCGTCAAGAAGTATCTGATTGGCTTATTGATCCAAATGAGTTTGGTGTCCTTATTAGTCTTTATTGTCCTGTCATTAATAGGGGTAAAATATAGTTTGCTTTTGGCCTTGATAACAGGAGTGTTTAATGTATTGCCTTATGTCGGTATTTTCTCCTCGATGCTTATCATTGCCATTCTGACGTTTGCGACATCCTCTTTTACCCATGTTGTTCTCGTTATCATAGCAATAATTATTATACACATGATTGACAGTAATTTCATCGTGCCGAAGATTGTGGGTTCTAAGGTGAAAGTCAATTCCCTGTTTGCTATGCTCTCCATTATTATTGGTGAGATGATTTGGGGTATATCAGGTATGTTTTTGGCTATTCCAATTCTGGCTATCGTTAAGATTGTGATGGATCGTATTAAAGAGCTTAAGCCTTGGGGGTTCCTGCTGGGAGAAGAGGATAGTAAAGATGAGGTGTATAAGGATTTATTTGATACGTTAAATCCAGTTGAAAAGAAGATTATAGAAGAAAACGAGCTAAAGTCATAACTTTCGTAGAATCGAAGGTGTAATAAGAAAAATATTAATAGATTAAAATTTTATCGTATTTTAGTCTTATATATAATTTATTATTAATGAAAAGAAAGTTACTCTCAATCGCTGCGGTACTATGTTTTATTGCTGGAGCAAAAGCACAGATTTCCTATGGTTTTAAGGCTGGTGCAACTTTTCCTAAAATGACGGCGTCACTAGGAAGTGTATCTGTTTCGACAGAATCATCTACATCGTTTTATTTGACGGGATACTTAGATGCTCCTTTAGCAAATAATTTTTCTATCCAACCTGGTTTATCGTTACAAGGGAAAGGGGGGAAAGGATTGACACTTATTGACTTTGAAGAATTGGGGAATAAGGTGAAATTAGACTTAATGTATCTAGAGTTACCTGTAAATTTTGTATACAGTATTCCTACTGGAAATTCCGGAAGCGTTTTCTTAGGAGCTGGACCATATGCTGGATTGGGGCTGTCCGCAAAAGCTAAAGCAGAAAATGTAAAAATCGACGTCGGTTTCGGAGATAATAAATTGAAACGTTTTGATGCCGGAATTAACTTTTTAGCGGGGTATCGTCTATCAAATGGCTTTTTGATTAATGGTGGATACGGCTTGGGACTAGTTGATATGGCTGGGGCTGAAGGAGGTTCTTTAAAGAATCGTGTATTTTCAATTGGTATAGGTTATCAGCTATAATCTTGGCTGGGTGAAAAATGCTCCCATCGCCATGTTTTGGATTTTATTGGTTTCTCTGGTAATATTTGCACAAACATAAAAAAGGGGCTTTTCTTGCGAAAGGCCCCTTCTTTTTTTCAGTGATTGAAATCTATCACACTTTGATTTCTACTTCAACACCAGAAGGTAATTCAAGTTTCATCAATGCGTCAACAGTTTTAGCGTTTGATGAATAGATATCCAACAATCTTTTGTAAGCACATAATTGGAATTGCTCACGTGCTTTTTTGTTAACGTGTGGTGAACGTAATACCGTGTAGATTTTTTTCTCAGTAGGCAATGGAATAGGACCACTAACAACTGCACCTGTAGGTTTTACTGTTTTTACGATTTTTTCAGCTGATTTGTCAACCAAATTGTAATCGTAAGATTTCAATTTAATTCTGATTCTTTGGCTCATAGTATATGATATTATTTAAAAATGACCGCTGATTAGAGCTATTAACAACCAGCGGTCGGTTTATTTTTGAGTTCTATATTATTCTACAGAACCTTTGATTTTACCTTTTGATTTTGCAATCACCTCATCAGCAACGTTACGAGGAGCTTCTTCGAAGTGATCAAATTCCATCGTAGATGTTGCACGACCTGAAGTGATTGTACGTAATTGCGTTACGTAACCGAACATCTCAGAAAGTGGAACCAATGCTTTGATTACCTGTACACCGTTACGTGAATCCAAACCTTGCATTTGACCACGACGACGGTTTAAGTCACCCATTACATCACCCATGTTTTCTTCTGGTGTTAAAACCTCTATTTTCATAATTGGTTCCATTAACACTGGAGAACATTTAGGCAAGCCTTCACGGTATGCTTGACGAGCAGCTAATTCGAAAGACAATGAATCTGAATCGACAGCGTGGAATGAACCATCAATCAAACGAACTTTCATTCCTGATAATGGGAATCCTGCTAATACACCATTTTTCATTGAAGTTTCAAATCCTTTTTGAACTGAAGGGATAAATTCTTTAGGGATTTTACCACCAACAATTTCATTAACGAATTGAAGCGGTGATTTTGTTAAATCGAAATCTTCGTCCGCTGGAGAAATAACAACTTTGATATCCGCGAATTTACCACGACCACCTGATTGTTTTTTGAATACCTCACGGTGCTCAGTAGTACCGTTGATAGACTCTTTGTATGATACTTGAGGAGCACCTTGGTTAACCTCTACTTTAAATTCACGTTTCAAACGGTCGATCAAGATCTCTAAGTGAAGCTCACCCATACCAGAGATAACTGTTTGACCAGTTTCTTCGTCAGTTTTTACAACGAATGTAGGATCCTCTTCAGCCAATTTACCAAGACCAATACCTAATCTATCAACGTCAGCTTGAGTTTTAGGCTCGATCGCCAAACCAATTACTGGCTCAGGGAAAGTCATAGATTCAAGAACGATAGGTGCTTTTTCGTCACAAAGAGTGTCTCCAGTTTTGATGTCTTTGAAACCTACAACAGCACCGATATCACCAGCCTCGATGAAAGGGATCGGGTTTTGTTTGTTTGCGTGCATTTGGAAGATACGAGAGATACGCTCTTTGTTTCCTGAACGTGTGTTCAATACATAAGAACCTGCATCTAACTTACCAGAGTAAGCACGGATAAAACATAAACGACCTACGAATGGGTCAGTCGCAATTTTGAAACCTAAAGCTGCGAAAGGTTCGTTTACAGATGGTTTACGGAAAATCTCTTCACCTGTATCCGGGTTAGTACCTTTTACAGCTTCTACATCAAGCGGTGAAGGCAATAATTCCATGACCAAATCCAACATAGTTTGAACACCTTTGTTTTTGAAAGATGAACCACAAACCATAGGAACGATAGAGTTATCCAATACAGCTGCGCGTAATGCATTTAAGATCTCGCGCTCAGTCAATGAATCTGGATCTTCGAAGAATTTCTCCATCAAAGTCTCATCATAACCAGCTACTGCTTCCAATAATTTCTCACGGTATTCAGCAACTTCGTCCAACATATCATCAGGAATAGGAACTTCAGTGAAAGTCATTCCTTTGTCGTGTTCGTTCCAAACGATACCACGGTTGTTGATCAAGTCAACTACACCTTTAAAACTATCTTCAGCACCGATAGGCAATTGCAAAGCAACTGCATCAGAACCTAACATATCTTTAACTTGTTTTACAACTTTCAAGAAGTCAGCTCCTGAACGATCCATTTTGTTAACGAAACCGATACGAGGTACTTTATACCCATCAGCTAAACGCCAGTTTGTTTCAGATTGAGGCTCAACACCATCAACAGCTGAGAACAAGAATACTAATCCGTCTAGTACACGTAATGAACGGTTTACCTCAACCGTGAAATCCACGTGTCCAGGAGTATCGATTACGTTTACTTGGTATTTGTTGTTACGGTAGTTCCAGAATACTGTTGTAGCAGCAGAAGTAATCGTGATACCACGCTCAGCTTCTTGCTCCATCCAGTCCATTGTAGAAGCACCTTCGTGAACTTCACCGATTTTGTGGTTTACACCTGAGTAGTAAAGGATACGCTCAGTTGTTGTAGTTTTACCAGCATCAATGTGGGCAGCGATACCGATATTTCTAGTGAATTTTAAATCTCTTGCCATAATATTTTTAAGCAGCGGACCTTAATGGTCTTATGTGTTTAAATGTAATGTTAAATAAGTACACCGACCTTGATAAAAGATTGTTTTTATCGGAGGTCGGTGTAATCATATTTTTTTGAATGTCTTCAAAATTAGAATCTGAAGTGTGAGAACGCTTTGTTAGCTTCCGCCATTTTGTGCGTATCTTCTTTCTTCTTAACAGCAGCACCTTCACCTTTAGAAGCTGAAATGATTTCTCCTGCTAATTTTTCGAACATTGTTTTTTCACCACGTTTACGAGCGTATGAAATTAACCATTTCATACCCAAAGCGATTTTACGATCTGGACGAACTTCCATAGGAACTTGGAAGTTAGCACCACCAACACGGCGTGATTTAACTTCAACAGCAGGCATAACGTTGTTCAAAGCTTTTTTCCAAGCTTCTAAACCGCTTTCTTGTGTTTTTTGTTCTACTAATTCTACTGCGTCGTAAAAAATAGAATAAGCGATAGATTTTTTACCATCTACCATCATATTGTTTACGAAACGTGTTACCTGAACGTCATTAAACTTTGGATCAGGTAAAATGATTCTCTTTTTCGGTTTTGATTTTCTCATTTTTCTTTCCTCCGTTTAATTATTTCTTTTTACCTTTTGCTGGAGCTGCAGCTGCTTGTCCTGGTTTAGGACGCTTAGTTCCATATTTAGAACGACGTTGGTTACGACCTGCTACACCTGAAGTATCTAATGCACCACGGATGATGTGGTAACGTACACCTGGTAAATCCTTAACACGACCACCACGAATCAATACGATCGAGTGCTCTTGTAAGTTGTGACCTTCTCCAGGGATGTAAGCGTTGACCTCTTTTCCGTTTGTTAAACGTACACGAGCTACTTTACGCATTGCTGAGTTTGGTTTTTTAGGGGTAGTAGTATATACACGTGTACATACACCTCTTCGCTGTGGACATGAGTCCAACGCTGGTGACTTACTCTTATCAACCAGAGCTACTCTACCTTTTCTAACTAATTGTTGAATAGTAGGCATTTACCTGTTTTTGTTTATAAATTTTGTACCTTAAATATTTTAAGTTCGCAAAGATACTGATTCCCTTTTGAATATGAAATAGTTAGTGTATAAAATTTAGATTATTTTTTGAGTTGGCGCTGCTCTTTTCTGGAATATACCCATGCCCTTCTTTATTACCTCTTCATGCTTCTTTATTATCTCACCGTCTTAATGACCTGGTCGCCCTCTCTGGGATGTTTGGCTGGATTGCCCAGCATCTTCATCATTTTTACGCTTCCACTATGTAACTAATTTGCATGAATGTAGGATATAATCATTTAATCAACTCACGAACGCTGTCATATGTTGCTAAAATGGAAGAGATAACTCCTTATGCTTGGTTGTACAAAAATATAGACGATTTTAGGTGATCGAATAGCCGCTCAATGGGGTGAATAGGTTTTTTCTTATATCTGTCGTAAGCTGTTCTTTCTCTGTGTAATATTCTTTAAAAACAGCCTTTTTTCAAAATTTCTCTTCTACTGGTTTCTGAGTATATTGCCTGCTTTGCATGTTTTTGCGTTCTGTTTGGCAAAGCGTTTGATAAAAACGTATAAATATTTAGTAGAAACAAATTAATGTATTCAAGTTATGAAAATCAAAATGAAATTAATGTATGCAGTGGTATTGACCTTGGTCACTTTCGCTTTTGTTGGATGTTCAAAGGACAAAGATGAACCCATCCAAACAGGTGGTAGCATTGATGCAGCTATTGGTACGTATAAAGGTAAAATTAAGATTATTGGTGGGGCCGAAGTCTTTAATCAAATATTGGTGGTTAGCAAGGTTAGCGATAATAAAGTTAAAGTTAGCGCTCAAAATACCGATCTTAAGCTTCCAGTAAGAGAAATTCAGGTTTCGAATAACTATAACATTTCGATTCAAGCTCTTCCAAATGAACCTCAAGGTCAATTTATCTTTACCTTTGAAAATAAAGGGCTGACCTTTTTAGCAGAAAGAACTGAAGCAGGACAGTTGGAATATTCTTTTGACGGAACGAAACAATAACTTTTTGTTTCTTATTCAATGAAAAAGCGGTATTGACTAAAGTCAATACCGCTTTTTCTGTCATATAGCCAATTGGTCGATTTTAATTACACACATTTAACCAATTATGCAAATTTATTTTTAAGACAACAACGTAAAATCAATCTGCCGTTTATCCAGATCCACTTTCTTTACGCGGATTTGCACCTCATCACCCAGCTGGAATTTCTTTTTCTTCCGTTGACCAATAATGGCATAGTTCTTTTCATCAAGTACGTAAAAGTCATCGGTGATATCCCGCAGCCTGACCATACCCTCACATTTATTCTCTTCAATCTCCACATACATACCCCATTCTGTAACACCTGAGACAATACCTGTATATTCAGTGCCAATCTGATCCTGCAAGTATTCGGCCTGTTTGTATTTGATCGATGCACGTTCGGCTTCAGCTGCTTTTTTCTCCATTTGGGAAGAATGCTCGGCCATCTTCTCATAATGTTCCGCATTGATTTTGGTACCTCCCTCCAGATAGAATTGCAAAAGACGGTGTACCATCACATCGGGATAACGACGGATAGGGGAGGTGAAATGGGTGTAATAATCAAATGCCAATCCATAGTGGCTTGTCTTCTTTGTCGTATAGATCGCCTTGGCCATCGAACGTACAGCAAGCGAAGTCAGCATATTTTGCTCTTTGCTGCCTTCTATTTTGGTCATCAAAGCATTTAAAGATTTTGCTGTTTCTTTATCTGTTTTGATGGTCAATTTATGGCCAAAACGCGCCGCAAATTGAGAGAACGTCGTCAGCGTCTCCGGATTAGGTACATCGTGAAACCGGTATACAAACGTTAGCTTGTTTTTTCCGCGCCCTTGTTTGCCGATAAACTCGGCAACTTTACGATTCGCTAATAGCATAAAATCTTCAATCAGCTTGTGTGCATCCTTACGGACCTTGGTATATACCCCGGTAGGTTTGCCATTTTCATCCAAGGTGAACTTGACTTCTTCACTTTCAAAGGCTATTGCACCATTTTTAAACTTACGTTCCCGAAGAATATAGGCCAGTTCATTTAATTTCAGGATCTCTTCACTGAAATCGCCCGATTTCGTTTCAATCACCTCCTGTGCTTCTTCATAACTGAAACGGCGGTCCGAATGAATGATGGTGCGGCCGAACCATTGATGATGTACATTGGCTTTTTCGTCTAATTCGAAAACAGCCGAAAAGCATAACTTATCTTCATGTGGGCGTAAGGAACAAACGCCATTAGAAAGACGCTCCGGAAGCATCGGGATAACACGGTCCACCAAATAGACCGATGTACCACGGTTAAATGCTTCTTTGTCCAATTCTGTATCGGGTATCACAAAATGCGAAACATCCGCAATGTGAACACCGATTTCATAGTTGCCATTCTCTAATTTTTGAAAAGAGATGGCATCATCGAAATCTTTTGCATCCGCGGGGTCAATGGTAAAAGTTGTAATGTTTCTAAAATCACGACGCTTGGCAATTTCCTCCTTGCTTATTTCTTCTGGAATTTTATTCGCTTCATCCTCTACTTTTTTAGGGAACTCCAATGGGAAACCATAGTCGGCCAAAATAGCGTTCATCTCGGTGTTATTTTCCCCTTTGGTGCCCAAGACATGTTTGACCGTTCCAACAGGATTTTTGCTCCCGCTAGGCCAGTCAATAATCGACACGACCACTTTTTCTTTGTCCTTGGCTCCATTCAAATTGTCCAAAGGAATAAAAATGTCGTGTAGCATCTTGCGGTCATCCGCAATAAAAAAAGCAAAATTGTTGGAGATACTGATCGTCCCCGTGAAATCAGTCTTGGCCCTTTGCAGGATTTCAACGACTTCACCTTCTTTTTTGCGGCCGCCTTTTCTTTTTTCGAAGGTATGGACCTTGACAATATCGCCATGGAGTGCCTGTCTAAGTTTCCGTGGAGCGATATAAATATCATTTTCAAATTCGTCATCGGGAATTACATAGGCAGAACCATCGGCGGTCATATCTACTTTCCCTGTGACATACACTTTGAGTTGCTTCAAATTAAATTTGCCTCTGTCCACCTCAATAAAAAGCCCATTCTTTACATTATCATGTAATATATCGGCGATAGCGACTTTTGAGTCGTTATCCGTGAGGTTCAATTTAGAAGAAACTTGTTTATAGTTGAGCGGCTTATTACCCGATTTTTCGAAGATATCGATAATCAGCTGTGTTAAGACCTCTTTATATGGATTTTCTTTTCTTGTTTTCATTCACTTATTATTTATTATTATTCATTTACATCGGTCTTTGACAGCCCAATGGATCCTTTGACTGGCTACGATAATGGATTTCAAAAAACCAGTCTTTACCACAGATTACGAGCGCTGTACATCAAGATCGATGCCAATACAATATACGAAAAAAACTGCATTTGACAGGACAATAAGGAGCTAAACGGAGCACCTTCCGATAGCCAATGTAAAGACAGTTCAGCCGAAAAATAGTTTTGGATTGGTACAGCCTGATTTACTTTTTGCAATGATTGCACACACCAAGTGCATTTACTGCGATCGCTTCAAGACTAAAACCTGCTGGGATCGACACCTTTGGTAAGGTCATATCTTCCAGACAGTATACAGAATTGCATACCCGGCAAATAAAATGCACGTGTTGATCATGATGATCATGTTCTGAACAGTTTGTCGTACACATGGCATAAGTCGCTGTACCATGTAGATCAAAGATTTTATGGATAATCCCTTTCTCTTCAAAACTGGCCAATACCCGGTATAATGTGACACGGTCAATATCCTTGCCCAGTAATTTCTCTAGCTCTGGCTGCGAAATTGCCGAGTCTTTCCTCGAAATAATTTCAAGTACCTTCAACCGGGGTTGGGTAACTTTTAAACTATTTCGTTTGAGAATTTCTGGATATACAGTGTTGGAATCTTCCATGGATTTCTTCGTTAAGCCTTAGATCAAATACAAACTAAGAGAAATTTAAACTTATTTGCAAGTTTAAAAACTATCCGACGGATTTATTCATCGTATTTTTTCCCTTTAAATAGACCAGTAAGGAACAGAAACTGAATGTTTCATTTCTCTAATGATCATTTTTACAGTACAAAAATACGGAATCTCTTAAAAATAAGAAAACCGATAAGTTTAAGATTAGTGTCATCTTACCTATCGGTTTTCGTTATTATATGAAATATAGGAATCTTATTTGCCTGCAGCTTTCGCGTGATCAGCTAAGAATGTCGCTAGACCGCTATCTGTCAATGGGTGTTTTAATAAAGCTACAATCGCTGATAATGGACCTGTCATGACATCAGCACCGATTTTAGCACAGCCTAAAATGTGTGCGCTGTGACGTACAGAAGCTGCTAAAATTTGTGTAGGATAGTTGTAGTTATCATAGATTAAACGAATATCTTCGATCAACGCTAATCCATCTGTAGAGATATCATCCAAACGACCGATAAAAGGAGATACATAGGTTGCCCCAGCTTTAGCAGCCAATAGTGCTTGACCAGCTGTAAATACCAATGTACAATTTGTTTTAATACCTTTTTTGCTGAAATATTTAATTGCTTTTACGCCATCTTTGATCATAGGGACTTTTACAACAATCTTGCTGTCAAGAGCTGCTAAAGCTTCTCCTTCTTTGATCATTTCTTCATAAGTTGTAGAAATAACTTCAGCACTGACATCGCCATCAACGATTGCACAGATCGCTTTATAATGGTTGATTACGTTTTCATCACCGCTAATACCCTCTTTAGCCATTAAACTTGGATTGGTTGTTACCCCGTCTAATACGCCTAAGTCTTGGGCTTCTTTGATTTGCTCTAGGTTCGCTGTGTCAATAAAAAATTTCATTGTATATGTTATTGAATGATAATTGTTTGATTATTCTAATGTTCAAAATAATGACGCAAAGTTATTGATTATATTCCAGTATTGAAGCATTGATTTTCACCTATTGTATCTTTATTTTAGCAAAAAGGAATCTCTTCTCCTAATTTTTTGTTATACTTTTAATATACTATTATCTTTACGTATGCAGGTTTTTCGTTCTCTCCATTATAGAAATTTCCGTTTACATGTTATAGGACAAGCAATTTCCCTTATGGGGACCTGGATGCAGCGAATAGCCATCAGTTGGTTGGTCTATGAATTGACAGGATCAGTGTTTTGGCTTGGTTTTGTTCAGTTTATCTCCCTATTGCCCTCTTTGGTCCTGTCTCCATTTATCGGCAGTTTTGTCGATAAGCACAAAAAGTATAAATTGGTTCTGATGACCCAAATTGGTTTGATGATACAGGCTGGAATCTTGACCTTGGTCGTTTATCTGAAATGGGAGAGTGTCTTATGGCTTTCCATCTTGGGTCTTATACAAGGGGTTATTAATTCCTTCGATGTTTTGGGTCGTCAATCGCTGATGATGTATCTGGTTGGTGACCGTAAAGATCTGCCGAATGCCATTGCCCTGAATTCAACAATTTTCAATGGTGCCCGAATGTTGGGACCTGCAATAGGAGGTATTTTACTGAGTACATACGGTGAACTCGTCTGTTTTGCCCTAAATTTTATCAGTTTTGTTCCGGTCATTATTACATTGTTGATGATGCAGGTCGATGAAACCCATGTTCAACTGAGCAAGGGAAGCAATTGGGAAGGCTTGGTCGAAGGCTTTCGTTACCTCAAACGCTCACCGCATATTGCTTCACTGATTATTATCATGACATTCTCCAGCTTGATCGTTATTCCGTATACCTCGTTGCTACCTGCCATAGCAAAAGAAATGTTTCATGGCGATGAGCGTACGTTTTCCTGGTTTGAAAGTGCCGCCGGCTTGGGTGCAATGATTGGTGCATTTAATATGGCCCGTTTAAAATCGGGCACCAATTTGCGCTATCAGGTGATGGGTGCTGCTGCACTTATGGGAATTGCGTTATTGTTTTTGGCGCATTCAAGTATGCTGCAGATGGCACTCGTCTATGTGATGTTGGTGTCCTTTGCCATGATGATGCAAAACTCAAGTATCAATACCTATATTCAGACGCATGCCATACCAATCTATCGCGCCCGGGCAATCTCGTATTACGTTATGGCTTTTCAGGGAATATTTCCCATTGGGACGTTGATGATCGGTTCCTTAGCCAGTTACTGTGGGCTTCGAATGACATTATACGTCATGGGTGGATTGGGGATATTGATCGCAATCGTATACTATGGCTATCTCCGGCTCCATATCCACAAACGCCTATTTAAGTTTTAATTTCCGGTTTCTTAATTTTAAGCTGCGTTTGGCATAATCAATGACAGCGCCATAGTCTGCAAAAATATCTCCACCCAATACGCCGATCACGGGTTCCAGATCCATCTGCTGATAGGCATAGTTGATCGAGCTTAAATCCAATACCGCCGTATTTAAGTTTTTTATCCGCCATTCACCTATGGTCAAACTCGGAATTTTCATGTTGAAACTCTCCATCGAATTGGTGCCAAGTCCTGTTGATAATGTTTCTGAAGGCTCAAGCTGTAATTGGTCTTCCAAAAGATGGACTAACTGTGTTTTGTCAAATACAGTTTTAGAGGCACCTGTATCAATCACCATCTTGAATGAACGGCTATATAATTCCACATCGACTAAAATATGTGTGCCCTGGCCCTGCAGATCCAGTAATTGAAATGGTACTGTTGTCATATAACCAAACATACCCAAAAAATCCCTTAAAAAAGAAATTTAAGGCCTCTAGCGTATGTTTAAAATGCCCTGAAAACGTTTATGCGTTAAGCCGATCATAAAAAAAGCTGTTATTTGAAGAATAACAGCCTTTCACCTTTTTATAGTTTATGCGCTACAGCGCTTTTATTTCTTTTAATACATTATTCATTGTACGCACTGCTTCTGCACTTTTACTGAATTTTTCTTTGTCCTCTTCATCCAGCTGAAGGGGGACAATCCGATCCCATCCTTTTTTATTAATGATAACCGGTACGCCAAGATTAATATCTTCTTGTCCAAATTCACCTTCGAGGTAAACGGATGCAGTAAATAACTTGTTTTGATCACGCACGATACTTTCGACCACTGCGGCTGTTGCGGCTCCTGGAGCATACCAGGCTGAGGTCCCGATTAGACTGGTTAGGGTTGCTCCACCAACCATCGTTTTGTGCACAATTTCGTCCTGCTCTTCCGGGGTAAGGAAATCAGTGACTGGAATACTGTTCCACGTGGAGTGCTTGATAAGTGGAATCATCGTTGTATCTCCGTGGCCGCCAATGACAATGGCATTGAGATCGGCCGCAGAAGCATTCAGTTTTTCGCTCAGTTGATATTTGAATCGGGCTGAATCCAATGTGCCACCCATTCCAATGATTCTATTTTTTGGTAATCCACTTGATTTAAGTGCCAGGTAAGTCATGGTGTCCATGGGATTGGAAACGATGACAATGATAATATCCGGAGAATATTTTACCAGGTTCTCCACCACAGACTTGACAATATTCGCATTTGTGCCAATTAGTTCTTCGCGCGTCATTCCGGGTTTACGTGGAATTCCCGACGTAATGACGGCAACGGTAGAACCTGCAGTGGACAGATAGTCATTGGTTACTCCCTTGATTTTTGATTCAAAACCCAACAAGGCGGCAGTTTGTGCCATATCTTGCGCTTTACCTTCCGCAAATCCTTCTTTAATATCCAATAATACAATCTCTTCGGCGACATTTCGACGGATTAAATTGTCCGCTGTAGTTGCTCCTACAGCACCGGCACCAACAATAGTTACTTTCATATGTAAATTATTTGTTTATTCATGAGCTAATTTCCGCTTAAGAATTCATGCTGCCTTCGGCGGTTTTCTATGCCGTATAAAATATCCAGTCTCTCTTCACGAATGCGCGTATTTTTTACATGGATATTTCATGTGCATTGATGTGGATTAATAAATAATTCTTGAATTTAATCAATTATTGTTAGTAAATCAATGTATTTCGTGGGAATAACTTGTTTTTTGACATAATCGATAAGAAGGCAAATGCCATTGAACGAATAATGCATAATGATAGTGTCCAAAGGGTATGATTCTGATGGAATACCCCCCAAGAAAACAGGCCTGAAATTCGTTCAAGCCTGTTTTTTTTATCGTGTAAATCAAATTTTAAATCCTAGAATGGATAACCGATGGCTAAATTAAACATCAAATTATCCTTTCTCCATCTTGAACTTCCAAAGTCGATATCCTTAAATACCCAACGTTCTCCTTTGGGAAGATACGGGATGCGGAAAGGTATTGACATATCCGTACGTATGATCAGAAAAGTAAAGTCGAAGCGTAATCCAGCGCCACCGCCGACGGCTAATTCATTCAAAAAGTTCTTGCTGAATTTACCGCCGGGCTTGTTGACGTCATCCCGTTGCAACCATACATTCCCCGCATCAATGAACGCTGCCCAATGAACAAAACCCGCTAATTTGGCTCTATATTCGGTATTCAGCTCTAATTTGATGTCACCGGTTTGGTCTGCATAGAAAAGCCCATTGCTTAATTTTTCAGGGGCAACTGTTCCTGGGCCAATTGCACGAGCACCAAAAGCACGGATACTGTTAGGTCCACCCACATAATATTGTTTTAAATAGGGGAGTGACCGCGAGTTGCCATACGAATAACTTAAGCCCAAACTGACCCGCGAGGCAAGCTGCGAATTCTCCGACAATTTGAGATAATGTCTGCCGTCGCCACTGATCTTGATATATTGGGAGAAATATGCATCGAACAATTTAAAGGTCTTCCCTTTATTGAAATCTGCTCCTTTTATCAAACCGAGTATATTTCCCGAGAGGTCCAAGTTGCCTTTGAAATAAAAGGTATTTTTCAAATGCTGCTTCATCGTATTTTGAAACGTGAAATTGTAATTTGGGCCAATCGTAAATTGTGGATCTATTGCATGCCTTAACGCCGGAATGGTATCCATTTGTTTTTGATAGTTTTCTGAGATCCCTTTAGGCTGGACATAGGTAATCTCCATTAAAGCAAGATCGTGCTGCTTCTCCTCAGACTCCTGCCAGATATAACCGTAATCCAATGCGATGGAATTTAAGGTATATGCTTTGCGGCGATTTAAAAATTCATACCGTCCTTTGACGTAAGTCTTCGGGATAAAACGCCGTGTCGGTGAAATCCGCCCAAAAGGGGACAATATCCGTGGAAAAGTCAGTGTAGCCTCCATCCCGTAACGGTAATAACTCGAATTGAGGTCAGCCGACCCACCGGTCTGGGTTTCATAACCTCCGAATACATTAAAACTCAACTGCTCCGCGCCTTTAAATGCGTTGCGTAAAGTCCAGTTGACATTAACTTCTGTACCATTGTATACTGAGGCCATTTTTCCTAAAAGTTCCACACGGAGTGATTTCTTGGGCAATGGAGTTAAGTAGTAATAGACATCCAGTGCATTGGGGACTTCTTTGCTGTCGACAAAGTTGTTTTTGACAAACTTCCAGCTATTGAGATTCACCAGGTGGCTGATGGTTTGATTGTGGGCATTACGGTTATAGACGTCGCCTGGATGGAAGAAGATATGATTCGCGATCACAGGCTTTCTATACAGATGCTGGCGGTCTATAAAATAGTAACTGCTATCATATAGTTCCGCATTGCGGGTGGATCGCTGATAACCGGTGCTTGTTTCCGTGTAGTTCGGGAAAATGTAGATTTTATTGATCTTGGACGGTACCCTTGCCTGTGCCGGTGTCTCCTTTTTCACCGTAACATACATATCGACTTTGTTGTTCCGATGCGAACTGTCTACCTGAACTAGGATGTAATCGGGACTGAAATAATAATACCCTCTATTTTTGAGGTCATTGTCGATGCGGTCGCGCTCATTGAGGATAACATCTAAACTGTAATTCTTACCCACTTGCAAGAGGCTTTTATCCGAGCTCGAACGGATATCTTTACCCAACTGTGTTGTGCTGTCGATGTCGAATTGAACAGATCTGATTCGGTAGATCAGATTAGGCTTGGCTGTATAATTAATGGTTGCTTTTTTGTCTTCAACTAAGGTGTCCGATTTCACTTCCGCATTGAAGAATCCAAAATTCTCCAGACGATTGCGCAATAGGTTTTCATTATATTCGCGATTGACGTCGCTCAATAGTACAGGTTCTTCACCGATCTTCTTGAGGAATTTTTTAATGATGTTATTCCCCGCAGAGTCCCCGGCCATATTGTTGAAATAGAGCTTGAATGGCACGCCGGCCAAACGTTTGTTGGGCTTTGGCATCAGTGCAGCTTCTAAATGAGTCGCAATCTTTTCCTTATTTTCTTTGGATATCGTGTCCGAATCGACTATTACATTGCCCTTGACATATAAGCTTTCCCCTTCTTTTAGATTCTTGGTGGAAGAGCAGGATGCTATGAATGCAGCGCATGAAACTATTCCCACAATATACTTTAGTTTAGTTTGCATGGTAATTCCTTTCCTCATCTTCATTTTTTATAGCTGTCGTTCTGATGGTATCTATAGTTGATTTTGGACTATCGCTTTTCGGCGTACGTTTCGTTGAGTCCAGCTGTTGCTTACGTCTCTCTTTTTCTCTTTCCTCCATACGCTTTCTGTATTCAGGACTATGGGTCATCAAACTATCTCGGATAACGGTGCGTACACTGTCGCGATAGACTGAATCGGTTTCCATACGTTCTACATCGAAACGTTTTCTGAAACCCTTGCTATTGGTGTCGTAATACTCTTTGAGTTTTTTCGAACTCATCCAGATCTCCTTAAATCGGTTGTAATCCATATTGATGATAAATCCGATACCCGTTTCTACATATTGACCTTGGAGTGTAACCTGATATTGATTTTTACGATATACCCGCGCAAAATAGCGGCCATCTTGCGAAAGTTGGTAATCCAATTGGATATCTCCAGCAATGTTGTTGGCTGTTTCTCCCGGACGTGTATTTCCTTCAACTTCAAAATTAGAGCCAACGGTAATTTTTAAACGGTCATTTAAAAGCATTTTAGACACGCCGATATTCAGATCTGTTCGGGTCTGGCCAGCTCCAGTAGCGTAATCTTCTTCCGAAGTTAGGTTGAAGTCCAGCTCTACTCCGGTGATAAGCTCGGAGGCAAGGCGGTTCAATTGACCGCTCAGGAACGAACTGATGCTATTTCTGACAATGGCTTCCGTACCGCCGCCACCGGATAAACTCTCAAATGGATTGGTCGACATAAAGCGCCCCAAAACAATCAGTGAAAAGACCTGTTTGTTCAGCTCAGACGGATTTTCACGTAAGGTGGTCAAAGCATTATTAACCTTGCTAATCACATCTTGCGAAACAACCGAGTTGTTTTCGTCCAAGTCGATATCAAAATTTAGTTGCGGTTGGAACAGTTTGTCTGTAATCTTCAGTAAGACATTGAAAGGAATCCGCTGCTTGTACAAATTAGCGTTTTCCGACCCCAGCTGCGTCGCTACAAGTTCGAGGGTTGGTGCTTTGGTTGTGTATGCTGCCGTGATATTTAGCTGCGCATCCAAGGGATCTCCATTCCAAGTGATGGTACTTCCTTTTCGGAATGTAAAATCCTTTTTCACGGGGCCAAAACTGAAGGAATAACTTCCTTTGTCTACTGTAAATGTACCTGACAAGGTAATTTTGCTACTTGCATCAATACCGGCGTTCAGTTCCGCTTCACCCTGGATATTCAGTGCATCCTGTGAACCAGCATCCAAGAGGATCTTAAATTTGGCGTCCTTATCGGTTTGAAGATTTAGATCTACGTCGATTCCCGTCAATCGGGTAACAGTCATAGAATCTAATTTTGCAAATACATTGGCTCTTGTTGTATCACTCTTATCAACAAATTCGACAACACCTTTACGATCGGCCATCCCAGGATCCTCGTTTGGCATGACAAAGGTAAAGTCCGTATCATCTAACACCTTGATTGTCCCATCAACGATAGGCTTATCCAGATTCCCCCGAATGCGCAGGTTCGACGTAAGGTACATTTTACCATAAAACATGTCGTTGTCGCTTTGTGTTGAATTGAGTACCTCAAAATTGTCGGTATTGACATTGAGATTGAAATCAAAATCAGTATATGTTTTGGTTTCTATGGATCCCGTTACCTTGGCAATATTTCCTTTTTTGTCTTCCAATGCAAATTTTGGGAAAGTAATGCCTCTTTCATCCAAATGAATGGTTTCATCTTTCGCTTTGAATAGTGCATTCAACATAGCAATATTGAACTGAGCATCTTTAAACTTAACATCGCCGTTAATGCGGGGTTTGGATGGCGATCCTGTTATTTTTAACTGGCCTTCCAAGTTTCCCTTCGAGTCTTTTAGATAGCCCAGACTAAATGCCTGAACCGTCTGCATAGAAAGCGGTGCAATATCTAAAGTGAAATCCAGGCTTGCCTCTCCCTGAGGAGGACTGATAAAATCACCACTTAATACGACATTATTGCCATTTTCACTGATACTGATATTCGCATTATAGGTGTTTTCTTTTTGATTATTCACTTTTATATTGACATTACCAACGGTATCTTTTCCAATATAAAATTTATCGATCACAAGATCAGAAACAAATACAGGGCTGCTTTCTAGGCGTGATATCGTTGCCTGGCCATTAATGCCGCCGCCAAGATCGACTGTTTCACTTTCAAGCATTTTACTTAATGTCTCAATGCGGAAATTCTTAAATGCAATGTTGAGCGGCGAATTGAGCACACTATCCTGCGATGATATGCTCAGCTCCTGTCCTTTATTACTTAAGATAAAATCACTGGCCTGAATACCTGTGCTTCCAAATTTGAGTACATTGTTTGGATTTATCGTCCACTTGTCGTAGTTCAGCATAAGGCCGTCCTGAAGTAGGCTAAAAACGAATGCGCCATTATCAACGCGCATATTGGCACCCAAATGATACTGCTCTTTCTCTTTCTTGTCTTTTATCCAGAGACCGAAATCCAAATTGTTTTGGATGACTTTACCACTGAATACGGTATTCACCAGTTCAATATTGCTTACCTTGATTTTATTGATCAATGCCGAGTAATACAGTGTACTGTCGAGGGTATTGATATCCAAAGTAACGTTATTGATTTCAGTGCCATTATAGATTATTTTCGGTGCATCCAACTTGGCGAGAATCGTTTTTGATTGACTGTTAAACATACCATCCAATGTGATATCCGACATCTCTGTCAGTTCTGGCAAGAAATCTTTGATAAACTTAGTTCGCGTCAATTGGGCCGAAAACTCGATGTTCTGTGGGTCGTATTTGGGCACTTTAACAGCTTTGCCTGGTTGGTAATATACCTGTAAGATGTCTTGAACGGCATTCTGCAATTCTAGAATTTTGTATTTTCCGACCAAATGGGCGTTTAAAAAGTCCGATTTTAAAAGTAGCAAGTTGCGGCTAGTATCCGCTTTTGCAATTAGTGATATACTGTCTAGCGAGTAATAAGCATCATTGTAAACAATGGATGAATTGGTAATGTGTGCTTCTCCGTTCAAAAAATTTGGATCGGCTGAACTGAAATTTCCAACGAGTTTACCATGGTATTTGAACTCGTCATCCATCAATTTTAACTTTTTAAGATTGATAGTGTCTACCATAAGCTCAAAATCCACCTGTGGATACTTGGATTTCATATTGGCTGTCGCATTTAACTTCAATTGGATATTTGGATCAGGGCTGACGACAGCGGCTTTTATGTCCCCTTTGTCTGCTGTAAGATTCATATCGATATTCTGGTAGCGATAGCCCATGGCATCCATCCGATTTACTTTGCCATCAAAGTTGGCGACAAGCTTCTTGGGATCTGTTCCATGACCCTTAATTTTCCCTTCAAAGGAAAGTATGCCTAACGTACTGTCCATTTTCATGATCTTACCAATGTCAAAATCACGAATACTGACGAAAGCATCATAGGTTGTATCGCGGCCTATCATGCCTACTTTACCATTAAATTTGGCCGTCCCTTTCTCTGTTACCAACGAAAGATTGGTGTTAAACGCATTCATTCCGCCTTTAAAAGTTCCGGTAAGTCCGATTGTATTGGGTAATTCTATTCCGCTCGGCAACATTTTCTTTGAAACCAGCTTTTCGATATCCGAACGTCCTGTAGTCAATTTTTTTAAATTAAGATCCATGGACATTTTATCGACATTGGGTAGCCCCTTTAAATGTAGACTTGCAATGACACGTGTGTTGGACAGGGTTTGAAAATCAATTGCCGGAATATTGAGGTCATTTAACTTCCCGACAACGCGACCATCAATATTAAATTTTTTGTCCATCAACGGTTTCATCACCTGCATGGTGTCCAAAAAAGGAGCGAAATAGTAGATATCGCGCATATCAACACGGCTCTTTTTGATGGTTGCATTGACGTAGATCAGTTCTGGTTTTTTAGCGATAACATCCAAAGAAGGATAAGTTATTTTTAAGTAATCACGCAGCAGAGTGCGTGGCGTCTCTGCATATAGATTTTTGATCTCCGCACCGGTATTTGTATACTTAAAATCCCCCTTCAATTGCTTGATCACAAACCCCGATTGATCGGAGGCTACAAGTTCTTTGAGTGATCCACTGATGGAATCGGCACTGTAGTAAAGATCATTTAAACTGGTTTTCATCCCAGGGATCTTAATGTTGAAGTAATCAAAGCCTTTCATACGGGCCTGATTATCGTCTCTATAAGCTAAGCTTGTTTTATTGATCTGGATTTCTTTGGCAGAAACAACCCAGTTTATTTTGGTTGTATCCGCGGTGTTTTTCGCTGCTGCGTTTACTTTTTTCTGGATCTTTCCAAAGAGCACAGTATTGTCTGAACCGTCAAGATTGATCGTCTGAATATCGACAAGTTCTTTGTTAAGGTCGATCTTGTTAATGTCCGCATGGAGGTTCTTAATATAAAATTTGGTGTTCAACAGGCTAGACTGATCCTCGTAGCGTACTAAGATATTCGTCAGGTCTGCGATCTGTATACCGACATCGGGAAGCAAGGCGGTTGTTTGTGCGGTTTTATCCGTAATGCCAAAGTCTTCGACCGAGGGAGCTGTACCGTCCTTAATCGGCCGCCATTGTTTCACTGTGGCGCTCAGACCATCTATTTTCACTTTTGGAAGATTGAAGGCCATGTTTTTTGTGAGGTCGAACTTTTTGATATTGGTATTTAGGCTGTTCAGGTAAACATCGGCACTTGTTCCAATGACGTCATCGGCATAAACAATATGAAATTTGTCAAATTTGACTTTATCGAGGTTAAATAGGAGGGCTGAACTGCTGTCTGCAGTTGCTGTGCTTTCTTTTTGGGAAGCGAAAGCTTTAACAATATAATCAAAGTTGAACGAACTGTCCGGCAATGTACGTCGAATTTTTGCAGTGATTCCTTCTGCTTCGAGACGCTGTATTTCAACTGTGTTTTTCAACAGCTTGAGCATATTGATATCAACAGCAATGCTTTTTCCTGCTACTAAGGTATCTTTACTTTGGTCGGCTAAATAGATATCCTCCAATACCAGTTTTTTAGGAAAATCAATATTAATGTAGCCAATTTTAACAGGGGTACCAATTTTGCCTTCTACATATTGCGTTACTTTTCCGGCAATATAATTCTGAACGGCAGGTATTCTGATTAAAAATACAATAAGAATAGCCAGCGCAATGATGACTCCAATAATCCACAATATTGTTTTAAAAGCAATTCGGGTAAATCTGTTCAACGTATTATTTGATTAAGTATCTATTAATAAAAATTAAAACGGAAAAAAGTTTGCTAAGTTTACAGATATTAACATATATCGCCACTATTTCAGCAAACTAAGATAAATTTGCCTATAAATGCAAGTTTAATTTCTGTGTTATACCTGCTAGCAGATATTAGACAGTTTCTAATTTCCCTTATATAAAGTCATTATATCTTCGGGGCTGTTCTAAAAACACATCAAATAATTGACCAAACCATTCTAGCCGTACAAAGTTTTTTGTTTTTTAATTTTATGTTAATAAAAGCATTAAATACCTATTAATTTGTCAAAAAAATAGGTAATTAATACATGTAGTATTCTGTCGAATAGTTGTTTTGGGGAAGATAAGGCAATTATTCCATCAATTTTTTATACTTGCCCCAGTTTTCAAATACCACCCATAGCCATATAATGAAAAGTACGGCCCAAATAATTAATCCCAGTTGGCTGTAAAAAATCATATTGTGGGTAAAAATGCCAATGAGTATTGGAAAGATGACTAATGCACCTAAAGTTCTTGTCTTTGGAAAAATAAACAGTAAACCACTCAGGAGTTCGATAATTCCGACTAGTGGCATTAACCATTTTATCGTAGCAAAAGCCTCAAATACCTTTTTCATGTCCATATCCATAGGTGGCGTAGGCATATAATGAAAAAGCTTATCTAGCCCCGCATTGATGAAAAGCAAGGCAAATAAAATGCAAAGTATATTTTTAAAAATCTTCATAACGGTCAATTTTAGTTCATTATTTTACTGTTATCGTTGTTGGCGGATCAGTACTGTTATCCTCGTCATTTTTTTCTTCCTTGTTTGTATTTCGTTCTACAGTGATGGTACATTCTGTAAGCAATGCTGCGACAGCACCAATTGCTGCAAAAACAGGTGCTAAGATCAAGCCTATTGCGCCGATAGTCACCGGAAAACTCATGATTTCTTTACCATGTTTGTCCGCAATGCTGATTTTGCTCACATTGCCCTCGGCAATGATTTCCTTGATTTTCTGTAAAAGGTTTTCACCGTTAATCTGAAATGTTTCTTTGAATCCCATAATGCTATAATTTAAGTTCGCTCTTATAAAGTTATTCATTTTTTTACAGGAATCCGTATAAAGTTAATTGCATTGTTTGTTGCTGAGCAATTATAAAGTGCACTGTTTAAACGGGAGAACTTCATGTTGCATTTTTACTTTACAAGTTTATATCGTGCATCCTTAACATATATATTACCTGTGAATGGCCAACCGAAATTCTCTTGAACCGCCTGTTTAGCATTTTGCAGAAACCGGATTTTCGGTGTGTAAAAGCTAGGAACCGACTTCATCATTTACACGATTATTTAACGTAAATGATACGGATATAGGACGGAGCTTATTCGGTTGCGACCGAATAAGCTCCGAAGAAGTACCGAACAAACACCGAAGAAGCACCGAAGGATCTCCGAATTTGATCATCTTGAAACATAAAAAAAGTCCCGCGCAGCGCACGGGACTTTTTACAAAATTTATTAGCTCTATTGCATAGGTCTTAGCCCAATGCTATTAAGCTTTCTTCAAGAATTTTAATCTTTGCTTCGGCATCTGCCTTTTTACTTTTTTCGTTTTCAACAATTTCAGGTTTAGCATTTTGCACAAACCGCTCATTGGAAAGCTTTTTGTCTACAGATACAAGGAAACCTTTTAGGTATTCCAATTCTTTGGCAATACGTTCACGTTCAGCATCCGCATCAATATTGTTCTCCAAAGTAACATAACATTCGTCTTTGCCAGCAAGGAAACTTGCGGCTCCGGCTACTTTCTCAGAAACAAAAGTTACGCCTTCCAAGTTTGCAATTTTGGTAATGATGTCAATATATTGTGCTAAATTGATATCTGATTGTTGATTGATAGCCAATGGCAATGCTACTTTAGGGGAGATACCTTTAGAATTGCGGATATTGCGAACTTCCGAAATAATTTGCTGAGCGACAGCGAAATCTTTGATAAGCTGCTCATCAAAATCAGTTGCTGTCGGATAAGCGGCGACGATAATGCAATCTTTCTCGTCTTTCACACCGAACAGTTCGTCGTGCCACAATTCTTCTGTCAAGAAAGGCATGAAAGGGTGTACTAAAGTGAGTATACGTTGGAAAAAAGATTTTACTGTCTCTAAGGTTTCACTAGAAATAGGGGAGCCATAAGCCGGTTTCACTAATTCAAGGTACCAAGCACAGAAGTCATCCCATACCAATTTGTAGGTTGTCATCAATGCATCTGATAAACGATAGTGTTTGAAGTTTTCTTCGATATCGACCAAGGCTTGATTTAACCTTGCCTCAAACCAAGATGCTGAAATCTTATCTGAATCTGAAGCCGGAGTAGCAGTAATTTCCCAACCTTTAACCAAGCGGAAGGCATTCCAGATTTTATTGGCAAAATTACGGCCCTGTAAACAAAGTTCTACATCAAAAGGAAGGTCGTTACCTGCTGGAGCAGTCAATAACATGCCCATCCGCGTTGCATCTGCACCATATTCGTTCATCAAATCTATCGGATCGGGAGAGTTGCCCAGTGATTTAGACATTTTGCGGCCCAGTTTGTCCCGTACAATACCTGTGAAATAAACATTTTCAAAAGGCAATTGTCCACGGAATTCATAGCCCGAAACGATCATACGTGCTACCCAAAAGAAGATAATATCCGGAGCAGTGACTAAATCTTGCGTAGGGTAATAGTAATTAATTTCTGCATTTTCTGGTTCGTTGATGCCATTGAAAACTGAAATTGGCCATAGCCAAGCTGAAAACCAAGTATCAAGCACATCCTCATCTTGACGTAGATCGGTCAATTGAAGCGCTGTATTACCTGATTTTTCTTGCGCTAGAACAAGGGCCTCTTCAACCGTTTGTGCAACCACAAAGTCTTCGTTTCCGTCGCCATAGAAATACGCCGGTATCTGATGTCCCCACCACAATTGTCTTGAAATGTTCCAATCGGTAACATTCTCCATCCAGTTGCGGTAGATATTTTTGAATTTTGTCGGATGAAATTTAATGGTATCATTCATCACATTATCCAATGCTGGTTTTGCAAGATCTTCCATCTTTAGGAACCATTGATTGGAGATTTTTGGCTCTATAACAGCACCTGTTCGCTCTGAAGTTCCAACATTATTGGTATAGTTTTCAACTTGCTCCAATAACCCTTTTTCCTCAAGCTCTTTCTCGATTTCTTTACGTACTTTAAAACGATCCATACCTGCGTAATGCAGGCCATTGTCGTTTAGTTTTGCTTCGTCGGTAAAGATGTCGACAAATTCCAGGTTGTGCTTTTTACCTAGTGCATAGTCGTTCACATCGTGTGCTGGAGTAACTTTAAGGCATCCAGTACCAAACTCCAAATCGACATATTCATCTTCGATGATGTTCACCTTTCTGCCAACGATCGGCACAATGACTTGCTTTCCTTTTAACCAGGTATAGCGTTCATCATTGGGATTGATACACACGGCTGTGTCACCAAAGATGGTTTCAGGACGGGTAGTCGCCACAACAATGTATTGATCTGTTCCCTCAACCTGATATTTCAAGTGGTATAATTTGCCGTTTTTCTCTTTATAAATAACCTCTTCGTCTGAGATATTTGTTTTTGCTTCAGGATCCCAGTTGACCATGCGGTAACCACGATAGATTAATCCTTTATGATATAGATCGACGAATACACGGATAACAGATTGGTATAATTCTGGATCCATGGTAAAACGTGTACGATCCCAGTCACAGGAAGCGCCAAGTTTTTCGAGCTGTTTTAGAATAATACCACCGTATTTTTCCTTCCATTCCCAAGCATGTTTTAAGAAATCTTCACGAGATAAAGATCGTTTATCAATTCCTTGTTCTTTCAACATAGCGACGACCTTAGCTTCAGTGGCAATGGAGGCGTGATCGGTCCCCGGTACCCAACAAGCGTTTTTCCCCTGCATACGTGCCCGGCGAATCAAAACGTCTTGAATGGTATTATTCAGCATATGCCCCATGTGCAATACTCCCGTGACATTCGGAGGGGGCATCACAATCGTGTAAGGTTCACGTTCGTCCGGGGTGGAACGGAAAAATCCATTCGCTTTCCAATAGCTGTACCATTTTTCTTCAGCTTCTTTTGGATTGTAAGTTTTCGCTATGCTCATTTTAAATTTTTGTATTCAAACTTTTAAGGAACACAAAAGTAAGGAATTCTATGTTATTTTCCTTAGTAATCCATTGATCTTGTTCTCAAACAAAAAGAAGTTATGAATAATGGCTAAGCAATACGTTTAATGAGGATCCTCCTAAGCAGAAGAGGCGTTTATTGCAGTGAGGTAAAGCATAACGTAAGATTTATACTTTTTTAATCTTTTCTTCATATTACTAAGTAATTAGCCCGTATTTCATGTAAATTAATGTAAATTTGCCTGTTTTATTTTTACACGAAGGGATGCAACGATTTGCTAATGAGCTTAGAGCTTTAACACAGTATTTTCTGTTCTGGTTAATTATCTGTTTTATAGATAGATTGATTTTTGTTATTGCTTTTTTTGAGAAGATAGGTTTTTCTAATTTCACAGAAATTTTCAGGATTTATTACCATGGTCTGAATCTGGATTTTTCTGCAGTCTCCTATATCTGTGCATTACCATTTCTGGTGTATTGCCTATTAAGTTTCTTTCCAAAACTGAAACCCAAAAGACTGATCCTCGATATTTATACCATTATCGTCCTGGTATTGTTCTTTGTGACAAGTTTTATCAATGTCAATATTTATCGGGAGTGGGGCGACAAGATTTCTAAACGTGCCATAGATGCATTTTTTGCTTCGCCTTCGGGTGCCGTCGCTTCGGCTGAAGCCACGCCGGTGTTTCTCCCCATCGTTGGGATGTTGATCGGTATATTCTGCGGTTATTTTCTGTACCGTTGGATGTTTAAAAAAGTCTCTTTTTTCAATCTCAAGTCTCCTGTCAGTAATTTTCTCAAACTGGCGATCGGAGTTTTTGTACTTTTCACGTTTATCCGTGGTGGTTACGGAAGAGCGACGTTAAACCCCAGTAAGGCCTATTATTCCGAGGAAACATTTTACAACCACGCAGCAGTCAATACACAATGGTCGCTTTTGCGGGATTTTTTTGCTAAAAGTACCAAGCTTAAAAATCCCTATACTTATTATGGTGATCAGAAGGACATTCAGGACAAGCTACGGCCCGCCTTTCAAAGTCAGCCTGATTCTGCTGTTGAGGTCCTGTCAACCACTCGTCCAAATGTCGTTATTATCATGCTGGAAAGCTTTGTTGGCGATCTCATTCAGTCTCTCGGAGGGGAAAAGGGAATTACGCCACACATGGAAGAATTGATTAAGGATGGTATTTTGTTTGACCATATTTATTCTGCAGCTGATCGATCCGACAAAGGCATGGTAGCGGTGTTGAGCGGTTTTCCGGCGCAGGGGCCCGAGAGTATTATCAAATATATCGACAAGCATGAAAATATGCCTGCCATTGGACAGGAGTTCGATCATGCCGGCTACGAAACATCATTTTATCACGGTGGTCAGAGCGAGTTTTACAATTTTAAATCGTATATGCTGACACACGGAATATCTAGGGTGGTGGATAATGCCAATTTTGGCTTAGATGCGGAACGTGCCTCATGGGGTGTCTATGACCATGTCGTGTTTAATCAGATGATCAAGGATTTTAAAAAAGAAAAACAACCTTTCTTTTCGACGATCTTTACTTTAATTAATCACGAACCATTTGAATTAAAACACGGCTATAAATTTGGGAATGCCACCAATGCAGATAAATTCCGAAGTACGGCAAATTATACAGATTCAGCCGTTTTTGATTTTATTAATAAAGCCAAAAAGGAAGCTTGGTATAAAAATACCCTTTTCGTTATTGTCGCTGACCATGGACATCGCCTTCCTTCAGAAAAATGGGAGCTGTTTCACCCCAATCGCTTTCATATTCCGCTGATCTTTTTCGGCGATGTGATCAAACCTGAATATCGCGGCAAAATATTCAATAGAATTGGTAACCAAACGGATCTGGCGGCAACTTTATTGACACAATTGAAGCTTCCGACAGATCATTATCACTGGAGCCGTGATCTGTTTAATCCCACAACACCACAAATAGCATTCTATAATTCTAAAGACGCCTTCGGTGTAATTACACCAAAACAAGCCGTTTCATTTGATAACGTTGGAAGGATCATTAACTATAGAGCCAATAAGGAATATCCGGTTGGCAAAACAGATAGCTTATTGAATATTGCCAAAGCGTACTATCAAGACGTATACAGTGAATTTTTAAAATATTAGGGCTATGAAATTAAAAGGAGTATTTGCACCTTATTTTGCTGTCGCAATTCGTTTTGTCTTTCTTCTGCTCATCTACGCACTATTGCGATTGGGTTTTTATGGCATAAATGCTTCCTTATTCCCCCATGTCGATGCCGGTAAGCTTCTGGTTATGTTTGCCGGTGGCGTACGCTTTGACATTGTGGCACTCCTCTATTTAAATATCCTGTATATTGTTATGCAGACTATTCCAGGACCGTTTAAATTAAATAAACACTATCAAAATGTTGCGAAATGGATCTTCATCGTGACCAATTCAATTGGCATAGCGTTAAATTTGATTGATTTTGCCTACTACCCATTTACCCTCAAAAGGACCACTGGAACGGTAATTGACCAGTTCTCCAATGAATCTAACTTGATCAAGCTGACCTTTGATTTCTGTTTGGATTATTGGTATCTCATTATACTATTGGTGCTGATTGTCTATGGGTTGATTAAATCCTATAAACTTATTCAGATTGAAAAAAACTCGAATTATAGCTGGAAGTCATTTTTGATCCAATTGCCTTTGTTTTTACTGACAGCCTTCCTTTTTATTGGTGGAGTGCGTGGCGGTTGGGCGCATAGCACACGTCCCATAACATTGAGCAATGCGGGTGATTATGTGGAGACACCGGAAGAAATGAATATTGTGCTCAATACGCCATTTAGTATATTGAAAACATTAAAGGCCGTGAGCCTCAAACCCGTTCATTATTTTTCCGAAACAGAGCTTGAACAGTTATACAATCCCATTCATGTACCGCAATCAGACCAGCCCTTTACAAAGAAAAATGTCGTTGTTCTGATTTTGGAGAGTTTTGCAAAAGAACATTTTGGAGAATTGAATAAAGATATCCAAGGTGGAAAATACAAAGGTTATACGCCTTTTTTGGATTCCTTGATACGCAATGCTTACACCTTTACAGATACTTATGCCAATGGCCGTAAATCAATTGATGCGCTACCGTCAGTCATTACGGGCATTCCTTCGATAGGTGAGCCTTTTGTGCTTTCCATCTATTCTGGAAATGAAACCACCAGCTTAGCGAAGCTCTTAGGGAAAAAGGGATATGAGACTGCTTTTTTTCATGGCGCACCAAATGGGAGCATGGGCTTCTCTGCCTATATGAAATTGGCAGGTATCCAACATTATTTTGGCAAAAACGAGTATAACAATGATGCTAATTTCGACGGGATATGGGGAATCTGGGATGAACCATTTTTGCAATTTGTAGCAAACAAGATCAATACCTTTCATCAGCCATTTTTTGCTAGTTTCTTCTCTTTATCATCACATCATCCATTTAAGGTGCCTGAAAAGTATCAGGGGAAATTCCCTAAGGGACCTCTGCCCGTACAGGAGCCTATTGGATATACCGATAATGCCTTACGCGAATTTTTTGCCACAGCCTCTAAAATGTCCTGGTACAAGAATACCGTATTTGTTATCTGTGCCGACCATGCTACTGTAAGCTATCTGCCGGAATATCAAACCACTGCAGGAGCATTTGAAATCCCTATTATATTTTATGCACCTGGTGATAATCTGGTGGGCAAAGCGGATAAATTGGTGCAGCAAATAGATATCATGCCGACAGTGTTGAATTATCTGCACTATGACGAGCCTTATTTTGCCTTTGGTTCAGATGCCTTGAAACCGGGCAAGGATAATTTTGTGCTCAATAATAATTCAGGGAGCTACAACCTCTATTATAAAGATTATATGATGTCTTATGATGGACTGAAAGTGACCTCATTTTATGATCTTAAGAAGGACCGCTTGATGAAACAGGACCTGTTAAAACAGCATCCAGCGGTATTGGATACGATGGAAACCAAGATGAAAGCTTTTATCCAGCAATATAACAATCGTATGATTGAAAACAAGCTGACCTATAAAAAATAACAGCCGGTTTTCTACCTGCTTAATCTAGCGCGAATGCTTCTATCGATAATAAGTAAAACCAAATCATAGACGAGATAGATCAAGGGTAAGGTGAAGATGACCAACAGGATAAAACCACGGGATTTTTCGTCAAAGACTCCATTGACAAAATAGTTGGCCAGACTGGACCAAAACCAAATGAACAAGTAGAAAGAGCTTGGAATGACTAGATTCCCGATCAGGAGTGCATATCGGTATTTGCCAGTTTTGTATTTTAGATAAATATACCGGATATGTAGGTATAGCAAAAATAACGATCCGATCAGCGCAAGTACATCTGGACTTATCCAAAGAATTACTTTCGCCAACAAGGAGGTTTTTAAGACAACTTCAATATGAAAACGCTCTTTCTTTTCTACCTGATCAATTCTCCAGTGAACAATGGAATCTGTCTGTAATTTGGCGGTTCCCAGATCTTGTGTAAGTACCTCCATCTTCCCATCGAGGTGCAGATACAGTTCAATCGGGCCAAAGGACGACCAGTATCTGGAGGGGAATAAGAGATAATCAATTTTGTATCTGGTCCGAATATCCCGTCGGTCATAGCCCATATAAGCACGGTATTGAACCTGAATGCTGTTATCACCTTTGTGAAGCTTCGCGGTAAAATAAAAGGCATCATTCAGCGAAATACGCTTCCATTCATCGCTGTCGTAACTGAGCTCATAATAGCCATCCTTTAAACGTAAAAAGGGGAATTTTGAACCGGGTTGCCCCATCTTTTTTCCTTCAATTTCGTTCTGATTGACAAGGACGCGATCCAATCCGTTCATATTTAAAGCGAGAAATACCAGTGGCAATTCAATAGCCTCTTCTGCATGGATGTTATAAACAATGTTGAAGTGGCTTTGATAGTCCGCATGATCATCCGAAGTGTCCGTTAAAAGACGAATGTCAATACGTTCGCTGGTAACGCTCACTTTCCCTGCGGGAACGAGCTGTCCTGTTATGCTATGGGGGCTCATTGGATTTGCCATGTTGGCAAACAAGGTCATTACAGCAAGTAATAGATATACAATTGTTATTAGAATTTTATACTTCATTTGCTTGTTATGTCTGCTTAATATCAAGTTCCATATTCGGATACCGACCTTTACATGATAGCGGTGTTTGCATATTAGGATATCCTTGATCTTTAACAAGCTGAAAGTAAAAATTAAAAGGGAGAAATTAAAAAGGTGATTTATATTCGTCTATCTCCGATTCATATTCGTTAAGTATATTGCTTCATTCCGATGTAAATAAAACCGTCATAATTTCGCTGGTACCAACAGCAATGGAAACGAACTGAAGGTGCCTCCAGACCAAAGATAGGAGACACTTTGGGAAAGAAAAAGACCTATGCCGCAAAGCATAGGTCTTTTTATATTTCCAATTTTATTGCGGTTTAAACACCCAACAATAAACGAGCTGGATCTTCTAATAATTGTTTTACACGAACCAAGAAGCTTACTGATTCACGACCATCGATGATACGGTGATCATAAGAAAGCGCAATGTACATCATTGGACGGATCACCACTTGGCCATTTTCAGCAATAGGACGTTGGATGATGTTGTGCATACCCAAGATTGCAGATTGTGGAGCATTGATGATCGGCGTAGACATCATTGATCCGAATACACCACCGTTGGTAATGGTAAATGTACCACCAGTCATCTCGTCAATCGTTAATTTGTTGTCACGGGCTTTACCTGCCAATGTAGCAATTGCTTTTTCAATTTGCTCCAATGACATGGCATCAGCATTACGGATAACCGGAACAACCAAACCTTTAGGTGCAGAAACTGCGATTGAAACGTCTGCAAAATCAGAATATACAATCTCGTTATCTTCGATACGGGCATTTACGGCAGGCCATTCAGCCAATGCAGTTGTTACTGCTTTTGTAAAGAATGACATGAAGCCAAGACCGATACCAAATTTCTCTTTAAAGGTGTCTTTATATTTAGCACGAAGATCCATGATCGGCTGCATATTGACTTCATTGAATGTTGTCAACATAGCCGTTTCATTTTTAACGGCAACTAGGCGTTTCGCGATTGTTTTACGTAATGAAGATAATTTCTCACGACGTTCGTTTCTTGCACCCGCTACCGGAGCAACTATCGCAGCAGGAGCAGCGGCAGGTTTTGCTGCTGGTGCAGCAGCTTTAGCGACAGGTTGAGCTTTTTCGGCATCTTCTTTTGTGATGCGACCTTCTTTACCTGTTCCTTTTATTGTAGAAGGATCAATTCCTTTTTCTCTTAAGATTTTTGCAGCAGCAGGAGAAGCTGTACCAGCAGCATAGCTATCTGGATCTTCATCTTTTGCAGCGGCAGCCGCAACTGGAGCTGCATTTGACGCTTCTGCAGCAGGGGCAGCAGCTGGAGCTGAACCACCGGCAGGAGCAGCGCCTTCTTCAATTGTACAAACAACGGCACCGATTTCTAAAGTATCACCTTCTTGTGCAATGATTCTTAAGATACCCGCTTTCTCAGCTGGTAATTCAAACGTTGCTTTGTCTGATTCCAGTTCGGCGATGTTTTCATCCATCTCCACATAATCGCCATCTTGTTTCAACCATTGTGATAAGGTTACCTCCGTGATTGATTCACCTACGGTTGGTACTTTAATTTCTAAGCTCATATATAATGTTCTTTATTGACAATTGCGTCCTATAGCTAAGACGCAATTGATTTTAAATTGTTTTTATTCGAATGATTTATTTAAGATTTCTGCTTGCTGTGCAACGTGTTGTTTCATGTAACCCGTAGCCGTACTTCCACTTTCTTTACGGGCAACAAAACCTGTAAATGCAATCTCAGTACCCATTAGTTTACGGCAGTAATAAGACCATGCGCCCATGTTCTCATTTTCTTCCTGAACCCAAACAAATTCTTTTGCCTTGTTGTATTTTTTACGGATTGCTTTCAATTGCTCTGTAGGAATTGGGAATAACTGCTCCAATCTCACGATAGCGATATCTTTGCGTTTTTCCGCCTCTTGTTTCTCTAATAGGTCGTAGTAAACTTTACCCGAACAGAATAACACGCGTTTAACGTCTTTCGCCGCAACATTTGCATCATCAATTACCTCTTGGAAAGCAGCTTCTGTAAAATCTTTTAACGGTGATACCACTTTAGGGTGGCGCAACAATGATTTTGGCGTAAATACAACCAATGGTTTACGGAACTCACGTACCAGTTGACGACGTAACAGGTGGAAATAGTTAGCTGGAGTAGTACAGTTTGCTAAGATCATATTCTCATCTGCACATAACTCTAAGAATCTTTCAATACGCGCTGAAGAGTGTTCAGGACCTTGACCTTCCATACCATGAGGAAGCATCATCACTAAACCGTTAGAACGTTTCCATTTTGTCTCTGCACTCGATAGATATTGATCGACGATGATTTGAGCACCGTTGTAGAAATCTCCAAATTGAGCTTCCCAGATTGTCAACGAATTTGGATTAGAAGATGCATAACCATATTCAAATCCCAAAACAGCATATTCGGAAAGTAATGAATTGTAGATAGAGAATTTATCACCACCTTTAATATTCGCTAAAGGAACGTATTTCTCTTCCGAATCTTCAAGTGTCAATACCGCATGACGGTGCGAGAATGTACCACGTTGTACATCTTGACCCGAGATACGTACACGGTTACCCTGATCCAATAAAGTCGCGTAAGCCATCAATTCGCCCATTGCCCAATCGTATGAATCAGCAGTGATCATTTTGGCACGATCTTCAAATAAACGTGTGATCTTACGGAAGAATTTTTTATCCGAAGGTAAGGTCGTGATTTCTTTCGCTAATTTTAAGAATAAATCCTTTGCAACTTTCGTTTTATCCGAGGTTGTTAATACTTCACCTTTTTTAGCGGGACGTAATCCTTCCCATGCTCCTTTAAACATCGGAATTTCTTCAGTCAATACCTCAACTGTTTTAGCTTCCTCAAATTTAGTTTGCAATTCAGCCTTAAATTCCTTTTCGATATTTTTTGAATCCGCCTCGTCAATACTTCCTTCAGTAATTAATTTTTTAGCGTAAACTTCTTTTGGGTTTGGATGTTTTTCGATGATTTTATACAACAATGGTTGCGTGAATTTCGGTTCATCTGCCTCGTTGTGTCCAAATCTTCTATAACATAATAGATCGATAAATACGTCTGTTTTATATTTTTGACGGTATTCAACAGCTAAATTAATCGCATAAACTACCGCTTCAGCGTCATCACCGTTCACATGGAACACGGGTGAAGAAGTGATTTTTGCGACGTCTGTACAATATGTTCCAGAACGCGCATCCTTATAGTTCGTTGTAAAACCGATCTGGTTGTTGATCACAATATGTACCGTACCACCAGTTTTGTAACCATCTAATTTCGACATTTGGGTTACTTCGTATACCACACCTTGTCCAGCAATTGCTGCGTCACCATGAATAATGATCGGTGCAATTTTAGACGAGTCACCTTCGTATTTGAAGTCAATCTTAGAACGAACCATGCCTTCAACGATTGGATCTACAGTTTCTAAATGCGAAGGGTTCGGTGCCAAACTTAAATGGACAGATTTGCCATCGTTTGTTTTAACCTCAGAAGAAAAGCCCAAGTGGTATTTTACGTCACCACCAAAGTTTACTTCAGGATCATCAGCGTAGGTCTTACCTTCAAATTCAGAGAATACTGATTTGTAAGATTTACCCATGATATTAGTCAAGACATTCAGACGGCCACGGTGAGCCATACCGATAACGAATTCCTGGATACCGATTTCTGCACCTTTTTCAATGACCGAATCTAATGCTGGTATTAAACTTTCTGCACCTTCCAACGAGAAACGTTTTTGACCTAAAAACTTAGTGCCTAAAAAGTTTTCGAATACAACGGCGTGGTTTAATTTGTTTAAAATTCTCTTTTTGGTATCCAACGAAAATTTTGGCATGTTGCGATCCGCTTCCATGCGGTCCTGTAACCATTTAATTTTTTCTGGATTACGGATATATTTGAATTCTGCACCAATAGAACGGCAGTAAGTATCCTCCACCAATTGACGGATGTCTTTCAATGTTGCTGGACCTAAACCGACTTCAACACCAGCATTAAAAACGGTGTTCATGTCTGCTTCTGCAAGACCAAACGTTTCCAATTCCTTTCCAGGATAGTATTTACGTCTTTCACGAACAGGGTTAGTGTGTGTGAATAGGTGGCCACGGTCGCGGTAGCCATTGATCATGTTCAGCACATTGATTTCTTTCAATACGTGCTCGGGAGTAGCCTCGCCTACTGAACTTGTTGTTCCGCCAGCATTTTGACCGAAATCAAAACCTTCAAAGAATTTTTGCCATCCGAAATCTACCGATTGGGGATCTTGCTTGTACGATTGATATAAGCCATCGACATAAGCCGAATCAGCATTACTCAAATATGTCAGATTGTCCATTTACAATTAAAACTATGAAATTTGTCAAAGTTATGAATAAAAAAAGAGTTTCTAATACTGAAATTGAATAATTTAATCAATAAACCTATCCAATTCTTAACATTTTTAGCATGATTTAAAAAGGGCTTCCAGCGTCCTACAAATTTATTTTCTATTGGAATTATTTATTTCTGCCGAAGATTTATTTAACAAGTATTTCGTCCAATTTTGGAAGTCCATTTGGGAAATGAGTTTTGATCAATTTTTGCCAGTCCAGCGCTTTATTGTCTTTTTCGCTTGTCCCAACTCCGGCAATATGAGACCACTGTCCGTAAACAGTTGCCGGAGAATAGTCTAATAGGTGCTCCTCGTACCAGGAAGCGCCACGAAGCCAGTTGACCTGGTACTCATGAACTAAATAGCTGGCTGCGATTAAGCGTGCTTGATAAGGGATATAGCCGGTCTTCTGTAACTGGATCATCACACTGTTTATAAAATCATGTTCCGTGTGACCCGATTTCCATTTTTCAAATAATTCTTCATTCCCGTCTAAGGCCGGATGATCCTGAGGGGAGCTGTTTTTAGTGCCTTGTGGCTTAAAGAATATATTCGGATATTTTTTAAGCATAAACCTAAAATAATCGCGCCAGAGCAGAATGTCGACAATCTTTTCAAATCGTTTGTCTTTCTTACCTTCACCAAGTTTTTTGATATTGTTATAGAGTAAAATAGGCGACAAGGCCCCTGACGCTATAAAAGGCCCTAGAATCAAAGGGTCCTGTTCTGTCTCCGGAAAGGTTGACAATAGCGCATGCATAATACTAAGCGCAGTGTCTTCGCCACCGAGAATATAGATGTCATCAACAGATTTGATCTCCTCTTCTGAATAGCCCAAATCTTTTAATGAAGGAATTTTGGTGTCCTCAAGATGGGGCGGCGTAAGGAAATTGGTCGGAAATGGGATGGGTTGCCTCACCAGACTTTCCCGCTCTACTTTTTTCTTGAAAATGGAAAAACCATTGGGTATGTCTTTAATAGGGAAAGGAAGATCTTCCTTATGGTAGAGGGTGTGACCGATGAAATGGCGCAAATTTATTTTGCTGCTCCAAAGCTCACTTTCTACTTTTTCCGAAATAGAAGTTTCCCGAAGTGCCACCTCGCGGTGATGATAAACTTCGTTGACTTGGTATTTTTGTGCTATTCTTGGGATAATATCTTCAGGTTTGCCAATATAAGTCAACAAGTCGCTACCATGACTCTTTAATTTTTCTTTTAAAGCGGTCACGGCTTCAATGACAAAGGCCGCTCGCAGAACACCTGTGTTTAAAGTGCCAAATTGATTGCGGTCGAAATATCGGGGGTCAAAACAGTATACCGGGATGATGAATGAACTTTTTTCAGAAGCTTGATAAAATACTTCATTGTCATGAAGTCTTAAATCATTTCGAAACCAGATCATTGTAGCCCTTTTGTCCATAGAGGTGAAGATAAATACTTTTTAGTGCAGCCTATTTTCAGAAGATTTACAAATATATAAGGATATTGTGTTCTTGAAAGTATTTATGCGCGAATTGACAAAAAAAGGACAATGGCGGTACTTGTTTGGATGGTTTACGCTATTTTGGTTAGGAAAAAATAAAAATAGTGTTAAACTTATTTGAGGTTTCTCTGTTCTAAAATCAGGGAATTATGATATTTGTAAGTTATTTCCGTTACTCTTGAAACAATCCGAGTAATATACTAAAAGCGTAAGAAAAACATGGAAAAGATTGCTGCATCACCAATGGAACCGTCCTAGGGATTTTATTCGTTTTAGCGAATAAAAAGGTAATATATAAATTCAGCGTACTAGGAAGGAACGATCCTATTTAATGGCTCACGATCGTGAGAACGAATCATTAAATCGTGGTAGTTTCAAAGCCAAAAATATAGAGAATTCGAATGAAAAAGGTTTTAATCAGCGGGCTAAATACCTATTTGGGACGACGGGCATCCTGTTATTTGCAATCCAGAGATTTTGATGTGACTGGATTAGTGCGCAACTTATCTCTTTTTAATAAAATAGTAAAGGAAAAGGTGACGGCAAAGCTTTTTGAATTGGACCTGTTGCGAAAAGGGGAAGCTTTTGAGAATTTTCAGATTGCTGATCTCAATTTTGGAATTTATTTTACACAGGTTCCCTCACTTGACAATGATATACAGCTTCAGCTTGAATTGCTTGGTCTGCGTAATTTCGTGGAAATTTGTAGACGTGCCGGAAATAACCGCGTCATTTATGTCGCGAGGCTAATGGATGAACATTTTTTGGAGCCTGTGCGCGATCTGCTGGAAAATTTACGCGTCCAATATACCATCGTGATTAAAAGTAGCGTCATCGGGAAGGAGAGTGTCTTGAACCGCATATTTGCGAAACTTGCCAAACGGCAGACCATATTTTATTGGAACTGGGTGGCTTCCCTGAAGTTTCGCCCCCTGCCTTTGCTCGATGTTTACCGCTGGCTACGAGAAATGCCTTGGGAAAATAATTTTATATCAGAAGTTATTTACCTCGGTGGCAATGAGGAAATGACATTTAGAGGCTTATTTTACCATTTCCTGAAGTGCACTTCCGAAGGCCAAAAGAGAGAAATAGGCGTCAATAAATTCTTTGCTAAGCTCTTGTTGACAAGGTTGAATCATATCAATAAAGAAGATATTGATGAATTTAGGCGAGTACTTTATTATGAGAAAAATGTAGATAATTCAACTTGGCAGCGCGTACAGGCATTTGAATTTACGCCCTTGAAATCCTATGTCTGCATGGATACCTAGGTAATGGTTGAGGTTGTTATACTGATGATAAGGGAGCGGGATCCAAGATCGCTAAAGGTTTTTTCTTTATATCCTGTTTAATAAATTATTCTGTTAAATTTGTGGATTAACATGTTGAAGCAGATTTAATATATGGGATACAATAGTTTAGAAGCATGTGTTGCGGATCTTGAAAAACATGGTCATTTAATCCGGATCAAAGAAGAGGTCGATCCCTATTTGGAAATGGCCGCCATCCATATGCGGGTGTTTGATGTTGAAGGGCCCGCCTTATTTTTTGAAAATATCAAAGGTTCGGAATTTCCGGCTGTATCTAATTTGTTTGGAACGCTGGAACGCTCGAAGTTTATGTTCCGGGATTCGTTAGACCACCTGAAGAAATTGGTGGATGTTAAGATGAATCCTGCTGCAGTACTTAAAAATCCTTTTCAATATATTGGTTCCTCGATGACAGCCCTTGGGGCTTTACCCTGGAAAAAAAAATCGGGGGCTCCCATACTTCATGGTAAAACATCAATTAGTAAACTTCCGCAGATCGTCAACTGGCCAATGGACGGCGGTGCTTTTGTGACGATGCCGCAGGTATATACAGAAGATGTTGCCAAACCCGGTATTATGCAGGCCAATCTGGGGATGTATCGGATTCAGCTTTCTGGGAATGATTATCTGCCTGATCAGGAGATTGGTTTACATTATCAGCTGCATCGTGGTATCGGAATCCATCAAACTAAGGCAAATGCGCTCGGTAAACCTTTAAAGGTGAGTATTTTTGTCGGCGGACCGCCAGCACATCCCTTGTCTGCTGTAATGCCGCTACCGGAAGGACTCTCTGAGATGATCTTTGCCGGGGCATTGGGAAATAGAAGGTTCCGTTATTTTTATGATGATGAAGGTTTTTGTATCTCGGCAGATGCAGACTTTGTGATTACCGGTACTGTTTATCCCAACGAAAATAAACCGGAAGGTCCTTTTGGTGACCATATCGGATACTATAGTTTAACTCACCCGTTTCCCTTGATGAAGGTGCATAATGTGTACCATAAGAAAAATCCAATTTGGTCTTTTACCGTTGTGGGGCGGCCGCCGCAGGAAGACACCAGTTTTGGTGCCTTAATCCACGAAATTACGGGGGCGGCCATTCCAAAGGAGATTTCAGGTCTCCATGCAGTTAATGCTGTTGATGCCGCTGGTGTACATCCCTTACTTTTTGCAATAGGGTCTGAACGGTATACGCCTTATCAGCGTGTGGATCGACCGCAAGAAATTTTAACGATAGCCAATCAGATACTGGGTAAAAATCAGCTCAGCCTTGCTAAATATTTGTTTATTTCAGCAAATGAAGATAATCCGCAATTGGATATTTATGATATTCCGGCTTTTTTGGGTCATATCCTTGAACGCATAGACCTTACTCGAGATGTTCATTTTCAGACTAATACGACTATCGATACCTTGGATTATTCTGGCGATGGATTAAATACCGGTTCCAAGGTGGTTTTTGCTGCCGCTGGTACAAAGAAAAGAGAATTGGGCCGTGAATTGCCGGCTGGTTTTGAACTACCCCGACCTTTCAATCAGGCAAAATTTGTTATGCCCGGTATTATTGCCATTGATGGTCAGGCATTCTCTACTTACGAGCATGAGCCGAAAATAATGGCCGAATGGTGCCGCGCTGCCGCAGGACTCGCCTGGGAAGGTTTCACGTTGATCGTCTTATGTGATGATGCTCACTTCACCGCCGCTACCGTCAATAATTTTGTTTGGACAACGTTTACCAGAAGTAACCCTGCGTTTGATATTTATGGAATACATAGTTTTACAACATTTAAACATTGGGGTTGTAAAGGACCGCTAATTATTGATGCGCGGACAAAACCCCATCATGCGCCGGCGTTGATTAAAGACGAAGCGGTGGAAAGGCGTGTGGATCAACTTGCTGCAAAGGGAGGGTCACTACACGGAATTATTTAAGAGCGCTAATTCCTGTTCATTCAGGTTTATGGTTGAAAAATTAATTTAGAATAGATTTTAAAAGGTTTAATATCAAGATGACTACAACAGAATTATTGAATAAATCAAAAGGAAGCGAATTACAGTTTCAGGAAGTATTGGCGCATATTGCCGATCAGTACAGCTATAGTCCCACTGCATTTCAAAATGGGACGCTGAAAAATTCGAAAGAAGAAAATCAAGGTAGTGCAAAAGTTTTCTATTTTGCACAGTTAAATAATCTTTCGCAGGAGGATACATTGCGCCTTTTTGCCGAACATTATCGAAATGTACTCGATAATCCAGACGGAGATGGCCACCAGAACATTCGTCAATTTAGGACAAATGGTTGGGATGGGATCCTGTTTGAGGAAGAAGTACTGGTGAAAAAATAATAAATTTAACCTAGTAGCGGTAAAAACCTGAGATGCACAGGAAAACATCTTGTTGTGGCAGTTTTGAAAAGACAAAATTGAAATGGCCATTCCACAGGGTAGCATAGGTGCTACACGATAACGAAACCACGGGAATAGAGAGGGCAGTAACAATAGATTACTGCCCTCTCTTTTTCAACTATTTTGTCAGCTAAGCGATTGGCTTAAGCATTACTTTCGCAATCCTGGTCTTTGTTCCCACCAAAATAAACCATCCAGCAGATACCGAATTGATCCTGAAAAGCGCTGTATAGTTCGGCAAAAAATGTTTCGCCAAGTGGCATTTCAACGACCTTTGCATTGGTGCTCAGTGCATCGTACAAAGCTTTCGCTTCGGTGGTGCTTTCGCACATCAGCATGACATAGCTGTTGTTTCCTTGGATATATTGTTGTCCAAAAGCAGGAACAACATCAGCTCCCATCAGCATACTATCGCCGTTGATCGAAATTGCTGTATGACAGATTTTGTTTTTTGCTTCGTCTGGAACAGGTGGCATCTGTGGGTCGGCAGGGATATCTCCATAACGCATGAAGCCAGGATTTTTTGTATTGAAGACTTTTTCATAAAAGTTGAATGCTTCTTCACAGTTTCCGTCGAAATTTAGATAAGCGTGTAATTTTGCCATGATTTCTAATTTTTGAATATAATGATTACTTCTTTTAACTCTTTTCTCAATTTTTCCTTCCTTTAAGACTATAAATAAATAGCTTGGAAGCACATTGGTAAAATTAAGCTGAAGTTTTCTTAAAAATCTTGCCTTAAGGCAAGATTTAAAAAAGTAGTCCTTTGGGCGTTACCACGGTTTAATTTCCGTGGACAATTTCTTTCCGGATGCGGCTTAGGGAAGTGTCGGTGATGCCCAGGTAGGAAGCAATTTGCTTGAGTGGTGCCTGCTGTATCAATATTGGTTTTTCTTTTATCAAGCGCAAATAGCGGGTAGTAGCAGGTTCGGTAATCATGGCAATAGCCCTATTTTTACTGTGAACAAGTTCCTTGGCCATCCAAGAACGCCCCCATTCCCTAAATTCAGGAATCTGATGAAAAAGTTCCTGAAAATCTTCAAACTTTATTTTCCAGAGACGGGTTTCCATGAGTGCCTGGATATTTTCCACCGTTGGATGGCGTTGAAAAAAAGAGGCGACTTCAATGACAACATCATTGTCCGTACAGAAGCTTATGGTAACTTCATTGCCTTCATAATCGTGTAAAAAGGAGCGTGTAAGTCCATACTCAATCAAGTAATAAGCATTTGAAACCTGTCCTTTGGTCAATATAAAATCGCCCTTTTTGACGGTTATGGCTTCATGTTTTTCTGTAATTGCAGTTAATTCCTGAGGAGTTAGTGCAAGCTCACTATAGAAGGTTCTAATTAGATCCATGTCCTGGTTATTTGATTACGAAGTTAATTTAACGATTAATCTGCAGATCAATTGTTAATAGATTGTGTGATTATTGTAAACAAACAAGTGTTTCATTGATAATTTTGTTTGTTTTGAAAAGTATTTTTGATAAAAATATAATAAATATTAAAAATTATTATGAATTTAGTTTTTAATTGTTTTACTTTGTGTCAATAACATAATGTAAAAACGAAATATTTAAAATTTTCATAATATGTGTGGAATTATTGGCGCTTTTGAATTAAAGCAACCTGCAAGCTCATTGAGATCTCAAGTATTAGAAATGTCAAAACGTATTCGCCACCGTGGTCCGGACTGGTCGGGTATATTCACTGGTGAGAAAGCTTTATTAGCACACGAGCGGTTAGCTATTGTTGACCCTAAATCTGGAAGTCAACCATTGTACAGTCCGGACGGTAAAGTTGTACTAGCAGTTAATGGCGAGATCTATAACCACCATGAATTAAGAAATAGCCTTCCTGATTATGAGTTCTCGACACAAAGTGACTCTGAAGTTGTGTTGGCATTATATTTAGCGAAAGGTCCCTCATTTGTGGATGAATTAAATGGTATTTTTGGTTTTGCACTCTATGATTCACGTGATGATTCCTTTTTTGTCGCACGTGACCATATGGGAATTATCCCTCTATATTATGGTGAAGATGAGCAGGGGCAATTGTTCGTTGCATCCGAATTAAAATCACTGGAAGGTTTCTGTACGACGATTGAACAATTTCCTCCGGGGCATTACTTGTATAGCAAAACGGGGAAAGCTCCGCAGCGCTGGTATCAACGTGATTGGGAAAGTTACGATGTTGTAAAAGACAACGAGACCGATATCGCTGTTTTGCGCAAAGGTTTGGAAGATGCGGTGCATCGTCAATTGATGTCAGATGTACCTTACGGTGTACTGCTGTCTGGTGGATTGGATTCATCGGTTATTGCTGCGGTAACGAAGAAGTTTGCATCCAAACGTATCGAAAGTGACGACAAAGAAGATGCCTGGTATCCTCAACTGCATTCATTTGCGGTGGGATTGAAGGGAGCACCGGATTTAATTGCGGCACAGAAAGCAGCAGATCATATCGGAACAATACACCACGAGATCAACTTTACCATCCAAGAAGGATTGGATGCGATCCGTGACGTGATCTACCACTTGGAGACTTATGACGTCACGACGGTACGCGCTTCTACACCGATGTATTTATTAGCTCGTGTAATCAAATCAATGGGCATTAAAATGGTATTGTCGGGTGAAGGGTCAGACGAACTCTTTGGTGGGTATCTTTATTTTCATAAAGCGCCAAATGCACAGGAATTTCACGAGGAAACTGTACGTAAGCTGAAAAAGCTTTACCTGTACGACTGTCTGCGGGCAAATAAATCACTTGCAGCATGGGGTGTTGAAGGGCGTGTACCTTTCCTAGATAAAGAATTTATGGACATTGCGATGCGTATCAATCCTTCCGATAAAATGATTCGCGAAGGAAGGATGGAGAAATGGGTTGTACGTAAGGCATTTGAAGACTATCTGCCAGAAAGCATCGCATGGCGCCAGAAAGAGCAATTTTCTGACGGTGTAGGCTATAGCTGGATCGATACCTTGAAAGAGCAGGCTGAAAGTAAAGTTTCTGATCAGGAGTTTGCCGAGGCTTCAACGCGCTTCCCGATAAACACACCGAAAAACAAAGAAGAGTTTTTATATCGGACAATTTTCGAATCACATTTTCCTTCAACAGCGGCAGCACAAACTGTTCCATCGGTAAAATCTGTCGCATGCAGTACGCCGGAAGCCTTAGCTTGGGATGCTTCTTTCCAGAATCTGAATGATCCATCGGGTCGGGCTGTGGCCTCGGTTCACCAAGAGAGCTACGAAAAATCCAAAGTGGAAGCCGTGTAACTAATCAACCCTCATATCTATATTTGGTAAAGCCTGGAAAGTTTCTTTTCAGGCTTTTTATGTTTTTTTTTCAACTAAATAAGGGTATATCATTTAATTGATTAAAAATGAATGTGTGTTTTTAAATATTGTTTAGTAATTTTCGGAAAAACCAATCACAGGAAACTTTGGGTTTCTAAATTAACTAAGGTTGACCGGAGCACTGTCTTTTTCTGGAGCTTCTTTGAGAGCTAGTGGAATATAGTAACATGTAGTTTGCGCTCGTAGCGTTAGCGTATTAACGGAGAATTATACAATAAATAAAGATATATACATGAAGGTAGATTTAATGAAACAGCGTGGAATGAAATCTTTAGGGCTGGCACTTCTATTGCTGAGCACTCCAGCTATTTTTGCTCAAAATAAAGAAGCGATGGTTTCGTCAATTGTGCAGGAGGCAAATGCAAATTCACAATTGGAGAAGTATGCGTTTGAGCTTGTCGATATGATTGGCCCCCGTCTTGTCGGGAGTCCACAAATGCAACAGGCGCATGATTGGGTTGTCAAAAATTATAATGCGCTTGGCGCACAGGCCCGCAATGAGCCCTATGGTGAATGGCGTTCGTGGGAACGAGGAACTTCTCAGGTGACGATGACCTATCCCCGCATAAAATCTTTGGAAGGTACACAGTTGGCGTTCAGTCCCGTGACCAAGGAGAAAGGGGTTGAAGCCGAGGTTGTGGTAATGCCTTTATTTAGTTCCCCGTCTGATTTTCAGTCTTGGCTTAAGACAGTCAAAGGCAAGATCGTATTGATTGGAATGAATCCGCTTTCAGGACGGTCAGATGCCAACTGGAAGGAGTCAGCTTCCCCGAAAGGTTATGAAAAATATCAAGCCTTAAAAAATGATCAGTTGAAAAAATGGGAGAGTAGTATGTCCTATACGGGAAGCACGCGTCGGACATTGCCCTTGGCTTTGGAGAATGCTGGCGCCGTTGGTGCCATTGATTCCTATTGGACAGAGTTGCCTGGTATTACACGGATTTTTGATGCGAAGTCCAAACAGATTCCGGTATTTAACGTAGGGCTGGAAGATTACGGTCTGTTATACCGCATGGCAGAACATGGGGTCAAACCTCGGGTTTCGCTGCAGGGAAATTCAAAAGAGCTTGGAATATCAAAGACCTATAATAGTATCGCAGAGATCAAGGGAAAGGAAAAACCGGGCGAGTATGTTGTGCTTTCGGCGCATCTAGATTCGTGGGACGGCGCTTCGGGAGCGACAGACAATGCGACAGGAGTAATTACCATGATGGAGGCTGTCCGCATTTTAAGGAAGGTTTACCCGGATAATAAAAGAACGATTTTGGTCGGTAACTGGGGAAGTGAGGAGCAGGGGCTGAATGGCTCTTCAGCTTTTGTCGAAGATCATCCCGAGATCGCTAAAAATATACAGGTGGTATGGAATCAGGATAACGGCACAGGGCGAATTGTCCGGATAGGGGGCAGTGGTTTTGAAAAATCTTACGAATATATAAGCCGCTGGGTGCAATATTTGCCTGAAGAGTTCCGTAATGAAATCCAAACCAGTTTTCCAGGTATGCCGGGGACGGGGGGAAGCGACCATTCTTCTTTCGTTCAAAAAGGAATTCCGGCCTTTGGGCTCTCTTCCACATCCTGGGACTATGGTAAGGTGACCTGGCACACCAATCGGGATACCTATGATAAGATTGTGTTTGATGAAGTAAAACAAAACGCCATTATCGTTGCGATTTTGACTTACCTTGCCTGTGAAGAGCCTGCTTTGGTCTCCCGCGATAAGATCACATTGCCAATTGATAAAGATGGCAAGCCGACGGTATGGCCAACTAATCTACAGTCTAAAAGAACGAGTGGCAACTGATGATGAAACAGCTCATTTTTGTTGGTCTATTTTTGGTGTGCGCCCTACTCTCTAATGGACAGGTTTCATTTGCCAATTTAGAAAACTACAGAACCGAGTGGTTGATCCTCCGTGAAAATAATAATTCTCTGGTGGGGATCCGTAGTTTCACGACAAATACTGTAAAATATTATTTAACGGTAGATCCTACTACACTGCAAACGCGTGTAGTAGGAGATCGATCGGTCAGCGTTCTGTAAAACGATGCGGCTCAGGTTACAAAAAGTCTAAGTGGTTCGGTATACGAAAGCTGTTTTTCTTTAGTCAGAAAAACTGAAAACAACTTACAGGATGCGGGGCTGAATTTTAGGCTTCCCAAAGAGGCTGGTATTAATTTGACGATTGATCTATGTCCTTCACATAAACCTTTGGACAGGGCTATTTTTGAAGATCTTCTCGCTGCGTTTAAGGGGATAGATCGCAGCCTGCCACTGGCCGTTTCTGTTTCGGGTAAATGGATGCTAAATCACGCCGCAGATCTAGCATGGCTAAAGTCATTGGATGCAAAGGGAGTAAAGATTACCTGGGTCAATCATACGTATGACCATGTTTTTACTAGTAATCCTTTAACATCCAATTTTTTGCTTTCCAAAAATACGAATCTAGGTTATGAAGTGTTGGAGAATGAAAAATTGATGCTGAAAGACGGTCTTCTGCCTTCGGTATTTTTTCGTTGTCCGGGCTTAGTTTCCGATCGGCGTATCATTGAGCAACTATTGTCCTATGGTCTTATTGCGGTAGGCTCGGATGCCTGGTTGGCAAAAGGGCAGCAGGCCAAAAACGGAAGTATTGTCCTGATTCATGGTAATGGGAATGAGGAGGTTGGGGTGCAGGATTTTATCCGATTGCTTCGGACAAAATCTCAGGCTATAAAAACAAAACACTGGACACTGTATAGTTTATCCGAAGGCTTGGATCAGGAGTCACATTAACCTGTACTAAATTGCATAAAAAAGGGCAGTCCAAATCTTTTTGGATAGCCCTTTTTGTGTTGTCTTGTTTTCCTGAGTTTATGACGGATTTTTGAGGTGCTGATTGAAGTAGTCCGCAATTTTTTCGTACATATGAATACGGTCTTTTCCCATTACATTGTGTTCATGAGTCGGGTATAGAAAATAATCTACTTGCTTTCCGGCTTTAATACAGGCTTCTAAAAACTCCATGCTGTTTTGTTGTACAACGACAGGGTCTTGTGCGCCGTGAATAATCAATAGTCTTCCTTTCAGTTGATCGGCTTTATTGAGGAGCGATGTCAATTTATAACCTTCCGGATTTTCTTGCGGCGTGTCCATGTAGCGTTCGCCGTACATCACCTCATAAAATTTCCAGTCGATTACAGGACCTCCAGCTACTGCAGCCTTGAAGATATCGTTATGATGGAGCATGAAGGAAGTTGTCATAAAACCACCGAAACTCCACCCGAAAATACCCATGCGCTGTTGGTCAACAAAAGATTTTGATTTAAGGAACTCTATTCCTTTCATCTGGTCGGCCATTTCGTTTTGACCGAGGTTGCGATGCGTAGCTGTATAGAAATCACGGCCTCTGTAATTCGTGCCGCGATTATCCATCGTGAAGACGATATAGCCATGTTGCGCCATATACATATCAAAATATCCAGCGCCTCCTAGCCATTTGTTGGAAACAAGCTGCGAATGTGATCCGCCGTATAAATAATACATGACCGGATATTTCTTAGCTGGATCAAAGTCGTTGGGATAAATGATACGTCCTGTCAATGGGTATTTCCCATCTGCGGATGTCAACTGTACAAATTCGATTTTAGGATCATTTATTTTTCCGGAAAAAGGGTTTTCTGCATTGACTAAGGTGGTTTCTTTAGCAGATTTAACTTCTTTGACCTGAACTTTATTTGGTGTTTTTAAATTACTATATTGATCGTAGATATACTTGCCATCGCTACTTAGTGCAGCATGATGCGTACCCGATTCATTTGTTAATTGAACCGTTTTCCCAGATTTTAGGTCGACCTCAAATAATTGGCGATCTAAACCGTTGTTGGTGACTCCTGTATAGCTAACTTTGCTGCCATCAGCCGAAAAGTCGAGCAATGCCTCCATAACGATGTCTTTATAGCCGAGTTTTTTGATCAGATTACCTTCCGTGTTGTAGAGGTAAAGTTGATTATAGCCATCTCTATCGGATTGATAAAGGAATTGATCCGGTTTGTTTGGTAAGAATGTCAATGGGTTTTCAGGTTCAACCCAGGTTGTCGCAGTTTCTTCAAACAGGGTTTTGACCAAAGAACCGTTTTCTGCATTATATTTGTTGACTTTAAGATCATTTTGCCCACGGTTAAGTACTCCGACGTAGATGTATTTACCAGAAGGATCCCAGGTAACCATGGTCAAATACTGCTCTGAATGCTCACCGGTTTGAAGGGTTACCTTTTGTCCCGTGGTGGTGTTGTAAACGATCAACGAAACTTCTTCCGATTTTTGGCCTGTCATTGGATATTTAATCCATTTGATATTCGTAATTTTGGAACTCCATTGCGGTAATGGATAATTGGCGACCATCGTTTCGTCTTTGTGATAGTACAGCAGTTTGTCATTTTGATTGTTCCACCACATTCCTTTCTTGATGCCAAATTCCTGGCGATGGGTGTAATCACTACCATTGACAATTCCTTTGTCGTTATCGTTGGTGACGGAAGTAATTTTGCCGTCTTTGTCAACAATTGCGATGTTATTGTCTACTAAGTAGGCGATTTTTGAAAAATCCGAACTTACCTCGCGATTAGCTCCCTTGTTGTCATTGCCGATAAAGCTTTCAATATTTTTTGATTTGATATTGTAAGCCACCGTGTAAGTTTTATCTTTTCCATCGACTTGGAGTAATAGCGCGTTTCCATCACGCCATTTATAGTCGTAAGGAAACATCCGCAGATTGAATGTTTCGCCCGGAATAGCCGTTTTCAATGCTGCTTCGAGGTCTGCTTTAGAGGCTAGATTAGTTTCGCTCCAGTTGTTGGAAGCGCTTTTTGATAATAGATTCTGGTACGATTTATCGAGATAGGAGAGGTTGTTTGATTTTGGGATCCACGATGCTCCGGCTATTGATGTTGGGGCGTAAGTTCGGGGTCCAAATACTGTTTCTTCTAAATTGAGGTTGCGTTGTGCATAGCTGCTGATGGAGCTTGCCAACAAGAAGAATAGCGCAATTCTTTTCATTAAACTGTAATATTGTGTGAATGTTTATACACAACGTCATACGTGAGCCCATTCCAGTGGTTATTTTGCGCTTCATTAGTCCAATAATCACATGAGGCTTCTAAACCTGTTGCGATAGGAAATTAAAGGCGCAAGTAGCTCATTACATTCCGTTTGTTTTTAAATTTTATAGGGCTAAATTAGGGAAATAGCCCTATAAAACCTAGTACAGAATTGTTGCTTTTCTAACTTAAATTGTTTGCTATAAACCGCTACGTCTTGCTGCTAAGTTATAGTTTACGTAGCCAGATGTTTCTGAACTGGACCAGATCACCATGATCCTGCAGTACAATTGGACCTGGGCCGTGGCTTATTTGTTTTGGTAGTCCGATATATTCGGTTGTGCCATCGATTTGAGTATTGTTTTGTACAACGACGCCATTATGGAGGACCGTTACTGTTCCTTTAGCGGTCAAGATTCCATCCTTATTGAACTGAGGGGCTTTATAAATAATATCGTACACATGCCATTTTTCCGGAGCAATTACCTGCGCCAGGGGTGGGCGTTGTTTGTAAATACTGCCCGCTCCGCCATTGACATAGGTTGGGTTGTTATTGTTGTCCAATACCTGAATTTCATAAAGCCCTTGTAGGAAAATTCCGCTATTACCTCTTCCTTGGCCCTCGCCTTTGATTACTTCGGGGCTTTTCCATTCAATATGCAATTGAAAATCGCTAAAGTGTTCGTTGGTCTCAATGGCTCCAGCCCCCGGTTTTACTTCAAGTACGTTGTTGGCTACCGTCCAATTGGCTTTGCCTTTTTCACTTTTCCATTGACTAAGATCCTTGCCGTCAAAAAGGACAATGGCATCGCTTGGTATACCCTGATTGATTGTAACTGTCGGTGGTACCGGACTATAATATTCGGTGTCGCTGGGTTTCATATTTGTTTGGGCCTGTAATGCAGTGGCGCCAAATAAGAGTGTTGTTGCTATCGCTGAGGATAAAGAAAAGTTCATCTGTTGGGTTTTTGGTATGGTTAAATATACAAATAATCCCACTTGTTTGGAACAATTTCAGTAGGTTTGTGCATGGCAACCATTTTACAGACAGTATCGCTGAAAGAAGCTCGGTTCTATGCACCAATAGGTTACTATGAAGAAGAACAGGTGCTAGGCAATGAATTTTTTGTTTCTATTGACGTATGTTTTCCCTTTTTGAATGCCGAGACAGAGGACTTAAACAATACGCTCAACTACGAAGAACTTTACCAGATTACAGCCGGTGTCATGCTACCTAAACGCAAACTACTGGAATCTGCGGCTTCAGAAATACTTGAACAGATTCGGGAAAGAGTATCCCATGCTCTGACGATCGAAGTGGTGATACGCAAATCGAACCCTCCCTTTGGAGGGGACCTTTCTTGCTCCCAAGTTAGTCTTAAATATTTTAAGGATTAAAACGAAACTGGATCAGCGATATACCAACTGAAAGATTTAGTTTTGCCAATCGTTATCTGATAGTCTTAAATTAATAGTATGAATATTTACGATCTTGTCATAGCCGATAAGGAAAGGATTGCTTTGGAGGATGTTTTCTTGGAAAAGGACAGCCGTCAAAAGCTGCATCAGCTGATTAAAGAGCATCGTTATATTAAAGAGCTTTCGCAATATGGTCTGCCGGTGAGCAATAAGATTTTACTGCACGGTTATTCGGGTTGCGGAAAAACAACAACGGCGAAAGCGCTGGCTACAGCGCTTGAAAAACCAATTTATGTGTTGAATTTGAGCAACCTCATTTCTTCTCGTATTGGCGAAACCTCGCAGCACATCAAACAGGTCTTTGATAAAGCAGGGCGTGAAAAAGCAGTTCTGTTTTTAGATGAATTCGATCAGATCGGAAAGGCGCGGATTAGTGAAGAAAAGGATGTGGGTGAAATGCGCCGTCTCGTGAACACCATTATACAGCTGATCGATTATTTTCCTGCTGAAGCGGTATTGATTGCAGCAACGAATCATCCTGAAATATTGGATACAGCCATTATCCGGCGGTTTCAGCTTCGTTTGGCTTTTGAGTTGCCGACCATAGTACAACTGGATGCCTATTATGATAAATTATTTACGCCATTTCCACATTATGCTGATGTCGTACAGCGACGCTATGGGATCTCCTATGCAGAGGCTAAGGACTATATTTACGATGCTGTCAAATTCTTATTGATTGCTTCGCTGGAACAAAATCAACCTTAATGGTTTTTTGAACGTTACGTTTCGGATGCCTAATAAAATACCAACTTCTGATAAAATCTTTTTCTCTTATATGACACACTACTATTCGAACGCTCTGTTTGAGGTGCTCAGTAAAAATAACAACGTTTCATAAAAGATTTTTCTCTTATACGGTACGCTGCTAATTGAGCGCTCTGTTTCAGACTCTTAATAAAAAATGACAATTTCTGATAAACTGTTTTATCTCCTATACGTTAGTCTGTGTATAGGGACAATTTGGGATAGGGGGCAGGGAGCCCGCTAATGACAAATTGATCGCTAGGTAGTTGGAAACAGTTGTTTTTAAGACAAAATGACATTATTTTTTATTTTTAAATGACATTTTGTCTTTTAAAACCTGCTGGTACGCAAATTGAATAGCTCTCTTCAAATAGGTAGAACAAAAAACGCTTAACAATAAAATAAAAAATTAGGAGGACAAAAAAATGGCATTAATTAAATTCCCTACAAAAAGTTTAAACACGGATGCAGTAAATCCATTTGTGAACACTGTATTCGACAACTTATTCAATGATAACTTCATCTCCGATCGTTTGGTGTCCCGTGTACCTGCGGTCAATATATCAGAAACTGAAAAATCCTTTAAAATTGAAATGGCAGCGCCTGGATTGGATAAATCTGATTTTAAGATCAATGTCGATAAAAATCTAATTACCATTTCAGCTGAGAAAAAAGAGGAAAGTGTGAGTGAAGAAAAATTATACAGCAAAAAAGAATTCAATTATTCTTCGTTCTCAAGATCATTTACCTTGCCAGAGACCGTAGATTACAGCAATATCGAGGCTGCCTATGAAGGTGGTATATTAATTTTGACTGTTGGCAAAAAAGAAGATGCAATCATTGCAAAACGTTTGATTGAAGTTAAATAATCCAGCAGCATACAAGAAATAGTTCATTTTGGGAATGACCAAAGGTGAGCAAAAGACAATAGTTTTTAGGTTTAGTTTATGTTTTAATCCCTCGGAATTCCGTTTGCGTTCCGAGGGATTTTTTTTATCAGGATGGTCCTGACATGATGAAAAGACTATTCAGATTCCGCATAGTTTTCAGATCGGGGAATTTTGGCGAGATAAGGCTCCATCTCTTCCGGTAACTTCGTTAATTTCCGCTTATGAAGGTCGAGCCAGGCTCCATCGACGTTGACGGTACAGCACAAAACTCCGTCATTACGAAAAACTTGGTGTATAAATGAGAAACGACTATTTGTTTTGTTGTATTTCGTCAGTTCTACTTTTACCTGTACATATTCATCTAAATGCACTTCTTTAAAATAGATGAGTTCTTCCCGAAATAAAATTGGACCGATATGAAATTCGGCAAATTTATCCAGTGAAAAGCCCATTTTGTTCAACATGTTACTGCGGGCCTGTGCGCAGATATCAGCGTAAGCAGAATGCCGCATATGTCTATTTGCATCGATCTGCGCCCATATAATCTGACCTTGATAAAATATATTCTCCATAATCTTCAACGATTAGCCTCTTTTTTCATAACAATTTACATATTTTTAAATAAAGCTGTAACACTTTGTTTGTTTGCTATACTTATTACCTAAATATATTTAAAGAAAAATCGCTAGGTGAACCCATCAGAAATAGAATTTCTTCGACTGATTGACGAGAATAAAGGTATTCTCGTTAAGGTGAGCCGTATGTATATGGATGATCATGAAGGGCGACAAGATCTGTATCAGGAGATCGTCTATCAGCTGTGGAAATCCTATGCAACATTTAAGCAACAGAGTAAATTTTCAACGTGGATGTACCGTGTTGCCCTCAATACCGCAATGGTATTCTTAAAAAAAGAAAAGAAACATCAGATTTATGATACGTTAGAGGAACGACATGATTTTGCAGAAGAAGCTTACGATACCGATAAAGATGAGCAACTGAACGTTTTTTATCAGGCCGTTCAAGAGCTCAACGCCATTGAAAAAGCCCTGATATTTTTGTTTTTGGAAGGTCAGAGTCATCGCGAGATTGCAGAAAATCTGGGTATATCGGAAGTCAATGCCCGCGTAAAATTAAACCGCACGAAGGAGCGAATTCAACAAATCATTAAAAAATACAAGTATGAATTTTGATGAGTTAAAAAAATCTTGGCAGCAACAGCCTACAGACGAGGATTTACAGAATCCAAATCTCAAATACTATAAGGAAGTCGGCAATATCATGGGTAAGCTGCGCAAGAATATCAAACGTGAGTTTATCTCTTGGGCCGTGTGTATGGGCTTTCTGTTTTTGGTGCCCATCTTACCGATATATAAGATTGAAGGTTATGCTGCATTTGCCTATTACTTTTTTATCGTACAGATATCCTTATCTAGTCTTTTATATTATCGGAGGTTCTTTTATTTGGTAAAGAGTACGAAAAAGATCGAGTTGTTGGCTTCTAAAGAACACTTGCTCAAATTGTATTACGATTTGAAGTATGCCGTAGAGACCTATCGGATCGCGGCCTACGTGATGATACCGCAAGCTCTATTTCTTTATCTTATTATGATCGCACAGAATCGGACTACCGTCTGGTTTGATCGATTATACCATTTCAAGGAAACTTTCCAACAGGATCCAAACTTTATTGTGTGGATGATCCTTTCCGCAATTGCTTCCATTATTCTTGTTGTTGGTCTGACAGAATTTATGATTCGTGCTTATTATAGCAATTATATTACACAGATAAAGGAAAAGCTAGATCAAATGGAAGCCGAATAGTTTACAGCGTCCTTGTATGTATTTTATGCTGTTGAAGACTTGATTTTCCGTTCAAAATGGCTCGAACTAAAATAGGTAAGGTTTTTGTTTCATCTCCTTCTGATTAGTTTTTTTAGTCCATATGGAATATCCGCTTCATTTTATGCTTGTTTGCTTTTTGGGGCATGGATATTTCGTATATTGTCATTGAAAACCATTGTCCGTTATGTTTAATCCGACAAAGAAGTTACAGCGCAGTTCCCAGATCTTAAGTATATTGGCCAAATATGGTTTTAAAGATGCGATCGCTCGATTGCCGTGGAAGGGACCCCGATCTGCTGTAGAACATGCTATTGACGTCGATAATATCAGTGTTTATGCCCGTATTCGCATGGCTCTTGAGGAGCTCGGTCCGGCTTTTATCAAGCTTGGACAATCGGCTTCGACGCGAGAGGGGTTGTTGCCCAAAGATCTCGTAGATGAACTTAAGCGCCTTGAGGATAATGTTCCCCCTTTTGAAGTGGATATTAAATCTTATCTCAAAGAAGAACTTGAGCTGGATATTGATGGGCATTTCCAGGAGATTACTGCCGAACCTTTTGCTGCGGCCTCTATCGCACAGGTATATCGCGCAATCTTAAAAGATGGAACCCAAGTCGTTTTAAAAGTCCGCCGTCCTGGCATCGATGAGGTTATGCGCTGTGATCTGGCACTTATGCGTGATATTGCCAAAATCCTAACCATGTACAATGATGTACTGGAAAACCTTAACCTTCTGCTGATTGTTGAATCTTTCGCTACGACCATGCAGGAAGAGATGTCCCTGGTGATTGAGCGGCATAACATCGAACGCTTCACAAAGAACTTTAAAGGAAATAAACTGATCAAGGTACCCTGTGTTTATCCTGAACTCTCGTCGGACCATGTTCTTTGCATGGAATATCTCGATGGTTTCAAGGTAACTGATGCCGATGAAATTAAGCGTCGGGGAATGGATGTCCAAACGCTGGTAAAAAATGGGATCAATTTATACCTTGAGCAAGTGATTATCCATGGTTTCTTTCATGGCGATCCGCATCCCGGCAATATGATGGTGATGCCGGATGGGCGGATTGCTTTTTTGGATTTCGGAAATATGGGTAAATTATTGGGGATAGACCGTAGGCAGCTTGAAGAGTTTATTCAATCGGCTATTTCCGAAGATGCTGTCCGGCTTGCTGACGTAATTGAAGACGTTGCCGTGGTGAGCCATATTCCGGATCGTAACCGGTTTGAAAGATCCCTATATGAGATTTTCGATATGATTGATAATGTATCTCTCGGGGATCTTAGCTTAGATTTATTGTTCAATAAATTGTGGAACATCATTGGTGACAACCGCTTGTATTTTCCGGAATATATTTATCAATTGATGCGGGGCATTTCGTTGATGGAAGGTATTGGACGCCAGTTATATCCCGATCTTAATATTATGGAGAGTATCAAGCCCTTTGCACGTAGGATTATGATGGAGCGGCTCTCTCCAGAGGCAATCTTCAAAAAAGGAAAACATAAAGTTGAATCTTTTGCGCGCGATGTCGAAAAACTTCCTGAAGATATGCGCGCCCTTGTGCGCTTATTTCGAACAGGAAATTTTACACTCAACCACCGTCTGATCAGTGCGCGATCTTTTAATGCTATTTTACGCAAGGGGGTCAATCGTATTGTCATCGGAATTATGTTTATGTCACTCAATTTACTAGGTGGGATGATTATTGTCGCACGCGTAGAACCACAGTGGTGGGGAATTCCCATTTTTGCTTGGATATGCCTTGGCTCGGCATGGGTCTTTGCCATATATTTATTTGTTGCTATGATCCGAGCAAAGGACAACGATTAACCGGGGTTAGAACGCATTTTCAGCCATGATGATTGGCTATGCATACATACACGCTATAAAATAAAAAATAAAAAGATATGGAAATCAATCTAAATGGGAAAAAAGCCCTGATCGGAGCGAGCTCTGCTGGTATAGGTGCAGGTATTGCCCAAGTGCTTGCCTCATGTGGCGTATCTGTAACATTGGCTTCCCGACAGGAGGAAAAGCTACAACGTACCTGTGAAGGTCTTGATACCTCCAAAGGACAGGTGCACCAATATATCGTAGTGGACTACAATGATCACGAAGCATACAAAAAGCAGATAACACATTATTTTGAGTCGAATAAGGTGGATATTTTAATCAACAATTCGAATGGGCCTCAAGCAGGAACCATAGACCAAAAAAATCTGGCGGATTACCAGCATGCTTTTGAACTCTTATTTCAAAATCACTGTTACACGACCTCATGTGCGCTGCCTTATATGTTGGCAAATCGATACGGACGTATTATTAATGTGTCTTCTTCAACTGTGAAAGAACCGGTATCTAATTTAGTGTTGTCTAATACGATCCGTACAGCATTGCTTAGCTGGAGTAAATCGCTGGCAACGGATGTCGCTAAAGAAGGGGTGACGGTCAATAGCATCTTGACAGGCCTTTTTGATACGGACCGTATCCAGTCGCTAACCAACCTTGACGCTCAACGTATGGGTATATCCTACGAGGAAGCGCTACAATTGCGGTTGAAACAGGTTCCTGCGCAGCGTCTGGGTAAACCTGAAGAATACGGTTATCTCGTCGCTTTCCTTTGCTCCGAATATGCAAGTTATCTGACTGGAGCCAATATTCCTCTGGACGGCGGGATGTTAAAAGGCTTATAAAAAATGAGCTGCTCAATTACGTCAGGTCAAAGCCCTTGATTTGAGCATTCCATAGCTGATTGCTGTAGCCAGAACTCGGTGTAAAATTGCATAAAAAGGGGTGTCCAATCCGTTTGGACACCCCTTAATGTTAGTGTGATTTATTATTTTCAATTAGTTCAACACCAATTCGGTGTTGACAATGATGTCGACATCAGAAGCAACCGCTTCTACACCTGAAGGTAATTTATCATTGTATTTCATGCCGAAATCCTGACGGTTAATTTTTGTTTTAGCTGTAAATCCAGCACGTGTTTTTCCCCAAGGATCCGTAATGATTCCACCGTTTTGTGTTACCTCGAAAGTTACTTTTTTCGTTACATCACGGATCGTCAGATCCGCTATCATCACATATTTTCCTTTTACTTTCGCATTTTTAAAACTGATAGACTTTAATGTCATTTTAGGGAATTTTTCCGCAGCAAAAAAATCATCGGTCTTCAAGTGGTTGTCACGTGCAGCAATGCGCGTATCAATGCTATTGACGTCGATAGAGAAATTAACTTTGGCATTATTGAAACTTGTTCCTGTTGGGGTTTCAACTGTTCCTTCTACCTTAGTAAATTCACCATCAACAAAGCTGATACCAAGGTGTTTTACATCAAATCTTGCGTTGGTATGTGCAGGGTCTGCAGACCATTTTACTTGTGCCACAGCAACATTAACCATTAATACTGCTACTGCCAGAATTTGGAAAAATTTATTCATCTTATTTTCTTTTTTTATTTATCTAACCTTCAAAAGTTAAAATTGTTTGTTTGAACAAGCTTCTGCAAAGGTGGGATAAACAGACAAAGAAAAAATTGATGTAGGTCAAGAATTTCGATTCGGCTTTAAGATCTGCCTTTTTAGGCGGCTAAGAAACTCCTGCGTAACACCAAGATAGGAGGCTAATTGCATATTGGAGATCCTCGGATAGATTTTAGGGTACCTTTTGATGAAATCCAGATAGCGTTCCTGTGCAGTGAAACCTATGCTCGAGATAATACGGTGCTGCGATGCGATTTGCGCACGTTGTGCCATAATCCTGGAGAGTTTCTCGAAGATGGGATGATCTTCGTAAAGTTTGTCCTTAGCCTTTTTTGAAAGGGTCAGGATGACAGAGTTTTCCAGGGCCTGAATGTTTTGGAGGGCCGGCTCCTGATAATTGAAGCTGGCAATATCACCGATCCACCAATCTTCAATTGCAAACTGTAGGATATGTTCAATCCCATCGGCGGTGACATAGAATGATTTAAATAAACCGCTGATTACGTATGCTTCATGGTGGCATACCTCGCCTGCCCGGAGAAAGTATTCTTTTTTCTTTATTTTCCGTACCTGATAACGTGAGACGATGTCATTTAGTTCTTCCTCAGTGACATCAATACGCTGTTTTACAAATTCCCTGAATTGTTCCATTTGGCTGTAAAATACGAATTTTTTGCCATGCTAATTGAATAAGTTGTCCAATTCCTATCAATTCTAAGGTAAAATAATTCAGTTGCAGGGGATTTCTTGCATTCAATTTTGTCAACACGGTGATAAAATCTACATCTTGGTGTAATATTTGACCGGATATTCGCAAAATTCAGATAGTTTGATCAATAATTGGTATCTTTTGTCAGATTTAAAATATTTGAATTGCTATAACTATAAAAGTGTCTCATGAAGTTTGTCGCCCCCAACACCCTTGAAAATGATAAGGTCGTATTACGCATCATCGAACCAACGGATTTTGATACGCTGTATCAGGTTGCCAAAGATCCGCTGATCTGGGAACAGCATCCCAATAAGGATCGTTGGAAGGAAGAGGTTTTTCAGGGATTTTTTGAAGGGGCCTTGGAAAGTAAGGCTGCTTATTTGATCCTGGATAAGGAAAGTGGAGCCTGCATTGGGAGCACCCGGTACTATGGACTTGATGAGGCGGAAAAATCTATTTTTGTTGGATATACGTTTTATGCCCGTGCGTATTGGGGGGCAGGAATTAATCCCTTGGTCAAAGAGATGATGTTTGACTTTGCCTTCAACTTTGTGGATCGAATCTATCTGCATGTGGGGGCAGAAAACTATCGTTCTCAGAAGGCCGTGGAACGTTTGGGCGCTATTAAAGTGGCCGAAAAGATGGTCAGCTATGTAAATGAGCCAGAACGTAAAAATTTTGAATACGCATTGGAAAAATCCGCTTGGCGGCGGATCAAGAGATAAAGCCTTATTATCCCTTGATGCCGCTAAGTATACTGCCGATAATGACGGTTAATACAATCAATGTAATGATGATATAAAGTCTGTCCTTTTCGATTACAAAACCAAACAGTGAACCAATCACCCGTACGATAGGTGTACAAATCAATAAAAGAACACCCAGCTGTATAACTTGGGGAATATTTCGGCTAAATGCCCCCGAAATAATTCCAGTAATTGTTGTATTGGAATTCCCTTCACCGACAAAATCTCGATAATTCGGTACGGTGTCCTGTCCATGAACAATCAGGTAGAAGATACCGCCGAGAATAAGAATAGAGGAAGCCAATATAACGCCTATTCTTAAAATTTGTCCTACCAACAGTGAGATGTCTTTGTCTCCCCAATAGTGTTTCGAAAATACTTGTTTCATTTTGAGTAATTAGGTCCTTCATTGTCTAGCGGAAGGACGTTACAAACTTAAAATCCTAAATCGGGTAAGCTACCGTTTTTAGAATTTATGCTGGAATCCGTTGAAGATCATTTCCAAGGCCACCAAAGTAATAGCGACGGCGAAAATGATACGTAAAGTCTTTGGGTTCATGCGCTTTAAGAGTTTGGATCCTGTAATGGCACCGCATAATACACCCAGGATAACCGGAAAAGCAATACCTGGATCCATATATCCTCTTTGTAAATAGACCACTGCAGAAGCAGCTGCGGTGACACCGATCATAAAGTTGCTCGTTGTCGTACTGACTTTAAATGGAATTTTCATCATGCTGTCCATCGCGAGTACTTTAAGGGAGCCCGAACCAATGCCTAATAATCCGGAAAGTATTCCTGCAACCCCCATCAAAGAGAAGCCGCCGACGACGTTGGTCAGCTTATACGGGATCAATTTTCCATCAGCAGGGTAGGTGCTATTCAGTTTCAATTTTTCAGCCAAAGCAGAACCGCCGGATAGCGAATGTTCGTTTTTCTTCCGTATAGTCATTGCTGCGGAGAAGATCAGTACAATACCAAAAATGATTGCAATGGTATTCGTCGGCATGTAAATGGCGATGACAGCCCCGATAACAGCACCAATCGTGGTCGCTATTTCTAAAAACATGCCAAGCCGGATGTTGGTGATGCCTTCTTTGACATAGGCTGTGGCTGCACCGGATGATGTCGCTATGGAAGCCAACAAGGCCGCTCCAATGGCATAACGGATATCGACATGAAACAGAAGAGTCAATAAAGGGATGACAACGACCCCTCCGCCTAAGCCTGTCAGGGATCCTAAGAGCCCTGCTACAAAAGCACCCAGGAGAAGGATGATTGTAAAGGTGAGAATAGTCATAAATATGTGTTTGTTTGTGTGATCCAAAAAACAGCAGCTGTTTAATGGAAGGTAATTTGTTGTAAACTTAAGGGCTTTTTATTGCTTTTGAAACTTTAAACCTGGAATAGATACAAATGTTACATCAAAAGTATTATCAAAAAAATGGTACTGCCTGTCGCTTCACAGCCTGAGGCAGTACCGATGACCTTTATTGGTCTAAGTATATAGTATATAAAATATGGACAATATTATTCAGCTATTGTTTGTTGTACCTTTTCTTTTCTGTTGAAGATATCGTAGATGATTGGGAATACCAACAATGTCAATATCGTCGCTGAGATTAATCCGCCAATGATGACGATCGCCAAAGGTTTCTGTGATTCCGAACCTATACCGGTCGATAATGCAGCCGGCAACAGCCCGATGGAAGCCATGAGTGCCGTCATGACCACAGGTCGTGTTCGCGATTTTACACCTTTATAAATTGATTGGTCATTGGGTAGGCCTTCCTTCTTATTCTGATGGAATTCTGAGATCAGGATAACACCATTCTGGATACAGATCCCGAATAATGCGATCATACCTACCCCTGCCGAGATTCCAAAATTCATACCCGTCACGTGCAAGGCGATAATTCCACCGATCAGTGCAAAAGGAACGTTGGCCAACACGAGCAGCGAATCCTTGATATTTCCGAATAGAATAAACAATAGAAAGAAGATGACGATCAAACTGATCGGTACAACCTGTGCTAGGCGGTGTGTCGCACGCTGCTGATTTTCAAATTGTCCAGTCCAGCCAATAGAATATCCTTCCGGAAGCTTAATTTTACTTACTTTTTGTTGTGCTTCAGCTATGGTGCTTCCTAAGTCACGGTCACGGATGGAAAATTTGATGCCGATATAACGTTTGATGTTGTCGCGATAGATAAAAGCAGCACCATTATCTTTTTCAATGGTCGCGATACTTTTCAACGGAATTAATGTGCCATCACCACATGGAACCATCAGCTGTGCAATATCCTTTTCTGTTTTCCGATATTCGGGCGCATAACGCAGTCGAATGTTGAATTTGCGCTCACCATCGTATAAAATGGAAGCGGTCTTTCCGCCAAAGGCCATTTCCAGTACCGCCTGTGCATCTGCTGGCAGGACATTGAATGCCGCCATACGGGTCCGATCCAATACCACACTAACTTCAGGTTGGCCGATATTTAAGATGATACCAGGTTCTTTAATACCTTGAATACCTTTGACCTGTGCATAAACTTCTTTCGCCAGGCGGTCTAAGGTCGCGAGGTTATCGCCAAAGATCTTGATGCCGTTTTCGGCCTTGAAACCAGCAACGGCTTCAGCAACATTATCCGAGATAGGCTGCGAATAGTTATAGGTGATCCCCTGGAATTGTTTGAGTTTATGGTCCATCTCTTCAATCAGCTGATCCATGGTGATTTTACGTGTCCATTCCTCTTTAGGTTTTAGGGCCACAGCAAACTGAACAAAGCCAAACCCATTGGGGTCGGTACCGTCGTTGCTTCGTCCAGTTTGGGAAAGTACGCCGGTGACCTCAGGAAAAGTTTCTAAAGTACCCTTTAACAGTTTGGTTGTTTTAACCGATTCACGTAATGAAGTGCTCATTGGCATCTCGGCAGTAACCCAAAGGGAACCTTCATTTAATGTCGGTAAAAACTCTGTCCCTAAAAATTTTGCAGAAAATAAGATTGCAGCTAGTAAAGTAATTGCAACGATCATACTCAGACGCTTGTTTCGGAATGTAAATCCAAAACCTTTGGCGACAATTCTATTCCAGAATTCAACAAATGGATTGTGGCGTTCTTTTACATTTTTATTGAGCAGAATATGCGATAAAACCGGAACGAGTGTCAAGGTAAACAGTAATGCACCCAGCAAAGCAAAACCCAGGGTAAAGGCTAGTGGCGAAAACATCTTTCCTTCTACTTTTTGGAAGGAGAATATGGGCATCAAGGAGGTGATGATAATCAGCTTGGAGAAAAAGATTGCTTTTCCCAAACCTGTTCCTGTCTGTTTGATCCAGCCGGCTTTGGCCATTTTGTTGAATTTCTCCATACCCAGCTTATGAGCCTGGTGATCCAACATGACAAATATCCCTTCCACCATGACCACGGCACCGTCGATGATAATACCAAAGTCTACTGCACCCAAAGACAACAGGTTGGCGCTCATGCCAGCTAGTTTAAGACATAGAAAAGCAAAAAGTAAGGCGAGGGGTATAATGATAGAAACGATGACCGTCGTGCGCCAGTCTGCCATAAAGAGCAATACCATCAAGGTGACGAGGACAATACCTTCAATCAAGTTGTGCATAACGGTATGGGTCGTGAAATCCATGAGATTGTCACGGTCATAGAAGGTTTGCATTTTGACATCTTTGGGAAGGATTTTGTTGTTGAGCTCGTCTATTTTCGCTTTTACAGCGGTCAAGACCTCTCTTGGATTTTCGCCTTTCCGCATCACGATGGTTCCTGCTACCACATCATCATTCTTACCAAAACCAGCTTGGCCCACCCGAGGCATTGCACTTTCTCTTACCTCGGCTACATTTTTAACAAAGACCGGATTTCCCTTTTGGTTGATTACCGTGATGTTTTCGATATCATTGATCGAGTTGACCAAACCAATACCACGTACGACGTAGGACTGGCCACTTTTTTCGATGACATCTCCACCGACGTTCAGGTTACTTTTGCTGACAGCATCAAATACCTGTAACGGGGTCAGATTAAATTTGTCGAGTTTGATGGGGTCGGTACTTATTTCGTAAACCAAATCCTGTCCACCAAAAACGTTGATATCGGCTACACCAGGGACACCACGCAAAGCGCGGTCAATGACCCAGGTCTGCAAAGTAAGGAGGTCGCGCGAATTGCGTTGATCGCTATGCAATGTATAACGGAAGATTTCGCCTGTAGGGCCGTAGGGGGGCTGTACTTCAGGGTCTACATTGTCTGGCAGGCTCACAGACCGCATGAGGTTGTTGACCTGATTGCGGGCAAAAGTGTCGTCGACACCATCATCAAAGATGATTTTAACAATAGAAAGGCCAAACATGGTGGTGCTCCGTATGCTAGTTCTCTTTTGGACTGGACTCATGCCCAGTTCGATTGGTGTCGTTACGAAGCGTTCGACTTCCTCCGCACTCCTTCCGTTCCACTGGGTAATGATGGTTATTTGTGTATTGGTCACATCGGGAAATGCCTCAATGGGCATGCTTTTAAAGCTAATGAAACCAGCAATAGCCAAAATACCGACCCAAATAAAGGTAAACGCTTTATTTTTAATGGAAAAGGCGATGATATTTTTAATGAATTTGTTCATTCGTGTAAATGCTAAGACCGATTAATTATTCAATGCTCTATAGATCAAAAGTTTATTGTTGACAACAACTTTTTCACCTTCCTGTAGCCCCGTAGCCATGTAAGTTGTTCCTTCGTTTTGTTTGATCGGCAATATTTCGCGAATCTTAATATCATTTTGGGATTTATAGATCAATACGAAATATTTGTTTTGATCGAAAATGACCGCATCAGAAGGAGCTGCAAGCGCTTCCGTATTGGAGCGATGCAACACTTTAATGGTCGCTTTACTATCCGGAATAAGTAAACCATCCTTATTGTCTAGCACCACGCGTGCCTGCATTGAATTCGTTTGGGGATCGATGATCTTAAAGATTTTATCAATACTGCCCTGGAATTTTTTGTCCGGGTAGCTCAGGGTAGACACAATAGCCGGCATGCCCATACTAATCTTGTCGATATCCGTTTCGTTGACGTTAAGAATTGCCCATACATCTTTTGTATTGGCCACATCAAAGATGTTGTCGCTGCGGTCACTACGCAACTGCATGTCTTTGTTGATGTTCTTTTGGACGATGTAGCCATCGATTGGAGATACGACCGAATAAATATTACCTGTGCGCACATTGTAGATCTGACTGACGGCTTCTGAACGACGTAGTTGCTCTTTGGCTTTGGTTAATTGCCCCTTTGCTTCCAGCATGTCTTTGTCTGTACTCAGTTTACCATTATACATGTCTTCGGCCACACGGTAGTTTTTCTCGGCGAGTAACACATCGGTTCTGGCATCGGAAAGATCCTTTTGTATACCGGCAACTTCCGTACTTCTGATTGTTGCCAATACCTGACCTTTATGGACATAATCACCCAGAGAAACATTAACGGAGACCACATTCCCCCCAACGAGCGGGAAAATATCAATGTAATTGTTTTGATCGGCCGATATCTTTCCAAAGAAGTTGAGTTCTTCGGTCACATTTTCTTTTTTTACCGTAGCAAAACTTGTCGATTTAAGCATCGTCTCACTAATTTCGAAACCTTTGACAATGGCTGCATTATCTGTTTCTTTATGATTTTGGCAAGAGTAAAGTAGTACTACTGCCACAGCGGCTATAAGAAGTTTTTTAGTTGACATGAGTTGAATTAAATATAGAAGTTTGAGCCAGGTAGTTTAATTGTTCGGCGTTGAGAATGATTTCCTTTTTCATATCGTATAGCTTAAGAATGGATATGCGATAGCTGTCCATAAAATCCGTGAACTCAACTAGAGAAATATTCCCTTTTTTAAAATTATTGAATATGCCATCATAGACCACAGCGATGTTATGCAGGTCGTCTGGTGTGATAGTAAAATATTGGGTATATTGATTTTCCCAGGACTGATAGTTGGAACGGATCTGTGATTCCAGCAGCTGCCGTTGGACTTCAATATTTTTCTTTGCCTCTTCTTCGGCGTATTTCGCTTTGATCACATTTCCTTTATTTTGTTTCCACAACGGGATCGGAATGGCGGCTGTGACATTGAGCTCATTGCGGAATACACCTCCATTTTGGCTGTAGGAAAGGCCAAGGTTGATATCCGGTGTGTTTAAAGACTGTTGCCATCTGGTAAATAACTGTGCGCTTTCCGAGGTCTTCAAGGCAAATTGATAATCAGCATTGTTTTCCAAGGCCAATTGGTAGATGTTTTCCAAAGGCATTGTTGGCTTTACGGCAAGTTCCTGATCTGCTTCTTGATCTGTTAACTTTGGTAATACATCTTCCTGACTGGAAATAAGCACACGTAATTGCTGCTGTAGATTGATACTATTATTAATTGCTGTCGTTTTTTCGTTGTTGAGATCAATGGCCATTGTTTGAAGGCGAACCTGATCTTTTAAAGAAACGTTTCCTTTTTTCCCTTGCTCTTTATAAGCGGCGAGCAGATTATTGAGGTAATCCAGCTGAATTTTAATATCGGCCAACTTATGTTGCTCAAAGTAAAGGGAGTAGAAAGTTGTACGCAGCTGGGCGCGAAGGCTTGCCAGCAATTGGCTAAATTGTAGCTTAGCAAGTTCAACATTTGATTTGGCAAATTCAACTTCATTCTTCTTTTTTCCACCGAGATAAATCAATTGGGATACACTTGCTTCCTTGGATTGACCAATATGAAATGTTTTTTTGTTCTGTGGGTCGTAGGCATTGGCAGACAGTTCCAACTGTGGCAGATCCCATATTTTGGCTTGTATGACGTCTGCCTCGGCTTGACTGATGTCATATTGTTGCGCGAGTAGGGAGAGATTACTTTTAATAAAAGCCTCTTCGCATTCTTGAAGCGTCATCTTTTTTCCCGAGATCTCACTTTGCTTTATTCCAAATGTACTTTCATGAATGCTCAAGTAATCTGCCTGTGGTGGTTTTTGTTGAGCAAAAGCCATGCTATTGCAAAGCAATAAAAATATAAGGGGTGTCTTTGTCATGTGTTTCAAAACTTATGTAACAAAATAACTGGTCTAAGATTAAAGACCCCTTAATAAATGCTTAAAAAAAGCTTAAAAAAGCATGTTTTTCAGATCGGCGGATAGCTATGGATAGGTATAATAATATATGCGTTTATTGCTCATAGACTTGACATTGTCTACCGCACTTAAGCAACTATACTTCCCGGTTCGGAAACAATTTAAATAGTAATACAAAAGTATGCGTAGATTGTTTTAGATCGGCCTGATATGCTATTGTTGCTTGATGCGATTGCATGATACGCTGAACGATACGTAACCCTAGGCCCGATCCTGTTGTTTCACTTGCGTTTTCACCGCGGCTGAATGCATCAAAAATTCGTTTTTGGTCGATTGTACTCAAGGCCGGGCCAGTATTGCTGACAAGCACTTTAAGTTCCCACGTTGATTCTACAATCATTACTTTTACCTCCTTGGTATCGGAATAAAGCGCGGCATTTTTAAATAAATTCACAAAAGCGATTTCAATCAATTGAGCAGAACAGAAAATACTCAGTTTGGGATCTTCGATTCCGCCAATTGAAAAATCCAGTTGTAGGTCGGGGAATACCTTGGCTACCTTTTCATAAGCCGTAAAGATAATTTCATCAATTCTTTCCTCCGCATAAGTCATTTTCAAACGCTCGGAGTCGAATTTTGAAAGTAACATCAACGAATCGGTTACCTCCGAAAGATGTAAGGTTTCTTTGGATATATTACGCAATACCTGCCTTACTTCTTCGCTCAACTGATTCTGATGATAAAGGTTCTCCAGCTGGAAGGACATTCGGGCAAGCGGTGTTCGCAATTCATGAGAGGCGCTGGAATTAAATTCTTTCTGCGATTCGAAAGCAGCCGAAAGCCGTAGCAGCATGGTGTTAAATGCTCGGGTTAGTACAGCAATCTCATCTGTTTTACCGGTATACTCGACAGGTTTGGTCAGTTTGCTGGCATTGATCTGGGTGATATTATCTTTTAATTTATCGAGTGGGATCAATAAACGTTGGATAAGGTTATAACTGAATATCCAGACCAGCACAGCGCTCAGTACAAATAATATGGTTAGGACGAGCGCCAGATGATCCATTTTTTCATTCCCGGAGTAATCCTGTGCTTTTACGATAATATAATAAGGTAAACCGTTGATGCGGTAATATTTGGCCAAGGTTTCGTATTGATCCTGATAGTAGAAAATCTGTTTTTCCTGATTTAGCCGATTGACAATCGAGGCATTCCAGGTAATGGTCTGATCCTTTACGGTGCTGAAGACCAGTTGTTTGTTTTTGTCAAGGATGATCACATCTTCATAGAAGAGGCCATCTTCGTCATCGTGGAAATAGTTTTTGTAAGACTGACGGTTGAAATAAGGATTACTGGCGATGTAATGGGAGATATTATCCAATTTATCAATCAGTCGCTGGCGAAATTGATCTTTCCGAAAATCGAAACTAGCATAGTAGATAATCAACATCGCCATACCGAAAAGGACGGAGAATGCAATGCTAAAGCTAATCGCTATCTTCTTTTTTAAATTCATTTTTCTGCCGATAGGTAATAACCAAATCCAGGTCTTGTATGGATTAGTTTATTTTCAAAGTTTTTATCAATTTTCTTTCGTAAAAAGTTGATGTAAACTTCAATTGTATTCTGTGTTGTTTGAAATTGGTTTTGCCATACTTCCTCCGAAATATGTTGCTTGGATAAGGTGCGGCCCTTTGCCTGCGCTAAGATAAGCAGCAGTTGAAATTCTTTTTGAGTAAGATTAATTTCTTCATTTGCACGTAGTACACGGGCCTCATCAGGATAAATGATCAGATCATCGACTACCCATGTTTTTGTTTCATTGCTTTCGCTATGTTGTTGTCGACGCAGCAATGAATAGATCCGCATCAGTAACTCATCTAAAACAAAAGGTTTGACCAAATAGTCATCCGCGGCCCGGAGAAATGCCTCCTTTTTATCATCTATATCGTCGTATGCTGAGAGAATAATAATTGGGGTAAAGGCGTCATGGCTTCTTATCTTTTTACAGATCTCCAGTCCATTGATTTTGGGCACGTTGATATCCAATAGATAAAAACCATATTTTTTCTGGTGCGTTTTGGCCAAAAACTCAATACCGTCAAAGGCTTGATCACAGGTAAAACCCTGGCTTAACAGAAAAGAGCGAATCTCCTTAGAGAGTACCTTGTCGTCTTCGAGCAGCAAAATGTCCACCATATGTATATCTGTTGTGTTTTCGTAAAAATAAACAAATTTTTGTCATCCTATCATGGAGATATTTTCTTAGCGCTTAATTTGGTAACATAAGATTTACATGAAGAAATATGAAACAAAAAGAAATATAAGTAGATTCAAATCGAAATTATAAATAAGTATTATGGAAAGCAGAAGAGAATTCCTCCGAAAGACCCTACTATTTTCGGGAGCAGCAGGTATTGCCAGCTTTATGCCCGCATCGATCCAGAAAGCCTTTGCGATAGACCCTGCCCCAGGAAGCAGTTTTTTAGATGCCGAGCATATTGTCATCCTGATGCAGGAGAACCGCTCCTTTGACCATACGCTAGGTAGTCTTTCGGGAGTTCGGGGGTTTAATGATCCCCGTTCGATACGTTTACCAAACGGTTTACCCGTCTGGTATCAAACGGATAAAGCGGGAAAAACTTATGCTCCTTTTCGATTAAATCTGAAAGAAAGTAAAGTGACCTGGATGGGTTCGCTTCCACATAGTCGAGCAAGCCAGGTGGATGCCTTTAACCAAGGACGTTACGATCATTGGCTGTTATCGAAGCAATCAGGGAATAAACAATATGCGGCGATGCCACTGACATTGGGATACTTTACACGGGAAGATCTACCTTTTCATTATGCCTTAGCGGATGCTTTTACAGTATGTGACCAGAATTTTTGCTCGGGCATGACAAGCACGACGCCTAACCGTTCCTTTTTCTGGACGGGTAAGATTACAGAGATGAAAGATGGTCTGCAAAAAGTGAATATTCGGAACGATGACTTTGGCTATGGTAAAATGACCTGGGCAACTTTTCCGGAATTGCTTGAAAAGAACGGCATTAACTGGCGTTTCTATCAAAATGAGACCAGCTGTGGCGGAGGTTTTTCTGGACAGGAAAGAGCATGGTTATCCAATTTTGGGTGTAATCTACTGGAGTTTTTTCAGGCTTATCAAGTTAAATTTAAGGAGAACTATATCAGAAGCCTGGAAACACAGGTTCGGGATTTGCCCATGCAGATTTCTAAGTTGGAAGAGAAGTCACCTTCTTCCGAGGAACAAGCAGAAAAGATACGCGCTGATATTCGCAAAAAAAGTGAAGCACTGGAGCGAGCTGAGACCGAACTAAAGGAATTCAATGCAAACAATTATAACAAGCTAAGTGATTTTACGAAATCATTAAATGAGCGGGCGTTTACGGTAAACAAGGGGGATAAAAATTACAGATCGCTTGATACCTTACGTTTTAAGACACAGGGAAAAAAAAGCACGCTGGAAGTCCCTAAAGGAGATATTCTTTATCAATTCCGTAAAGACGTTGATACCGGGAAACTGCCTGCCGTATCCTGGTTGGCCGGTCCGCAGAATTTTTCGGACCACCCGAGTGCGCCCTGGTATGGAGCTTGGTATGTATCTGAAGTCTTAGATATCTTAACGAAGAACCCCGAAGTTTGGAAAAAAACAATTTTTATCATTACCTATGATGAAAACGATGGTTACTACGACCATGTTAAACCTTTTCTGGTGCCAGATTTAAAGAAGAAAGATACAGGTGCATGTTCTCCAGGGATCGATACGGAGGTGGAGATGGTTCGTTTAGAAAATGAGCTAAAACAGGGGATTCCTAAAAAACAGGCACGCGAAGGGGCTGTGGGCCTAGGTTTTCGTGTTCCCATGTATATTGCGTCGCCTTGGTCGCGCGGTGGTAAGGTCTGCTCTCAGGTATTTGATCATACCTCTACTTTGCAATTTTTGGAATCTTTCTTTAATAAAAAGCTGAACAAGAATCTGCATTTGGAAAACATCAGTGCATGGCGTAGAACAATCTGTGGTGATTTAACAAGCGCCTTTACACCTTTTACGCAGCAAAAGGAACAACTTCCTTTTCTTGATCGGAATCAATATATCGAAACGATATACAATGCGCAGTTCAAAGATGATCCACAAGGCTTTGTTGAGGTCAAAGATCCTGATCTAGCAACTAAAAACGGATGGATTCCGGGATTTGACCGAATACAGGAGCGGGGGATTCGTAAATCCCTGCAATTGCCTTATGCGCATGATGCGGTGGGCTATGTGAAAGATGGACAGTTTCATCTGGCGATGACTGTAGACAACAAGTTTTTCGGAAAAAAGACTTCCGGTACAGCTTTCAACGTGTATAGTCCGTTGGAATATCGTGATGAACAGGGGCAAAGTGAAACCTACCGCAATTGGAATTTTGCGGTGAAGGCCGGTGATCGTTTGACATATCAGTGGGACCTGGCACGATTTGCAGGAGACCGCTATGCTTTTGAATTACATGGTCCAAATGGTTTTTATCGAAAATTTTCTGGACAGAAAGGAGCTGTGGCGCTAGCGGCAACCGTTTCTCCGGAGCTCAAAGCGCTGACTCAGGCGGCAACAGGAAAATTGCAATTGAAACTCGGGAACAATAGCGACCAGCGGGTAACCGTAGTTGTCGAGAGCCTTAGCTATGGAAAATATGCCGTAACGAAAGAAATCGCTCCCGCCGAAGAAGTGCCATTGATCCTCGATGTTGAAAGGCAAGGGAATTGGTATGATATTGCTGTACGACTCAAGGAAGACAGCAGCTTCCTCATTCAGCTCGCAGGGCGATTGGAAACAGGTGTCGAGTGTACAACTGATCCATTATTAGCATAACCTATACTTGTTTCCGCAGGAATGGCGGCCAATTCTTTTTGACTGGTCTACCTGCTGTTGCTCTATCGGTCTAACAATCGTATCCGGTTGACCTTATTTACAGGCGGACAAATAAGGCCTCCGGATGGTGTTTTTCTATATAACGACGAAGATATAATTCCGTATCAGAACTTATGGTGCGGTCTTTATGAACGGGGAACGTGTTGTAAACCAGGGTGTGTAGGTTGATCTTGCGCTTGGCGATAGCTTCCAGACTTAGTAAGGTATGATTGATACTCCCTAATTTTCCGGATGTGACAAAAATAAGAGGATATTGCATTTCTTGGATGTAATCAATAATCAGATAATCTTCTTTTAATGGAACCATCAATCCACCTGCGCCCTCAATAAGCACAGCACCGTAGCGATGGCTTAATGTCAAGCTTGCCTGTCTGATCTTGGTAAAATCAATTTCACGATTATCTAGGCGCGCTGCCAGATGCGGGGAGGCCGGGTAGGTGAAAATCTCCGGCATGGTGATTTTTTGATGATCTTCCACCGTTAATGGGATTTCCATGAGTTGGCGATGCAGGACGATATCTTCGGAAATAGCTGTATTTCCAGTTTGTACCAGCTTTTGAGTAATGGTGCGTATACCACTTGTATTCCATTGTTTCGCGAGGAGGCCAGTAGCATAACTTTTTCCGATCCCGGTGTCTATGCCGGAAACAAAATAGATATTTTCATTCATTGCTATGTTTCTTTTGTTGGTTGTCCGATTGTTGGTGATTGGCGTGTTCAGCTGATGTTTTTTTTGCAATAATATAGATGGGATGGTAGGTTAGCGATACGCCTTTTTCTGTCCCGTAACGAGCAGTATACTGGTCGCAGAAAGCCCGGAGCGTGCCTTTTGTCCACCGGTGATTTTTTATTCCCGTCACTCCCGTTTGCTTCAGGTGGAGCAGAACTTGTAAAGGGCTTTCAAAGTATAGTTGTAAATGTTCTTCTTGTGCAACGAGGATCGTATAATTCAATGTTAAAAGTTCGGCGATAAGTTCGGATTTAGATCGATAGCTTAGTCCAACATCTGCAGTAGCATTGATCTCGTGCATATTGTCATGACCAAAAGTACTGAAGGCAAGGATACCCGAGTTCGGTAGCGATACATAACAGTTCTCAAAGAAAGCGCGGGGATTGTTGAACCACTGAATCGTAGAGCAGGAAGCGATTAGATTGATATCTTTGGGAAAAGCATAGGTTTCTGCATCAGCACAGCAGAACGTGTGCGGCGAGGTCAAAATATCCATTACTTCGGGCATCATTGCTGGACAGATATCATTTAAAACCATTTTTTGAGGTTTGAGATGCTGTAGCATCAACCGCGAAAAAAGTCCTGTGCCGCAGCCAATTTCCAATACTTTTTGCGGTCTGAGCGGTATGTACTCCTGCATTAAGCTGATCATTTTTTTTGCTATTTCGTACTGAGCAGTCGCTGCCGACTGATAGTTCGGCGCAGCTTTAGAAAAACGGGCCATAATCCTTTGTTTGTCCATCATGATGATCATTTTAAAAGGTGCTTAAATAATTGTTCGGGATAATGCGTAGCGTCAATTATCGTATATGCGGTATCGGACCAGGCACGTTTTTGATTTTCTACGTGGAAGATTCGGTCTTCTTTACCGATATATGCCTGATGCCATTGAAATGCTGTTGCTGATTTTGTACTTGCGGTTTTTTCAATGGCGATGAGCTCAGAACGGAGGTCTTCGATGTCCCGTTGGGGGGCTCTCTCAAGAAAGCAGTTAAAAAGGTCCTTGGAACCACACATGCGGAATCTGAATTTTTCCAGTGTTTTATCGCTCAGTGTATCCAATGTTCCTTTGAATAACTGGGCTGGAATTCCTTTTTCGTCATCTATTGGAAATGGTGTTCCATTGATTGCGGTACACGTACTGATGGGGTAATTGCTGTTTTGGAGCTCGGGCAGTACCGTTGCTGCTGCCCATACCCCCATAGACCAGGCGAAAACCTCAATTTCCCGGTATCCTGCGAGCAGACGTTCGTCCAACAGTAAATCCGTATAGCTATAGGCAACAATAAGATCTTTGCCCACAGGAGAGTAGTGCAAAAAAGGCTGTTCATCCATGCCCCAGCCTGCAAAAAATAAAAGCAGTTTTTCGTTGGATTTTGGGTGAAGATACTGCCTTGGGAAATTATCGGCTGAAGTGACCCGTTTAGGGGAGATTCTTTTAAGTATCATAAGCTTGCTGCGAGTTGTTTGATCATGGCCGAGGTCATTGTTGCTGTTAATGAAAGCCGGATTCTTGAAGTTCCTTCTGGTACTGTCGGCGGACGTATGGGAAGTACGTAGAATCCCTTTCGCTGCAGGTCTTCTGCTTTCAGTATCGTTTCCTTATTATCACCGATAATGACTGGTAGAATATGGCTCTCTGACGGACAATTAAAGCCTTTGGCAATTATTTCCTGTTTAAGCAATAGGCTATTTTTGTGCAGCTGTTGGCGCCGGTCAGTGAAGTCGCTTAAGCGTTCCAGAATAAACGCGGTCCATAAAAGGTTGATCGGTGGTAGCGCGGTTGTAAAAAGTAGCGTACGAGCCTTATTGATCAAATAATTCCGGATGGGTTCTTTACAGAGCAGGTAGCCACCAAGCGATGCTAGCGCTTTTCCGAAGGTGCCTGTCAGGAAATCAATGTCGGTAATACAGTGCTGTTCTTCTGCGCAGCCAAGCCCCCGTATTCCGCGTACCCCTACGGCGTGCGCTTCATCGACATAGAGTAAGGTGTTGGGGTAACGCTGTTTTAGACTGACCAGATAGTGGAGGTCAGTGCAATCACCATCCATACTAAAAATACTTTCTGTGACGATGATGATGCGTGTGAAGCGATGGGCATATTTTGCCAATAATTGCGTTAAGTGGGTGTAATCGGAATGGCGGTACCTGTAGCAGGCCGCATTGGACAGTCGGATGCCATCAATTAGGCTTGCGTGGATACCCTTATCGGCGAGAATTAGTGTCTGTGTATCACACACTGCAGGAAGTATGCCTACATTCATATGATAGCCACTGTTAAAGACCAATGCACTCTCCGTGCCAAACATACGGCACAGCGTTGTTTCCAATTGCATATAGCCTGCATGGTTTCCTGTGAGTAGACGTGAAGAGGAAGCACTGAATACAGCATTATCCTTTGTCACCGAGTTTAGAAATTCTTGACGAAGTATCTGATCTGTTGCCAGGCCAAGATAATCGTTAGAAGAGAGGTTGTGATGCGCGTTAACATACTCCTGTTCTGCTTTACCCTGCTGTGTGATAAGGGGGAGTTTTCGTATATTCCCTTGTTTTTCAAGGGTAAATAATTCGTCTTCAATGCGCTGGATTAAACTGTTTTCACTCATTGGATTGTGCTGATTACGGCTAGTAATGCCTGTGTTAACTTGTGTAGCTCACCTTCGTTTATGATAAAAGGGGGCATGATATAAATCAGTTTTCCGAATGGCCTAACCCAAATTCCTTCTTCGATAAACCGCTGTTGTATGCGGGATAGATCGACGGATTTTTTCATCTCGATAACTGCAATTGCACCTAAAATTCTGAGCTCCTCAACTTGGGGCAGCATTGTAGCAGCGCTAAGTTCCCGTCTTAATTGTTGCTCGATTAATGTTACTTTCGCTTTCCAGTCCGTTGCCAACAGTAATTTGATAGAAGCGTGGGCTACAGCGCAAGCCAAGGGGTTGGCCATAAAAGTTGGCCCATGCATAAATGTACCCGGTTTACCGTTGGAGATTGTAGTTGCAACCTGATCTGAAGTGATCACGGCTGATAGCGTCATATAACCTCCGGTCAGAGCCTTACCGATACACATGATATCGGGCACTATTCCGGCATGCTCCCAGGCAAAGAGCTTTCCCGTGCGTCCAAATCCGGTAGCAATTTCATCAAAGATTAATAGCAGTTGATTTTCTTTGCAAAGATGTGCTGCCTGACGCAAGTACTCCGGATGATAAAAACGCATACCACCGGCTCCCTGAACGATAGGTTCGAGGATGAGAGCGGCCAGTTCGTCCTTATGCGAGCAGATCAGGTCTGCTAAGGGTTGAATGTCATTGGCATCCCATTTTTGGTTAAACCCTATTTTTGGGGCAGGGGCAAAATAGCGTTTGGGTAAAGCATGGTCAAAGATGCGGTGCATGCCAGTAATGGGATCACAGACCGACATCGCGTTCCAGGTATCGCCATGGTATCCCGAACGAATCGTGACAAAGTTTGTTTTATTGGTCTTTTTTTGTGATACCCAGTATTGAGTAGCCATTTTAAGCGCAACTTCCACTGCAACAGAACCCGAATCGGCATAAAATATTTTGTTGAGTGAAGCAGGGGTGATATCAAGCAGTATTTTACCGAGGGCAATTGCTGGTTCGTGTGTAAGTCCGCCAAACATCATGTGTGACATGCTGCTGAGCTGTGCTGTGACCGAAGCGTTCAGGACGGGATGATTGTAGCCATGGATGGCGCACCACCAAGAGGACATACCATCGATAAGCTGCTGCCCATTTTCCAACTCGATTATACAGCCATCTGCCCGTTTAACCTTGTAGGCAGGTAAGGGATTAGTCATGGTTGTATACGGATGCCATAAATGCGCTCTGTCAAAATCATCGATAAGGTCGTGTTGGTTGATTTCTTTTCCTTCCATTATGGTTTGCTGCATAGGGTTTGTTATTTGTCTTGCTGTTTAGCGATGTTACGCTGGATTTTATGTTCTGGTCTTGACCATCTTGGTCTTTCACCAAGATCATGGTAATGCGCCATCTCCGTTGCGATGGTTTCGGGTTGATTTTTTTTCTCGAAAGGCTGCTGTGCCACTAACCCCAGTGTTTTAAACATATCCATATCTTCGTTGATAGCGGGATTGGGCGTGGTGAGGAGTTTATCGCCCGAGAAAATCGAATTGGCTCCTGCGAAAAAGCATAAAGCTTGTCCCTCTGTACTCATGTTGGTACGCCCTGCAGAAAGGCGAACCTGTGTGGTGGGTAATAAAATTCGGGCTGTAGCGACCATGCGTACCATTTCCCATATCGAAACTGCTTCCATGACCTCCATTGGAGTACCGGGTACAGGAACGAGTGCATTGATCGGTACCGATTCGGGTTGTGGAATGAGCGAAGCAAGCGTGACCAACATCGCTGCACGGTCGGCGATACTTTCTCCCATCCCAATAATACCACCGCTACATACCGTTATGTTGGTTTTACGTACATTTTCGATCGTTTGCAGGCGATCATCATAGCTTCTGGTCGAGATAATTTCCTTATAGTAGTCGGCAGAGGAGTCGAGGTTGTGGTTGTAGGCGTATAGTCCGGCTTCTGAAAGACGATGTGCCTGGTTTTCGGTCAGCATACCTAGTGTGCAGCAGACTTCCATGTCAAGTCTATTCAATGTGCGGACCATCTCCAGTACATGATCAAACTCAGGGCCATCTTTAACATTACGCCAGGCGGCCCCCATACAGATTCGTGAGCTACCGCCAGCTTTGGCCGCCAGTGCCTGCTCCTTTACCTGCTCTAGGCTCATTAGGCCTTCCGCTTTTACATTCGTATGGTAACGTGCGGCCTGTGGACAATAGGCACAGTCTTCGGGACAGCCACCTGTTTTTATTGAGATCAATGTGGACACTTGTACTTTGTTGGGGTCGTGATATTTCCGATGTATCGATGCCGCTTCATAAAGAAGATCCATTATTGGTTTGTTGTATAAAGCAACAACTTCTTCCTGCGTCCATTGTGGTTTTGTTTCCATATTATTGCTAATTTTTATGCTAAAGTCAGGTCTATTTTGCTTAATGACCATTGAGATTGAGTATTCAACGCGATTATTTTTTCTTGATGATTGCAAAGATTATAGTTTAAATGATAACTTTGGTAGTCCGAAATAAACATAATGAGTAGTCCGGTTAGTATAGGTTTTCATTCCATTATTAAGATAGATCGCCGTAAGGAAGATGCCATCTATCTGCAGATTGTTTATCAATTTATCAATGCCGTCAAACGTAATCTATTGGAAGATGGCGATCTGTTGCCGGGAAGTCGGAAGATTGCTGATGAACTAAATGTGCACCGAAAAACCATTGTAGCTGCTTTAGCGGAATTGCAGGAACAGGGCTGGGTGAAAATTTTACCTAATCGCGGAACTTTTGTGAAAAATCCCGAGCGTATCGGTACCTCCAGGTCTGCAGTTAAGGCATTTAGACAGCCGCCTGATTTTGCACCTTACTTTTTTAGAAAGGAACTCATCTTAGATATGCCCATTTCAGAGGTTCCCGAAAGGTACTATTTTACGGATGGAACACCGGATTATAATGTCATTGGAACGGAGGAACTGGTGCGTTTTTATGCATCCATGGTGAAACGGAAAAAGAAAAGTGATGATTTTCCGACGACGACTGAAGGGAATTTGTTTTTTAGGGACCAGTTAAGCTATTATCTGAATTTAACAAGAGGGTTTCATCTTTCCCGGAATTTCTTGTTGCCTATTGCCAGCCGCGAGCAGATTTTTTCAATTTTATCCCGATTATTGATCCGACCAGGTGATATTGTGCTGGTGGAAAATTTAAGTTATTTTTTACCTAACATGATCTTTAGTCAAGCTGGGGCCAAGCTAAAAACCATTCCAGTAGATGCGGAGGGGATGAATGTAGATAAAATCGGAGATCAATTTAAACCCGGAGAAATCAGATGTGTTTACCTCAATACCAGATGTCAGTATCCAACGACGGTTAACCTTTCCGAGCGGAGGAAAATTCAATTATTAGCGTTGGCCGAGCAGTATAACTTTATCATTATTGAGGATGATGTGGATTTTGAGTCTTCTTTTTTTAAGGAGAAAGGCGAATCACTTTTTCGGAAAAATGGCGGTAACCGCGTGATTTATACAGGTGCTTTCGGTAGTTTCTTTGATCCTGGTTTCCAAATGAACTTTTTGATCGCACCACAGGATCTGTTGGATGAAGGTAAAAAGTATTTGAATATCTTCGGAAAACCGAATTTTATGATCGAGAAAACCTTGGGTGAAATTATCCATCAGGGTGATATCTTTCGGTATCAGCGTAAATTTCAGAAAACAATTGCTGAGCGAAAAGAATTGTTTGCCCAATTGCTGTTACGGCATTTTGAAGATCAGATCCGGTTTGAAATCCCGTCCTCGGGAATGGCTTTTTGGATACAGTTTAATCGGGTTGTTTCGCTGACAGCCTTGCAAGAAAAAGTGCGGTTGCTAGGACTCTTGTTGCCGAGTAATTGCCTTTATCAAAATAAAACCGTTACAGCATTGCGGTTGGGGTTTGCCCATCTTGACGAACAAAGTATGGTGACGGCAATTTCTTTGTTGCGTGCTGCTTATGCCGATTTGGTCGGAAATATCGACTAGTTGCTTTGCAGTATATGGGTCAATTTGTTTTTGGCTTCTTGAGGAGACCCACAGCAATCCACAAAGTATGTGTGCTGCCATTGTTTGCTTTTGGTAGCCTGTTTGTTCGTTGGGATGCTCCAATCTGGATAAATTCGGAATCCGCGTTTACCCTCTTGACAACCTGCTGTGAGGATTTCATGTTCAATGAGCGCCTGTTTTGGAAAAACAAATAAGCCGCAATGCTGGTCTTGCTCAACTAAAATAAGGTAATAATCGAAAGGATCATCTGCAGTAAAGGGGATGGTTTGACCACCGCTGTCACGTTTCCAAAGAGCAACGAATAACCCCACTTTTCTTGGTGTTATCTTAGCCTTCCTAAATTTGAAGTTTTTGTTGCCCAGTTGAAAATTAAAACCATAATAGGCTCTACCTGGTTGATCTTCCGATAGGAGCGAGCAATGGGGCATAAATATACTTTCGAGCTGATCTAGTACTTTCCTAATCATCTGGTCAGCGATCTGTGGGGCTGCCTGATGGTTAAGATTCATGTTGAGGGATATAGATTAACTGAACAACACCCGATTTGAATGTGACGCTTTGGACAAGTTTTAGGGATAGTCGTTCAGGTAAGTTTTCGAATAAAGGCTTGCCACTTCCCAGGGCAATGGGGTGAACGGAAATGCGATAGACGTCAACAAGGTTGGCTTGGATGAATGTTGTGATTAGACGTGCTCCCCCATATAGCCAAATATCTTTTCCGGGCTGCGCTTTTATTTCCTGAACATGTTCAGTGATATCAGTTTGGATGAAAGTAGCGTTTTCATCTTGTCTTGCTTGACTGGAAAAAACATATTTTTTCTTCGCATGGACATTTTTCCAAAGATTTATTTCCGTTTCATCGGCCGTAGCACCCGGTTGGAAATTACCCCAGGCATCATAGCTCACCCGGCCATAAAAGATGGTATCGACCGAAGCCAAAAAGCCATCGAAATCCATGTCATCATCCATAATGCACCAGTCAACCTCTCCCTGTGAGCCTTCAATAAAGCCATCTAGGGTCATGGCCAGATCCAATATTATTTTTCTCATGTGTGTTATTTGCTTTAAACCTGTTACTTGCGTTCCCGTAATAATAGAAGCTGGGTTAGCTCAACGGCGGATTGTCAGGATAACATAAAGATAGAGAAATAATAAGGTTTGGCCAAATTGCCGAACAACGGAGCAAAGAAAAAGCCCAGCAAAGAATGTCTGGGCTTTGAGATTATATAAGGGGAATAATACTTGCTAAAAAAGTGAAGACCTAGTCTTCATCGGTGATAATATCATCACCATCTAATTCGAAACCTTCACCAAGGAAGGTATTCTCTAGTTCGAATAAATCTGAATCTTTAATCATTTTACTATTTTTTGATATTCAAAGTTATCACCCTTATTTAAGCTAATCGTCAATATAAAATGAAGTTTGTGTTAAGTGATATCGTTATATTTTTTTGAGTACAACATCTAATTTTTCTGCCTGGATGATCCGACTGAAAAACTCTTTTAAATCAAAATACTCTTCCGGCATAAACAAGGGTTTGTTTAATTGTGTTGCAGATTCGATGATCAGAACATCCGGTGTTGTATTATTGATTTTGAAAATATATCGGGCCGCACGTTCAGGAAGAGCCATACTGATGTTTTTTAACTTTCCTTCCGTTGGATATGCATAGCCTTTTGGCAGTTTGATTTCAATGTAGCACTCTTCTTGGACTAAAGAACCAAAGTCGATCGGATAATTCCGCTCCGTAAGGTTGAAGGGATTCTTGGACATTTTTGTGTCAATATAAGGATTGAATAGAAGTTGTTCATTTTGCAGGGTTGCAAAATTCTTAATCTCAATTTCAAACTCCTCCGTTAGCGGTTTATCAAGGGATTCCCGATTCGATACTTTAAAACTATTGATTTTGATGCGATTGTTTTCTTCATCTATTTTTTCGTAGAATTCTTCTTCAGAATTACTTCCTTGAAGGCGCTCACGCATTTTGGAAGCACCATAACCGTTACGTGAGGTAATCCATTTTCCTTTTAATGCACCATCTTCCGACAGTTCACCGTAGAAGAAGTTACTGTAAGTAGATGCAAGATTTGCCTCGAGCTTTACCCAGTCAGATTCGCCTTCCAGAGGAATTGATCTTCCCTGAAAGTTGACACATTTCATTGGAATATTTCCAAACATCTCATAGGGAGAGGTCGCATCCAGCAGGTAGTAGTTTTCACCTATTTTTACCTGGGCAATGACATGGTTGAACTCTGATATCGCTGGTGCATAGAGCCCTGCATAGCCATTCTCACGTGTCGATAAAATAACAGGGATGGCATCTAGTTTCGCATAACGTAAGGCATTGACCAGTCCAAGGTTAATATCGGCGCTATTGCCTGTTCTTTTTTCGATGGCTTCTTTGATATTTTTTGCGTAGATCGAATGGCGGTTATTCCATTTTATTTGTTTCTGGAAGTAGGTATACAGTCGTACCGCTTTCTCCAGGTCATCTTTTGAATCCTGCAATACCGGTTCAATGAACTCTTTCAATGCCGTTTTTCGCTTTACCTGTCCACCAAAACTTTCGTCCTGTACAAGTTTATCTCTGACATTTTCCCACGTGAGCGAGAAGTCTTTTGTCGGTCCCATTGGAATGCTATACCGACCAAGCTCAAAGAAAATGATTGACCTAAAATTTTTGGAAGAGGTCATGTAATCTTCGGTATGGAAAGCCGGAATATTTTCCATGGTATAGGTGGTTTTATTGCCTAAGACTTCTCCAACTTGAGAATCCAGGCCTGTGTTGTAATTTTCTACCTTCCGGTCACTGACGGCTAATCCCCCCTTTAAATTGGCTTTGTAATGAAAAACTTCGGGAATACGCGTGACGTATTGGCTATAAATTTTTGGGAGATCTTCCTGAAATTCCCAGGCATTTAAGTTAAAAATAAATGGCGATTCTGTGCGGTAGCGGTATTCAATAATTGTACCTTCTTGGACCTGCGGAATGGCCGCTTTCGTTACCGTATAGTTTTCTGAGGCGTTTTCGTTAAAAATATTCGCTTTCGTCATTTCTGTTTCTACAACCTTATCTCCGACGAGGTGATAGGACGCTCCCTTGATGTCCATAAGGACTTCCCGGTCGTTGCCGCTTTTATATAAAGGGATACTGAAATTAGCGTAATTATAAGCTTCCTTATTTAATATTTTAATGCGGACGTGTCTGAAAAATTGAACAACCGGACCTTTGTTTTTATCATAACTTACTTCGGCTGATCCATATTCGCGTAAGACAAAGGCATTTGCTGCTGTATCTATTTTGTCAACAGTAATGGCAAAATCTTCCTTTTTTATTTTACCGAACGAAAAATCTTGCGCTTGTAGGTATACACCACTAAGCAGGAGGAGGCCAGTGAAAAAACTTTTCATAAAAAATGACTGTATGGTTAAGAATTATAACACTAAAGTATGAAATAATTTTAAATCCAAACCCTTATAAATTAAATTGGTTGAAAAGATAAATGGATCGATCAATTGCGATTGCTTATTTGTCCCGATAGCGAGATAAACTTGTGTTGTAATTAGATAGGATGTGCTCAGATCGCATCCTTACAAGGTGAATTCGAAGCTTAACGTGACATAGCGGTAGTCTTCCCCTTTCCATTTTGGTCCCGAAAGTAGAATCTCTTTGGCTTTGGCATCGAGGTAATCATTTGCACTTTGGAGAACGCTGATATTTGTTGGGAGTCCATCTTTATCGATATAGAAGCTTAAACGGACAGTGCCCTCATAGCGGCTTTTAGCTGTTTTTTTCTTGATATAATTGTTGAACGATCTCCAGCCCCAGATAGGTTCGGCACTTTTTGATTTGCGTGAAGACATCGTTGTAACGACGACTTCATCAAGAGAGGCGCCGGAAGGTTGCAGTTTGATCGTCGTATTTTTGCTGCGACGCATATTCAATGCGACAGAATTGTAGCCCAGAGCCATGATGTCGACGAGTGAATCCATTGTGCTGGGTTGGATGGTAGCTTGGCCCTGTGCGTCGGTATTTGTCGCAAACTTGCTATTGGGTTGAATGATTGTCACTCCCGAAATAGGTAAGCCTGTCTCTTTGTCCCGAATTGTAAGTTGTAGCGGGGTACCTTGTTGTTGTGGCATCGCAATACCCGGAGCTCTGCCTGCAAGGGTATTGTTTAAACTTGATGTTCCACGAATCATAATGGTTTGGGAAGCATCTTTTTTCTTTGCCATTGGTGCATAACCGATAACAATTGTACTGTCTGCAGGTCTTAATCCAAATACAGGGCGATCATTATTGAGACCTTCCTTCATTTCTTCCAATGATTTTACACGCAGGGATGGTTCCCGGGATAAAACGGTTACCTCTTCCAGTGGATGCTGTTCATGAAGCCGCGTTCGGTTATTATCGGCTAATTGTGGCAAATGATCTTGAGGTCCTATTTTTGATGCAATATCATCTGAAGGAATGATAGAATCTGCTGCTGTAACCTTTGTTTTGGGTTTTTCCTGCGTAATACTTACTTCGGCGGTACGCCTCGCTTCGGATGAATTTTTGTCCTGTCGACGGTAAAGGAGGAGACCAATCCCCAATACGATCACTGCCGCTGCGGCGATGGCAAGTCTCTTCCAATCAAAGACCTTTATTTTAGCGGTATTATTTTTCTGAACACGTTGTGCAATTTGGTTGTTGATTGTTGTAAGTACGGTTTTATTCTGATCCATTTCCATACCCATAAGAATATCGGCCAGCATGGGGTCACGCTGTGCCTCACGTTCAAGCGCGTACATCTCCGTAGGAGATAATTCGCCGTTGACGTATTTCTTTAAGTATGCTATGTCGTAATTACTGTTGCTCATTCCAAGCCTCCATGCAATTTTTTAAATTCCGTTTCCCATTCTGTATATAGCTCTTTACTTCGTTCAAGCTATAACCGGTAGATTCGCTAATCTCTTTGTAACATTTTTCCTCTAAGAAGAAGAGTCTGACCGACTGCTGCTGTTTGTCTGGCAACTTTTCCAGACAGCCTTCCATGGCTGTTAGCTGTTCTTCTTTTTCATCATATTGTTCATACTGATGCACGTCTCCTGGAAATTTCACAAATTCATCCAAAGAAATTTGAGATTTGTTCTTTTGAGACCTTAAATACATCAAACAATGGTTCTTGCTTAGTACATAAAGCCATCTTGGGAAGTCCTTGATTTCTTGCTTGTTGACTTTATATATTAATTCTTCAAAGATATTCATGACAGCATCTTTGCTCAATTCGGAATCTTGGAGATACCGTAAACAAACATAGTATACCATCTCGGTATGTCGCTGGTATAGATCCCCCAATACCTGGAGCTCCATGGATTCCTGGTAGTGCAGCAAGAGCTCGTGGTCTTGTGCTGTATCTATTTTTGACGACTTGAATGCGAACATTTTATTGGCTAAAAATATTTTTTTTTTCTGGTTTATGGAAATTTAATATTTGTGGCATCCCTTGGCAAAAATGTAAAGATATGAGAGCAATACTTTTTGTAATAGGCTTGTTGCTATCCTTAGGTGGACATGCCAAGCAGGGATATGAGGTCAGCGGTAAGGTTGTCGATGCGAATACAGGGACTGCCCTTGCGGGCGTACAGGTGAGCAATGTTGCTACAAAAGCGCTGGTGCGGACCGACGATAAGGGAAACTATCGTATTCAAGTCCTTGACGGTAAAAATACCTTGATTTTTAGTTATATCGGATATCTTGAGCAACGGATAGCGGTCAACCATCGGTCAACGATTGATGTGGGCTTGGTGCAACAAAACATTACACTGGATGAAGTTGTGGTGACCGGATCTGAGCGCAGGGCGAAGCGTCAGACGGCGTCGGTGATGAATGTTAATGCAGCTTTGTCAGGGCAAGTATCGGGTCTGTATATTCGAGGGACGGGTTATGTGCCTAATCAGAACCAAGAATCTTATCAAAAAATAAAGGAAAACAAGTTTATCAATCCACGAAAAGAACCTTTATCAACATTTGCGGCCGATGTTGATGCTGCTTCCTATAGTAACGTACGTCGTTTTATCAATTCAGGAACACTACCTGAAAAAGATGCGGTACGGGTTGAAGAGATGATCAATTACTTTCAGTATCAAGTGGCCGGACCTAAGAATGGCGAACCTGTAAATATCGTCACCGAATTGACCAAGGCACCCTGGAATACTACACATCAGCTCATGCGCGTAACATTAAAGGCGAAAGATATACCGACGGCGAATCTTAAAGCTTCCAATCTGGTGTTTTTGATCGATGTGTCGGGATCAATGATGGGACCGGGGCGTCTGCCTTTGGTGAAAGCTTCGCTGAAGATGTTGGTTGATCAACTACGTGCTGTAGACCATGTTGCCATTGTGACCTATGCTGGATCGGCAGGGGTAAAACTGGAGAGTACGCCCGGTGATGAAAAGATGAAAATTAAATCGGCTATTGAGGAGCTGGAAGCCGGTGGAAGTACGGCTGGAGCTGCAGGAATTAAGAAGGCTTACGAAATTGCGAAGCAACAATTTATCAAAGGTGGAAACAACCGGATTATTTTGGCTAGTGACGGCGATTTCAATGTTGGGGAAAGCAGTGACGAATCGATGGAAGAGCTGATTGCCAAAGAAAGTAAATCGGGGGTTTTCCTCACAGTATTGGGGTATGGCATGGGGAATCTGAAGGACAGTAAGATGGAAATCCTTGCAGACAAAGGGCATGGGAATTATGCGTATATCGACAACATTTCTGAAGCACGAAAAGCGATGGTGACCGAATTCGGGGGAACCTTGTTTACCGTTGCGAAAGATGTCAAGATCCAGGTCGAATTTAATCCCAGTTATGTGCAGGCATACCGTTTAGTGGGGTACGAAAACCGCTTGTTGGAAGCTGAAGATTTCAATGACGATCAAAAGATGGGTGGTGATATGGGAGTAGGTCATGTGGTGACAGCCCTATATGAAATTGTACCGGTCGGTGTGGAGTCTGGGATGGTCGGAACGGTAGACCCCTTAAAATATCAACAACAAGCGGATCCGGTAGCTGAGCGGAGAAATGCTGAACTGGCAACCGTGAAATTTCGGTATAAGGAGCCCGAAGGGGAGAAAAGCAAGTTGCAACAAAAGGTGATGGGAACTACTGTTACGGAATTGAATCGCGTGAGTGAAGATTTACAGTTCGCCACTGCGGTAGCGGAACTTGGTCTATTACTTCGTGATTCTGATTTTAAGCAAAAGGCCAATTTTGATCAGCTAATCGCGCGCGCAAAAGCTTCCAAAGGCAAAGATGAGGAAGGTTATCGTGCTGAATTTATCCGTATGGCAGAGAATGCACGGGATTTATCGAGATCGAAAGAATAACTAAAAATGGCTAAAGATGAATTTTTCAGTAGCAGCAATCGAAATGCGGCTACTGGAAATAAGTTTAGTTTGTGGGGCAATAGGTAAAAAAGTAAATAAAATCTATATTTTTAGTTCATCAATAAAAGGAACGTATTTTGCTTCTGCTGATTTGCGCTATGTGATATTTGGTGAGTAAGTGCAATCTGAGCGATGTGTTGTTATAGTATATGGAAATAAAAAATGTTAGATAAATGAAGAATTTTTTCTTGTGCTTTCTTTTGGCTATTGGTATTACAGTGCCATCAGTAGCCCAAAATGCGAGCTTGAATAAACAACAGACCATGGCTTATATTAATAAGCTATATAAGGTAGCTTACCGTTATAAGGATACGAAAATTGACACGGTAACGGTAGATGGGAAGGTGTTAACAGTCTTTCTTTCCAGTGGCCAGCATTTTAGAAGTGATATTGCCAAATCAGATGTACTTGTCATTGCAAGAGTAAAATCCGGTTATCAAATTCGATTTAAGTCTTCGCCAAGCACGGATGAAATTTTATGGGCGATCCAAACGGAAGAAGATGCTAAACGTCTGAAAAATGCATTGGAGCATTTGGTTAAAATCGTAAAGACCGAAAAAAAGACAGATCCTTTTGGAAGTTAAATCGTAATCAGGGATCCGTTGGGTAATAGAATGTTCGGCAAGGTATGAGCTTGCCGAACTGAATAGAGAAAGTAGTAGGACTTGCACATGGATATGTGTTGAGGATTGCTGAGGGGGTAACCAAATGCCTACTAGATATAAAGACGATTGGCTTCATGGCCGAAATTGATGTGGCTGTTGAAACCATCGATTGTGAATCATATCGCTTATACGAAGTAAGCATATTAACATGAATTCGGTGTTAAAATGTTGTTATCTTATTGTGATTAAGTGTTTTGTGTGTTTGTTTTTGAATTATTTTATTTCTCCTGTTGATGAATTTAATTCCCGGAAGGAACTTAATCCTCTTTCTAGGTTTATATTTCCGAGATAGCTGCTATTCATGCTCCGATTAGTTCCGTCAGCTGCAACAAAACCTAGATATAGATGATATGTATCACTTTGGGTTAGTTTCGGTATTTGAATAGATTCTCGCAAATCCATAATGTAATTTTGAAGTAAAACACCTTGTGAAACGTTTATTGGATTTTCAGGAATGAGGAGTACCAAGGTTCGGAAATCTGTCAGATCCTCGTACAAGAGTTTTTCGGTGTTTTTTAGTTCCCAAGTGATATGGATAGTTTCGTTCAACAATTGAAATGTTGCCCCTGTAATCTCTTCGTCCAAACCTCGGCTTATGGCAATCTTTTCATAATCGATATGAAAACCTTCATCGTCTTGTTGCATGGCATGGTGAAGGTTATAGGACATCGCTGCATTAAATGCTGTCATATTTTTGGCGGAGGTTGAGAAGCCGAGCCGTATGACTCTCGTGTAAGGACTTAAGAATTGTTGCATAAGTCCAAATTTGTTTCGATTGTTCACTTCCTTTTCAGAAAGTGCTCTTTTTTTATTCACCCTCGGAAGAGACCTGACATAATTGATCTCTTTCCATTTACAAAAAACAACTGCCCCCACTTTGCCCGAGGGAGGACCATTTACACCCTGTGTTACATTTGCCATAGTATTAAATTAAATGTGTAGGGGTACTAACACACAACGAATAGATAAGTTTAGTTTAATCTGTTAAATAATTGTAAATAAGGTGTTACGTAATAGGGAGTTAATAGGTAGTTAAGACGGCTTCATCCGAATGAGGTCCCTATAAGGTCCCTATAAAGTCCCTACCAAATCCCTTTAAGTGCATTATTTTTTTTGGGTGAAATCGCTTGTTGCTTACTTAATGGTTTGCACAAAAAAAGCAGATCCGAGGAGTGATCTGCTTTGACTGATATATATTAGAAGTTGGCTGCTACGTTAACCTAGTAGTAAGGTAAATAGTGGGATCAGGGCAACTATAGAAACCATCATTGTAATACGTTTTTGAAGATATAAACTAATAGACAAGATCAATTCGCTATGTTCAAAGCTTTCTATTTTCCCTCCATTTTTGAGCGAAGAAGGTTTGATTTCGACAACTTCCCCTTGCTCGTTCTCAATTTGCCAGGAGGTCATCCACATATTTTTTGATCTCCACGTGTATTTTTTATCGATTAGGCTAATAGTGGCTTTAGTTGTCCAGGTATCATATTCAATATCGCCGATCAGTTCATTGTTTTGATTGCGAATCTCCGTGTATGAGTTGAAAAATCCCCTATTTTTGAAACGGAACTGATCGTTGTGGATAGAAACATGAGCGTCCAGATTCCAATTGATAGATTCTAAACTTCCTATAACTGCTTCATTGCGGTAGAGGGTTGATTTAGTTCCGAACAAATTATTCTTCCAGTTGTAAATTGATTTCTTTTCCATACCTGTTTATGTTTATAAGTTTATTTTAATTCATTAGTATTAGCCCCGTTCGTTTTGTTACAGTTTTTGGAAATATTTTTTAGAGCCTATTATGGTTATTAGTAGGTGGGGCATTCTACCTAACATGTTAGATGTCTGCGAAAAAATCCTTATTTTTACCGATAAAATCACATCGAATTTGACACATCAGGAAAAGTCGAGCCAGATTAGGAGGGAAATAAATCTTTCCTACCAGCAGCTTAAAGGAATGTATCCCATCTTAAAAAGTCAGAACAGTATCGGAATGGCTCTATTCGCACTGGCGATCCTGGCAATTGTCGTTGTATCGATAGCTTGGTTTCGCGCTGTTGTTCCAACTTGGCTTATGATTGTCAGTAATGCGTTTTTTATGGGCGTGTTGCATGAAATAGAGCATGATCTGATTCATTGGCTTTATTTTAAAAGACAAAAGGCAATTCATCATTTTATGCTTTTTAGTGTATGGATATTACGTCCATTGACGGTAAATCCTTGGATACGCAGGACCTTGCATCATCATCATCATAAGTTTTCGGGTACATTACATGATGTTGAGGAACGCAGTGTTACGAATGGCGAGCAGTGGTCGATCAAACGTCTGTTAACAACTCCCGATGTTGTGTTGGGTGGGCTCTTTCGACTGCATCGCATGTTTAACGATATGGACAGCGAGGTGAAAAATGGAAATCTAAAGTTGGAGACTTCTTCAAAACTAAAACGGATTATGTTTTTGAGCATTGTTCCAGTGACGATTTTTGCACATGTGATTTTATATTTCTTTTTTGCAGACCTGTTATTTGGTTGGTTAAGTGAGGTTTTTGAGTTAGATTTGAGTTTTCCATACTATGTTAATAACATGTTGATAAGTCTGCATGGGATCATTTATGTTATTCTATTGCCAAACTTATTACGTCAGTTTTGTTTGCATTTTATTACATCAAACATGCATTATTTTGGTGATGTTGAAGCTGGAAATGTTATTGAGCAGACACAAGTATTGACAGTTTGGTGGACTTTTCCGATGCAATTGTTTTGTTTCTTTTTCGGTTGGACACATAGCATCCATCATTTTGTCGTCAATGAGACATTTTACGTACGTCATATTGGGCGCAAGAAGGCACAAGAAATTTTGCGCAAGTATGGGGTTCGTTTTAATGATTTGGGAACGTTTAGAAGGGCAAACCGTTTTCGTGAACTTTCCAACAAAGAAGTTTAGTCCTTTTTATTTACCTTTTTTTTACGATAGGTTTTATAGTTACCATGCTGCTGATAGACGAGGGCTCCCTCTTCACAATAGTTGGTTAGATAAACAGAGAATTTGTTGCTTTGGCTCTTGTCAATACCCAATTGGATCAACACTTCCGAAACACGTCGTGCTGAGTGGAAAAAATCCGAATGATAGACGAGGTCATCCAGTTTTTTGCTTAGCGTGATTCTTTCCTGCGCATCAGGAGGTAGGGAATAGGGCGAATTAAAAACAATATCATGCTGAAAAAATACCGTCGGTTGGATTTCCAGGCTGCGGCATAAAGTTAAAAAGTTTGTGAGCGTTAAGTCTTTTCCCTTTTCTATACCATTGAGTGTTCCTGTTGAAATGCCTGTTAGATGGGATAGATCCCGTAGTGTATAATAAAGATCATTTCGTTTCGCGCGAAAGCGTAAACCAATTGTTTCCAGTAATGCTTTGTCTTCATCCGTCATACAACGAATTGAATGACAATTTGCGCAAAATATAGTTCATTATTTTGTTTAAAAATTTGTATTTATTATTTTTTCTTTTATATTTGTTATAACAGATGATTTAATCGGTACTGAGATTTGTTTAGTAAATAGACCCTACGTCACCGTCCTGTGTAAACCAATATAAAAAGTTATTATCTAGTAGCACACAGGCGAATGAAAAACGAAATTATTTAAGCAGATATTGTCGATTTACCTGGCTTCGGTTTCCAAGAATCCGTCAAGTTCCACCGGAGCCGTGGTAAATTGTCGAGTACGTCGGCACAATGACCGAAATTTTGGTCAGATTCTACCAGATTGTGTATGACGACAAAAGTCGACTTGCCCGGCTTCGGTTTCCAAGAATCCGTCAAGTTCCGCCGGAGCTGTGGTGAGTTGCATGGTTGCGGCTATTCGCCTGTTATTGTCCACTCATAAAATAATAAATCAGATAAAACACAATCAACACACATACTGCAATAATAAGTGTACGTTTGAGATTTCGACCGGCAGGTTCATCATCTTTTTCCTCAACGGCAACATCAGGTAGTTTCTCTTCCTGTTTTTGATCGCTATGTTCGGGGGTTTCATATTTATTTTCCATCACTCAACTTGTTTGTTATTGTAAATAGAACAGTTGCAAATTGTAAATCGTTGAGTTGGGTATATTTTTATTCCTATAAAAAAGCATGTTATGGAGCGCTGAGCACGCGACGTGAATAAATAAAACGGTAAAGCATTGTGTTTTTTCGAGTATTTGCATACATTGCGGCTATAATTAACGCGACAAACCTAAACAACCTGTAAACCTGCGTTTACAAATAATTTTGCGTTAAACGAAGTCTGTAATAAATAATTGAGCACTAAATGAAAAGAAGAACTCTTATCGGAACATTGGTAGCTGGATGTATGATGTTGGCTGTTAGTCCAACATTTGCACAACAGAAAGCTGCAAAAAAGGAAATTGGTCTACAGTTATATTCTGTACGTGAAGAAATCGGTAAAAACGCCAATTTCGACCAGATTCTGCAAAAGATCTCAGCATTGGGTTATACAGGAGTGGAAGCTGCTGGATACAAAGATGGTAAATTATATAACTTGAGCCCACAAGAGTTTAAGGCAAAAGTTGAAAAAGCTGGAATGAAGGTGATTTCATCACATGCAACGAAAACGCTATCAGAGAAAGAGTTAAGCTCTGGAGATTTTACAGAATCCCTAAAATGGTGGGACGAATGTATTGCTACGCACAAAGCAGCGGGAATGAAATACATCGTCACGCCTTGGATGGATGTACCTAAAACACTTAAGGATCTGGAAACGCAATGTCGCTACCTGGATGCTGTGGGTGCGAAATGCCGTCAGCAAGGAATCATTTACGGATACCACAACCACTCGCATGAGTTTAGAAAAGTGGAAGATAAAGTGATGTACGATTATATGTTAGAGCATACAAATCCTGAACATGTATTCTTCGAGATGGACGTCTATTGGGCGGTCATGGGGCAAGTTAGTCCGGTTGATTACTTCAATAAATATGCGGGCAGATTCAAGGCTTTGCACATTAAGGACCACCGCGAAATTGGCCAAAGTGGTATGGTCGGTTTCGATGCAATTTTTAACAATTCAAAAGTTGCTGGCCTGCAATATATTTTTGTTGAGCTGGAAGAAACACGTAACGATATTTATACCGGTTTACAACAAAGTATCGATTATCTGAAAAAAGCATCTTTTGTAAAGGCTAGCTACTTAAAATAGCCAAAAATCGGGAGAAAATTGACCCAGTTGAGACAATTCTCCGTTTGATAGATTTATTATTTTTCGTTAACTTGAATGTAATAAAAAGGGATTTTTTATTGAATTAAATTAGACCATATGAAACGGATTATTGTTGCCACAGACTATGCTGAAGAGGCCGAACATGCCTTAAAGTTTATTATGGAAGTTTTTGCAGGAAAAGAATACGAGCTCGTTTTATTTTCTCTTCAAAATCCTTCCATTCATGCAATGAACGCTCGACTTTCTCCCGATTCTATGTTCAAGATTTTTGAACATCAAAGTAAGGTTTTACGACGTAAAGCCGAGGCGATTACGGCCGAAAGTGGTGTTTTGACTATTCCTTATCTTGCGGCAGGTTTGTTTTATGACCAGATGACAAAATGCATCCAGGAGACGAATGCGGATTTGTTGGTGATGGGAATGGCCAAACGTTCCTTTGATCAGGACATGCTGGGGAATACCACCACGGCAGCAATCAGTAAGTTAAAAATACCTATCCTTTCCGTTCCGCTGGGCGCAAAATTTACGGGTCTGGAGCATATTCTTTTTGCCTGTGATATTGTTCGTGGTGTACAAAAGGAAATTCTTGAAAAAGTCAAGGATTTTGCCGCTGAATTTGGTGCGGTACTGGAGGTTCTCAATATTCGAAAAACTGTTGAGCAGCTGAATGAGGAAAAAGGAAAAGAAACACGTGAAACCATCAACGATGTGATGGGAATCGTAAGTTATTACTACAAAAATGTAACCTCCAATGAGGTTGTAAAAGCGATCCGGGACGAAGTAAAAGAGAGCAGTACGGATCTGCTGGTCATGATCCCCTATAAGTACGGTTTTTGGAGCTCATTGACCCACCGGAGTAAAACACGGATGATGGCATCGGGTCTGGATGTTCCTTTACTGACCATCTCGATCTAATTTTTTTTATTATAAAAGCCCAGGTGAACTGAGATCAGCTGGGCTTTATCTTGATTGTACTTATTGAAATAGGGGGAGTATCCTATCCCAAATTTGCTGGTAGGCTTTATTGTCCCGGACGATCCCCTTATCTTCATCATAATAATTAGGTGCATCAAAGCTCCCGCCTTTACGCCTCTCTATTGAAAATATATTTAAAACTATTTTTGCTCTTTTAGCTTGTAAAGGGCTGATCAGGAAGTTGAAAATTAATTTTTCTCCTTCTTTATTGCTTAGGAGATTATTGTTTTCGAGATACGTACTAGTTTGAATAAATCCCGAAGGCCGATCGAGCTGTGCAATAAAATAACCGCTATCCTGAAGCACTTGAATTATCTTGCTGTATGCTGAATCACTTGTGATCGGGATAGTTTTGGTGCGCTCTGGATTTTGTGCCAACAGGGGGCTGGAAAAGAAGAATACATAAGCAATCAGCATCAAGGAGAATTGGATAAAATGTTTCATATTGCCGAATTAAAGATCTTATCTAATGAATACTGTAATTTAACAATTTTATTTTTGATGACGGGTAATTAGATTGTCACGCTGTTATTTAATTCGTATACCTAATATTTTTAGACTACGTTCTTCCTGATCCAAGGTTGCTATATTGGGTAAGTTGGCCCATTCCTTGAAACCCATCTTTTCAAATAATGCGATACTAGGCAAGTTGTGTGCAAAGATAAATCCCAATAAGGTATGTACGCCTAAACCTGGGGCTTTATCAATGCAGTACTGGAGAATCTGTTTACCCAGGCCCCGGCCGCGTTGCTGTTCGTCCAAATAGATACTAATTTCTACTGTTGCATCATAAGCTGGACGACCATAGAAAGATTGAAAACTTACCCAGCCAAGTACCTGGCTATTTACATCTTCTATCATCCACAGGGGTCTTTTCGAAGCGTTGTGTTCGTCAAACCATTTTTGTCTACTGGCGACAGATACGGGACTAGTGTCTGCTGTGACCATGCGAGAGGCTATGGTAGAATTGTATATTTCTACGATGCGTGGTAAATCTTGTTGCGTGGCGTCACGAAATTTTAATTGATTCATGGTTTGTACTGTTTATTTGTTGTTTGGACGACGCTGATATTCTGTCCGAAGATAGCTTGTGTTGCGAAGAACAAGCAGATAAAAAGAATGAATTTCATGTAGATCGGCTGTATCGTAAATTTGTTTTTGTCAAACTTAGATAAATTGCTTTTTATATGCAATACAATACAGATCATAAAAGTAACAATTCGAGCATGTATGACATTTCTTTTTGTGCGTTGACTGGCTTGTAAGTTGTCGTTTATAAGGATCACTGCAGTAAAGCATACGATTTCTGTGTTTTATGAGTAAAATTTACACTAATTTGAACAAATATTTCACTATATAGTGTTATTTTTTTCTCATCTTAGATTATTCAAAGATATCTCATTAGCGTTACTGATGATAAATCTTAGCGTAATAGCCTGTCTTTTCGTTTCGTTATACAGGAATTTTTCTATGCGGGAATTTTTCACCAGGTTCCGGTCGCCATAAAATCACTAAAAAATTATCAAAGAAGGATCCAGGAAAGAGATGGGCTAAGCAGCTACGCTGATAGCTACTTTTTGAACACAACGAATCAATTATGAACGCATTGCAAGCTGTACCTACAATCCGAATCCGTTCAATGGATGTTATGCGTGGTCTTACGCTATTCCTGATGTTATTTGTTAATGACCTGTTTATTCCAGCTGTGCCTAAATGGTTGGTTCATACAGAAGCAGATGAGGACGGAATGGGGTTGGCGGACTGGGTTTTCCCGGGATTTCTTTTTATGGTTGGAGTGGCTGTTCCTTATGCTGTGGCAGCTCGGGAAAAGTTAGGATCGTCGACAACGGTTATTTTTGTTCATATGCTGATCAGAACATTAAGTTTATTGCTTATTGGGGTATTGATATTGAATGGTTCGCGAGTTGATCCACAGCTGACGGGAATGTCGCATTTGTTGTGGTTGGGACTGCTGTATGTATTCGTTTTTCTGATTTGGAATCATTATCCGAAAGATTCTACCTATCCGCTCTTTTTTAAGGGGATGCGTCTTGTTGGTGTAGTGGGTATTATTTATCTCGTATACATGTTTAAAGCCTCTGATGGAAAGGGGCTGGAAGTAGGATGGTGGGGGATTTTAGGGCTGATTGGATGGGGATATTTTGCCGCGGCTTCTATTTTCTTGTTGAGTCGGGGTAGGATAATCGTTGTTGTATGTGGCTGGCTGATATTTTTTCTGCTCAATATTTTGGCTCACACCGAATTAAAAATTGAACTTTCTGGCATTGGACGGTATCTGCATGTCCTATTATCCGGTAATATACCCTGTATTGTGTTAGCCGGAACACTTGTGGGAATGCTTATGAAACGATATGCGGCAACGCCGCGCATCTTGTTGCGTATCTTGTTTCTCCTTGCCACGATCTGGCTGGCTATGGGTTTTGTTTTGCGTTTTTGGTTTATTTTATCCAAAATCCATGGTACGCCGAGTTGGGCATTGGTTTGTTGCGGGATTAGCGTATTGCTTTTGATACCGCTTTATTATTTCATAGACGTGAAAGGCTACCAGCGGGGTATGCGGGTTTTTGAGGAGGCTGGAAAGAACTCATTAACGACCTATCTTGCTCCCGATCTAATCTACTTTATCTGCTGGGGTTTTCATCTTCCCCTGTTCTTCTATAAACAATCGGAGTATATGGGCTTAGCTATTGCCGGTTCATTGCTTTGGGCTTTTGCGATGTTGTGGTATGCGATCTTGCTGAAGAAGCTACCTATTTATCTGAAACTGTAGGTCGCCCATAAGCATCGAATGCGCATACTTTAACGATCATATTTTAGGACAATCAATATCATCTTGAAACAAAATAAAAAGCTATTATGGAATCTAAATTGAAATCAATACTTAGCCAGACCTTCACTGTTCTGTTATTGACTTTATTATTGTACCCTAGTGTAAGTCGTGCACGAGCAAAAAACAAAAAAGTTGTTATCGCCTATGTCACCTCCTGGTCTAAAGTGATGCCTGATCCGACCTATCTGACGCATATCAATTATGCCTTTGCACATGTCAGCGATAGCTTTGATGGCCTGCGTATAGATAATGAATCTAGATTGAAAGCTATTACGGATCTTAAGAAAGCACATCCACATCTAAAGGTATTGTTGTCCGTTGGCGGCTGGGGAAGCGGCCGGTTTAGCGAAATGGCAGCTGATGAAATGAATCGGCAGAAGTTTGCCAAAGACTGCTTGCGTGTGGTGCGGGAGTTTAATCTTGATGGTATTGACATCGACTGGGAATATCCAACGAATTCTTCTGCCGGGATTTCGTCTTCTTTAGCCGATACGGAAAATTTCACCTTGCTCATGCACGATATTCGCAAGGCTATCGGTAAGAAGAGACTGTTGACTTTAGCTTCTGTGGCGAGCGGTAAGTATATTGCTTTTGACAAGATTGAGAAAGATGTGGATTTTGTGAATATCATGACTTATGATTCGGGACACCCGCCGTACCATCATGCGAGTTTGCATCGTTCCGCTATGTCGGGTGGTACAACCTGTGTGGAGGCTGTAAAGGCGCATGTCGAAGGCGGTATGCCTGTAGAAAAATTGGTGCTGGGAATTCCATTCTATGGCCGGGGCAATAAAACTGATGTCAAAGGTTTTATAGATTATAAAGATCTGCTTGCGTTGCAGGACTTTGAACAGAAATGGGACGATGAAGCGAAAGCACATTATCTTGTCAACGATAAAGGGGAGTTTGTGTTGACCTATGAAACGCCAGAGTCGATTGCACTTAAATGCGATTACGTACACAAGACGGGGCTGCTCGGTGCGATGTATTGGGAGTATGCAGGAGATACAACAGGTGGTGTCTTACGGGATGCAGTCTACAAAGGTATTCTGCAATAAACAACAAATCCGAACTTAAAGTTCGGCTTTGTTGTTTGTGGAGCTGGAGAGATTCGAACTCTCGTCCAGTCATGGTACTGTATACGCTTTCTACATGTTTAGCTTCTCTTTAATTGTCGAGCGAGGGAAGGTGAGTCGCCTACCTATACCGTACGCCGTAGTTGCTGTTTCTCACAAGTGCTTAGCAACATCACACTTGCCAGTTCTATTGTTCGATGCCCCGAATGTTAAACCAAAGAACAGGATCTAACGGGACAAATAGCTATGTTAAGTCTAACTTAAGCAGCTAAGGCGTAGTTTTCTTCGCCAGTTATAATTCTGAAAGTTCAGATTAAAGTGCTCTACTAACAACGCACTACATGCTTACATAACCGTCTCCATCCTGTCAATTCCGGTCAACCCCAATTATGTCCTACAAAGGTACTATTTTTTTGCTAAATGGGCAAGATATACGCGATTCTTGTTTAATGCCCTGGTTTTGAATGGAAAACAAATGACGCTTTTATAAAATTACTTAGGATCAGGTATGGCCAGTAAAAAACCTATGGAATTCGTGCAATATTAATGTTGCTTGCAATTATACAGTGCGAAATAAAAGTTATTTGATCGGCTGAATGCTCGGTATTTTCACAGGGACTTTGATAGGCAAGGAAGTTCTTGGTATACCTATGTTTCCAATAAAAAAGCTGGATTTTACATCCAGCTTTTTTATAATTTAATCAATCCAGTTATTTGATCAATCCAGCTCTTTTCAATAGGGGTTCTACCGAAGGCTCCTGTCCGCGGAAGCGTTTGTATAGCACCATTGGATGTTCGGTTCCACCTTTTGAAAGGATATTATCCTTGAATTTAGTCGCGATTTCCTTATTGAAAATACCGTTTTGTTTAAAGTAGTCAAATGCATCGGCATCCAGGACTTCGGCCCATTTATAGCTGTAATAGCCTGAAGAATAACCGCCATTGAAAATATGGGAGAAGGCCGTACTCATGGCATTTTCCTTGACATCGGGATAGAGTTTTGTTGAGGCAAACTGTTCGTCTTCGAATGCTTTCAGATCCGAGATCGAAGTTGGATCCTGTCCATGCCAGCCCATATCCAATAGCCCAAAGCTCAATTGGCGCATAGTCGCCATCCCCTCAAGAAAGGACGCGCTTTCGCGGATCTTTTCGACAAGTTCCATCGGGATCACTTCGCCAGTTTCATAGTGTTTGGCAAATAGCTCAAGGGCTTCTTTTTCATAGCACCAGTTTTCCATCACCTGACTCGGTAACTCGACAAAATCCCAATACACAGATGTTCCGGATAGTGTAGGATAAGTGCTGTCAGCGAGCATACCATGTAGGGCGTGTCCGAATTCGTGAAATAATGTTGTCACTTCCTGAAAGGTCAACAGCGAAGGTTTTGACGCTGTAGGACGCGTAAAATTGCAGACAATAGAGACATGAGGACGTTCTTGTTTACCATCTTGAATGTACTGTAGTTTGAAAGAGGTCATCCATGCCCCATTTCTCTTGCCCTTACGCGGGAAGAAATCGGCATAGAAGATAGCCACTAATTCACCATTGTCTTTACTGACTTCAAATGTTTGTACTTCTTCGTGGTAGGTATCTATTGTATCGACTTCTTTGAAGTTGATGCCAAACAAACGATGCGCTACTTCGAAAGCGCCTTGTAAGACATTTTCGAGTTTGAAATAAGGTTTGAGCTTTTCATCGTCCAGATTAAAGCGTTCTTGTTTCAGCTTTTCGGCATAATAGGCGCCATCCCATTTTTCCAGTTGGTCTATGCCATGTAAGTTTTTTGCAAATTGGGATAATTCTGCAAATTCTTTTACTGCTGCTGGTTTCGCTTTTCCCAGTAGGTCGTTTAGAAATTCCTTGACTTTGCCTGGGTCTTGTGCCATACGTTCGGCAAGGACAAAGTCGGCATGGGTAGCGTAGCCTAATAATTTGGCCCGTTCGAAGCGAAGTTTTACAATTTTAAGGACATTGTCCACGTTGTTGTGCTCGTTATCTTGAAATCCTTTGCGGCCTGCCGCGAGGGTAATTTCTTTGCGAAGTTCCCGATTGTCGGCATACGTGACAAAAGGAAGGTAGCTTGGAAAATCCAGGGTAAAAAGCCAGCCTTCTTTTTCGTTGGCTTTAGCCAGAGCATGTGCAGCTTCTATGGCACCCTCTGGAAGTCCGGCAAGATCTTTTTCGTCTGTTACCAACAGCTGGTAGGCATTGGTTTCGGCGAGGACGTTCTCGCCGAATTTCAATTTTAAAAGCGATAGCTCGGCATCTATTTCGCGGAGTTTTCCTTTTTGTTCATCATTCAAAAGAGCTCCGTTGCGTACAAAATCCTTATAGGATTTTTCCAATAGAGTCGTTTGTTCTGCCGTCAATGTCAGTTGATCTTTCTGATCGTATACAGCCTTAACTCGTTTGAAAAGATCGAAATTTAAGGTGATATCATTTCCTAAAGCAGATAATTTTGGGGCTACATCCTGTGCGATTTTTTCAAGATCGGCGTTGGTTTCAGCGGAATGAAGATTGAAAAAGATATTGGACAAGCGGTCTAGTGTTTGTCCTGAGTAAGACATCGCAGCGATCGTATTGTCGAACGTTGCCGTTTCGGGATTGTTGACGATTGCATCGACTTCATCTTTTGTCTGCTGAATAGCTTCATCAAATGCGGGAATATAATCTTCGTTTTTTATCTGTGAAAACGGAGCCGTGTCGTGCTGCGTTTTAAATTTCTCTGTTAAAATACTCATAGGAGTAAATGTAATAAATATTTATTTCAAGCGATAGCATCTACTTAAATTATGGAGCTGAGATGATATTTGACCGAATCGGCGTTTAAGCTGTGTCGAAAACGTATGGGGAATTGGCACTGCATAAAAAAAGAGCTCCTATGAGCTCTTTTTTTATATTGGGATAAGCGACTAGGCTAGTTTTCCTAATGCTTCCTTGATTCTTTTTAAAGCTTCGATCAAACTTTCATCTGAAGCTGCATAGGACAAACGGATGTAGTTGTCGTTACCGAATGAATCTCCACCTACAGTGGCTACGTGACCAACATTCAATAAGTACAATGCCAAATCAGATGAGTTTTTAATGACATTACCATCTTGGTCTTTTTTACCAAAGAACGAAGAGATTTCAGGGAAGAAATAGAATGCACCCTCTGGTAGATTTGTTCTTACACCTGGGATTTCACTCAATAGATCGTATACCAATTGGCGACGACGAGCGAAAGCTTCTTTCATTTTGTTGACAGATTCTAATCCTTGTTCATAAGCGACGATACCCGCACGTTGAGAAATTGAACAGGTACCTGAGGTTGTCTGTCCTTGTAATTTATCATTTGCGGCGGCAATGGTTTTGTTAGCAGCGATATAACCTAAACGCCATCCCGTCATTGCAAATGCTTTTGAAAAACCATTGATGATGATCACTCTATCTTTGATGCTTTCAAATTGTGCGATGGATTCGTGTTTGTCTACAAAGTTGATATGTTCGTAGATCTCATCGGATAGGATAAATACCTGCGGATGTTTTTCGAAAACTTCAGCTAATGCAGCCAATTCATCTTTGCTGTAAACTGTTCCAGTAGGGTTGTTTGGCGAAGAGAACATGAACAATTTGGTTTTTGGTGTAATTGCCGCTTCCAATTGTGCTGGTGTAATCTTAAAGTTATTGTCGATCTCTGTATTGATAAATACCGATTTTCCTTCTGCTAAAACGACCATTTCGGAGTATGATACCCAATAAGGTGTTGGGATAATTACCTCATCACCGGGGTTGATCAAAGTCAAAATTACATTAGACAGGGATTGTTTTGCACCTGTAGAAACAACAATTTGAGAGATATCATAATCTAAATTGTTTTCTGTCTTCAACTTGTTTACAATTGCCTGGCGCAATTCAGGGTATCCCGGTACCGGCGAATAACGCGTCCAGTTTTCATCTAGGGCTTTCTTCGCTGCATCCTTTACATGCTCAGGGGTGTTGAAATCAGGTTCACCTACGCTAAGACTAATTACATTAACGCCTTTTGCTGCTAATTCGCGGCCCAACTTGGTCATTTTAAGTGTAGCCGATTCGGACAAATTATTTATCCTGTCTGATAAGTATGATGATGTGCTCATGGTAAGACAAAGATATTACATACGTTGCAAATAATCTTCTTTATTTTTGAGAATTTACAAAGAAAAGTAGCTCTTTTATTGGGCTTTTTTAACAAAAGGGCTATTGAAGCGATTTAGCACAGTTATTTAATTGATCCCCGACGTTGGATGTTCAAAACTAATCGTTCTGATTTGTCGTTATATCTTTACCTTTGCGCTCACAAAAATGTTGGCTAGTCCTCATTTCATCATTTGCTCATAAACGGTTTCATATAGAAGATAAGCATCATGTCAAGACAAAGAAGATTGGTTTTATTATCGCTTTTTACGGGAATAGGTCTGATGATTGTGAAGTTTTTTGCCTACTTCTTAACGGACTCCAGTGCAATCTTTACAGATGCGGCAGAGAGTATTGTTAATGTGATTGCTTCGGGTTTTGCATTTTATAGTATTTATCTTTCGGCACAGCCTAAGGATGAGAATCATCCTTACGGGCATGGTAAAGTGGAGTTCTTTTCGGTGTTTTTGGAAGGTGGACTTATTTTCATCGCTGGAGCCATTATCTTAGCCAAGGCTTGTTACAATCTTTTCTTTCCTGCAGCGTTAACACACCTCGAACAAGGGATTTATCTGATTGGTATTACATCTGTGCTAAATTTTGCTGTCGGATTTTATATCATGAAGCGCGGACGTGCATTGGGCTCCATTACCTTGGTGGCAGATGGAAAACATCTGCAGGTCGATGCCTATAGTACGGTCGGATTGATACTGGGGTTATTGTTGATGAAACTGACCGGTTTCCTGTGGATCGATGTAGTCATCTCCATTGTATTGGGGCTTTTTATTCTCTTCAATGGTTATAAGCTACTTCGCCAATCGATCGGTGGATTGATGGATGAATCGGATACAGCACTTGTGCAGGATGTTGTTGAAATCTTGGAGCGCAATCGGAAAGATGAATGGATTGATGTCCATAATCTTCGTGTACAGCGCTATGGGAACGAACTCCATGTAGATTGCCATCTTACACTTCCCCGTTACCTTGACCTTACCCAGGTGCACGATGAAATTTCTGCTGTGGATAAGATTGTCAATAAGGAGATGTCGGTACGAACCGAATTTTTTGTTCATGCGGATCCTTGTCTTCCACAGTGCTGCCAGTATTGCCAGGTCGACAATTGCCCAATTCGTACGGAGCAATTTCGGGTAAGAATTTCTTGGGATACGGAAAATGTTACGCGGAATCAAAAACATTTTTTATATGCTATTGCCGAATAGGGAATACTGTTTCTTTCTCCTAATTAACAGGCATACGGTATCGTCTGATTTCTTCATGTATAGTAAACTAAAAAAAAGCTAGGTTATATAAATATATATAAAAAAAGGTATCTTTGCCTTTTAGCAAAAGAGTTTAAAAATCCTATATGAAGCACATTCGTAATTTCTGTATTATTGCGCATATTGACCATGGCAAAAGTACTTTGGCAGACCGCCTTTTAGAGTATACCAATACCATCAGTCAGCGTGAGGCACAGGCACAATTACTTGATAATATGGATTTGGAACGTGAACGTGGTATTACGATCAAGAGTCACGCCATCCAAATGAATTATAAAAGAGATGGTCAGGAATATATCTTGAACCTGATCGATACCCCGGGACACGTGGATTTTTCTTATGAGGTGTCGCGTTCAATTGCTGCCTGCGAGGGCGCTTTATTGATCGTTGATGCATCTCAAGGTATTCAGGCCCAAACGATTTCAAATTTATATCTGGCGTTGGAACATGATTTGGAAATTATCCCGATCCTCAACAAAATGGATCTTCCAGGTGCTATGCCAGAAGAAGTCAAAGATCAGATTGTGGATTTGATCGGTGGTGACCGTGATGCGATTATTCCTGCATCCGGTAAAACAGGTCTTGGGGTTCCGGATATTTTGGAAGCTATTGTAGACCGTATTCCACATCCGGTGGGTGATCCTGACGGACCTTTGCAAGCCTTGATTTTTGACTCTGTTTTCAACTCATTCCGTGGTATCATGGCTTATTTTAAAGTTGAAAATGGTGAAATCCGTAAAGGCGACCGCGTGAAATTTGTTGCCACTGGGAAAGAATATTTTGCCGATGAAATTGGGACGCTGAAGTTGAATCAAGTACCCAAAGAAGTCATTAAGACCGGTGATGTTGGTTATATTATCTCTGGAATTAAGGAGGCACGTGAAGTGAAAGTGGGGGATACCATTACGCATAAAGATCGTCCTTGTTCTGAGGCTATCCAAGGGTTTGAAGAGGTGAAACCGATGGTCTTTGCGGGTATTTATCCTGTAGATACGGAAGATTACGAGGAGTTGCGTGAATCTATGCACCGTTTGCAGCTGAACGATGCTTCTTTGGTGTTTGAACCAGAGTCGTCAGCAGCCCTGGGGTTCGGCTTCCGTTGTGGGTTCTTGGGTATGCTTCACATGGAGATTATTCAGGAGCGCCTCGAGCGCGAGTTTGATATGACGGTTATCACGACAGTTCCCAACGTATCTTATAAGGCCTATATGACCAAAGATAAAGAGGAAGTGATCGTACATAATCCTTCAGATCTACCGGATCCAAGTAAATTGGATTCAATCGAAGAGCCCTATATCAAAGCTAATATTATTACGAAATCGGATTTCGTAGGACCAATTATGTCTCTTTGTATCCAGAAACGTGGTACGATCATGAATCAGCATTATTTGACGTCAGATCGTGTTGAATTGGTTTTTGAAATGCCAATGGGAGAAATTGTATTTGACTTTTATGATAAGTTGAAAACAATCTCTAAAGGTTATGCTTCATTTGATTACCACCAGATTGGTTATCGCAAGTCAGACTTGGTCAAATTGGATATCCGATTGAACGATGAACCTGTAGATGCCCTGTCGTCGTTAATTCACAGAAGTAACGCCTATGATTTTGGTAAAAAGATCTGTGAAAAACTAAAAGAACTGTTACCACGTCAACAATTTGAAATTCGTATTCAAGCGTCAATCGGCGCAAAGATCATCGCACGTGAGACGATCTCCGCTTTACGTAAAGATGTTACAGCAAAATGTTATGGTGGTGACATCTCCCGGAAGCGTAAGCTTTTGGAGAAACAGAAGAAAGGTAAGAAACGCATGCGTCAGGTTGGGAACGTAGAGATTCCGCAATCTGCATTTATGGCGGTATTGAAATTAGATTAATCAAAATAACACTATAATAAAGGAGCTCTTGGGCTCCTTTTAAATACAATAAAATCTCCTAAACATGAATCTATTAGATGGTAAACTAGTTTCCGAAAAAATTAAAGAGCAAATTGCGTTAGATGCGGCTGAATTTACGACACAGACTGGCCGCAAACCTCATCTGGTTGCTATCCTTGTGGGGAATGATGGTGGTAGCGAAACCTATGTGGCCAGCAAAATGCGCAACTGTCAACTGGTCGGTTTTGAATCAACAAACATTCGTTATGATGAAAACATTACCGAGGATGAATTGATCGCTAAGGTCAAAGAAATCAATCAGGATGAGTCTATTGACGGTTTGATTGTTCAGCTGCCTTTACCAAAACATATTGATCCGGATAAAGTTACCGAAGCAATTGATTACCGCAAAGATGTGGATGGTTTCCACCCAATCAACCTCGGGCGCATGCAACGTAATCTTCCTTGTTTTATTCCAGCAACACCATATGGTATTATGCTGATGTTGGAATATTATAAGATCGATACTGCAGGCAAGCACGCCGTTGTGGTTGGAAGAAGCAATATCGTAGGATCGCCAATGAGTATCTTACTAGCACGTAATTCCAATCCAGGTAATTGTACAGTGACATTAACACATAGTCGTACAAAAGATCTTAAAACGGAGGTTCTGAGAGGCGACATCGTTGTTGCAGCAATTGGTAAGAAAAATTTTGTTACGGCCGACATGGTTAAAGACGGTGCAGTAGTGATCGATGTGGGTATCAATAGAGAAACTTCTACAGCAACGAAATCTGGTTTTAAGTTATATGGGGATGTTGATTTTGAAAATGTTGCTCCTAAGGCCTCGTGGATTACACCTGTACCAGGGGGCGTAGGTTTGATGACGATTGTTGGTTTATTGAAAAATACGCTCGAAGCTGCGAAAGGAACGATCTATCCAAAGCAATAATTTTGTCTATTTGGCATAGAAGTTGTAAATTGATGTATGCGCGCTCTGATGAGCCGTTGAAAACTACACTCATAAATCAATTTATAATGAAAAAAATTGCACTTTTAGCAGTCGTAGCAGGAGCATTGGTTATGTCTTCTTGCAACAATTCGGAGAAAAAAGACACTACAGCGACAGATTCGGCACAAACAGTCGGTGAGCATGTAGATGCGGCGATCGCAGATTTAAAAAATGCGGAAGAAAATGCGCGTTTGAAAGCAGAACAAGCAAAAAAGGATCTGGATGAAGCTATCGCAAAAGGTGATAAAGCAGCTGAAGAAAAAGCTCGCGCTGCTTCTGAAGAAGCTAATACTGCCTGGGAAAAAACCAAGGCTGCGCTACGTAATGCCGGCGAGGATGTAAAAGAGGGATTGAAAGATGCAAAAGATGCGACAGTGGATGCAACGAACACGGCTGTTGATAAAACAAAGGATGCTGCAAAAGATGTCGCTGACGGTACGAAGAAAGTTGCAAATGATGTTGCGACTGGAACGAAAGAGGCCGCTAAAGATGTAAAAGATGCTTCCAAAAAAGTAGGTGACGATATTAGCCGGAAAGCAAAAAATGTAGGTGAAGCGTTAAAGAATTAGTCGACGTATTTCATTTTAAAGATAGGGAAGGTGGGCACTTTTTTGAGTGCCCACCTTTTTTATATCATATCGTTATCATATTGACTTCAATACGCTTATTGGTAATAATCCCATAACAATTTGGAGAGCTTACGGGTCAGTGCCTCTGCTTCATTTGTTTTACCCCAGCTTTTGTCCGTGTTGTTCTTGGTGAAAATACTGAAAACGTAATCTCCTTTCGGCGCATTGACCAAAATGACCTCATTGCGTACGTCATCTAAAGAGCCTGTTTTTGAAGCTGTTTTGATAGTGGAAGGGATTTGCGATAGCCCTCTCTCGTCATAGAACATGTTGCCCATAAAACGATACATCTGATCGGAAGATTTTGAGGACACAACTTTGCCTTGTCGGATTAGTGTGACCAAGTCGGCCATTTCTTTTGGTGTAGTCTGGCCCCAGCCATATTTTTCCCAATCTGGTTTCCGCCCCTCTGTCTGCGAGTTGACACGTGTATGGGGCAGTTGAAGGCTACTCATTAATTGATTGATTGCGATACCTCCTCCTGCTAGCTTTTGATTCCAAATGCTGGTTACATTATCACTATACGATAGCATAAGTGCGACCAAGGTTTTCAGGTCAACTTGTGTACTATCCTTAAAGAACTGCATCAGTCCTGAGCCACCATAGCGTTGACTCGAACGGTAGAGTAGTTGCTGATCAAGTTGTAGTTCACCTTTTTCAATTTTATCAAAGATACCGACTAAAATGGGGATTTTGACAATGCTTGCTGTAGGGAAAATGCTGTCGCCCTGAATGTTGACTTCTTTATTTTTTTTAAGATGGTGTACATAAATGCCAACATCGCCTTGAAAACCCTGAATGAGCTGTTTTATCTGTGATTCGAGTTTTTTATCGGTAGCGGCTTTTTGTCCAAAGGACAGTAATGATAAGAATAGTAACGTAAATGATAGGAATATTTTGTGCATTGTGAAGTTATAATGTATGTTAAATGTGGTGGATAATAGTTATTTTTATTTTTTATAGGGCTTAAGTTATGAAATATCCATGATTCGTACGCATAAACATCGCTGAAAAATAAACTGGATATTCTAGTATGGACATTGAAAGACTGGTTTTTGACTATGAAGTTATTTATGATTTTGATCGGTTGTAAGCCGAAAAATAGACGGACAGAACAGCATGACATTTTCTTTGGCATTGGGAATGAGCTCAAGGATTTTGTTGATCCCATTAAAGATTTTTGGCCTGAGGCTGATGGTAAAATCCATATTGATGCCTACCGTATTGTCCATAAGATCGGGGAATATGAAATTAAGGTTACTGAAAGGGGGAATGGACAGGCTGTTGATTCGGAAGTGAAATTGTTTTTTGTTAATTTAGGGGGATACAAACCGAATGAATTTGATGAGTTCCATTACAAAGAGCTTATTGTTGCATCGAGTTTGGCCAAGGCTACTGAAAAGGCAAAACGAACTGTTTTTTGGAAGCACCACAGTTCGGCACACATCGATGATAAGTATGGTTTGGATGTTGATGATATTTATGAGATCGAAGATTTGCTATTACCTCGTGATAAAGAGCAGTATAGTATTCAAATTACCCCAAAGACCGGTTTGGAAGAAGATACCATTGCGAATGGCTATTTTAAACTGAGCGCGTTATAGAGGGAATGCGCTATTCGATTTCTTAAACATAAAAAAGGCTTCTCTATAAAGAAGCCTTTTTTATGTTTAACCAGCTTATTGTTGGTTCTGATGTTGTTTTCTAATGACACTATGTTTTTTGCCGTATACAAAATAAATCAATAAGCCTATACCAAGCCAGACGGCCAAACGCTCCCAGCTTTCTATTGGCAATGAAGCCATCATTAAAATACAGACCAAGATTCCCATGATCGGAACGAAAGGAACCAGTGGTGTTTTAAATGGGCGCTCCAAATTGGGGTCTGTTTTACGTAGTACTAAAATACCCACACATACGAGGGTGAAGGCAAATAAGGTACCGATACTTACCATATGGCCAAGGTCTGAAACTGGAACGAAACCTGCGAATATACTGACGAATACCATGAAAATAGCGTTTGTTTTCCAAGGAGTCTGTCTTTTGGATAAGTCTGAGAATATCTTTGGAAGCAAACCATCCTTACTCATCGAATAAAATACGCGGCTCTGACCAAGTAACATCACGAGAATAACTGAAGTGTATCCTGCAATAATCGTAATAATCAACGCTGTATTTAAGAAATGGTAGCCTGTTCTGGCAAAAGCTGTCGCAACTGGCTTAGCGTCCCCCTTAAACATCGTGTAATGTTCGATTCCGGTCATTACGTAGGAGAATAAAACATACAAAAGTGTACAGATTATTAATGAACCGATGATACCTATAGGCATACCTTTTTTTGGATTTTTTGCTTCTTGGGCAGCTGTACTCACCGCGTCAAAACCGATGAATGCAAAAAATACAACGCCTGCAGCACGCAATACACCGCTGATGCCAAAGTGGCCAAAGTCATCACTCTTTAGAAATGACCAGAAGCTTTGTTGCCCACTTTTTACAAGCTCTTCACCTGCATTTACAGGAATAAATGGATCGTGGTTTGCAGGATTGATAAAACTCCAACCCAAGGCGATAAAAATCAATACGACGCCGACTTTTAGAATTACCAAAATATTGTTTACACGGGATGATTCCTGTGTGCCACGCATCAGCAATAGCGAGAGTAAACAAACAATAATGATCGCAGGTAAGTTAACCACGCCACCTTCCCAAGGGCCTTTGAGTAGGGTATCGGGGAGTTGGATGTGGAATATCATCAGGAGCTGGTTGAAATATTGGGACCAGCTGACGGCTACTGTAGCTCCTGCTAGTGCATATTCGAGGACGAGATCCCAGCCGATAATCCAGGCGACAAATTCACCCATTGTGGCATAGGAATACGTGTAAGCACTTCCTGCAACAGGAATCATAGAGGCAAATTCGGCATAACAAAGACCTGCGAACCCACAGCCTACTGCTGCGATAATGAAAGATAGGATAACAGCTGGCCCTGCATTTTCAGCAGCGGCAATTCCTGTTAGGGAGAAAAGTCCTGCCCCAATGATGGCCCCAACACCGAGGGCGATAAGGCCCGAGCTGGACAGTGTCCTCTTTAGCGTGTGTTCACCATTTTCATTTGCTTCAGCAATGAGTTGAGGAATCGATTTTTTAAATAGCATAGGATTAATTCTTTACGATTATTTAGCTTTTTAATTGTTTAATTAATGTCAAATATAAATGATCTCAATGAAAAAAGGGAAGATTGCTCCTCCCTTTTGTAATAAAATCTGAATCAAATGCTTGTTTGGGTACTAATATGCTGCTGTAAAGCGTTTATTGAGGAATTGTTTGTTCTCAATTTCGTCTGCTATTGCTACAGCAAGATCCTCTACTGATAACCTAGATCGACCTTCCTGGTCAAATACAGGAGCATCAAGGCCTGTACGGTATTTTCCTGTACGGGTTCCACCAGCATGGGAATTCATTTCTATAGCAGGACTAAACATGGTCCAGGTAAGTTGATCTTCTTTTTGGATGGTTTTCAGGTAATCTGCTGCAGCTAAAGCCCCAGGCTTAATTTCTTTTGGAAAATCCGGTGAATCGACCAGTCTATTTCCATCAATCAATAAACTTCCTGCACCACCAATAACAATGAAACGATTGATACCGGCATCCTTAACAGCCTGTTGGATTGCCAATGCACCTTTTGTAAAATCTTCATAAAGATTAGGGTTGGTCCATCCGGCATTGAAAGCCGAAACAACAACATCAACACCTTTTAGAGCAGAAACCAATTGATTATTATCATTGATATCTACTTGGAGTTTGGTTACTTTTTCAGTCGATGGAATATTTTCGGTGTGGCGGGCGATTGCAACGACGTCATAGTTGCGGTCTACCAATTCTTTTACGAGATGAGATCCTACGTATCCTGTGGATCCAATTACTGCTACTTTCATGTTTCCTTTAATTAAATGTTTTGCTAAAATCAGCTAGGGTTATCTTTTCCAAACGCTGTACAATATCAGTGTCGACTTCCTGATACAGATCCTGGAGTTTGGAGTTGATATTTTTGCCAACAACACAGGCCGGATTGGGATTGTTAAATTTCCCGCCGAAATCGCTTTGCTTGGTGCTGATATAAATATCAGCCAAGGTAATCGTTGGATTCTCGGGATTTATGCGAATACCGCCGCCCTTACCTTCTTTACTCGTGAGTAAAGATGCTGTTTTAAGAGATGCAATTTCTTTGCGAACCACACTTGCATTGACCTGAATGCTTGACGCAATATATTCAGAAGAAAGCCATTGATCTGCCTCCTCTAACTGTGCCAGAACCATAATGTGTAATGCTGTTGCGAACCTCAAGTTGTGTAACATCCTATGCTGATTTTTCTAAATTATAACACAAAGTAACAGAAAAGGTTTTAAACTGAAATAAAAATTATTACAGTTTAAAACCTTCTGACAATCACGTGATAAAAGTGTATGTTTTTTATTTTTTCTCGTTAAATTTTTTATAACTATCCATGATATAGACCTTCAGCGTCTCTTGGCTACTGTTTTGGATAAATTTATAAGATGGTCTAAATCGTTCCTTAAACAGGGCTAGATCCGAACCATTTAGCGGAGTCAATTCTTTGATCAGGTTTTCTGTGAATTTTCGATCAACTGCTCTTTTTTCGAGTTCATCGACCAGAAGTTTATAGTTTGAACGGGCTTGTTTTCCCTCTTTGCTAAATATGCGGCTTGGAGAAATCCGTACTCCACCGCGATTTTGACTGGCGTCAGAATACTTTCCTAAAGTCTTCTCGCGCTGGATTTCAGCAGCAAGTCTGCTGTCTGTCATCCGTTCGACGACAACTTCACTCAGTTCGATAACATTATTCATTCTGTTCAAATAGATTCTGCGTAAGCTTGTATCATAAATGAAGACTGTATCCTGTTCGTATCCGACGGCCTTGATCAACAAGAGGTCGTTTATATTGGCGTCAATAGCAAAGGAGCCATCTCTATTGGTCTGTACTTCAACCTTGGTTCTTAAATTTTGGATCTGTGCAGCCTCGATTTTCTCACCGCTGACAAGTTCCATAATAATCCCCTTGGTTTTTTCCTGTGCAACAAGATGTCCACTCATTAGCGTAATAAGTAAGCAGCTTAGAATCGTTTGTAAGATTTTCATGCGAATAAATATAGTTATGTATTTTCAATCTATGAATGAACAGGATATTTGCTGTTTTGTTTACGCCGTACGTTCATGATTGTTCTCTAGCCAAAAATAACGAATAGATTTTGAAAATTTGCTAATTTGCTTTCCACGAATTATTGTCTGGATTCTTGTCTGGCATAACCATGTCTGGATCTAACTGTACGGATTGCAATGATTCTGTGGTCGGTATTTTAAATTGCCATACATCGTTTCTTTCCCAGATTTCCACCGGTAGTTTTTTTCGGATCTTCTTGCCCGATACGGTTGTCGCTTCAATAATAACTGGCATCGGTAATTTTTCGAGATTTTCCACGGTGACAAGTGCGCCAAATTTTGGCTCGTTGTTGACATAGGATACTGATTTTATACCTTGGTCCATTTGCCAGTTGTTGACAAACCACCCGCGCCAGAACCAGTTTAGGTTTTCTCCAGCACCGTTTTCAATGGCTTTGAAGAAATCCTCTGGAGTAGGGTGTTTGTAAGCCCATTCTTGGATATATTTTTTAAAAGCGTAATCGAAGCGCTCAGGACCGATGATTTCGTTTCGCAATAATTTCAGTCCATAAGCTGGCTTATAGTAGACCAAAGCACCAATATTACGTTCTTTCATGTTTTGCGGAGTACTCATGATCGGTTCAAGATTACGGGCAGTAAAGATGTAGGATCTGCTCGCCTGATTACGGTAATATTCACCATTATTGAATTCCTTTGTAGCGAGTTCGTTAATAAATGTATTGAAGCCTTCATCCATCCAGCCATGTTCACGTTCGTTGGATGCGACAATCATTGGGAACCAATTGTGACCAAACTCGTGGTTAGTAACCCCCCAAAGTGAACCTGCTTTGGCCCGATTGCCACAGAACGACAAGGCTGGGTATTCCATTCCACCAACATTGGAAGCTACATTCACAGCTACAGGGTAAGGATATTCAAACCAGCTTTTTGAATAGATTTCAATTGCGGCTTTTGTATATTCTGTCGAGCGTTCCCAGGCATTGTTACTGTTACTTTCAATTGGATAGGCTGACAAAGCAAGGGATTTTTTTCCGCTGGGCAGATTGATCTTCGCACCATCTACTATAAATGCCGTAGAGGAGGCCCAGGCAATGTCTTGCGCATTATTAAGTTGATATTTCCAGGTTAAGGTTTTCTTGTCAGGTCTGGAGTTTTTTGCGGTAACTTCTTCGGCGGAGCGGATGATTACGGTTTCATCGCTACGTTGTGCCTGTTGGTATCGTTTGAGTTGCTCAGCTGTAAATACTTCCTGTGGGTTTAACAATTCGCCACCCAAGACAACCATGTGGTTTGCTGGAGTAGTGATCTCAACCTGGTAATTTCCGAATTCACGATAGAACTCTCCTGGTCCTGTATAAGGAAGCGTATTCCAACCTCTAATGTCGTCATAGACACACAGTCTTGGGAACCATTGTGCAATGGCATAGATTTTTCCGTTTTTTGTATCAAGTATACCGGTACGATCAGCTCCATATTTAGGAACGGTGTATTGGTATTTAATCTTAAAAGTTATTTTTCCGCCCTTGCTCTTTAATGCCGTCGGAAGTCGAAGCTGCATGCGGGTATCGTCAATAATATGTTCGATCGTATTTCCGTTTACGTCCGTAACCGATTGTATCTGATATCCACCATCAAAAGTGGAGTTGCCATCACCGTAACGGCTGTCGGTCAAGGGGGAGATCAATTGACCACGGCCATGTTGTGAAAACATATTTTGATCTAACTGCAACCACAGATAGTTCATATTGTCCGGACTATTGTTACTATAAGTAATCTCAACAGCTCCTGTAATTTGATCATTTTGATCATTCAGGGAAGCCTGAATTTTATAATCGGCTGCATTTTGCCAGTAGGCAGGGCCCGGTTTTCCGGCTGCGGAACGATATTCGTTACCATTATTTTTAAAAAACAAGGGTGCAAAGGCCTCAGTATAGCTATAATTGGATGTTTTCTCCTGTGCAAAGGCCGGATAAGCATAGCTCAACGCAACAAGGCTTAAAGAAGCCAGTGCAATTCTTTTCATCATACGTTTACTTAAATTATGTTTATTTGCTCCAATATACAATGAAAAGTACATTGAGCCAAAAAAAACGAAAACGACGTCTTAAAAGTTAAGGGAAAAAGGGGGACTTTAAAGGTGTATTTGGTACAATTGGAGGCTTTTTAAGACCTCCATTCCAGGGAGCTTTCTGGAACTATTTTAAATTTGTTACGTACTCTGTTTCATTAAAACCAAGTAATATGCCTTTATTGTATTCAATAACGGGACGTTTAATCATACTCGTGTTTTCCTGAAGCACCTTATTGGCGCTATTACTGTCTACGACTTGTTCTTGAGTTTCCGGAGATAGTTTTTTCCATGTAGTTCCCTTTTTATTCACTAAGGCCTGCCAGTCTACCTGTGTTTCCCATTCTTTTAATTTATCCTCACTGACACCTTCTTTTTTGAAGTCATGAAATTGAAAGGGGATATTGTTGTCTTCCAACCATGTAAGTGCTTTTTTTACTGTGTTACAATTTTTGATACCGTATACCTGTAGCATAATAGTGACAATTTGGTGAATCCAAATTTAATCAATCTCGACACAATATTTAAAATAATTCGTATTTCTGAACACATTCAAGATGCCTTATCTGTGATCCAATGATAATTGCGGATATCCTGTTGTTCATGGTATTGGGAAAAATAGGGACAAGTGGACTATTCTATTCAAAGGAATAATCAGAGGTTTATGATTTGTTAAGATTCTATATTCCCTATGGATTGATAGTGTATTTAGTACACTATAAAAATTAGGAAGTAATAATAATTTTTAATAATTTAGTAGCTTCAAGTATAATGAAAGATTAAAATAAATCAATAACAGAAATATGAGCCTAAAAGATTTTAAAGGTGTATTGACAGGAGATCAAGTACAAGAGTTGTTTGAGGTAGCGAAGAAACATAAGTTTGCTTTGCCTGCGGTAAACATTATCGGAACAAACTCTATCAATGCGGTTATGGAAACTGCGAAAGCAGTAAATTCTCCTGTAATTATTCAATTGTCAAATGGTGGAGCGCAATTCTACGCTGGTAAAACCTTGAACAACGATAATTTACAAGCTTGTGTATTGGGAGCGGTATCTGCAGCACAACATGTTCATTTATTAGCTGAGCATTATGGTGTAGCGGTTATTCTGCATACAGATCACGCAGCTAAGAAACTTTTACCTTGGATCGACGGTTTGTTGGACGCTGGCGAGAAATTCTTTGCGCAACACGGAAAACCATTGTTCTCTTCTCACATGTTGGATTTATCGGAAGAGCCAATTGAAGAAAATATTGAAATTTCAGCTAAATACTTAGCACGTATGAAACCACTTGGTATGACCGTGGAGATCGAGTTGGGTGTTACAGGTGGTGAAGAAGATGGTGTTGACAACTCGGATGTAGATAGTTCAAAACTGTATACTCAGCCGGAAGAGGTTGCCTATGCTTTTGAAGAACTGTCTAAAGTATCTGACAAATTTACAGTGGCAGCTGCATTTGGTAACGTTCATGGTGTTTACAAACCAGGTAATGTGAAGTTGCAACCAGTTATATTACACAATTCACAAGAATATATTCGTGAGAAATATAATCTTACTGCTGAAAAACCAGTAAACTTTGTATTCCACGGTGGTTCTGGTTCATCTCCTGAAGAAATTGCAGAAGCGATTTCATACGGTGCAATCAAAATGAACATTGATACCGATATGCAATGGGCGTTTTGGGATGGTGTGAGAGCCTATGAAGCGAAAAACCACGATTATTTGCAAGGTCAAATCGGTAATCCTGAAGGAGCTGATTCTCCGAATAAAAAATATTACGATCCACGCGTTTGGTTACGTAAAGGGGAAGAAACTTTTGTTGCTCGTCTGAAAGAAGCGTTCGCTGATTTGAATGCAGTAGATGTCAATAGCAAACTATAAGTATAAGCTAAAAAATAGATTTTAAAAACGTCTTTAGTGCCCCCAAAAAGTTAAACACTTTATGGGGGCATTTTTTTATGTCAAAATAGGTTAAAAATATTGTTCTTAGTAGGAATTGGCTTATTTTTTGACGAACAACAATAAAAAGTCAAGTAAATATGAAATTTTTAGGAGCCAGTGTAATTCTTTTATTAATTGCCCAAATGGGGTTTGGGCAGGTGAAGCAAAATGTTGGCGATTTTTCTTCGGTTGTAGCGACAGACAAGATTCAGGTGGAGTTGATTAAGTCCGACGAGTCCTTGGTGACGTTTGAAGGACAGAATCACGAGAATGTTAAAGTGGTCAACACAAATGGATCCTTGGTTTTGAAAATGAATACGTTGAACATGCTGCAAGGGGGGAATATCTCTGTGAAGGTGTATTACAAGAGTTTGAACAATGTGGAAGCAAAAAAAGGGGCCAAGGTATTTGCGACCACAAATAATACAGTTGCTGCTGATCACTTAAAAGTATATGCTTCAGAAGGTGGTCTGGTCGATCTCTATACAGCGGTAAAAACAGCTGAAATAAAAGTGACCTCAGGTGCTACAATCGCTTTGTATGGAAAGGCAAACAAACAGGAGATCATTTCGAATTTTGGCGGTAAATATGAAGGAAAAGATTTTAAGACGAACACCACGGTGGTAACCGTCAATGGTGGTGGTAAAGCGGATGTTTATGTTACTGATTCCATCGAGACCAAAACACGTGGCGGTGGCGTCATTGATGTTTATGGAAAACCAGAACAACGTGTAGAAAAGAAAATGGCTGGTGGAACAGTCAATTTTAAATAAGTGAACTGTCTTGGATTTGTCAATTTTCTGATGCTTAGATTTTAGGTGATTGAAGCGAAAAGAGTGAAATTTAGGGGAGGAGATGGAATAAAAAGGGTTTAACTTAACCGGGGTAATGATCGTCGTTTAACCTTTTTATTAAAAAGGTCAGTTATTTTGTTTTTCTCATCAGAAACCTTCTTCATTTGTGCTTAAAATATCTATTTTTGTAAGGGAATAATAAAAATAGTATTATGGCAAAGCGTAATTATGTTTCAAATTCTACGGAATCTACGCGCATGTTCAAGAATGACTTTTTAGAGTCTTTGACGAAGGTGCATTGGAGTGTACCTTTGATTTTCTATGTACCCGTGGTTGTGTTCTTTTCGTATAAAGCGCTAGTTTGGGGAGAGGTTTCCTTCTTAACATACATGGGGTATTTTATTTTTGGTTTAGCTTTCTGGACTGCTTTTGAATATGCATTACATCGTTGGGTATTTCATTTTCACCCGACAACGGAATGGGGAAAGCGAATTGCTTTTATTTTCCATGGTGTGCATCATGATTACCCAAGAGACCGTATGCGTTTGGTGATGCCATTGTCAGCGAGTATTCCACTCGCTCTTTTGGTGTATCTTGGTTTTACATTGTTTTTCTCGAATGAGTTTATCCTAGCCTGCTTTTTCTCAGGTTTTATGGTGGGGTATTTGATCTATGACGAATGTCATTATGCGATGCACCATGCTAATTTTAAAAGCGGCATTTTCAAACGCATCAAGCAGCACCATATGTTGCATCATTATTCTGATCCCGAAAAAGGCTTTGGAGTAAGTTCTTCCTTATGGGATGAAATTTTACGCTCAGGTTTCGAAGAAAAGGAACCCAAAAAAGAATCTACTTCCTTAAAAGAAGAAAAAGCATAAATTGAATCACATCAACTAAAAAAGCCCTGGATAGTTTCCAAGGGCTTTTTTTATGGATTAATTTTTATTTATCAATGTGATCAAGTGGGCTTTGTAGGCCAACTTTAGATCAAGGGTTTCTTGTTGGGATTGGCCTGCAGGTATTCCAGTTTGAACTGAAACATTTGGGCCATTTTCTGCGCACGCCATTTGGCCTCTTCGGCCTTTTGTCCACTGTATAAGCAATCTACTGTTGCTTCGAATAAATTGAGCCATTGACCAAAGTGTTGTGCATCAATGGGTAAATTGATATGGGGTGGAAAAGGGCTGCCGAAATAACTATGTTCATCCAGCAGGATAGTCTGCCAGAAACTATACATCTTTTCAAGATGTATAGCCCAATTGTCTTGGATTCGTTCTTTAAAAATAGGTCCGAGCAAAGTATCTTTACGTATCGTCGTATAGAATTGATCTACTAATACTTTAATGTCATCGAGTGTCTGAATATCCTGTTTCATCGGCGTATGATCTATGCTCATGAATAAAGGCCTATAGCTGGATCAAAAACTTTTTCATGATGTTTATCTGGATTAAATGTAGTGACATTTATAGAGAATCGCATCACTTGGATGTAAAGATGTCTCGTTGAAATTTTGTAATTCTCTTTTATTGTCAGTAAATTGACTCAATACTAAGGGAAAAACATATGGGAAAATACGTTCTTTTAATCCTATTATCGATGGGATTTTATGCTGTTGAGGCACAGGTTACAACAATTTCGATCAATAAGGAAAATTTTCAGTCTTCTGGTTTTCCATTTAAGGGGAAGCGTGTGTTACAAGTAGAACGCCTTCAGACTCCAAAAGAAGATAATTATATTGTTTTTTCAAAAGAGGAACGGGGTGCTGATCCCGACAAACTTTATGTACAACAATTTCAGCAGATCGATGGAATGTGGCAGCTTATGGCTGATGAATTGATATCCGAAGAAGGGATTGTTACGTCGGTTTGGGAATCTCGAAAGGCATTTTTTGATGCGGATAGGGATGGTAAATTGGATGCATTATTTATCTATTCAAGGCATCCAAAGGATGACCTGCAAAAGCAGCTAAGCTGTATTGGACTAGTTCTTTATAAGAATAAGTTTTACCGTCTCCGTGCAGAGGAAGCAGATGGTTATAGCCAAACAACGTTTTCGGACAATTATGCATCCCTACCGGTTGAGGTAAAAGAAAATGTGGAACGTTATTGGAATAATCTGGATAAAAGATAATATAGGCTACGCGCCTGGAATCTACCGAAAGATCGATGGATCATACGATCTTTCGGTAAACTTGTTATTGTATATTTGATCAAATAGTAAGCATTTCCGCATTTTTTGATCACTAATTGATTTTACCTATGAAAGGCTCATTCAATAGGTTATCTCAAAGCATGGACAAGATATCGTTTAAATCAATGTTACTGGAGTGCAGCGAGCAATTGCTTTTCTTCTTCGATTTGCGTTTTACTGATTACGTAACGTGCGATATGCTGGTCCTTCAAATGGTCTATCGTTTGAATAACATCTTTCGTGCGCGCTTCTTTGCTAGGTTTAATCAATACAATCATGTCCTTTGTATTGGGCATGGTGCTAATCTTAGCTTTTAACTGTGCAATAACAGCCGAGAGCCCTTTGTCGATATCTACCGGTATTTGTGAAGAGCTGATCGGTTTTTTGAAATCCCCATGATACCACATGAATTTTCCTTCGCCCAGGATAAGAGTTGCCGTGCGGTTTTCATCAATAAGAACCGAACTTTCTATAGCTGATTTAGTTTTGTCTGGCATGGCGATATCCATTGCAGATGGTTTATTTAATGTTGTGGTCAACATAAAAAATGTAATGAGAAGAAATGCGAGGTCTACCATCGCTGTTAAATCTACTTTAGGGGCCATTTTCCTGCTTCTTATTTTTTTCTTTCCCGTTTCTTGCGTTTTTTGATTTAATTCTGCCATGATCGTCATCTTTAGGTTAACACGTTGTTGTTACTCCTTATAATGATGGCAGAAAAGAATGGATTCCACAGTGTTTTTTAAAAAAAAATTGAAGTTTTTTTTAGATACTTTCTGTGTTTTTTTTCTTAACTGTTGGTAATCAGTTTTTTTACCTGGTGTTTTGGTTTGTTCGTTGTTGATCAGATTTGTTTAATTCGCTTGTTATTTTTCCTTTCATCCAATTTAGGTCGGTTGCTAGGCTGTCGAAATTTATCGAGTTGGTTTGGTGACTTAATTTGAGTAACAAGGTTACTTTCGTTGTGATTTTAATTCTTGTACAAATAGTTGTGTTTGCAAAAAAGCCCTTCAATGCTGAAAGGCTTTTCTTGTGGAGTGGTTGTTACGTTACTCAGCAAGCGCCTTGGTTAGGTATGCGTTTATAAATTATTTTGTTATCTCTTTGTACATAGTCGCCCGCTACTATTGGATACGAATACTTAGGCGCGTACATGACACCACGACCCCTTATCGTTATTTTGTCGTTTACTTTCAAGCTTCGCAATTGTTGAAATTCATTGGAATTTTCCAGGCCAAAACTGAGAATATAGTCTTCACGATTAATTCTAACCATCACACCGAAACCTAACTGTGCTCCTAGTGGAAGATAAAGCGAAGTTACAACTGCGGCTATGTCGGCAGAATTCTTTATCTGATTGTTTATTTTCGCCGCGTTGTCAAGTACTTTTATGCCTTCGGGAGATTCTTGCCATTTTTTGAACTTTATACCATTAGGACTCGCTTCCCATTTATTCCTTTCGGCGGTCATTTCAGAACGAGTGCGTGATTTCGCAGCCGATTTTTTAAAAGTTTCATTTTTGATTTCGCGATTGGCAAATGCCAAGCCGCTTCCTATGGCAAGCGGTAAGACCAATAAATAGATAATTTTTTTCATATTTTTAAAAGTTTAATGAAGATTCGATTTATCACAGTAAATTAGATCCGTTCAAACTTTTTTCTCGTATCCTTTTTAGCGTGATGTAACAAAAATACGTTGATGATACTTATATAGTGGGATTTAGACTGTAAATAGTGATGTAATCTTTGTAAATAAATTGTAAATCGTATGTCTGAAAGCCGAAATATTTTCTCAGGGAACCGGAAGTACTTGTATGGCGGGATAATGCTCTTGTTTATTGCAATGGCCTTTATCGCTTTTGATAAGACTGGTACAGACGATTTTGATAGCGCCAGGAGAGAAGTTTTGCTTCGGCGGATAGGGGATGAACTGCTTACACAGTCGGGTGACAGTAGATCAAGAGTGCTTCCGATTGAAAAGATTCAAGAAAATGAATATCAGATCAGGTTTGAGAATGAAATCACCTTTAAACCGGACTCGCTGGTGAGTGCTATTCAGCGCCTGTTGGTCAATGATCCTCTTGCCAGTGATTACGTTGTTAACGTCCTGAATTGTGGCAACTCAAGCGTAGCTTATGGATATGCTATTTCCAGTAATAAAAAAGATGATATTATTGCTTGCAGAGGAAGATTGCAACCTAAAGGATGTTACATGGTTAACATTAAATTTAAACCTACCGGAATAAACACGGCAGCGAGTAGCTTTTTTTTGATTATTCTGTTGTTTTTAGTATTTGCTGGATTCATTTTTTTGAAAACGGATCGGAGGCGAAGTGCTGTGTTGTACGATCGAAATAACTCTGTTTTAGCCTTTGGGTCAGTTTTGTTTAATCCGCAGGAGCGAGAAATGGTCATTCATGACAACACGATTGATCTCACCGGAACGGAAACTCGTCTGTTGCATATTTTCGCCTTGTCACCTAACCAGACGATAGCACGAACCCGGCTGCAAAAAGAGATTTGGGAAGATGAGGGGATTATTGTCGGGCGCAGTCTAGATATGTTTATATCAAAACTTAGAAAAAAATTGGAGTTTGATCCGACTATCAAAATTACGGTTATACGTGGTAAAGGATATAAACTTGAGGTTAGTTCTTAAGAAGAGTAAGGGGACGGATTGGGCTAAAATGCAAAAAGCCTTTCATTTCTGAAAGGCTTTTTCTGCGGAGAGTGAGGGATTCGAACCCCCGAACCTGTGACAGTTAACGGTTTTCAAGACCGCCGCATTCGACCACTCTGCCAACTCTCCGCGACAAAAGTAGAAATTTTGGGTAGAATTACAAAACTTATTTTACATTTTTCTTTGTTTAAAAGCAGTTTTAGCACTCTTAAAATAGAAATGTAGTTGAATACCAGTTGGTTATTTTTAAGGGTTGCCCCTCTTTCCGATGTCATATTGGCGACAAAAAAAACTCCGCCTTGGTGGATATTTTCGCTTTAGATGTGATCATAACCTTGTTTTAAGGAAATTGCAATTAAAAATGGAGCTATGAAAGTATTTTTAAGGAGCAAACACGATCCGATTTTTCAATTCCCGAATTGTCGTTCTAGTTCTTGTAATTCAAAAATAACTTCGTTGATGGATCGATCAATTTTAGCGAGTTCTCTTTTGCCTAAATAAAAGTAGGAAAATAGCATCCAGCTGTAGGTTGGAAGGTAAGTGAGTAAATAATAGTTGAAACTGGCACCCACTAGGATTTCCCGAAGATAGATCGAGATTGCTATACTGAGAATTAAATGATAAATGGGCATATTCCAATGAATTCTTTTCTTTCTAAAGGAATCAAACTGTTGCCACTGTTGTAAATGCTCGGTAGGTAAAGCTACTTCATTGATCTTTTTGATTTTACCTACAGTGGTCATCATTAAGGATGCCTGTATAAAACAAAGGCAGGATACGATAAACATCGCTGTGTACAATGCCAGCGTTTTGTGTCTAAAATCAAGGAAATATGCTAGCGCAAGAATAATTAATCCTGTTACAAGCAATAACACAGCACAGGTTATTTCTTTCCTTATTAATTCCTGACGAAAGTCTTTGACCTTACTCAGGCGTTTTGGGCGCAAGATATGTTGTTTGCTATCCTGTTTCCAAAGATGTTGTAAATCGTTAAAGTCTTGCATATTTATGGAAAATTTCAGTTAATTCTTTTTTAATTCGATGGATTTTAACACGGAGATTATTCTCTGTAATTCCCGTAATTTCTGCTATTTGCTCATAAGGTTTTTCATCTAATACCAATGTGATCAGTACTCTATCCGCTTCTTTTAGTTTGCTGATACATTTATACAGCAGATCAATCTGTTGTACTTTTTCATTCGTTGAATCCTCGGGTATATCGATGTAGTTTGAGTCAGTTATTTTTTTTACATGTTGATTCTTTTTTCGCATGCTCGTCAAGCAATTATTGATCGCTATTCTGTAGATCCAGGTGCTTAATTTTGCATCATTGCGAAAACCGTCGAGTTTTTTCCATACAGTAATGAAGGTCTCTTGGACTAAATCATCTGCATTATCTGGGTCTCCAGTATAACTGAGGCATAACTTGCGGATGGCCGGCGCATATTCTTTATAAATAATCTCAAAGTTTTCTTTGTTGGTCATCGGGTTATTTTAAAAATGTGTCTAGTTAAAAAAACCATATCGGCTGGTCATACATATTAAAATGCTTACTGTTGGTACTGTGTAAAGTTAGCTTTTTTACATACTTATATTGTTGGGAAAGAATTTGCTGTGATTTTTCCAGCGTTTCGTATTTACTGCCTAACACGAAAATCGGTTTCTGTCCATACGCTCCACTACAGCTATATCCTGTGATAAGATTCATCGGTGTTCCTTTTCCATTGATGTTGACCTGAAAATCATATTTTTTTTGTGTATATGCCGATCCGTATATCATAAGTAAAAGTATTGAAATACCGAGTTTGATGAAATAACATATATAGTTCCGTAAATCTTTATTGATACGAAGAACAATAGTTTTCATAAGAATTGAACATAAAACCAGTAATTAGGGTTGCCTAGAATATTCTGCGTATTAGATGTTATGAATTACAGATTATTACATAAAAGAGTGAAAAAAGTTAAAAATCGTGCATGGGGAAAGGTAGAGTTGCGTAAAATGTTGTTTTCTCATAGTAACAATGTGGTAATTCGAATGGTGTAGTGCTGTAAGAAAATTGATTTTTTGATAGGGAGAATAGCTGGTAAACCAGATTGAATGGGGATGTGTTGGCAGCCCAGCCAGCTGGGGCTTTGAATCCAGCTATAAAGCAAAAAGCCCTTCATTTCTGAAAGGCTTTTTCTGCGGAGAGTGAGGGATTCGAACCCCCGAACCTGTGACAGTTAACGGTTTTCAAGACCGCCGCATTCGACCACTCTGCCAACTCTCCGCGACAAAAGTAGAAATTTCGAATAGATTTACAAAACTTATTTTCTATAGATAGTCTTAGGGTTTGAAAATGAGCTAGATTGTTTTTAAAAAAGGCTATACAGGGATAATCTCATGGCAGTGTTTCCTGATGTTGGCCGCAATTTTGTCGATCGGTAAATCGTCTTGGTCGATACCAAATGGCTCTTCAATGGACTCGCCAATTAATTCGAGAGATGCTAAAACATATAAAATAAATGGTACAGCAATCACAACAAAGTAACCGATGGAGAAAACGTAACCTACTGGAAGGGTCATGGTATAGAAGATAATGAACTTCTTGATAAATGCACTATATGCCAATGGTATTGGCGTATTTTTAATACGTTCACAAGCTCCACAAACATGTGTCATAGTAGTAATTTCCTCATTAAGGATAATAAGCTGATCGCCACTTATAGTTCCTTCTTTATATAGATCATTGATTTTGTGGAAGATCATGGTAGAAACTTGATTGGGGCCATGTTTTTTATTATCCAAAGCTTTTAACTCAGGGTGTTCGTTTTCGTCGAGCATAAACTTGGTGTAATCCGATCTTAAAAAATCGTATAGTGTCTCTGCGAATAGGGGGATTGCCTTTCTAAAAAAGCTACGGTTCACTTTGTCATCTACATCCAGCATGGCATTTAGTTTGTACGAAAAGGCTCTACTTATATTGGTCAATGTACCCCATTGCTTTCGGGCTTCCCACCAACGATCATAGGCTGTGTTTGTTCGGAATACCAGTAAAAGCGATATAACGAAACCGAGAAGATTGTGGACAATGGTAATGTTTTTGACCCAGCTCTTTTCATTTAATTTGAGGTATTCCAATTCAAGAAAGGCAATCATCCAGGAATAAAAAGCGATTAAAACAAGAAATGGCAGTAACTTTTTGAAGGTATCTGATTTATGCAACTTGAAAGTTGCCGAAAGCCAGTCTTTGGGGTTGTACACGATCATACACAAAAATATAAATTGTTGTGAAAATTTTGTGAGTTAATTGCTATTGCCGTAACTTCATCGTGCTATGGCACAACAGCGATTAAAAAGAAAGAAAACAAGCACAAAAGGAAGTCAAGCCCGAGGAACAAAGTGGATCTGGATGATAGCAGGAATGCTGGTGTTTTTCCTCTGTCTTGTAATGTGGCATTATCGAGCTGGAATTATATACTATTTTCGTGTGGCTACCTCCAAAGACAAGTCTCTGACGAAGGAGGCTAAATACGATATTCGAAATATTGAGATTATGAGCAAGCACGATGATAAGGTGTTTGGTATAGACGTGTCTACCTACCAGGAAGAAATAGATTGGCAAAAGGTAAGCACAATCAATGATCATTTTCCGATAGATTTTGTGTTTATCAGGGCGACAATGGGTGAGAAAGGAATGGATAATAAGTTTAGTCGAAATTGGAGCAAAACGGCAAATAGGGCGGTTTTGAGAGGGGCTTATCATTATTTTAGACCCAATGAAAACTCGGTAAAGCAAGCGAAGAATTTTATTCGAAAAGTTAAATTACAGCCTGGCGATCTTCCACCGGTCTTGGATATTGAGGAGCATCCAAAACAACAATCTATGGATAGCTTGAAAGTTGGGCTAAAACGTTGGCTTGAAGAAGTCGAAGCTCACTACAAAGTAAAGCCCATTCTTTACTCCGGAGATAAGTTTTATAGTGATTTTTTGGAAAAGGAGTTTGCCGCTTATACGCTATGGATTGCAAATTACAACTTTTGGGTTGAGAACCCCAAGGAGCATTGGGCTTTCTGGCAATTTTCTGAAAAAGGCTCTGTCAGAGGCATTCAGGGCAATGTGGACTTAAATATATACAATGGTAAAATTGAGGAATTGGAAAAGCTGCTTATTCCTTTTAAATAGTCAAATATATGCGTAGCGTTTTTATCACATTATGTGGGGTCTGTTTTGCACTGTTCAATGATCAAGTGCAATTGCATGCAGCATCGAAGAACCATCAGGCCGAGATGTCGCAGCCCGCTTCAGATTTATCACGATTAACATTGAAGGAATTTAAAAAAATGCGCCGTGAAACAGCTATTCAAGTTCTTGATACGCGGCCTGGCGATATATTCCTGCAAGGATTTGTGCCGAAATCAATAAATATAGGTTTTAAAGGTCCATTTGATCACTTTTTGGCACAAGTGTTTCCCAATAAAGCGCAAAAAATTTTATTGATTACAGAAATAGATAGTCAGGATACGGTTTACAACCATTTATTAAAATTGGGTTATACTCATGTTATTGGAGTTTTGGATGGTGGCATCGAAACTTGGAAAAGTAACGAAGATGTAGTCTCATTGAGCAATATTAGTGCAGGAGAATTTAGGAAAAGATCAGGTCAAGGTCATATTGTGGATGTAAGAACAAATAAAGAATTTGGTAATGGACATATTGACAATGCAATGAATATTCCATTAACAGATTTCGTTAATTTTGGTTCTACACTTAAAAAAGACAATAAACAGCTGTATGTACACTGTCAATCAGGATATAGGAGTGCAGTGGCTGTATCTATTTTAAGTGCTAAAGGATTTAAACATATATGCAATATCCAAGGTGGGTATAAGGCATTGCAAGAAGAAGTAAAGGAGAATCAATAATGGCTACTTTTGACCAGATTATTCAATCAAATTCGCTGGTTTTGGTGGATTTTTTTGCGACGTGGTGCGGTCCATGCCAGACTATGGCGCCGATTTTACAGGATGTAAAGGAATTTTATCAGGAAGATCTATCCATCATTAAAATTGATGTAGATAAAAATCCCAAAATTGCTTCGATTTATAAGGTAAGTGGCGTGCCTACTTTTGTGCTGTTCAAAAATGGACAGCAAATATGGCGACAAAGCGGCATGATTCCCAAGATGGAATTACATAAATTGATCGATCAGGCAAAGTAAAAAATAAGGCGTTCAATTTGATTGAACGCCTTATTTTTTTAATGATACTCTGGTGTTTTAATAGGTAGTGTTATATCGCACTAAAATATTAAAATTCATCGTCATCATCGAAGTCATCCAATCCTCCAATCGAGTCGATTTCAGGTAAATCGAAATCATCATCGAAATCATCATCATCGTCATCAGGACCGTTGAAAGATGCGAATTTTACTTCTTCAAGATCTTCGTTAGCTAAAGTTGCCGTGTTCATAAAATAATACTTTATTGTTTCTTATTCAATGTTGTAAAATTAGAGAAGAAAACTATTTTTTAAAACTTTTTTTCAAAAAATTATTAAGCTTTATTTTTCTGTTAATCAATATGTTGAATTGTATTTTGAAAATAAAAATTTATTTTATTTTATTTATTCATTTGTTTCGCCAATCGCATTGTCCTCGGTAACGATGTCTTTTAATTGTGGGAGATCTCTCACACCATTGATTCCGAAGTGATCCATGAACTGTTGGCTTGTTGCATAAAGTAATGGTTTTCCGATACTATCTGCTTTTCCCGCAATTTTGATTAACTTCTTTTCCAGTAAACGTTGAATAGCGTAATCACAGCTGACACCTCTAATCTGCTCCACTTCTAATTTTGTTATCGGTTGTCTGTAAGCAATGATGGCGAGTGTTTCTAGCGCTGATTGACTTAATTTTCGCTTGTTATTATGATTTTGGAGCTGTTGTATCGATTCATGATAAACAGCTTTTGTCAAAAACTGATAGGCGTTGTTGATGTAACGTAATTCGAGTACATAATCTTCATCCTGGTACTTCGTTTCAATTTTTTTAATCAAGTCACGTAGCTCGTCTCTGGATACTTCGATGGCTAATGCTTCCTGCAAAATCTGTTTGATGTCGGCAAGATCTATTCCTTCCGCAGAAGCAAATATAATTGCTTCAATATTTCTTATGACGTCTTTCAATGTATCGTATTAATAGTTAATGACCTGTTCGACCATATGGGCTGGTAGCTCACGGAACTCGTACTTTTGTGTTCGTAGTTGTGGACTGAATCCAGCTTCCAAAATAGCTTCCTGTATTGATTTAGATGTGAATCTATGGGGGGCCCCTGCTGCAGAGACGACATTTTCTTCGATCATGATAGAACCAAAGTCATTTGCTCCGGCATGCAGACACAATTGAGCAGTACGTTTTCCGACAGTGAGCCAGGATGCTTGTATGTTTTTGATATTAGGAAGCATAATGCGGCTCAAAGCAATCATGCGGATATATTCTTCACTTGTTACGTTATTGGTAATACCGCGAAGTCTTTTCAATAAGGTGCCATCATCCTGGAAAGGCCAAGGGATGAATGCTATAAAACCATGGGATTCCTGCGGTTTTTCATCCTGTACTTCGCGAATCCACACCAAATGTTCAAAACGCTCTTCTATTGTTTCGATATGACCAAACATCATGGTGGCAGAAGTTGGTAGATTAATTTTATGGGCTGCCCGCATAACATCTAGCCATTCTTTACCACCGCATTTTCCCTTTGATATAAGACGTCTTACGCGATCATTGAGAATTTCAGCTCCGGCTCCAGGTAGAGAGTCCAGTCCAGCTTCTTTCAATTGTCTCAAAACTTCAATATGACTCATGTTCTCCAACTTGGAAATATGCGCAATTTCAGGCGGGCCGAGTGAATGTAGTTTTAGCGTAGGGTAAAGCTCTTTTAATTGCTTATAAAGGTTTTTGTAAAACTCAATACCCAAATCCGGGTGATGGCCACCTTGCAGCAGCAGTTGATCACCACCGTACTTAAAAGTTTCCTCTATCTTTTGCTTGTAGCTTTCGATATCGGTGATGTAACTATCTTCATGACCGGGACGGCGGAAAAAGTTGCAAAATTTGCAATTTGCAATACATACATTGGTGGTATTGACATTTCTGTCGATCTGCCAGGTTACTTTACCATGTGGCACTTGTATTTTACGCAATTCATTGGCTACGAAAGTCAAATCAGCTGTAGGTGCGTTTTGATATAAAAAAACACCCTCTTCCTTGGATAGGAACTCAAATCGGAGCGCCCGTTCTAATAAATTACTTACATTCATCAACAACAAATATAAGGAGCTTTTAGCTTATTTGGACCTATTTGTAGAATATTTGACAATGCACATTGAATTTTGGGAAAGGTTTTCGGTAACGAAAACAAAAGGATGTGCTTGTGTAACAATAGTATTGCAATTCGGCTTAGTGTATAAAATACAATAACTTGATTTATAGCACTTTGTGAATTAATTAAGATTTTTCCTTTTTTTTTACATTTATTATTCTTTACATTTATTTAACAGATTTTAACATTTCTGGAAAATAACCAAATTAAGTGAAAAATGAATAACCAAGGGGAATGAACCTATCAACGATATCGCATTGTTGTCGTCAGACCTAAAAAAAATGACCAAGAACTTAAATAAACCAATATCAGCTAAAACAACTAAAGAATAAACATAAATTTTTTAAACCACCTATTTAGTAAAATTATGATGAAAAAAACGGACAAAAATTGCTGTTTTGATCTCATATTGGGCCAAAAGTTCAATAAGAGGTTTCTGCTTATGAGTTCTCTTCTCATTGGGGGAGGAATGACCACTCATGGATTTGCCAGTGGATTAGTTAGCCATGGCAAAGTTGAAGTCGTTTCATTAATGAAAACAAAGCGTGTACAACAGACGCCTATCAAGGGGATCGTGAAGGATGCTGCTACAGGTCAAGGTATTACAGGCGTTTCTGTTAAAGTAAAGGGAAGTAGTACCGGGACTTCGACCGACGAGAATGGTGCATTTACTATTCAAAGTAAAGTAGGCGATGTGTTGATCATCAGTTACATTGGGTACAAAAGCACTGAGATTACTGTTTCTTCGAAAGCTGATCTTTCAATTTCGTTAAGCAGTTCAGAAGACGCCTTGGAAGAGGTCGTTGTGACAGGTTATTCGGCGCAACGTAAGAAAGATTTAACAGGTGCGGTCGCTGTTGTCAATGTGAAGGAATTGAAGACCACACCGGCTGCGAGTGCTGTTGAGGCATTGCAAGGGCGAGCAACAGGGGTTCAGATCGTAGTGGACGGCGCTCCTGGTTCTACACCACAGATTAAAATTCGTGGCTATAGTACGATTAACAACAATGAACCCCTTTACATTATTGATGGAGTGCCTTATGAAGGAAAGTTAAGCTGGTTGAATCAAAATGATATTGAAACAATGCAGGTGTTAAAAGATGCATCAGCAGCTTCAATTTATGGTTCACGCGCAAACAACGGTGTCGTAATTATTACAACTAAAATTGGTAAAGAGGGAAAACCTCAATTTAACCTTGATTCTTACTATGGTGTACAAGTACCAAACAGCTCACGTTTTCCAAAAATGTTGTCTCCACAACAAACTTTGGATATAGAAAATAGATTAAATGGCACAAATAATGTGCTTCCGGACTATCTTATCGCTGGACCTAAAGTAGGCGGTAAAGATGTAATCACTGCAGCGGATATCGATATGTCAAAATATAAATACGATGCAAGCAGCCGTTCGGACTTCTATCAGATTACGAAAGCAAATAAGGCCGGAACGAACTGGTTTGATGCTTTGTCTCAAAATGCCCCCACACAATCACATCAGCTTAGTGTTTTAGGCGGCGGAGAGAACGCTTCATACGCGATTTCTGGTGGTTATCTGAAACAAAAAGGGACAATTATTCACACGGGGTTCGAAAAATACAATCTTCGTTCAAATACGCGTTTTTCGGCTTTCAACAATAAATTGCGTTTTGGGGAGAATATGCAATATAGCTTTACGGAGGGATTTGGTGTAGGTGTAAATACCAATGTTGCTGGTGATTATATCGGTGAAGGTAGTGCATTAGGTTTTGCATATCGTATACACAATATTATTCCAGTATATGATGAAGGTGGAAATTTTGCGGGATCCGTTGGTGGCCAATTTGGTAATGGTGAAAATCCGGTAGCTATTGCTTACCGTGCAAAAGACAATAGAAACAAGAGCAATATGTTTTTCGGTAACGTTTTCGGTGAATTTGATATTGTCTCAGGTTTGACCTTCCGAAGCAGCTTTGGTATGAAGTATGAGAATTACAATGGTGTTTCTTATACTTATCCAAATCCTGAATTTACAGAAGGAAGTTTTAATAATGGAATAAATGAATATTTTGGATTGAATAAAGAATGGACCTGGACAAATACATTAAATTACAAAGCGTCATTTAATGACGAGCATACGTTAAGTATTCTTGCGGGTACAGAGGCAATTCAAAATCGTAATAGACAAATTTCAGGAAAAGGAAATGGCTTTTTCACGATGTCAAGTCTTGATTATCTCTATTTGGGTGCTGCATCTACAGGTCGTGTAAGTGATGGTTCGGGTGCAATTGGATCACTGTTTTCGATCTTTGGAAAAGTGGATTATTCGTTCAAAGATCGTTATATCTTAAGTGCAACTGTACGTCGCGATGGTTCTTCTAACTTTGGACCGAACAACAAGTATGGAACGTTCCCAGGGGCGAGTGCGGCTTGGCGTTTGTCGCAAGAAGAGTTCATGAAAGGTGTTTCATGGATTTCTGACCTAAAAATCAGAGCAGGTTATGGGGTAACGGGTAACCAACGTATTCCAGCTAACCAATATTTAAATCGCTATCAAGTTGCTATTAATTCTTCTTCTTATCCAATCGATGGAAGTTTAACATCCGGTATGTGGCAGAATGCGTATAATAATCCTGATGTAAAATGGGAACAAGTATCCGCATTGAACATTGGTTTGGACTTTACGCTTGCCCAAGGTGACTTTGATGGTTCTTTCGACTGGTATAACAAGAAAACGAAAGACATGTTATACCTGCTACCATTACCTGCTGTTGCCGCCGGTCGTGCGGGATCACCTTATGTAAATATTGGTGATATGCAAAACAAAGGGGTTGAGTTTTCATTGAATTACCATTATGGAAGACGTCAAGAAAGCCAATTTAAATTCGATCTGTCGGCTACAATATCGCGAAACGTGAACAAAGTTGTTGCCTTGGCGCCTTCTGTTACTCAACAGGTTTACGGTAGCTTTAGAAGTATGGAAACTTCTATCTTAAAACCAGGAGAGCCAATTGGTGCTTTTTATGGTTATAAGGTAATCGGTATCTATTCGGATGCAGATATGTCAAATGCAAGCGTGGCCAAATATGAGGATGGAAAATCGCGAGCAGGCGGACTTAAATTTGCGGATATTAACGGTGATGGAAAAATCGATGCCAGCGATCGTACGATCATAGGTAGTCCACATCCTGATTTTGTGTACTCATTCAATATCAATGCATCTTATAAAAATTTTGACTTTATGGCTTATTTCTATGGGTCAAAGGGTAACCAAAATTATGAGGCGACGCGTTATTTTACGGATTTTGGCGTATTTAGAGGCCAAAAAAGTGTACGTGTCTTAGACGCATGGGATGCCAAAACAAATCCTTCAAGCATGATTCCGTCGCAAGTGGTGGGGGCATCGGCGTACGAATATGCTTCTTCGAGCTATTACGTTCAGGATGCGAGCTTCTTAAAGTTGAAGAATCTGCAGGTTGGATATAATTTTGATACAAATAAGGTGTTCGGTAATAATACCGGTATCAAAAAATTGCGTGCCTATATTGGTGCAACAAATCTATTTACAATCACAAAATATCAAGGCCTAGACCCAGAAGTAAGTGCAACACCTTCAACATATTCTGCTTTGGGGGTAGACTTCGGAGTGTATCCACAAGCACGTCAGTATATGTTGGGTGTGAGTCTTGGTTTTTAAGGTTTAATGATTTAAGTTAAAATTTGATTGAAATGAAAAAAAGAAATATAATCGTCGTTCTCGGAATATCAATGGCTTTGCTATCTTCTTGTGGTAAATCTTTCCTGGAACGTATTCCACAGGGGGAGTTGTCTGACACGCAGGTTGCTAACTCAAAGGGTATTGAAGCTGAATTGATTGGTGCATACGGCATTTTAAATGGCAATGTCAATGGTACTTGGGGAAACTATTCTTCAGCACCTAGCCAGTGGTTGTTTGGAGAGGTTGCGGGGGATAACGCCCATAAAGGTTCTGAAGCTACGGATCAACCTAATATGAATATGATCGAGTTTCATACACCAAATAGTTCTAATGATAACCTGAGCCAGATGTGGGAGGTATACTATGAGGGTGTGCTCAGAGCAAATAATACGTTACGACTTTTGAATGCGGATCAGGCAGGTGCAAAAACAGTGACTGCGGACCGTGCAAAGCAAATTCAAGGTGAAGCCAGGTTATTGCGTGCACATTATTATTTTTACCTCTGGCGTGTTTTCAAAAACTTAGCCTACGTGGATGAGACTATGACGGTGGATGAGGCCAAGGTTAAACCTAATAAAGATGATGTACTGCCTAAGATCATCGACGATCTGAAATTTGCAGTGGATAATCTTCCTGCCACTAAGATCAACCAACAATCAGGCCGTATGGATAAAAATATCGCTAAGGCATATTTAGGTAAGGTTTATTTATACCAGAAAAAATATGCTGATGCATTGGCCTTGTTTAAAGACGTTATCGGTGCAAAAGATCTTCGTACGATGCCGTATCAAAATAACTTTGATGTCCTTACAAAAGATGGCCCAGAGGCATTACTGGTATCTAAACATGTGATTAACCCAGATGGATCTGGTGACAATGCCAATGTTGGCGATATGTTGTCTGGATTAAATGGAAGTAATCCGGTAGGTTGTTGCGGTTTCTATCAACCGACCATTGATTTGGTCAATGCGTATAAAGTTGATGCAAATGGCTTACCATTGTTGGACGGTTCTTATCGCAATAATCCATATAAATCAGATTTCGGTTTGTCTGATGAGGCAAAGAAAACATACAAACTTGATGTGACGCTTCGTTTTGATCCACGGTTGGACTATACGGTTGGTCGTAGAGGTGTAAATTTCTATGATTATGGTGTCATGCCAGGCGATGCATGGATTCGTGAGGTGAGCTCGGGAGGACCATTTGTTGGTATAAAAACAATGATTCCGAAGAGTCTGCATGCGACACATACGGCGTCAGGAGCGGCATATATTACTGACTTGGATGTTAATATTATTCGTTTAGCTGATGTTGTTTTAATGGCAGCGGAATGTCAAGTTGAATTGGGCGACTTAGGTGCAGCGATGAATCTCGTAAATGCAGTTCGTGAACGTGCGGCAAAATTACCTCCAAAAACGACTGGCGATAATGTTGCGGCGGCAGTATATGTTGTTAAACCCTATACTTCTTTCCCAGACCAAAATTATGCGCGCAAAGCTGTTCGTTTTGAACGTCGTTTAGAATTAGCGATGGAAGGACATCGTTTCTATGACCTCGTGCGTTGGGGTGAGGCGAAAACTGTATTGGAAAGCTACGCAACGTTTGAAGGTGGTTTTATGTCACGTTATAAAGGCTTAAACTATAAACCACAAAATGATTACTTCCCAATTCCACAATCGCAGATTGACAGAAGTGGTGGAGCTCTGACACAAAATCAAGGATATTAATTTTTGATAGTTTTAAAAAGGAAAGGGGGAGGCGTTGTCTTCCCCTTTCCTTTTTAAGGATTTGTATCTGAATTTTGGCAATAGACGAAAGGGAGTTCATGCAGTTTTTTGTATGTTTGAACTGATGAAAAAAATTTTAAGTGCATTATTGCTGCTTTGGTTTCTGCCCGCTGCTACTTTTGTAGCGAAGGCTCAGAGCTTTGAGGATGTTTATCAGCTATTTCAAGAATCTAAAATATTAAATGATCATTTTGTTGGTTTTTCTTTATACGACCTCAATGCCAATAAATATGTCATGGATATAAACGGCAATAAGCATTTTACGCCGGCTTCCAATACGAAAATGTATACCACCTATGCTGCACTGGCACTGTTGGGCGATTCAATACCTGGTTTGGAGTATGTGGAACGCGGAGACTCGTTGCTTATCTGGGGGACTGGTGATCCGACCTTTCTGCATAATCGTTTAGATACCCGGGTAGTATACAACTTTTTGAAAAATACGAATAAACGCATTTTTGTCGTGCCAGGAACAATGAAGAATAAGTTCTTTGCGCATGGTTGGGCTATGGAAGATTTTGAGGCTTACTATCAACCTGAAATCAGTACATTTCCTATTTATGGCAATGTGGTCACTTTTCGACAAAAAGGTTATAATTATCTATCGACCTCTCCAGCAAGTTTTCAAAATTCACTGGATTTTTTGCCGGAACCTAAGGTCGGTGATTTTGAACTTTCCCGCTCATTTCATGCAAATTCCTTTTGGATGTCCAAACGTCCCGTTCCGAGCGGTTATGTCAATGAAGTTCCATTTATCTATTCTGATAGCTTATTTATTAAATTATTGGCGGACAGTCTAGGTAAATCCGTCACCTTACTATCTTACCAAAAACCAAGCAATACCAAGATACTCTATTCCGGCAGTACCAAAAATTTAATCCGTGAAATGATGTTGCCAAGTGATAATTTTATTGCTGAACAGTTTTTGATGATGTGTTCGTGGAAACAATTCAGTCAATTTGATACTTACTTGGTACGGGACTGGATGAAGAATAACGTTTATAAATACTTTTCAGCTGAGGTCGCCTTATTTGATGGATCGGGTCTGTCGTCCTATAACAAGGTGACTCCGCAGAATAATGTAGATCTATTGGTCCTCTTGAAAAATAAGTTGCCGGATGAGCAAGAGCGTTTCCGTCTTTTTCCGGCTGGAGGTGTCGATGGCACCCTAAAACGTACCTATAGCAAAGATCTCGGTGAACCGTTTGTTTTTGCTAAAACGGGAACGATTACATCTGTCTATAATCAGAGCGGTTATCTGATTACGCGGACAGGAAGGCGCTTGGCATTTTCTTTTATGAACAATAATTATATAGATGATCGAGCAAGTGTAATTCGTAAAGAAATGGCTAAAATAATTACTTATATTCGTCAAACTTATTAAGCCAATTTAAATGGAAGCAATTGTAAAAAACAATAAAAAATTGATTCGTTCTTGGGCCATGTTCGATTGGGCCAATTCTGCTTACAACCTTGTTATTACTTCCACGATATTCCCTGTTTACTATACCGCAATTACGACGACAAAAGAGCATGGTGATGTTGTTCGTTTCTTTGGGATTGAAGTCGTCAATACCGCACTTTCCAATTTTTCTTTGGCCTTTGCCTATTTGCTGATGTCTTTTTCTTTGCCTTTTATTTCTTCCTACGCTGATGCAAAGGGGAAAAAGAAACAGATTATGAAATTCTTTACCTATGTTGGAGCGGTTGCATGTATGTGCTTATTTTTCTTCAAGCTTGAAACCTTGGAAATTGGTATCATATGTTTTGTTCTTGCGGCGATGGGCTATATTGGTGGTGTTTTGTTTAACAATTCTTATTTACCGCTTTTGGCAACTGTTGATCAACAAGATAAGGTGAGTGCGCAAGGTTTTGCTTATGGATATATTGGCTGTGTCACTTTACAGATTCTTTGTTTTATAGTGGTGCTTAAACCTGAATGGTTTGGTATTACAGATGCTTCACTACCGGCTCGCATATCGTTTCTAATGGTCGGATTGTGGTGGCTTGGGTTTTCAATGATCCCTTTTAAATACCTGCCTAAAATTGATGCGACCGAGAATAACACCGGTAAGAGTTTTGTACAGAATGTACGGGATGAATTCGGCCATGTTATCCAAAAGATCAAAGGTATTCCAGAAATAAAACAGTTTTTGCCGGCTTTTTTCTTTTATGCAATTGGTGTTCAGACCTTGATGATTGTAGCCTCTTCTTTTGGAGAGAAAATTTTGCATTTAGGCGCAGAAAGGTTGATTGCGACAATTCTTCTCATCCAGCTCGTGGCTATCTTAGGTGCATTTTTAATGTCTTATTTATCTACGCTTTTTGGAAATATTAAGGTGTTGATCGTTGTGGTGATGATCTGGATCGGCATCTGTATTGCAGCATTTTATTTATCTACTCCACTTCAGTTTTATATAATTGCTGCACTGGTCGGTTTAGTTATGGGCGGGATTCAGTCCTTATCACGTTCAACCTATTCTAAGTTAATTCCGACGGATATTAAAGATACGACGGCTTTCTTCTCTTTTTATGACGTTACAGAAAAAGTTGCTATTGTCATTGGATTATTCTCATTCGGGTTTATAGAACAGGTAACACATAATATTCGATATTCGGCATTGGTTCTTTCTTTATTTTTTGTAATTGGATTGTTACTTTTGGTCCGGATATTAGTATCCAATAAATCTTAATTTTATTGATTGAATTGCATATGAAAGTAGAACTTTTTGTTCCTTGTTTTATAGATCAGCTTTACCCTGAAACCGCTTTTAATACGGTTCGTTTATTAGAAAAAGTCGGTTGCGAGGTCGTCTATAATCCTGAGCAGACATGCTGTGGCCAGCCGGCCTATAATGCTGGATTTTGGGATGATGCGAAACAGGTCGGACGGAAGTTTTTAGGTGACTTCTCGGGAGATCATGTGATTATTTCTCCTTCGGCGTCCTGTACTGGTATGGTACGACATGCTTATAATGATTTATTCGCAAATTCGGCAGATTCCCATCAATGTCATAAAATACAACAACAGGTGATGGAAATCTCTGATTTTTTAGTAAACGTGCTAAAAAAAGAGTATTTTGGAGCTGAATTGGAGGGTGTTGCGGTATACCATGATTCTTGCTCGGCTTTGCGAGAGTGCAAAATTAAAGAGGAACCACGGAAATTATTGAGTAAGGTCTTAGGTTTGGAGATGGTGGAGGTGAAAGATAGCGAGACATGTTGTGGGTTTGGGGGAAGTTTTGCCGTTAAATTCGAAGGAATATCCGCAGCAATGGCTGAGCAAAAAGTGCGCAATGCACTTGATCTGAATGCGGATTATATTATTTCCACTGATTCATCTTGTTTGCTACAGCTTCAATCTTATATCGATAAACATAAATTACCCATTCAGACGATGCACCTCGTTGATGTGTTGACCACTGGCTGGGGAAATATTTAAATAACACATTAAATCTAAACACATGAATTCAAGAAGAGATTTTCTTAAAAACCTTGCGCTAGCATCTGCTGGTATAGCATTAGCTCCCTCATTGGAGAGTTTTGCGGCAGCAAAGAAAGATTGGTTTGACATTTCCTTGGCTGAATGGTCATTGCATAAATCCTTGTTTAAGGGAGATTTGAACAATTTGGATTTTCCAGTATTGGCTGCCAAAAAATACGGTATCTATGGGGTGGAATATGTGAATCAGTTTTTTAAGGATAAGGCTAATGATAATAATTACCTTACTGAGCTAAATATGCGCGCGAAAGATAATGGTGTACGTAATGTACTCATTATGATTGATGGTGAAGGAAATCTCGGTGACGAAGATGAAACAAAGAGAAAACAAGCTGTGCAAAACCATTATAAGTGGATTTCTGCAGCTAATTTCTTAGGTTGTCATGCCATTCGTGTCAATGCGGCTGGAAAAGGAACGCCTGAGGAAGTGAGTAAGCGTGTTGTTGAAAGTTTAACAACACTATCTGATATCGGTAAAAAAGCGGGCATTAGCATAATTGTAGAAAACCATGGTGGTATCTCTTCTCATGGTGACTGGTTGGCCAATACATTAAAAGCAGTGGGTAGTAAATATTGTGGAAGTTTACCCGATCTTGGTAATTTCTATGAGTATGATCGTTACCAAGGTGTAACGGATTTAATGCCTTATGCGCATGGTGTGAGTGCCAAAACACATGATTTTGATGCCAATGGTAATGAAACGCAAATTGACTATGAGCGTATGTTGAAGATCGTTAAAAAAGCAAAATTCAAAGGTTATGTGGGGATTGAATATGAGGGAAGTAAGTTGAGTGAGGAAGAGGGTATTTTTGCTACTAAAAAATTATTGGAACGTTTGCGTCCTTTGATTTAAAATTTAACTATTCGAGTTCTTTTCTGTCAATGGAAAGAACTCGAATAGTTAAATAGGTTTTAATTGATGTGTTGCTCGGATGCAACAACTAAAAAAACTGAAGTCCATTTGTTAGAAACCTATTAAAATCTTCACTATCTTGCTTGAGTATATGAAGATGAGTGAATAACTACTTTCTTGGTGTAGAGGACCATCGGATTTTTCCATTTACTGATGGTATACTTATAAATGGAAATCGCACTACCTTATTTTGAAAAATAACGATTAAAAAAAACATGAATTTTGAAAAAAATGCTGTTCTTGAAACCCATTTGCAAAAAGTAGGGGCGGAACATGTATTGGTACAAGGGCATCCAGCCGGCTTGTTCGTATTATTCTTCACAGAGATGTGGGAGCGTTTTAGCTACTATGGTATGCGGGCGCTGTTGGTGAATTTTCTAGTTTCTACCATCGCCCAACAAGGATGGGGCTGGACCAACTCCGAAGCGATGAAGCTTTACGGTTTGTACACGGGGATGGTGTTTTTAACGCCCTTGTTCGGCGGGATTATAGCCGACCGTCTTACAGGATATAAAAAATCCATTATGGTGGGGGCTATAATTATGACTCTCGGGCATATCGCTATGGCTTTAGAGGGATTTAATAAAAGCTTTTTTTTGGCAGGGTTGGTGCTGATTGTTTTGGGAAATGGTCTGTTCAAACCCAATATTTCTTCGATGGTAGGAAAATTATATCCAGATAAAGGCGGTAAAAAGGATGCGGGGTATACCATTTTTTATATGGGTATCAATGGAGGGGCATTTTTGGGTATGATGCTATGCGGCTATATTGGTGAGAAGATCGGCTGGCATTATGGTTTTGGGCTTGCCGGAATATTTATGTTTTTGGGAATGTTGCAATTTTATTTTGCGCAGCCCATCTTCGGAAAGATTGGAAATACACCCGAGAAACAAGAAGAGCTAACCGAAATTGCAGCGGGTCAAGAAGAAAATCCGCAACATATTGTGCGTGATCGTTTGCTTGTAATAGCCATTTTTATGTTGTCAAGTATTGTCTTCCATTTAGCTTTTGAACAAGCGGGTGGCTCGATGACGATCTTTGCAAAAAATTATACACAGCGGGTATTGAGTGGTGACATGGCGGTTTTATTTAAATGGTTCGACGCTGCATTGACGGTTTTGCCGATTGTGGTAATTACTGGAGTATTGTTTGTTTTAGCGAAGAAAATCATACGCAAATACCCGATGATTATACTTTTTTCGAGCATTTCTTTTGTGATCATCTGGTCCTTGTGTCTTTGGAAGGTTTATCGGGAATATTATGGTATGAATTCGGAAGTTACTGTATCCTGGTTTCCGATGTTAAATTCTTTCTTTATCATTACGCTGGCTACATCATTTAGTAAGATCTGGGAGAAAGTATGGAATCCTTCTGGTCCAATTAAGTTTGCAATGGGACTGACACTGGTTGGAGTTGGTTTTGCGGCACTATCTATTGGAAGCTCCGAGATTCCTACCGGTGCAAGGACGGCCTCTGTTAGTATGATATGGCTGGTATTGGCATACTTTTTTCATACAGTGGGCGAATTGTGTATTGGTCCGGTTGGACTTTCTTATGTCAGTAAACTATCGCCCAAAAAATTCCTGGGGTTATTGTTTGGTTTTTGGTTTTGTGCCAATGCCATAGCTAATTTTATAGGGGGCTTTATTGGGTCGTATATTGATAAGATTACTGAATCTCATTCGATGTCTTACTTCTTTGCAGTGTTTACAGTGATCCCTATGGTGGCTGCTGTATTTCTTATTCTAGGCAACAAAAAAATAAAAAAGATGATGCATGGAATTGATTAATTCATAGAAAAATAGTGTATCTTCAAGCGATTTTTATCAAAATAAAAACAAAACCTGAGTTATAAAACAATTATTGAAATTATATGAATCAAGAAAAAGATCAAGTTCTTGTAGCGCATCTTGCTAAGCAGGGGATCGATGACAAGATGGTAAATGGACATCCTGCCGGATTATTTGTGCTATTCTTTACAGAGATGTGGGAGCGGTTTAGCTACTACGGTATGCGGGCATTGTTGACCTTATTTTTAATAAGTTCCATTTCTGATGGAGGATGGGAATGGAGTAATGAACGGGCCATGAAACTTTACGGTTTGTATACTGGTTTCGTCTATTTGACACCATTGATCGGTGGAATGATAGCGGATAAGCTAACCGGTTTTAAAAAGGCAATTTTGATCGGTGCTTTGGTCATGACCTTGGGGCATTTGTCTATGGCATTTGAGGGCGTAAATTCAAATTTCTTTTATCTAGGTCTTGTCTTAATGATCCTAGGAAACGGGATGTTTAAACCTAATATTTCTTCCATGGTGGGAAATCTCTACCCAGATCAAAGTCCTAAAAAGGACGCTGGTTATACCATATTTTATATGGGAATCAATGCCGGATCATTTTTAGGAATGCTATTATGTGGTTACATTGGTGAGAAGATCGGTTGGCATTATGGATTCGGACTTGCTGGAGTGTTTATGTTCTTTGGTATGTTGCAATTCTATTTTGGACAAAAGATATTTGGTATCATCGGAGATTCTCCTAAAGCACTTCAGGCTTACCATGAAAAAAAGATCAAGAATCACGAAGAAGAGGAAGAGGTCATTCCAGCACATGTTGTCCGAGATAGATTGATCGTCGTCACCATATTCATGTTGGCTAGTGTAGTTTTCTTTCTGTCTTTTGAACAGGCAGGAGGATCGATGTCAATCTTTGCCAAGGACTATACGCAAAGGGTTCTGTCTGGAAGTTCGGCGGTGACCTTTAAATGGATTGATACTATTTTGACCATTGTGCCTATTGTTATAGTCACAATTGTTTTAACAGCATTGGCTAGAAAGATATATAAACAATATCCATTAACGATTTTATTTACTGGTATTTCGTTTGGTATAATTTGGTGTTTGGGACTTTGGAAAGTCTTTAGAGAAATAGGAATAACTGGATCAGAAGTCGGCGCTTCATGGTTTCAGATTTTGAATGCATTTTTTATCATTTCACTGGCATCGTCATTTAGTAAATTCTGGGAAAAAATATGGAATCCGTCTGGTCCTGTTAAGTTTGCATTGGGCTTAATATTAGTAGGTATCGGATTTGCAGCATTGGCTTATGGGGCGAGTGAAATTCCCCAAGGTGCCAAGACAGCCTCTGTCAGTATGATTTGGCTTGTAATCGCCTATTTTTTCCATTCTGCAGGAGAGCTTTGTTTGTCACCTGTTGGTTTGTCTTATGTCAGTAAGCTTTCTCCAAAGAAATTTTTGGGACTTCTTTTCGGTTGTTGGTTCTGTGCTTCGGCTATTGCCAATTTTATCGGTGGATTTTTAGGGTCATACATTGATCGCATTACAGAAGAACATTCGATGTCTTACTTCTTTATGATATTTGCAATAGTTCCGGGAGTTACTGCATTGTTGTTGATCATCTTTAACCCCTTATTGAAAAAAATGATGCACGGCATCAACTAAATTGTTGTAGAAGGTGAGCATATAAAAGCGGTTGGCTGATCAGTATATCGATCAACCAACCGCTTTTTATATTCTTTTATTCCTCCACTTTCAAAAGTAGTTTATCGATGCGGTGGCCATCCATATCAAGCACTTCGAAAACTAGATTTTTAAATCGGACACGTTCGCCTTCTTCGGGCACGTGATCTAATCTTAGGAACACTAGGCCTCCTACAGTAGTTACATTGTTGATCTCATCTTCGTCTTCCTCAGAAAGACCGATTTCAAATTCATCCAAAAGGTCCTCGATCTGATATTGTCCGTCGACAACATAATCGCCGTTTTCCAATTGACGTATTGTCGGTCGGGCACTTAGGTCGCTTTCTGTGATGTTACCTACCAAATCGCCAACGATATCCCGTAACGTAATAATTCCCTGTGGCGAACCATATTCATCAATGACAACCGCCTGATGTATACTGGAGGTGCGCAGGGTATTCATGATGCTATAAGATGAGCTAAATTCGTTCACAAATTTGATGGGTAACATGAGCGTTCTTAGATCAAATGGTTCGTTTTGGAGGCATTGTCGTAGTAAGGACTTTACATGAACAACACCTTTAATATTGTCGAGTCCACCTTCACAGACCGGGTAGATGGAATGATTGTTGTCCAGTATGATCTTTCTGTTTTCTTCAAAAGAATCTTCCAGATCCAAAAAAACAATGTTTTTGCGGTGAGTCATTAGGTTGACCGCCTTTTTGTCCCCTAAACTCAATAGACGATCGACGATATCGTGCTCAATACCTTCGATGACACCACTGTCGACACCTTCGTCTACTAGCGCCTTAATTTCTTCTTCCGTGACACTATTGCCGCTACTCTTGATATTGAGTATTTTGACAATAAACTCTGTCGACATACTGAGTAGCCATACAAATGGTCGTACGATTTTGCTGAGCAGGTTCATCGGGTAAGCGATTAGCATGGCATACTTCTCCGGAATAGCCATACCGATACGTTTGGGGACTAATTCACCAAGCACCAACGAAAAGTAGGTGATGATAAAGACGACAATGATTACAGCGAGCTGTTCGCTATAGGGGGCTATAATACTGGATTTATTAAATATGCCGACTAGATATGTGGAAATACTACCACCAGAAAAAAAACCGGTTAGAATGCCGATAAGGGTAATGCCTATTTGTACAGTGGATAGAAAGTTGTTGGGCGATTCTTTTAGGTTTAGCGCTATTTTGGCTGCCGCATTGTTTTTATCGCTTTCAGCCTGTAGCCTTGCCTTTCTGCTGGATACGATGGATATTTCTGATGCCGATAGTATTCCGTTTAGAATAATCAGGACTAAAATAATAATTGCTTCGGTAAGCATAATGAGTTGAAAAAGTTGTTTGCTAGTGCTAATTTACGGAAAAGACCAGCTAAAAAGTAGGATTATTATGATTATGTCAAGCATCCATAAAAAAAGCCGTATATCTTTCAATACGGCTTTTATAATAATGAGAATGTTTTTTCAATTACATTCCACTGTCATCTAACATAAAAGTATTTTTCTTGGTTTTCCATTTTCCTTTTGTGAAATCAGGGAATTCCAACGTTTTATTTCCTTTTGCAATAGACTCGGTAGATAATGGGAATACAGCACTCATGGTTACTGAATCATATACGTCAATTGGCGTCTGTACCTTTTGTTTTACTGCCTGAATGAACGCATTGAATACAAACCAGTCCATGCCACCATGACCAGAACCATTTGCTACCGCTTCATATTTTTGCCAGATTGGGTGATCGTATTTCTTTACCCATTCATCTGCAGAATCCCACGTGTGTGGTTTGGATTTACCCTCGATGTGAATACCTTTTGCAACATCCATCCAAATACCATCTGTTCCTTGTACGCGGAAGCCGATAGAGTAAGGTCTTGGCAAGTGTGTATCATGCGTTAATAACATGGTTTCTCCATTTGCACATTGTAACATCGTTTGTGTGATATCACCATTTTTGTAATTGATCTTACCGTTGGGGTGTCCTGGGGAAACTTTATTGACATAGGCTGCCAATCCACGGGCTTTACTTGAGTACGAAGTGATATGGGTGAATCTGTTACCCTTGTTGATATCTGCAAATTGCATAATTGGACCTAAACCGTGGGTAGGATATAGATCACCATCTTGATCGATATTGAACTGTGTACGCCATTGTGCCTCAGAAATCGCTTTCGGGCCATATTCAACGCCATGGCCATAATACGCTTTTCCGTCATTGAATAATACTTCGCGTAAATCGTGTTGATAACCGCCTTCCAGGTGCAACAATTCACCAAATAGTCCTTGTCTGTGCATATTCAATACAGCAAGTACGTCACGACGGAATGCCACATTTTCTAGGGTCATGTAAGGCTTTCCGGTTTCTTCGGATACTTTCACAATATCCCAGTGATCTTGTAGCGTTAGACCTGCTATAACCTCGCAACCTACGTATAGTCCAGCTTTCATTGCGTCAATAGCTTGGTTTTTGTGGAATTGCCAAGGTGTTGCAATAATGACAGCATCTAATTTTTCATTGCTTAACATCTTTTTGTAAGCATCAACGCCACCAGTATATTCTTTTGGAAGTTTGGTGCCTTTTGCGTTGAATTGTTTACGGCATTGTGCTAGAGATTCTTCTTGGGTGTCACAGACAGCCACAATTTCTAAATCATCTCTGTTTAGGGCAATTTGAACGTGATTACGTCCTCTAAGACCCACACCAATAAAACCGATTTTTATCTTGCCATTTGTTTGAGCAAATAATTCTGTACTTGAAAGGACACCGATTCCAGCTGTAGTGATGGCAGTCGATTTTATGAAATTTCTTCTATCCATTGTTTTGAGATATAAGGAGTTTGTATATTAGTTATTTACTTGTTTGAAAACAGTCTTTGAGACTGGGTACTATTAACAAATATATTATTTCATTTGGGATAAATGAAAGTGCAAACGTTTGCTTAATTTTATTAAATTTCATGCAAACGTTTGATTGAAATAAAAATTATCATTTATTAATTCAATTTGTGATATTGCAAGCACATTGATGATTTAAAAAACATAGTTTAATGTCTGATTTTAACCAATTAGTAGTAGAGAGCGCAGCAAAACAATTCACATTAGAAGGAGATATCATTTCAGTGCAACCGTTTGGTTCTGGTCATATCAATGATACCTATCGTGTAGTTACTACTGTAGATAGCGGTATATCGCATTTATTACAACGTATTAATCACCATGTTTTTCCGAACGTGGATGGATTAATGCATAATATTGAGATTGTCACCAAGCATCTTAGCAAAAAAGTTAAAGTCGCTGAAGGAAAAAGAATCAGCGATCATGTATTGACAATTGTTCCTACAAAAGGTGGGGAATTATATATAAAAGATAGTCAGGATAATTATTGGCGCATGTTTATTCTCATAGAGGATACGAAAAGCTATGATATTGTAGAGACTGAAGTCCAAGCAGCCGAAGGTGGCCGTGCTTTTGGGTTGTTTCAAAAACAGCTGTCGGATTTAGATGCTTCGTTGATCGTTGAAGTACTTCCCAACTTTCATAATATAGAGTTTAGACTTGAAAATCTTCGAAAAGCAATCGCTAAAGATGTGTGCCAACGTGTAGCGTCGGTAAAGGACAAATTGGATTTTATCTTTAGTCGTGAAGATCGAATGAAAACCATTCTTGAACTTGGTAACAAGGGGGAACTTCCACTGCGCATTACACATAATGATACCAAGTTTAATAATGTGCTCTTAGATCGCCACGATAAGATGCAATGTGTGATCGATTTGGATACAGTTATGCCAGGCTATGTGGCATACGATTTTGGAGATGCGATTCGGACGATTATTAACCCTGTTGCCGAAGATGAGATGGATGTTTCGAAAATTCTGCTAAATCTTGCCTTATATAAGGCCTATGCCGAAGGTTATTTGGAGGAAGCTAATGACTTCTTGACAACTTTAGAGAAAGAAACATTAGTCGATGGGGCCTTCTTATTGCCCTATATGCAAGGAGTACGTTTCTTAACGGACTATTTGGAAGGAGATCATTACTACAAAACTAAATATGATGACCATAATCTGGTGCGTACAAATACGCAATTGAAATTGGTTGAAGAGATGGAAAAGAATGAAGCATTTATGCGGAAGGTAGTTTTTGATTGCATTTAACAATTTTATACCTTTAATCATATTGAGAAGCTTCCATCGCGTAGATGAAGCTTCTTTTTTCTGTAAAAAAATATTCGAATGAAAAAACTAACCATTTTGCCTATCGCAGCGGAGCTGGCCAATACACTTGATTATCATACTTTGTCGAAGCTCTTGAGCAATTTTGAATCGCATTCGCTGGAGTTTAATAACTGGAGCGAATCTTTCCCGTATAAACCTGAGGTACAATTTAAGATTGGCTATACCCAGGAGTATCTTGTGTTGCAATATGATGTCGTCGAAGAACAACTTCGGGGTAATTATTCCGAAACAAATCAAAATGTATGGGAAGATAGCTGTGTGGAGTTCTTTATTTCTTTTGATGGACGCGAACATTATTATAACCTGGAATTTAATCTAATTGGAACAGGCTTGATCGGTTATGGTCCGGCCGAAAAGGCAAATAGAAATCGATTGGATAGTACAACAATAGAACAGGTGCGTACTTACTCTTTAATTGAGCGTAATGGTTCCGATAAGCGATGGAGTATGATTGAGGTCATTCCACTTGCTGTATTTCAGTTTGACGATGTTGTAGACCTGAAAGGTAAACGGATACATGGGAATTTTTACAAATGTGGTGATCATCTCAAACAACCACATTTTATATCTTGGAATAAAATAGAAAACCCAACTCCTAATTTCCATCTCCCTGAGTTTTTTGGAGAAATGGTCTTTGGTTAGGAGTTGAGTGAAAAAAGGTGATGCTTATTGGTAAACAGATTCTTTTTTGAATTTCTTTGCCAATAAAGCATATACTAATACACGGTATTTATTTTTATTGGATTTGCCAATAGCGGTAATCACTTCCTCTAGTGCCTTGTCTAAATCAGGGCCATCTTTTAGGCCTAATTTTTTGATCAAAAAGTTTTGTTTGACACGGTTAAGTTCTTCGGGATCTGATGCAGCAATGGTTTCAGAGTCTGCATTGTAAATGGAAGGTCCTATTCCTTTTGTTACTTTTGCAATAAATGCTTCATCTAATGATAAGCCTAGCTTTTTTGATTCTGCAACATATGCAGCAATTTTTTCATCTAATTTGCTCATAATTATGTAAGTGATTTAATTGTAGTAAGTTAAGTTAGGTAAAAAAGTCGATAAACAAAATTATTCTTTGGTTAGGATAAAGATTGTTACATTTGTGCCCTTGATAAGTGCTGTTAACCAAAATGTGGAAAATTTCAACTAATTATTCTTCGTAATTGTTGTAAGTTACATTTTTATAAGTTATCTTTGCACCTCAATAATTGAATATACGTAATCATAATAATAATGAAAAAAGATTTGCATCCTTCAAATTACAGATTAGTTGTATTTAAAGATATGTCAAATGACTATGCTTTTATTACAAAATCTTGTGTTGATACAAAAGAGACTATTACATGGGAAGACGGAAATGAGTATCCAGTTGTAAAATTAGAGATTTCTCATACATCACACCCTTTCTATACAGGTAAAATGAAATTGGTTGATACTGCTGGTCGTATCGACAAATTCCGTAACCGTTACAACAAAAAATAATTGTAGCAGATCTGTATATTACAATATTAAGAACTCGATAAATATAATTTGTCGGGTTTTTTTTGTTATTTTTAATTTGTGAAAATCTTCTTTACAGATTGCTTTGATTCGATCCAATTGTTGGATAAGCTTAGCTCCCCATTAACTACTTTTGATAGAAAGAGTCTTTATCCATTTACTTTCGTGAAATCTTGTTTGGACCTTCGGGTTGGTATACTGACTTTACGGGAGAAATGGGCAAAATTAGCTTTAAAATTTGATGTACACTATGTTGCCAACGATGCGGATAGGGAGGGGCTTATATGGGTGTCAGAGAACGTTGTTCCGACAGTAGCCTTATTGCAGCTTCTACAACGATTGCGTGTCGGAGAGGTCCTTGTACAGGACGGATACGTTTTAGCTTGTTGTTATACGCATAAGGACTCTTATCGTGTGCAAGAGGTTGATATATCTGTTGATCTATTAAAAGGGATAGAAGATCTGTTTTTGCTCACAGGAACTGAAATAACACATGATTTCAATCATCTGGTACAAAGTGTTCAGTCGTCCAGTATATCTGGAACAAATCAATTGTTGGGTAATGATCTTTATGTAGCTGATCGCGTTAGCATGGAATGTGCTACGCTCAATACCCTACAAGGTCCCATATATATCGATGAAGATGTTACAATTATGGAGGGCGCGCATTTGCGTGGTCCATTATATCTTGGTAAAGGAGCCGTTGTAAAAATGGGCGCTACGATTTATGGGAATGTTTCGGTAGGGAAGCAGAGTGTTATTGGGGGAGAGATCGGGAATTCGGTCATTGGTGATTTTTCGGCCAAGGGGCATCATGGTTATCTAGGGTGCTCGGTAATAGGAGATTGGTGTAATTTAGGAGCTGGTACCTCTAATTCCAATTTGAAGAATAACTTAAAGACTGTTTCAATTTACGATTATGCATTAGATAGTGTTCGGGATACAGGTCTTTTAAAATGCGGTGCCTTTATTGGAGACTATACTCGCCTTGGCATCAATTCGGCTTTAAATACAGGAACAGTAATTGGAATTGCAAGCATGCTAGCAGATACAAGTTTTTATGCTAAATTTGTACCGTCATTTGCTTGGGTGTTTGACGGAGGTGCTCAGACTTATGAATTTGATAAGTTTATGGCATATCTGGAGACGCTGTATGCATCAAAAGGGGAAGAGCTCACGGAGCAGATTAAAGATAAATTGAATCAACTTAACAAAAAATATAATTAAATCGTAAAATCATGCGTAAAAAAATCGTAGCTGGTAATTGGAAAATGAATTTAGACTATCAATCAGGATTGAGCTTGTTTTCTGAAATTATCAATATGGCCAAAGATGAAGTGATTGGAAACCAGGAATTGGTTGTTTGTAGTCCATTTATTCATTTGTCAAGTCTTGGGCAACTGTCTAAAAATGTCGCGAATGTAAATATTGGTGCTCAGAATATTCACCAAGCGGAGTCGGGTGCTTATACAGGTGAGATTTCGGCTTCACAAGTAAAATCAGTAGGTGCTTCACATGTTATTTTAGGTCACTCTGAAAGACGTGCTTATTTTGGTGAAACTGATGCATTGTTGGCATCTAAAGTGGATATTGCATTAAAGCATGATTTAACCCCAATATTCTGTATTGGAGAAACAAGAGAGGAACGCGAATCTGGAGCTTTCTTTGATGTGATCAAAACACAATTGACAGATGGATTGTTCCACTTGTCTAAAGAAGCTTTTGCAGCTGTGGTGTTGGCATATGAACCAGTTTGGGCAATTGGTACTGGCTTGACAGCTAGCCCTGAGCAAGCACAGGAGGTTCATAAATTTATTCGTGAGGTGTTAGCTGATCAATATGGTCAGGAGATTGCTGATAATACAAGTATTCTATATGGAGGGTCTTGTAATCCAGGTAATGCAAAAGATTTGTTTGCTCAAGCCGACATCGATGGTGGTTTGATTGGAGGTGCTTCTTTAAAATCGAGAGATTTTATTGATATCGCTAAAGTATTTAACGGCTAATTTTTAGAAATGAAATACGTAGAGGTTATCTTTCAAATGCGATCAGGTGAAGAATGGCAGAAGGATTTGTTGATATCTGATTTGGCTGATATTGGCTTTGATACTTTTGAGGATACCGAATCTGGATTTGCAGCTTATATTTCAGCTGCAAATCTTGACTTGCAAGCATTAGAAACACTGATGCTTCAACCTTATGAAGGCCTGGAGGTCGATTATAAGATACAGGAAATAGAAAATCAGAATTGGAATAAATTGTGGGAAAGCAATTTCAACCCAATAGAGGTAGGAGGGCAATGCTATGTGCGTGCAACTTTTCATGAGGCCAAACCTGAGTTTCCCTATGAAATCATTATAGATCCGAAGATGTCTTTTGGCACCGGCCATCATCAAACAACTTCGATGATGCTTCAGTATATTTTGGAGAATGATTTTATGGGCAAGCAGGTTTTGGACATGGGCTGCGGTACAGGGATACTGGCCATTTTAGCATCAAAAAAAGGCGCGAAAGCTGTATTGGCTGTGGATTATGATGAGATATGTGTTGAAAGTGTAATCGAAAATAGGGCACTCAATCATGTTGAGCATATCGAAGCGCTCTGTGGATCTTACGAAGTTTTGGCCGGTCGGGTCTTTGATGTGATTTTGGCAAATATTAACCGTAACATTCTTTTAGAACAATTACCTCAGTATGCCTTGAGCATTCGTACAGGGGGTGAGCTGTACCTAAGTGGTTTCTATGAGCAGGAAGATTTAGCAATCTTAAGCGATGCGGCGACCACATTGGGTTTTGAGTTTATCTCCAATAAAGTTTTAAATAATTGGTGTGCAGCCAAGTTTGTGAAGCGATAATTTAGCTATGCGGATTCATTTTATAGCAATAGGTGGTAGTGTGATGCATAACCTTGCTATTTCATTGGCAAAACAAGGGCATCAAGTGACCGGTTCTGACGATCAGATCGTAGAGCCCTCCCGTTCTCATTTGATTGAAGCAGGATTGCTTCCTAATCAATTGGGGTGGTTTGAAGAAAAAGTGACGGAGGATATTGATGCTGTGATCTTGGGCGCTCATGCCCAGGCAGATAATCCTGAATTAAAGCGGGCCCAGGAATTAGGTCTTAAAATTTATTCTTTTCCAGAATTTATACAAGAGCTTTCGCAGGATAAAATCCGGGTGGTTATCGCTGGAAGTTACGGTAAGACAACCATAACGAGCATGGTGATGCATGTTATGCGATTTCTAGGAAAAGAATTTGACTATTTGGTAGGAGCTCAATTAAGAGGCTTTGATAAGTTGGTCGATATTACTAAGCATAATAAGATTATTATTATCGAAGGAGATGAATATGTTTCATCTAAGATTGATCCGAAGTCCAAATTTTTGTATTATAAACCGAATATAGCGTTAATTTCGGGTATTGTATGGAATGAGTTTAACTCGAAAATATCTCAAGAGGAATATATTAAACAATTTGAAGATTTTATTGACTCAATTCCGCCTAAAGGTACCTTAATTTATAATAAGGAAGATGTTGTGTTACAGAAGGTTCTTCAAGATACAAAAGATTGTAAGATCAATAGACATGGCTATAAGATTCCTGATTATACAATTAATAAGGGGGTGACTTACATCAATACACCGGATGGCGACGTTCCATTGCAAGTGTTTGGTAAGCACAACCTATCTAATATTGCTGGGGCGTATACGATCTGCGAATGGTTGGGGATCAAAAAGAAAGAGTTCTTTGAGGCCATAAAAAGTTTTAATACTTCGATTCGTTATTTGGAGTTTGTTGCAAGCTCGGAAGGATCTGTGGTTTATCAGGATTATGCCTGTAATGCGGATAAAGTGAAGTCAAGTATTCACGCCGTGAAAGAGCAATTTCCTAATCAGAAATTGGTTACAATTATCGAATTAAACTCGTATGATAGTTTAGATTCATCGTTTTTGTTACAATATGCAAACTCAATGAAAGAGTCGGATGTCTCTGTGGTCTACGTGAATATAAATTCCTGTAAAGAACTTAATAAAGATATCGAAAGTGTCCCCAATAATATTAAGAATAATTTTAATAACCCTGATTTAGAGGTTGTTGTGAGTTTGGATGGGCTCTATTCATTTTTAGATGGTGTCAAATCAAAAGGTTACAATTTACTTCTTATGAGTTTAAATAATTATAATGGGGTTAATTTGTCTGTGCTCGCTGATCGGTTTTTTAGAGATTTTTAGAGAAAAAATTATAATTTAATGTAAATTAAATTGTAATTTATTATTTTTGTTTAAAATATCTACCAGATGAATGCATTAGGAAAAAAAATCAGATTACTTAGACACCAAAAGGGGTGGAGTCAAGAGGATGTTGCAAAACGATTGGATATCTCAATCCCAGCATTTTCTAAAATTGAAACAGGGATTACAGATGTGAATTTGTCTCGCCTGAATCAAATCTCAAAATTATTCAATTTGACAGTTGTTCAACTTTTATCTACTTCAGATTCTGAAGAAGATAAAGAGTATGTAAACGAGGTGAATGCTTTGACGCAAAAATTACAACAACGCGATGGCGAAGTAATTGAATTGCAGAAAAAGGTTATTGATCTTTATGAGCAATTGCACAAAAGATAAGGCATATTAAAAATGTTACCGAAAAGGCAATCCAAATGGGTTGCCTTTTTTTGTTTATGCAACTTTATTTTGGTCAAAAGTGATTTTGTTTTTGTTTCTTTGTAAGTATTTTATCAAAAAATAAAGGTTGATTATTTATGGGGAGATTAAACGGGGATATAACGAATAGCCCGTCGACTGATTTTTTTAAGTCAAATGTATTGGGACAGCGTTCAGGACTCTTTGTCCTTTTCTTTACTGAAATGTGGGAACGTTTTTCGTTCTACGGGATGCGTGTACTCTTAATGCAGTTTTTAACTGCTGCAGTTATTCAAGGTAGTCCTTTCTCGGGATGGTCCTGGACTGCACAACAAGCGGGAGCACTTTATGGAACCTATGCCATGATGCTCTATTTAACTCCTATTCTAGGAGGGATTATAGCGGATAAATATATTGGATCACGGAAAGCTGTGATCATCGGTTCGGCGATTATGACGCTTGGACATGCTGCCATGGCCTTTGATACTTCCATTATGTTTTTTCTGGGTTTGATCTGTTTAGTTATTGGAACAGGTTTTTTCAAACCCAATATGCCTTCTATCTTAGGTGAAATGTATAAAGATCTACCAGAGAAAAAAGATGGAGCTTATACCATATTCTACATGGGGGTCAATGCTGGTGCTTTCTTTGGCATGATGCTATGTGGATATATAGCCGAAACGTATGGTTGGCATTGGGGATTCGGCTTGGCTGGTATCTTTATGCTTTTGGGAACACTGCAGTTTGTTTTCGCAAAACCGCTCATGGGAAATCTTGGTGTATTAACTAAATCTACCTCTGGGGAACATAAAGTTATCGCTGAGGATACCGATACCAGAAATCCATTTACCATACGGGATTATGTATTGATCGCGATAGTTTCTATTATCGGTTTCGTATATGCTTTCAATGACCCTTTGTCTAAGAATGGTATTGTTGATGTGTTTTCTGGTTTGGATACACCGTTTCTTAGAGGTCAATATATTATGGTCATTGTGGCGTTAATTCTCTTCATATATCTTATTGTGACACGGATTTTGCGTTATGATAAGGTTGTAAGGGATCGGATGTTTGCGGTCGTGTTGCTAGCGTTTTTCTTGGTCTTCTTTTTTATGAGCTTTGAGCAGGGGGCAACTTCGTTGGTTCTTGTGGCGAGAGATAATATTGATAGATCACTTACTGGTGCTGCATTGACGACCTTTAATGTGGTAAATGGTTTATTGACGATTGTACCGCTTTCGATTATCTCTTGGGTTCTGATTAAATTGGCAAAAGTAACCTGGAACAAAATTGCCATTTCAAATATCGTATTGTTTATCTGTTTTGGGTTGATCTGGGGAGCAGTAATCTGGATGTTGTACAATGAATTCAATAAAGAAGCATCAGAAATTAAAGTCTCCTGGTTTTCGATCCTAAACTCATTTTTTATCATTGCACTTGCCTCCTCGGTATCCAAAATTTGGGAGTCCAAATATAACCCATCGGCAGCCTTTAAATATGGCTTTGGTTTGATTTTGGTTGCGATAGGATTTTTTATTATCGGGTTGGGATCTATGGGGATAAGCCAAGGGGCTAAAATCTCGATGGTATTTTTGGTGCTGACCTATTTGTTCCATACATTGGGCGAATTATTTATTTCACCGGTAGGTCTTTCTTACGTATCCAAATTGGTGCCGGCTCGCATGCTCGCATTTATGTTTGGAATATGGTATTTGGCGATTGCTATTGCACAGAAGGTTGCAGCGGTATTGGGCGGACAAGTGGAAACAATTCAAGAGGAGCACTCCTTGAGTTATTTCTTCTTCTTATTTACAGCAATTCCTGCCTTAGCAGGCCTGTTAGTAATGCTGTTTAATCCATTGATTAAACGATTGATGCACGGAATTAAATAACAAATATATAAGCTTCTTTTGCGAAAGAAGCTTTTTTGATTAATATAAATTAGTATGGAGGTTAGTACAAGGGAATCGCTAGAAGAGATTCAAAATTTTGACGGGAAGTACCCAAAGCAAATCTGGAGTTTGTTTTTTTCCGAGATGTGGGAAAGATTCTGTTTCTATGGTATGCGCGGGATGTTGGTGTTCTTTATGATCACACAGCTAAACTTTGCTGAAAAGGATGCCAATTTACAGTATGGAGCGACACAAGCATTTGTATATGCGTTTACATTCATAGGAGGGCTGTTTGCAGACAAAATTCTTGGTTTCAGAAAGTCTTTATTCTGGGGTGGCTTATTGATGATCGTAGGAAGCTTATTTCTTGCAGCAGATCCGCATAAATATTTCTTTTTTGGTTTATCATTTATCATTATAGGTACGGGTTTCTTTAAACCCAACATATCGACGATGGTAGGCGAGCTGTATAAAAAAGGTGATGTTCGTCGTGATGGCGGCTTTTCCTTGTTTTATGCGGGAATAAATTTAGGCGCATTCTTAGGCGGATATATCTGTGTTGCGATCGGTAAAGGATATATGCTGACGTCAATTATTTCTGAGGGACATCGCTGGAATGTTGCTTTTGGTTTGGCGGCGGTAGGCATGTTGGTTAGTTTAGTGAATTTTCACTTTACCAAAAGGCATTTAGGACCAATTGGACTTCAACCTGGGGATCCTGAGGCCATAGTAAAGACGAAAGCATTACCGAAATGGGTAGAATATGCCGTATATATTGCCACGTTGATTTTTATCCCTATTATTCAGATCATGGTGTCAAAAACGCAGTATACAGACTATTTTATGTACACGATCGGCCCATTGACGCTGTTATATCTTTTTTATGAAATGTCTAAAGTGACTGCTGAAGAGCGGAATAAATTAATTGCCGCGCTGGTGTTTATCCTTTTCTCGATTATTTTTTGGGGTATATATGAGCAAAGTGGCGGTTCCTTAAGCATCTTTGCTGCTAAGCATTTGAATGATTCCTTATTGGGCGTTATGACGCTCGATCCAAATGGCGTTAACAATTCAGGTGGAGCATTATTTATTATTGCATTAGCACCTCTTTTTGGTCTTTTTTGGATTTGGCTGGGCAAACGTAAACTTGAGCCAAATACCATTATTAAGTTTGGTCTTGGCTTTGTTTTCTTGGGATTAGGTTATTATGTCCTATTTGCTACGCGTTTATTTGCTCACGATGGTATGACCTCATTGGATGTCTTTACTCTTGCACTGCTTGTGATTACCGTTGGGGAGCTTTGTCTATCACCAATTGGTCTTTCCATTATGACGAAATTGTCTCCAGCAAGATTACAAGGTATCATGATGGGCATGTGGTTCTTGGCAAGTGCTTACGGTCAATACGTAGCAGGCTTGATTGGTGCTAGTATGGCTGAAGCTAAGGAAGGAAGTTCATTGGCGGATAAACTGGTGACTTATACGGAGAGTTATAAACAATTGGGCTTATATTCTTTGATTGCTGGTGTGGTGCTTATAGCCTTATCTCCTGTTGTACGTAAATTGATGGGGAATGTAAAGTAAAGTGCGCAACTTTGAAACATTAAAGTTATTGATATAAAAAAAAGCTTGATTATTAAATCAAGCTTTTTTTATATTAATAAATCCATTTGAATTTATAATCTTTTTCTGGAACCTTCATCCGATCAGCCAGTCTAGCCAAACGATCTGGTAGTTTTAGTAGATAATCTCTCGCTTTCTCACCTTTATCATTCAGGCCAGTAACTTGATCTATTTTCCATTCACTGTTCAGCTCTTTCAAGATATCCACGTAGTCCAAAGCAGTATATACTCCCAATCGTTGGGCTGCGTCCGAGAAATGTGCAAATGCCTCTCCTTGGGGCTCACCGGCTTCTCTTAAGAACTGGGCCGGCATAACGATTTTTTTACGCATCATATCCTCAAATGCAATCATGACTTCACTCGGGTCTACGGTGATTGCTTTTGAAATAAAAGACATATAAGCTTTAGCATGACGTGCCTCATCAGATGCGATGACCCCACACATTTTTGCCAAAAGTTTATCGCCGCTTTTTTTGGAAAGCCCAGATACACGACGATGGGAAACGTTGGTCGCTAATTCCTGAAATGAAGTATAAATAAAATTCCGGTAAGGGTCTGCACCAGTACCAATATCAAAACCGTCTTGAATAAGATATTGTGTAGACATTTCAAATTGGCGCATGTCTATTCTACCCGACAAATAAAGGTATTTGTTCAATAGGTCACCGTGACGGTTTTCTTCAGCCGTCCAAGCGCGTACCCATTTCATCCATCCACCTTGCTCGTTTTTGTCAACGTCTTCTACCATGGTCAACCACGATTCGTACGTTGGAAGGGCCTCTTCGGTGATGGTGTCTCCAACCAATACTGCGACCAAATCATAAGAGAGCTCTTTTGCACTTTCCTGCAACTCTTTTACTTCCTCAAAAAAAGTGTCCCTAGAAGAATCTGGAAGAAAATCGGCAGGTTGCCACATCTCTTCAACAGGCTTCAGGTATTCGCTCATCTCATTGAGCATGAACGGTTCCAAATAGGTCATCACTTCTTTACGTGAGCCTTCCGGTAAATTTAGAGGTAATTCTTGCATATCATTACAAAGGTACTAAATAGCATCAATAAATTATAAAAGCTAATTATAATTGTTTAAAATGCCAAAAATTACTTTTTTGGCTGAGGATACCTTAGAAAACCGACATTGATAATGACATAAAAAACAGATTGACCGTCCTGTATTCGATAAAATACTATTAACTTTGTATAAATTATTTAGACGACGTTGGAAAAATTTAATATAGATAAAATACGAGCCGATTTTCCGATTCTTAAGAGAGAAGTAAATGGTAAACCATTGGTTTATTTGGATAATGGCGCGACAACACAGAAGCCGAGTTCTGTTATAAATTCGATTGTACATTATTATACAGATATGAATAGTAATGTGCATCGGGGCGTACATTATCTTAGTCAGATATCGACGGACGCTTTTGAGGTGACTCGAAAAAAAGTTCAGGCTTTCATTCATGCTGCTGAAGATAAGGAAATCATTATCACCAAAGGAACAACAGATGGAATTAATCTGATTGCAACGTGTTATGGCAGAGCTTTTATTCACGAAGGTGATGAGATTATTATCTCAGCGATGGAACACCATTCCAATATTGTGCCTTGGCAGATGCTCTGTGATGAAAAGGGCTGTAAAATTCGCGTCATTCCGATGAATGATAAAGGTGAGCTTGATATGGATGCCTACAGCAATTTGTTTAATGAGAAAACCAAATTAGTTGCTGTAACCTATGTTTCAAACTCCCTTGGGACAATCAATCCTGTGCGTGAGATGATTTCAATTGCTCATGGGCATGGTGCTGTTGTTTTAGTCGATGCTGCGCAGGCTGTTCAACATATACAGATTGATGTTCAAAAACTGGATGTAGATTTTCTGGTATTTTCAGGACATAAAATGTACGGTCCTACAGGTGTAGGAGTGTTATATGGCAAAGAAGAGCTATTGAACGCGATGCCACCTTATCAAGGTGGTGGAGATATGATTAAAGAGGTTACTTTTGAAAAAACGACCTATAATGAATTACCTTTTAAATTTGAGGCCGGTACGCCTAATATTGAAGCCGGTATCTGTTTGAACGAGGCCATCGATTATATCAATTCAATAGGTCTGGAAAATATCGAGGCCTACGAACATGATTTGTTGCAATACGCTACGGAGAAGTTGGCTGAAATTCCGGGCATGCGGTTTATTGGAACGGCCGAGCAGAAATGTTCCGTTATTTCATTTGTAATTGATGGCACGCATCCTTATGACGTTGGTGTGATCTTGGATAAATTGGGGATCGCTGTACGTACAGGCCATCATTGTGCCCAACCTGTCATGGATAGGTTCGGTATTCCGGGAACTATTCGTGCTTCTTTAGCCGTATATAATACAAAAGAGGAAATAGATATTTTGGTCGCCGGTATCCAACGCGCGGTCAATATGTTGGTTTAATAAAAAATAGGTATGACCATTAATGAAATACAGGATGAATTAATTGAGGATTTTGCTTTCTTTACGGATTGGATGGAAAAATATGAGTACATCATCCAGCTGGGAAAAGAAGTGCCTCTAATTGATGAACAATACAAAACAGATGAATATATCATCAAAGGATGTCAGTCCAAAGTATGGCTTTTTCCGGAAATAAAGGATGGAAAAGTGTATTTTACGGCAGATAGCGATGCAATTATCACAAAAGGCTTGGTGAGTTTAATGGTCAAAGTACTATCTGGACATACCGCCAAGGAGATTGTTGATGCCGATTTATATTTTGTGGATAAAATAGGGCTGAAAGAACATTTGTCACCAACTCGGGCAAATGGCTTGCTATCCATGATTAAGCAAATGAAATTATACGCTCTGGCTTTGCAAGTGAAAGCATAAAAAGGGGATTATTCATCCCCTTTTTTCTTAATACTATTTTAAAAGCTGTTCCCCTCAGCTTGAGATTTATTTTGAAATTATCCAATGAGCTCCTGAATAATGATCTTTTTCATTCTCATGAGCGCTTCATTTGCCCCTGGTCGCTTTAGTAATGTTGCAATTTGTTCAGGTACGATCTGCCAGCTTACACCGAATTCGTCTTTGCACCAGCCACACATGCTCTCTTTGCCTTTCTTAGTGATCGTATTCCAGAAATAATCAATTTCCTGCTGATCTTTACATAGAATAGTGAGTGAAATGCCTTCGTTAAAAGTGAAATTTTGTGGAACTCCGCTATCCATTGCCATGAGTGTAAAATCCCGGACTAAAAATTGGGTATGTTGTATTAATCCGGTATACTCACCTTCTGTGTATTTCATGATCCCGTTGCTTCGAAAATCATGAAATAATTCTGCATAAAATGCTAGTGCTTGTTCGCAATTTCCTTGTTGCTCTCCGCAATACATTAGCGTAGGTACAATTGCCTGTTGGTTGGTATCGCTCAGTTTACCGAGGTATAATTGCCAATTTACCCCAAACTTGTCGGCCAACCAGCCGTAGTAAGGGCTCCAAGGGTAGGAGTTTAAAGGCATTAAGGTGTTACCTTCCACAGCAAGTGAATTCCAGATACGATCAATTTCCTCTTTGCTTTCGCAAATGACCATAAATGATATGGATGGGTTGGGTTTGAATGTAGGACCTCCATTTATTCCAATAAATTTCACACCGCTTAGGACAGCTTCAACAACGATGGGAGAGCTGTTGCTAATATGGCTTCCAGGGAAGGTACCAGCGTAAAGATCAAAGGCTTCCTTCGCGTTTTGATCGAACCAAATGGATGGGATAATTGAATTATTCATCTTTTTTTGTTTTAGCGTTCACCTATTTGTATTTGTCGTTCAGGCCTTTTTTAGCGAGGACCAACGGTTTAATTTTTCAATACGGGATTGTTTCGTTTTTTCTTGCTTGGCCTCATCGATGTACTCGATGTATTCTTTCTGTTTTCCTGGTGTTAAAGCCTGGAAACTTTCTGCGAAGGTCGGATCCGTCTGCAGTGCTTCCAATAATAGACCAGCAGGGGCCTTCATTGGAGATTTAGTTGGCTTGAGCTCTTTTCCCTCGTCAATGGTTTGGATGGATTCTTGGATATATGCGGCTATTTTTTCGGCACTCATATCCTTAACGTCTTCAAAGCGCCATTGTCGTAATGCTTTCGTTTTTCCTTCGGAGGCACTAATGAGATGTTTATCCCGATCGGTTAAGAATACACCATTATAAAACCAGAGGGAGAAGAAATTTTTAAAGCCGCCCCAACCAATAACATTTTTCCCTTTATGCGTATAGATATAGCTCCCCCATTTGAATTCCTTTTTTAAGGAAGTTTGCTGGATGATCTCTTGCATGAGTTCTTCAGCCTCCTGCCAGTTCCCTCGGCTTTGGTACCAATTGGGGCCTTGTTTGTCTTTAAGTTTATCAATATTAAAATTGACAATATCGGTAATTATTTGTGTTGGAATCGGTTGATCCAAAGGGATTTGTATTGCCCCTTTTGTGGTTTTAAAATTTTTGAGTTCTGTAATGAAGTGCTCGATAGCAGCAGGTCCTGGATATAGGCCCAAATGGTTTTTGTTCATCGCAAAATGGATGATATTACCCTTGTATCTGAAAGTAGGCATTTGATAGGAGATCGTTTCATCTGCAGCGGGAGGGACTAGGCCAGCGATAAGCTGTCTCACCTTGATCAGATATTCTTTTTTCTCCCCGTCAAATTGATTGATATATTCGTCTATTGTTGCGATGCTCGTTGTCATAATTTGTGTTATTCTTTGATTCTCGTATACTTATTTTCAATAAACTGTATCGTTTCGGACATAAGCTGATGGAGTATCTCTATATTGATGTCGCTTAATTTCTTGATGTATATGCAGGCTTTGCCTATTTTAAATTTCCCGAGCTGATCGACTAAATGTCGATGCTCATCGGCACCGGTAAATACATAAAGGGAGATTGCTGATTTTCGGGGGCTAAATGCGATCAAAGGAGCATAGCCTTCGTGCCCACTTATATAGGTATAATGATAGTTTCCAAATCCGATGATCGTTGGTCCGTACATTTTAGCCGGCTCACCCGTTGTGGTTTCCATTAATTGTATCAGTGTTGCACTATCGATTTGTTTTTGTGGGTCGTCAACTGTTTTTATAAAGTCTTGGACAGATGCTTCGGTATATGCCGTTTTATTTTTTGCCATGTATAGTTGATGTATTTGACGGATATTCGGATAATCTCAATTGAATATATTATATTTGAAGTAATTCGATGAGCAGCTATTTTTAGAGAGAACTATTTTTGGAACATAAAATCGAAAGCCCCAGTTCTCAGATTGATATCATATTCTAGATACGCTTTCATGCAAGCTAAAAAGTTGGCCCAACCCTCTGTTTGTCGCATCATCATTAAAATTCCATCTGCATCGTTGTTCATCTCGTGTTCTGTAATCTTTATGACGGTCGCGTTTTCTCCGAATGTGGATAGTGCGATTTCTACCAGTTGATTGGGAAGTCCCCCGCTCCAGTCGAAAGAGATATATGAATTGGGTCTGATGGTTTTTCCTGTCACGGGAAAACTGTCGGGAAATTCTGGAAATGTCCATTCTACCGTTTTATCTGTCTCTAGACGTCCAGTCGAAGATTTTATAAAATAATGATTCATTTTATTGGGATCTACAATAGCCTCAAAAACTTCGTTGATCGGTTTCTGAATTTGGATACTGGCTTTGGCGGTTAGTTTTTCCATATTAATTTAAAGTTTTAGACAAATATTCAATAAATACAGATAGCTTGTATCTGATTACATTAAAAATATTGAAAAAGATCTTTTCGTGACCATTGACCAATCTATTGTCCAAATCACTGTTTATTATTTTAAGATGTATAGACTATATAAACACCTTATTGAAGAATAGGTTTTCATTTTGGGGACCTGGATCAATATTTCCCCTAAAAGGAACGAATTGTACACTTGTAAAATGTAGTTTTAGCGTATTTTTGACTATAGTTAAAATTGATCCTGCATTCCTTCCATTAGGTCGCAAGGAACGATAATCCAATAAATTTAGAAAAGGTATCCGTCTGAAATCTTTCAGGTGGTATTTGCTGTCTTCATAAAACCAACGTTATGTTTAAAATCAAGTGTTTTTTTCTTTTTATGGTTTCTTCGGGCGTTTTTTTTTCGAGCGCACAGACTAAAAATGTAAATGAAGGCAATGAGGCTCCAAATATGTTTAATGATGCGACAACACGTGATAAAAATGCGATTGTTGAAGCAGAAACCGGTTGGTGGAAACGTGCCGCATTAACTCGTGAACAACGCTTGGAGAAATGGAAGGCCGCCTCATTTGGTATGTTTGTTCATTGGGGCGTTTATTCCCAATATGGAAATATTTGGAAAGGGAAGGCGGGCGGGGGCTATGCGGAGCATCTGATGCGTGTGATGAAAATCCCACGTAGTGAGTATCTTGATTCAGCACGTCGATTTAATCCCCTAAAGTTTAATGCGGAGGAATGGGTATTGTTGGCAAAAAATGCAGGGATGAAATATTTTATTATTACGGCTAAGCACCATGATGGCTTTGCGATGTATCCTTCTGCATTTTCAAGTGACTACTCATTGTCAAGCACGGCATTCAAAAGGGACCCGTTGGCGGAATTAGCAGCTGCCTGCCATAGACATGGACTCTTGTTTGGCTTCTATTATTCGCATGCTTTTGACTGGGAGCATCCGGATGCTCCCGGTAATGACTGGGATTACCGTAATCCCGGCGGGGATAAATTGTTGGGTGGCACAAATTGGTTTGACAAACATCCTGAATGGTTGACAAAGGCTCGGCATTACGTAGATCAAAAGGCGATTCCTCAGATTGAGGAACTTATTCAGCGCTATCATCCGGATTTGTTATGGTTTGACACACCGCATAAGTTGCCGCTGTCTGAAAACCTGCGAATTTTAAAGGCTATTCGAACAGCTGATCCGAATATTATTGTCAATGGTCGATTGGCACGTACCGAGGAAAAGAATTACGGCGATTACCTGAATACGGCAGATCGACCTGAGGAATATTATCCAGTTGCTTCTGGCGCTTATTGGGAGGCCATACCAACTACCAATGAATCCTACGGTTATTCGTCGACTGACAAGAGCCATAAACCAGCAGCGCATTTTATCAAACTCTTAGCCAAGGCTAAAGCCATGGGTGGGAATATTCTAATGAATATTGGACCCAAGGGCGACGGAAGCATCGACAGCGCTGATGTCGCTATTTTAAAGGGATTAGGTCGGTGGATGCGGGGGAATAGTGAAAGTGTCATTGATGTTGCACCATCTAGCTTACCTCGTCAGCCCTGGGGAGTCATTACTCAGCGTAAAAATACCCTGTATTTACACGTGTTTGAGCGCCCTCAACGGAATGATCTGATTGTCGGCGGATTGATTGCTCAGGTTAATTCGGTTTCGTTATTGTCGGGAGAAACTATCGGAAAATATAGGTCCGACAAAGGTGGACTGCATATTCCTATAGATCAAATTGCTTCTGAGGATGATGACCTGGTCGTAGTGGTGCAATTGAAGGATAGCATAGCTAATCCAATAAATCCTACTTTAATGTATGTGGATCATCATGTCAATAAAAATCGGCTACTGACCTTTTATGCAAAACAGATCGGGAATCCGATGAAGTTTGGGGACGGTAAAAAGAATCGCTATTATGTGACGGGTTGGACTAGGTTAAGTCAAGGGTTAAGATGGGATACCCATGTGTTAAATGGCGGACGCTTCAAGGTGGCTATACGGTATGTGAAAGATGTTGTAGGTACAGGAGGGAACCTGGGCTTGAATTTAGGGGGGAAGAATATTGATTTTACGATAGATCCGTCTTCTTCCGTTGGTTTGCGTGAACATCAGCTTGAATTGGGTACGGTGACATTGCCAAAGGGCAAGCAAGTGATTGAATTACGTGTCCATACTATAGCGGGAGCAGAAATGGTGAAATTTTTGGAAGTCATATTGCTTCCGGAATAATATTTCACAGAACAAGCTTGTGTGTTATGACTGGTCCATCCTTGTGCCTCCTTGGATCAAACCCTACCGACACTTCCTTCAAATCCTGATATTCCTAAACAAAAAAAGCTAATTTTACGATTAGCTTTTCTTTCTGTGATCCCGCTGGGATTCGAACCCAGGACCCATACATTAAAAGTGTATTGCTCTACCAGCTGAGCTACGGAATCCTTTCTGTTTTTGAAAGTGATGCAAAGGTAGAAAAATAAGTTATTTGTGCAAAATTTTTTTATCTTTTTTGTTGATAAAAATTGTAACTATTTAAAAATTACTGAATTATTTTTTGTTTAAAAGGCCTTTTAAAACACTTGGGGATAAGAAGGATTAGTATAGCGGAGGTTTTTTGGAGCAAGGAAGCGTATTTTTAAGCTAGAATGGTCATAAAAAAAGTCAGCTAATTGCTGACTTTTTTTATGCTGTAGGGGTTGTATGGATAACATTATTCAGTTACCACACCCATTTTGCTAAACTTATCAATTCTTTCAGTAACTAATGTATCGCTATCTTTAGCCGCCAATTCGGCAAGATCTTTCAGCAACTGGCTTTTTAGATTAGCCGCTGCTGCCGCAGGATCCTGGTGAGCACCACCTAGCGGTTCAGGGATAATACCATCAATCAATCCGTTGCCCAACATGTCTTCTGAAGTCAATTTTAATGCCTCAGCGGCTTTTTCTTTGTGATCCCAGCTTCTCCATAGGATGGAAGAACAAGATTCAGGTGATATGACCGAATACCAGGTATGTTCCATCATGTAAACTCTATTTCCAACACCAATACCCAAAGCTCCACCTGAAGCTCCTTCACCAATAACAACGCAGATGATCGGAACTTTCAAGACAGCCATTTCCATGAGGTTGCGCGCAATCGCTTCACCCTGTCCGCGTTCCTCAGCTTCAAGTCCTGGATAAGCACCCATCGTATCAATTAGAGTGATCACAGGTTTATTGAACTTTTCCGCCATTTTCATTAAACGTAATGCCTTTCGGTAGCCTTCAGGATTGGCCATTCCAAAATTGTGATATTGACGCTCTTTGGTGTTTTTACCTTTTTGATGACCGATGATCATAACGGCATTACCATCAATAGAAGCCATACCACCGACGATCGCTTTATCATCCTTAACGGTTCTATCACCATGCAACTCGATAAATTCGTCGCAGATAGCTTCTATATAATCATAAGTCTGAGGGCGATCCGGATGGCGCGACATTTGAACGTTCTGCCAGCCTGTTAAATTGCCGTATATTTCTTTTTCAGTAGAAGCAAGCTTTTCTTCAAGCTCACGAACGGTTGCGCTCATGTCAACTTGAGTTTTTTCGGCAACTTGAGTTACCTTTTCAATTTGCAATTGCAAGTCTGCAATTGGCTTTTCAAAATCAAACGTGGTTTTCATATATCTATTTTATGAAAATATTCAGAGGGCTAATTTAGCGCATTTTTTCTGAAATTAAAATTAGGGAGGATAATATCATTGGAATTCCTTTGTTACATTTGCGTTATAATCGTACTGGTGGCTTAGTTTTTGATTGTAGGCCTGTGAAAAATGTTGACTTATGCTGAAAAAATATTTTTACTTTCTTTTATTACTGATCTTACCTACACTTGTTCGGTCAGAAAGTTATCCTGAGGTTTTATTTGACAATAGTGTAATCAACGGGAGTTATGCTAAGAGTATCGCTCATTATACCGGTGAATCATGGATCCAAAATGTGAGCTATAGCCTTCCGGTTTCCGATAGTTTGTTTTTTACGCCAGGCAATTCGCTTTCTTTGCGGTACGTTTCTTCTCCTAATGGTAAGTGGGAGGCAAGTATTTTAAACGACAAACAGAAATTTCCCTATTTAATTGCCAAGGATGATCATCTAACTTTTAAGCTCTTTATTCAAAGCAATACTGAAAAGGGACAATTGCCAAAAGTTACCTTACAACAAAACGACACGAAGACAAATGCTGTGGATATCGCAAATTATATCGATGATTTTGCTTATGATACCTGGCTTAATGTGTCCATTCCAGTCAATAAATTTGGAGGAATTTCACTAGGGAAGTCTGTTTCGGCTTTAATTCTGGAACAAAACGGAACTGCCCTGCAGACAAATCAATTATTTATCGATCAAATTGAGTTTTTGCCCAAAAACTATCCAAAGGTAAGACTTTCATCAGCAGCTATCTTATCGAAGATCAGTTCCGTAGATAAACAAGTTGAGCTGGTTTGGCAATTGCCGCTGACACCAAGTATCCGCTATGTGAAAATCTACCGTTCGGAAGATAAACTCAATTTTCAGCCGATAGCAATTTTACCCATCTATGTACAGAAGTCGCTGGATAGGGTTAATGAATATAATAAATCTTATTATTACAAAATCGCTTGGGTAGATTATAATTATGTTGAATCTCCATTTTCTGAGGTTAGGGAGGTACAAACAAAAAAGGGGACGGATAAAGAGATGTTGAATTTTATCCGAAATGCTCATGTGAATTATTTTATAGACAACTATGATGTGAATAGTGGTATGTTTCTACCTGACCGAGGTAATAGACAAGCTATTGTATCAACAAATGAAACCGGCTATGCGATCTTGGGTTTGCTTGTGGCAGGAGAGAACAATTTGATCTCGCGACAAGCTCTTTTGGTCAGGTTAACACGGATTGTGAAATTTTTGAGCAGTGCACAACAACATCAAGGGGTCTTTACAGCGCTTTACGATGGCCGCTCAGGGGTACCTTATTATCGCGATTCAGTTCCAACGTACGATTTGCGCGGTACCTCCCATATTATGGAATCGCTTTTGATCGCCCGACAATATTTTTCTAAAGAGGATCCTGAGGAACAGGCCTTGAGGAATACTATTACGAAGCTCTGGGAGCGCATAAACTGGAACTATTTTACGGATGCACAGCATCCTGATGTACTTTGGAATAAGTGGTCTCCAGTAGACAGTACAGCTAGATCGAGGCCTTTGGGGGGATTTAACGAGAGTCTGGGGACCTACTTGCTGGCGATGTCTTCACCTACCCATCCTTTAGCGATTTCAGCTTATATCAATGGATTTGCAACCAAACATAAAGGTCACGAATTGTATTTTGGGGATGACACCAATGATTTGGCTCCTGAACTCAAAATGAAATTAGATGATTCTTTAGCGCGTTCAATAAGTGCAAACCCTTTAATTGGCGATGCTGGAAATGCCGGTGTTTCGATCTACTCCGACGATAAAGTTATTTTCGCCAAGAATATTGCCGGCGGTAGTTTAAATGAATCGTTGATGTCCGTTTATCGTCCCTTTTTGATTATGGATCCGAAAGGAAAAGTGGATGACTTTGTCGATTACAAGAAATATTTGTCGAATTATATTTTGGCCTACAAACGTAGAGATAATGAAATGAGCATAGGGACACGATTTACAGATATTTGGGGCGTGGAAAATGTGGAAGACACGTATCAGGGATATTTGGTGAATCCTGCGGTAGCTATTGCAGCGTACCCATTTGAAAAGGAGATAGGTCTAAAAGCATTGCGTAAGTTTTACGAAGAATACGCCGATGTGTTATTTACGCAATATGGTTTCAGAAGCTGGATTGATATTAAAAACAACGATGTTTCTGAAAGCTATCGTGCGAGGAATCAGGCAACGATTGCCGTAATGATCGAGAATGCAAATTCAGGCATGATCTGGAAATTGTATGAGAATATTCCTGAGGTAAAAAAGACTTTAGAAAAAGTATATACCAAGAAATAGATTTGTTACGTTAGTTATGGCGTAGAAGGGATGTCATATTGGACTTTTTTCGCTATATTTACTTGCTTAAATCGATATTAAATACGTTAGAAACGACATGCTTAGAAAAATTAATTTGGGGATTTTAACCTTATGTGCAAGTTTATCCTTATTTTCCTGTAAACAACAAGCTATTGTAGTCAATCCGGGTGCTGTTGTAACAAAAGATGGAACTGATGATGGTTTGAAAAATGTGAAGAAGGATTTTAATGATGCGAAAAGAACTGATGAAGGGATTAAGTTTAGTATATCTTCTGACTTATTGTTTCCAACAAACTCTTCTTATCTATCTGAGAAGGCAAAAACTGAAGTTAGTAAATTAGCGTTGATCTTGAAAGAAAGTAATAATAAGATCAAAGTTGATGGGTATACTGATGCTACGGGTACTGTTGAGTATAATCAGTGGCTTTCCGATAAAAGAGCAGCGTCTGTTAAGAAGTTCTTAGTAGATTCAGGTGTTGCTGAATCACGCATCACGGCAAAAGGTTTCGGTCAGTCAAATCCAGTTGGCGATAATAAAACTCCGGAAGGACGCCAAAAAAATAGAAGAGTGGAAGTTACTATTTTAGATAAAAAATAGTTTATCAGACCAATTCTTAATATAAAAAAGCGTGGTATTTAAGATATCCCGCTTTTTTTATGCAGTTATATCGCGGTTTTAAATCGTTGTATACCGTCTCCCCAAACGAGATATTTTAAATAGGAGATATCGGTAGGAGGCTCGCGCTGTGGAGATTGTTTTCGATAAGGTACGAGTCTAGGGGAAATAGCGTTGAAAAAGATGAATTTAGAAGAAGAAGATCATAAACAAAAGCCAATTTTTCGGGAAGCCATCTGGTTTTGGTTTGTGTTAGGTTGGATAAGTTTTGGTGGAACAACTGGTCATGTGACCATTATGCACGATTTTTTGGTCGAAAAGAAAAGATGGGTAAGCAACAGGAAGTTTTTTCAGGCACTCAATGCCTGTATGTTGTTGCCAGGACCTGAGGCGCATCAATTGACGATCTATTTAGGATGGAAGTTGCACGGCTTAAAAGGAGGTGTGTTGGCCGGACTATTTTTTATTGTTCCTTCACTTCTCATTATATTTGGACTCAGTGCACTATATGCGCACTATGGTAACTCCGCATTGCTTATTGCTTTATTTTCGGTTTTAAAACCTGCCGTTCTAGCGATCATTATATTTGCAACCTTTCGAGTGGGGCAGAAATCTCTTGTCAGCATATGGCATTATTTGGTCGCATTGGCTGCCTTTCTGCTCTCGTATTTTGCTGGGGTTCCAATGCCCTGGATTATTGTGGGCGTGATCGCTTTCGGTGCACTATGCTATGCAATCTTGTCAAAAACTTCCAAAATAAATGCCCATCATGAAAAGGAAGATAAGCAGCTCGAATCAGTTTATTATATCAATACGCTCGAAAAACTACCCCCTATATCTTACCGTCGTATTTCTCTTCAGGTTCTGCTGTTTTTCTTACTATGGTTGATTCCGCTGTCCATTTTACTGTTTTTTACTATCGATACGGAATTTTGGAAGACACTTTCCTTTTTGTTTACAAAGTCTGCTTATTTGACTATTGGAGGTTCTTATACAGTCATTCCTTATGTTGCGGCCCTTGTGACAGAGAAATTGTTTTGGCTTTCCAAGAGCCAGATGATAGATGGATTTGCGCTTGCAGAGACAACCCCGGGGCCTTTAGTGGTCGTTTTGGCCTATGTTGGTTTCATGGCCGGCTTCAATCATTTCCATCAGTCCTATTCTATGGCAGCACTAGGTTTGGTCGCTACAGCATATTTTACCTTTTTGCCAAACTTTGCCCTGATTTTTGTTGGGGCACCACTGATCGAACGGACCCAAAAAAATGCATGTATACAATTTATTCTGTCTTTAGTAACAGCATCGGTCGTTGGTGTAATCGTTAATTTAGCCTGTTATTTAGGGCTAGGAATTCTATTTCCAGGTGGGGTTAGTTCTTGGTATGCCATTGAGCCGATGGCTTTGGTATGGGTGCTATTTTCACTTTTTCTTTTATTCAACTATAAAATAGGCATGTTGAAACTTATACTGTTAAGTTTGGCCTATGGCTTTCTCTTATTTTTATGGCGATAAAATAAAAATGTCCATCGACTGATGAGCTTCGCGAGCAAATTTATAAAAGATTGAAGGGGGGAGTGAATTTGATAGGGTTATTCTAGGTTACAGACGCATATAAACAAGAAAAGCCCATCGTTAGATGAGCTTTCTTGTACCTAGGGCGGGAATCGAACCCGCACTCCCTTAACGGGAACAGGATTTTAAGTCCTGCGTGTCTACCAGTTCCACCACCTAGGCAGGTGAGCGAAAAACGAGATTCGAACTCGCGACCCCAACCTTGGCAAGGTTGTGCTCTACCAGCTGAGCTATTTTCGCATTGGAATTTTATTTCAATTTTCAAAAGAACCTTGCGTTCCTTTTTGGTGATGCAAATATAGAGCGAATATTCAATATTGCAAAATATTTATTTACTTTCTTTCTGTGTTTTTTATAACTCCTTTGAATTCAGTATAGAAAAAATTAAATCACTCTCAAATCCGCGAGATAGTGCAAACTGATAAACTTTGTTTTTAACTGCATAGCGGTCCTTGCCACTAATTTCACGGAGTTTTTTGTCAATGATGTGATTTAAGATTTGTTCATATTCATCGAGATCGATTTGCTTAAATGCAATTTTTATCAATTGCTCGGATACCCGTTTTGCCTTGAGTGCCTGCTTGATTTTTACTTTGCCCCAGCCTTTCATGCGGAGCTTTCCGTTACAGTAGGCAATAGCAAAGCGTTCTTCATTTAAAAAATTATCGGCGATCAAATTGGCCAAAATATTTTCGACTTCTACTTCGTGTAGTCCCCAGCTGTAGAGCTTATCGCGTACTTCTTGCTGTGCGCGTTCTTGATAGACGCAATAGCTTTCCGCTTTCAACTGTGCCTGATGCTGCGTTAATATCTTCTTATTTCTTTTTTCCTCGTCAAACATATTGTCAAAATTTCAAAAATAATATGAAATAACTAAAAAAATGTTCAGTTTTGACACAATCAAAAATATCAGGAGAATGTACAAAATATCGGAAATCGCCCAGATTTTACATCCCAATCGCACATTTATCACGGATCCCAATTCTTTTGTCCAGCATTTATTTTACGACAGCCGTAAAATTGTCCAAGCGGACAACGGGATTTTTTTTGCACTTCAGAAGAATAGAGATGGCCACCGTTATATTAGAGAAGCTTATGATAAGGGAGTTCGTAATTTTGTGCTTCAAATCGATAGTGCACAGGAAATGGAGTTTTTGGAGGCTAACATTCTTTGGGTAGCGGATAGCTTGGTCGCTATGCAGGAACTGGCAACTTTTCATCGGCAGAAATTCGATTACCCGGTCATTGGAATCACTGGTAGCAATGGTAAAACGATAGTGAAAGAATGGCTTTTTCAGCTGATGTCTCCTGAATATAAGATCTATAGAAGTCCCAAGAGTTATAACTCTCAGCTCGGTGTGGCACTTTCGTTATGGGGACTATCCGATCAGTATAATCTTGCGCTGATCGAAGCAGGAATTTCAGAGAAAGGAGAAATGCAGCGCCTTGAGCAGATGATAAAACCAACCATAGGACTATTGACCAACATTGGTGTGGCACATAAAGCCGGTTTTAAATCGAAGGAGGAAAAGATTTATGAAAAGCTCGAGTTGTTTAAACATGTTGAAACCATGATTTTTCCGAATACTTACCTAGAAAATGTTCAATTGCCTTATCGGCCACGAAAATTTTCCTGGGGGCTTGATGAGGGGCTTTCTTTGGAGGTGTATTCCATCAAACAGGTCAACGACCGATTTACTATGGTAACCTTCTATTATACCGGGCGCACCTTTGCTGTTGAAGTACCGTTTGTGGATAAAGGAAATGTTGAGAATGCCATAAATTGTGTAGCGGTGATGCTACGTTTTGGTTATGAAAATGAAGTGATCGCATCAAGGATTAAAGAATTGCAGCCTGTGGCGATGCGTCTTGAGTTAAAAAAAGGAAAAAAGAATAGCTCCATTATCGATGACTCGTATAGTAATGATCTGGATGCACTACAAATAGCCCTGGAGTTTTTAAATCAACAGGGCCAGCATCCGTTCAAGATGTTGATATTATCGGATATTCCCGGTGTTACTATCGAAGATGAAAAAAGCTTGTCCAAGCTGAGACGTTTGCTTAGTGAGTATCGTTTGGATAAATTGATATTGATAGGTGAAGTGTTGCCTAAATTGGCTGCACAATTTGATGTGCCTTCCATTTCATATAGCGATACTGCTGCTTTTTTGGCCGATATAAGGTCGCTTTCTTTTGAAAATGCGACGGTATTACTGAAAGGAGGACGGGAGTTTCATTTTGAACGTATCAGTCAGCTTTTGGTCGCAAAATCACATGATACAGTGCTTGAAATCAATTTGAATGCACTCGAGAATAATTTGAACGTTTATCGACAATTGCTGCCAAAACAGGTGAAGCTGATGACGATGGTCAAAGCTTTCTCTTACGGTAGTGGAAGTTTCGAGATTGCAAATCTTTTGCAATTCAATCGGGTGGATTATCTGACGGTCGCTTTTGCGGATGAGGGGGTGGATTTGCGCGGTGCAGGAATCACATTGCCTATTGTGGTAATGAGTCCGGATGAAAGTTCTTTTGAGTCCATCGTTCAGTACAACCTTGAACCGGAGATTTATAGCTTTAGAATATTGTTTTCCTTCTTGAATTTTCTGAAAACGAAACAGATAACTTCCTTTCCGATTCATATTAAGATAGATACTGGCATGCATCGGTTGGGTTTTATGCCTGACGAGGTCAATCGTTTAATAGCTGTGTTGCGTACGGAAGCGGTTTTAGAGGTTAAATCTGCCTTTTCCCATTTAGCGTCTGCAGGAAATGAAAAGGACCGGGAATTTACACAGCGACAAATTGATCTGCTGGATGACTTTACGAAACGTCTAGAAAGTGGTCTAGGATATTCCTTTCTACGTCATATTGCAGCAACCTCGGGTATTGAACTGTGGCCGAATGCGTATTTTGATATGGTACGATTGGGGATCGGTCTCTATGGTATCGATATTGAGCGGCATGATTTACCCATTAGGGAGGCGAGTACCTTGAAAACTAATGTGACGCAAATTAAATACCTCCCGGCAAGTGAGACCGTAGGTTATAATAGGCACGGTGTTCTGTATAGAGATAGTAAGATCGCCACGATTAAAATTGGTTATGCGGACGGTTACGATAGGCGTTTTGGTAATGGTGTCGGTAAAATGTTGGTTAACGGTTTTTTAGTCCCTACTATTGGTGATATCTGTATGGATATGTGTATGCTGGATGTAACGGATGTGGAAGTTGGAGAGGAAGATGAAGTTATCGTGTACCCTGATATAAAGTCAGCAGCGAAGGCTATAGGAACGATCCCTTATGAACTGCTGACCAGTATTTCCCAACGCGTAAAAAGAGTATATTTTTATGAATAATAAAGGATATTCTGCATTTTTGAATAATATTTGATTTTCAATTCATGTTTAGCAAATTAATTAGAGGCTTTATTAATTATTTGATAAGAGGTATCCTGGTGGTGGTTCCTCTAGCTGGTGCTATTTTTTTAATAGTTTGGATTGTTGCATCAGTTGATTCGGCATTGAATCTAACTGAACATTTTTTGGAAGATGATAGAGGGCATCCCTTGTATATTCCGGGAATAGGTATTCTGACCGTTATTTTGGTGTTGGTTTTGGCAGGGCTTATTTTTACAAATTTTGTTACAGATCCAATTAAAGTGTGGATTAATCATCAGATCCAGCGGATTCCACTTTTAAATACATTATATTCTTCGATTAAAGATTTTACAGAGGCCTTTGTTGGTGATGCAAAGAAATTTAATGAACCTGTCTTGGTAACGGTGAATGAGTTTGGTCTGAAGAAGATAGGTTTCTTAACGCAACATGATTTAAAAAGCATTGGGCTTGAAGAAGAGGTTATGGTGTATTTTCCATATTCATATTCTTTTGCGGGACAGGTTGTCATTATCAGTGCAGACAAGGTGAAAAAATTAGATATGTCGCCAACAGATGCCATGAAATTGGTTGTTTCCGGTGGTGTGAGCGGGATAGCCCATTAGTACTTCTTTGCAACAGTTGACTTTAAGATTTATTCAATAAAAAGGCTGGAAATTGTCCACAATTTCCAGCCTTTTTGTTTTCGTCTGTTTTGTCCTTCCAATTGTAATCCCGTACGGCAGATACGTTTGCGATTGCCAAGTTTAAATGAAGAAATAGTGCTGCTAAGCTTTTTTCTGCCCTAAAGTTGGATTTACTGGCGGGATTGGAATATAGCCGTCATCTCCAGGAACTTTTGGAAATTCATGTTTTTCCCATTTTTCGCGCGCTATTTTTAATGTTTCAATGTCCGAAGCGACGAAGTTCCAGTCGATATAGCGTTGTTCAGGAAAAGGTTCGCCACCAAAAATGTAGACCGAGGTTCCAGCCTCCATTTTGAATTCACATAGTTTCGCATCTTTGGCAACTAAAATCTGCTTTGGACCGAATTCCTGACCTTCCGCATGAACAGTCCCATGCAGGATATATAATCCACTTTCGCCATATAGATGATCACCTAGTTTAATAGTTGCATCTTTTTCCGCTTTGATTTCAATAAGGTATAATGGGCTGTATACGGGGACCTCGGAACGGTGATCTTTAATTTCTCCTGCAATTAAGCGATAGGATACGCCATCTTCGGTCCAATGTGGAAGTTGCGGTTCTTCTATGTGAACAAAATTAGGCTCCATTTTTTCGAGTTCTTTTGGTAGGGCCACCCAAATCTGCAGTCCATGGAGGTCGTGCGGCGTCGATCGCAGTTGTTCCGGGGTTCTTTCGGAGTGTGTGACACCCTTACCTGCCGTCATCCAATTGACTGCTCCAGGTTTGATCTCAACGGCATTTCCTAAGCTGTCCCGGTGCATAATGCTACCTTCGAATAGATAAGTCAATGTGGATAACCCGATATGCGGATGTGGTGCAATATCCATAAAGTGCGGTTCGGCAATGTTATCAGGTCCCATGTGGTCAATGAAGATAAAAGGGCCGACCATACGTTTCTGCCTGAAAGGAAGAAGTCGCCCAACTAAGAAATTGCCTATGTCAGCGGCTCTTTCTTCAATAACTATTGCAATATTTGACATAATGTTTCCTTATTTTTGTGTTTCTAATCTACAGCAATTTAAGAAATGTCAAGTATAATCAATCGTTTTTTGGGTAAAAAGAGTGTAAGAAATGAAGCGCTTTTGGCACTGGCAGATAGGTTGTCTTTTAGGAACAGTCAGCTGGACAGTTTTTTGATCGATCACCTAATACAAAGTAACAAAATAGATCCAGCCGACTTTTTTGCTTTCCAAGAGCAGTTGCTTAAGCTTCATGTTGACCGATTGGAGTCGATGCAGGTGGAGCTTAGCTTGTTGAACCAATATTTGCAATTGGCTGAACGTTTTCTTCCAGCAGGTTTTACAGTCAAATGGGAAAATAAGCTTCAGTCTCAGGAGGAGATGATGTTGCCGCCGCTCATTCTTTTTCCTGTGGTACAGCATGCTGTTGAGAATGGTTATAATACGATGTCTTCTCATCCTGTACGGATCCGATTATCGGGCTCATCCAAGTTGATTATGCTTGAAGTTAGCTATCGTGTGAACCATTATCTGGAAAGTCAATTTAGCAGTACACTGATACGTGATTTTAGACAGCGATTGGACTATCTTTTTCCGGAAAAACATAATTTGCTGATGAATAGCAACAGCAATACTTCTCGAATAACTTTAACTATCCAACTTTAGATGATATTGAAGTGTTTTAATGCATTCCAGATACCATTTTCATCAACACTGTCTGTTATATAATCTGCAATTTCCTTTACCTCGGGATTTGCATTACCCATAGCAATTCCAATGTGGGTGTGCGCTAGCAAGGTAATATCATTTCCGCCATCGCCAAATGACATAGTTTCTTCCAAGGTAAAGTTGAAATGATCTAAAAAAACATCTATTCCAATTTTTTTGCTTTGCCCCATCGGATTTACATCCGCAAAAATGGGCGTCCATCTCGAAGCAACTGAATTTGGCATCACATTTTCCATGAATTCAGCTTCTTCTTCAGGATTGATGAAAACATTGACCTGCATAACGGAGTCCAGATCAAAATCCTTTTCGTAATCCCGAATAGGTGGTGTCGGCACATTGACCTGTTCGTACATTCGTTGTACCTCAGGTGTAACCTGGTTTAAGGAAATTTCCTTTTCGGACATAAATGAAAAAGTCAGGTCCTCACGCTTTTTAGCATAATCCAATAAGGAGCGAATGTCTTTTTGAGGGATGTTATTTTTATAAATGACTTCCTGTTCCTTTGTGACGCAATACCCGCCATTGAAGGTGATATATCCATCAAAATCGAGGTAACGAATATGTCCCAGCTGATTGTAGGATCGTCCTGTTGAAACAAATACCTTGATGTTTTTTTCTTTTAATAATTGAAATGCCTGTTGAGTAGATTCGGGAACCTGATGTGTTTTGAAACTTAGCAAAGTTCCATCGATGTCAAAAAAGATCGCTTTAATCATGGATTTTTGGGTCAAAACCAAATATACTAAATACTTAGGATAGTGTAACTATTACAATATTAAATCTGAGGCGTTTTATCTCCTACAGACCATGAGAATTTTACCACATTGGTGGAAGAAAGGTGAATGTCAAATTTGTAATTAAAAGGAAATAAAACCTGAAATAAAAGGGACTTAATAGGTAGATTATAGGGCTTCATCCGAATGAGGTCCCTATGAGGTCCCTATAAAGTCCCTATTAGATACGTATTAAATGTGTTGTTAATTTGATATAAACTTGGCTCCTTCAATATATACGAAAAAAAGAGGCCGGGGGCTTTACGATTTGGTTTGATATTTACTCATGGGATACACATAAAAAAAAGAAGATTGAGGAGTTTATGATGTTATTTCTTGTTGAAGCGGAACCGGTAGGCGGTATCGTGTGGCGCTAGATTTTCTTTAGTGGATTTTCGCAAAAATCTGACATAATCTTCTCTAATAATTTCGTAAATTTCAAGTTCAAAAAAATGTAAATTGTCTTGCATTTAATGTGTTGTATTAAAGAGGGTTAGAATTTTATGTATATTATTTTCGATACGGAAACGACGGGTTTGCCTAAGCGTTGGGACGCACCAATTACCGATACGGACAATTGGCCTCGCTGTATTCAATTGGCTTGGCAGATTCATGATGAGATGGGAAATTTGGTCGAACATCACGATTTCTTGATTAAGCCAGATGGATTTGATATACCCTATGACTCTGAAAAAATACACGGCATATCGACTGCATTGGCAGAAGAGCAGGGATTGCCGCTCCAGGAGGTCTTAGAGAAATTCAATGTGGCATTGAATAAAGCCAAGTTTGTTGTTGGACAAAATATTGGTTTTGATTTGAATATCATGGGCTGTGAATTTTACCGTTATGGTGTTACGTCCAATATGGCTAATATGCCTGTATTGGATACCTGTACGGAAGTAACAGCTGAACTTCTGAAAATTCCAGGCGGTCGTGGTGGACGCTTTAAACTACCCAATTTGACTGAGTTGCATTCCTATTTATTTGGAGTGCCATTTGCTGAGGCACATAATGCAACAGCCGACGTTGAAGCGACAACACGTTGTTTTCTGGAGCTTGTAAGAAGAGAGGTGTTCACTGCCGAAGAACTTCAGGTCGATACGGGCTACTTTGTCGATTTTAAAGCCAACAATCCGGGGCCTATACCCACTGTTGGACTGAAACATATCAACCTAAAAGCAGCTTCTGATGAAATTAGAAAACGGTCTCAGCCAGATGAAGTCAAGGTTGTCGTTGATGCGGACGCGTTAGCAGCTTTAAAGGATGCCAAATTTGCCCATTTACATAACCACTCTCAGTTTTCGATCCTGCAGTCGACGATGTCGTACGATAAGTTAGTTTCGGCAGCGGTGAAGGATAATATGCCTGCTGTTGCATTAACGGACCACGGAAATATGATGGGGGCTTTTGAGTTTGTCTCTCGTGTTATAAGTCATAATAAAGAAGTTGAAGCGCAAAATGCGGAGGCAGTTGAGAATGGAGAGGAGCCTACTGGTCAGCTTTTAAAGCCAATTGTTGGTTGTGAATTTTTTGTTTGTGAAAACCACAAAGATAAGTCGAGGAAGGATAATGGTTATCAGATTGTGTTATTGGCGAAAAATAAACGGGGGTACCATAATTTGGCTAAACTGGCTTCTTTTGCTTATACCGCGGGCTTCTATTATGTGCCGCGGATTGATAAAGATCTTATTCTTCAATACAAGGAAGATGTTATCGCTTTGTCAGGTAACCTACAAGGCGAGGTGCCGAATAAAATACTGAATATAGGTGAGAGTCAGGCCGAAGAGGCTTTGCTGTGGTGGAAAGAACAATTTGGGGATGATTTTTACCTGGAATTAATGCGTCATGGTCAGGAAGATGAGGATCGTGTGAATCAAACCTTGCTTAAATTTTCCCGCAAATATCAGGTCAAAGTTGTTGCGACCAATAATACATATTACGAGAAGAAAGGCGATGCACATGCGCATGATATTTTGCTCTGTGTGAAAGATGGTGAAAAGCTATCGACTCCAAAAGGTAGGGGACGTGGATTCCGTTTTGGTTTACCCAATCAGGAATATTATTTCAAATCTTCAGATGAAATGAAGGCCCTTTTTAAAGATTTGCCCGAAGCGATTCTAAATATTCAGGAGATTGTCGATAAGGTAGAGATATTTAAGTTAAACCGCGATGTCCTATTACCTAAATTTGATATTCCTGAGGAATTTCAGGTGGAAGCCGATCTTGAAGATGGGGGAAAACGTGGTGAAAATAAATACCTGGCGCATCTTTGTTATGTGGGGGCTGAGAAGCGTTATGAGGAAATAACAGATGATATTCGCGAACGTCTTGACTTTGAGTTGGCTACCATTGAGAAAACGGGGTATCCAGGTTACTTTTTGATTGTTCAGGATTTTATTGCGGCGGCCCGGGATATGGGAGTTTCCGTGGGGCCGGGACGGGGATCTGCTGCTGGTTCGGCAGTAGCTTATTGTTTGGGAATTACCAATATCGATCCGATTAAATATGACTTGCTTTTTGAGCGTTTCTTAAATCCCGACCGTGTGTCCATGCCTGATATTGATATCGATTTTGATGACGAGGGACGTGGACGTGTCATGCAATATGTAATCAATAAATATGGTGCTAGTCAAGTTGCCCAGATTATTACCTATGGTACAATGGCAGCAAAGTCATCCATCAAAGATACAGCGCGTGTATTGGACTTACCTTTGGGTGATGCCAATGAAATTGCCAAGCTGATTCCGAACCTTAAATTATCCAAGATTTTTACTTTAGATGATGCCGGTTTAAAGGAAAAGCTAAGGACTGAGGAAATTGAAGCCGTCAATAGATTGAAATCTATTGCGGATGGTGCTGGATTGGAAGCGGAAACGATCAGACAGGCCCGGGTTTTGGAGGGTTCTGTACGAAATACAGGTATCCATGCCTGTGGTGTTATTATTACACCAGACGATATTACTAATTTCGTTCCTGTTTCTTTGGCAAAAGACTCTGATCTTTATGTGACGCAGTTCGATAACCACGTTGTTGAAAGTGCCGGTTTGCTGAAAATGGACTTTTTGGGTTTAAAGACACTGACACTGATTAAAGATACGGTTGAAAATGTCAAATTAAGTCATGGTATTGTGCTGGATCCGGATCAGTTTCCGATCGACGATGAGCTTACGTATGAGCTCTTTCAGCGTGGAGAAACCATAGGGGTGTTCCAGTATGAATCTCCTGGAATGCAGAAATACATGCGCGACCTTAAGCCGACAGTATTTGCCGATTTGATTGCGATGAATGCACTCTATCGTCCGGGACCAATCGAATATATTCCAAGTTTTATTAAGCGTAAGCACGGTATAGACCCCATTGTTTACGATTTGGATGCTTGTGAGGAATACCTCAAGGAAACCTACGGTATTACAGTCTACCAGGAGCAGGTTATGCTCTTGTCCCAGAAGCTTGCGGGATTTTCAAAAGGTGATGCCGATGTCTTGCGTAAGGCTATGGGTAAGAAGCAAAAGGCTGTACTCGATAAGATGAAGCCGAAGTTTGTTTCGCAGGCAGAGGAGAAAGGGCATAATGCAAAAGTTCTGGAGAAGATTTGGACCGACTGGGAAGCTTTTGCGAGTTATGCATTTAATAAATCCCACTCGACCTGTTATGCTTGGGTTGCTTATCAGACCGCTTATTTAAAAGCGCATTTTCCTGCGGAATACATGGCTGCGGTACTTTCCAATAACATGAATGATATCAAGCAGGTGACATTCTTTATGGAGGAATGTAAACGAATGGGCTTGCAGGTATTGGGTCCAGATGTGAATGAATCCTATTATAAGTTTACGGTAAATGAATCTGGAGCTATTCGTTTTGGAATAGGTGCGGTGAAAGGTGTTGGGGCAGGAGCGGTAGACGCTATCGTGCAAACACGGCAATCAGGATTGTATAAATCTGTTTTTGATATGGCTAAACGAATCGATCTTCGTGCGGTCAACAAGAAAGCTTTTGAGAGTCTGGCTTATGCTGGAGGCTTTGATAGTTTTGAGAATACGCACCGTGCACAATATTTTCATTCGGATGAAAATTCAACAGGAATGGAAAAGGCGATCCGATTTGGCCAGCGCTTTAAGGAAAATGAAAGTTCGGCCCAAGCGAGCTTGTTTGGTGTAGGAGGGGCTGCAGAATTGCCTGAGCCGGTTTTGGCGCCATGTCCGCAATGGGGATTGATTGAAAAGCTTAAATATGAAAAAGATGTTATCGGTATTTATCTGACCAGTCACCCCTTGGATACCTACCGGTTTGAGATTGAACATTTTTGTCAGAATTCGGTGTCAGATTTGGCCTTGATCAATAAGGTTAAGGCGGCAGAGGTCGATGAAGAGACTTTGCTTGAGTTTAATCGGATCAAGAACAAAGAATTGGTGATTGGTGGTATTATCGCATCGGCAAACCATCGATTGACGAAGACGGGTAAGCCTTTTGCGTCATTTATCATCGAGGATTATAGTGATTCTTATGATATGGCAGTTTTCGGTGAAGAATATGTCAAGTTGAAGGGATATTTGCAAGAGGGATATTTTGTGCAATTGCGGGGTTTGGTACAGGAGCGTTTCAGACAGGTTGGAAATTGGGGCTTTGAGCTACGCAGTGTGCAGTTGCTTTCGGATCTTCGTGAGAAGATGGCGAAGAGTTTTACGATCAATATTCCTTTACCTAAGTTGAACGAAGCATTTCTTGATGGTATCAAGGATATACTGGCGCAAAATGAGATCGAGGGAGTTGTGCCAAATTGTCAATTAAAGTTTAAAATCTGGGATCCCCAAGATGAAATATCTGTCGAAATGCCAGCTAAAAGTCTGAAAATAAACCTAACAAATGAATTTTTGGACTGTATAGATAAGTTTGAAGGGATAAATTACCGATTGAATTAGTTTGGATTAGAATTTGTGTAATTAAGATTACAAATACATTGGTAGTAGTTACTATCTTTGTTTATTGATTTTAGCAATTAAATAGTATTATAGATATAACTTCGGTTTATAAAATTAAAAGATTATGGCATTAGAAATTACAGATAGCAACTTTGAAGAAGTTGTCTTAAAAGCAGACAAACCAGTATTAATCGATTTTTGGGCAGAGTGGTGTGGTCCTTGCCGTATGGTAGGTCCTGTGGTTGAAGAATTGGCTAAGGATTATGAAGGTAAAGCTGTTGTAGGAAAAGTGAATGTAGATGAAAATCCAGAGATTTCTGTTCGTTATGGCATTCGTAATATTCCAGCTTTATTGTTCTTTAAAAATGGAGAAATCGTTGATAAACAAATTGGAGCTGTTCCAAAATCAGTATTGAACGAGAAATTGGAAAAACAATTAGCATAATTTAGCTGAAAAATAAAAAAAAGCCTGAAATATTATATTTCAGGCTTTTTTTTGCTGTTAAATTTTATCTATTTGAATTTTATTTATTGTTTTTTCTGATTTTTATCTTGATTTTTATTTTTTTTATGTTGTTTTTATGTTTTCGTTTATGTTTTTACGTTGTTTTTCTGTGTTTGTTTAAAAATTTGTGGTGTTATTGTAGTTTTTAGTGATTTATTGTCCTGTTTTTATGTTTGTATTTTTGGAAATTTAAAATTATTTATGATTTTTTGATAAAAAATTCAATTTAATTTGTAAAAATGAATATTTTTTCCTTCTTTTGAGTATTGAAATTGAGTTTCGAAAAGGATTTGTTTCGGTTTAACTGGTTTCGATGTTATTTTTTTGACTCGGTGGTTTTGGAGTTGTTTTTTTTAAAAAAATAGAGATTGATAAAGATTTTCCCTTTCAAATACCCTAGATTATGCCTCGCGTTGCTCTCCGTAACGCGAGTTTTTTTTGGGGGTAAAGTAGGGGTAAAACAAAAGCGGCTATCCGAAAGGATAGCCGCTTTATATTATTGACTAAATAAACTGAATTATTCAGCAATTACTTCGAAAGGAACTTGAACTTTCACTTCTTTGTGTAAGTTTAAGTTAGCGATGTATTCACCTAATTCTTTAGGTTCAACTTCGAAAGTGATACGACGACGATCTACATCAAAACCTTTTGCTTTCAACGCATCAGCAATTTGGATGCTGTTTACTTTACCAAAGATTTTACCAGATTCACCTGCTTTAGCACCAATTGAAAGTTTGATAGCTTCCAATTTACCTGCTAATTCAGTAGCGTCTTTTTTGATTTTTTCTTGTTTGAACTGAGCTTGTTTGATGTTCTCAGCTAAAACTTTCTTTGCAGATTCAGTCGCTTGGATAGCAAATCCTTGCGGGATTAAGTAGTTACGACCGAAACCTGGTTTTACATTAACGATATCGTTTTGCTCACCTAAGCCTTTGATATCTTGTTTTAAAATTACTTCCATTCTCTATCGTCCTCCTTATTTAATTGCATCAGCTAAGTAAGGTAATAAGCCGATGTGACGAGCACGTTTAACAGCTTGAGCTACTTTACGTTGAAATTTCAAAGATGTACCAGTTAAACGACGAGGTAAGATTTTACCTTGATCATTTACAAATTTCATCAAGAAGTTAGCATCTTTATAATCGATATATTTGATACCATTCTTTTTGAAACGACAGTATTTTTTACGGTTGTCCTCTACTTTAGGAGCAGTTACGTATTGGATATTTTCGTTAGCCATTAGTTTGCGCCCTCCTCAGTTTTAGTTTCAGCTTTTTTGTTGAATGCACCGCTACGTTTTTTCTCGTTGTATGCTTTGGCATGTTTGTCTAAGCTTACAGTCAAGAAACGCATAATGCGCTCATCACGTTTGTATTCAACCTCTAATTTATTGATTAATTCACCTGGAGCCTTGAATTCAGTTAAGTGATAAAATCCAGTAGTTTTTTTCTGGATTGGATACGCTAATTTTTTCAAACCCCAATTGTCTTCAGCGACAATCTCGGCTCCGCCTTCTGTTAAGATGTTTTTGAATTTTGCGATTACTTCTTTCGCAGCATCATCAGAAAGCAACGGGGTAAGAACGATTACAGATTCGTACTGTTGCATTTTGTTAATTAATTTTGTTATTTAAAATTCCACTTTTGTGGAAGTGCAAAGGTAGTTATTATATTGTTATGTTGCAATGCTTTGAAATAAAAAAGTTTAGACCCTTTCCTGGAATCTAAACTTTTTCTCAAACGAATTCGACTATATCTTAGTTCAATTTCTTTAATTCTTCTTTGATAGCTGCCTGGATTTTTTCGCTAACAGGCACTAAAGGAAGCCTTAATTGATCTTTTCCAATCCCCAATTCCTGCAGAATGTATTTTACACCAGCTGGGTTTCCTTCAATAAAACATAGATCTGTGATGTTAAGAAGTTCATTGTGGATTGATCTAGCTTCGGCATAATTGCCTTCAGCACATAACTTCGCTAATGTGGCTACCTTTTTCGGTAACGCATTTCCGATCACTGAAATGATACCAGCAGCGCCAAGCGACATCATCGGCAAGGTAACCGGATCGTCTCCGGAAATCAATAGAAATTCTGCTGGTTTATCCCGTAGAATTTCGCTGAATTGTGCAAAATTGCCGGAAGCTTCTTTGATCGCTACGATATTCGAAAAATCATTGGCCAGTCGCAATGTTGTCTGTGCTGTTATATTGCTACCCGTACGTCCAGGTACATTGTATAAAATAACCGGAAGTGGAGAGGCGCTTGCAACAGCCTTATAATGCTGGTAAATGCCTTCTTGTGTTGGTTTGTTGTAGTAAGGAGATACCGATAGAATTGCGCAAAAACCTGTTGGATCAAAGTTTTTAATTTGCTCCACAATTTCGGCTGTATTATTTCCACCAATTCCAGCAACCAAGGGTAGTCTACCGTTCACGCGCTTGACAGTAAAATCCCAGATGCGCTTTCGTTCATCATTGGTTAAAGTGGCAACTTCTCCAGTTGTACCTAAAGAAACCAAATAATCCATACCTTCGTTGATTTGCAAGTCAATTAGCTGACCTAATGCTTCGAAATCAACAGATTCATCTGAGTTAAAAGGAGTGACTAATGCTACTCCTGCGCCGTGAAGCTCGTTCATCTTGTTTTTGTATTTATATAAATTTAATTAAAAAAACTTACTTGGGATTAATGAGTTCAAATAGTTCTTGATCATTAATCATCGGGATACCCAATTTTTCAGCCTTCGCTAGTTTGGACGGTCCCATTTTATCTCCTGCCACGAGATAGCTTAGTTTGGCAGAAATGGAAGATAACATCTTTCCGCCATTGCTTTCAATTACAGCTGCCAGCTCTTCACGTGAATGTTCTGCAAATACACCGGAAATCAGAAAAGTTTTCCCTTCAAGTGAATTGCTCGCCAGGATAATCTCCTTTTCCTCAATTTCGAAATTTAAGCCATAATTCCGCAGTGCAACAATCTGTTGTTGATGAATTGGATTGTCTAAGTATTCTTTGACGCTCTCCGCGATACGGCGTCCAATATCTTGTACTCCTTCGATTTCTTCTGTTGAGGCTTGGGCTAGCGCATCAATATTTTTGAAATGCTGCGCCAATTTTTTTGCAATTGTCTCGCCGACATGACGTATTCCAAGCGAAAACAAAACTTTTTCAAAGGGTTTTTCTTTGGATTTTTCAATGCCATTGAGCATGTTATCGATTGATTTTTGACCGAAACGTTCCAGTTGTTGTAGGTCATCTTGATGGTCTTTCAGGCCATAGATGTCAACGATGTTGTGTAGCAAACCTTTCTTGAAGAAAGTATCCACGGTCTCATCTCCCATTCCTTCGATATCCATCATTTTTCGTCCGATAAAATGTTGCATTTTGCCAACAATTTGCGGCGGACATCCAGTTTCATTCGGGCAGTAGTGTACTGCTTCCCCTTCTTGCCGTATAAGTACTGTGCCACATTCCGGACAGGAAGTCGGGTAGACAAAACTTGTCGATCCCGATAACCTTTTGTCGAGGTTTACCCCAATTATTTTAGGGATAATTTCGCCCCCTTTTTCCACAAAAACAGTGTCATCTTCGTGTAGGTCGAGACGTGCGATTTCATTTGCATTGTGTAAGGAAGCGCGTTTTACGGTTGTGCCTGCCAGCTGTACAGGTTGAAGATTGGCAACAGGTGTAACAGCGCCGGTACGTCCAACTTGATAACTAATCGAGTTAAGAATGGTTTCTACACGCTCGGCTTTGAATTTATAGGATATTGCCCAACGTGGATTTTTGGCCGTAAAGCCAAGCTCTTCCTGTTGTGCGTAATCATTTACTTTAATAACGATTCCATCAATTTCATATCCTAGGTTGTGACGTTCGACATCCCAATAGTCAATAAATGCAAAAACATCGGTTAATGTGCTGCATTTTCTGCTATGCTCGCTGACGTGGAATCCCCAGTCTTTGACATGGTTTAAGCTATTCCAATGATCGTGAAATAGATTTGTTCTGTTGTCGCAGTACAAAAAGTAAAGGAAACAGTCCAATGGGCGCTTGGCAACTTCAGCAGAATCTTGGAGTTTGATGGTTCCAGAAGCGAAATTTCTTGGGTTGGCATAGGTTTGCTCCTCATTATCGGCTCGTTCCTTATTCAGGCGGAGAAAAGCTGATTTATGCATAAATATTTCACCTCGTATTTCGAATTGATCTGGATAATCTCCTTCTTTGAGTTTGATCGGGATAGAACGAATCGTTTTAACGTTGTTGGTGACAACATCGCCTTGTGTACCATCCCCGCGTGTAACGGCTTTACTTAGTAAGCCATTTTCATAAGTCAAGCTGATGGATAAACCGTCAAATTTTAATTCACAAACATACTCGAACTGATCGCCGATGATTTTGCGGATCCGCTGGTCGAAGTCAAGTAATTCCTCCTGATTGTATGTGTTGCCCAATGAAAGCATTGGCCAGCGGTGTTTTTCCGTTTGAAATCGGGAGGTAATGTCTCCACCAATACGCTGTGTAGGGGAGTTGGGGTCGGCAAAGTTGGGATATTGAGCTTCCAGCGCTTCGAGTTCCTTTAATTTGAGGTCGAAGTCGTAGTCCGAAATAACACTGTTCGCCAATACATAGTATTGATAGTTATAATGGTTGAGCTCTGCCGTTAAGTCTTTTATCTTTTTTTCAATATCCATCACCAACATTTTGCAAAATTACAAATAAAAAGTACGTTTAAATAAAATAAATAAAGAATCTTGTTGTAATGACTGCTTTATTTTTAAAATGCGGTTTTCTGCATTTTGTGTTTTGGGAAAATAATATGCTATTTAAAATCCTCTGGATTTAGCTGTGAAAATTTATGTTTGTTATTTGTGTAAAAATCAATGATAATTGATTTTCTGTAATGCCCTTTTGTATTTTCTTTCGCCTTGTATTTTTTTCGTTTTTTAGCATTTTTGAAAATATTCAAGAAGAAATACTGATGCGCACGACTGATTGCCCAAGCATCCTTAGGTTTTCTGTCGATCAGAAACTTAGCAAGGGCAGCAAAGTCAAACCAAAGCCTGATGAAAATAATCCATATGGCTTTGCCTAACGGAAGGTTTTTTTGCAGCATGACCATATTATTCCTAAAATTGAGGTAAGTCTTTTTGGGATTACTTGCATTGAGGGTTCCTCCACCAACATGATAAACAACAGATTTAGGGCAATAACCTATGCCGTAGCCCATTTTCTTTAATCGCCAACACAGGTCGATTTCCTCCATATGAGCAAAGAAATCTTCATCAAGGCCATCTGCTTCCTTCCAGGCTTTTGAGCGAATAAAAAGCGCAGCTCCAGATGCCCAAAAGATCTCAGATTCCTTATCGTACTGTCCCGCATCATCTTCTACTTCATGTAGGATTCTCCCTTTGCAGAATGGAAAGCCAAAGTAATCCAGATAGCCACCGGCGGCTCCGGCATGTTCAAACTTCTGCTTGTCATGAAATGAACGTATTTTGGGCTGTGCTGCTGCCAGGGAAGGGTTTCTTTCCAAGTATTCAATCACGGGTTCAATCCAGTTTTGGCTCACTTCGACATCCGAATTCAGGAGTACATAGTAATCAGCATCTACACGCTGCAGTATTTTGTTATAACCTCCTGCGAAGCCATAGTTTTTATCATTTTCAAGTATAGTAATCGTCGGATAGTACTGTTTCACAAATGAAATTGAATCATCATCGGAGGCATTGTCTCCAATGACAAATTCGACATTCGGATACGAACTATTATATACGGATGGCAAAAATTTTTCCAGGAAAAATCGACCATTCCAATTGAGGATAACGACAGCTACTTTGGGTAATTTACTCATTTTCTACGTTTTCTTTTCCAGCGATTATGTGACCATAACCAATATTCTGGGTTTTCACGAATAAGCTGTTCAGCAAATTGATTGTGTATATCGGTAATTTCATGCTCGCCAAAGCCACTTGGATCTTCGATTAAAGTAACGAATTTACAGAAATACTGCCCTCTTTTGGGCTTTCTTCCGATATAACAATAGACCACAGGTGCTTTACTTATTCTAGAAAGTCTTTCGGCTCCTGTATAGACCAATGTTTCCTGATTTAGCCAATTAATAAAATAATCGGAATCCGAATACAGCGGTGTTTGATCCGCAACGAGTATACTGATATTGGGCTGGCCCTTCAACTTGACGATATGACGGAGTATTTGTTTCATTGGTACCATTTCGGCGCCAAACCGTCCCCGCATGTCATTGTACACCGTGTCAATGTCTTTGTTGTTGAGTGGTTTGTATACTATCAGTGTAGGGAAGTTTGTGATTAAACTCAAACGGTGAATACCAAGCTCCCAATTGGCATAATGTGAAGTCACCCCGATTACGTTTTTGCCTGCCTCGAGGTGTCTCGTCAATTCTTCTACATCTTCCAAAGTCATCTTTTTCTTGACTTCCTCAGCCGTAATCGTTTTCAATTTGATCGATTCGACAAGGAGATCCGGGAAAAAACGGTAAAACTTTTTGGCGATAACCAGGCGTTCTTTATCCGTTTTTTCTGGAAAAGCATTCTTTAAGTTTTGAAATACAATATTCTTCCTATATCCAATCATATAGTAGAGTATGTAATAAAGCCCATCGGAGATCAAATATAGAAACCAATAGGGGAGAAGAGAGATGATATAGATTAATGCGTTTAACGCTTTTTGTTTCATGCTATAGCTAAAATTCCCAGTGTTCTTTACAAATATCCTTAATTTAAGTTATTTTTGCGTCACTTATAACAAAAATCATCAGTTTTTATGGAATCGCAGTTATTACTTCCGGCATGTTATCTTCCACCAATATCTTATTTTCATACAATACAAGAGCATAATCTTCCTTTGTTCATCGAGAAATACGAGCATTTTCAAAAGCAGAGCTATCGTACGCGGGCACGCATTGCTTCAGCAAATGGTGTGCAGGATTTGATCGTACCCATTCAACATGGCAATAAAGAACGAGTTCCCATGAGAGATATTCGGATAAGTTATGAATTTAACTGGCAACGTTTACACTGGTTAAGTATACAGACCGCTTACCGGAGTTCTGCATATTTTGAGTATTATGAGGATGATTTTATACGGTTTTACGAAGGTAAATATGACTATCTCGTCGATTTTAATGTGGCCCAGCTGGAGCTTATTCTAAAATCAATCAAACTTAAACGAACAATAGGGTTTACAGAAGCGTATGTGGCCGAGCCGTTAGAAGCGATCGATTTCCGCAACCTTATACATCCCAAAAAAGAAAGTATATGGCCTGATCCAAAAGAATATTATCAGGTTTTCTCTGATAAAAATGGATTTTACCCAGATTTGAGTATTATCGATTTGTTGTTCAACCAAGGGCCGCAATCAAAAAGTTATCTATAGTCGGACGATTTTTTGAACAAAATGCGTTTAATATTGTTGTTATTCAATATTGAACGCATTTAAATGAAACAATTCTTTTTTACTTTTCTCCTTCTTTCTTTGTGTTGGAGCTCTATACGGGCTCAGGGCGGCGTTGATACGATACATTATCGAAAAGTTTACTATTGGGGTACAACCGGAATGGGTTTTCCGATCGGGAAAACCAAAGATATACTTTCGCCAAAGTTTTCGGGTAGTATTGGTTTAGATATATCCCTGAAAAATTCAATGTTTTTTGTATCCCCCACGCTTTATACACTTTCATTTAAGTACAAACAACCCTTAATTGATCCCGATTTCGAATACCGCATAGAAGATGCCAATACGAATTTCTATACTTTTTCATTCTCGGGCGGGATTAGGAAACAGATGCGTAGACTGAATATCTACGGTTTTGCTGGGCCTGGCGTTGGTCTGGCGAGTGAGCCGAGAGCGCGTGTGCTGGCAGATCAAAAGCTCGTCAAGATGGAGAATAAAAATCATCTGAATTTTTCCAGTAAATTGGGGGCTGGCGCAGATTACAAATTTAATGGCTTCTTTTTAGGGCTCGAGCTTGGTTATCTCCATAATTTTAGGAAGATACAGGATAGGCCTGTTAATATTTTTACCGTCATGATCGGGTTAAAATCCGATATCACGCAGATTGGAGACAAAGTCATTGACGTCATCGGTATAGACGGTTCCATCAGTGGTAAAAAAGACAAAAAATAAATTTATTGTTTTAAGACCTGAATGGTGTCTCCAACATGTGCTTCGGCGTCGCTTCCTGTTTTTTTAACTTTTTCCGTCTGTTCAACCGCTACCGCAAATGTGGAAGGCACAATGCCCGCGCCAAATTTAATGGCATAAAACTTGGTGAATTCTGCCCCAAAATACAATATCGCAGCCGAATAGTAGATCCATAATAACATGACAATTATCGATCCTGCGGCTCCATAAAAGCTGGCTGTGGAAGAGAGATTCAGATAGATTGAAATGCCGTACCGGCCTAACATGAAAAGTAAACCTGTAAAAATGGCTCCCCCGAGCATGTCTCTGAATTTTACTTTGGCATCGGGAAGGAAAGAAAAGATAAAGCCAAATAAAATGACAATGACCGAGAAAGTGATGCCTGTATTTACCCACGAGATAAGCGCAATGGGAATAAAAGGAAAATAGGTCATAACTAAATTGGTCACGGCAACGATAACTCCATTGATCATGAGTGAAGCAATTAGTAAAAAGCCCAAGGCGATCACGATGGAAAAAGAAATCAATCTATTGATGATCAATTTTAACCAGCCTTTTTTGGGTTTCGGTTTTACTTTCCAGATATTGTTTATGGAGTCTTGTATATCAACGAATAAGGTCGTAGAGGAGAGAATCAATGTAACAATGCCTATCGTGATCCCCATATTAGATTTATTCTCGAAAGTTATCTTTTGAAGATAGGACTGGATCTGCGTTGTTACATCCTGTCCAAAAAGAACCATGACTTCCTCCAACACCTGATCCTGCGCCGAAGATCCACTCTGAAGATGTTCTCCGTAGAAGAAGCCGATACACCAGATCACAATCATAAGAAGTGGGCCGATGGAGAAGACAGTATAGTAAGCCAATGAAGCACTCTTCTTCATACATTTGTCATCATTGAATCCATTAAAGGCATCAACTAAGACATGCCAAATGTTTTTCCAGTAGGCGAGTGTAAATAAATCTCGTAGTGTAACGTGCTTCATAATAAGATGATCAGCCCCAATAATCGTGCAAATTGCTATTCTTGGTTTTGTTCCTGATACAATTTGTCGATTACGGCTTCGTTCTCTTTTAAAATAATTTTTCGTTTTAAACTCAATTTTGGTGTCAATTGACCGTCGTTGATTGTCCATTCCTTTGGAAGAAGAATAAATTTCTTGACAATTTCCCAATGCCCAAAGTTAGTAGATAATCGGTTAATTTCTTCCTGATATTTTTGGATTAGTTCTGGATTTTTGATGATTTCTTCGTTTGAACCACTGGAAATACCTTTTTGGCTTGCCCATTTTGACAGCACATCAAATGCAGGAACAATCAAGGCTCCAGGAAATTTTCTATTTTCTCCGAAAACCATGACTTGTCCGATTAAGGTAGATTCCATGAGTTTGTTTTCAATGGATTGGGGGGCAATATATTTACCACCTGCCGTCTTAAACATTTCCTTTTTTCGATCGGTGATTTTAAGGAAACCATCGGATGTTATTTCTCCGATGTCGCCTGTTTTGAAGAATCCATGATCGTCAAAAGCCTCTTTCGTGGCTTCTTCATTTTTATAATAGCCAGTCGTGATACTAGGACCTTTGACAAGGATTTCGCCATCTGAAGCAATTTTAACTTCTAAGTTTTTGAGGGGTTTCCCTACCGTCCCAAATTTCAATCCATTGGGTAAGTACGAGTTTACCGCAATTACGGGGGAGGTTTCAGTTAACCCATAACCTTCGAGCACTTTAAGTCCAGCAGCCCAGAATACACGCGCTAAACGTTCTTGAAGGGCAGCGCCACCTGACACGATAATTTTAATATTTCCGCCAAGAGCTTCTTGCCATTTGGAAAATATGAGTTTTCTAGCAATCGCAAGTTTGAGATTGTAAAGCGGTCCATTTCGTTCAGGTTCTTGAAATTTCAGGCCGAGATCAACAGCCCAGAAGAAAATTTTCTTTTTTAATCCCGTTAAGGCTTTCCCTTTTTCAATAATCTTATCGTATACTTTTTCCAGTACACGCGGTACTGTGGTGAAGACATCCGGTTTGACATCGTTGATATCGGCAACGACATTGTCTAAGGTTTCCGAAAAATAAATCTGAATTCCTTTCGAATAGTACATATATACTACCATGCGTTCAAAGATATGGCATAGCGGAAGAAAGCTTAGCGCCGTTTTGAAATCTGATCGGATGAGATGATTGCAGGCCAAGACGTTGCTGTATACATTTTTGTGGGACAAGTATACGCCTTTAGGGCGTCCTGTGGTACCTGAAGTGTAAATTAAGGTTAGCAGATCATCTTCTGTGACTGCATCACGAAGCGGAGCTAGATCAGTTGAGTCATCTTTTGCTGTTTCGATGAATGTTTTTAGCTGGGTATAATTTTCAATGGCATCAAAAGTATACAGTTGTGGGTGTATACCGTGCTCCCTGATCGCTTGTTCAATACGGTTTGTCAATTCGCTGTTGCTGACAAAGAGTACATTGACATCCGAGTCATTCACGATAAATGAAAGATCCTGTGCAGATAATGTGGGATAGAGGGGAACAGTTGCGAGACCGATTTGATTGCAGGCAAAATCAACTAAATTCCATTCGGGACGGTTGCCGGACATGATTCCGACCCGATCACCTTTTTTGAGGCCTAGTTTCAGTAACGCCCTGCTTAAGGTGTCAATCGCGTCGGTGTACTCTTTGGTAGAATACGTTTTCCACTGGCCGTTTCCATCTCGACCTGCCACCATGATGTCCTTTGCGTATTTTTCTTTATATAAGGTTATAAAGTCAAAAATTCTGCCCATATCACTTGAGTTTATTTGGTTACTACTACATGCTGTATTAATCTAAATATACAGAAATAAAGTTGGATAATTCGGGATTATTGTCATAACAAATTAAACATTGTTTCGTTATAGCTGTAGTGGATATTTACTCTATTGAAAAGGTCCTTCATAGGGGAAGTTCTGGTAAATAGTTTTTATGTGCACTGCAATTATATTGCATATAAAAAGCAATTTATCTATGTTTGAAAAAAATGTAAAGCAAAAAAGCGTACGATTTTTATGAGAAAAATATTTTTGGCTGTCGGTGGAATGCTGATGTTTGGAGCATTATCCAATAGAGCTATGGCTCAGTTGGACAATAAGGGTGCTATTGGTGGACGTTTTGGGTCTGCTCAGGGAATTACATATCGTCATACGCTTAACTCGGACCATGCATTGGAGGCTATCATGAGCATTCAGAGCAATTCTGATTTCCGCCGTTTCCGCGTTGTTGGTTTATATGAAATCTATAAACCATTGACTGGAGGATTCAATTGGTATTATGGTTTCGGTGGTAGCGTAGGCTCTTATAAAGAGAAAGATAAAATTATAGATGGTCAACGTCATTCGTTTGACTCACAACTCAATTTAAGTATCGACGGTATTGTTGGTATTGAATATAATATTCCCCAAGCTCCATTTCAGATCTCATTGGATGTAAAACCTTATTTCGATTTTCTAAACGAATCCAGTATCAAATTATTTGATCCGATCGGTTTTTCGGTAAGATATAAATTTTAAAAAAGAATAGCGGGATCTCCCGCTATTCTTTTTTAATTTTAATACTAGTACTTTCGTGTTATGCCATCCAGATTTTACCCAGCAATTCCTGTAAAAAGGTTTGTTCTTTGAGCGGACGGATTTCATATATCTTTTTATTGCTCTTTCTGATCTGAACAGGTATTTCACGCACTAAACCATCTCGTGCCACCAGGAAGTTTAATGTTTCCCCCTCTTTAGCATGTTGAACAATGAAATCAATTTCCTTGTCTTTCACGTCGAGCCTGTTATTATTAATTGCAATCAGTTCGTCTTTTACATTCAATCCGGCGTCATACGCACCAGAGCCTTTTTCCACTGTTGCTACCGAAATTAACCCATCCACTTTGTTGGTCGTAATGCCGAATGTCAATGTGTTGTTATCAATATTGGTATCCACAATTTCGTAACCAACGAGATTAAAATAATCGTTATAATCCAGTTCTCCGTCCTGATGGGCAGCATTGAAAATGTCGTCTAACGACGTGCCTGCGATGCGTTCAGCAAGGCTTCTCAATTCATTTTCTTCAAATCCGCGATCAAGTTTTAGGTAGAACTCCTCATAAGCCTCACGGATAACATCATCCAATTTTAGTCGACCTTCTGTAGCAGCGATAATTTTAATATCCAACAATGCTGTCAGCATTGCCCCCTTGTTGTAATAGGAAATTCCTGAATTCATCGAATTTTCATCAGGCCTATAATATTTAATCCAGGTATCGAAACTTGAGGCTGCGGCAGACTGTATCGCATGACCCGGTCGGTTCAGTACAATATTGAAATCGTTAGCTAGCAAAGCGAGGTACTCTTTTTCATCATAAAATCCACAGCGTTTAATAATTAAATTATCATAATATGAAGTGAATCCTTCCATGATCCAGAGGCCTGTGGTATAGTTCTCGCCATCGTAATTAAACGGTCCTAATGCTTTTGGACGTAAGCGCTTGACATTCCATAAGTGAAAATATTCATGTGCAACGAGACTCAAATAGTTTTTGTAGCTTGTCTCATTTAAATACGCATTCCTCGACGCTCCCAATACTGTTGAATTGAGATGTTCTAGGCCTCCACCTCCAGATTGGTAATTGTGGGTAATAATGACATATCGCTCATTGGGGTTCGAACCCCAGATGCGGGTTTCCTCTTCGACGATACGTGTGATATCTTTCGTCAGACGGTCTTTATCATAACTACCACCTCCGACCATGGCGCATTCATGCTCGACACCGGCAGCTTGGAATTTCCAGACATCTTGGTTACCCGCTTCGATGGGCGTATCGTATAATACGTCAAAATTTGGTGCATAAAACTTATGTTCTTCAATTTGTTCGAGTCCTGTTGATATACTTGCCCAAGAATCTTTTAGTGCTATGCTGACTGTTGAAGGACTGTCTATACGGCCATCGATATGAAAGAAAGTTGCCGTAGGCACAATAAAAGCATGATCACTATCGAAAAAGTTGGTACGCACAGAAACTTCAAAACCGTATACAGCGTAGATTACTTCGATTTGATCCAAAGATTCTGTGGGTATTCGCCAGGTATTTTTTGAAATTTTCTGATAGGAAATCGTATTTCCTGTTTTGTCAAATGATCGAAATCGTTCTACATTTTTAGCATATTCACGAATTAAATAAGATCCAGGAGACCAAACTGGCATTTTTAGATCGACATAAGGCTGGTTGAGCTTTGTGATGCTCATTTTTACTTCGATGTAATGAGCTTGTGCTTCTGAAAATGATACCTCAAAATGTATTTCGGGTATGTTGAAAGGGTCACTGTCCATGAAAGATGATTTTAGTATGAGCTTACAAAATTACAAGTATCGTACGCTTAACCAAACAAAAAAAAAGATTGTTGGTTCTACAATTATGAATCAGCTGCTTCCTGTCATCANNTGATGACAGGAAGCAGCTGATAGTATCCTCCAATATACATAAATTTATTTAAGAAATGAGGTATAATTCGATGGCAAAATTGCTGCTTTGGATAAAACGACGGTTTTAATTGGGCTGGGGAGATGAAGCAAAAAATCTGTTTTTTATCAGAATTTTTGCTAAGTTTGATACAGTAGTTTATAGGGGGAAAATAATCAAGAATTTGTATGATCTTAGTTGTTGATAGCGGCTCTTCAAAGTCGGATTGGAAGTTGGAATTGCCAGATAGTGCGCCTATCTCATTCAGTACAAATGGACTTAATCCTTTTTTTGTGAATGAAAAGGAAATCACACGTGTTATTAAGGAAATACCCGAAATTATTCCCTATGCCGATGAAGTTACTGAGTTGTATTTTTTTGGTGCGGGATGCATTACGCCCGATCGTCGGGAAATGGTTTCAAATGCATTGACACCCTTATTCGAAAACGCTTACATCTCTGTTGAGAACGATCTTTTTGGTAGTGCCTTAGCGACCTGTGGTAATAAAAAAGGTTATGTAGCGACATTGGGGACGGGGTCTGATTTGAGTTTTTTTGACGGGGAGGAGCTTATGCCCTCACATAATGGAAATGGCTACGTATTAGGTGATGAGGGGTCGGGGGCTTATTTTGGAAAAAATCTGGTCAGGCTTTTCCTATATGGCCGTATGCCGAAAGATCTGAACGAAAAATTTGCGAACAAATACAGAATCAATAAAGAGATTGTCATCAAAAATGTTTATCAAAAAGAACGTCCAAATGCTTTCTTAGCATCTTTTGCGCCGTTCATGTCCGATAATATTACCCATCCCTATATTATAGATCTGGTAAAGAGTGGATTTGAAGAATTTGTTCAAGCTTCAATTCTGACCTATCCCGACTATAATAAATATGCATGTCACTTTGTGGGTTCTATTGCGTATAGTTTTGATTTAATCTTGCGGGAAGTCTGTGAAGCACATCAGATACAGGTAGGGACCATTTTAAAATCTCCTATCAACGAGCTTTTTGATGCGGTATTGGAAAGAGAAAGTAATTCATTGTTAAGTCTTTAAAATAATTAAATATGATTATTGCAACTATTATGGTGTATATGTCAATGTTATTTGGCAATCCCAGCTTTTATGATTTTAAGTTTACGACACTTGAAGGGCAAGAAGTGAAAATGTCCGATTTCAAGGGGAAGAAAATATTGATCGTGAATACAGCCTCGAAATGTGGTTTTACAAAACAGTACAAAGATCTGGAGGAATTGCACAAGACCTATGGCAATAAGCTCGTTATTATTGGCTTTCCGGCAAATAATTTTGGACAACAGGAACCGGGTTCAAATGCGCAGATTCAAGAGTTTTGTGAACAAAATTATGGTGTTGATTTTTTAATGGCCGAAAAGGTCGATGTAAAAGGAGATCAAATTTCACCCTTGTTTAAATATTTGACCGCTCAGGAGAACCCAGATTTTAAAGGTGATATCAAATGGAACTTTGAAAAGTTTTTGATTGATGAGAACGGCAAACTTGTCCATCGTTTCCGTTCTGCGACGAATCCGCTGGATCCTGCTATTGTAAACTGGGTGGAAAACAAGAAATAGTAAAAATAACAAAGTAAAAAAGCTGNNCAGCTTTTTTACTTTGTTATTGTCCAGTTGATACGAAGGCTCCTGGTTTTGCCATAAACCGGGACAAGGCTCTATTTTATGGGTTTGGCTTTCGTTTATTTATTAAACTTTTGCCTATTTGATGTAAGCCGTTGCCTATTCAATGTAAGCATCGTACAGGGCGCTAATGCAGTCTTCAAGCAAAGGGTTGAAGTCATCGCTGTCGGGAATATTGCAGCCGTTTGTAATGACAATAAAGCCATATTTCTTTGCAGGGTTGAAAAATAGTGCACTATAAAGCCCGTAAGCCGAACCCGTATGGCCTGTCAAAGTAATCCCCGGTATAATTTTAGAATTATTCATCATAGCTAATCCATAGCCCGATTCTTTATTTACAGCGGTCTGCATAATCTTCGCATACTTTTTATCGATGATGTTTTTTCCCTTGCTATGGCCGTAATTCATATGCATCATCATGTATTTAGCTAAATCTAAGGCAGATATTTTCATTCCACCTGTCGGAGAGAGCACAGGAGTGCTATAGCCCAAGATGTACTGATTGAGTTCCTCCCGACGTGGATTATAGGCACTGGGTTCTTCATGCGGTGTACCTTTAGCATCAAAGGAATATAAAGGAACAAATCTTCTTTGGTCCAAAGAGTCGATACAATAACCACCATATAGGTTGAGCGGTTTGAGGATATGGTTAACAATATAGCTGTCGACGCGTGTATTGGTCAGTTTCTCCAGAACAGCTCCTGCCATATTAAAATTGAGATTACAATATTGGTATTGTGTGCCGGGTTCATAAAGATTGTAGGAATCTTTCCAATTGGGGTTCTTGGATGGATTGATGACATCTAGGTTGAAGTAACCGTTTTTATCATTGATACTGGAGGTATGGGAAAGGATCATCCGGACGGTGATTTTTTTGCCTGGAAAATTCGGATTTCTGATTGGGAAACCTATCAAATCCCCGAAGTCGTCGTCGAGTTTGCATCGGCCATCCGCTATTAATTGCATCAATGATGTTGCGGTGAATGACTTTGAAATCGAAGCAATCCGAAAGAGGTCATTTTCTCCGAGAGGCGTTTTGGTTTCCAAGTTTTTGTAACCATAATTTTTGTGATACTCAATTTTATTGTTTTTGACGACGACCACACTGAGCCCTACGGCATTATACCGACGCATAATTTCTGTAAGATCATGATCAACCTGTGTGTGCTGGCCCAGCAAAACTGTGGGAACGAATAGAAAAATAAAGACGGCGAGTAGGAGCTTATACTTTCTCATTGGATTGATTAGTTGGGATGTTAGTTCTGGTATAAATGTAAGGAAATACTGATGAATAATAGAAATAGTTACAATGAATCCGTGCAGCATATCATAGTTGCTATACAGCTCAATCATGCTTTATTAGCTTAATAAACTATTTTTATTTAAAACTATTCTAAACAATGAAATAATATCGTATGTTTGCGCCGACAAATAATTTTTACGAACTCACAATTTATTAACATGAAAAGAACTTTTCTAGGACTTGTTTTAAGTCTAGGATTGGTAGGAGCAATTCATTTGGATGCATCGGCGCAAAGTAAGGGGATACATGGCCGTGTTAAAACCAAAGATGGTGCACCAATTGAATCGGCTACAGTAACCATAGTTTCTTTAGGTAGGTCTACTTCGACTTCAGGTGATGGAAGCTTCCATTTCTCTAATCTTCCGGATGGAACCTATACTATTCGGATCAAAAGTATCGGAAATGGAGTCGAGGAGCGTACTATAGAGGTTAAAAATGGAAAGGCGATGGCCGTGAATGTTGCTTTGAATATTTCTGAATCTCAATTGGAACAAGTGGAAGTCGTGGGCTACAACTCGCACAACAGCAAAACAGTGAATGTGGGTAAAGCAGGGATTATTGACCGGGATTTGCCGCAGAGTGTACAAATTATAAACGAACAGGTAATTGCGGATCAACAGGTTAATCGCCTGAGCGACGCGCTAAAAAATGCAAACGGTGTCGCGATGGGAGCGAACCGTGGTGGGGTCAACGAAAATTTTTACGCAAGGGGCTATAGCTTAGGCGGGAATAATATATTTAAGAATGGCGCGCGAACCAATAATGGAGGTTCGATTGAGGCGAGCACCTTAGAATATGTCGAGATTTTAAAAGGAAGTTCTGCTTTGTTGTATGGCGGTGTATCTGGTGGGGCCGTAGTAAACCTAGTGACGAAAAAGCCTAAATTTTATTATGGAGGCGAAGCGTCAATGCGTGTAGGAAGTTATGACTTCTATAAACCAACAGTAGATGTGTATGGTCCAATCTCCAATAAGGTTGCATTCCGGGTTATCGGAACTTATGAAAAAGCGGGTAGCTTTAGGGATCAGGTCACATCAAAACGTACATATATAAATCCTTCTGTTTTATATAAAATATCCGATAAAACTGATCTCAACTTTACATTCGATTACTTAAAAAGTGATTTTACGCCGGACTTTGGAATGGGGACCGTGGATGGTAAGTTGAATAATGAAGTTGGAAGAAACACTTTTATGAATGTGCCTTTTGCTTTCAACAGAACAAATACCTCAAACGGGCAGATCAATTTGAACCATAAGTTTAATGATTCATGGAATTTAAACGCAATAGCAAGTTACCAAACCTACGATCGTGATTACTATGGATCAGATCGGATTCAAGCGAATAAAAATGGAATTGCTCCACGGAATTTAACCCGATCCAAATCAAATGAGTTTACAGCCAATCAGCAATTGAATCTAACAGGAACTGTAAAAACAGGGGCGATCAAGCATAAGATCTTGGTGGGAGCAGATGCCGATCAGTCGCATTCAAATGCGTATGCCTATAAAATTGATGCATCTAAAAATGTGGGCGGTGTATACGATTCTATTTATGTCTTTAATCCCTCGCAAACTGCGCAGCATTTGGCTTCGGGAAATGGACTTCGGACAGATATGCCACAAGCGGATTTATTGACCAAAACAACGACGGATATCTTTCGTTATGGCGTATTTTTTCAGGACCTAATAGAAGTTACTGAACAATTTAAAGTGTTGGCTGGTATTCGCTACACGTATCAGCGTACACCGAATTCGGAAAAGTATACTTATGCGACGAATCAATCGGAAGAGATTATTAATCTAGATGGTCAAAAAAATCCGATTGGAGCAAAAGTGGATAAAGCATGGTCGCCTAAATTTGGATTGATCTATCAGCCGATCCGCTCATCAAGTGTCTATGTCACTTATGCGAATAACTTTACATCGAATTCGGGATATGATGTGAATTATCAACCGATGGCTCCCTCCATCATCGATCAGTATGAGGCCGGTGTGAAAAATGACTTTTTCAACGGTAGGTTATCCGCAAATGTTGCTTGGTATAGAATTAACAACAATCGCTTTGCCCAACAGTTATTGGTGCTTCCGAATGGAACAAGCAATAGCGATGCAAATATGAAAGAATTTTCTGGAAAGACGGCTTCAAGCGGATTGGAAGTTGATGTTACTGGAACCTTACTTCCAGGACTGAATGTAATTGCAGGTTATTCCTACAATTATATGCGTTATACCGAAACCAATCCGATTTCAAGTTATACAACCATCGTTGATGGTAAGGAGAAAGTGACTGAAATTTCTGGGAACGAAGAAAATGTACGTCTGGTAGGAACCACAGCACATACGGCTAATGGAACCGTGTTTTATACCATTCAAAATGGGACAGTTAAAGGACTGAAATTAGGTTTTTCCGCATTTTATACAGGTCGACGTAATGCAGGTTGGAATAATACTAAGATCAATGTACGCGATGGCCTCAATCGTCTGATCTCTGTTAGTCCATTTACGACCATAGATTTCTCCGCTGGTTATGCTTATAAAAACTGGAGTATTTTGGGTAAATTATCCAATATTACCAACGCGTTTAATTATTATATCCATGAAAACTATAGTGTGAATCCGATTCCACCGCGTAGTTTTATGGCAACATTGGCTTATAAATTCGAGAAGAGATAGTGCTACTCTTTAACATAAGACACGGAGTTCACATTTTGTGGACTCCGTGTCTTTTATATGGGCAAGCGTAGGATAAACTTTTTAGGATGCATTAAAATTGAGGTACTCTCTTTGAATACATTCTATAAATTCGCCTAATGCACTGTTTTTACTTTTTATATTAGAGACCAGGATCACTTCTGTTTTGCTATCCATATCTTCAAGCTTCATGATTTTTAGGTTTAAATGCGGGTATTGTTTGATGGTGGAATAGGGGACGACTGCCAGGCCCAACCCCTGTGCTACCAACTCAAGGATGGAAGACATCGAATTGCTCTGGTGTACAATCTTAGGTTCGAAGCCCATGCGATTACAGGTGTTAATAACAAGCCGGTGATATTCGGAGGCGTATTTCTGATTGAAAGAAATGAAACTTTCATTAAAAAAGTTGATCGCATTAAATTCCACCTGTGAAGGACCTACAATCACCATAGGGTCTTCGAAAAGAGGAGTGGTCAGCAATTCATTTGAATAAATTGGAGCGCGCATGATGCCTAGATCCAATTTTCCATTTTCCAACGCCAGCTTTTGCTTCTGTGTCGAAGTTTCAAAAAGACTAACCCTTAAGTATGGAAACTTTTGTTGAATTTGCTTCAATACTGTAGCAAGCATCTTTTTTGGTGTTGAACTGATATAGCCTAGTTTGAATTCTCCGGAGATATTGTTGTGAATCTGTTTGGTGATCGTTTTGCTGTGCTCTATGTTCTGCAGAATCTCTAACACTTCCTCCAAAAAGTATTTACCTGCTTCAGTTAGCTCGACACGTTTGTTGGTCCGGAAGAAAAGAATAACACCCAATTCGTCTTCTAGATCTTTAATCTGCCGGCTTAATGGGGGCTGGGACATAAATAAGCGTTCTGCTGCTCGGCCAAAATGAAGCTCTTCGGCTACTGTTTTGAAATAAATGAGATGTCGGATTTCCATCGATACTTTTTTGGTATGAATTGATGACAAAATAAATATTTTTAATGAATTCCAGTTAGTCCTACCTTTAAATTATTAAAAATTAATGGATGAAATGCCCGACGGACTGTAAGATACAGCTGTAGGGGGAATCTATCTGAACTTTAGAGCATAAACAATTTAGAGATGAACAAAGCTACACTACAGGAGATTGAAACACGGTTTGACAATGATGTCGAACGGTTCTCAAATTTAGAAACAGGTCAAGCAACCACATTGGATGCGGTATGGAATATGGAGCTTATTACGGATGCCATTGTCAGTCTTTATCCAAACGCTCAAAATATATTGGACATTGGATGTGGGGCTGGCAATTACGACGTAAAACTATTGCAAAAATTGGAGTCTAATCCAAATGTTAGTCTGTTGGACCTGAGCCAGCCCATGTTAAATAGGGCAAAGAAACGCGTTGGAAAATTGACCAACGGAGAAATTCATTTGATTAAAGGCGACTTTCGTACTGCTGCTTTGGAAGAAGACAAATTTGATGTCATCGTCGCAACATCCGTTTTACATCATCTTCGAGATGATAAAGATTGGGAAAATGCGTTTGGCAAGCTGTTCCGCTTATTGAGAACCGGGGGAAGTGTGTGGATTTTTGATTTGATTGAGCAAAATAATGAACAGCTTCAAAAATTAATTTATAGAGAAAAATATGGTGAATACTTAACTAGCCTGAAGGATGAACAGTACCGTGATCATGTTTTTGACTATATTGAACACGAGGATACACCAAGATCGCTGATTTATCAACTCAACTTATTGACACAAGTTGGCTTTAAAAATGTTGATGTTTTACATAAAAACCTTTGTTTTGCTTCTTATATGGGATTCAAATAGGGGCTGGAAAAAAGTGTAAAATAAATAAGGCGATACGGGGAGTATCGCCATAAAATCACACTAACTATTAAAAAACCTATAGGACTAGGAATTTACAAATTCAATAAACCAATGTATGTCTCATCCCACGCTCCTCTACTTTTATTCCTCGTCACATGCGAGATGTCAAATAAATAATAAAATGTAATTATTAAGGTCAATACTTTAAAAAAATCAAGTATTTCCATTGGTTTACGTAAAGATATGTCTTTATTTTTTAAATACAAATAAAAATGATGAAAATTGAAAAATTATTATTATTTGACCGTTTTTAAGAATTCTTCCCAGGCGATCTGATCTGTTTTGAAGGTCAAATCTTCCGTTAACACCGATTCAATCGGTACCCATCGAAAAGACTGAAGCTTATTATCTTCAGGTTTCTGATCAGGATCGAAGTCAAAGGCTTTGGTAGTCGTTCTGATCTGAATAGCTGAGGTATTCTTGACCTGATAGTAAATCGATATGATTTGGCTATCGTTAAAACTTGATTTCTCATAAAAGTCTGTGGTGTAAATATGTTTAACCACAGCAATGTCAAAAGCACATTCTTCCTGATACTCCCGGATCAAAGCATCCAATAAGCCTTCCCCGTATTCTAAGCCCCCACCAGGGAATTTGGTAAATGAAACATTTTCCGTTCTTTCGTCGCTGATCAATACCTCTTGATTTTCATTGATCAATATTCCGTACACTCTTACGTTAAATGGAAACATGGATTAATTATGTTTGTATATATTTTAGTTTCTGTCTTTTACAGTGGCATAAAACCATTGTCTACTGCAAATTCATCCAATCCGATATAAGAATAATGTCTCGGAAGAAACCAGCCAATTGCTTCCATGATGTTGGTGAATTCTTTTTCAGTCCTGAATTGGTTCGCAGCGATATTGAATGCCAAATCTTGTGAAGCATTTTCTTCATCTTTATAATTACGCGCAATGAGCATCACCTTTGCATTCTTTACGCCATAATAATCTAAAAATTCACGTAATTGGTTGCGGACAGCCTGTGGAAGAATGGTCTCGGCAGGTTGCCCCACTAATATTTCTTCATCTTGACCGATAATCGTTTGTTCATTTTTCTTTGAGAAAACACTATCATCTGTATAAAACTCTCCGTTTAAAAAGTAGTTAACCAAGTCGCCGTAGGTGAATACCCAGTCGGGGTTTTCATTTTGTGTATTGATAGCAATACCAAAACCTTTTGGCAACACGTAATCCTTCAGCCGATTTTTAATGACAAAGGCCTGAAAGTTCTGATCTTTCGGAACACTTTCGAGTTGAAAATAGGGGAACCCATCAGGACCAACAACCACTTCTGTTTCTGCTAATTTTAAGGTGCATTCAGCAATATTAGCCAGAAAAATATCACGCCACTCTTCATCCCGCTCTTCAAAGGGAACTTCCATCAGGCTATTTATTATAATCGTTTTTTCCAGGTCTCCCAAACGATTATCATTCGCATTGTTGCTATCGTCAAATAAATGTATTGTACTCATCTCGGATTGTGATTTTTTGATTTGCTGGTAAAAGTAAAAGAATATTTATTAATTAACGACGTTTTCTTGATTTCGAACCGCCTTTTCGTTGATTGTTTTGGCTGCTAGAACGCATTTTCTCCCAGCTCAATAAATAAGGATGTTGATCGTCAATTTTAATTTGCCGTTTTAAGGATAACTGTAATTTTATCCACTTTTCATTGTCCTCCGCATCGCAAAAGGTAAATGCTTTTCCCTCTGCTTCCGAACGACCTGTTCGACCGATTCGATGCGTATAGAGCTCGGCGGAATCCGGAATTTCGTAGTTGATGATAGCTTCTAGATCCGGAAAATCTACTCCTCGAGCCAAAAGGTCCGTCGCAATTAATACACGTACCTCTTTTTGTCTGAATTTAGCAATAATCTCTTCTCGTTTTTGCTGCGCTATATCGCCATATAATGCCGAGCAAGAAATGCCATTTCGATCTAAATCTGTTGCGATGCGTTCGACAGCATGAACTGTTCGCGTGAAAACGATTACTTGCTGTGCAATACGGTTTTCAAGGAGATAACGCAGAAGGGTCTTTTTATCATTTTTATCAACATAGAGGACAGATTCTTCTATTTGACCCTTTTTGGCCGTTGTTTCTAGGTTGATCTCAACAGGGGTACTTAATCTTTTTCGAACAATTTTTTCGATTTCAGGGGTTTTCGTAGCTGAACTGAAAATGGTTTGTCTCTCAGCAGGCAATGTGCTGATGATTTTATTGATTTCTTTCGTGAAACCGAGATCTAACAATTGATCGAATTCATCGATCACCAGGATATCTATCGTTTTTAGATCGATAATGCCTTGTTCAATAAAATCCAGCAAACGTCCTGGAGTCGCAAGGACCATCTGGGCTTTCGGATAAACGTCGAGTTGACTTTCATAAGTTCCGCCACCATAGAAGCTGGCGATAGTCAACTCCATTCCATCGATAAGCCCCGATATGCGTTGTTTGGTCTGTATACAAAGTTCCCGTGTAGGAAGGAGTATAAGGACCGATAAGTGATCTGGGGTAATCTTGGTTCGTAAGCGCTGAATAATAGGGACGGCGAAAGCCTCCGTTTTTCCCGTGCCGGTTGGGGCAATCGCCAAACAGTCTCTACCTTCTAAAATGGCGGGGATAGCTATTTCTTGAATAGGTGTAAGCGAAGAAAGCTTTTGTTTTTCAAGATTAGCGATAAGGATTTTATCGAGTTTAAGTGCTGAAAAATTCAAAATAATGAATGTAAAACCCAAAAATAAAAATTAAAAAGGACAATGGTGTTTTTGCCTGCTGATTGGAATTAAAAATCTGTAAAAATTAGGATTTTTTGTCAAAAAGTACTAATTTGAGAAATTAGAATATTCTATTTCAAATCTGAATTATTGATTATCAATTTATTTGATAAACACCAATTATATAGAATAATATTTTTGTTAAATTTGTTGAAACAAAAAAGAATATGTTTGATACTGCATTTGACCAAAACAATGAATCTATTTCCACTTTGAGCTTTGACGAGTTCAAAAAGATTATTGTGAATGATTATCGAACTGCCTTAGAAAGTCGTTACGTGAGTTTATTGGGACGTAAAGAAGTGCTTACAGGTAAGGCTAAGTTTGGTATTTTTGGCGATGGAAAAGAATTGGCACAAATCGCGATGGCTAAAGTTTTCAGAAATGGGGACTGGCGGTCGGGATATTACCGTGACCAAACATTTATATTTGCTTCTGGCATCAGTGATGTCTATCATTTTTTCTCTCAATTATATGCCCATCCCGATGTTGAGGCAGATCCTTCTTCTGCAGGAAGGCAAATGAACTGCCATTTTGCCACGCGTGTTGTGGACGACCAAGGTAACTGGTTGGATCAAATGGTTCAGAAAAACTCGTTTTCAGATATTTCGACCACTGGCGGTCAGATGGCTAGATTGCTGGGCTTGGGCCTGGCTTCTAAGTTGTATAAACAGAATAGAAATTTAGACTATCTATCTTATTTTTCAAATAAAGGAAATGAAGTTGCATTCTGCACTATCGGAAATGCTGCTACTTCTGAAGGCGTATTTTTTGAAGTCATCAACGCCGTAGGTGTTCACCAGATTCCAACAGTGATTTCTATTTGGGATGATGGGTATGGGATATCTGTGCCTAATGAAATTCAAACAACAAAAGGAGATATCTCCGAAGTCCTCAAAGGTTTTCAGAAGGAAGACCTAACAAACGGGATCGAGATATTCAAAGTGAGGGGATGGGATTATGCGGGTTTATGTGAAACCTACGAGCAGGCCGCCCAAATTGCTCGCGAAAAACATATTCCATGTCTGATTCATGTGACCGAATTGACGCAGCCTCAAGGACACTCTTCTTCAGGTTCACACGAACGGTATAAATCGCAAGAAAGATTGCAATGGGAAACTGATTTCGATTGTATCGCGAAAATGAAAGAATGGATCTTAAGTTCTGGTATTGCTACCACAGAAGAATTGGATCAATTGGATCAACATGCTAAAGACCATGTTCGTCAAGAACAAAAACGAGCTTGGGCCGATTATATTAAAACGTTGAGCATCGAAGCTCGGGAAGCTATTGATTTACTTCAGGGTATTCCAAATGAGCGGGCTGATTTTGCGTCAAAGAAATTGCAATCGATGGTTGAGCCTTCTTTGAAAGAAGTTTATGGCCAGGTTCGCAAGGTATTGCACGAGCTTAAAGGTCAGCATAGCGACGGGCGCCAGCAATTATTAAATTGGTACAAAGAGAAGCAGGAACTGAATGAGAAACGTTATAATTCAAAATTATTTACAGATGGTGTAGATTCACCTGCTCACGTGACGGTCGTACCTGCAGTCTACAGTGAAGAAGCTAAAGTGGTCGACGGACGTGAGGTCTTGAATCTATGTTTTGAAGAGAACTTCCGGCGTGACGAACGATTATTGGCGTTTGGAGAGGATGTCGGTAAGATTGGAGATGTGAATCAAGGTTTTGCAGGTTTACAAGAAAAGCTAGGTGTGCATCGTGTATTTGATACCGGTATTCGGGAGAATTCAATTATAGGAAAAGGACTAGGTTTGGCAATCCGTGGACTTCGCCCAATTGCTGAGATCCAATACCTGGATTACCTAATCTATGGTATTACAGTAGCAAGTGATGATTTGGCAAGTTTAAGTTATCGCACCTTTGCAGGTCAGAAAGCACCATTAATTATTCGTACACGTGGCCATCGATTGGAAGGTATATGGCATTCCGGATCGCCCATGTCAGTAATTTTAGGATCTTTGAGAGGTCTGCATGTATGTGTGCCGCGTAATATGACCCAGGCAGCAGGTATGTACAATACGTTGTTCCGCTCTGACGAACCTGCTATCGTTGTCGAATGTCTGAATGGGTATCGTCTAAAAGAGCGTCTACCAGAAAACGTTGGTGAATTTACTGTGCCAATCGGTTATGCCGAATGTGTTAAAGAGGGGCGGGATATCACGGTGGTATCCTATGGGTCAACTTTACGTGTTGTTGAAGAAGCGGCCGTGGAATTGGAACGTTTGGGGATATTCATCGAAATTATTGATGCACAAACATTGCAGCCTTTTGACAAAGGAAAACTTTGTGCTGAATCGCTGAAGAAAACAAATAAACTACTTATTGTGGATGAGGATGTGCCCGGTGGGGCCTCAGCTTTCATCTTGCAAGAGATATTAGAGAAGCAAAATGGCTACTATCTATTGGATAGTCAGCCGAGGACACTGACTGCAAAAGCACATCGTCCGCCATATGGCTCAGATGGGGATTATTTCTCGAAGCCATCTTCTGATGATGTTGTCGAGACAGTGTATGCAATTATGCATGAAGCTAATCCAGAAAAATATCCATCTATGTTTTAATAGATGGATATCTTTTTGCTTTACTAAGCTAAATATTCCAACGGCTGGGATGATATTTTAATTGAATATACTCGCAGCGCCAATCATAGCGGCTTTTTCACCAAGTATTGCTGTATAAATTTGAAATCTTTCAAATTCACTTCGGTCACCAATGAAAATAGGTAGCGCTTTGGCGATATTGCCACCGACTATAAATATTTCAGCAGCATGTTTCTCTGCGAAGAACTGCATAAAATCAAAGAGATGTTTAGCATATTCATCTTTGATGATTTGAAATTCCTTAGTTTCCCGATGATGATCTAAAATATCTTTAAGTCCCGTAACATCTTTTCCTGATACTTCTTTGAAACGTTTGATGAACCACCGTGTGACAAGAAATTCTTCGAAAATACAATCTTCGTAAGGGCTGTTCCATAGGGCGGCATCATAGGCTTTTTCACCTTGATTCCATACCGCAGATCCAAGTCCAGTACCCAACGTAATTCCTAATATCCGCTTGTTTGTTTGCAAGTTCTGTACGAATATTTCACCTTGTAGGAAGGCTGCTGCGTCATTGATAAAGTGGATAGACGTAGGCGGAAGTCCCAGCTCTTCAGCTAAAAGCGCTTTGACATCCATGTTGTACAGATTGTCATATTTGCTTTGTCCCTGTATCTTAGATATTCCATTTTCGTAGTCAAAGGGTCCCGGCATAGCAATGCCGATGAACTGAATAGGAGCCGGTGAGGTGGCTATGATATCGCGTATAGTTGATGCCCAGGTTTGTAAAATCGTTTTAGCATCTCCTTGAGAAAAAACGTGGTTTCTGGCCACGTTTTCTAAGTATATATTCCATTGTTTTGTGTCAATGATACAGGCAGAAATATGTGTGCCTCCAATATCAACACCTACGACATAATTATCTTGCAGCATGTTTGTAACTTTGATTTTTAAGTAGATGATCCGCGATTACAAGTGCTGCCATAGCTTCCACAATAATTACTGCTCTCGAAACAACACAAGGGTCATGTCTCCCCTTGCCACTTGCAATAGCAGGGTTGCCATGGATATCCACTGTTTCTTGATCTCTCATGATAGTGGCAACAGGCTTAAATGCTACTTTGAAAGTAATATCCATACCATTTGAAATCCCGCCCTGAATCCCTCCAGAAAAGTTGGTATGTGTGTGCACTCGATTTAAATCATGGTCATCTGCTACAAATATATCATTATGTTCGGAACCTCGCAACTCCGAACCTGCAAAACCTGAACCATATTCAAAACCATGTACCGCATTGATGCTCATCATTGCTTTAGCAAGGTCTGCATGGAGCTTATCAAAGACCGGTTCGCCTAATCCCACAGGCACATGTCTGATGACAGCCGAAATACGTCCGCCAACGGTGTCACCTGCTTTTCTGACCGAGTCGATAAACTCAACCATTTCATTGGCTGTCGCTGGATCTGCACAACGTGCGATGTTGGCTTCCCGCAACTCAAGCAAAGCTTTGAGGTCTTTGGTATCTACATTTGGCGCCTCAATAGTACCTACTCCCGAAACGTGGGCAAAGATTTCGATGCCAAATTGATTCAGAAAGCTTTTTGCTACAGCACCAGCAGCAACACGGGCAGCGGTTTCCCTCGCTGAGGACCGTCCACCGCCACGATAGTCACGTATGCCATATTTCATCTGATAAGTGAAATCAGCATGGGAAGGTCTGAAAATATCTTTGATATGGGTGTAATCTTTCGAACGCTGGTCTTCATTTGGAATAACAATTGCTATTGGTGTTCCCGTTGATTTGCCCTCGAATACGCCAGATAAGATTTGTGCAGTATCACTTTCTTTTCTTTGTGTCGTGATCTTAGATTGACCGGGTTTTCGTTTGTCGAGCTCAGACTGGATAAATTCCTCGTCTATTGTTATATTTGAAGGGCAACCATCAATAATTACACCTATAGCTTTGCCGTGTGATTCGCCGAAAGTGCTAATTCTGAATAAATCGCCAAATGAATTTCCTGCCATAAAAATTAAATTTCAATAAACTTAGATAAATTTGCCTTTAAATGCAATTCTAAAGCACCAGACTGAATACAAATTATGAGTCTGTAACTCGAAGATGGCCTAATAGATTACATTACACTTTTTGTCCCAAGCTAAAAGGCTATCTGGGAGATTGTATCATAAAACAGAGATTAATATTGATGTTAATCCCTGTTTTTGATATGTTAGTCAATTATAAAAGCTTGCGCTTGTAAATGTTTCCAAAAATCAGGATATGACTTTTCTACAACTTGAGGTTCAGCAATCTTGATTTGGTCAAAAACTAAAGCCAAAGGTGCGAATGCCATCGCCATGCGGTGATCCTCGTAAGTCTCGAAGGTCACATCTTCTGGTTGATATACACCTGCAGTTTTCAGATGGTATGTGTCACCATCTTCGATCAATTCAGCACCGAACTTCGCGATTTCGGTCTGCAATGCAGCAATACGGTCGGTCTCTTTAATCTTTAAGGTTTCTAGACCTGTAAAGGAAACATTACGTTTTAAAGCAGCTGCGACAACGACTACTGTTTGCGCAAGATCAGGGCATTCTTTAAAGTCGAACAAGGTTTTGTCTGAATTGATTTCTTTTTTAGTTAAATGCAATCCATCCGATTCAAAGCTCGAATAAACCCCAAAATGTTCCATAATGCTTATGATGGCAATATCGCCCTGTAAACTATGTTGTCTTAGCCCGGGCAATACGATCGAGGCATCTGCATCAGCTAGTGCTACAATAGCATACCAATAGGATGCTGCGCTCCAATCTGGTTCGACATATATGGTTTGCTTTTCAAATGCTTGCGGTGCAATTTTAATCGCATTCTCCGTCCATTCATATTGGATCCCGACACTTTTAAGCATATCCAAAGTCATGGATACATAAGGTCTGGAAGTTAATTCGCCTTCAATCTCTAAGGTAAGTCCTTTTTTTAATGCCGGAGCAATTAATAGCAGGGCCGATATATATTGACTGCTGATATTTCCTTTAATCTTAACACGGTCTTTTCCTTGAAATAATCCGCCTTCAATCTTCAAAGGAGGGTAACCCACCTTTTTTTCATAATGGATTTCGGCACCAATTTCTTTCATGGCATCGACCAATATCCCAATTGGACGCTGTTGCATGCGCTCTGTCCCTGTCAGGATAAAATTGCCTTTAACAAGGTTGAGGTAAGCTGTAAGGAAGCGCATAGCTGTTCCTGCAGGGCCTATGTCAATTGTATTATAACCAGGTTGCGGTTCTGACGCGATTTTTAATACGCGGTTTAGAGTAACCGTATCTGCAGCCTCAGAGAGGTTGGCTATTTCAACTTGTCCTTTGCTCAGCGATTGGATAATAAGAGCACGGTTGCTCTCAGATTTTGAACCTGTGAGTTGGACCGTGCCCTGTATCTTTTTTGCAGGATGCGTCAGCGTGATGACTTGTTGATTCATTATGCTTCTGCTGTTGGTTGCTCTTGCGTATTCATGACCGCATTTTGTTTGCGGATAGATTCGTTGTGAATTAATTCCAGGAATTTCGTCGCAAATTCGCTACCCAAAGAAAGCGCTTCCGCTAATTTTGTGCGTTTTTGAACAATTTCATCCCAACGGTTAACTTGCAAAATTGTCACGTTGTTATCGCGTTTGTATTCGCCGATTTTCTCAGCAATTTTCATGCGTTCACCAATTTTTTGGATGATCAAATCATCTAATTTGTCGATGTTGCTACGCAATTCTGCTAATTTATCTTCAAATGAAGGGTTGTCCGAAGCAGCTTTACGTAACGTCAAGTGGTCGATCAACTCGGCCAATGCAGCTGGCGTTACTTGTTGTTTTGCGTCAGTCCAAGCGACAGATGGATCGATATGTGATTCGATAATCAATCCTTGCATATCCATATCCATTGCTTTTTGTGCGATGTATGGTAACAATTCGCGGTTTCCACAGATGTGACTTGGATCGTTGATGATCGGTAGGTTTGGACAAGCCGTTTTTAACTGAATCGCTAAATCCCACATTGGTTCATTACGGAATGCTGTTTTCTCGTACGATGAGAAGCCTCTATGAATAGCACCTAATTTTTTGATACCAGCACGGTTGATACGTTCCAATGCACCGATCCACAGCGATAAATCGGGGTTTACAGGGTTTTTAACAAATACTGGAATATCTACGCCTTGCAAAGCATCAGCAATTTCTTGTACAGTAAATGGATTTGCCGTTGAACGTGCACCTACCCATAGTACATCCACACCAGCAGCCAAAGCTTCTTCCACGTGTTTTGCTGTAGCAACTTCAGTAGCTGTTAATAAACCTGTTTCTTCTTTCGCTCTTTTCAACCACTCCAAACCAATTGAACCGATACCTTCAAATTCTCCCGGACGTGTACGTGGCTTCCAGATACCAGCGCGTAAAATATTTACTTTTCCGGTATTTGCCAACAAATGCGCTGTTGATACCAGCTGCTCTTCTGTTTCTGCGCTACAAGGACCTGCGATAATTAAAGGTTTGTCTCCTGTATCCAACCAAGATTTTAAAGGAGTGATGTCTAATGTATTTTTCATGTTAAGTTTGATTATCTATTTTAATATTGTCTGCGTAAATTGTTAATTATAGTTTTTCGTTTTTGACATACTCGCCCATAATATTGAAATTGACACTATGTTTGAGTACTTTACGTATAGCTGCTTCGTAGTCTGTTTGTTTTTTCCATTCTACGTCGACGAAAAAATCATATTCATTGCGTTTTCCGATTACCGGCATTGACTGAATCTTGCTCAAGTTGATATTCTGTTCAGCAAAACATTGTAAAATAGTCGCCAGAGATCCCACTGTATTTCCTGTTTGGAATGATAATGACGCTTTATTGGCATTTTTATGTTCGACAACCTCATTCGATAGTACGAGGAAACGCGTTGCGTTCTTTTTATTGGTTTCGATTCTCTTTTCTAATATTTCAAGACCATATATTTCAGCGGCCAATGTCCCTGCAATTGCCGCAGTATCCGTCAATTTTCGCTCGGCAATCATTTTTGCAGTTGCAGCCGTATCAGATCCCTCGGTTATGCGTACGCCCTCAAGTTCAGAAAGAAATTCTTCGCATTGGCGAATAGCAATCGGATGCGATTCGATGTGTTTGATATCCTTTAATTTAACGCCCGGCAATACCATGAGATTCTGTTGGATGTTTAGGTAAACTTCCCCAGTGATATGGAACTTGTAATCTCTCAATAAATTATAATTCGGCAATAAGCTTCCCGCAATTGAATTTTCGATCGCCATAACGATATAGTCGACTTTTCTTTGCTTCAGCAATTCACAAGTTTTTTTAAATGAATCACATTCTACAATTTCAACTTCTCTTCCGAAAAATTTAAATGCGGCCTCTTCATGAAATGAAGCCTTTGCTCCCTGTATTGCAATTTTTAAACTCATTGTTTTTTGTTCGCTATGTTGTCTCCAAAAAAAAGAGTCCCGATCATTTGAACCGGGACTCTTCTTGTTTGTATTTTTTATGATTTATACACAATCTAATCCCGGCTCTTATTTTTAAAATAAAAGAAGTTAAAATAGAAATATGTATATGTTCTGTTCATCCTGTTGTTGTTTGACATTTCAAATGTACGAATGTTTTTGAAATATCAAAGAAAAAAATAATTTTTTATTGAAAATATCTGATTTATTTAATGAATTTTTTATGTGTTTTTTATGTGTTTTTTTAGCTGAATTTTACTTGTTTATTTTTAATTTTTTTTGAATATCTATTTTGTTATAATGTTGTAATTAGGTTATTTGGCTGTTTTTATAACAATTTTTATTTTATAAAAAGCCTTATTTTTTAGTTGTTTTATGTGTTAAAAATGATTGTATTTTTTCGTGTTTTTTAGCTATATTTTTATATTAAATTTAGGTGTTTTTAATGTTAATATTATTGTTTTTTTAGCTGTTTTGTTAAAAAAGTATTTTATTACCTTTGGGCAAACGCTGGATTTTATGCTAAAACGAATTAATTTTTATGTGTGTATAAGTGTGATCTGTTTGGTGTTGACAGGTTTCACTTTTAAAGGAGAGGAAAAGGACGCCAAAGTAAAGCGTGTTATTGATGGCGATACCTTTGTCATTGAAAATGGAACCCCAAAAGGGGAGAAAGTTAGGTTGATAGGAGTAGATACTCCGGAAACGAGACGTACTGCGCGGAAGGAAATCGGGTACTATGGTCAAGAAGCAAAGCAGTATTTAACGACGATGTTAAACGGCAAAAGTGTTAAGTTGGTCTTTGACGTTGGAAAACGGGATCGGTATGGAAGACTTCTTGCCTATGTGTATGTTGGAAAGAAATTTATCAATCGGGATTTGGTTGAACAAGGGTATGCAGTATCCTATACGCTGGCACCAAATGTACAATATGCAGAATTATTTGTAAAATTGGAGCGTCAGGCTCGTCAGGAGAAACGTGGCCTTTGGAGATAAATGAAATTTGAATCATGATTTTTGTTTTATTAAGTGTCATCTGCAGCGTCACCGTTGCTGTTTTATTAAAATTGGCAAAACAAAATGGAGTTGAAACCAAACAGGTTATCGTTTGGAATTACCCCATGGCAGTTGCACTGACCTATTTTGTCTTACAACCAGATCTAAAATCGCTGGTATGGGATGCTATGCCGATGACGTTGTATATGAGCCTGGCGATATTACTTCCTGGAATGTTTGTTTTTATTGCTTTGTCCATTCGCTATAGCGGTTTGGTCAAGACAGAGATTGCACAGCGCCTATCGTTGTTCATACCCTTGCTTGCATCATTTTTCTTTTTTCATGAAAAAATGGAAGGACACAAGATGCTGGGAATAGCTCTTGGTTTATTGGCCATCCTATGTTCTATTGGTTGGCAAAAGAATCAGCATGTTAGTTCGGCAGACAGTCGTTATAAAGCGCTTTACCCGTTATTGGTATTTATCGGTATGGGCATAATTGATATCCTCTTCAAACAAGTCGCCTTGCATGTCGATATACCTTATATCAGTTCCCTATTTATTATCTTTGTGATGGCGATGTCTATTGCAATAGTGCTATTGCTGTATTTCCTTTTTGTGGAAAAACAACGTTTTTCAAGGCAAGCTATGGGCTATGGATTGGTTTTGGGTGTATTTAACTTCTGTAACATCCTATTCTATATGAAAGCGCATCGTGCGCTACCAGAAAATCCATCAGTTGTATTTACGGGGATGAACATTGGCGTAATTTCATTGGGTGCGTTAATCGGCGTCTTATTTTTTAAGGAAAGGCTATCGTTGTTGAATTATCTAGGCATAGCGCTTTCTATTGTTTCAGTTTTAATCATAGCATATCTATGAGTTTATTTGAAGATACTTACCGGACTATCAATGCAAAATACGAGGGAATTTTTAGGGATAAGGGAAGTAAGTTTATTGCTTATGCTTTTCCTTTTAAATCCGAAGATCAATTAAAAGATTTGATCTTGGAAGTGAAAGCGATTCACCCGAAAGCGAGGCATCATTGTTGGGCTTATCGCCTCACACCTGATCGTGCGGTCTTTCGTGTAAACGATGATGGAGAGCCTTCGGGGACTGCAGGACGACCTATTTTAAACGTTCTGCTGTCTATGGATGTCACCAACGTTATCGTCATTGTCGTTCGTTATTTCGGTGGTACTTTGTTGGGGGTTCCAGGCTTGATTAATGCCTACAAATCAGCAACCCAAGATGCTTTGATCCATGCCGAAATTATCGAGCGTACAGTGAATGACCATTATAGTATTACCTTTGATTACCTGCATATGAATGATATTATGCGGATCATAAAGGAAGAGGGCGTGGACATTGAAAAGCAAGAGTTTGATAATCAGTGTTATTTGGAGTTTGAAGTCCGAAAAATGCAAGTCAATCGAATTGTGGATCGGTTTTCCAAAATAGAAGGTTGTCAGTTAAGCTATTTGTATACAATATGATCAACGCATCGGAATTGATTTTAAATGCAGATGGAAGTATATACCATCTGAATTTATTGCCGGAAGATCTGGCAGGTACAGTAATTACAGTTGGCGATCCAGACCGTGTAGCCAAAGTCTCGAAGTACTTTGACCGTATTGAACTCAAAAAAGGGAAGCGTGAGTTTATTACGCATACCGGCTATCTGGGAAATAAACGGTTGACGGTAATCTCAACAGGTATAGGTACTGATAATATTGACATTGTGTTGAATGAACTGGATGCACTGGCAAATATTGATTTTGCCAATAGAACAGTAAAGTCGACGCTCAGCTCATTGCATATTGTACGCATTGGAACTTCTGGAGGAGTACAACAAGATGTCGAGATGGGAACTATTTTAGCCTCTGCTTATGGAGTAGGTCTTGATGCATTGATGAACTATTATCAGGGATCTTACGACGGCGAGGAGCAGGCGCTTCAGGTAGAACTAGCCAAATATTTCTCTGCATTAAACCTAAACCCCTACGTTGCGAAAGCTGGTGCAGGCCTTTTGGATCGAATTGCCTTTGATTTACCGAAGGGAGTTACGTTAACTGCGCCCGGATTTTATGCTCCGCAGGGAAGGACTGTCCGCTCCACGAATACGATTCCTAATTTTATAGATTTGATCAACTCCTTTCAATATAAAGGTCAGCGCTTCACCAACCTGGAAATGGAAACAGCTGGTATTTATGCGTTGGCTAATATGTTTGGACATCAAGCTTTATCCATCAATGCGATCTTGGCAAGTCGGGTAGATGGCCGGTTTTCTTCCGCACCTGAAGAAGTTGTTGATAAGGCCATACAGCTCGTTTTGGAACGCATTTAACAATTTTTCTGCGTCATGCAGAGGCGATGATAGTTTTTCTCAATGATGCGGTAAAAGAGTTGAAAAGAATTAAATATTGATTCAAATAGAAAAGGAGNNCTCCTTTTCTATTTGAATCAAATTTAAGCATGATGAACAGTAAAATGGTGAAACTCCATAAGGATGAACCACCATAACTAATAAAAGGCAGCGGAATACCGATAACCGGAACAATACCGATGGTCATACCGATATTGATGAATAAGTGAAAAAAGAGAATGGACGCTACACCGTATGCATATATCCTGGCGAAGGCTGAGCGCTGTCGTTCGGCTATATGAATAATGCGAAGCAGTAGGGTGAGATAGATAAGTAATAAGGTAACCGATCCAACAAATCCCCATTCTTCTCCAACGGTGCAAAAAATAAAGTCCGTGCTCTGCTCAGGTACAAAGTTGTATTTTGTTTGCGTTCCCTGCAGGTAACCCTTGCCTAGGAGCTGCCCTGATCCAATTGCAATCTTCGACTGATTCAAATTATATCCTTTTCCTTTAGGGTCTTCCATTTTACCCAGGATAATGTCAATACGGTCACGTTGATGAGGTTGTAGCACATGCTCATACACCAGGTCCACACAGAGAATAAATACAGCGCATGCAGCAAAAAGTATACTGAGATTGATAATGTATTTTCTTCTCTTGCGGTAGTTCCACATGACAAGGCCAATAAGCAATGCTAAAATCAAGATAAGTATCCAAGGATTGACCAATAAAGAAAGAACAAAAAGTAAAATGCAGAGCCCGCCAAATATAAGCAGTTCATTATTTACATAGCCTTCACGATAGAATACAAAAATCAACGAAAAGAACGCAAGGGCAGATCCCGTATCGGGCTGCAGCATAACTAAAAATACAGGAAATAAGACAATACCGGCTCCCATGGCCAGTGTCTGCATGGTCGGTGCTTTATTGCTCTGAGCGCTCAAAAAGTTAGCTAAGAGCAGACAGGTCGAAAGTTTGGCAAACTCAGAAGGTTGTAAGCGGAAAAAACCTAGGTCAATCCACGCTTGGTTTCCGCCGACATTTCGCCCTACCACGAGCACGATGACAAGCAATACAGCTGTTATACCATAAAATATCGGTGAGGCGGAACTGAAAAATTTCGCGTCTATGATGAGAATGGATACCCCTAGAATAATTGCGGAAACAAGATATAAAGACTGTTTTCCATAATTGGTTCCTAAGGTAAAGAAATTGGGCATTTCAGGATTAAACACCGCTGCACGGATATTGAATAAGCCGATCAAGCATAGCGCAAGCCAAAGCGTGATGGTTAGCCAGTCTATCTTTCCAAAAAAACTTGTTTTTTGATTATTCATATCTTCTCTTTATCTCGCTATGGTGAACAATTGTTTCCTTTGGTTTTGTTAAAGCTGCCAGATGGCGTTTTGATTTTAACGTGTCAGTTTTCGATTTGACTGAGTCTGTCTTTTTTACATCTTTAGTCTTTGGATCCACAACTTTTTTGGGTGCAGGAAGAAAATTTGCTTTATAAATGCGGTCCTGAATATATTTTGGCGCAGTTATCGTGTCTTTGAGGTATTTCTCAACCATCATACTTGCGATAGGTCCTGCCCAGGTTCCACCGTAACCCGCGTTTTCAACAAAGACAGCAATAGCAATTTTAGGGTTTTCTCGTGGGGCAAAAGCAAAGAAAACGGCATGGTTTTCACCATGTGGGTTTTGCGCTGTACCTGTTTTTCCGCACATTTCGATGCCCGGGATACGATTGGCCCAAGCGGTACCTTCGGGTGTATTAACAGCATCACTCATCCCTTGGATAACAACAGGATAGTACCGCTCATCCACTCCGGCACTGACTTTTTCGGTAAATTCCTTCTTGGCAATTTTCTGTGCACCAATACCTTTAATCAAATGGGGTCTGTAATAAAAGCCTTTGTTGGCAACGATAGCCATAATGTTGGCCATTTGCAACGGTGTTATTCCCATTTCCCCTTGTCCGATCGATAAGGAGATATTGAAACTTGAACGCCATTTATCGTTACCGTATCTTTTGGTATAAAAATCTGATGTCGGCAGTAAACCCGGCTTTTCACCCGGTAGATCAATGCCTAGTTTATGGCCAATTCCAAACTGTGTCACGGCATTGCGCCATAGATCGTAGGCCTTAGGTCCCGAAAGCCCACGTCCGTCGATCATCTTAGCATAGGTAAAACCATAATAGGTATTACATGATACGGCTACAGAGCGCTGTAATGTGGTTGATCCATGATAGTGCGTACAGCCCATCCAGCCGCGTCCACCACCATAGCTGTATCCATGTGGGCAGAAAAATACGGTATTACGATCAATAACACCAGCCTGCTGCGCAGTCAATGCTGAAACAACTTTAAATACAGAGCCTGGAGGGTAGGAGGCTTGAATAGGGCGGTTAAAAAGCGGTTTGGTTTCGTCTTTCAATAATTTCATATAATTATTGCCAGACTGCCTGCCGACCATCATGTTGGGGTTGTAACTCGGGCTACTGACATAGGCCAAGATTTCACCCGTTGCAGGCTCAATGGCAACTATGGACCCCAATTTATTTTTCATGAGGTTCTCCCCAAGAATCTGAAGGTCTTTATCCAAAGAGGAAACCAGTCCTTCCCCTGCAACAGCAAGTGTGTCGTATTTCCCCTCCATAAACACCCCTTTCGGACGGTTCAACGCATCAACCATTAAGTTGTTGACACCGCGTTTTCCACGAATAAGGTCTTCATAAGAGCGTTCTACTCCACTGCGACCAATGTAGTCACCACTACGATAAAACCCATTGGAGCGTTCGATATCTTTATCATTTACCTCACTTACATATCCTAAAAATTGAGCTGCTATGCTGTCGGGGTAACTTCGGATTGTTCTTTTTTGAACATAGAAACCACGAAATTGATATTGGTATTCCTGATATTGAGCCCATGTCCGTACAGACAGCTGTTTTTCAAAAATAGATGCACGGTAAGGCGAGTGCACTCTTGCCTTTTCCATCCGTTTGATAAAGCCCTCCTTGTCAATGTCTATCAATTTGCAAAACAAAGCGGTGTCGATTTCTTTCACCTCACGCGGAGTAACCATAAGATCATATACCGGTTCGTTCTGAACCAATACCTTTCCCTTTCGGTCCAAAATAACCCCTCTGGCGGGGTACACAATGACCTTGCGCATGACATTGCTGTTTGCGGAATGTATATAGGAATCGTCTATGATCTGTAAATAGAATAAGCGGGCCACCAAGGTCAATGTGATGGCAATAAAGATTCCTGAAACGACGTACTTACGCGCAAAAAAACTGTTCATAGAAATGAATTTCTATCCATCGATTTACTACAACCGATCTTTCTTTTTGTAGAATAATATGCTAAATAATAGCATGATAATTACTGTAAATATACAACTTAAAACGATACTCAATAAGGTGTATTGGATGTGCTGGAAGGAAAAAGATTCCAAGAGATACAAAAATGTATGATGAATCAATGTTCCGAAAAAGATGTAGGAAAAGAACCAGCGAATATTCATGAAGCCCAACATCGGGGTAAAGAAAGATTCGCGTTCTTCAACTTCAAGCGTAATTTTCATGAAGAAAATACGGAAGGCTGCCAGTGCAACACAGGCTGCGGTATTGACCCCAAGGGTATCATAAAACGAATCTACGGTAAGTCCCGTGAGAAATGCGATCAAATACACCAGGAAATTAGGTGTTCCTGTAGGAAGTAAAAAAATAAATAAGATATAAGGAAATGCAGCGACCAGATTGTAATAACCGATATTTTGAAATAGGAAAACTTGCATCCCTATCAAAACGATAAATCGAATAATATTAAATATTAAAATCCTAGCCATTGTCCTTTGTCGATTCTTCTAGTGTCTTTAATTCTTTATTTAACAAGTCTTTTACAACGTAGACATGTTGCAAGTTGGAGAAATTGGTACTCAACAATAGTCTAAGATCCAAAAAAGCGTCTCCTGAAGAGATCCCCGTCTGAATGACCGTTCCAACAAAAATTCCTTTTGGAAAATGTCCTGAATATCCTGAGGTGTACACTTTATCTCCTTTGTTGACTTTGATATGGTTTGGAATTTCCTTGACCATTGCCGCGCGGTAATCCATGCTATTGCCCCATACCAACGAGCCGAAAACCTCGGTGTGGCCTAATGTTACGGATATACGCGTATCGGGATGCAATAGGGATTGCACTGTCGAGAAGTTTTGGGAAACATTCAATACGATACCAACTACTCCGTTGGGAGCGATAACACCCATACCTCGCTCTATACCATCTTTACTGCCTTTATCGAGTGTGATCGTATTTGCCTTTTGGTGAATGCTATTGTTGATGACATTTGCAATAATAAATTCGTAACGCCCAAACTCACTGCTATCGATTGCCGGGACAGGACCGATCTTGATGCTGTCTGTTGATCGATAGGCTTGTAAGTCCTTTCTCAGTTGTGCATTTTCCTTTGCAAGTGCATCGTTGGTCTCCCCGAGGTGCAGGTAGCTTTTCCAGGAATTGACCTTTGCATACAGGCCTCCGATGATACTATTTGAAGAATTTAAAACAGAATTACGTTGGAAAGAATTGTTGGTGATCACCAAAAATAACGAGAATCCAAAAAATAGGATAAACCAGAAGAATGCATTATATCGTCTCAGGAATAACCAAAGGTTTCTCATTTTTTAATGTGGGTATTTAATAAGCAAGCGATATAATAGTTTTGCATATTATATCGCTCTTTAATAAAATATTGTTATTAATTATCGAACGTTATGATTGCATCAAGAATTTAAATCGTCCAATATTTTTAAGTGCAATACCAGTTCCTCTTACAACAGCACGTAATGGATCTTCAGCAATATGCACTGGAAGTTTAGTTTTCGCTTGTATACGACGGTCCAAACCACGCAACAATGCACCACCACCGGTAAGATAAATACCTGTTTGATAAATATCCGCTGATAATTCTGGTGGAGTGATTTCAAGTGCTTTTAAGATCGCTTCCTCAATTTTTGATATGGACTTATCCAGACAATGCGCTATTTCGGTATAAGAAACAGTAATTTGCTTAGGAACACCCGTCATCAAATCACGACCTTGAACGGCGAAATCTGCTGGTGGTTCCTGTAACTCAGGAAGAGCCGCACCAACTTCAATTTTTATTTTTTCAGCCGTACGTTCACCGATCATGATATTATGTTGTCTTCTGATGTATTGAACGATGTCTGAGTCGAAGTTATCACCTGCAACACGAATAGATTGGTCACACACAATACCCGATAAAGCGATGACAGCAATTTCAGTGGTACCACCACCGATATCGATAATCATATTACCCATTGGTTCTTCCACATCAATTCCGATGCCGACAGCAGCAGCCATGGGTTCATGAATTAAGTAGACTTCTTTCGCACCAGCAATTTCCGCTGAATCGCGTACAGCTCTTTTCTCTACTTCCGTAATACCGGAAGGAATACAAACAACCATACGTAGGGAAGGGAAAAACCAGCTCTTACCATTGTTTACCAATTTGACCATACCTCTGATCAGGTGTTCAGCTGCCGTAAAATCAGCGATTACTCCATCACGTAAAGGACGTACTGTCTTTATATTATCGTGTGTTTTACCCTCCATTTGCATGGCCTGGCGACCAATGGCGATCACTTTGTTTGTGGTGCGGTCAAATGCAACAATAGAAGGTTCATCCACTACTACTTTGTCATTATGAATTATTAGGGTATTTGCAGTACCCAAGTCAATCGCAACTTCTTGCGTAAACCAATTAAATAAGCCCATCTGCTAATCCTTAAGCTATTTTAAAATAATATGCAAACCTACACAAAAAAAATTAATCTTTTTGAGGTTATACATCAAAAAAAACTATATTCTGAAAGTAAATTCTATCTGGAAAAAACTGTCTTTAAATTTAACGAATATAATCTGTAATTCTTACGTCCCGGCTGAAGTTATTTTTAATCGGACGCCGTGTTAAATTAAGAAATAAGTGGGTGTTTTTTAAATCATGGAGCACAAGGAGCAAGAATCCAAAAGTGAAAAGGTGGTTTTGAAAACTAGCTAAAGACTCAAATGCTTTGAAGAGCTGATAAGCGAAGCCGTCACAACGTTTTAGAAGCCTATTCAGTAGGTTAATATGGCGAAGAGAAACAGCTTCATAAGGTTAATAAAGATAAAAGAAACAGCGGCATTATCGTTTGGGATAATGCCGCTGTCGGGCTACTGAAATATGTTTATTTAGACTCCAATAGGAAGTTAGTGGGCAGTTTCTGCTTTTTTTTCCTCTGGAGTTGGCTCATCATATTTGTGGAAGATCAAACGCACACCACTGTTTTTGGTGAAAAATTTGATCGACCAGTTGACGAATGTGATCAATTTATTTCTGAATCCATAGATGGACATCAAGTGGACAAACATCCATGTCATCCAGCCAAAGAATCCATTGAAATGGATTTTTCCCATGTCGACGACAGCTTTGTTACGACCTACCGTAGCCATGGATCCTTTATCAAAATAGTTGAATTTCTCTGTTGGTTGATTGGACATGGTTTGGAGAATGTGTTTTGCAACATATGCTCCCTGCTGTTGCGCTACCGGTGCAACACCAGGTAAGCCACGAGGAAGATCATCTGTGATAAATGCCGAAACATCACCAATAGCATAGACCCCTGGCATATCAATAACACGGCATTGATCATCTGTCTGTATACGGTTACCACGTTGGATAATCTCCTTTTTGAAACCATTCGGATACTGCCCAGCTACACCTGCTCCCCAGATAACAGTTTTTGTTTCAATGCTTCTGCCATCGGCGAAAGTAATTGAATTGCCATCATATCCAGTTACCTGAACATTCAATAATACTTCTACACCCAAATCTTTGAGGTACTTTTCTGAATCTTTAGAAGATTTTTCAGATAAGTTGGCCAATACTTTTGGAAGTCCTTCAACCAGGTAAACCGACATCTCAGATTTTTTCAATTCTGGATAATCTTTCTCAAGAACATTGTTTTTAATTTCTGCGATTGCTCCCGAAAGTTCTACACCTGTTGGACCACCCCCAACAATAACAAAGTTCAAATTAGCTTTACGATCAGCAGGGTTTTCTATTCGCACTGCTTCTTCGAGGTTCTGTAAAACATAGCTTCGAATATTTAATGCTTCTTGTATATTTTTCATCGGCAAAGCATATTTCGTGATTTGCTGATTTCCGAAGAAGTTCGTGGTAGCACCTGTCGCAACAATTAAATAATCGTAGTCAAAATCACCAACATCTGTTCTTACAATCTTAGCTTCATTGTCTACGCTTTTTACGTCAGCAAGTCTAAAATGAAAGTTGTCTTGACCTTTGAACATTTTGCGAACAGGGAAGGAGATGGAGTCCGCTGAAAGAGTACCCGTGGCAACTTGGTACATCAATGGTTGAAAAGTATGAAAGTTATTTCTGTCCAGCAACAGAACTTCAACTTCCTTATTTTTAAGCTTTTTAGCAACTTCAATTCCTCCAAATCCAGCACCAATAATGATTACTCTTGGGAATTTTCTATTTGAACTATTGCTTGGCATATTTTTAATAGTTTGTTGTAAAAATTCGGTACAATCGAATTAAGCTGCAAATATCTTAAATTTTGGCTCAAAAAGCTAAAAAATATTTATTTATTATGCTGATATGTTGTGAATTTTATTGTAAAGAGGCTAATTCTTTCAATAATATGTTTTGTAGTTGTTTGATTTTTAGCTCTTTATAGTGTACATTGTACCCTTTGAAAAAAAACGATGTATAGTATCATCATTGTGTATTTTATACACAATGATGATACTATTGTAGCGCACCTTTGATCTTGATTTTCATGCCGTTATTGTTATTCTGTAGATACATCTGACAGGCAAGTCGACTTTGATCATCGGCATCCGGAAGCGTGTCCAGCATGTCGAGTTCTTGATCACTCGCTTGGGGAAGTGTATGCAGTCCTTCGACAACTTCGACATGGCAGGTAGCGCACAGCGCCATACCACCGCAAGTGGCCAATATCTCATAGTCGGATGCCTTTAAAATCTCCATGAGTGAAAGATTGATATCGGTCGGAACTTCCAGGATATTTTCGGTCCCATCCCGATCTATAACAGTGACTTGAATTAAATTATCGTCCATGGCTAGAAAGTATTTATACCGTTTACTGTGGTGTATTTGAATGTCAATTTTTGATCTGGATACACAAATTTGAACGCACTTTGGCACATTAGTGCAGCCTCATGGTACCCACAAAGAATGAGTTTCAGTTTACCTGGATAGGTGTTGATGTCTCCAATAGCATAGATTCGTTCGATATTGGTCGAGTAATCGAACGTATCGACCGCTATGGCATTTTTATCGATATTTAATCCCCAATCTGCAATTGGACCAAGCTTCGGTGTAAGACCATATAAAGGAATAAAATAGTCTGCATCTGTAGCAATGACTTCTTTTTCTTTATTTGTGGTTTCAACATGGGACAAGTAGCCATTGCCAAGGATATTGGTCAGATTGTGAGACAATAATAGGTTGATCTTACCCTGCTGGGCCAATTTGAACACTTTCTCAGCCGAGTCTGGGGCACCCCTGAAGGAGTCACTTCGGTGGATTAAAGTGACCTGTTGCGCAATATCTGCAAGATGGAAAGTCCAGTCGAGCGCGGAGTCACCGCCACCGGCAATGACGATTTTTTTATCCCGGTATTTGGCGGGATCTTTTACCATATAATCGACGCCTTTTCCTTCAAAGAGATGAAGGTTTGGGATTTCTGGCTTGCGCGGTTCAAAGCAACCTAATCCCCCGGCAATGACAATGACCTGTGTATGGACCATCGTATGATCATTGGTTTCTACGATAAAGGAACCATCGTCCTGTTTTGTGATATGTTCCACTCGCTCGCCTAAGGTGAATGTGGGGTCAAAGGGTTTAATCTGTTCGAGCTGTTTATCGATCAATTCCTGCGCAGTGATACTTGGATAACCGGGAATGTCGTAGATAGGTTTATGGGGGTAGATCTCCGAAAGCTGACCGCCCACTTGAGGTAGTACATCGATCAAATGGCAGCGCATTTTTAAAAGTCCAGCTTCAAAAACTGCGAATAGGCCAACAGGTCCTGCTCCGATGATACAGATATCCGTATTTATCATAGCTATTCTATATTTAAGTTGTTATATATTGTATTCAAAATTCTTGTAAAAGCTTCGAAATCTTCGTCTGCTAGATTTTCCCAGGCCTTCATGCGAATCTCTGTAACAAGCGGCGTTAGCGATGCTACTTTTAATTTTCCTTCTTCTGTCAAATGAAGGTAGAGACTTCGACGGTCAGTTTCGTCAGTAATCCGCTCGGCCAGGTTTTTTTTAAGAAGGATATCAACGATCCGTGTCAGTGTGGGCTGGTCTTTTCCGCAGCGCTTTGCCAATTCTTTTTGTGAAAGTTGATCTGTTTCGTATAAAGCCTTTAAGATGGTCCATTGGTCTACAGTAATATCAAATCCTTTCTCCGCAAAAGAAGATTGGGCGAACTGTTTTACTTTCTTGGCCGTTTGGTCCAAGATGAAAGAGTAGCGGTCAAATTTTTCGTTTAGCATACAAATATTTAGTGTAACAAATATATTTAAAATATTTAGTGTGACAAGTAATTTGAATGCAATAAAAAAAGGGCGTTCATTCGAACGCCCTTCTTTATTTTATTAACATTAGCTATTATGGTCTTACGACTTCAGCTTTTTTAGCTGTATTACCTTCTGCTAAATGCTTTCCTTTACGTAAGTCATATACCGAAGGTGCTGCTAAGATAATCGATGAATATGTACCTACGATAACACCGATTAAGATTGCGAATGAGAATCCACGGATAACTTCACCACCAAAGATAAACAATACAGCAAGCACAAACACTATTGTCAATGATGTGATGATTGTTCTACTTAAAGTAGAGTTGATCGCATGGTTTACCACATCGCCTAGATCTTCATTATGCGCATTTGGTTTCGATACGAATTCACGTAAACGGTCAAATACAACCACTGTATCATTCACCGAGTAGGCAATTACAGTTAATATCGCTGCCACAAAGTGTTGGTCAATATCCAATGAGAATGGTACGATACCATCCAAAATTGAGAATAATCCCAATAAAATAATCGCATCGTGAATTGTTGCAATAGCTGCTCCAACTGAATATTCCCATTTATGGAAACGGATCAGGATGTAAGCTGCAACAATGATGATAGAGAAAACTGCGGAACTGGTTGCTCTAGATTTGATGTCGGTAGCGATACTTGGTCCAACTTTTTGGGACGAAAGGATCTCATGTTTATTGGAAGCATCTACTTTTGATAAACCTTGGTTTAATTTGTCCAATACCTCTTTATCAGCAGTGTCCGAAGTTTCTTCGATATGGTAAGTTGTTGTTATACGCAGTTGGTTGGATGCACCAAAGACTTTTACTTCAGTTGTTTTCTGGAAGATATCATCCAAGTTTGTACGTACAGCTTCCAAGTCCACAGGTTTATCATAACGGACAGTATACGTACGGCCACCTTGGAAGTCTACACCTAAACTGAATCCTTTTGTGAAAATTGATGCCGCAGAAATTAACACGGCAACGATTGAAATCGCATAAAAGATTTTACGTTTCTGAACGAATTTAAAGTTTGCATTATGCAAGGTATTTGCAGACCAAGGGAAAGAGACTTTGATTTTGAAATCTTTCGCCAACATCCATTCGAAAATAACACGAGTAACAAGGATCGCAGTAAACAATGAAGTAATGATACCCACCATTAATGTTGTTGCGAAACCTAAGATTGGACCACTACCAAATAAGAATAAGATAATACCGATCAAAAACGTTGTGATCTGCGAATCCAGGATGGAAGGTAAAGCGTGTTTGTAACCATCTGCAACAGCCTGACGGATCGATTTTCCTAATCCCAGTTCTTCACGGATACGTTCATAAATCAAGACGTTCGCATCGACCGCAGTACCCATCGTTAATACGATACCCGCGATACCCGGTAAGGTGAGTACAGCATTTAAGGATGCCAATACCCCCATAATGATAAATACGTTTAACAACACCGCGATGTTTGCCACGATACCTGCAGTATTGTAGTAAGCGATCATAAAGATCATTACTACGATAATACCGATAACAGCAGAGTTAACACCCGCATCGATGGCAGCCTGACCTAGAGTAGGACCAACAACTGCTTCTTCAACGATTTTAGCAGTTGTCGGAAGACGACCTGCTTTCAATACGTTTGATAAATCTTTGGTGTCTTCTACTGTAAAAGATCCAGAGATCGATGAGCTACCATTTGGAATTTCACCGTTTACAGAAGGAGCCGAATAAACCACATTATCAAGAACGATAGCAATTGCATCTCTGTTTTGAGCGGCCTTTGCTGTAATTTTCTTCCATTGATGAGCACCTTCACTGTTCATTTGCATACCAACTACAGGTTGATTTTTCTCATCAAAGTTTGCTGTTGCGTCAGTGATCACATCCCCTGTCAATACAGCACCGTTGTCTTGTCCAGATCCTTTAATTGCATATAATGATAGTTGCTCAGGTGTCTTTTGCTCAGGTTTTACAGCCCATAAAAGTTTTAAGTTTCCAGGTAGGATTGATTTTACCTCTGGACGTTGTAAATAAGCATTTACTTTTGCTGTATCTTTTAAAGAAGCAATACCAACCATGGAACCTGGCATAAGCGCCATTTGTTGGTTTTCGCCCATATAAACTGCTGGACGTAATACTTCAAATAATGGATTTTTCTGACCTAGATTTACAGTAGCACTGTCTTTCTTAGCATCTTTCTTACCACCGGTTAGATTAGACAATAAATCATCTGATTTTTTGCTTGTATCTGCAGCAGCATTTGTCGTAGCTGCTGGAGCAGCTTTTAACGTTGAAGCTAAAGTTTTGTCGATATTTTCTAATATTGGATAAACTTCCTGATTCGTATAGGTCTCATAGAATTCCAATTTAGCTGAACCTTGTAATAGGTTACGAACACGGCTTTCATCTTTTACACCAGGTAATTCGATTAAAATACGGTTTGTACCTTGTTGAATTTGAATGTTTGGAGATGCAACGCCAAATTTGTCGATACGCGTACGAAGTACTTTGTAAGAATTTTGGATGGCATTGTCTGCTTCTTTTTGAAGGAATGATTCAACTTTTGAGTCTGAATCACCCGGTTTAATTAAAGAAGCATTGTCTTTTGTTGAGAAGAATGTTGAAAGTGGCGTTGTAGCACCGATGGATTTGTATTCCTCCATAAATAAAGCAACGACTGTTTTTGCACTCGTTTTACTTTTTGCCACTGCCTGTTCCAACGCTTTGTTGAATTTCTCATCTTTTGGATTGTTCGCCAAATTGCGGATCAATTCGTCCAATGAGATCTCCATGGTTACGTTCATACCGCCTTTCAAATCCAATCCCAAAGCGAGTTCATTTGCTTTAGCTTCCCGATAGGTGTATTTTGCAAAACCTAAATTGTACACTACTTCACCTGCCATTGAGTCGAGATAGCTTTTCTCTTTTGCCAAGTCTCCTTTGGCAAAATTCTCAGCATCTCGCTCCACATTGCGGGTCACCCAAGTAAATGATAGGGAGTATAGACACGCTAATGACACCACTATCACTAAAAGTTTAATCAGCCCTTTACCTTGCATCGTCTGTTATAATTGTATTAATTTTAATGTTAAATACTGTTTATGTAATTGATAATTAGTTCTCGTTTAATCACATTTTACCAAGAATGGCAAAGGTATAAAATTTTTGTAGAATGAAAAGTTTTATTTATGCCAATTAGGTCAACGGCATAAAAATAGGAGAATTGAAGAAAAAAAGAAATATTAATTGATTTTATTTATAAAAAAAGGCCCTACTCAAGACGAGAAGGACCTTTTTACACTGTTTAGTTGCTTATATTATTTCAATGTGTATTTGATACCAAAAGAAAATGTTGATGCATCAAAATCACTATTGTGGTTCAATCTCCAGTCTGGTTTCCAGTCTGCGTGGAAAGCAATCGGAGCAACTGGAATTTTGAATTCCAAACCTAGTTGAGGACGTAAAGCAACATTTGTAATATTATCTCCTACGTCGATAAATGTCAATTGTGCACCAACGCCGGCATACCATCCCAAACCATTCACGCCTTGGAAGGGTCTTGCATATTGGTAGTCTGCACCTACAGCAACCACGTGGTCGTCAAACATCACCTGTGCTTGTCCCATGTTGGCACCGCCAAAAGATTGCTTATATTGAACACCCCATAAGTCAGTTGTTGTACCATCGAATACAACACCTATCGCTGATCTAAATGGAGACTGAGCTTTCGCTTCCTGTGCGCCAAATGCTAATGCTGCGACGGCAGCTAATGAGAGTAATGTCTTTTTCATAATTATCTTATCTTTATATTTTCATTAATTAAAATAACTTTTCGTGTTACACAAAAGCAAATAGCTTGCCAAAAAATGATATTGCTTACACGTTGGCCGTAATGAATGCTTAATTCATAACGTTTCTAATTTGTCTTCCGATTGTAATTTGTATCTTTTATTTTTTATTATTGCTTATTTTTCTTAAATTTGCCTGGCAAATAGAAAACCCAATACATATTTGCCATGCAATTAGATCCACAAAAATTCGTAGCAGAAGGTCTCACTTACGACGACGTCTTATTAATTCCAGCTTATTCTGAAATTTTACCCCGTGACGTTGATACGAGCACTTCGCTAACAAAAAAAATCAAATTAAATATTCCATTGGTTTCTGCAGCAATGGATACGGTAACCGGTGCTGATTTGGCGATTGCGATTGCACAAGCTGGCGGTATTGGTATGTTACATAAGAACATGACTATTGCAGAACAAGCTGCTGAAGTACGTAAAGTAAAACGCTCTGAGAGCGGTATGATTCAGGATCCAGTTACGTTATTGGCAACAGCAACGGTGGGTGATGCCTTCAATATTATGAAGGAGCACAAGATTGGTGGAATCCCTGTTGTGAACGAAAAAGGTCAATTGGTCGGTATTGTAACGAATCGTGATCTTCGTTTCCAAAAAGATATGAGCCGTCCCATCAATGAATTGATGACCAAGGAAAATCTTGTGGTTGCTCCCGAAGGAACGGATTTGGTGAAAGCGGAAGAAATTCTTCAAAACGAAAAAATCGAAAAACTTCCAGTAGTCAATGAAGAAGGTATTTTGAAAGGCTTGATTACCTTTAAAGATATACAAAAATATAAGCATTACCCGAATGCTGCCAAAGATAGCCATGGTCGTTTATTGGTTGGTGCTGCAGTAGGCGTTACACCCGATACCCTTGACCGCGTGGAGGCTTTGGTGAAAGCAGGTGTGGATGTGGTCACAATCGATACGGCACATGGGCATTCTAAAGGTGTAATCGATAAGTTGAAATTGGTGAAATCGCAGTTCCCTGACCTACAGGTAATCGTTGGAAATATTGCAACAGGTGCAGCAGCAACAGCTTTGGCTGAAGCAGGTGCAGATGCTGTAAAAGTAGGTATCGGACCGGGCTCTATCTGTACAACCCGTATCATTGCTGGTGTCGGTGTTCCTCAGCTTTATGCCGTCTATGAAGTTGCCAAAGCCCTTAAAGGAACTGGCGTGCCATTGATCGCAGACGGGGGTATCAAACAGACTGGTGATATTGCAAAAGCAATCGCAGCTGGAGCAAGCACCATTATGGCTGGTTCTCTATTCGCAGGCGTGGAAGAAGCTCCAGGGGAAACAATTATCTATGAAGGACGTAAGTTTAAATCTTACCGCGGTATGGGCTCAATCGAAGCCATGGAAAAAGGATCGAAAGATCGTTATTTCCAAGACGTAGAAGATGATATCAAAAAATTGGTTCCTGAAGGTATTGTGGGACGTGTTCCATATAAAGGTACACTGGCTGAGGTTGTTTATCAATACATTGGTGGATTACGCGCTTCTATGGGCTACTGTGGTGCTGCTACAATCGAAAGATTACAGGAAGCACAATTTGTTCGTATTACAGGAGCAGGGCTGAGAGAGTCCCATCCACATAATATTTCCATTACGAAAGAAGCACCAAATTATAACAGCAGAGGCTAGATATTGCTTGGAGCATATAAAAACCGATAATCTTGATTATCGGTTTTTTTTGTGTAAAAATATTAGCAAAATAGCCTGAGTGATCAACAGGAAATTTGTACTTTTATACCCTATTCTCAGGTTTTAAAATTTAAGGAGTTAATTTGGATTATTTAGCGGGTTTAAACCCTTCACAACGAGGAGCCGTAGAGCAAACAGAAGGTCCTGTGATGATTGTTGCGGGAGCTGGTTCAGGAAAAACACGGGTCATTACCTATCGTGTCGCACACTTGATTCGAAAAGGTGTTGATCCATTCAATATCTTGGTATTAACATTTACCAACAAAGCGGCCAAAGAGATGCGCGCGCGTATCGTTTCTGTTGTTGGGAGCGAAGCGAAAAATATTTGGATGGGAACATTCCACTCGGTGTTTGCAAAAATACTCCGTGTAGAAGCTGAATTGATCGGTTATCCCAGAAACTTTACCATCTACGATACGGATGATACCAAAAGTTTGTTGCGTGCCATTTTAAAGGAAATGAATCTCGATGATAAGCTGTATAATGTCAATCATGTGTACGGACGTATCTCACAGGCAAAAAATAACCTGATCTCACCGCAGGAATATAATAAGAATGAAGCCATATTGGCCGAGGATATTTCCAATGGTCGTGGTCAATTGGGACAGATTTATATGACCTATGCACAGCGCTGTTACCGTGCTGGGGCAATGGATTTTGATGATCTGTTGTTTAAAACAAATGTATTGTTAAATAAACATCCAGAGGTACTGCATAAATACCAGCATCAATTTCGGTACCTGATGGTCGATGAGTACCAGGATACCAATTTCTCGCAATATCTTATTGTTAAACGCCTGGCAGCAGTCAATGAAAATATCTGTGTGGTTGGGGATGACGCACAGTCTATCTATGCATTTCGTGGGGCAAATATTCAGAATATCCTGAATTTCCAAAAAGATTATCCGGATGTTAAGATCTTTAAACTAGAGCAGAATTATCGATCTACGAAGATGATCGTGAATGCGGCCAATTCGGTGATTGCCAATAATCAGAATCAATTGGAGAAAAATGTTTTTTCGGATAATGAAGAGGGCGAAAAGATCAAGGTTTCACGTGCTTTCTCTGACAATGAGGAAGGTAAGATCGTGGCCGATCAAATCATTGAAGAGAAATCGTTAAAAGGACTTAATTATAAGGATTTTGCTATTCTGTATCGCACAAACGCCCAATCCAGGGCTATGGAGGAGGCGTTACGCAAAATCAATATTCCTTATAAAATCTATGGTGGTACTTCTTTCTATCAACGGAAAGAAATTAAAGATCTGATCGCGTATTTCAGACTAACCTTCAACCCGAATGATGAGGAAGCACTCAAGCGTGTGATCAATTACCCGCGTAGAGGGATAGGGGATACGACAATCGAGAAGATCATGATCGCTGCAGATCAGAATCAGTACCGTATATGGGATGTTGTTGCAAATGCGGCCCAGTTTCTAGATGGCCGTAGCGCAACGTCTGTCGGTGGTTTTGCACAGATGATACAGAGTTTTCAGGCCCTGGCCAAAAACAATAACGCATTTGATACCGCAATGCATATTGCACAGCACTGTGGTATTCTGAAAGAATTGTACGAAGACAAATCGGTAGAGGGGTTGGCACGTTACGAAAATATCCAGGAACTCCTCAATGGTATCAAGGAATTTTCGGAACGGGAAGATATCGAAGAACGTGGACTTGACGTCTATATGCAGGATATCGCCCTGTTGACAAACGACGATAATGATAAAGATCCAAATGCGGATACTGTATCATTGATGACCATCCACTCTTCCAAAGGCTTGGAATTTCCGATTGTTTTTATTGTAGGCTTGGAAGAAAACCTATTTCCTTCCCAGTTGTCGTTGAATTCCAGGTCGGAACTGGAAGAGGAACGAAGACTTTTTTATGTTGCCGTTACGAGAGCTGAAAAAAAATTACTACTTTCGTATGCTACTTCGCGATATCGTTGGGGAACGCTGAATAACTGCGAACCTAGTCGCTTCTTGGATGAATTGAATCCGGCATGTCTTGCATTGGATTTTAAACCACGACAAACTTCTGCCTCAGCCGGAAGTTTTCAAGGCGAACGAATTGCATGGCAGCAAAAGGACAGTGATGATACGTTTTCTAAACCTAAGCCTAAGCCCATGGTTAAAACAACATCGATACTGCCGAAAGCCCACAAACCTACTGCGGGTTTTGCTCCTTCAGATACATCAAATCTTCAGGTCGGCATGGAAGTTGAACATGAACGCTTTGGATTTGGTAAAGTTGTGAATCTCGAAGGAAACAAAGGAGATATAAAAGCAACTATTTTCTTTAAGGAGTTGGGACAGAAACAATTGTTGCTTAAATTTGCAAAACTTAGAATAATTCAATAATAAAATACCAAAACGATATCTTAATCGTTTAATTAGGTACTTATATTAGCTATATGAACTTTGACTACAACAGCACTAGACCAAAATTGATCCTTGCAGAATATGGTCGCAATGTGCAAAATATGGTAGATTACATCTGTACTTTACCCACAAAGGAAGAAAGAAATAAACATGCGCAGATTGTAATCGATATGATGGGGGTATTGAACCCACATTTGAGAGACGTGTCTGATTTTAAACATAAACTGTGGGATCACCTACAGATTATCTCTGATTTTAAATTGGATATCGACTCGCCTTATCCAATTGCCACAGCGAAAAGTGTGAAACACGAAGTTGAGCATTTAGGCTATCCGCAGCATTCCATTAGATTCAAGCACTATGGTTTTACCGTAGAGAAAATGATTGAAAAGGCGTTATTGGCCAATGACGAAGCCAAAAGAGAGCAGATGGTCATCGGTATCGCTAATTTTATGAAAATGGCTTACCTGACCTGGAATAAGGATTCTGTTTCAGACGAGTTGATCATCCAGGATCTAAAAGAATTATCAGGTTATCAATTGACCTTACCAGAAGGTACCGTATTGACTAAACTTGACTTTAAAACTCCGCCTCCGGGAAATCGCGTTAAAGGTCCAGCTAATAGTAATTCTGGCGGAAATAATAACAATAGCAATAACAATAATTCCGGTCACCAGTCGAAAGGTGGAGGCAAGCCTCGTATGACAAGTAACAATAACAATAATACGAAGCGCAATAACTACGGAAGCAATAACAACAGCTATAGTCGAGACAACAATAACAACAGCTACGGCAGGGACAACAACAACAATAACAGAAACAGAAAGCCGCAGGGTAACTATAATAACAAACGGGGCTAGTTCTTAAAGATTTTGTTTAAAGAAGCAGGCAATTGCGAAGTGATTAACAGATTTCTTTACAATTGCCTTCTTTTTTTTAGAACCGTACCACTTTAATCGGTAGCATGGTTATTTGAGACTTCCATCTTTGTGTAGTTGACGGAAGGCTAAATATCCCGAGGCAAATACAAGAACAGGGGTATGACACTAAGAAGATATCACTTATATATAAATGAACGCATTTGAAATAATCGGTGGAAAACCGTTAAAGGGAGAGATTATTCCTCAAGGAGCAAAAAATGAGGCCTTACAGATCCTTTCTGCAGTTTTACTGACAGAAGAACCTATGACTATCAGTAATATCCCAGATATTAAGGATGTCAATAAGTTGATCGATCTATTGGCTGCTTTAGGTGTTAAAATTAATCGCATAGATAAAGACACATACGTTTTTGAAGCTAAAGATATAAATATAGACTATTTCCAGTCACCCGAATTTAAAGAAAAAGGCGGTGGATTGCGCGGCTCTATCATGATTGTCGGCCCACTGTTGGCCCGATTCGGAAAGGCCGCTATTCCGAAACCTGGGGGTGATAAAATCGGACGTAGACGATTGGATACACACTTTTTGGGCTTTGAAAAATTGGGTGCTAAGTTTGTATACGATGCGACTACCCATTTTTTTAACGTTGACGCGACAGAGTTAAAGGGAAGTTATATCCTGTTGGACGAAGCTTCTGTGACGGGTACAGCGAATATCGTGATGGCTGCTGTATTGGCAAAAGGGACAACAACGATATACAATGCGGCTTGTGAGCCCTATTTGCAACAACTATGTAAGATGTTGAATCGCATGGGAGCAAAAATATCCGGTATTGGATCTAATTTGTTGACCATCGAAGGCGTAGAGCGTCTTGGCGGAACTTCACACCGGATGTTGCCTGATATGATTGAAATAGGTTCTTTCATGGGACTTGCGGCAATGACCGGTTCAGAAATTACCATTAAGGATGTATGTTTTGAAGAACTGGGTGTTATTCCATCTGTATTTTCGCGCTTAGGTATCAAATTTGAATTACGTGGTGATGATATTTTTATCCCGTCACAAGAATCCTATGAAATCGATACATTTATCGATGGGTCTATCCTGACGATTTCGGATGCACCTTGGCCAGGTTTTACACCCGATTTATTAAGTATCGTACTTGTTGTGGCGACTCAGGCAAAAGGAAATGTATTGATCCACCAAAAAATGTTCGAGAGCCGCTTGTTTTTCGTCGACAAATTGATTGATATGGGCGCTCAGATCATTTTGTGCGATCCACACCGCGCAACCGTTATTGGACTGAATAAATCACACCATCTGAGGGGTATTGAAATGACTTCGCCAGATATTCGTGCCGGCGTGTCTTTATTGATTGCAGCGCTATCTGCCAAAGGAAAATCAGTGATCCACAATATCGAACAGATAGAGCGTGGCTATCAAGATATCGAAGAACGCTTGCGTAAATTAGGAGCAGATATTAAACGTATCGATGCTGAACCAAAAGGACATTAAGTATCGCAACTAGCCTGCCTACTAGCACAAAATAAACAAAATAAGAGAGGCCCCGGATATAAATTCCGGGGCTTTTCTGTGATATTTGCGTCAAATAAGGTAAATTTGTCTATACTACATTTAAAAAGCGATAGATATGGAAAAATATCTAAAAAAGTACGCCTTAGTTTTACCGTTATTAGGCATAGCGCTTCTTTTTCAAAATTGTCAATCCTCTACACCTAAAGAGGTTAAGCTACATGAAGAATCAAATACAACAACGGATATCCGCTCTGCTAAACGGATCAATGCTGCGGTAATCGTACAAAAAGTTACTTTTCCCAATATGCCTTTTGCTGAACTAATCAGGTTGATGAATCTGACCAAAGATAGTTCACCTGCTGCATTGTGGAAGGCGATATCCACGCTACCCCAGGCGGAACAAATGAAGAAAGATAGCTTTGATATTGAAAATCCCCTGCAGCGTATGGAACTGATGCTTGTTCCTTTACGTAAGATGGAAATTAAATTTGATCAACAACAAGCGAAATCTGATGCGGAGGGCCTGACGTACCGCCTGGAAAATTATGTGAATTATAGCAAAGGTTCAGGCGAGGCTTTTTTAGCAAATAGTGGCAACGAGACTATCCATGTAGGGCTGAACTATCCAGAAGGAAAACTTAATGGATTGGCGAAAGTGCAGATACGCATAAATCCCAAAGAGTACATGATCGATAAGACCGGAAAAACAAAAGTAATTGCCGGAATTACCTGTCAGCAGGCCATTTACAATAAAATTGATGCAATGGATAAAACGCTCCCTAAATTTGTCGTTTGGAAGAGCCCACGGATCCCGAAAGGAATCAATCTGCTGCATCCTTATGTGTTTGATGAAAACGAAGGTATTCTTGAAATTGATGCCTATCTCAATGAAGATGAAAATTCCCTATTGCGCTTTACGACCACTGCTGTTGTCGAAAAGCAATTTGAACCCAAAGAATTTGGGGTAACAAAAGCACATGTTAAGCTTGATGGGGCCAAGGATCAAAACAACATCGAAAAAAATGTACTTGAAGTGGTGTTTCATTAGGAAACATCATAAAAAAAGGAAACATCATAAAAAAGGAGTTGATTATTTGATCAACCCCTTTTTTATTTGGACTATATGTAAAAGTTTACATTAAAGGAGCAGGTGCTTCTTCTTCAAATAAAGGGAATTCCTTGATAATGTTATACCATGTGATAACCTTTTTGATATCCGAAGAATAAACACGTGATTCATCATGGCCAGGAGCTACTTCACGGAAGAAATTTCTTAAAGTAGCGCCATCAGATTTTGTATCTGGCAGAGCGATGCCTTTCTCTTTGATTGTTTCAAAAATATTCAATAGACGAATTTCTTCTTCTTCACCATAGATGGTGATATCTTCCAAAGTCGCCATTTTTGTAGAAGATAAACTTACTACAGTTTTAATTTTTGCTTGATCAAGGGTTTCTAAAATAAAACCACCTTTATTTTGTCCAACCAATTTGAACAATCCTGGTTTACCAGTTACGGATACTAATGCTCTTAAATTCATTTTAATATTATTTAAATCTCCAAGAATTAATCTTCGATAACTTCAATTGATAAAATACGGTCACCTTGTCTGATATCATCAACGATGTCAACGTTTTCGATTACTTTTCCAAAACAAGTATGGTTACGATCTAAGTGCGCAGTGTTGTTACGGCTATGACAGATGAAAAATTGCGAACCACCTGTATTACGGCCTGCATGAGCCATAGACAATACACCTCTATCGTGGTATTGGTTTTCTCCTGTTAGTTCACAGTCAATTTTATAACCAGGGCCACCTGTTCCAGGGATTCCAGCAGCGCCTTCACGTGAATTTGGGCATCCACCTTGGATAACGAAATCAGGGATCACGCGGTGAAACGCTAATCCATCATAATATCCTGATTTAGCAAGTTTGATAAAATTGGCTACTGTATTTGGAGCATCAGCTGTGTAGAACTCCACAGTCATGTCGCCTTTTTCTGTTTTAATAATCGCTTTACTCATATTCAAAAATTTTTATGAAATACAAAGATAACGTTTCAGAGTGAAATGTGAAGTAAATCGCGATTGCCAATTTTTTTTAATTGATAGATTGTGTATTTCTCAGGATATTAAGTAACTGTTTTTTTCGTATATTTATGTACGCTAGCCAATTATAATTAACTGTAGATGTCAAATCCATACAAACTAGTCATTCGGGAGTGGGCAGAGGCCGACCGTCCGAGAGAGAAGCTATTGAGTCAAGGACGTAGAGCGCTTACAGATGCCGAATTATTGGCTATCCTAATCGGCTCTGGTTCCAAAAATGAAAGTGCTGTCGAATTATGCCGACGCATATTGGCTGATGTCAAAAATAACCTGCACACCCTTTCGATGATGGAAGTCTCGGAACTGAGCCTATATAAAGGGATAGGCGAAGCAAAAGCGATCGCCGTTCTTGCGGCATTGGAGCTCGCCCGCCGTAAAAATGAACTGCCCGCAGAAGAACGTAAACTTGTAAATAGCAGCCGCTTCGTTTACAACTTAATGAAACCCATCCTGCAGGATCTGCCCCATGAAGAGTTTTGGACCTTATATTTGAATACGGGGTATAAAATATTAGACAAACAACTCATCGGACGTGGCGGTAATGACTTTACGCCGGTCGATGTTCGGATTATATTACGATCCGCACTCAGCCTTAAAGCGCATGCAATTATATTAATTCATAACCATCCCTCGGGCACCTTGTATCCCAGCAATGCTGACAAAATTCTGACGCAAAAAATTGTTGAAGCCTCTAAAATTATGGATATTAGAGTTGCCGATCATTTAATCTTTACTGATAACGGCTATTATAGTTTTAAGGATGAAGGTATAATCGACTAGTTACAGCAATTCTTAGTATGAACAAAAACAGTATTGATAGATTCACAGACCGGGTTGTCGATTACGAGAAATTTAGACCTTGTTATCCAAAAGAGATTATTCAGGTCCTTAAAGAACAGATAGGGCTGGATAAAAAATGGCTGGTTGCCGATATCGGTAGCGGCACTGGGCTATCTACGCAACTTTTTCTCGAAAATGGAAATGACGTTTTTGCTGTTGAACCCAATCGGCAAATGCGTGAATCTTTACTGCATCATTTTAAAACCTATCGGAATTTAATCGCGCTGAATGCCACCGCCGAAAAGACCTCCATTGAGTCTGGCTGTGTCGATCTTATTTTTGCAGGGCAATCTTTTCATTGGTTTGAACGGGAAGCATGTAAAAGGGAGTTCGCCCGCATTCTCACCGAAAATGGACATATCGTGTTGGTCTGGAACCAGCGTGATCCGGACGACGCTTTTCAACAGGAATACGAAGATTTTTTGCTCAGTCATATACCAAGTTATCAATCTGTCAGTCACAAAAATATCAGTGATGATGATCTCAAACAATTTTTTTCACCACGTCCAATGACCAAAATTACCTTGCCGAATCAACAGATATTGGATCTTCGGTCGTTCTTGGGAAGAGTACGTTCATCATCTTATTTTCCAAAAGAGCAAGCTGAAAACAAAACGCTCTATGACGATCTCCATACCCTTTTCGAGAAGTATGCAATCTCTGAGCGTATCGTATTCAAGTATATTACCGAAATTTATATCAGTTAACTAAGAAATCGGAATTTGCAAAGCTTCTTTCGTCGCATTTTTTCTTTTCCAGTCGATAACTCTTCGTATAGGAGAAGAATGAAACGGGAAGATTAAGATGAACAACGTTAGGATTACCCCGATAATAAACAGCCCTGAGTAGGCATCGCGTAAGGATAGTAGCGAAGCTTGGACCTGGACCGATTTTACTATATTTCCTCTTTGCAGCACCAAGCTATTTGTTCGGTCGATTATACCAGCAAGATCACTGGCATTGAGGACCTGTAGGTGGTAATACCAATTGGCAATGACGTTTGACCAGACTACAGGGACCAAAAATGAGCGTGTAAGAATCAAAAATACTAAGCCAGAAAGGTAATATTTGCTGGGGATATTGCCGGCCATATATACGCCTATCCCAATATAGGAAGTAATCACCCCCATTCCTCTTAATGTCAAAGGAAGGTAGAATAAAGCCGTGTTTGTCTGTTGATTGATAATCCTTGCAAAGAAAAAACAAGATAGGGCATAACAAGCCGCTGAGAATGCCAAAATAAACTTACATTTCTTTGTTATCTTGAAATATACATAAGCGATTACTGCACCTACGATATAACCAGGGATCACATAGGTATTTATTTCGGCGACTTCCATAGGATTGGTGCCTAGCGTAATTCCCAAAAAGGAGGAGTAAAGCGAAGTTGAACTATAAAAAATGCCGAAAATAAAAATTGTTCCAATAGAGATCGGCAGAATCCGTGTTGAAAAGGCTTCAAAATTTAAGAGTGATTTTCGGATGAGCGCACTTCTGTTTATAAAAAGGATAAAGAAACAGAGTGATGCGATTCCCGTGACCAGAATAAACTTGGAATGAAACCAATTTTGTGTCAGACCATATGTGCTGAAATAGGCAAAATTCAATAAGGAAATACAAAGTAAAATACTTCCAAACCAGTCATACTGGTACAGCGGGACCTTTTTAAAATTTGACGATTTCATAAAGATGATGCAGATTAACAACGCTACCGCCAGTAATATATTTTGAAATAGAAAGACAGTTTCCCAATAGAAATGTGTTGCAAATAGAACAGATACATAGCTTGACAAGGCTGGAATGATCATTGTCATGGGATAATAGACCGCATATAATTGATAGCGTTCTCCACGCGGCATGAGGAAAGGAATCATTTCCCCAATGATGGCCATCGTGACGATGATTTTGGCACTTCCGATAAAGAATGTAGCCATACAGATATTGACACCATTATTGGCATGTTCCAAAATCGCATTGGAAGCGAGGATAATGAAGATGGAAACGATTAATATCGTCTTTTTGGAAAATAATTTCAATAGCCTAAATACCAGCGGTATGGCACATACCATCCCCGCATAGTAACAATATGTAGCCATACTCAGATCTGCGGTTATACCGGCGTATCCATTCATGACATACGTGTTAATGGACGTTGGGATACCATTATTGAAGGAAAATAAAATATTGAGCACAAATAAAAAGAACAGTTCCCATCCTGAACCCAACCAATCTCTGAATATATGATCTTTCATGGTTATTTAATACGTATGATGGCATTCATACCTACGCGAAGCATAGCGAGATCTTTTGGGGTATTGGATGCTGTAAAATTAATTCTAACCGGAATGCGTTGTTGTACCTTGACAAAGTTCCCTGTGGAGTTGTCAACTGGAACCGCAGAATACTTAGATCCTGTTGCTTCGGATATGGCGGCTACTTCACCTTCGAATGTTTTCCCCGCCAATGCATCAATTTCAATCTTAACTTTTGCCCCGAGGGCAATATTTTTCAATTGATTTTCGGTATAATTTGCGGTTATCCATTTCTGCTCATCACGGACAATATTGACCAATGCTGTACCATTTTGCACCAATTGGCCTTCTTCTATCGTCCGCCGTCCTAATACACCATCATAAGGCGCGGTGATAACCGTATACGAAAGGTTTAACTTGGCAAGATCAATCGCAGATTCGGCCTTTAATAACGCGGCATCATTGACCGACAGTTTCTGTTCAGACTCATGCGTGTTCAGTTTGGATACACGCTCTTGTGCCAAAAGTGCTTTATATTTGGCCAACATGGCCTCATAATCTGCTTTTACCTGATCGAATTGATATTGTGTTACTGCTTCATCTTTCACCAGACTCTCGTAACGCTTATAATTCAATTCCATATTATCTAGCCGGGCTTTCATCTCATCAATATTGGCATTTGCTATCGTCGTGCTATTGCTGGCAATGGCAATTCCAGACTGCGATATTGTTTTACTGGCTTTGGCATCGGCGAGAGTAGCTTGTGCATTCTGTAATAAAATTCTGTACTCCGCATCGTCAATAATGACGAGCGTATCACCTTTGTGTACTTTTTGATGCTCATCAAATCGAATTGTTTTGATATAACCGCTGATACGCGAATTTATAGGGGTAATATGGGCATCTACTTGGGCATCATCTGTATAAACAGATTCGTTGATGTGGAAAAAAACTAAGATACCCCATATAATGGTAAACACAATGACGATTGCAGACAGGATATTGATGACCCATATTTTCCGCCTTCGTTTTATTTCTTTCTCACTCAATGTTGAATTACTCATGACTCATTTACTTTTCTTTTTTTTTCTGAAAATCAGTGCTCCCGATACTATTGCTTCTCAATAATGGCGGTCAATTTTTCGAGAGTTTCTGTAATTTCCACTATTTTTTTTTCCGCTAACTCCTCTAGGATCGCATGGTAGAGGTCCTGTTGGACAGGGTCTAACAATGTCCTATATTCGTCTCCCTTTCCCGTTAACTCGATTAAATTATTCCTTCTGTCATTGGGATCGCTGACACGCCTAACCAGGTCCCGTTTACAAAGGTTATCAATCAGCGGAGTAACACTAGCTTTGTTTTTTTGTATCGCTGTAGCTATATCTTGCTGATTCATTTGCTCCTTTTTCCACAGTGCCGCTAATACTTGCAACATTTCGTAGGTGATATCCAATTGCTGTTCCTTTATTTTCTGAATATAGTATTGTTTTAAGCTTGTTCGTAAAGCAATGATACTATCTACTAAGGGTTTTACTGGATTCATGAATTCGTTTTTCATAATACAAAGTTAAATATAAAACAGTTAAATATCAAACTAATTTACTTTAGTTAAAAATGTGTTAAACATGAGTGCTTTAGCGAGAGATGGCATTTTATTTGGGAGCACTTAAACGAAAGGAAAAAAAGATATGTTAGGAGTTGAATTAATCTTCTTTAGACGTTGCCTACTGCCACTGTTGATTTTAGGAGGCGGGATAAGTGTTGTAAGAGCGCAGCAAATGCATGCTTTTAATAATTTAGAGACTGATTATCATTTTGTATATCGCTGGGTAGATCCATTCTTCCCTTTAAGCCCTCAGATAGATGTGATGAGCTTAGACGTTGCGCCAATCGATAAAGGGCCGGAACAGCAGGAGAAAGTAAAAACGTCATCGGAAAAACAGCGTTTTACGGGCAGGGTGAGTAAACGCGTATATGAAGGTTCGGAGGTAACCGCTGGCCCCGGAGAGTCGATCGGGAATATAACCTACAGCTCCGCTAGTTCACCCACCCGGTATCGTGTTCCAATTGACCGACGGATTAATGAACACTACAATGGAAAGCCTGTATTTATAGATGCGAAGGGGGTAAAATATATAATTGATTCGAAATTTAGAAAACAAGCTGTCGAGTAATTCCGTAGCTAAGTTAAAAGTATGTTAAAAATCTTTTGTTCAAGAAATTAAATCGAAATATGGCATTTGTATTGTACCTTTATTTACAATTATTTAAATAACAATTGCGTTATGAAAGCAATAAATCGTTTCAAAAAAATCACAGCTGCATTAGCTTTGATCGCTGCATTCGGATTGGGACAATCTCATGCACAAACGGCTCCTAAAAAAATGGAAAAAGAAGCCAAAAAGTCTGAACAAAAAGCAAAAGAAGTAAAGACTAAAGCCAACGAGACCGAAACGAAAACGAAGGCAGCGCCCGTGAAAGCTACAGCAAAGAAGGAAGCTGCAGTGAAGGAACAGTCAGCGCAGGCGAAAAAGATGGCTGACACAAAAACACCGTCAGCGGCACCGATGGAAGCGAAGGAAAAAGCCGTAAAAAAAGAAAGTGCTAAAGCTGAAAAAAAAGTTACTGCTGTTAAAAAAGATGCCGTAGCTACAGCTGATAAAGCAACAAGTGAAAAATACAACGGCCATACAGTTTATCTTGGTCCAAAAGGAGGAAGATACTATATTAACGGAAATGGTAATAAGACATACATTTCTGACAAAAAATAAAGGCGGCTGAAAACAAAAAAAGGGACATCAATCGATGTCCCCTTTTTTGTTTTCAATAGTTTACCGTAACAAATTCATTAAATAGCTTTTGTTCAGATAAAAGGTATCTATACTTCCACCATCATCCAGGATACTGTTGCTAATCTCCTTTTTATGTTGCTGTAACATTTGAATTTTATCTTCGACTGTGTTAGGGCTGATTAATCGAACAGCGGTAACTGTCTTTTGTTGCCCCATGCGATAGATCCTGTCGATCGCCTGTTGCTCAACAGCAGGGTTCCACCAGGGGTCTACCAGGTACACAACATCCGCTGCGGTAAGATTAAGTCCCGTACCACCGGCTTTGAGACTGACCAGAAAAACGGGGATATCCTTGTCGGATTGAAAGTCATTAACCAATTTACCTCGATCTTTGGATTGGCCAGTGAGCATCAGCGAACAAATACCTTGTTTGTCCAAAGCCTCTTTAATCAGGTTGAGCATACTAACAAACTGGGAAAACACGATCATTTTGTGCTGGTCTTTTTTATGTTGAATCTGCTCAATAAGCATTTCGATTTTGGCAGAATCCGCAGCGCTAGTCAGATCTTCATTTTGGAGAAGTTTGCTTGAATTACATATCTGACGCAATTTTGTTAGCCCCTTTAGCACATGCATGGGGCTTTTCTTGATTTCATCGCCATCTTTGGCAGAGATAAAATCCCGAAACTCTTTTTCATAAAGATCATAAATTCGCCGCTGGGCAGTTTTCATTTCACAGTAAAGGACCAGCTCATTTTTTGCAGGAAGATCACGCAACACATCCTGCTTTGTTCTCCGAAGAATAAAAGGTTTTATTTTCTCTTTCAGCACTTTTTTTCTCTTGCGGTCGTGGAAAGCATCTATAGGAGTCGTATAGACATCTTTGAAATATTTTTTGCTTCCAAGTAGACCCGGCACAATAAAGGAAAGCTGTGCATAAAGATCCATCGTATTATTCTCGATAGGAGTTCCCGTTAAGATGATGCGATTTCTTGATTTTAACAAATTTACGGTCTTGTAGCGCTGGGAATCTGGATTTTTGATTTGCTGCGATTCATCCAATATGACATAATTGAAGGTTGTTTTTTTTAGGATATTGATATCAGTCAGCAGGTTGTGATAAGAAATTAAAACCAGGTCGTATTGTTCAAACTGCAGCCCTTTTTCTATTCTATTTGGACCATCTAAGACCAGCGTTTGGAAAGATGGAAGAAATTGTTGGATTTCATGCCGCCAATTAAAAATTAAGGTCGTGGGAAGTACAAGTAATGTTGGGGCAGATTGTTCCTTTGCTTTTTGAGTAGCCAGAAAGGCTAATATTTGGATCGTTTTGCCAAGTCCCATGTCATCGGCAAGACAGGCGCCAAAGTTAAGCCCGTCCAAGAAATGTAGCCATTGTAAGCCCTGCTGCTGATAAGGACGTAAGTTTCCGACAAAAGCGGGCGGTACCTGGACTTCGGATAGCGAGGGAAAATGAGCGAGCTGCTTTCTCAAGGTGCTGAGCTCTGCCAACACGATGGGGTCTAGCTCCGCTTGTTCAAATAATTGATCGATCTCATTGAATTTGTATTTTGGAATTTCAATGAAATCATCAGCTATCGATTCGGCAGCATTAAAATAGGCCTCAAATTTATCGAGCCACTGTTGCGGTAAAATCCCATGGGTGCCATCATCCAATGTAATGAATTGCGAGCGGTTCCGTACAGCCTTTTCAAGTTTTTTTAGCGAGACACTTTTGGGGCCAAATGACACCTTTATATTGGCATTGAACCAATTTTGTCCACTGAGGACTTCCACATGTATTTTCCCTTTAAAGCGACTTAATTTATTTCCACGTAGCGCATTAAATCCGATGATCTGTATCCCTTGATGCTGCCACTCCTCAAAAGCATCCAGAAACCAGTTGCTGTCCAGAAAGTATTTGCGGTGCAGATAAAAATGCTGAAAGCTTCCCTCATCCATTTGCTCCTGAAAATACGGATGCTGTTTCAGTAACAGTGAAATAACTTTTGTTTCAGCCTCACGTTTCCGATCGACCAAAAATTGCGTACCCTTGCTGTCGGTGCCAAATATATTCCGCTTACTTAAAATAGGAATTTCGACCTCACCATAACGCATAACAGGAATAAGGTTGACAAAATCTTCGGATTCCTCCAAAAACAAAAGGGGCTGCATGTCCTGATAATACAGGTTTTCCTTCAACTGCGGCTTGCTTGCTTTTGGAATATCTTTAAAATTCAACTCCACGGAATGTGCGATCTGTTCCAAAAACAACCTGTTGAACTCTTCGAACTTACGTTGATGGATCAACAATTGTTCCCCCTTGTTGCCAAATAAACGGATCAACTTAAGGTGATGTTTATTCTCAATCAGAAAAAGTTGATTTTTGATGAGAATAAAATGATCCAAAAGAACAACTAAATCCTGTAAACTGTAGGCGATGGTATGGATATGAATTTCTCCCTGAATGGCATAAAATGCACCTTTTTTTGTAATAAAGAGCTTAATATCACCTTTGTTTAGGCTTAATTGTACCGGCGATAAGGTGGAGGCTGTAATATTTTCGGATTTCTCATAGTCATGCAGGTAAAAATCGAGATGTAAGGGGTTTTTTGCAATCGCCTTCAGGCTGGAGCTGATATCAATATCCTGTTGCACAGCTTGAGAAAATTGATAAACAGCTGTGTAAAATTGCATTTCCTCAATCGAGCTGCTTTGCCAGATATGAGACTGGCTCTCACTGGAAGAAACCGGGTTTTTTGGTACGCCGGATTTCGTCATGGGGGATTGACACAGGAGTATTTGTAGATTTTTGTAATACCGGTTGCGCGTTAACACCACAAAATGATGTTGCTGTTCGACTGTCGTCTTGGCCTTTGGGGCAAGAGATTCCTCCACGAGATCAAAGTCATCGATAGAGGTTAACTGTTTGTCTTTTAACAGAAACTCCAGCTTCCCCGCTTTGATCTGTGCGGAAAAGTAGTTTTCTAGGGATGATTCCTTCTCCAGCCCATACTGTGTCGCAACTTTCTTGAGAAGATGCTGATAGCGGTTGTGGTCAAAAAATGCCAGCCAATTCTCCTGTGTAAATAATTTACTTAAAGCCGCCTTTTGATGACGACAGAATCCACTTTGTGGACAATTGCAAAAGACGGCCGTAGTGGGTGCCGTATAAATGATCATCACTTCAAAATCGGTGTAATTCTCCAGTACCTGAAAAGTTGCCTGATTGACCTCCATCTCCATCGCATTGACCTGGAAATGAGCCAGTGTCAGGTCCATCCAAGGGAAATAAGAATAGCGGCTCACCTTGGTGAAATCGATATCGGTCAATATGTACTGATGGAATTCCATGATCCTTGGTTAAAAATTAAAACTTATTCCGCCATAATAATTACGTAAAGGGGCAGGATTAAAATACCGTCCTCCAAAAGCATTGATGTCGTTTCCAAGACTATATTTTTGATTGAGCAGATTGTCGGCCCCTACAAAAAATCTGATTTTATATTGTGAACAGACAGCTTTGCTCCAGGATAATTTGCCTTGCAAAAGATGATACCGTTTGGCATAAACAGTGTTTGCATCGTCCAGTGGTATTGCGGCTGTTAAATTGGAAAGAAGATCCAATTTGAATTCATTCGGGAAGAGTATATTCAACGAATTTACCCATACCGTTTTAGGAACCGCAGGGAGTTTATTGTCCTTATAGTTTTTGTCACCTATCTGGTAGGTTTTGAAACTGTAGTCGTTGAGGGAAAAATTACTGGTCAGTTGTAGGCTACGGACCATACCGGTCGCTTGAGGCCTGATCAAATAGACGAATAGCGATGCTTCCAGTCCCTTTTGGTTTATTTTACCCGCATTTTGAAAATATTCAGCACCATTGTCCCGTACCTGCCGGATAATGGCATTGTTCATTTGATAGGTGTAGGCCGCTGCATCTAAAATAATCCGGCGATTCCACAAATGCAAACGCAGTCCCAGTTCGTGGTTTGTACCTGTTTCTGGCTTCAACATCGTATTAATTGTATTGTCTGACGAGCGGACCTCAGCAACAGTTGGTGCAGAGAAACCTTTAGAAATCGAAGCCCTAAGTGCGAACATTGGTGTGATCAAATACGATAGAGCAGCTCTTGGCATCCATGTACTTCCGAAATCAATGTTTTCTTTGTTCTCCTGTGGAACAGGATAACGTTGCTGGTAGCCAATTTTATTCTCATTTAATCCGAGTGACAGCTCTACCTGAAGACGCTCCAGCCACTCCAGCTGGGTGCGTGCAAAAAATGATCGCTGACTGTTTTCCAATTTGTCCTTGGCCTGAGGATCGGTAGCGACACCTTGGGCGTTGTCATAATTGTCAATAGCATACCAACCCTTTTGTGCTTCCAGGCCCAGTTGGACTTCATATTTTAAATCTCTGCTCAACAGATCGGCGTACGATACATACAAACGCGTTCCTATGTTCTTTTCATCTCTTTTCTCGTAATTGGTGATGAAGGGATTTTTGATCTGATTGGATGAACCAAATAAACTCGCGAATAAGGTCATCTTAGAACTGAGATGCGTCTGGTTGCTCAGTCCACCAAAGAATGTCTTATCGTAGATTGCTGCTTTTTGTTCAGCAGCACCAGGGTTTGGTCCGCCCTTTGGCCGGGCTTGCCTGCGGTCGCTTTCCATTTGTGCTGCGGTGAGCCCTCCCGGAGTTTGGTAACCGAGATCCGAATAGAGCCCCGTGAATTTTAATTCGGATGTTTTTGCATATTGCCAATTGTAATTGAGCTGGATATTCTTTTTGTTTAAGGCTGAATTTTGGCGATAACCGTCACTTCTCGTCCAACTCTGATTGACGGCAAGTTGTTGCGTCTTGCTGACGGGTAATATTGCATTGAGCTGCTCCTGGAAAAGACCATAGGAGCCTCCCGTTAATTGGAGATTGACTTCAGGTTTTGCAGATTGATCAAATCCTTTACTATATAAGGAGAGTATACCGCCTGAATTGGCCCCGTAGATCGATCCGTCCGGACCTTTCAAGATATTGATTTGCTCGATTGCATAGGGATCGAGCAAGTTAAGATAGGTGTTCCCGCCGGCGTCAGTAAGCGGAAAGTCGTCCAGATAGATTTTAACATTGCGAACACCAAAAGGTGAACGGATCATACTCCCGCGGAGTGCAAGCCGGTAACTTCCAGGAGAACGTTCTTCCATCCGTAAACCCGGTACCCTGTTCATTGCCGAAACAAAAGAGGGCGACTGTTGGGATTGGATCGCTTGGTTGCTTAACACAGCTGCAGAAGAAGTCAATCGCAAGAGCGGTTGTTTATTAAAGTAGGCTTTAACTTCGACTTGCTCTAGCCGATTAGTTGTAGTATCCACTTCTTGCGCATATAATTTGCTACATAAACCAATGGTAGCAAGTAGGTAATATCTTTTCATTGTTCGGGTTAGTTCGGCTTAGTCTGCAAATTCCTGACTGAAATAAATTTCAAAAATCTGCTTTTTCTTATTGTATTTTAAGCATTGAAAATTCGCGTATACGGAGCTGGTCGGTACACAAAGACTGTTGGCCATGGCATCTTTTGAGAAGTTTTTGTTCAGACAGCCCTGCTGCAAATCGAAGTTTTTGTTCGTAGAAATATCGGTCACCTCAAAGGAGTTGTCGTCAATCAGGTAATTTGAATTGTTTAGGCGAATATAATCCTCTTGGTAAATCAGTTCGGAAGCAACAAGATAATCGAGCGATCCAAAGCTGGATGAACAATCCAAATTTTGAAGGGTATTGACAACTTTTAATTCTTTATACAGTGTGTTGAATGTATTGTTCTTACGATCCAATAGGATGATTTCGATGCGATGATTATCTTTATTGTACACAATATACCCAAGGTCATCGGCACCATTTTCAAAGATATTCCCTTTGGTGATCGCCAAAACAGCTAAGTTGGGATGCCCAAGAAAATAATCCTTCTGATCCGCAGGTAGTGTTGTCGTTAACTTCTGATGAAGTTTATCGAAGAGGCCGGCATCATTCATTTTCATTAACTGCTGCGCTTGTTCTTTTACCCTGCCTTCAAAACGTGGGCTATCGTAGCTCGACGTATCCGATGGGAGCGACGCGGAGGCAGGAAGGGCTACTTGTTCTTTCTTGTGGTCTTCACTTTTCGTTGATGTTGGTGTTGGCGTCTTTGCTTGATGACAGGAAACAAGACCTAAACATAATGGAATGTATAGAAAAAAGGTTTTTAAATTCATGATGAAGTATCGTCAATGCCTATGCAGTTACTCTTCATGCAGAGAAAGAGCAACAACATCGGCTAATTTAGTTATTTTATGGCAAAGAAAGCTGCCGTAGCCTGGAATTAGAACGCTTCATTCAGCCCCAAAAAGAAACCACGGGAACCATATTTTCCAAAGGCATAGTCCAAACATAGATTTGTGCGTGTTGCTTTGTTAAAGAGAACCCGTAATCCGGCACCACCCCCAGGTTGCCACCTTTCAAAAAGTTTGGTGCCCAGTTCGTCGCTGGCAGTCTGTAGGTTAAAAAAAGCAGCTCCGCTCAAAAAGCGATTCTTTAAAATTGGGAAGCGGTATTCTGTTTCAGCATAACCGAAAGAAATTCCTTTAAAATAACCGATGGTATAACCGCGGCCGCTTCTGACGGCTACGTCCCTTCCTGTTCCTGGAAGATCAAAATAGGGCAGAGTACCACCAAGTTTATAGGAACCCCAATACCAGAAGGCGAGTACATGAGCTGGGTCGGACTGGGATAGACTAAAGTATTTGCGAAAGTCGGTGGTAAGCTGTACTGCACTTTTGCTGCTACCCAGCAGCGTTGTGTTCCATCGCACACCGATATCCGAATATATACCCTTGTAAGGCCTGTTGGGATTGTCTCTGGTCATATATTGCATATTGAGCAATAGGCCGTTGGAATTGTAACTGTCGGGCTCGAAGCCATGTTTTTCGGTGTAGATGGTGTTGGGCGTAACGTTGCCATTCGGGCCGCTGCTGGTTATTTTCCGTCGTAAGTCAAACGCCAGTCCGGCCCCAACAAATAGCCCGTCGGCGATGCGTTTATAGACTTTTTCATTAAATGTAAATGCATTATATTTTGCGCCGTATTTCTTATGGTCGGGGTTGGCAAGAATCTCTTCATCGGCATTGTTCCATTTTCCATGGGGAGTCATGCCCAGCCCTGCGTCTAAAGCCACCATTTTGACAAGTGCAAAAGCACCCTGAAAATTTAGTTTATTGTTCGGAGTAAATACATTGTGGCTGATATAGAAGACCATAATATTTTTCGTGGTGATCGAGGCGGATGTCGCTGCGATCGACATGGTGGTTGTTTTGGGATCACCTAGTACTTTCCCGGCGACAGCCTTGATTCCAATCTGGCCACCAATGGTTGGGTTGTAGGCAATGTTGGGCATTAAGGTGATGGGAGAACGTTTACTTGCATGTTCCTTTTTTCGTTTGGGATGTATTATTCTTCCGATGAGATCCGATATATCGTATTGACTGGCCAAGGCAGAGTCACGCTGCTGTTTGTACTGTGCAACAGAGTCTGCTTTCACATCATTTTGAGCTGCAAGGAGTGTAGGGATTGAAATTAAAAGTATTCCTAAAAAAGCGTATCGGAAGAAATCGTTATAACGTAAAAGTTGATGCATACATTCGAGCTTATCTTAAAACTAAACGTAAAAAAAAATAAAATGTTTTCTCCGGCACTTGGAGCCTGTCTTTTTGATGGTTGAACAAATGCGAATAGGGTATTGTGTTGGAGAAGTTTATTTTTCTTGCGAAGCTGGAGAATTAAACTTGCAAATCACAGCAAATTTATCTTAGTTTGATTATTTAAACTAGGATATGATAGGACGCAATATATTGAATTACGGATTGACGTTGCTTTTATTGACAGGGGCTGCTCATGCACAAGAACTGTATACCCCAAGGAATATTCAGCAAGCGATCGCAAAGGGGACCCGTACTACAACGGGCATACCGGGAAAAAACTATTGGCAGAATTTTGGAAAGTATGATGTGCGGGTGCAATTGGATCCGGCTACAAAGATGGTGAGTGGAACAGAGACTATTCTGTACACAAACCATAGTCCTGATACATTGAATCGCTTGGCTATCCGATTTGTAAACAATGTGCACAAACCCAATGCGGTACGTGCGGCATACGCTTCGGACGATTACCTGACTTCGGGTCTAAAGATAAAGTCGTTTAAACTAAATGGTCAAGTTTACGACGTAAACAGCAAGGACTGGGGGACGGTGAAGTTGGGCGATTTTGGACAGAAAATCCTTCCGGGAAGTACTGCAACGTTGGACATTAGCTGGGAATACCCTTTATCTGTCGAAAGCGACCGTGAAGGACTGCTGAATGCGTCTACCTTTTATTGTGCTTACGCCTATCCGCGTGTGTCTGTATACGACGATTACAATGGCTGGGATCTTTTGGAACATAATGGCCGGCAAGAATTCTATAATGGTTTCAACGATTATCAATTTGAGATATCCGTTCCTAAGAACTTTGTTGTCTGGGCGACAGGTGAATTGACCAATGCCGCTGATGTACTGCAGAAACCTATTCTGGATCGTTTCGAAAAATCAAAAGTTAGCGATACCCCAATACATATCGCGACTGATGCCGAAATGAAATCGGGGAAGGTGACAGCGCAAGAAGCTTGGAATACGTGGAAATTCAAAGCAAGCTTTGTACCTGATTTTTGTTTCAGTGTGAGTGACAATTATATCTGGGATGGCGGGAGTGTAGATTTGGGAAGCAAACGCGTCAGTGTGCAATCCAGCTATGTCGCAGGAACGCCAGATTTTGAACAATATATTGGTTGGCAACAATACTGCATTAACTGGTTTTCTAAAAATTGGCCTGGTGTCACCTATCCATACCCAACAATGACCGCCGTTCAGGGATTTGCAGATATGGAATATCCGATGATGATCAACGATTCGAGTGTTCCAGATAATCTTGTGGATGCACGGCAAACAGCAGACCATGAAATTGCACATACTTATTTCCCTTTTTACATGGGTATCAATGAGACGCGATACGGTTATATGGATGAAGGCTGGGCTACTGCATTGGAATTCTGGATCGGAAATGCGGAGATTGGTGCCGAAAAAAACAAAGAGCTTTTTAAGGATGCTCGCGTAAAGCGCTATATTTTTGACCCTTCTACAGAAGAAGATCAACCCCTGATTACGATGACCTCTCAGTTAAGCGGTTTAGGGTATGGTAATAATGCTTACATCAAGGCCGCGTTGTCTTATATTGCATTACGGGATTATTTGGGCGATGAGCTGTTTAAAAAAGCATTACATCATTATATGGAGTTATGGCATGGAAAGCATCCGACGCCTTGGGACTTTTTTTACAGCATCAACGCCGGAGCTGGGCAAAATTTAAATTGGTATTGGAAAAATTGGTATTTTACCAATAATTACATCGACCTTAAAGTGGATAGCTTTAAGCAACTCGGCGGTAAAAATACACTTACAATTGCCAATGTAGGAGGATTTGCAATTCCGTTTGATGTGTTGATTACCTATGCAGATGGATCGGTGGAGACAAAACATCAAACTCCAGCAATTTGGCAACACAATGAAAAACAGGCAAGCATGACTTGGAGTTCGACCAAAAAGGTGAAAAATATTACCTTGGACGGTGGTATTTTTATGGATTACACAGCTAAAGACAACAGCTGGAACGTTATAAAGTAATCCGATTGATCGTGTCAGCCTTTATGTTCTGAAAAGGTTGACACGATTGTTTACTGAATCCTGTTGTAGTCTGCGGAAAAATAGCTGTTCGTTGGTGTCAGCCTTGCCCCGCTACGAACAACTACAGCTGATCGATGCTTCGAAATGTCAGATTAATTCGTGCGCTGAATGCCTTCTTTGTCGGTGGAAGCCGATGCAGCCAATAGGTTTGTGTAACATCTTTCATCACCAATAAACTTCCATGCCCCAAGATGATGTCTATTTTTTCTTTACTCGTTTTGTGTTTAAAAGCAAACTTTCGCTCAGCACCAAAGCTTAAAGAAGCAATTGCTCCATTTTTTTTGAGATCTTTTTCCCCGTCACTGTGCCAGGCCATTCCTTCGTCGCCATTGTGGTACAGATTCAACAGGCAGGAATTATAGGTTTCCTGTGTTTGCTCTTCGGCAATTTTTTTCAGCTCAAGAAGTTCCTGTGTCCAGGGAAGCGCCCTTTTAGTGGTGTTGGAATAACTATATTCGAAAGCCTGATCGCCATACCAAGCCACCTTTCGCTTGGTGACGATTTCATTTCCAAAAATAATGGCGCGATCATTTACCCATTCGATCGAGTCCATGAGTTTATCAAAATAGTGGTTTGCTTCCTGCGGAGACAGTATTTTGCCATAATAATTGACAGTCCCATCGTAAGGGAGTAGATTTCTATTGCCATCGAAGAGATTGTCGAAAAGTTCCATGTTATCGTATTGTGTGTGTTTACTAAATAGCGGTATGTAAAGTCTCCCATCCGATCATCGCTGTTTTCCGCATCGGATTCCATCGGTAGCCGCCAAATATTCCGCTGTTTTGTATCACCCGATGACAAGGGATAAGGTAAGCGATCGGATTGCTTCCGATAGCTGTGCCGACAGCACGGGAGGCCTTGGGGTTTCCGATTTGAGAAGCGATGGCACCGTAGGTACTTAAGTTACCCATAGGGATTTTTAATAAAGCTTCCCAGACTTTCAATTGAAAATCAGTGCCTTTTAAATGCAATTTTACCTGACGGATGTCTTTGTCTTGTGGATTTAATGCTTTGAGTGCATTCTCGTGCATGCTATTTCCCTGTTGTAGGTATGTTGCGTTCGGAAAGCGTTGTTGAAGGGTGTCAAAAGCTGTTAAGTTGTCATCGGCATAAGCAATATGACAAATACCTTTAGAAGTGGATGCAATGAGCATTGTGCCGAATAAGCTCTGATAATAGGCGTAGGAAATCAATAGATTGGAACCTTCATTTTTATATTCAGCGGGAGTCATCCCCTCAATATTGATGAATAGCTCATGAAGTCTACTGCTGCTGGAAAGGCCAAGCTGGAATGTTGTTTCAGCAATGTTATTTTCCTTGAGCAATGATTTTGCATGATTTATACTCACATATTGTAAGAATTTCTTGGGACTTGTACCTGCCCATGCGGTAAACATGCGTTGAAAATGAGCTTCACTCATGTAAACATGAGAAGCGATCTGACCCAATGTAGGCTGTGTCTTAAAGTTTTCCTGTAAGAAATGTATGGCCTTGGCGATACGTTGAAAATCTACTTCTTGTTGAATAGTCATGATTGTTCATTTAATTTATACAAAGTTGCTAATGAGAAGAAGTCTTTAAAATCCGATTTATGCTAAATTAAATGTTGGATGAAGGAGATTTGTCCGAATGACCTAAGGATTTATCTGGTGCAACTAGATCGCGGATCAGTTGTTTGAGTTCTTTTATTTCGGGGAATCGACCCGCTCTTTTTCGATCGAAAATCTCCTGATCCGCTACCCGTACGGTATAACGGCCTGCAATTTCGCTGGGGACCAGCATAACGCCATGGATTTCATCCGTGAACGAACTCAGCACCTCCTGCGCCATATAGGCGGCACGCAGCATCCAATTGCATTTTGGACAATATTCAATTTCAATAACAGGTTTTGTTGCCATGAGTTAAGTTAAAGTGCGTTGTTTTGTTTTAAACAAATTTATCGATCCTAGCGCTGCAATCAAAGCGCTTTTTGTCATGGAAATTTCGAGATTATTTCCAACTCGTTGGAGTATAGTGTAAAACCCGTCCATTTCATATAAAGGCCGCCTATTCCAATGGTCTTTTACTCGGTCAATGGAATGGGCGGCTCGTTTTGGATACACCCGATAGGTGTGCTGGAGGCTTACCCGATTTTCAAAGAAGTCATGGTCAGCGATCCAGCCACTGAATTGTCGTTGAAGAGAAACAGCTCGTCATTTTTCTCCTGTAAACCCAAGGTATAGATTAAAGGGAGGTAATGTTCAGGCGTCGGAATTGCCAAGTCAAACTCTTTGCCCTGTTTTCTGAAATCGATGAGCGCCTGATGATTGCCGTTCTGGATGAATTGCTTCATTTTTTCGTTGGCTATCGTGGCCCACTCATACGCATAGCCTGCCGTATCGAGTTTGTCCCAGGCGACCATCCGTAAGTTGTGCACCATATTGCCACTCCCTATAATGAGCACCCCTTTTTTTCTTAGCGCGTTTAATTGCTGTGCAATCTCGTAATGGTATGCTGCAGGCTGTGTGTAATCGATGCTCATTTGAATAATTGGAACGTCTGCATCAGGATATAGATGTTTGACGACTGACCAGGAACCATGGTCCAATCCCCATTTGTCGTCGAGGTGAACATCCGCTTTGCTGACGACACGTTGCGTTTCCAAAGCGAGTGCTGGGCTTCCTGGAGCTGGATATTGGACATCAAAGAGTGCCTGAGGAAAGCCGCCAAAATCATGAATTGTGGCGGGGTGCTCCATCGCTGTGACAAATGTTCCACGTGTTTCCCAGTGTGCGGAAACAACAAGAATCGCCTTCGGTTTCTCGAAAGTTTGACCTATTTTTTTGAAGCCCTGCACAAATTCGTTGTCCTCTATGGCGTTCATGGGACTTCCATGTCCTAAAAATAAGACCGGAAATTTATCCGTTGCCTCTAGTTCCTCGGAAAATTTATAGAGCGAGTTTGCTTTATGTGCTACTCCAGCTAATGGTAATGTTGTCATAATTTTAATAAAATCCTTTCTACGCATTTGATATGATGTGACTGCGTTAATTTTTACTACAAATGTAGGGGATGGGCTTGGCTAGGCGGTATAACAATCTTGTCAATCTGTTGTACTATTCGGAAATAAGTTTTTGAATTTCATTTCTAAATTCCGAAGGCGTCATGCCGGCTTTCTTTTTGAAGACATTGGTAAAGTAAGCTTTGTCTTGGTAGCCGAGCTCAAAGCCGATTTCCGAGATCGTTTTAGTCGTTGTCAACAAGAGGTTTTTTGCTTCAATAAGTTTCCGTGTTTCGATGATCTCAGAAACGCTTTGTTGCAATATGCTCTGACAAATTAAATTTAGGTTTCTTGCGGACATAAAAAGCTTCTCCGCGTAAAAATTAACGCCTTCGGGACGGCGGTAGTTCTCTTCCAGTATAGATAGAAAGCTTGTGAACGTTGTACTCTGATTTCTTAATTGCTGTTGGCTGTCTGGAAATTGCCTTTTCCGTTCAGATTCAATCATGGTAAAGATAGTGCTCAATAGCTGCTTGATAACCGCATAGTCTACGCTATGTTGTAAGCATTCCTGTTGCATTAGCTCACACAAGACTATCAATCTCCCGAAGCAGTTGTGGCTGGCGAAGGTCAATGTCGCATGTTCATGAAAGTGGGCGTAGAGCTGGAAAGTCGTTTCGGGGATAAATTCACTTTTAAATCGAATGACCCAAAATTCAATGTTATTATTATGCAGAAGAGGTTTGACGCGGTGGGTTTTGCCCTGAGTGACAAAACTTATAAAAGGAGCGGTGTAGGTTGTTGTTTTAAAATCGATAAAATGCTCGAGCTTTCCTGCCACACCAATAATCAATTCCTCGAAATCATGTTGATGTATTTCGTTTTTGGATTGCTGTATGCGCAATGCCTCGTCGGTATCAACTTTATAAATTTTGAAAAGTCCGTTCAAAATAAGGAAGATTTTAATTTGCTATTTACGAATATACGGTTTCAATTACATATTGTTTGTCAAAGACCATTAGGCTTTTCATATTGATATTTTGCTTGTTCCAGCGGCAGTTTTGACAAAAGGGGAGCCTGTTGTTACGTTTCTTAGGTTCAAATTGTATACTGATTTATAATTTTATAGCACCGTTTTAACAGGGGGTTAATAGGGGGTTAATAGGGGTACAACCCCTGCTAAACCCCTGTTATCCCCCTGTAATACCCCTATTAATTATTAACAAAGTTGGACGAAATTGGTAATAGATCCGGTGCGAAGCCTGCCTCCATACGATATCCATACTTTATATGATGACCTGGGTTCTCTGTATGGCCCATGCTGTCCCGGAACCGGCATTCCCAGCCTTCCGACCACCTGTTTTACAAAAAGAATCTCGCACCTTTACAGGCAGTTAAGGGGAAAATGAAATAAATAAGAACAAAAGTCTTGGAAGTTTGTTTGTAAACTCCCTATCTTTGCACCACTCCGCAAGAGAGGGACGGTTACCGCGAGAGCAGGGAACCATGAAAAAAGAAGGGTTTGAGTAGGTCGGGCAGGATTTAAAATCCCGCTGATTTTATTTTAAACGCGGAAATCGGAAAAAGAGAAAAGAAAAAAACTTCAGAAAGTTTTTGGAAGTTCA
>NZ_DLIX01000005.1:0-394486 GCF_002483935.1 Sphingobacterium sp. UBA7631
CACAGTTTACGTTACAGTCTCACTTTTCGAAAACAAAATCGCCTCTTAATCCTCTATCTCTTTCGCTTAAACCACGATATTGAAATACAATATTTTCAATAGCTATTCCTTCAGATTTTAATTTATCTATTCTAAGTGGTAAATAATTTGGTTTTGTTTTATAATACTCGTCACCACAATCATTTTTACATTCGTGTATTATACCAGAGATTTTATTTTTGCTTGGAATTTCTGAAAGATTATACATAGGAAGAGTGTTATCTAAATCAATTTTAAAAGATTGTGTGGAATCGATAATTACAAAACCAGATACATGAGAATCTCTTCCCCCCCAAGCATCATATTTATAAAGTAATTTAGACGACCCCTCTATTTTTTGTACATATAATTCAGCAATATCCCATTCACTAGACATGTCAAAACCACAGCTATTTAAGACGATTGTAAGTATAGATAAAAATAAAAACTTAAATTTCATTTTGTGAGCGGTTTTTCTATTTGCAGTATTCATTAATTCGTTCTTTCGCATATTCTGCTCCGTTGTCCAATGCTTTATTCCAATTTTCGCAAGCTCTCTCTTTGTCTTTTATATTGAAATAAGTGTTGCCTAAATTAAAATATGCCTGTTGTTTTGCTTCCTGCTCCAGTTTGTCAAGTTGCAAAACTGTTTCATAGTCAGCGATTGCACCTTTATAATCTCCATTTTCGTCTTTAAGTCCACCACGATTTATTAAAGCACTCGCAAATTTTGGTGCAATTTCTATTGCTTTGTCGTAGTCTTTAAGTGCCAATTTCCAAGTGTATAGCTCGTTTTTTACGATGGCTCTTGAATAGTAAGCATTTGGGTCTTTGGGGTCAATTTGGATTGTTAAGCTCCAATTAAATATTGCTCCGCTTAAATCTCCATTGTTATAACATGCTAAACCTTTGTCAAAATAATAGTCCGCCTTTGTTGAGTCAATTACTGGAAATTTCTGTTCCTTTGGATCAAAGGGTCCACCGTAAGCATCAAGTTTCGCGTCAAATTCAAAACCTCTTTTATACATATCCAAACCCCAAAAAAGTAAGTTGTCGGCTGTCATTGGAAATTCATTTGTCTCTCCGTTTAGTTCCCACAATTTTCCGTATTTCTTAACTTCTTGAACAGTGTATGGATAGTGTACCTTGATAAATTCTCCAAGCTTTTGTAAGTTCTCACTTTTATCGGAGATAAAAGTAAAGTCCATTTTTGTTAAGCAGTTGTCTTTAAGACCACTCTTTACCATACTATTAAAAACGTCTTCGACAGAAATCATTTCTTTGTCAAATCCGCCAACAAAATTGTCCCAGGTGAAGAATGTCTGTTCCATTTTCTTTTGTCCGTAGGATATTAAGGTTGTTAATAAAAGTAATAGTGTCAATATCTTATTTCTCATTCGTGGTGTCAGTTTTTAAATCGACTAATAAAGCTGTTCGCTTAGCAATCTGATATATCCTTCAATTTTTTTGATTGATATAGTGATCATCTTTATAACTATTAAAATCAACATAAATGCTACTGTTATTAGTTACTATTATGGCATTATACTTTTCAATCGGGCAAGGTTAATACCCGAGCCTAATATACATTATTTATGCTGAATTAATAGGTCTACAGCTATTAACTTTCAAGATTATACAAACTGTAATGCGAAGGTATTGGTTTGAAAGTAGGATTGGTTAGGGGAAACCGTAAGATATTATAGGCTATATGATAAACCCAATAAAAAAATGCGGGGCATCGTATAGATAATTTTTTCGGAACTGACGTATTCTGTCAGTACCGCAGTGCGGTAACTTGTATTTTTTAACACGTTTAGCCCTTGAATATAATAACTGAATGGAGATTTTACTTTCTGGTAACGCAATTCAAAATTTCCATTTATATTAGTAGGATCAGCACTGCTATCACCCAGCCCTGTCTTCAAGAGACTCCAGTCTGTCTTAAATACAAAATTCTTCAGCTGATATTTCCCGGTAATGCTCCATTTATTGAGCGCGACCTTTTGATTATCTGCCAAACTCTTTTGCCAGCTATCTGTTCTTGTCCAGGCTATTTTTACATCAGCCAGCTTTGGTATAAACCACCTTAAGGAAAGGTCCGTCGAAACCGTATTCTGCCGTAGATAAATCTCGCTGTTATCGATACCTTGTGCTAACCTCATATGGATATAGGACAGATATACACCCGGTTCAAACCTACCGTATCTTATGCTATAGCCCCCGATATTGGTGAAATTGAGATCGGGTCGGTCAAACAGCTGCACTGTCTTCAACTGCTCATAGGAAGAAGTCAAAAGGCTGTTCCCTTTGATCTTATCTTTCAAAGTCAATGTACTGTTAAAATGGATTACCCGAAAGTCTGTAAGTCTAAAATTGTTATAGGTAAAAGTAAGTTTATGGAATGTCTGTCCCTCCAGCAGGATATTTCCCCGAGACAAACTATTGTAACCTGTGATCCAATAAGACGGATTAAGGTCCATTGCTGTCGCAAAAGTATAACCTCTTCGGTAATTAAGGCGAAATCCATCCAATGCACTTTTCCCATATTTTAGATCCACCTCCGGTTGTAGAAACCATTGCCCATGACGATTATAGTTTGTTGGAGTCTGGTTGATTAAATATAAGTAATACTGCTTTAAAGAAAATAATATTTTTAACTTATCAAAGTCCAACCGATAGCTCCCACCCAAATAATTGCTGCTGTTTCGATAATATTGTCCGTGATCAAATAACTGTGCCCCGGTTGTATCCTGGGCTCCAACTGACTGCCCATTCTGCCGTAATAATTCATTTTGGGAGTTGACTTCCAGGTGAAGTTGCTGGTTTTGATTGATGACCCAATAGTATTTATAAGACCCATTGAAAAGATGCTTCTTCCGCTCCACAGGTCTCACTATACTATAGTTCGCCATAGAATCAAAACGTATAAAACCACGCAGGAAAAGGCTGTCCGAAGAAAGGGAAAAATTGTCTCTCTCCGAGGTATACTGATGCTGGAAAGCAAATGAGCTGTAACTTCGCAAAGAATGCTTCCAGCTACCTTCCAGGTATTGTTTTAAAACAACAGAATGTCCATCCTGGATTTGTATACTATTGTTGTCTACTCCAAATCTGTCAATGACATTGTTAGTATGTACCTGCTGCTTGGGCATTGTCCAGAATGTACCCAGCTTATAATCCAAGCTAAAATATGGACTTGGCTTAAAATTGCTCGAAATATTGAAAGACGCCTGCCTATTAACCTGCGAAGAACGCATATTGGTTTGTTCTGTATACCGAAGGTCGGGAAAAGAATAATGATTAGTGCCTTCTAACATGGTGCCCAGTCTGTTTTCGGAATATACGCCATAGAGATTTACGTTCAATTTCTTCTTTAGCCCCTTTTGAAAACCGTTGAATGCGGCGAATTTATTGATGTTTTTTATCACATTTCGATTGTCACGATTGTAACCCGTCAGACCATCCTTGGGAACTGAATTTGAAAAATACTGCAACTCGGCGCCCTGCACGCGATCGATATCTTCCTTGGATACCGGTGAAGTACCGATATTATTGATATCCCCAATAAAAGACATAGTTTTTGCCGGTGAGTAATAAAATAGAGCGGCGTGTTCCTTGTAAGATTTTTCGCTTCCCAATGAAGATTCAAGATCTCCAAAGATGAAATTCTTCTTATTCTCTTTCAGTTTGACGTTCATGGCAAGCTGATCATTTACCTGCACGTTTTTCAGCAGGTCGTTTTGGGAAAATCTACTGATCATCTCAACCTTGTCTACTGCATTAGCGGGAATATTCTCGATAGCGAGCTTACTGCCGCCACCAAAAAAGCGTTCATTTTCCACTAAGGTTACATTGACCTGCTTTCCCTGAAAACGCACTTTTCCATCTTCGATAGAAAAGCCAGGCATCTTTTCAATAAGATCCTGTAATTTTCGGTCGGTACTGTCCCTGAAGTAATCGGCAGAAAAACGGATGGTATCTTTGGCAATTTCCACCGCGCGGTATCGGTAGTCAATCTTTACTTCATCAAGTTTCTGGACAGATTTTAATAATTTGTATTTGATTTTCCGTTCTGCTGACTGATTATCTAAGGTATCAACAACTTTCTGATAACCTAACCTGGAGATTGTGAGCTCAATTTTTCCTACGTTCGGAAATTCAAACTGAAAATGGCCCTGCTGATCACTTTTCTGAAATAAGGGAGCACTTCCGGAAGAAGGAATACGCTTGATCACGATACTTGCGTTCTCCAACGGTTTGTCACTCTCGTCAACAACAAGACCTTTAATTAGCAAGCTTTGTTGCGCCGGTAAACTAGGGGGAAGAACAAATAAGAGAATAAATAATAGTATAAATCTAAACTTCACGCGCTATTAGTAGGGAATATTCAAATCTTTGGCTTTTTCATATAATCTAGTACGCCACTCTTCTTTAGTAATAATTTCTTTATTCGGTAATGGTGCAATCTCAGGTTTACTTGCAAAATTCAATTCCTTCAATCCATAAAGAGTTCCACCTTCTTGAAATTCAAAGATCAGTCCTGGAAGATTCCGTGTGTATATAGGACCAAAGGATACCGGAATATCAGGGCAAAACCAAGCTATAACGAGCCTTTTCTTTATCTTAGTAACTCCTTCCTCGATATAGCTTGTTTCCCTATTTCCCGTTGCTTTATAACAGATGAATTCACCTATCTGCTTAGTTTCAGCGCTAATTTTCCAATCAAAATTATTATTTGTTTTTAGCATTAAACCCTTTTTATCAAGCGGGTTTTTCATATCCCGATCAAAATTATAGCAATACGCTGTATCCTGCCATGTAGAATCCCTATATCCTATTAAAGTCTCAGTACTCCTTACATCTGCCTTGGCCAACTTGTCAATTTCTTTACTTTTGACTCTGGTAAATAAGGACCTGCTTGCTGTAAATTCAAGTTTAAAAGTCATCATGGAAGCGATTTTCGGGACAAAAGAATGGGCGCTCAATATCCAAAGCTCCTCTGGCGTGTTAAGTGAACTATCGGCGCTTTTTATTACTGAATAATATGCATAGCCGGAAGTTCCCTGACCTTGGCTTTTTAAAATAAAAAATAATAAAAAAAAAGGAAGTAGAGTTCTGTGTAATCTCATTCTTAAAATTATTAAAATGGCTGGATAAATCCAGCCATATTTATGAAATATAAATTTACCAAATTAATAATGACATTATGTCTGCGGCAATGAAGAGTGTGTACCATCTGCACACTTTTCCATTTCAATCTGCAAAATGTCATCCAATACATCTTGTGGATATGCCCCAACCATCTGACTCCCTCGAATTAGTACTTGTATAACGCAAATTACCCTCGGATCTTGAGCTTCAACCATCGTATTTTCTTGTTTGGTAGAGGTTTCTTCAACCAATACATTTTCATGTTTGATAGGAGCTTCTTCAGCGATGGTTGATGCTTGAGCATGATTAAACCCAAAGATTACGCCACCTAGTAGCATCATCTTTAAAATACTTTTTTTCATAATTTATATTTAATATAATATCGAATATATTTATAAAAATCACATCTATAATATGGTTTTTTGAAATTTACACAAATGTGTAGTAAATAAAAGATTGTCTGAATTAATTAATGTCACCTGAATACTATTATTTACATACAAATAATATATCACTTTATAAATCACCGAATTACAACAATAAAAAAAAGATAATCAACATGAAACGACATAAATTTTACCCTAAAAAAAGGTGTACCCAACAATATATTTGAAGCTATTTTCTTTTACACCATTACCTCTGTTTCCGTAAAAGGAAGTTAATTGATTGATGTAAAACGGAAAAATCTCCTCCATTGGTTTCATTCATAGCATAATCTGTGGGTAAAGAAATAGAATACTTGCTTTCCCCTAATTACCTTTCTTCCAATGATTTTACAAAAGTGGTATCCACCGAATGATCCACAGATTTATGATCATTATTTTGTCCAAAGCTGGTCAATATTAATGTTGTCAGCAAGACAATCATTGTCAATTGTATCTTCATAACTTGGTTGTCTTTGTAAGGATTGGTTATTCTAAATTTTATACTTCATGACCTAGCATATGACTCACTTTTTCTGAAAATTCGCCAATATCTTCATTTAACCCAATAATAGCATCAGCACTAATTGCATGTAAATGCTGCTTGAGCGTTTCTGTAACATGTTTATACATTTCCCGTACCTCCTTTTCATTGCTGGTCGAGCGACCTCCAAGGAAATCTACATAGCTCGCTCCTTACTCGTATTGGTTATCACGACTTTCCCTACTCCGCCAGATTCTGTGGAAGCTGCAAACTGCCTTTCTCAAAGAACTATACCCAACCAAAGGTAAAAATTCACATGGAGGAAGAATTGCTTTATTATAAAATTTTAATTTTCCACATTTCCATATTTTGTCTCGATTTATTACGAATGGTGATATAATTATTGTCATCCCATTTATAGTCTAAATAATAAACTATTTCACCACCGCTAGGCTCGTCTTCTGTTATCAAGTCTCGATTGATTTCACGACTAGCCTTGTCAAATAAAACCCAAAATAACCTAAAACAGTTAATCTCCCATTCGCACCAAAGTCCTAATTTCCATTGACGATTTGGTGAGATTTTGTATTTACTATTTATAAAGAATTTATAATTCAAATCGTTGTCAAGACAATATTTATATGCTTTCAATAATGGTTCAGTATCCCACTTTTCCAATTCAGCAATATTGGTCATTCCGGAATGAATCAAATCAAGCTGTAAAAACTTCTTTTCACATGCACTCATTTCAAAATACTGGTCAAAATTTATTTGCTTATAAACTTCGCGGAAGCCCTGATATGATGTTATTTTATCCACTTCTGAAGGATCATCTCCAACCGAAATCACACATTTCCTGACACCATCAGTATTATATTCACGAAGAAATGACCAATACATTTCCGCAATGCTCCAACATTCTTCATTAAATTCTTTAAAATTTTCACCTTGAACAAATTTCGCTCTCAGACTAATTTCACTTAAATTCATTAGGTCTACTATTTACTTAAAAGTGAGAGATAGTTATTTCCCTATGCATCATGAATCGCATAATTATAGAGTAATTCTGCCAGTTCTTCATTAGAAAGTGATCTGTTTTGACCATTATTTGCCTCTTCAATGGCGTCTAAGAAATAATAAAAATCAAATAAATTATGGTAATTTATTCCATTATCTGAATATTCTATACTACCTCCAGTTTTCTCGATTTCAAAATATCGCAATTCATTATGAATATCCAATGGGATCTCCATAAAAACCTCAATCACTTCGGATTGCTCATGCAATGACTGCAGATGGCAGAATTCTTTGAACGAACCACCATCCCTAAAAAAATCAATTAATTCTAAAAGCTTCATCTAACGCTGCTATTTTATGTTAAATTTAAACAATCTTAAAACACCTGGCAAAGAATTGAAGATAACAAAAACAACTGCAGATTAAATAATGAGCATACTGTAGATTTCGGACATCAGGGCCATGCAATTCCGACGCAAATTGACCACTATAAATAGGAACCATAAAATAAGCAAAAATGGATTTTAAACTTCTCAGCATAATATTTTAATGGTCAAAATTTTCCGAATTGAATGGTCATGAATTTTCGAATTCGGATGGTCTGCAGTATCGAAATCTCCACGTTATCGTACATATAATATCTATTTGGGCCTTTTATCTCGAAAGACTTAAACAACAAAAGCCCAATCTCATAAACCTGGATTGGGCCACTTTTATTTTTCCACAAGCTACCTTTACTATTTCAATTCTGATAAAAATACTTTAACAACAAAATTTCTTATTTCATACCAATTATTATCTGTTAGAAAGTCCTCAACATTCCATCTAAACTGATCCAAATCCTCAATAGCAGACCGTATCTTCATTAATAAAACAACACCATTGCTGGAAATAACATTAGACTGGTGTAATTCTTCAATAAAAGTTTGATTTAAAAATGAATGATAGTCTCCTTCAAGCTCTTCTAAGCTTCTTCGAACTTTTTCTTCATATAAAACACCTGGTTCTTTGAGTGGAACAAGTATCATGTTTAATGTAGATACCAGTAACTCGTATTTTTCAATTATATTTAGACTATTTTCCATAAATTATCCGAGATTTATCATCTTTAGCAGGCCTATATCCCTCTCCTACAACTTTAGTTTTTCCTGAGGAACCACTATTTATTTTATAATATCTTTACCCATTCCCTATAAATTCTCACCTCCATTTGTGACTTTGCCCATTATAATTCAAATAATCAAAGAAGCTTTAGACAAAGGAGGTTACGCGGTCTGTTATGACCTGGCCTCCAAGATATGTCGCAAATTTGTTCATGAATAAATATGTTGAACAATCTGAGAAAAAACTATCTTCCCCATTTCAACGATTTACTTATATTCTGTTACTTTCTCAACAAACACCTGTTAATTTAAAAAAATAAAAAGATCAATTTCTAATGGCTCATGTCGATCTTCAAATACGAGGAAAAATAAGAATTTGCATCAGACCTGATATACTTCCCAAACCACGCCGCCCAATACCAATTTGACAAGAGTGCCATCTTCAACCAGTGTATGTAGCATCTCATGTAATTCAGACTCCTCCAATTTAACTATTCCATATGCTTTATTGGTCAAAATAAATTCACGCATTTTCCATAGGCTGAACTTTATGGAATATGCATTGATAGGCATAAAATCAAATTCACATACTACACCATCTTTCTCTAAACGGCAGCCCGCACCATGAAACTGGTAATTGAATCCACCAATTTGTCCAGAGCGATTTCGACTGCTTTTTTGTTCAAATTCATCAATATTTGGAGAGAACTGATATTTGAAGTCGTTAATGAAAGCAACATAGTCATTCAAAACCTTCCGTATAATTAGATTATTCATGTTGTATTAAGATACAAAATAGATACGTAAATTAGTCGCTTAGTTATATATATTAATACGATGAGAATTTCTTGGATTCGTAAGTTATCATTTATGTTTATTGTATCAATAAGCATCTTATCGCAGTCTGTCGGTCAGTCCCTTGTTTTGGATGACTCAATCGCGGATATTCCTCCTCACATGATTGAAATATTTCCTGAGCCACCTTATGGTACAAACGGATTTAAAAATTGGATTGTTAAAAATTATAAGATACCAACTGCAGCCAAGAAAGCCAAAGTAAACGGCAAACTGATGATCAATTTTACGATTGAGAAAGATGGACGGCTCAGTAATTTTCAGATAACCAAAGATATCGGTTATCAAACAGCTGAAACACTAATTGAATTGATCAAAAAATCCAGTCCTTGGAAACCGGGATACCAAAATGGACGTGCTGTAAAATCCGGCTATACATACCCCCTATCATTCAGTGAAGGTGATTTAAAATTAAAATCTGAGGCAAAAAGACAAAGATGAAAATCCACATCGTTAGCGACCTGCATAGAGAATTTGGATACAATGATTTCGATCTGAATTTAGCAGATGTACTTATATTGGCTGGAGATACGGATCTAGGAGTAAAAGGGATCAGCTGGCTCAAATCACTTTCATTGGATATACCGATCATTTATGTGCTGGGTAATCATGAGTATTACAAAGGAGCCTATCCGAAAACACTATATAAAATCAAGGACGCTGCAAGCAATTCAAATATCCATGTGCTGGAAAATGAATCTTTGGAGATCGACCACGTTTGTTTCCATGGCTGCACACTCTGGACCGATTTTTCCTTAAAGGGCAATCCTGCCGAATATGGATCGTTATGCCAAAGCCGTATGAATGATTATAAGAAGATCAGATTAGGTGACAATTATGCCAAATTAAGAAGTATCGTTACGTTTAGAATCCACCAAACTTCCAGACAATGGCTGACGGAAAGTCTTAGTGTCAGCGAAGCGAAACACAACATCGTAGTGACGCATCATGCTCCGAGCATTCGATCCTTGTCCATGAAGTATTTAGACGATCCGATCAGCGCCGCCTATGTCTCAGATATGGAAGACTTGATAATAAAGCATCAGCCCTCCTACTGGATCCATGGCCATATACATACTCCTGTAAACTATAAAATCGGTAACACCGAAATTATATGCAATCCACACGGCTATATCAATGAACTGTATAATGGATTTAATAAGAACCTCGTCATAGAGATATGAACAAAAAACAACAATGAGAATGGAACAAATCGAAGTCCTATGGCAGGGAAAAGCTATTCAATTTCCATATCGGATATATACATTCATAACGAAAAACGACGTTGAAACGATGAAGGATTTTTTACCATGACACCGTGGTGCTTCCACTCCACCGGTTTGCGCTTTAAGAATAAAAAATACTAGCCATAGACGGATAGTCCAGCCTAATTTTGTAAATTCAACGTATAAGCCATAGTATGAAACAGTTCATAAAACTATTCCACATTTCTGCCCTTACTATCCTAGTTACCGGTTGCAAGGATCCATCTCGCACAAAGACAATGGATTTTGGTCTATTTACGCTTGAAGTTCCCTATAAATGGCAGCAGGTCAAACAAAACGGAATAGACAGTTATGTCGGCGCAATTGCTGTAGACAACAACGATACGCTTTACTTCGATCTGGGCATGTATTCCAATAGTTTGACAGAGCATAACATAGAAGTCATTACCAGACAGATGATGGAGGAAAGTGCAATGGACTCTTCGGACTATATTATTGTAAAAGATATGCCGATACTGGATCTGGATCTCGACGCCGATCTGTACAGAAAACAAAATGTGTCCTGGGATACTATCGATAATAGAAGAGCGAAAATCGTATTTCCGAGAATATCTGGAAAAGGAACCACCGGAGTGTATATCGGCAACCTATGGGGAGACTCTTCAAAAGTCCGATTTAACCTTCATGGTTCAAACCTGAAAGCGCAAACAGAACAGGATCTTCTTAAATCGATAAAGACATTGATATTCCACTAACGTAATATAGATAATGAAGAGAATTAACGCTACACTATTTGTACGTCTCAGTTTTATGGCTTTGACATTTTATGTAGTATTAATAGACGGAGATTGGCTGAGGTATTTTACGGGGAGTTAAAATTTTAACCTGATTATCTTTGGATTTCAAGTTGCAGCACTTATTTATGCAGGGTACCTACAGGCGCAGAGAAATAGAAAGATATTCTCCATATTCTGGCCAGCATTGATTGGACTACTGATGTTAATATTGACTAATTTATTTAAATTAGAGCTAAATATTTAGAAAACTCTATTAAGCAAAATGAAATCAACGGAAGTATATCGAATAATCAATAAAATTATCTTTCCCGAATTAAAAGGTGCAGGGTTTAAAAAGACTAAAAGTGGCATGCTGGGATTTTACAAACAATTAAAAGATCACTATTTAGTTATTTGGTTCCAATGTGCCCAAGGTGGTTTTGATGCTTATGCTGGTTCTAAATTTGTCGTTGAAGTACAGATTAGCAAGAACAATGACATCGGCTCTCCTTCTATTTTCAGGGAAAGAATCCCATTTTTTTTAACAGTGGACGATCTAGCCAGAGTAACTGAGCTCGAAAATAAAGTTAAAGACAAACTGCGTTTGCCACCTAATAACCATTATATTTTTGGCATGGATGAAAATATACAGCTTTGGTACAAGAAAAAGTTTGAGAAAGTTGAAAACATCTACAAAAATTCTAGTGATATCTGGTTTGTATATTTTGACGAAACAGATATCAACAATTGGATTGAATCCTTACAACCTGTCATAAGAAAGGTCATATTTGATTTTGAAAAATCAAATTACTAAATGGAAAGTTTTTAATATCTTATCTAAAAGAATAGTTTTCCAACATGTTAAATGCCAACAGTTCATTTCGGCAGAAAGAAACCATCTACATCGATGGAAAGGACAAAACCAAAGATATCCAGTCCTATTCTTTTGTGAGCGAGAAACGTATTGTGGCATTTAAAAGCAGTAATAAACAATACACCTACAACAAGGATAAAGTTCAGATCATCAAATCTGCTTTTCAGAGCAAAAAAGCGGCTACCACTTTCAACTATCTAAAAGCGATTGCCGATGCTGTAGGGCTTAATTCTGAAGATGGAAAAAACATTCTTGAAGATAGCTTTATAGAATATCATTTATCCCAGAATATGCCATCCTATCCAATTATCTGAATGAAATACAACCCAAAAATTGTGATCTCCTCGCCCCTGTTGAAATCTTTCCTTTTGGATTCAATCCCAGTCAAAAAGAAGCTTTAAATAATGCCTTTGCCAACCTACTCAGTATTATCGAGGGCCCTCCTGGGACCGGTAAAACACAGACGTTTACATGAAGATGTCTCGCTTCTTTAAAAGCTAAGTCAGTATTATTAAAAACGAACAAATTCCCTGGATACATTGGCAAGAATTATAAATAATTTAAATAAAGTACAATCGCCTACCAGATTTGAATCATGGATGGTTATTCATAAAAAACAAAAATATATTAATGGGAGATATTGGATTTAAAGGTGCTCCTAATGAACATAGTGAAGTTGCTCTTGTGTTTGTTCGTTTTTTGTAGATTTGAACCGTATTCAACGTTTTGTTTTAATTTTCCGCTATACAATTGAGGCACCGTTAATTATAATTGGGATTATTAGTGACCTTGGTAATATCACAATCAGATAAAAAATGAGCAACAGTGATACTAAACGACTTTCACGATTGACCGCAATCTTGACCCGCTTACAAACTAAACATTTAATAACAGCTTCTGAACTAGCTGATAGATTTTCAGTGAGTAAAAGAACAATTTATCGTGACATACGCGCATTGGAAGATGCCGGAGTGCCCATTCTTACGGAAGAAGGGAAAGGTTATGCGTTGATGGATGGTTACAAAATACCACCTGTGATGTTTACGGAAAGTGAAGCCAATGCGCTGATAACAGCAGAACAATTGATTCTGAAAAATAAAGATGCTTCGTTTGTAAAAGACTACACTGATGCGGTTAACAAAATAAAAGCGGTTTTAAGAAATAATACAAAAAATAAAGCCAATCTGTTGTCGAGCAGAATTTTATCCGGACAAAATACTGAAAGAGTCCGTACAAGTAACAATTTATCAATTCTGCAGTTAGCTTTGACAAACTATAATTTGGTGAAGATTAAATATTATTCTCCCGAAAATCATCAAACTACAGAAAGAATGGTGGAACCTTTTGCCATTTACACCACAAAAGAAAATTGGCTGTTAATTGCGCTTTGCAGACTCAGAAACGACTACAGGGCTTTTCGCCTAGATCGTATCGAAAGCTTATCGGTTCAGAATCAAACATTTGTACCGCACAAAATTACTTTCGAAGAATATATTGCCCTAATTGAGAAAAAATGTTTGTGACCCTTGACATAAGGCTGTCTTTAGCCTGATCTATTTTTGCATCAGTATAAATTTAAAACTGAAAAAAATATGATTCTACTCAACACTGGTCCAGCAAAAGCTATGGAATTTACGAGTTTTAGAAAAAGAGAAAATATCACCGATGATGAGCTTTTGTTTGCTGTGTTAAAATTTGAAACGGTCTTGGCTCAACAAGAAGATATCCTTTTTCATTGCCTGGTCAGGAATTATGAAAATGAATATGCAAATGTTCTTTTTGCGGATTCTATCGAAGCTTTAAAAGATTTGGGTAAAAATCTAGCTCATCAACCGGAAGTTCAACGTTTTTTCGAAATGGTTGATAGGAGAACCGTAAAAATCGAATATCACGACATACAAAAAGACAATTTTGAGATTCCGACGCATTTTTCCTGCATCGAGAAAGGAACATTTTCTTTGAATGATATTAATAATTCAGATAAATTATCGTCAGTTTCCGAGAATATTGAAAATGAATATTTAAGTGCTTTTGAAAATACTCAAGCGCATTTTATCGGAAAATTAGTTGAAAACAAATTTTCAGAAGTAACCTTTGGTAAAACTCTCGCAAAAACAAAGCAGACCTGTTTCGGTTATTTTGAGAATCTTTATGGTCTGGAATTATTAAATCTTGCTGATAAAGAAAATATGGAATTAAATTTTTGGCACTTAATTGCATAAAGAATGACAAAACAAATTCCACTTGTTGACAAGTTATATCTTCTTGAAAAATTTCAGGGAAAAGGGGGATGGACCTTTGCCAGAATACCTGAAGTCGCTCCAAACAACAACTCCCCTTTTGGCTTGGTAAGAGTTAACGGAACGATTGACGGTTGCAAAATCCGAAACTATAATCTGCAATCAATGGGAAATGGTCTTCTTTTTCTTCCAATAAAATCTGAAATCCGTAAAAAAATCAAAAAACAGGAAGGCGATTATGTTCACATAATATTGTATGAAGACGTGAATCCAATTGAAATCCCAGAGGAATTAATTCTTTGTCTAAAAGAAGTTGAAGGTGTTTATGAAGCATTTTTAGCGTATTCTGAAAGAAAAAAAATTACGATTCTCAACTGTATCTATTCGGCAAAAACAGACCAGACGAGAGTGAACCGAATTGCAAAAACAATTGATGAAATTGTTAACAAAATTAAATAGCGTAAAAATGGAAAATATAACGATTCAAAAATTTTATATCGCAGGAATTTCTGTGAGAACGACTAATCAAAATGGTCAAGCTTCAGAAGACATCGAAGCACTTTGGGAAAGATTCTGGACTGAAGATATTCAGAATAAAATCCCCAATAAAACCAGTGACGAAATATACGCCGTTTACACGAACTATGAATCTGATTTCAAAGGCTTTTACACAACGATTATAGGAATGTCCGTTGATTCATTAGAGAATTGTCCCGAAGGTTTTGTAGGAATAATTATTGAAGCGGACAACTACGAAAAATTTGTTTCTAAGGGCAAAATGCCTCAAGCGGTTGTAGAAACCTGGTTAGAAATATGGGCAGACCAAGACTTGAATTCAAGACGTGCTTACAAAGCTGATTTTACAATCCACGGAAAGAAATATTACGACGGAGATAACGCTGAGGTAGAAACTTATCTGTCAATCAAATAATTGCGTAAAACAAGCTATTACTATTTATTTCGGATAAAGGCCAAAAAGTGATTGAATACAAAGTTTTAAGATTGGCTTGATCTGGAAACTTTGGATACATTGCCAAGAATTATAAATAATTTAAGTAAAGTACAATCACCTACCGGATTTGAATCATGGATGGTTATTCATAAAAACACAAATATATTAATGGGACATCTTTTCTTTGTTACATTGATCATACTACTTTTCACAGTGACAAAAAAGGACATTTATTCATTAAACTTGTAAAAATAATTTCAATCAATTAAGTAAAAGTACATGGATGATCAATTATATGAATTGAAAGTAAACGACAAACATAGCTTCATCAAATTTCTTGATTTGTTGCGCCGGGATTTGCTCCATCACCCTGAAACTTGGGAAAACAAAACTTTGCCCGACTTTCTGGAGGCTTTGGCATCATACGCAGAAGACATCCAAGGGTATTATGATAATACAGACGCAAATGTAGATGCTGAAAAAGCTGCGTGGTCAACGTTTGCTGATATTTTCAAAGGAGCGAAAGTTTACGAGTAATAGTAAACGCTCCTTTCACATATTTGTATATTTACCAACGAAGAACATTCGCCTAAATATACTAACGAAAACTACAGAATAATATATGAACATACAGCTAAGTGTCAATAGAGATTTAAACGCAAACGACGTTCTGCAACTATACCAAGCTAATAAATGGAGTGCAGCCGAAAAACCAGAACTACTGATGAAAGCACTCTTGAATTCGCATTCCTTAGTTACGGCATGGGACGGTCCCACATTAGTAGGCCTAGGGAATGCCATTTCCGATGGTTATCTCGTGGTATATTATCCACATCTACTCGTACTACCCTCCTATCAAGGCAGAGGGGTTGGGCGTTTGATTATGGATAAAATGCAAGAGATTTATAGGGGCTTTCATATGCAGATGCTTACTGCTGACGGTAAAGCTATCGACTTTTATAAAAAGAATGGCTTTGAACGGGCAGGTCAAACAGAGCCTATGTGGATCTATAAAGGTAATGATCACTGAGAGAAAGTTAAGGTTATCTCCTACAAAACCCATGATAGATTCAATGGTTAAAAGCTTAGAGCCAGTTCAATGAGCTCCTAAAAATAGATACTTGGTTAGATAGTAAATTAATAATCGAATAGAAAAGATTACCTATCAGAGAGAAATATAAAGGCCGGACTTGCTTCCCCGACCTTTGACACAGTTTACTTTACACTTCCAAAAACTTAGAGTTTTTCGACCTCTTCGACTGAAAGTCCTGTGCCTTTAGCAATATCAGCTATTGGTAATCCCATTTCCTTAAATGCTTTGGCAGTCTCAAGAGCTTTTTTGCGTTCCCCTTCTGCCAGACCTTCTGCTAGGCCTTTAGCGTGACCTAAAGCTTCTCCTGATTTCTTGGCCGAATTAAATACGCTCTCCGCATCACGATTATGTTTTAAACTTGCTTCATATGACATGAGTTCCTCCTCCTTTAATTTACCTATCTCTCCTATCTCAAAGATAAGACCAAATTGATAGCAAATCTAACCTCTCTATATAATCTCAACTTTAATCTCATTTAAAAGGAGTTACACTGATTTCAATCATCAGATTTTCAAAATAAAAATAGAATCCAAATGAATCCCTTATTTTCTTTGGTGCGCTTTGAAATTTCAAACCGCTGTCGTTTATTAATTTCTGATATACCTCGTGAACAGCTTTCTCATCTTTTTGATAAAATCCAATATGGAAATTCGCTGGATACTTAGGTCTACTTTCTTCGTTGTTCAATTGCTGCCCCCAAAGGACCAAAGCAAAATTATTGCTACTTTCAAGCACGGCCATTTTGCCGTTTCTGTTTATTATTAAATTAAAACCCAAATTTTGGGTAAATAAGTCTACGGCTTTATCTACCTCTTTTACGACTAGATTAATGTGATTTAGATGCATTTTATTTTCTGTTATTTAATACAAAATTATGCATCAGGAATCAGGTTCAATTGGATAAATCGGTCATTTTCATTTTTGTTTAAAATAGTTGGCGTTACTCCGGCGTATTTTTTTACTTCACGGATAAAGTGAGATTGGTCGCCATAGTTCAGTTCTGGATAGAAGTTCCCTTCTTTCAGCTGTTTCAATGAATTTGAAAAACGTACAATGTTAACATATGATTTTAGTGTAAGCCCAAACCAATGCTGGAAATAACGGTTAATCTGCCTGCTACTCCAAAATATTTTACCTGCCAGTTCATTTACCGTAATTTCTCCTCTAGATTTACTGATAAACTCAAACAACTTCTGTTTCATTCCATCCATTTGTTTTTTATATTTAGAAGAAATAGTATAACAGGCCTTTTGATAAAAACACTCGAAGTCAATGAGGTCATCTTTTGAAAATCCCCAATAATCATCTGGCAACGTTTTTTTCGTATTTTTTAAATCCGAAAAAGAGTGATTAAAAATATATTCCGCAGCAATTGGATAAAAGCTAATGGCGAACATCCGAGATTTCGGAAATGGTGGCTTTATAACAGCTTCTGTACAGACTCCACAAATAAAAATCTCAAAGGCTCCTTTTTCATCTGTCAGAAGAAATAAGTCTATTTTGCCGTCTGGAACGATAATTCCTTCTTTATTCTCATCAGAATGATTTATTACCATCCAGATACTCTCTACGATGTGTTCAAGTGGTTGCCACGGCTTAAGTGAAATATATTCTAATTGATTATTTTGAAGATTCATCGTTAAGCAGCTCTAAAATTGATATTTACAAATGTATCATTTTAAATAATTCTCTGTTCACTCTTCTTAACATAATCTCATCGCAAAAAGCAGTGGATTGGCCGTCGGCGGTTTGCATCTGCGTAGCTATCTTCACTTGTATTTTAAATGCTCCGACAGAAAAGCCAGTATTTCCGTTACCAATTTTTGATGTATTGATTTTCTGTCCATGGCATTATGGTCTCGATAATAAACAGGTTCTTCATTAATCAATTTAAGCTTCCCTTCATTCAAGAAAATGTAATGCCCCACTTTACCTTGAAGTACGCTGTATTTTGAATTTTCGATTACTTCATGGTATCGTATTGCGTTAGTTTTAAGAGGAGCAATCGAATCGTCAACCGCGCCAATGATCAAAACTGGAGATGTATTGGTTTGCTTCACTTTGGGAAGGCCGAGCCCAAGGGCTGGAGACAAGGCTACACTGGCTTTAACGCGACTATCTCTTAAATTTAGCGGCACCTGTTCGCAAGATATTTTTTGCATTAATTCCTGGAGGTCACCTAATTCAGGAACAACAAATTGTTTTCGATTTTCGGCTAACGATGCGTTTTTCTTGAGCGTATCGCAATCTAATTTGACCCCGGCAAGCGCCAAAGTAGTATATCCCCCCAATGAAAATCCTATACCGGCAATCCTACTGCTGTCTATGTAGCTATTAAACCGTGTGTCGTCAAGTAATGATGAAATCAGGAAATGAATATCTAGCGGTCTATCCCAATAACGTACAAAGTTTTCAGGGATTTTATTATCCAGCGTGTTGCCCCAATGATCTGGAGCAACAACAAAATATCCATTTTTCGCCAATTCAATCGCCAGCCAGGATAAGCTAAATCTGTTGCCTCCAGTGCCATGAGACAACACGATCAATGGATGTTTATTTTGTATAAATTCCGCATTTTTTGCTGTAGGTGGTAAAACAAATGGCCGTTCTGTATCCTTAACATTGCTGTCCTCGGTCGGATACCAGAGCTGCGCACTTAAAGGACGCCCTCGTATATAATCAGAATAGGCAATTTTCCGTTCGCCAACGTTGTTGACCGGTGTATAATAAATCATTAAAAACAGACTTAACAAAATAAGACTAAATGGGATATTCATATTTGATACCAATAAACTTAGGTTATTATCAATGAGAATAGAGACCAAGCCTCCTATCAACAGACAAATTTACGATCAGTACCGTTATTAGATCAATGGTTATCTTTAACCATAAAATCAGTTTTCTCTCCATTATCCTATTTTAGATAGCAGCTCAGACATAGACTAAGCTGCTAGTTGATACTGGCTAAAAAATTGATCCAACCCTTCTTGAGTAAGCTTCAATCCAAAGCGCCTAAGATTAACAGAAAAAATGTTTTTTTTAAAAGCATGGAAGAGTGGTCACATTGATTTTCTGATCACGAAAAGTACTCGCATACATTTCGTGATAACCTAAATTAATTATCGTTAATATTTTTCATTTCAAAAATTTGATATTGATCATTTTACATTCTTCTCCTTCTTGGTGATTTGTCATCCGATTGATCAGAAAAATGATTTTCTTTCTCCTTTGGGGCACGTAATCCGCCAAACTGCCAGCTGACCGTCAACGTAGCGGCCCTATTATAAAATCTGTTGATCACTACTTATAGCGGCTATTAGGTAAAAAAGCTTTATCTAACATAATTTTACCTATTAAAATTGATAATATTTATTATATTTATTTAATAGACCATTAAATTTTTGATGACCAATTTATCCTTAATTCCTGCAATGACGTATTGTCAAAACACTATTCTCTTTTATTGCTCTATGTTGTGATATTGAACAGTATTTCCTATCCTTAATGAAAGAACCACTATAATGGCAGATTATGAAATGGGATATAAAGGAAAGAAATGTACGCAGCCAATTCAATCATAATAGTAGAATACTTGCACTATTTATAAAGAAAAATATTTCAACTATGAAAAAATCAGTAATAATTGCTTTAATGCCAATATTGTTTCACGGTATCATTTACAGCCAAGAGACAAATAATCAATCCGTAGGTTTAGTTAACAGGGGCGACCTATAGTTTCTATTTTTCCGTGTAGTAATTCCAGATAGCTTTTGTTATGTCGGCAATAATTTTTTCAGTGACCTCTCGTTCTTCGGTGATATCTTTTAAGTAAACAGAAAGAACGACGTGATTTCCATTGGGAAGTTTAAAAATGCCTACATCGTTCATCGCTGCTCTTAAACCATGCTCATTTCTATCTGAAATTCCAGTTCTGTGTGCTAATTCTGTTCCTTTGGGAAGCCCTGCTTTCATCCAGGTAAGGCCTCTCGAGCATTCAACCATGAGTTGATAGAGGTATTTTGTGGTGTTCTTTTTAAGAACCTGCCCTGCATAAAATTTCTCCAATAATTCGGTGGACGCTAATGGCGTTGTTGTGTTAACATAAAGATTCTCCCAAGTTCGCATTTCTTGTTCATTGACTTTTATGGTAAAATCCTTTATTCCTTGTTTATGGATAAACTTTTGGACGGTCTCTGGACCTCCAATCAGGTCTAGAAGAATATCACAGCCATTGTTATCGCTGTGCGAAACAGTATATTGTAATAGTTGGTCCAAAGTTAAATCCATATTTCCGTTCGGAAATTCTTCCCGAATTGGGCTCCAGGTATCTGCATGCAGATCTTCTTTTTTAATGAAAAATTTCTGTGATAAAGAAAGTTTACCCTGATCAACCAAGTTCAAGGTCGCCAAAGCAATATGAAATTTAAACACGCTCATTAATGGTGCATTTAAATGTCCATTAATGCTTAATGTGTCTTTGGTTCCAATTCCCTTCATTGAAATACCGACTGTTGCATTCTTTGTTGCAATGATTTGATGAAGTTCTTTGCGGAGGCTATTACTTTGCTGTGCAAAAGACTGAATTGAAAACAAGAAAATACAGAAAAATAATGAAAGTTTTTTCATGAAGAAATTTAGTTTAAAAGGTTACTTTCTTTCACAATCTTTCTCACTTCCTGCACAAAATAGTAAGCGATATCAAAGTTTTCATTGCCTGTATTTTCCATTACAACTACGCTGGTTTTAGTTTTCGGATAATATAAATTAACGGCCGTAAAACCTTCACTCGGATGGAAACCTGTATGCCCAATTTCGTAAATATCCGCTTTATCATTTATGCGCAAGCCATAACCATATCCAATTGGCTTTTCGCTAAAAACCTGATGTTGGTTGGTAATTACATAATGGGTCATCATGTTATAAGTCGCAGGTTTTAGCACTTTTCCGCTATGTAGACATTCGTTCCATTTTGCCAGATCGGGTGCAGTAACTATCAGATGACTTCCGAAATAATTTGTACTATCGAAATCTGACTTTACATTTAATCGAAAAGTTCCGTCTTTTTTTATGGTGTGTCCTTTTACCAAAAGCTGGCTATTTTTTTTATTGGGATAATAACTATTAGCCATTTTACATTTTTTGAATAAGGCTGTAATTAAAGTTTCAAAACTTTTACCACTTTGTTTTTCCAAAACCAATCCTGCAACATAATACCCAACGTTTGAATAGCTAAAAGCCGTGCCTGGCTTAAATTTCAAGGGTTTGTCCATGCTTTCGCTGTACAACCCCGATGTATTGTTCAGCAAGTGATGAACCGTAACGGTATCTGCCCAGGAATATTTAAAATCAGGCAAATACTTTCGGATTGGGGCTTGCAAATCAATTGTTCCTTTTTCGACTTCCTGTAAAATCAGGGCAGCTGTAAATTGTTTAGCTATGGACATTGTCGAAAATTTATCATCGATTTTCAACGGCGTCTGTTTGTTAAAGTCAGCAAATCCATGCGCTTTTGCATATTTCGTTTTTCCGTTTTGTTGAATGTGAACAGCACCATTAAATGCTCTCGGATTTGTAGCGTTTAGTAAACTATCTATCCTTGTCGGGTAATCATCTTTTTGCTGTGCCGAAGAAGTACAACTTGTCAAAAGAAATCCCAACGCAAGAAATGTTAATTTGAAAATTTGTGTCATTGTATTGATGTTCTGAACTAGTCCTCTTAATTTTTACGGTTATTGGGCTTAGGAATTTAGGTTTGATGCAGATTTTGTATCCGTAAAACCAACTCAAGCGCTACCACCAAATAAAGAAACAAATAAAAAATGGAATACCTGAGCAAAATTAAATTAACATAAAACTTAATGTCAATTTCTTATCTTTTGGAAATACTCCGACGGGGACACTCCTTTTACAACTCGCGCTCCACGTATTCAATCTGGTAACCGATGCGTGCATGTTGCAGGTAGTGGTAAAATCCGTACCAGTATACTTTTTCAGTATATAGGACATGTAGCGTTCATTGGTGCCGATCAGTGCTGCCAGGTCGGATAGGTTGTGCCCTTTCTTCGACTAAGCACTTCTGTTATTAGATTTATCCATTGCATAATAAAAGGAAAAAACAACAGTAGTCGCTGTAATTAATCCTATTGTGATATATCTCGCAATTCCAGGATTTGGATCTAAGAAATAAAGTACGAATTATCAAACCATTCCGCCGTCAATAAAGCGCGCTCACCCTTTCATGAAGCTATGCACAATAAACAGCAAAAAAACCAATCTCACAAACCCGATTGGGCCACTTTGATTTTCCCACAATCTACCTCGACTATTTCAATTCCGATAAAAATACATTAACAACAAAATTTCTTATTTCATGCCAATTATTATCAGTTAGAAAGTCCTCAACATTCCATTTAAAATGATCCAAATGCTCAATTGCGGACCGTATATTCATCAATAAAACAACACCATCTTTGGAAACAACATTAGACTGGTGTAAATCTTCAATAAAAGTTTGATTCAAAAATGAATAATAGTCTCCTTCAAGCTCTTCTAAATTTTTTCGAACTTTTTCTTCATATAAAACACCCGGTTCTTTGAGTGGAACAAGTATCATGTTTAATGTAGAAACCAGTAACTCGTATTTTTCAATTATACTTAGACTATTTTCCATAAGTTATTCCAGATTTATCATCTTTAGCAGGACTATATCCCTTTCCTACAGCTGTAATTTTTCCTGAAGAACCACTAAGATACCAACGGCAGCCAAGAAAGCAAAACTAAACGGCAAACATTTATGCGACCAGCCGTTTGAAACTTACCAATGACCATTTAATTCCCGAATAGATGAACCGTAAAGACAAGTAAATTGAACCGTAGAAGAAAGCAAAATGGTAATTAAATCAAGACCTTTGTATAATAAAATTAAATTCGTCAAATGTCAGAAATCACCAAAATTCAATTGGGTCAAAACGGCCCCACGGTTTCAAAGCTTGGTCTGGGATGTATGCGGATGTCATCAATATGGGGTGGCCCAACTCCCGACGAAACCGAATGTATTGCAACAATCCATCAAGCTTTGGACAGCGGGATAAACTTCCTGAATACGGGAGATTTTTATGGTGCAGGCCACAACGAAATGCTTATTGGCAAAGCAATTAAGGGTAGACGGGATGATGCCTTCATCAGTGTCAAATTCGGTGCTATTTTTCACAACGGCCAATGGATTGGCTTGGATCTCCGTCCTGTAGCGATCAAGAATTTTATCAACTATTCGTTGACCCGTCTGGGCATTGAAACTATCGACTTATATCAACCCTGTAGAATGGATAGCAGTGTGCCAATAGAAGACATCATTGGAACGATTGCAGACCTCGTAGCTGAAGGAAAAGTACACCATATAGGCGTATCGGAAATAACCGCCCATCAGCTCCGTAAAGCCAATAGCGTTTATCCCATCAGTGCACTGGAAATCGGTTATTCTTTGGCTGACCGTCAGATCGAAAATGAGCTGTTGCCTGCAGCTAAAGAATTAGGGATTGGTGTCGTGGCATTTGCCAATACGGCCGAAGGACTCTTAACAGGTGACCTGCAACCTCCAATTCCTGCGGATGACCATCGAAATCACTTTTCCCGTTTTCAGGGTAATAACTTAATCCATATTCTTGAAAAAGTAGAAGTATTAAAAGAAATTGCTTTACGTAAGAATGTCAGCCCTACACAACTTGCGATTGCGTGGGTAAAAGAACAAGGCGACAATATCATGCCATTGGTGAGTATGAGCCGCAGATCAAGACTACCCGAAAATATCACTGCGATGGAAATTGTATTTACGCCAGAGGAGATGAATATTTTAAACACTACATTTGCAATAGGTGCTATCAAAGGCGGTACTTACTTACAAAGATAAATGGAAAGTCCAGCAGAAATACTTCCCGGCGTGATATTCTATTCTTACCTTTCTTCTCTAAAGAAAGAGAAAGCATGCGTCTGGAACCATCATACCCTGGTATTACAGGTTTCGGGCCAAATGGTTCTCGAAACCGCTGAGCAGCATGTAAATATATCTGCCGGGGAAGTATTGCTAATTCACAAGAATCAGCTTGGAACCTTGACTAAAACTCCCGGGCCAAATGGCCACTATGAAACTATCGTAATATCACTGCAAGAAGATCTGATGCGCCAGATAGCACTAGAGGAAAAGATGGAAGCTCAGGGTAAATACACCGGACTTCCGAATATATGCCTTCCCAATAATGCGTTTATCAAAGGTTATTTCCAGTCGGTCATTCCCTACGCGCGAAGCGCTGGTCATGAAATGACTGACGAGATGGGCCTTTTAAAGGTGAAAGAGGGAATCAAGTTAATACTGATAGCTATCCCGGCACTGCGTAACTTTTTGTTTGACTTCTCAGCATCTTATAAGATGGATCTAGAAAAATTTATGCTGAGCAATTTTCATTTCAATGTCCCTATTGAAAAGTTTGCACAACTCACAGGGAGGAGCCTTTCAGGATATAAAAGAGATTTTCAGAAAACCTTCGGTATGCCGCCACGTAAGTGGTTACAGGATAAAAGGCTGAATGAAGCATGGCATTTAATTAAAAGAAAAAACAAAAAACCATCAGCTATCTATCTCGATCTTGGTTTCGAGAACCTGTCCCATTTTTCTTCCGCCTTTAAGAAGAAATTTGGCGAAGCGCCGACTTTAGGTGAATAGGATTCCCACCCTTTTAATTGAATTTTTAACTCTTAAAAACCTACCACCTATTGCCCATATTTTGTCATCTATTCCATTGATCGACCAATTAAGAAAGTATCAGCTTGGAAAGGTTACTTTTAAGCTCTTAGATGGTTTGAACTACCTTATATCAGAAGCTATTTAACAAACATTCCGGAAAGCAACATATGCTCGTTAAAATTCAGCGTTACTGTATAAGGTACTGTTTTGATTTCGATATAATTAGCAAAATCCACCGGATGATAAGTTATTTTGAGCTTATCTAACAGCTTTAGCACTTCTTTAAATTGTAAGCCTGGTTTTAAGTTATTTTCAAATGAGATGTTAACCTTTCCAAAGTCGTTGATGGCGTAACCATTGATCGTGTTTTCCTTTTGGTTCTCCGGATCATTTTTGCTGACAGCAAAATAAAGGTTGAAATCATGATAGGTATCCTGATAATAGATCTCATTGGTTTTTCCGGTAGCGCCATCAAACTCTGTTATCCGTTCAAAACGATTATTTATAGGAGATTTCGTAAAATCCTCTTCAGTTGTTTTGCCAACAATGAAATTGTTTATATTCCAGTTATTATCAATTTTCAGCGTGGGTTTGTCTTTAACATCTTCTGGTCTGGTCGCATTTTTTAGCAGGTCCGCCATATATTCTTCATTGTTGCATCCGCCAAAATCAATTAAACCATTCATGATATCCCAATAACACGTTTTAGACAGGTTTGTATTGTTCAGCATGATTAACCTATTATAGTCTGGCGCGTATAAAATAAACTTGTTTTGGGGCTTTAAATTCCAGTATAAACCATGGTCGGTATTTGGATTTTTTGTTCCTTTACCATATTTTGCCTCTAGTTTCTTTAAGATACTCGCCTTTAACTCTTGCGTCTTGAGCTCAATTCTTACGCCATATATTTTACCATCAGCATCGTATCTTTTTAAAGTTTCGTCTAACTCAATGGCGGTTTTGGCTTGTTTGAGATCAATGTGTCCACCGCCAAGACGTGTAATACTATCTGTTTTTAATGTTTCAGAGTTGATTTGAAATATAATCCGCTGCCCTGCTAAATCAATTCCATCGAAACGATACCTTTGTGATTTTTCAACCTCGAGCAACAGACTGAAGGGATACTCGATAGTCTCAACGCCAACCAATAATCGATCCTCAAATTTACTGATGTGTTCAATCGGCTCATTTAAGTTCAAGTTTGCTAAATCTATTTTTTCCTGACTTCTGCAACACATAACAAGGGGTAAAACAGCTAGTAATGATAATTTCTTCATGATTCTTATTCTTTTTTATAACAGGCAAAACGCTACTTTTCACTGGATCTTTCCCACCTTAATCTCCGATCACCAAAAGGTTCTGTTTTCCCTTTTTTATAAATAACCCGTTTACGAATTGTTCCATCTTCTTTATAGTAAATCCATTCACCTTCCTTAAGGTTGTTTAGATATGTGCCCCTCTCTGCCAGCTTCTTATTTCTGTAAACGCTGGCCTCTCCATTTTTAAAACCATCTGTAAATGGCTCGAAATTGGTTTGAAACCCATTAAATTTTATCGCATAATTCCCGTTTAAAGGTTCTCCCGTTTCCTTTAAACAAGTTTTATCAGTAGCATCATCGTACTCGGTTTCCTCAAGTTCAATCTTGATCCATGTTTGTGCAAAACCATTACTCATTGGAATTAAAAGAAAAAATAAAAAAGTGATGCCGCCAAGCATCTTCCTTAAAGCAGTTAGCGGTAAAATTAAAATCGATGGAATTAATATTACTTTATTCATTTATCAGGATGCTAAAATGTTGACATTATTGTTTAAGATTTCAGCTTCATTTACCCAACAAATTTAGCTGTAAATTTTAGCGCTAAATGAACCGATTACGATTCGCTTGGTATAAATAACGATTCGTGGCCATTTGCTTTTTTTCCTTCTTCGATGGGACCTTTAATTCATTATGCTGCTGCCAGATCTGACGACTTTGTATTCAAACAATGGCTTCGAACAAAAACGGTCGGATTATATTACCTTATAATTTGTTTAAATAATACATGGTATTCTTCTTCTATACTCTTCTTGAATTCAAGGCTTTGCTCCATTGTGTTTTATTGCATCTTGGACATGCCTTGGAATCGTTCTCAAAACTAAATACGACATGGCCGCAATACATGCATGCGAATGGCCCTTCAGCACTGAATACATCAACCTTTTTGAAAGAAGATGGGAATAATGGTAGCCCATACCTCACATCACTATCAGCATAAAATAAAACGCTTAATGTTCCATCGACTTCTAGAATCCCTTCCTTAACCTGTCCCAAATGTTCAACATTTAAATTTCTCAGTTCAGAAAAAAATTCCATACGCGAAAAGGTATTATCATTTTCATGTTTTATATCAAATACGCCATCCTTTACTACAGGTAAAACTTTACCTTCCAATAAATGGGCAATATTCTCTGATCGGGAGGCAATCCAGGTTACCAACTTATAAACAAAGATTACACATATAAAGACAACAATCGCATGAAAGATGGGTATTTCTTCTTGAAACATGGGATCTCCCGCAGCTGAGCCCAAACTGATTATAATCGCAACCTCAAAAAGAGTTAACTGCCGAACTCCCCTTCTACCCGAGAGCCTTAGAATGATCAATATTAGAAGAAACATTATAATTGTTCTCGCGCCTATTTCAATAAGAAAGGAGCTTTCCACCCCCTCTGCAAATATTTTTTGTATATCAATCATAACCTTTTAAAATCCAAAAATCTTAATGTGGCCGCCGCCATTCAATCCTAAAACATTCCTCCGGTCGCAATAGTTCATCACTTAGCAAAAACAACAAACATACGGTATCAATCTTCAATGATGGCAAAGTAATAGTCACGGTAAAGAATCTATTGACTAATACATAGATGTCAAGGTCGATATTTCTGAAGGAAACAAAGTTTTTATTGGAGTTTTTGTATATTGGCTCCACAAACCCATATTATCTAGCTTTATATATTCCCAAAAATGAAAAAAATATTATCGCTCATTGTCATAATTTTGTTCTGTCAAAGTCTAAGCGCCCAGACCATAGAAGAATTAAATGCGCAAGGTATAAAATATGCTAAAAAAGAAAAATTTGACGAGGCTTTTTCAGCTTTCGATAAAGCAATAAATCTGTATCCCAATTCACCTGGTACCTACGTAAATAGAGGCAACATTCACAGGTTTCGAGGAAATTACGACCTTGCAATAGCTGATTATTCAAAATTTCTGGATTTTTCTCCCAAGAACATCGATGTGCTCTATGCCAGAGCGGGTGTTTATAAAGAAGTTGCTGCATTTGACAAAGCAATTTCTGACTATTCGAGGGTAATTGAAATAAATCCATCCTATACAGACATATATTTTGACAGAGCATATTCTTATATCAGATTGAAAGATTATGAGAATGCAAAAAATGATCTAATAGCACAATTAAAAATATCGCCGAAAGATTTTAAGTCGCTTGCAAATCTGATAAACGTTAAAAAGGAATTAAAACTATTTGACGAAGCGCTTGTGGACTATGATAAATTACTAAATGAATTTTCTAATCAGCCAGACCTTCATATACTTTATAACAATCGAGCGAATCTCTATAGAGAAACTAATAGACCTCAAGAGGCACTAGTGGAAATAGAGAAAGCTTTAAAAGCAAATAAGAACTATGCTATAGGTTACTTTAATCGGGCAAGCATCTATCTGGATCTTGGCGATGAAAACAATGCTTGCAAAGATTTTAAAAAAGCATTGTCCCTAAATCTTCAGGAAGATCCCCATTTTGAAGTAGATGAAGATTTTGAAAAGCTGAAATCACTTTGTAAATAAATGATTTGCTGAACTCTTTTTATGCAAAATTGCATATATTGGATTTGAAATAAAGGCTATTCATATTAAATCAATATTTTATGGGCAATATATTTGACGAGCAAAAGTTATACCCTTATGATGGGACAATCAAAGGCCATTTCAAAGATCATTATGACAGCGTTTTCATTGCTCTCCTCCCCTTCTTTCAACTTGACAGAGAGGAAACTGATAAAAGTAATCTAAAAAAAGCTAAGTTACTATCGCACGAAGAAGCGCTGAAGGAAGTTGATTTTTTAAAAAGACTTCCCGAAGCGAATAGGGAAATCTATAGGCCCTAAGGACTTCTATAGGTGGGCTAAACCAGAATTTTACGAGACCGGACCTCATGGAAAAGCTTAACAATTTTACAGACCACGAAAGTATCTACCAACCGACTGAAGGCGCGCTTGGTATACTTTCAAAGATGGCTATCCGTAAAGCTTTCAAACTCTTGGGAAAAAACCAGATCCTGATAACAGACGAATTTTATGAAAACACCACAACTATAGATCTTGATCGATTAACGGAATATGAATTCTGTGATGAGATCGGCGGTAAAGATTATTATCTATACTCGGCTGATAAAGAAATTCTATTTACCATTGAATGGGATAGCTTCTTCTTTCTCATAGCAACAGATCATAAAAAAATGGATAAGCTTATCGCCAGCCATTTGTTTGAGGGTTTTCTTTGTAGTGACAAGACAGAACATTATTGGGAATACACCTTTGAATAAATAACAATTATAGTCTAAAAAAGGCTCATTATAACATAGTTACACAGTCATTTATGAAACCAGAAACTCAAGAAAAATTTGACAGAATCATAAAAGAAAGCTTTATTGAAATCTTAAAACCGCTCGGTTTCAAAAAGAAGGCCAACAACTTTTATCTGCAGCTTGAGAAAATCGGTCACATCATAAATATTCAAAAAAGTTGTTATAGCACCAGAGATTCTAGTTCCACCCGAAGCAATGTTTTTTAAATAGAAAAGCGCAGATCGATGATTTTAATGGACATATGTATTCGATAGCATATTGAACCATTCCCAAAATCTCACCTTACCAAATCGTCATTAGACTACTAAATTCGGGAAACTGTTCAAGTATTTCCCTCTTTGAATAGGGAGTTTGCTACAATACTTAATCGATGATAATGTCTGTTTCATTTTTCTATCCAAAGAACTCACACTGTTCAATATGGTAATGAGTTAATTCTTAAAATATCTGGGTAACGAAAATGGAATCCAATTGAAGAATCTTTACTATTTTCATTAATAAGATTTTATCTATATTCATAAGAATTTGCTTTTAAAATATAAGGCTTGGAACATATTCAATTAAATCATTTAATTAAAATTATCAAGCAGTTGTTTCCTTTGAATGATAAGGAGATTTCACTCTTGAATGATGGTATCAGTTTTTTTTCTGCAGAAAAGGAAAAGAATCTGATCAAACCGTTGCATGTTGCCGATCGGCTTTTTTTTCTAGAAAAGGGAACTGTTAGAAGTTTCTATCAGAAAGATTATAAAGACATCAATACTGAATTCTTTTTTGAAAATGATTTTTTTACCGCGTTTACAAGTTTTCTGACCCAGGAGAAAACGAACTTACATTTTCAATGCATTGAACAATGTGATTTAATAAGTATACCAAGGGAGCTCTTGGATAAATTGCTCCAGGAGGATACCAAATGGAATATTTTATTGAATAATATTTTAGCCAAAGAATATATCAAAAAATGCCGAAGGGAAAGTTCCTTTCTACTTTTGGATGCAAATGAACGATATCACTATTTTCTAAAACAGTTCCCGGATGCAGATAATCGGATACCGCTTTTCCATATTGCTTCATACCTTGGGATGAGTCCTGAAACACTCAGTAGGATCAGAAGTAAAAAAATCAATCAAATTGATCTAAGTCAAGTAAACAATATTTAGATTTCCACACTTTTGTCATAGTAAGATTGAAACATTCTATGGAAAAAAGAGTAAAATTTGACTTCGAGATATTCTTTACAAATGGCGGTAGTATCAAAGGGGAAGATTTCAGATTAGATATATCCGGAGACGATATCAGCGAGAGTGCCCTGGCCGACTACATCGTTGAAGATATGCAGTTGCTAATGGTAGGAAAAGTTAATATCCTTAACAAAGAAATCCTGATTGAGTCCCATAAACGTAAGCCAATCGATGAAAGTGTGGTAGAAGACTCCTTAATTGATTTGAGTCATACAATCGAAGATGGACTGATAACTTACAAGGGGCTACCGGCACCTCATATTTGCGATTATCTTTCTAGGGAACAGTCAAAAAATAACTATGACGGCGATACATCTTTTCAAATTGGAAAAATCGAGATGGTCACTAACACCGGAACTTATATTGATTGCCCGTTTCATCGATTTGCGGATGGCAACGACACAGCCCAAACGGCATTAAAGAGTTTTGCGGAGCTTGACGCGGTAATGATTCATATACCATTTACAGAAACCCTGAAAATTACGGAAGATCATCTTAAGAATAGAGAAATCAGAAATCGAGCGGTGTTAATACAGACTGGTTGGGATAAACATTGGAATACCGAGCTATATTATCAGGGCCATCCTTATCTTACCGAGCAGGCGGCAATGTATCTTCGGGACTGTAACGTCAAACTTGTAGGTATTGATTCCCATAATATAGACGACACAGCCGGGAGAACAAGACCTGCTCATACCTTGCTATTGAGTGCCGGGATTTTAATCGTTGAGCATCTCTGCAATTTAAATAAATTGCCAGATCATAACTTTAAGTTCACCGCTGCCCCACCAAAAGTCAAAGGTGTGGGGACTTTTCCGGTGAGAGCATTTGCTTCCATTGAAAAAAAATAATTATATTCAAATACGAAATCACTTTCAGCAAGAAACACAATTACATGGAAAATAACATCGGATTGACAAAGGGTGCAGGCTGGCAGTTCGGAATCAGAAAAACAATGCCAGCGAACCTGGAAACACTATGGAATATCTTTTTTTCAGACCGGGGATTAAGCTATTGGTCTGAAGGCGTAGACCAGGATTTTTCAACTTTTAATAAATATTCACATATCCGGACAAAGTGGAGGCACAAAGATTTCACAGAAGCCGCCAATTTACAGATCAGATTTATTCCTTCGAAAAATCAAGATAAAACAACAATTTCATTTCATGTTGATAAATTAAAAAATGAAGGCCAGCGTGAAGTGACTAGAGAATATTGGTCAAAAGTGATTGAAGATCTAAAACTGTTGCTGGAATCTCAGAGCCAGAGTTAAGCCTACGAATCGACTACCTCATTTGACATAATGGATATTTAAAATATGCACGCAATGCATGTTCTATGCACCGGACTGAAATCGAAACAAACACTTTGTGTGGATGCTTTTATTGTTTACAGACTTTTTCTCCAGTTGAGATTTTGGAGTAGATAGATGGAATTTGGTAAATTTAAGGATATAATTGCCTAACTTAATACGCTATAAGCATGGATATAAAGTTAGTTAAATACGTAGAAAGTGATTTTGATCTTTTCAAGACAATGGTAAGTGATGATGAGACAATGAAATATATAGCCGGAGATGGCTGGACAGAAAGTCAAGCAAAGGTTCACTTTGACGCAATGATTGAAATTAATCGCAAAGAAGAGGGTTTGGGATTTTACAAAGTAATCAATCAAGAAAACCTATTTATAGGAAATTGCTCATTAGAACGCTACAAACATGATTGCAAAATTCTTGAAATCGGATATGTACTGAAAAAGGAATTTTGGAGAATGGGATATGGATCTGCAATATGCCTAGAAATACTTGCTAAAGCCAATGGTTTATATCCCGAATCGCAGGTTATCGCAATTATAAATCCAGATAATCTTGCTTCGAAAGCACTACTTGAGAAGTATGGTTTTGAACTTTATTTTAGAGGACTGGAAGACGGTCAGTTTTGCGAAAAATTTATATTAAAAACGCGGAGTGTAGATTAGAGAATACGCATATAGATAAACCTTCTCCCAGAAAAGTATCAGGAGGTGAAAATTCTAAATGAACCTTTATGTGAAGGACAAGGAGAGCCACTGAATATCTTCCTTTCTCCATTTTATTTCGCCGCGCTGGATCATAGCGATATATTTTTGGGCATGATCGTCGGTCAATAGGCTTTGGTCGTCAATATGATATTGAAATATCCCGGTAGTCTTATCGCAGGTGATACTTCCAACAATGGCTTCGTTGAGATAGATATGCCAAAGACTAAATTTCTTCACGCGCACCTCAATTACCTGACGCTTACCCTGGTGATAGAAGATTTCCGGCACATCGTTATCGAATCGGATAATCAACGAATCTATAAACGCTTCTTTGATATCGTCGGCAAGTTCAACGTAGGCTAATTCGTATACTCCATGAGATTTTCTGAAAACACAGTATGTGAATCCATTTTCGTTGTAATGAAGATAGTCCTTCATTCCCATACTCTTATCGTGTATCCTCATTCGAACAAACATAAACTGATTTCGGTGATAGACTTCAAGAGGTTTCATGAAGCATTATTACTAGTATTGTTAGTAATAAATCAAAAAAGGATTTACAATTTTTCTAAAAACAAAGGTCTAGCTGTGCATTATCCAGGAAATTTTATCCCTGATTAATTGTGATTGATCCAACTGTCTATATCGGATGAAATCAAGTTGCAACGTGACTTTCTATTATAATTGGCTTTCGATTAACGCGACAGCTTCTAAAGCGGAAATTTCAGTATGTGACAACGTCAAATAACATCTTTCAACCATTTGGTATACCAATCTTCAAACGACACCCTCAAGCCATTCGAATCTAATAAAGGGTTTATTCCTCCATAATCAGCCCTCTCATCAATCCAAATATTTCCGTATTCAACTCCATTTACAACCAAAAGATAAGTACAACCATGCCCAATATGGCAAATCTGCAAACATCCATGTATATGGTCTGTATCCATATATGCATTTAACTGATTTTCATCCGGTCGCTCTCCACTCTCCCAATCAATCTCAAAAACCCAGTCTTCATTCCAGCTTTCAGAACAAGGAAAAGGCATTGTCAGATCAATAGCAGGTTTTGTTTTAAGTTTGAAGTCTATCATTGATTCCTCTAATGACAAAAGCCCATAATCTGGTCCAGTACAACCATTCCCTATTTTGGTAATGAAGTCCCTGTAATTTTCAGGAAACTTAATCCTTAGATTACGTTCAATGTAAATGACCACGGACTCAGGAATAGTGGGATTAAGGAGAAACTCTTTTTGTATAATTTTGTTTAATTTATTTGGGTTATCCTGTAGAAAGCGTAATTTCTCTTTTATATAATTTATATCCATGCATAATTCCATTGTTGCAACCTCTCACCTAACTGGGGTATTTAAAAGTAAAGAATTCAGTGGTGAATTACTAATTTTAAAAGTAAGAAAAAGCGTATCTGATTATCGGATTTCACTGCATAGATCATGCGAGGCACCTTGCTTCTTCAATTTCTTCCAGTTTGGATGGATGACTCATTACTGTCTCAAATGAATAACTAATACCATTCTCTAGTAAATGATACCGTATAAAAGAGCTAATAAGCGAAACTTCATAGCTATGTGTATCCTGCGGCTTGTCCACAATCATATTTTCACGAAGACAACAAATAAATTCAATTAGTACCGTAAATTAGAAAAGTCCAATCCCAGCTTTCGGAAAAATGGGGTACTTACACACCAATAATGCTAAAATATATTTTAGTGAATATGGTAAAGTTGATAAACAGCTGAGACAATATTATTTTATTAAACCGAACGATTCAACCCACTTCTCTGTTATGGGTGATTGGGACTCTCCTTCGAATTATAGATTTAATGATGATAGCATGATATTTATCTTTTCAGTTGATTCTATACAGTTAAAAACAGAAATGTTGGATAAACATCCACAAACTATTATTCGGAAATTTGAAATAGCCCAAAAGACATTAATCGATAACAATTGGCGTTTTGAAATCAAGTAGCCCCTCACGAAAAAAGTGCATCAAAAGATGACAGTTTGGTGATAAAAATTGAGGCAAAACACAATAATCACCTGCAAATAAACCACTTATTAATTCACCAAAATAGTTAAGACTGTAAAGTAAAATTTGTCCACAAATTTAATTGGCTCAAGCCATTCATCCATTGGCGTGACAGTCACCCCATATTAGATAACATTTTGAAAAACTGAAAACCTTATGTCGATAGACGACTTGCAGATCTGATTGTGACTTATTCAGTGGCTAACCATTGACGACTTCACCACCATTGGGATGTAAAACTTGACCACTCATAAAATGTGAATCTTCGCTAGCTAGGAATAGAAAGCTTGGTGCAATTTCATTTGGCATTGCTGCCCTTCCCATTGGGGAGTCGCTTCCAAATTCGGAATTCTTTTTAGGATCAAATGAAGATGCTATCAATGGAGTCCATACCGGCCCCGGCGCAACAGCATTGACCCTAATTCCTTTAGCTATAAGATTTGCTGACAAGCTTCGTGTGAAAGAAATTATTGCACCTTTTGTAGCAGAATAATCGATCAACTTTGGACTGCCTCGATATGCAGTCACCGAGGATGTATTAATGATGCTTGCCCCCTTCTTAAGATAAGGCATAGCATACTTCGTAATCCAGAAATAGGAATAGAAATTATTCTGAAAAGTCTTGTGTAACTGTTCAGTGGTAATTTTTTCAATTGATTCTGTTTCCCAATGCAGCCCCGCGTTATTAACGATAATATCAACTTTCTTATGCGTTTTTATCGTAAATTCAATTACTCTTTTACAGTGATTTTCTTTTCCCAAATCACCTTTAATCAGCGTACATTTTCTAGAGAAGGATTCAACCTCCTTCTGGGTTTGTTTTGCATCTTTTGTTTCACTAAGATAGGCAATAACAATATCAGCTCCCTCCTTCGCAAATAACAAAGCTACAGCTTTCCCGATGCCGCTATCTCCTCCCGTAATTAATGCTACCTTATTTTTCAATTTTCCTTCTGCAGGATACTTTAACGGCGAAGTGTCAGGAACTGGTGTCATATTTATTTCTAATCCGGGTCGCTTTTGCTTTTGCAACGGTCGAATCTTTTTACTTGCTGCTTTTTTCATACCATTTTTTAGAATAATGACAGATAATAGCTGATTTCCAAAATGTGTAAGGGTCAGTGCAAATGGCAAAGTCCTAAAGTCTCGGTAATCTTTAGTAATCTGTATTGATAAATGGAGGTAATCGCCATTCTGCGAAAGAGTTTAACCGATTCATCCATAGAGTGAACAAATCCAAAGTCTGAAAGGTTTGGCAGCTATTTACATTTGCGCTATCGCTTTTGCCTTATCTTCAATTAAAGCCTTCTCATACTTAAATACAAACCCTTTGGTCAATAATCCCTCGTCACCTTTAAGTCGTTTTTGATTTGTGTAGCCTAATTCAAATTCTACTGAATGTCCTTGACTTACTTTTATCCTATCAAGTGTATCATTAAATGCAAATCTCTTTTTAGAATTTGTTGCTACAATGTGGTTAGGAGTCTCCCTGTCTAATTTTATTCCTGAGTTGTTTGCTTTTTCAATTAAGTTATTTATATCAGTGCACCTATGTTGGTCAAGCGATAAACAATATGCGCCTACTAGACAAGAGTCTTCGCGGATTCTTCTAATATCCAGAGCCCAAGAATTTCTTCCACCACGTCCGTCTCGCTTTGGGCAAGCTGTTGTTAGGTGCAGCAATTTTTCCCTCTTTCATTATTTCTGTCACGTCCATAATTAAACCTTCCACCATTGGAGAAAAGTTTCTGTACTTTTTATGCTGAACTTTTATAATATGATATGAGTTCTTAGATGTCTCGTCTGAGGAGTTATTTATTCTAATAATTATTCTGCAAAGTTGTTCAATACAATTTCGTACAATATTGCTGTTATCTGTTCCTTTTATTATGCTCTCAAGGATTTCAAGAGCTTTGGTATTTTCACCGGTCTCAACATATAACGCTGCCAATTCTTGATTGTAGACTTCGGTTAGAAAATCTTTATCATTTTTTTTGAGTGTCAATTTAAACGCTTCAATTTCTAAAGCCTTGTCGTTTGTATATTTCACGTATGTCCTATATAAACTTAGTTCTTCATAAGTCCACGCTCTTTCTTGATCGATCCATTCGGGTAGTTTCTTCAAAAATAGTTCCCGTTCATTTGTCGAATAGAGAAAATACAGCTCGTCATGAATTGGTAATTTGTAACTTCTGAAATAGGACTTTTTGTATTCTTTCCAATCGTCAATGTCTATTTGCGAATAAATACAACTTTCTTCAGCTTCTCCAATATACTTTAACAGTTCAGTTTTCTTTGGGTTGTCCGCTGTTTTTAAATATCGGTAAGTTTCTTTAATTCCTGCCGAAACCAAATATTCGCTATCAAATCCGATTCCGCTGTCAAAATCAATATTTTTAGCTTCAAAGAACAACCAAACAATTTCAGGTGAATTGAAAAGTGTCAGTATGAAGGCGCAGAAATATAAATTATCAACTTCACCGCCCTTTCCATATTTTCGCCATTCCATCTCTTCTGCAAAAAGAAATTTTACGATTTCATAGTCTGTCTGTTTAAGGTCATTGTAAATCGCAATATTGAGTCTTAATCGGTCAAAGTGTTTTGAATCTATAGCGTCTTTGTCAAAGCGATAATTGTCCAAGAGTTTTGGGTTCTGTCGGACTAATTCGAGTTCAGCTTTATAATTTTCTACTACTGTCACGGTGTCTTGGTGTTATTATACATAGCTCTCAAATATACGCAATTCAACAGATTAGAAAATGGATGCTTTGTGGAGATTTCGGGCATTGAGACCTCTCGCTTTTTTAGCTCGGTCAGAATTGCCCGAATTGAATGATCATCAGTTTTCGAAACAGATAATCAACGGTATCAAAATCTCCAATTAAGGGAAGATCATTACCCGTCGAGTGGCAGATATGACACATACTTTGTACTATAGGTTCGGGTGGCTTTCTGAAATTTTCAGCTCTTCATAAAATTACATATATTGGATTATTAAAATAAAGGCTATTCATAGTATAGTTGAATTGCAAAAGAAGTTAAACTATGACCTGACGGTAAATCTGATATCCGAAATATCGGTATTATTAAACTGAGTTCAGGCAGAATAAATCATAAGGCCGTATTATTGGCAATTGCAAATCAGGACTTTCCTTCAAGATTCCCGAGGTTAGAGGATAATCACATAATTTCGAACAAAGAGATTTACTTTATAAATATCAATAAAAAACTTATTTTAAATATGTACGACGACAGAGGTCTTGATGTTGTCGCTACTGATATTGAAGCACTGCGACCAATTTACGAAAAACATAGAGACTGGATCCTTGACTGTGACAGGGAGCAAATAGAAAAGCTCCTCAGTACTATCTCCCAATGATACGAGGATAGATGGAACGCCAGACAAGCCATCAATGCCGGAATAAAATTGAAGAAGTATTTCATCTCTAAGGCCAGCTTTGGAAACGTTCTGTGAAGTTTTCCTCATCCCACACGTCATAGACTTATAACCAACGACTTGGCAAAACAGATCCACTTTCGTATCTTCGATACGGCTACGATACTTCGCTAAGTCGCCACACCAGTTACCTGAAAACATACCACGACTCATCAAGACAACAAAATTGAATTTATGACACCGACGGAAAAACTAACATCCATTTTGACCGAACAATATATCTCAGAAGATTTTGTAATTGCAGACTTGATAGACGAACAAATTCAAAGCGGATTTGCGTGGGGCAAATTCGGATCAAACATTGACAAAGCAAAACGATGCGAAACTGAATTAATTTGGCTAATTGAGAAGTCAAAGGACTTTTATCAAAGCTATTTGGACGATAATGATAATAGGCAATCTGACAATGTTTAGGGAGTACAAATAAACCGTAGCATGAAATTCTTAAATCATTCATTTTAACGCTAGCTTTATGGAAACTAATGGAGCAACAGTAGTAATTTCTCACCATATCAGAGAAGGACGGGATCATGATTATGAGCGATGGCTGAATGAGATAGGACCGCTTTGTAGAAATGCAAGAGGACTTATCGACTGGCAGATCATTCGTCCGATTCAGGGGCTAACTTACCTGTATACAGTCATCATTCGGTTTGATACGATAAGTAATTTGAAACACTGGATGCAATCCGACGATAGAAAACAATTGATTGAAAAAATCCGTCCCCTTTTGGCGAAAGATGATAATTATTACATTAAAACGGGGCTTGATTTTTTATTTACTTCAGAAAATGGCACGATGAAGCCTCCAGTGCGCTGGAAGCAATTTTTGGTAACATGGTCGGCTATTTATCCTTTATCAATAGTAATTCCGATAATTTTACTTCCTATATTAAAAAGGCTGGGATTCCCTTCCATCCGGTTGGTTGATTCACTGTTTATATCTTGCGCTGTCGTTGCATTAATGGTCTATGTCATTATGCCTAACTATACGAAATGGATAAAAAAATGGCTTTATCGGTAAATTAAAATGATAGAAAATTTGTTATAGGAAACGACACCCAGCTTTACAAATTCTGCACTCATAAAACAATTACTTTGTGGTATTAAATATTGTGAGAAAATTCAGGGTTTATGAAATCAAAAAACCTTATCTGTTTTCATAATAATCTGTACGACGGTAATAATGTATGGTCGAATTAGATTTTTTCATCCTATTATTATAGTCTTTTTTAAACAGAAACGCTATAATCACAATAAATACGAACAATGATAAATAGACAAATAATATATCGCATAGCCAAGATCCTTGCAGATAAAAAGAATCGTCTGCAAGAAAAAACTTTTGCTGTTCAATATTTTGTGGATTGTAAAACAATATGTATTCCTTATCGGATATTTTTCTCTTTGCTCTGTCAAACAGTTCAGTCCGCATCTCTTCAAAACGTCGCTGGCCCATAACAGGTAAAAATGCATAGCGCTTTTCCGCCTTATCTAATTTCCGCAAATACAGCTGTCCGTTCGCAGTATACCGGTATTCGATACTTAAATACGCATATTTTGTTTTTCCTCTTTGTATTTTAGACTCGAAGTTTATGATAGCGGGTGCTGTAGCAGCCCAGCTCGGATGCGTCAGCGCAAACTCTTTACGTTCCAAAGATGGACTTACAGAAAAAAGGGAAATTATTAAAATATAAACTGCTACCAATAGGATCCCAAACGCCACGCGCTTGCCACCTTGCATCGTTATGCGTCTTCCATTCACATCATAGTGGGCTTCCCGGCCATCGCTATTACCTAATTTGCTAAGGACTATTTTTTGTAAAAGGAAATAAAGCAAAGAAGAGCATACCAGCGCATAAATAAAATAACGGTAACTATTACCCCAAAAAACGATGACAACGATGAAGGCAGCAGCCACCAACCATTGCAGAAATTTCCCAATTGATTTCATAAGACTTTGTTCAGATTTAAGCACCAAGCATAGTAATAACTTTTATAGTTTATTCCGTTACAGTTCCCAATTATTCAAGAATAAAAATAAGGTATTCGACAATATCCATAGCCCCCTATTTAAAATCCGTGAGCAGAAAATTATGATTCGCTGTACAGTTGTAAATTTTTGTAACCTGGATCAAGGAGCGGAAGTACCACTTCCTTTTTATCATCCTGAAAATTACAGCAAAAGCTTATCGAATGAAAGTACCTTGTCCATTCAAACTTTAGCGCGAGACAATCTTTTTTCGTTCATAAATATTCAGAAAGACTTTAACGGTTATGTTTTTATTCAGGAAAGTGTCTTTCAATCAATTTTAAACCAATCCCAATTGGAGAGCAAATTAAAAGAATCCGGTAGTGAATTACTAATTTTCAAAAGAAGGAACCGCATTTCAGATAATCGGATTTCATTGCATAGATCATGCGAGGCATCTCTGCTGGGTTCCAGAGTGTGTTATGATAAACTTTGAAGACGCAATGAGGGTCATCCAAATATTGAGTCAGTCAATAGAAATTTTAGCGATGAGTCCCAGAAAAATACATTGTTTTCTATCTTTATAAGACGCCAATAATCATAATCTATTTTTTCACTGACAACGCAATTTTGGCTAGTTGTATCGGTAAACTGGCGTCCAGATGATCTTCCTCCATCCAGATTGCTGATAAGCCTACCCATGCGATTACCCAGTCTAGCATTCTATGGAAATCAATATTGGTCTCTTGGCCAATTACCTCAATTTGTCTAACGAGTCGACCTTTATCTAAAGCGACTTCTTTATAAGGGTTACACAATATGTTTGCAAAGTCGAAGGCTCTATCGCCACATAATGCTTTTGGATCTATTGCTAACCAACCGTTAACATCCGAATAAAGGATGTTTTCATGGTGAAGATCTCCGTGAAGCACACAGAGTTCAGTTTGGTTAGAAAGTAATCTACTTGCTACTAAAGCAGACTCTTTTAAAATTTCATCGGAGAAATTTACTTCGTTTAAAAGTGGGGCAAACCAATCCATTAGAGAAATTAAAGGGGGTAATTCTTTTCCTTGAGAACTATGGAGCTTATTAGCGGTCTGGCAAATGATACGAGTTGCTTCGTTGTCTTGACCCTGCTTTACTAAATTTATCAATGATACATTATTTTCATTTTCTATTCTCTCGAGTAGAATGGCTTTAGAATCTACTTTTAAAACTTTGGCTGCGGCTTTACCATCCCACCACTGCAAAAGTTTTGACGCACGAAGTTCTTCTTCTATAAATGGAATTTTGAGCATTGCTTTTAATCCGTCATAAACACAGGGTTGTAATAAGCTTGAATTTGTTCTAAAACTTGCTCCTTCCCGTGAAAGATTCCATTTTTTGATATATAACGCTAGTATTGGTTCAGTCATTTAATGGTTTTATAAAATTTACATCCTTGACTTTAATTGCCTTAAGATATTAGCAAAGAAGTAAATTACACAAAACCATTCGAATCATAAGCGCCCAGTGTAAGAAATTGTAAGTACAAATAAATGTAACATGGTTTTTTGTGCATTCTTTTTTCATATATTTAGTTGATATTCTCATAGAAATAAACGAAAGTAAGCGATATGGATACAGGATAATGTAGATATCCCCTATCAATTAGAAAAGTCCAACTATAGCTTTAGGAAAAATAGTCTATTGGCCAGACATATTGGGAAAGCTAGATAACAATGGGCCGAGCGAACTTCGAGGAACTTGGAAATTAAGGTCAGAATACCGCAAATGCACCTGTATGAATAGTATAAAGGATATTCTTTTAGTATTGGATTTGGACGAAACATTGTTGTACGCGACAAAAAATAAGTTGATACAGCAGGAAGACTTTGTTATAGGGCCATATTATGTATATGTCCGTCCAAATTTAACCTATTTTTTAACAAAGATGGCTGGAGATTTTAAACTGGCCATTTGGAGCTCTGCGGATGATAGTTACGTGCAGGAACTCGTTGATAAAATAAAACCAGCCGCTGTCAATTTTGAGTTTATCTGGGGACGATCGCGCACGACAAAAAAAAGAATGAGTGTGACTGATGAATACTATTACGTAAAAAGGTTATCCAAAGTAAAACGCAAAGGCTTCTTATTGGAAAAAACGCTTATTATTGATGATACGGCTGAAAAATCAATGTTGAACTATAGCAATGCAATCCAAATAGTTGAATTTGTAGGAAATACTAACGATGGCGAGCTACTCCTACTGGCTTCCTATTTAAAGAAATTTAAAAATGTCGAAAATGTCAGGAGAATCGAGAAAAGATATTGGAAGAGTGAAGTTTTTGCAGATTACGTGTAGGATTCAGCTATAAAATTAATCGAAATAGCGAATATATTTTTTGCTGTCCCCTTACCGAGATAATTTCCGACTTGTATATTTATATTTACGAACGAATGATATTAGAGATCAAATTCAGACGCGCATTAAAAACTGACCTCAAGTTTCTGCTGGACCTCAGAAAACAGACCATGACTCCGCATTTAATTGCCAGTTCATTACCCATCTCAGAAAAAGCGCATTTACAAAGGATTGATTATAAATTTGAACATGCCTTAATAATTGAAATGGAAGACATTCCTATTGGGCTTTTAAAAGTGGATAGACAACACGATAATATTGATCTGATACAAATTCAGATCACACCCAACTACCAAGGTAAAGGGGTCGGTAGGAAAATATTGAATGATTTGATAAAGGAAGCTATTGAAACAGAGAAATCGATCACATTAAGTGTCTTAAAAACCAATCAGGCTAAAAAACTATACTTAAACGTTGGTTTCAAAATTGTTGGTGAGACGGATAATTCCTATCTTATGCTATCTGATGCCCACAAGAAAAGGTCTGTTTAACAGGCCTGCTATCGTATCCTTTTGGTCAATCCATTATTTGGGGCGACTCAATAAGGAATATCCCTTCTCACATGCATGAAGTATTTTCGGAGCCACCTTACGATACAAACGGATTTAAAATTTAGGATACCATCGGCTGCTAAGATTAAGGAATATAAAACAATTTTAGAAAAGTCGATCAACAGCCGAAGCATCCAAACTAAAAATTACATAAAAAATAAAAGTAGGTATATTTACTTTTGTATCAGGTAAAACAACGACTAATGTACGATACTTTAATCAACTATATCAATTCGCGGGTCTCCAGACCCCTAACCTTAGATGAAATCGGGATCCTAAAAAATAATTTTGTGCACCGTAAAATCAAAAAACGTCAAACATTTTTGCAGGAAGGTTACATAAGTAATAACATGGGATTCCTTGTCAAAGGTGCTATGAAAAAATACAGTATAGACGCTAAAGGTACCGAGCACATCATGAGTCTTTATATTGAAGGCTGGTGGGTCGGTGACCGTGAAAGTTTTGCAAAAATCACACCCTCCGCCTTCTATATTGAAGCTTGTATAGATACTGATTTGCTTGTATTGACAAAAAATGCCGCAGAAAATGTATTTTCTCTTCCAATCATGAATGAACTTACACGCCTATTGGATGAAAATTATTCTTATGCAAGCCAAAAAAGAATAAATGCTGCCCTAAGTATGACTGCTGAAGAACGTTATAATATGCTCATTGATAGCTATCCTGAATTTACACAGCGATTTCCACAGCAGCTGATTGCATCTTATCTAGGTATTACCAAAGAAACGCTGAGCAGAATCAGGTCCCGGGCAGTCAAAAAATAATCAGGATTGATTTACCATGGGAATTACTTTTGTTCCGATTAATTCAATAGCTCTGAATGTATCTTCCTTGCTCAGTCCTGGGTTATCCATCTGAAATGTAAATCTTGAGATACCACCCAATGCCTCACTATGTCGCAATATCTTTTCTGCAACTTCTTCGGGACTGCCAATAACATAGGCGCCAGTCGGCTCAGCTTGGGCCTCAAACATTTCCCGCGTTGGCGTCGACCAGCCTCTCTCCTTTCCAATTTTGCCCATCATTTCCTGATACCCCGGAAAATAAAGATTTTTAGCCTTTGATGTTGTATCCGCGACAAAACCGAGTGAATGTAATCCTACTTTAAGCTTCTCCCGAGGATGTCCGGCTTTTTGTCCGGCCTCATAATATAAATCTATCAAAGGCCGAAACCGATGGGTTTCACCGCCGATGACGGCTACCATTAATGGGAGCCCCAGTATTCCGGCTCGAATAAATGATTGTGGCGTGCCTCCCACTCCTATCCAAACAGGGAGTTGCTCCTGCACCGGCCTCGGATATACTGCCTGTTGTTTCAGCTCTGCCCGGAATTTTCCCTTCCAGGTTACTGTTTCATGATCACGTAATTCTAGAAGCAATTTGACTTTCTCCTCGAATAGTGCATCATAGTCTTGCGTGTTGAACCCAAATAACGGAAAAGCATCAATAAATGATCCTCTTCCGGCTACAATCTCAGCCCGCCCTTTAGAAATAATATCCAATGTTGCATACTCCTGGAATACCCTTACCGGATCCGCCGCACTCACTACAGTAACCGCACTCGTTAGACGGATATGCTGAGTTCTAGCGGCCGCTGCAGCCAGTATAACTGCTGGTGATTCATCTAAAAATTCTTTTCTATGATGTTCCCCGAGCCCGAAGACATGCAAGCCTGCCTGATCTGCAAACGCTATCTTTGACAATAGGGCTTCCATTGCTGTTATATTTTCCGCTGAACTCAACCCACCATCATATGCTCCGGTAGCGATAAAACTATCTATTCCTATTTCCATAATTACTTTTAATCTGATAGACTTCCCTTATTGAAAGCTATTCAAATTTCTATTTTTCCGACGGCTTAAAACGATGATCTAGATCAAAAAAGATGTTTTTTCATTTTAGATTGGCACTTAAAGGAGCATGCATTGAACAATGCAATCTGATAAGTCTATCAACTCGAATCTTTCTTAATTCTTGCTCATCGCTTTCATGGCTAGACCAGCGGCCACTCCTCCGATCACATACCAGGCCACGGTCATTAACTTGGTACGATCAGTCTTTTTTATTGGCTTGGCATCCAGTCCGGCCTGTTCAGGAATAGTCAGTGTTGCCAGACCAACTACTGTTCCGAGCAGCGCTCCTTTGAGCAGCATATTTTTCTGACCTCCATATCCGATGAGGGTATATAACATGGCATTGGAAGCTACATCTGCCCCAAAAGTTGCCGCCACCAGTGCATTACCCTTTGGCGGTTTAAATCCAGCAAAACGCACTGTTTTCTGCATCGCTTCTTCGCCTACTTTATCCACTTCTGGTGCTTTGGGATCGAATCTCTTGGCAGCACTATGGACCACATTGAGTACGAGCGCACCGATCAATCCGCCCAACATATTTTTATTAAATCCATTCATATTTTGCTTTTTACGTTTTCAACCTTTTTTGTACTGTTTTTGTGCAGTTATTCTGAGAACAATGGACAACCTAAAATCGTTTAATCAAATCCACAGACGAAATTTTTGCTACAATGTATTAAGCTTTCAGGACAGTCCAGAGAAGTTTGTTCAGAACTGGCAAATCGATCGTTTGCTCTTGCGGAGGATGGTTGCAGAAATACCTCACCCTATATTGAAGTAACTTTTCGGAAGATTATTTTAAGTTTTCTTTTGTGAATGCTGCGATGTCCCGAAAAGCTTCTCTGGTTTCTCTTAAAACAGCTCCCATATGCAAAAAACCATGGACCATCTCTTTGTAATGAGTAATTTTGACTGGTATTTCGGAGGTTTTCATATTCGCTGCCAATTGTTTTCCTTCATCCCGCAAAGGATCGTGTTCAGCCAATAAAATCAACGTTGGAGGCGTATTTTTAAAATCTTTAATCAAAAGAGGAATTGCCATGGGGTTCTGTTGATCCATTGGGTCGGTTAGATACCAATTCCAGGCTTTTATTCCTTCCTCTTTATTAATAATCGGACCATTTTCATAGTCTTTCCATGACTGTGTATTTAATTGATTATCAGCTGCCGGATAAATCAACACCTGAAACCTCAAATGCTCACCAAGCCGTGTCGAAACTCCTACGGCTAAGGCTGCCCCCGCACTGTCGCCAATAATTCCGATCATATTTTTATCGATGTTTAAAGAGTCCGAATTATTAACGACCCACTCAGTCGCTGATTGAGCATCATCGAAACCAGCCGGAAAAGGATACTCTGGCGCCAGTCGATAGTCGACAAAAACAATGGCAGAACCCGTAGCATTGGCCAATTGACGGACAATAGCATCGTGCGTCTCAAAACTTCCCGAAATAAACCAACCGCCATGAAGATAAACGATAGCCGGTGATTTTTCATTTATAATTTCATTGGGTCGGTATATTCTCACAGGAATTTCGTGATTCTTGCTACGAATATTAAATTCTTCTATCATTTTCACTGCTTCTTTTTTGCCGCTGAGCTGAATGGCCATTGTCTCATATCCTTTGCGGCTTATATCTAATGAATTTATGCCGTCAAACACATGAAGCTTGTTCAGGTTTTCAATTATTTTAGTTATTTCAGGAGTCAATTTAGTTGTATTCATTTCTTTACTATGATTTATGTTTTTATTGAAAATCATTCCCGGTATCACGCGTATTCCGAGAATCTTTTTGATAGGCTATCAAAATTTCAAGTAAAATTAAATAGAAGTCATACATTTACTATAATACACCGCTGAATGTATGTTACTAACAAATTTGTAAGTAATATTTTAGGCAATATTAGGATATGGTACCAGAAGACTAAATAAGAGCTATTATGTTTCCCATAGATCATGAATTTACAATGGTATATACATTATATATACTTCTATTTTCCTATATTATCTATCGAATTTTAGCAGCTGGCAACGGAGAAAAAGTTCGACTGATATTTATTGTGTGTATTAGCCTTATAGCTAATGTTTTTCTTTATATAGATCCTGCTGATTTTCAAGGTGGAGCATCATTAGTGGTACTATTTTACTCATTAATTATTTGGGTGTTAACCTTCCTAGCAACAGCTGTCAATTACATTTTTTCAAGTTGGAAAAAGAAAAATTAGCTATCGTAGTTATGGAAAAAGAAAGAAGTCAAAAAACTATACGGACTCAAAGAATCATCCATATATGCCGAATGCTATGTTGCCAACCTGTTTATGTTTTTTTTATTTTGGAAGATTGAAATCCACTTAAAATAATTGACACTAATACAAGTAAAATTCCAACTATTAAAAATGGAATCCAAGATATGAAGCAAAATTCTGATAATTCTATTATGAATGAGCTATAATCACCTCTCGAAGCAAACATTCCGACGCCAAATAATAACATTAGAATTGACGAAAGACATAATGTTATTCCAATGAAGAATAATTTTCTACGATGTGACATTTTATTCGGTGTTTTCAGGTTCATAGCTTCCCCAAGCCGATCTTAGGATAATTATATCCTCAAATTTCCTCCCCTTCGACGTAATTGGAAGTGGGTACTACCATAGAATTCTACTTTTCAACTGTGAAATTAATATGAACATCCACAATTTACTCAAGCCAGTATCACTACGATTATTGACTAATTTTAATACAAAGATAGCAATTGTCTTTAGCTATTTTGACCGTTTATTAAATAATGGAAGCGAAATCATTTTACATCTCAATTTATCCACTGAGCGTGTTTCAAATACGCTCAGTTTATGTTGTTTGGTGTACAGTACCACATGCTAGCTAAACTCCTGACGCGGATTTATACGTGTTTTTCAAAAAAAACAGGCTGTTTTTCATTGGTTTTAGTTTTATAGATTAAATTGGACAACAATATTTGGAATACAACACTATATGGGAAAACGTGCGTCAGGCATTAATGAATTAAATATATATCTTAAGGCTTTAAATTCTGCTTATTCAGGCATTATTATCACCGATAATTTGCAGCATGATAATCCGATTATCTATTGCAATAAGGCCTTTGAAAACATCAGTGGTTATTCACACGATGAAATTATCGGTCACAATTGTCGCTTTTTGCAAGCGCAGGATCGTTCTCAACCTGAACGCTACATCCTCAAAGATTGTATCAAAAATGGTGAAGAATGTAAGATCGAAATTCGCAATTACCGCAAAGACGGAACACTTTTTTGGAATGAGCTTTTCATTTCACCTGTGAAGAATGAGGCCGGCCAGGTGACGCACTTTATTGGTGTTCAAAATGATATTACCTCGCGTAAAAAGGCCGAACACGAACTTCGGGAGGAAAAAAACAATGTTGAGATCAAAATACAGCAACGGACCAAAGAATTGCAGGAGAAGGAAAGCTTCCTCTCGAGCATGATTGAAACGGTTCGCGAAAGTCTTCTAGTACTCGATGGCAATTATACTGTGCTGAGTGCAAATAAACATTTTTTAACATCATTTCACGTCTCCTCAGAGGAGACTGTAGGAAAATTATTGTTTGATCTGGGCAATAAGCAATGGGATATCCCCTCCTTGAAGGAACTTCTTACGCATATTTTACCAACCAGCAATCCCGTAATTGACTACGAAGTAGAACATGTATTTCCGCATATCGGCCGCAAAGTGATGTTATTAAATGCCTATCGCATAGAGTTTGAAGGGCAATATAAAGACCGTATCCTGATCGCCATTGAAGACATCACCGAGAAAAAAGAACAGGATCTACGTAAAGACGATTTTTTGTCCGTCGCTAGTCATGAACTAAAGACGCCCCTAACGACCATTAAGGGGCTTGTACAGATTCTGCAACGACTTAGTATAGACCATTCCGACAATAAATTTGTCAGTACACTGGATAAAATTTCGGCCTATATAGATCGACTGAATATATTGATTACTAAATTACTAGACACCTCAAAAATACAGTCTGGCCATATTGAGCTCCACATGGAGCCATTTGCCATAGATCATACAATTCGGGAAGCCATTGACAATATAATGGTAGGTGTACCTGGTTACAAAATAAACCTATTTGGCTCCACAGATGCTACAGTTAGCGGCGATGAATTACAAATTATTCAGGTAATCAATAATCTGTTGTCCAATGCGATCAAATATTCACCGGGTTCAAATAGAATCGACGTTGCCATTCACAGGGTTGCCAATTTTGTCAAGATCTCTGTACGAGACTATGGCATGGGAATAGCAAATGTCGACAAGCAAAAAATATTTGAGCGCTTCTTTCGCGCCGGCCATACCCAAAAGAAATTTCCGGGATTAGGTATTGGACTTTATGTATCGCACGAGATCATAACGCATCACAACGGAACCCTTTGGGTAGAAAGCGAACCCGGAGAAGGTTCTACTTTTAATTTCACATTACCAATAATGAGGACAGAAAACGATGGAAAGTAAGAAAATAATGATCTGTGACGATGACCAAGGCATTGTTGAGATGCTGGAATTATTCTTGGATCTGGAGGGTTACCAGGTCTTAAGCGAAACAAACAGTACAAATCTGACCAAACAGCTCATAGCATATCAGCCAGATCTTTTGTTATTGGATCTCTGGATGCCTGTGCTTTCGGGCGACCAGCTGATTAAAATCATACGCAATACACCCGAAATCAAAAATATACCTATCCTTGTTCTATCCGCCAGTGTAGATGGTCGCGATGTTGCCGAAGGACTTGGCGCAAACGGATTTATTGCGAAACCTTTTGATTTAAATGAAATTACATCCAGTATTCACGACGTATTGGCTAGTTAAAAGTATAGTACAATCTCCTAATTTCGTCCGACTTCGTTGGGTAGGCCCTGCTGGCACACAAAACTATACAGTCGAAAATCCGGATATCCTTGATTTCTTGATCACTAGCGGTTTTTCCAATAAATTAGAAACTTTGACCGCTAGGTTGTTGTTATAATAATCAAAAATGTGACTTAAATAAAGTAAAATATCATGGCAAAAAAACAACAGAACTCAAAACAGGAAATTGCGAACTTTTTAGGTGAAATGATTTCATTCAGAAACGCATTGAAGCTGACCCATTGGTCGATAACAGGAAAAGGGAGCTATGAGGCTCATATTTCTTTAGACCAAGCGATTGAGTCTCTTATTGATATTACAGACAGACTGGTGGAAACCACTTTTTCATTGGAAGGTACACTTGATATCGTGATTCCCCAAACGTCAAAACCGGCTAATTACATCAAATACATTGAGGATTTTTACAAGCAAGTTGAAAACAAACGAGAAGGACTTTTTAAGGAAAACTTCTCACAATCCATTATTGATGATGCGCAAGAAGCTGTCCAACAGTTATTGTTCAGATTAAAAAGATTGGAGTAATGCCCATGTTCGGGAGCTTTTCCTGAGTAACGGTCGAACCTATATTCGGCCGTTTTTTTATAGATTAAATTGAGTAACCAATTGCTCTCCCCTCCAGTAACAAAAATAATAGCACGCTATTTTTACTAGCCAACGTCTTGATTACTGCATTTTTTAATGATTTTATTTTCTTGCAAAGAGCAAGAAAATAAAAGAGAAATTTTGGATAAACTAAAATACTTTACCAACTAGAGCAATTAGGGGTATTATCCTAAAATTCTTTTTAAAATTATTGTCCGCAGTCTATCTTCGTTTTGATCACCCCAGTGTCCTAATGCGGAAATTATGGGTATTAAACTCATCCCTAAATCTGTAAGCGAATATTCAACTTTTGGAGGAACGACAGGATATATTTTCTTCATGACTAGCTCATGATCTTCCAGTTCTTTCAGCTGTATATTCAGCACCCGTCTGGAGGCGTCTGGTATCTTACGCTGCAATTCACTCGGTCTTTTATGTCCCTGGTCAATAAACCAGAGCAAGCGTATTTTCCATTTTCCGTAAAGCACTTCACCTATCAAGTCGAGACCGCAATTTAGGTTCGGAATTATTTTTCTCTCATACATATTTTCAAAATTAAGGGTATGTTCCGATTTGTACAATAGGGGAAAAATTTATCCCTATATGAATCGTAATTCCGTACTTGCACAGGCTGGTTTTATACCTCAATTTTGTCCTATAAACAATTTGTAAAAATGGAACAATTTAATTTCAACAACGAATTATCAGACAAGATTGCCTTGGTAACAGGGGGTACAAAAGGCACTGGAAGAGCAATCGCGGAAAGACTATTACAGGCTGGAGCAACAGTTGTGATTACCGCAAGAAACGTCCCCGACCTGGAAAACAGCAAGCTGCATTTCATTGCTTCCGATCTGAGTACAGCAGAAGGGGCTCAAAAAGTGGTGAGCGAAGTGCTTTCGAGCTATGGTAGACTAGACATCTTGGTAAACAACCTTGGTGGATCTTCTACCCCCGCAGGAGGATTTGCTGTGTTAAGTGATGAGGATTGGGAATCGACACTGCAAGCTAACCTTTTGGCTCCGATCCGTCTAGATAGGAGCTTTTTACCGCAGATGATAGAACGCCAAAACGGTGTGATCATCCACATTGCTTCTATTCAGGGCAAATTACCCTTATATGATTCAACATTACCTTACGCAGCGGCAAAGGCTGGATTGAGGAACTACAGCAAAAGCTTATCGAACGAGGTTACTCCTAAAGGTGTCCGTGTACTGACGGTTTCGCCTGGCTGGATCAATACCACCGCATCTGAAGCCTGGCTAGGCGAAATTGCAAGAAATTCGAACAGTACTATAGAAGAGGCGCAACAGGGCGTAATGGATGCACTGGGCGGGATCCCTTTCGGGAGACCTGCAGAGCCTGCAGAGGTAGCTGAACTTGTTGGCTTTCTAGTTTCACCAAGAGCCAGCTATCTAACGGGGACAGAATACGTAATTGACGGCGGAACATTACCAACCATTTAATAATCTTCCTAAGATTTGAAAATATGAATTTACCAAACATTATCTCCGAACTCCTGAAAGCACAAAACAAATTTGACAGTGGTGCTTATGCGAATTGTTTTACTGAAGATGCAGAAGTATTTGATGAGGGAAAAAAACACAAGGGAAAAATTGAAATTAGAAACTGGATTGACAAAGCTAACAAAGAATACGGGGCGACCATGGCACCATTAGATTTTAATGAAAGCGAAAATATTTTATCAGCAGAGACTGCAGGCACATTTCCTGGTAGTCCCGTTGTTTTGAGATATCATTTCCAGTTGTTTAATGATCGAATTAAATATCTGAAAATAACAACTTAACAGTGCAATATATTATTGGCGCCGATAGTAGCATTGTCCACCTTTGGATTATTATTCAAAGTATTCAATAGGAAATCTGGGGTAATTATTTACTTTTTTAGTATCTTAACAGTAAACAACCATCCTATGCCAAAAAAAATTATTAGAAATCTTCAGATCGGTGTAATGCTCTCTTTAATACTGCTGATTACGGGTTCTATAGCCTCTTATATTAGCATACATAAGCAGATGGAAAGTAGGCAAAGCCTCTTAAAAACGAAGGAATCTATCAGTTTAATAAAGGATATTTTAAACACGCTGTTAAATGCTGAAACTGGCAATCGGGGTTACCAGCTTACCGGCAAGGAAGAATTTCTTGAACCGTTGGATAAAAGCGGGAAAGAATATCCCCTGCTTATTGCTGACAAAGAAAGGTTTAATCTTAAAGATAAACTCCAAATTAATATCTTTCATGAACTGCGGCACACCTCAGACCTGCTGATGAAAGAATATGCCTCGCTGATTAATAATCGTAAAAAGGGTATATTAATGACCCCAGAAGAGCTTGAACAAAACAAGCAGATCATGGATAAATGTCGAATGCTTGTTCAGGAATTTGTAAAACATGGAGAAAGTCAGCTTGCTATAAAAAATGAAGACCTGAATAACTCCACCAAACGGACCGTTTTGTTCATTATATTTTCTGCAGTTGCGGCAATCGGTGTCACCATTTTCGTCTATATTCAACTAAAATCTGACATAATGCGCCGGGACAGGTTGGAAAAAGATCTGTTTTATACGAAGGAAATGCTCGAGGAAACAAGTGCGGTTGCCCAAGTGGGAGGCTGGGAAGTCAATATGAAAAGCGGAAAACTCACTTGGTCTCAAAGTGTGCGAGAAATTCATAAAACTAACATTAATTTCCAACCAACTTTTGAAAATGCCCTTGGATTTTACGAAGGAAAAAATAGAGAGCGAATAGAATATCTATTTAACAGAGCAGTACAACAAGGAATTTCTTTTGATGAGGAGCTGCAACTCATGCGTAATGACGGCGTTACGATTTGGGTAAGGATAAAGGGTATTCCCGAATTTGAAAATGAAATATGCCACAGGGTTTTTGGAATTATTCAGGACATTGATGCCTTCAAAAAAATGTTTCTAGAGGTTGCCGAGAAGGAGGCTATGATGCAGTCTTTTGCCACCGATGTTCCTATTCCATTGGCAATGTTGGACAAAGCCCTTAACTACGTTGCTGTAAGTAGTAGATGGCGAGATGAATTTAATATGAATAATGTCGATCTTATCGGCAATAATATATTTACAATATCGCCTAATATTCCAGAAGAAAGAAAAAAAATTTACAGGAATGCGCTTTTGGGAGAAACGTACATCGATGGGGATTTTGCGGTAAAGGTGGAAGGTAAAGAAGAAATTCAGCATTACGACCTTAAAGTCGGGCCATGGTATCTTACAAAAGATGAGGTTGGAGGTATAATTATTTCCATACAGAATATTACAAATTCCGTAAAAATAAACGAAGAACTGAAAAGCGCTAAGGAAACTGCGGATATAGCCAGCAGGGCAAAATCCGAATTTCTGGCCAATATGAGTCATGAGATCCGTACGCCTTTGAACGGAGTTATTGGATTTTCAGACCTCCTCCTCCGTACACCGCTGAATGAAACACAAACACAATATCTGAATTACATCAACGAATCAGGAGAAAACCTGCTCAGCATTATCAATGATATACTGGATTTTTCTAAAATAGAATCCGGAAAAATGGAACTTTTGATCGAAAAAAGTGACTTGTATGATATGTTAAGTCAAGTCATCAACGTGATTCTTTATCAATCCCAGAAAAAAAACATCGAACTTCTTCTCAACGTTGAGCCGGGCCTCCCGAAAACACTTTTTATTGATGAAGCCAGGTTAAAACAGATCTTGATCAATCTGCTAGGGAATGCTGTGAAATTCACAGAAAAGGGTGAGATCGAACTAAAAGTAGAGAAATTGCGCATGGATGATCATACGATTGCTTTGCGTTTCTCGGTAAGAGATACAGGAATCGGCATTCCTGTTGAGAAACAGAAATATATTTTTGATGCCTTTACCCAGGAAAACAGTTCAATCAGCAAGCGATTTGGCGGTACGGGACTAGGGCTAACGATCTCAAACAATATCTTGGGCTATATGGGGAGTCATTTATCTCTAAACAGCGAGATAGACAGCGGATCTGTATTTTTCTTCGATCTCACGGTTCCATACGAAAAGTCTGAATGGAAGGAAGAAGATGAAACGGCTATTAAAAAGGCATTAGTGGTAGATGATAATGAAAGCAACAGGATTATCCTTGAACACATGCTTACCTATAAAAATATCAAATCCACATTGGCTTCTAACGGCATGGAAGCACTGGATATCATGTTGAAGGGTGAGCGGTTTGATGTGATTTTGATGGATTATCATATGCCTATCATGTCTGGATTGGAAACAATTGAGAAAATAAAAGGCTTGTTAAATCAGCGAAAGGAGATCGCTCCATTTATAGTACTTTCTTCTTCTTCGGAAGAACTGGATATACTTACTTCAGTTAGAAAAATAGAAAATACACATTTGCTGTTGAAGCCTATAAAATCACATGATCTATACAAAACCCTAAAAAAGGTAGACAGAAGTACTGTATTAGAAATTATTCAGGATCAGCCAGAAAAAGATTCGCATGCATTTGCACGGGAATTAGATGTGCTTTTGGTTGATGATAACCCAGTAAATATGGTCCTGAACAATAGGATAATGAAGTCTCTAGCTCCCAACATACATTTAACGGAAGCTGCAAACGGTTTACAAGCTTTGGAAGAATGCAGGAAAAAGCAGTTTTCCCTTATTATTATGGATGTACAGATGCCGATAATGAGTGGTATTGAGGCAACACAAAATATTAGAATGCTGTCAGGATATCAACACATCCCGATCATAGGTGTTACCGCCGGAAATGTGCTGGGAGAAAAAGAAAAATGTCTTGAATCCGGAATGAATGACTTTCTTCCTAAACCAATACGGCGGGCAGACCTTCTCGAAGTACTCAAAAAATATATTAGTGTTTAATAGTTATAGAAATAGGAGTGCTTAGCATATAAATGAGTTCATATTATCGCGCCATCTATAATTTATCGTCCACCAAAGTGCTTATAATACATTTGGTAATACTTATCCTATGTCAAGCTTGAGTTTTGGATACTAAAGCTTAATTTTGGTTATCACAACAAAAATTATAAAACCGCCAATTTGGAAAATTACAGTATTACAACAACTCTGCATTCACCTGCAGAAAAAGTACTCGGTACATTGATCAATGACATTCCACTATGGTGGACTGAAATTTTTGAAGGCATTTCAAATAAACAAAGGGAATCTTTTACGACTCTTTTTGGAGAACCAATAGTTAACCAATTTCGCCTACAGGAGCTCCAAGCAAACACAAAAGCCGTGTTTTATAGCATCCTCTGAGTTATTTTGCCGGTAGTAGGAAATTTACACCCGTTTGAAAAGCAATCCCGCCAAATCTATTTTCGGTTGCAAAATTCTGCGTTACCCGGGCCATTATACCGATTTTATGAGGTACCACCCAATACGATCCGAATGCACCTATTCCAGCATTTTGGTCAGAAAGAAAACTTCCTTCTGTTCCCTTGTCATCGGATACTTGTTTTGAATAGTTACCAAATAACCCTACTTCATCTCCCCGAGAATTCAGTAGATATGAACCACCTAAATCAAAAGTAAGATGACTTCCTTCTTTAAAGTCAGTGTTTTTTTGCCACTGATTGATCTCTAATGTAGGAGCAATACTTAAATTGATCTTGGAAGTTGGTTTATATTTAAGAGCACCACGGATATTATGTGACCAATATCCATGCCCCCCATTATCTAAACTACCATGCTCGTATTTCCCAGTCGGCGCCCATAGGCCATAATTTAATGCATATTGAAACTTCCCCTGCTTCCATGATAACCAGATTGGCTGTACATACATGTCGCCAAATCCTAAACTCTTATTGGTAAAAACATATCTTCCAGGACCTGTCTGCTGCGAATAGTAGTCCAACGCAATATTGGCGGTAGGACTGTTTACTGTCGGAATAACCATCAGTCCCCAATTGGCGCCCAAGATCTTCCCCTTTCCTCCGTAAATTGCCATCAGGATAAAAGAATGCGTGATCACCTTTTGTTCAATTTGTAAAGTAGTAGGATTTCCAGGAACCGGATTAATCAATTGATCTGTCTTTTTACCCTGACCATTGAAATAATTCATATTGGCATAACCATACCATACTGGTATAATCAACCCTTCATGCGGAGCAAAATAATCGTTGGGATTAAACGATGAACCGTTGTAATGCCCCTGACCATAAACTTTCATCATGGAAAGGATAAATAGAAACACATAAAATATCTTTTTCATATGACGAATCATTAATCCCTTATAATATCATTCAAAATGCAAACAACTCTACGCGTGTTTTGTTGCATTTTCCAGATAATTTCCACTTTATATTCATCCTCCTACTCGCGCAGCGCTTAAATGTATTAAAGACGATATTCGATCACAGCGAATTAAGCAATAATTATTTAAAAAGTATTTGGATAATATTTTACGAGCCAGATGTAATATTTCACATGGCATAACTGTCTTAAAGCAAAATCTATTTTATAAAATCGTAGAACAACGCTTTTCAAGCACAAAATTACAGTTGACATTGATAAAATAAAGCTATTTACTTAAACTAAAACCCCCCAATGAAACTATTATTTAACCTCCTTCTTTTCATGCTATTGACCACCTGTGTATTCGCGCAGACAGCTTCTACGACATGGCATAAATTCCTCTCAGACTTTAAGAATTTAGAACAGGAATATAATAATTATTACCCGGCAAAGGATTATCAAAAAGCAACCACAGTATTAAATGCCATATCGGCCAAAATGGACAGCTTACAGCTGTCTGAAAAAGAAAAGCAGGAATATCAAACTACGATAAGTGAAATTAATGCGAATATAAACTACAACCTTGCTTGTTTACAATCATTACTCAATCAAAAAAAACAAGCTATTTCAAGTTTTGAAAAGGCAATTTTGTGGGGATATACCGACTATCGTAATGCTTTAAATGATCATGATCTAAATAATATTCGTAAGGAAAGTAAATTTTTAAAAGCATTAGCCCAACTGAAGCAATACGATAAATTAACCCTGCTGCAGCAATCTGGAGGATATGTTTCTGCAAATAGTGACTCTTTGCCGACATTTACTTACGAGGTAACAAGCAATCGTAATTTATCAGCGGTAAAAAGTTTTTTCAACCTGGACTCGATAGCTGGTAATGGCGACGAAATTTCCAAAATCCGTAATATCATGTTTTTTGTGGCAAACAACATCAAATATGACGGCAGCAATTGGGCGCTATGTGAATTTGACGCAATTGATTTTTACAACTACCACAAGGCAACAGGAAAAGGTATCAACTGTCGGCACAAAGCGATGACGTTAAATGAAATGTATCTCGCTATGGGATTTAAGTCACGCTATGTTACGTGCATGCCAAAAGACGACAAAGATACTGATTGCCATGTAATCAATAGCGTATATGCTGAAACTCTAAAAAAATGGCTGTGGATGGATCCTTCCCATGGCACATTTGTGATGGACGACAACAACAATTTACTGAGCATTGAAGAAGTCAGGGAGCATTTAAAAAATAATCAATCGCTCAAGCTAAACCCAGAGTCCAAAGTAAATAAACTTTGGTACCTGGATTATTATATGGCAAAGAATTTATATTGGATTCAATGCACAAATAAAAGCCAGTTTAACACAGAAAGTAGATATAGGCCTGCCGACCCTGATCTGCAGTACATTTCTTTAGTTCCAAGCGGGTTTAACAAAAGCAATAACAAATATTTAAAAAACAATGTGATTACATTCGATCCTGCCTACTTCTGGAGATCTCCGCAATAAATAACAACATACTCATCTTTATTAACGATTTTTGCAAATTTTACATTCGCTAATTGGCTTACTACAATGAAAATTAGTGCTAGGAGATTTTTGTGATTCATTTTTTATCATATTATTGCTCATCATAATTTGGGAACGTTTCGAAATAGAATTTTAATTTCTAGCTCAGACTCGAAGGCTTTGACTTTACGTGAATGCCCGTCATTACCGCGTATTTATAAACACAATTTGTTGATCGCAGATTTTCATACGCTTAAATTCAACTTGTCGGACTATCATTTTTATTTACAATCAATTCTTCAATTTCCTGCTTCCAAAATTCCGAACTTGATAGCAAATCAGCGTTTATTTTTGAGAATTTTTGTTTGAGTGTTTCAATATCCTCTTGCCTATACAAGTTATCAAATAAAGCTTCCGCACCATATTTTGATTGTACAACGTTAATAAACATTCTGTAGGCCAATATTGAATCCAAAAACTCATCTATGTTTCTGTTTGTTGAGACAATCTTCTCCAGTTCAAAATCTAAAAGGACAATTTCGTTGTTGTTTAATTTATTAATACAAAAAGGATTCCCAGCTCCGTCTGATCCAAATACAATATATTCTAAACCATTTTCAAAATTTTTATCGAAATAATCATTTAGTGTTTGAAAGTATATAAAGCTTTCTTTCCTATTAAAACTTGAAAACGGAGCAAATGATTCTGGAACACCGCCGTTTAAAGCTTTTGCTACTTTGTCGTCAGAAATTAAATTACCAATCAGATCAAGGTTTAATTCGAGCCATTCTTCATATTCATGAGGACTCCAATTTTCTTTGCTAAATTTCATATACGATTGTTTTGGTACACATGGGTTCATCATCCATTCTAGACTTATCCCTTATAAACTGAAAAAGATCTATCTTTATTTCTTCTAGATTTTCCACCATAATTTTTCTAACATAGCTAATAATTTTGTAAGGCTGGTTTTAAAGCATCTATACTTGAGGTGATAACCATCAATTTCAATGACAATTAAAGCTTTTCAGTTCAAAGTAACAGTCTTCACAGATAAGTTTGATATTTGCGAATTTCTCAGAATCTTCGTTCCAACCATTATTTCTGAGCCTGACCTTTTCACATTTATCACACCAAGCTTGAAAATCGTCATCGTCACCAAGTTCCATCCCTCTATATGTTTCAAAAGCCTCTTCAAAGCCTTTGGGATCCGCTAAGTTTAGATGCTGACAAATAAATGCGGGTCTTGATCGTCCATGGATTTTGCATTCAACTTTTGCTTGGTTAAAATGGATAACTTCCCGAGAATCTTCCTCTAAAACAGCAATGATGAGAAAATAGCTTTGGAGCTTTTCGGTGGAAACCCTATACACTCCCATGCCGCCCAAAAGATCAAAAGATATCGCCGCAAATTCCCAACAATCGAACTCATCGGCTGGGAAAGTTCCATCTATCAATTTTCGATAATCGTTTTTGATTCCAAATTCTCTAACTGCAAATGTGCTGTCCTTATTAGGCTCGAGACAATGGTCATTGAACCAACTCCACATCCACGTTTCTGATGTAAGTGAAAAAGTACCAATAGGAATATATTTGAAATACAATTGATCTTTATCGTCATTGTATAACCGCAAGAGTGCAAGTTCAGCATCGTAAAACCAATGTTGATAGCCGTCCATGCTCAATTGTTCTCTAAATATTTCCTGGATTTGCATAAGTTCACGACACTTTTTACCAGCAAACTGTTCGTAATTTATTCCCAACTTTGTATATGTTTTATTTTTGGCAGTCTTTACAACATTTCTAACTACTTAAAACTGAATGACTATCCGGCCTTTCAGCTTCTATCAGAGTGACAATATAATCATATGGCATCTATTGATCAAAATAAATAAAATTTTCTTCTGTATCCCGCAATGGAATAAACCTGAATCAATGTAATGCAGTCACATCTATGTCATTTTTAGAATAATAACGTTTTGCTTCTTCCTATAACTAATTGTCCGAAATCAATTTATGCAATACTTTTTTTAATTCACTACTCCGAAGGTTTCGTGCTACAATCTTTCCTTCTTTGTCTAAAAGAAAGTTGTCAGGAACTCCTTTTAAACCAAAAATCTGATAAAGTTCACCACTAAGCCCCCCCTTGTCCCTTACATTAGTCCATGAAAGCTTTTCATTATTTATTGCTGTAAGCCAGTCCATACGTGATTCATCGATCGATACGGCCAGGATCTCAAAGTTTTTTGATTTGTATTCGCTATGCAAAGATTGCAAAAGGGGAAATTCCTTGCGGCATGGCCCGCACCAACTTGCCCAAAACTCAACCAAAACATATTTACCTCTGAAGTCTTCAAGACTAACGAGATTGCCGTTATCGTTTGCAAGCTCAAAAATGGGAAGACTTTTGCCGATTTCAAGCTGAGGCTGAGCCTTTATCTTTTTGTTCAAAAGTATGCCTGTGAAGCTATTTTTTTGTTCGGTTGACAATGCGTTATACAAAGTATTTAGCAAGTCGGGGTGTCTACTCAAGGACGAAAAAGATCTGTTCAAAAGGTATAAGCTATAGAAACTGTTAGGATTGTTTTGGATAAATTTGCTTATTATGCTGTCCTCTAGTCCGGTCGCTTTTTCTTGGTCTTTATTTGATAAATAGATGGCTCTTCGGTTTTCGCCATAGGTAATTGCTATCTTATCCAATGTGGAACCTTTCAATACATATTTGCTATCATCTATTTTCAAATTGCTTTTAGGGCCCACAAGCCAACCTGTTAGACCATGAAAGTCAACCGTATCCCCTGGTGAAACCCAAAATGAGTAAACAATTTGATCTTTTACAAGTCGTGGATTGAAATCATTATCAATAATAAAATTAACCCGCGTCGGCTCACCAATACTACCATGAAAAGTAAAAGTTCGATCCGCAGATAATTGTAGCAAATCATCTATTTTCTTTTCATTATTTCTATACATAATTCTATATTTCGCATTCGGAACAGTGTCGATCTTTCCTTGAATAATAAAGCCGTTATTCCTCTGCCCTAAGATTATCAAAGGCATTGATAACAAGAATGAAACTATAGCCAATAATGCAGTTGACCGTTTTCCCATAACTATTAATTAGGTTTATACTAATCAAATTACTAGTTATAGATCACAAATGCAATTCATCTGCAAAAAACTAATCCTTTGGTGAGAAAATTACCATTGTAGTATCAAGAAAAGATAGGTTGTAAGTTCGCACCTAATCGCATAGCCTCATTGAACGAAATCTATGCTATCGTAAATATTGAGAAAAAGTCTCCCTTGAAGATGGTCAAAAGAAGATTTATTAATTTGCTCTTTCCAAATGATCATTTATCTAGTTCCATTCAAAACTATAATATGCTTGATACCAATGTCCTGACACAGATTGAAATCTAAAAAATAAAACAATGTCGTCCAACTTTGACTGATAGGTTATCTCATAATAATTATCTCCTTTCTTCTTTAAAAAGGAATAATCTTCAACATTACAATCCTGATATTGTCAATAAAAAGTTTAAACATATTAAGTTTTTTACCATTGAATCGATTTGTATTTTTAAAGATTTTATAGGTCATAAGTTAGCACCCCAAATTGTTGAAAACAAAGAAAATTATGGGGCGAAATTTGTAGTCTGGTTGCAGGACATGAAATACTTAAACAATTCTTGAACAATATAGGTCATCCTCTATTTTTTGAAAAATCGTTTTGATCCGTAAAATACTCAAGCCCTATAATTAATACAATGGTGCTGCCATTATTTATTTTCTGTATCAATGAAAGCAAATCCCACCGTCCTGTAACATACAAATAGGTTTTCTAGCGCCAGCTTACCAATGGCATACTTTTTATTTTAGGAGCAAATTCACTTATTTTTCATAAGGAAACCTTAATCGCATATTCATTGAAAGGTATAAAATCAAATTCCCATACAATACAGTCTTTTTCTAAACGGCAACCCGTGCCTTGAATTATGATCAAAGGTTCTTAAAAGCTGAAACATTTGTTCCAGAGTACTTTTTGAAAAACCGGCTAAAATGGGCAGGACTTTCAAAACCGAGTTCGTATGCTATTTCCTTCGCTGACTTCTCGGTATAATGGAGGTACCTTTTAGCCTCAAGAATTATTCGGTTACGGATAAGAACAGATGGCGCTGACTGTTTCAACAGCCCAAATACATTGCTCAGTGTTTTTGGTGATTTGTTGAGTGCAGCGGCATAGAACCTGACTTCATGTTCCTCTTTAAAGTTACATTCCAGTAGCAATGCAAACTTTCTCACAATATCCATTTTTTCGTCGGGAAATAGCTGATAGCTTTCACTTTGGAGCTTTGCAATTCTTGTGGTATTGATAATAACTCTCTTAAGAAGGGTGCGCAGCATTTCACCCTGAAAATTATCTTTTACCATCATCTCATTGGAAAACACATTCTCCAGATGAGACATTTCTTCGACAGCAGTATCATTTAATACAATGAACATTGGATGTCGAATACCATAGAACAGAAAACCAACACAACCGACCTCAGCATCGTGGTCAACGATACAATAGAACTCCCTATTAAACTGCCAGGCAGTCAGCGCATCGGGCTGCTCAAATACAAAATGCTGATTGGAAACCAAAGGAAGTATACACCTTGCTGGCATCGTATAGCTAATCTCATCGATCGTCACTTTCTGTTCGCCGCCCTTGTTGTAGATAAATGTGTTGATAGGCAGAGAACCCGCATTACGAAGTCCCCTACCTGAAAACTGGTTGTTGTCACTATGCATCACAAACCGTGCAGCGGTCACGTTATCATTATACTCCCTAATCATGTTGTCGTTTACTTACAGCATTTCAATTCGCTTAAATTTAATCATTTTCTTAAGAGTCTACTATCCAAAAACTAGAAATTTAAAGGTCTTCTTTAATGCTGCTTGCAGCTGCAAGCAGCAGATTGGAGGACAATCTCTGTTTGAAATCGGGATTGATAAATTCAAAGTGTATGGTTCCCGTTTGATCGACTATAAAAACTGATGGCACTGGGAGCAATAACTCGCTGTCCTTACCTCCAGTTGTTTTCGGAAGCATCTCCCAATAGTCTTTTGGAGCTTTATATGCAATCCCCATTTGTTTCGACAGCGCAAGATCTGAATCCGATAAAAGTGTATAGCTTAATTTTTCTTTTGCTGCAGCTTCCATTAGTCCTTCAGATTCGTCTGTGCTTATGGCAATCAACTGATACCCCATTTCCTCCAATCCTGAAAAGGCCTCTTGTAAGCCCGAAAGTTGTCTGATACAATAAGGACACCAGCCACCGCGGTAGAAAACCAAAATGGTCGGTTTTTGGGAAATCGCCCTATTGAGATCAAATCGTTTACCGGAAACGTCAAACAATACGGCCATCGGTATTTTTTCTCCACACAATAGCGGGCTGATGTCTTCCGGATTTTGCGGAATATGATAAGGTGATTGCTTCATTTCGATTTTATGTATCACGCCGTCAGCTTTACTCATGCGAGAAGGCTCTTGCGCATTGGCTAGGCCTGCGATGCACGTCGTGAATAACAGCAACGCAATAAACGCAGCTAATTTTGTTTTTATATAATTTTTCATTTTACAACACATTTACTACTTATTAAACTGAATCTATACTTTTTCCCCATGGAAACTCAATCGATACTTTAGCCCCGCATGTAATAGGTTGCTGATTGTCCTGTCTCCAGTAAGGACAATAATATCCATGAGATTTTCGTACGTATAACCGGACTCAAAAATTAGTTGATTGTTACTTTTATCATGCTGGAAATTGATGGCAGTGTGGTGAACCCATTTGGATTAGGCACTTCTATAACAGGTTTACGTTCTGTCGCAGGAGTGCCGCCTAATCCTGCTTGCTCATTGCCGGCTCCGGGAAACTGATTAATCGCTGTCCCATTGTCAAACAATCCGATTGAATAGGATACATCTCCTTTTACTGTTGCATCAATTCCATTATCTTTTGTGGCGAAGAACCAATCGTTGGAAAGCCCATACATGCTTGCAATGGCAATTCGGTCTCCACTTGCTACACTTAACTGCTGCGAAACGCTACTTCCCGCCTGCGCTCCGATTTTAGGAAGTAATACAGTTGAGCTAGCAGCCGGAAGGATATAAACAGCTTTTACACCTGCGAGTGTTTTAAGATAAGTCGCCAGGCCTGATGCATCACCTTTTTGCGCTAAATCTTTCAGTCCTTTTCCAAGGTCATTTTCACCGGTTTTATATATCGGGTTTTCGATGCCTTTATACAACACCACCAAAACCGGAGATAATGGTGTAAAAATACCTGTTTGTGTATTGATATAATTTCCTAAAACGCTATTGTCTCCCATTTCCGCAATATTTGTCATGCCATTTGCACTTGGTTTTCCTGCCTCAAATAATGGATTAGAATTTATCAGCTTGCCTCCTGCGATATATGAAATCGCCCAAACTCCGGGACTGAAGGGAGTCGGATTGCTCGTATCGCCAGAGGTATTAGTGATTATAAGTGTAAAATTGGAATTCCCTTCATAATGAAGTGTTGCCTTCATTAAAGTAGAAGCTGCAGCATAAGTATTGCCCTGTGCATCGGTTCCATTTACTTCGCTAATAGCTTTTGGAGCAGTTTCTGTGGTTCCCGGGTGCATTACAGCTGCGCCTGGTTTCTGATTGATACGAGTACCATTATCCCATAATTTGATCTGTACCGAAACATCGCCCTCAACCGGAGTTCCATTGTCCTGATACAGCTTTATGCCAGGATCTTCTGGAGCAAAAAACAAATCATTCGACCAACCATACATCGTTGCAAAGCTAAGCGCTTGTCCTTTGGCTGCAGAAAACTTAATTGAAATTGCTTCACCAGGCATAATCACTGGCGAAGCACCATTGTTTTTAAAACGACCAGACTCGACCAATGGTTTCGAATCCAATACATTTTCTATCGTGATGGTCGTCTCCGACATCGATGGCATAGTATCATTTTTTTTGCAAGCGGTAATTAGCGAGGGGAATGCTGCTATAGCCCACAAAATTGAATGTTTATACTTCATAATGAATTCTTTTTAAATTACATTACAAATGTAAATTTCATCAGAGGAGCTGCAGGTATCTGGATTTCCCGCTGTGTTGCCGATATTTCCCGATGGAATAGTTTATAGGCAAGTAGGTGTTGGACTGTATTGATAGTACAAGAGGACTGATCCGCCAGAAAAAGGCTTTGTTTTTAATAATTTAAAAACTTTTCTATCGATTATATTTTCAAAAAGTGAAAGCCCCTGTCCTACAACAACTGGATAAATGCACAGCTGAAATTCGTCGATCAAATTGAGATTCAACAACTGTACAATTAAACTTCGACTCCCAACCAAAATATCCCTACCGGATTGCTGTTTCAATTTCAATAATTCATCTTTAAGTATACCATCGGCCAATTTTGCACTTGCCCAGTCTATATTTTTCAGGCTATTTGAAAAAACAACTTTTGGAATTTTATCGATAGCCAATGCAAAGTCATCCATTGATTTTTCACCTGAGGGACTTTTTACAAAAGGCCGCCAATATTCCATAAGCTGATAAGTAATCCTACCATACAAAATGACATCAGCGTTATTTAATAGATGCGTATAATGAAGATGTATTTCCTCATCGGGAATGCCTGCTGTATGATCACAAAACCCGTCAAGGGTCATATTGAATGCTGCAATTACTTTTCTCATATCCTTACGATAAGCTTCTTTTACACCATAAATCTAACATTTTATATATTGAAAAGACTTTGCATACGACAAGAAATAAAACTGATGTGCTATTTTACATTTTTCACCATCAAGATTATTATTTTAATTCTTATTTTCACAAGCGCAACAGGAAGCAAAATCCGTTACTCCTACTGTAGGATCAATGCTTTCGCAGGTGCAGTGGCGTCTGTTAGTGAAGTAGTAAAGAAATATACTTAGCAATGCTCAGACAGTTTCTGGATCTGAGATACACGTTTAGAAAAGAACATATGAAAAAAATCGTGTTATTAAATACCATGTTTATTCCATTAATCGGATGGGCTCAATTACAGCCAGTTTTTAAGCATAAAATAGATTCTATTTATGATAAAAATAAGGATGCAATCGGGATTATTGTTCATGTAGAAGCACCGAAACACAATATTTCCTGGAGTTATGCAAGAGGAGTAGCAGATACCAGCACGAACCAAGCGCTGGAAGACCAACAGCCTGTTTTGATTGCTAGCAACACAAAACCTTATGTTGCTGCAGCAATGCTAAGATTGGTAGAAAAAGGTGAATTTTCTATTGATCAACCGATTGCCAATTTATTATCAAAAAAAACACGTCACCTATTTGAAAGCGATGGCTATAATCTAGCGGGAATTACTATAAAGAACTTGCTGTCACATACTTCGGGAATTCAAGATTATGTAGATGAAGCTTATTTTGAATTCGTCAATCAGCATCCTAAATATAAATGGAAAAAAGACGAGCAGATCAAAAGATCCATCGATATCGGGAGCCCACAGCCTGTCGGGGAAAAGTTTAGTTACGCTGATATTAATTATTTGCTCCTCACCGAGATTATTGAGCAAAAAACGCATCTGCCATTTTATACAGCTATTCGAAATTTACTGAAATACAAAGAATTAAATCTTACAAAGACATGGTTTATAAACTTAGAGCATTATCCTGAAAGCACCTTGCCACTCGCCCATCAATACGCTAACAAATACAACTGGGACTCTTATGCTATTGATCCTTCCTGGGATCTGTACGGAGGCGGCGGAATCGCAGCAACAGCCAAAGAGACTTCCCTGTTTTTCCAATATCTATTTAACGGGAAAATCATTCAGGATAAAAAGCTTCTAGAAGCGATGCATACCTATGTTCTTTCGTCGGATAAATCTAAATACTGTTTGGGAATTTATCATTTTGACATGGGATTCAACGCCTACTATCATGGGGGTTGGTGGGGAACAGATGTGATCTATTCGCCGGAGTCTGATGCGACTATCACTGTCTTTACATTGCAAAAAGGATTTCAGCACGTCATCAATCCATTTATCGGAAAAGAATTTCAAAAGCTATTGATTGCAAAATCAGCAATAAAATAATAGTTGGTTTCGCTGCATTACTATGGAAAGCTTAAAATTCGATTGCCAAACCATGACCTAGCATCATACCAAGTAAACATTAGACAGTCAATCGCTTACGATATTGAACATAGTAGTATACAATTACGTTTAGCAAAACAATGAGAGCAGCCATTATAGCCGTTGTATACACCGGACTATTAACTAATTTATTAGCAGCTGAAATAGCTATTAAAGCCCATACGGCGACAAGTCCAAATACCGGCAAATGACGTTGCCAGATCATCAATAAGTGAATGATTAATGCAATTGCAACCATGATAATAGCCCATATGGTAGCTGACAATCCAAAACCACCCCAGCCTATCTTCGTCAGATAGGCTGCAATATTGGCAATCAAAGCGACAGAAATCCACCCTGCATAAAGTTGAAAAGGGATCTTAAGAAATATACGCTTGCTGCGTGCAGCATGAAACGCAATAGTTTGTGTATAGTAAATTATCTTTAATAGCGACACAAAAAGTAAGACCATCAATAAAATAGTTAAAAAGGTATAGTCATACAACCAGGTAATGACCCATAAACTATTTGCTAGACAAGAAATCAAGAACCACCATCCGACTTTTAAAACTACTTTATCTTTTTCATTTGTCTGTCTGACAAAAGGACCAAAATAAATTACAAATCCAAACAACCCCAAATAAATGAGACCCCATATGGAAAAGGCATATCCCGCAGGTGTAAATAGATTTTGATATTTAGCAGAAATTGTTGCCATGGTCTCCCCATTAAAAATCCCCGTATTGGATAGGTAATTAATGATCACAGTGATGACCAAAGCAACTCCATTGCTTATTTGATAAAATTTCTTCATTGTAAACTACTTCTTTCTTTTCGGTCACGTGAACTGCAATAGATTCGTTACCACTAATTATGAGTTTGATTAAATAATTTTTCTAAAACCTGATGACGGTAATCGAAGATTCGCTCCAACTTCCTTTTAACAAAAATTCCGTGCGCAATTGTGCCTAGAATCCCCAAAGGCAATTCATAATCAACCCTGTCTTTCATGAGTACCCCATTTTCGTTTGGGATAAATTCATGAAAATGACTCCAATAGGCATAAGGTCCCTTTAGTTGGAAATCAGTAAAACTTTTATTCTTTTCCACCTGCGTTATTTTGGTCTTCCACTTCAGCGGAAACCGAAGAATCGGAGATACCAAATAATCGATGATCATTCCTTCAAAAATTTCTTGTTGATCACAGTCTGAGGTGACTACAAAACCCATATCTTTTGGAGTAATTTCTGAAAGATTCATGGGTGACGAAAAAAATGCCCATGCGGTATCCATATCGCAGGTCAATTGCTGTTCTCTATATAATTTGTACCTCATCTGATTTGAGCTAACTTTATTGCTTGCCAATATAACAATATTAATGCAATTTAGTTTATTATTACACCATAAAACACCTTTACGAGGTACTGAATCGGTGTTATAAAGAATATTTTTACACAAATACATTATTTAAATTGAAGCTAGCTTTTAAAGCATACTTTTTATCAATGGCTATTTAGCAGCAATATCCTTTTCCAATGCTTTTACGAGCGCCTTTGTATAACTTTTAGAAAAATCTGCTAAGCTGGAAGGGTTGATCGTTTCAGACTGTACACTCCAAAGCAGTTGTTCGGAGCTAACATCATATAGATTGCTTTCCAGATAGTACATTTTATCCGTCGTGTAATAACCAGGATCGTATGCAATTGGGTACCAATGGGAGTAATAGCTCCAAAAATTACCATACCAACCAAATCTCGGATAAGGCATATAAGGCCCATTTCCCGGTACATATCGGGTCTCGCTGGCTTTGTCGATCAGGGTAACAGTGAAAATGGCATCTGCATTCAAACTGTGTACTGCTTTCATCACTAAATCTTTGTTTTGACTTTCATCTTTGGTAAACGTCCGTTTAAAAACGTCGCTGCTTTTAATAGCCTTGTAGCCATGCATGGAAGCTGCTTCTGCCAAATTGGATTCAATGACCTCCTTTGCTTTAGCGTGGTTTGTCATTGCAATAATGAATATTGTTTGGTATTGTTTGGGAGTAAGGTCTCTATTTTTATAGATATCTGTTATCCTTGTTGAAGTGCTACAAGCCAACAACAATAAGCTTGAGACAATTGCGATTAAAAATGACTTCGATTTCATATGTTTTAAAAATTAGTGTCGTTTAAATTGTTGAAGAGCGTCTTTTCCGAGGGATGGTAAAATTACACCAGTAAATAGAATTATAATGGACAGTTTAATAGCACATCCTATCTAACCTTTTGTTAAACAACACTTTTACAACAACATTTGTTTTCACAATTATTGATCGTAAATGAAATACTTTAATTTTTAATTGATATTATCAGAAAATCATCTTGACCATTTCAATCTGGTTGATTGTGTTGACCAGGCCTTGTCTTTGTAGAAATAGTTGCAAGTTTTTGGCTTTTTCATCAACGTTAGTAATTTGTACCTTTGCGCTGGACACAAACACTTTCAGCTCGGATAAAAGCTGTGTTGCAATACCTTTCCGCCTATGCTGCCGTGCTACCGCAATTTGGTAGATCCGCCTATTGGACGAATTGAACAAGATATATCCCACCAAATCGGAGCCAATAAATGCCCCCACCCCTTTAAGCTGAATTAATTCACTACGCTCACTTCTATTTTGCCAGCTGGGTTCAACATCCCAAAAAGACTGCAAAATATCCCAAGAAAAATCATGGATAGACTGTATACGGATAGGCTGTGTTCTGCCAGATAAAGCACCCATCTTTACATGAAGTTCTCCTCCAAAGCACAGTAATCTACGGCCTTTAACAAAACCATTTTTTTCATATACCCGAATAGCACGTCGATTACTTTCTATCACTTCCAATAGTAATTTTTTCACGCGATACTCTCTGAAATATGGCTGCATAAATCTGTACATTTCACCGACTAATCCGCTGTTCCGATAGGCGGGCAAAACACCTGTACCAGCGTTGTAGATCACTTTACTACCCTCAATTTCTCGCATGCCATGCATAATAAAAGCTACCAGTTGTATTCCGTCAAAAACACCAACTGACAAGTCCATTAAAATATCCTCGCCTCTGATCTTCGACTCCAATTGCAATGCGTCTAACTGAAATGGTACAATATAGTCGGCAAAAGCTCCATTAATTGCATTTAACAAGTCAGCACTATCTCCCGCTTTCAATTTCCGTATCTCCATCCCTTATTTTTTATGGACTATTAAATTTATTGATGCCTGAACAAAGAGCTCTCATGCTATCCTTTCCTAAATTTTTTCATTCGGACAAAATCTGATTTCTGTGATGCTTCAAATGCACCACATAGTCAAGCATCAAAAATTCGAGGCTATGGTCATTACAAGTCCTTTGAATCAATTTGTTCGCAATTACCTGCTTAAACAAAAACAACAATTGTTCGTTTACCGATCGCCATAAATTGCATAATTTCTCGGTCTCAGCATGTTGGTAACCTGCAGATGCACAATAGGCTACCTGATCATAGTATATTTTTGGATTTTCTTCAAATTGAGCTCTTATAAACCGTTGGTAATTAACAAAAGCGCTATCGACTAGATGACCCAGAATCTCCTTTTTGCTCCATTTATCTGGTTCTAATTTGCGATTAAAATCGTCATCATTTATTTCCAAAATTTGCGAAGAAAACTTCTGAATAATATGCTCAAATTCTTCCAATAATGTATTCATACCTAAATCTAGCTAGTATAACCTTAATGTCTTACCAATTTAATCCGATGCATCCACGCTGCTTTGTCCAAGGTTCTCATTATAATACGATTCTATTGTTCCGCAACCTTTATTGTATCATTCCACTATTGTACCATTCCACAGCTTTTGCTTCATGCTCTTTCAAAAATTCATCTTTCGCATTATTATAGTCGTTGCCATCTTTCCATTGCTGTAACACCAACTTTTCTTTGATTGCCTGATACTGATCTCTTACTTCGTCATGTGCACGCAGATAATCGCGAAAGGCTATATGGCGCAACCAGTGTTTTGATTGCAAGGGTATGCTATGGATATGTGCTACTCGTAACGAATGGTCATGCAATCGTGCTGGAATTTCATCGCCAGGTGCGATTTGCTCTGGTAATCCTAATACTTCAGGACGATCAATCAGGGCGATAAAAAAACGTCTATAAGGCATATCCTCGTTGTATTTTTCATAATATACATAGCACTTGTCCCGCAACAGGAGCGGAATGCGATCAAGATCGTTTTCTTCCTCTAAACCGATCAATATTTCAATGATTGGTTTGGCAGACAATCCCTCAACGGCCGTACTGCCTATGTGATCAACCCTCGACTTTATTGGTTTCAACAACGTAAAAAGTTCATGTTGAATACTGTCAAAATTCGCTTTCCATATCGGATTATAAGGTTCAAACGGTAAAATCATACGCTGTTGTCTTTGCCAATACAAGATAAATACACATCATTCGATCAAATACGCCTCGAATGACACCCTAAAAGTTAAAGTTAATAAATTTATCGTTTTCCGAGAGAGCCTATAATCCAGTTCTCTTTTTTCTAATGCATTTATCGGGCAAATCTCTTCGTTCCAACGACACAAAGAATAACAGCAACTGTTACGGCCAGCATGCCAACACCGACTTGTTCATGAAGAAGCCCGGCGGCTAAAGCCAGACCGAAAAAAGGCTGGAGTAACTGTAATTGTCCGATGGTCGCCGTGCCACCTTGGGCGAGTCCTTTATACCAAAAAACAAAGCCAATAAACATACTGAACATCGACACATAGGCTAAACTGGCCCAGGCCCCGATAGGCACAGTGTCAAAAGACGATGGAAGGTAGACAAAGGTAAGTGGCAACATCAACGGCAGCGACAAAACCAAGGCCCAGGAAATGACCTGCCAGCCCCCTAGCGTCTTGGTCAATTTTGCACCTTCAGCATAGCCCAAACCACAGAGAATGACCGATAAAATCATTAAAACGTCGCCTAAAGGTGAGGCTGTTAGTCCTTGTGCCAGCGCATAGCCGATCACCAGTAGACTCCCTAGAGCAGAGAACAGCCAAAAGATTGGCTTCGGACGCTCGCCACCGCGTATAATACCAAATACGGCTGTCGATACGGGCAAAATACCGATAAAAACGATGGAATGCGCGGACGTGATGTGCTGCAGAGCCAAAGCGCTCAGTAAGGGAAATCCAACGACACATCCTATTGCCACGATGCATAGCGACCCCAATTGCTTTCTTTCTGGACGTTTTTCCTTAAAAACCATCAATGTTATCAGTGCCAATATGCCTGCAATGGAAGCCCTTGCTAATGTAACAAATACAGGGTCAAAAGCTAAAACCGCCATGCGTGTTGCCGGCAACGAACCACTAAATAATACCACACCAATAAAACCATTTAACCAACCGCTTGTTGTATTTTCCTGTAATTTACTTATACTTAATTGCGCCATGTATCAATCTTTTACACAAAGTTCGTCCATTACAAGAATTAAGCACAGTCACAGTTTTTGATAATTCAATGGACACAGTTACCTTTAAAGACGAACACTAATCCTAATTTGATGAAAAAAGATTATTTGTATAATGAAATAGCAGACAATATTGCCAATAAGATTAAATCAGGCGTCTTAAAAGCTGGCGAAAAACTACCTTCGGTGAGGAAGCTAAGCGCTGAACACGGTATCAGTATAAATACCGCAAAAAGGGCATTTCTAGCGTTGGAAGAACGTTCTCTTATACAGTCCAAGCCCCAATCCGGCTACTTCGTTAGTCCTCCAAACTATTTGCAACTTCCGTTGGCGGCAGCCAGTCAACCTATTCCAATCGCCAACAACAGAGAACCGGATCAATTGATGAATAAGGTGTATTCAACCATGGGACGTCGCGACTTAACCTTATTTTCAATCGGTGTTCCTTCCGGAAGTCTCCTACCTACCGCAAAATTAAAAAAAGAAATCGTCCTCGCTACACGGGAGCTCAGCGATGGTGGCACAGCATATGAACCCTTGCAAGGCAATATAAAATTACGTCGTATGGTGGCCGTACGTTCATTGGCCTGGGGTGGAAATCTAAATGAAGATGATGTCGTTACCACCAACGGCTGTATGAATGCTTTAGTTTTGTGTCTGATGGCCTTAACCAAACCTGGAGATACACTGGCTCTGGAAAGCCCCTGCTATCCGGGTATCCTCCAACTTGCCGTCAGTCTAGGGCTTAAGTTGCTGGAAATAGCTACGGACCCCATCATAGGAATAGACATTGAAGCCCTCAAAAATCTGTTGCCCCAAATTAAAGTCTGTTTACTGGTCCCCAATTTTAACACCCCTTTGGGTTATTGCATGCCGGATGAGCATAAGAGGGAAATTGTGGCATTGTTGTCAAAACACCAAATTCCGCTAATCGAAGATGACACCTACAGCGACCTCCATTTTGGCACGCAACGCCCCAAATGTTGCAAATCTTTTGACCGGGATGGCAATGTCCTCTGGTGTGGATCCGTTTCAAAGACGTTGGCTCCAGGCTTCCGTGTCGGATGGGTTGCTCCTGGAAAATACAAAGAACAGATTATCAAACTAAAACTGATCCATTCCCTGTCATCTACGGCGATCATCAATGAGGCGGTTGGAAATTTTCTATTAACCGGAAAGTATGAAAACCACCTGCGTAAACTTCGTAGATCATTAACGGAAAACTACCAGCGCTACGCTGCCATCATTTCGGCCCATTTTCCGGAAGGCACTAAAATTAGCCGTCCACAGGGTGGACTTGCCCTATGGGTCGAGTTTCCAAAACACATCGATACAGGCAAGCTATATAACTATGCGCTTAAACTACAGATCAGCATTTCACCGGGGCGGATTTTCACCTTACAGGATCAATTTCACCATTGCATGCGTCTCTGTATTGGTTTACCCTGGAGCAATGAACTCGCTTTAAAATTAAAACAGCTCGGTAAACTTACAAAAGCACTCTAATACATAACATGATAAGAGCATAATACCAACGGTCGGGGCAATAAAACAACAGATCGGAGCCTATGATTACTTGAGTTCCAGCTCCAGCCTATGTTTACCAGCGTCCAATTGGACGACATCCCTACTGCTAATGCTAACATTATCCGGCGGATAAAATGTCGCCGTGGCATTTGCGGGTATTTGGATATCATAAACAATCTTTTTATCCTTTAACTTCCATTCGGAAACAATTTTACCGTAGGGTGAATCATAAGAAATAGAAGATTCTTTCAGTTCCTGGGGGAAGATGGGTTTTAAGAGCACATGTTTAAATCCAGGTTGTTTAGGATCTGGCAGAATCCCGCCGATAGATTTAAAAAACCAACCACCGATTTCGCCAAACATCATGTGGTTGTCTGAAATATCACGGGTTGCTTTTAAATCCCAGTTCTCCAACAATGTTGTTGCGCCATTTACAATCCACCATCCCCAAGACGGATAAGTATCTTGTACCGCAACCTTATAGGCTGTCGTTGCATAACCGTTATCTTTTAACGCATTCAATAATGCTTTTGCACCCAATACTCCTACATCTAAGTGAAAGTTGGTCTCTTCCACTTTCTTATTCAGGTTGGCTGCAACCCGGGCTTTCATTTCGTCAGGTACCACACCCCAATAGAGTGGAACACTCAGTTCAGTCTGTGTTCCATTGCTATAAATACCCTTGGAAGCATCTAAAAATTTAGCGTTGATGGCCGTCTTAATTTTTCTGCTCAGCAGTTCATATTTTTTTTGATCTGCTGTGTATCCAAACAATTTAGCCGTAGCAGCCAAGATGGTCGCATCCACATAAAAATAAACCGAGGAGGTCAACTCCAGATTCGACTGTGACTTCACTGGCACCCAGTCTCCACGCCCAAAAGTGGTCAACCCAGATGGGCTGATTCCGTCGACATAATCGACATAGCGTTTGATATTAAGATAGCATTCTTCTAATGCACGTGGGTCTCCATAAAACTGATAGATCTGCCAGGGAATGATGGCAATGGTACTTGTCCAATCCAAACCATTCGCTGTACCATAACCCCATCCCCCAGTTGGAATAATATCGGGTAAGACACCGTTCTCCTGTTGCTCATCACGATGATCCGCCATCCATTTTTCATAAACTGTTATCCCGTCAAAATTGTACAAAGCTGTTTCAATCGCAAGGTGCCCATCCCCTGTCCAACCGTTCTTTTCGCGCTGCGGACAGTCTGTCGGATAGCCCATCAAATTGGACAAGTAGGCATTGTTGGTCGCTTCCCATAGTTTGTTGACCAACGCTGATGACGTCTTGAGCTGTCCAATGGCGGGCACATCACTATGCATAAAATAAGCGGTCACAGCCGAACTATCCAATGCAATTGCCGCACTACTACTAATTTCGACGTAACGAAATCCTTTGTAACCGAACTTTGCCATAAACTCATCATTACGACCGCTTAAGGTAAGAATGTCCGTTTGAAAGGGCTCCTTTTCCTTATCGCCCCGATAATAAACATCAATATTGGACAGGTCAAGACGCCCATCTGCCGACAATCGTTCACCGTGCTTGATACGTAGCATAGTCCCTGCAGCTCCTTTGACTTTAACTTTTGTAATCCCAGCCATATTTTGGCCCATATCGAAAACATAAGTACGTTGGTCTATCTTTGTCACTGATTTGGGCTTATAGGACTTCACGAGCCGAATCGGTACCATCTGTTGGGAAACGATATGTGCAGATGGCGCATTTCTATACTGAACAACCTGCCAAGTTGAATCATCATATTTAGGTTTGTCCCAGTTGGGTATTTCCAGTCTTGCATCATAATGCTCACCAGTGTAAATATTATTATAAGTAATTGGTCCCGAAGCTGTTTTCCACTGCTTATCTGAAACAATAGTTTCTACTGTACCATCTGTATAAACGATTTTCAGCTCTAAACAGAATGTTGGTCGGGCCCGCCACGGTGCTTTATCAAAGTTCCAAACCGCCAGTGGTTGGTGATTATACCAGCCATTCCCCAAAACAACGCCAATAGCGTTCTCTCCTTGTTGGAGCTGCTGGGTTACGTCCGTCACGACATATAATGTACGCCGGTCGAATCGAGTATACATTGGATCCAGGCGATGGTCTCCTACGCGTTGACCATTCATGGAAAGTTCATATAGCCCTGCTGTGGCAATATACGCGCGTGCAGACTTTATCGGCTTATTTATCTTAAATTCTGTTCTAAAATAAGGCGTTTCTCGCGCATGAATATCCTTATTGTCGCTAATCCATTTTCCTTTCCAAAGGTCCATTCCCATCATTCCAGTTTCGAACGATGCTATTTTAGAACTTGTTGATATACCATCCTTATCCCATACTTTAACCTTCCAGAAATACGTGGTCTGTGGCTTTAACTGTGCGCCGTTATAGGTCACTAACATGGACGAGCTGAGCTGTTTGCCACTATCCCAGCTATTTTTCGTCTCCTTCAGTAGTGCCAGCGAATCTTGCCCTAAAAGGATCTGATAAGCCTGTTGTACCGCACCATTACGTTGGTCCTCAAGTCGCCAGCTAAGTCTCGGCTGGGTTGCATCGATACCCAATGGATTGACCAGACGTTCGCATGTCAACTGTACCGCGATGCAGTTGCTTTTAGGTTGGGCATAAGTGCTGTTCGTTATACACAACAGTATTGTCAATAAAATCCTACGCATGAAAAGATACTATTCTTGGTGGTTGTTAAATTGTTTTAGCTGATTTAAAAATCTAATATATCAAATATTTTCCACATGGTGACCTGTACTTTCCTGCACGATATACCTCAGGCAGCAAAATAAATTCTTGCAACTTTCATAAAAATAACCTTATATTAGTCGCAACTTTAGGGGTGTCTGCTCATGCAGGCTGAGATTTTACCCTTAGAACCTGATCCGGATCATACTGGCGTAGGGAAAAGTGAGCTGTCTACAAGGTGCATTGCTGCGCCTTTGTGTAGCCATTCCTAAAGTTTTACCAAAAAAAATTAAGGAATGGAACTTACAATAAACCATCAAATTCGATTTTTCGATCCCGCACTTACTTCACTAGAAGGCTTGTTACTTTTGGAATTATCTGGCAAAACCCAGGGTGTGGCTGTAGCCATCAACAACCAAGTCATCCCCAAAAAGGACTGGGCTACGACAACACTTAAACCTTTTGATCAGATTATCTTAATCACTGCATCTCAAGGCGGCTAGCCTTTCAAAAAAAATCAACCGAGTAATTCACCACAGTACAGAAAAAATGACAGCTGACACAATTACGCAATCCCCCTTTCCAAATGCAAAGAAAATTTTTGTAGCCGGAAAACTATTTCCTATTCAAGTCGCTATGCGTCAAATCTCCTTGAGCCCAACCAAATTAACGAATGGACAGATCGAAATTAATCCACCGGTAACAATCTATGATACTTCTGGGCCTTATACAGATGACACCATCCATATCGATATCCGCAAAGGACTCCCTCGCCTTCGCGAGCAGTGGATCTTGGATCGTCAGGATGTCATACAGTTGGCTGGCATCAGCTCTGAATATGGACAAAAACGACTTTCTGATCCAACGTTGGACGAACTCCGATTTGCCTATAGCCACAAACCGAAAGTAGCCTCTGCCGGCAAGAATGTCACCCAATTACATTATGCAAAGCAAGGCATCATTACCCCGGAAATGGAGTATGTTGCTATCCGGGAAAACCAACGTATTGAGCAGTTGGAAGCCAGTACCCCTGGAATGGATCATCAGCATCGGGGGCAAAACTTTGGTGCGAGAACACATGATAAAGCTATTACACCAGAATTTGTCCGTGAAGAAATCGCCGCCGGAAGAGCGATCATACCCAATAATATTAATCACCCTGAAAGTGAACCCATGATTATCGGACGCAACTTTCTTGTTAAAATCAATGCCAATATTGGCAATAGCGCCGTAAGTTCAAGCATAGAGGAAGAAGTTGAGAAAGCGGTATGGGCCTGTCGTTGGGGGGCTGATACCATCATGGATCTATCCACTGGCAAAAATATTCACGAAACCCGCGAATGGATTATCCGTAACTCGCCAGTCCCAATCGGTACAGTACCGATCTATCAGGCGCTCGAAAAAGTAAAGGGGGTGGCCGAGGATCTTACCTGGGAAATATTCAAAGATACCTTGATTGAACAGGCCGAACAGGGTGTTTCGTACTTTACCATACACGCCGGCGTATTGCTTCGTTATATCCATCTCACGGCATCCCGAGTTACTGGAATTGTCTCCAGAGGCGGCTCTATCATGGCCAAATGGTGTCTTTTTCATCACAAAGAAAATTTTCTCTATACCCATTTTGAGGAAATATGCGAAATTATGAAACAATATGATGTGGCCTTTTCACTTGGCGACGGTCTTCGCCCCGGAGCTATTGCAGATGCAAACGATGCAGCTCAATTTGCGGAGCTCGAAACCCTGGGCGAACTCACCAAAATCGCCTGGAAACATGATGTTCAGGTGATGATCGAAGGGCCAGGACATGTTCCTATGCAATTGATCAAAGAGAATATGGACAAGCAATTGGCCTGTTGTGACGAAGCGCCATTTTATACCTTAGGTCCCTTAACAACAGATATTGCTCCAGGCTATGACCATATCACATCCGCCATTGGAGCGGCTATGATCGGTTGGTATGGCTGTGCAATGCTTTGCTATGTTACCCCAAAAGAACACCTGGGTCTACCAAATAAAAAAGATGTCAAAGATGGTGTAATCACCTATAAACTAGCTGCCCATGCGGCCGATTTAGCCAAAGGACACCCTGGTGCACAATATCGTGATAACGCCTTGAGTAAAGCCAGATTCGAATTCAGATGGGAAGATCAATTCAACCTTTCCCTTGATCCAGATACCGCACGGGAATATCATGACGAAACATTGCCGGCAGATGCGGCTAAAGTTGCGCACTTCTGCTCCATGTGCGGTCCCAAATTTTGCTCGATGAAAATAACGCAGGAAATCAGGGATAGTGCCGCCCAGGGGATGCTGGAAAAATCACAGGAATTCATCGCACAAGGAAAAGAGATCTATTCATGATTATTGCATTGACAGCAGCAGAAACAATCCGTTCTGAACAGGCGATTATAGCAGCGTTGTTTAAAGAAGGTCTTGATATTCTGCATTTGCGTAAGTATCATTTTACAGACTTACAAATGTCGCGATATATAGAAACTATAGCTCCTATATACCGCGACAGATTGGTTCTACACTCACATGCGCATCTATCGGCTGAGCTTGGGATTGCACGAATCCACCTGAACGATAAAAGTAGACTGCATGGATCTGCAAATCAACTGGGACCTACAACAATCTGTTCAACATCTGTGCATGATATTGATCAATTCAATAGCCTTGATGAACGTTGGGCCTATGCTTTTTTCAGTCCATTATTTCCGAGCATCTCAAAAGTGGGGTATGGAACGCATAATGCAAGACTAGGTCAACTCCCGTCACGCGCCAACTTTGCTGTTCGTCTCATCGGTCTTGGAGGGATAAACCAAGACAACTGTCTTATTCCGATGCAGCAAGGTGCAGATGGGATTGCCTTATATGGCACTTTATGGAAACATCGGGATCCTATTCAAAATTTTATTGCATGCAAACAAAAACTATGGAAAGACTCCAATATATCTCACAAGGTAAAACTATAAGGGAACAAAAAAACAACATGCTGAAAGCGCTGGATGCGGGGGCCAAATGGATACAGATCCGATGGAAGGAAGCCGAGGAAAAAGATCTTTATGCGCTCGCCGAAGAGATCAGGCAGGCTTGTTCCGAATTTGGTGCCAGCTGTATCATCAATGACCATCCTTCGCTTGCAGCGGCTGTAGACGCTGATGGGGTGCACTTGGGACTGGACGACTGCAGTGTAGCAGCTGCCCGGCACCTATTGGGTGCAGGAAAAATAATCGGCGGTACAGCCAATAGCTTTGCCAATGTAAAGCAAAGAATGAGTGAACATTGTGACTATATCGGGCTCGGGCCATTCAACTATACCACGACAAAACAAAAACTAAGTCCCCTACTGGGGATTGCAGGATATGAAAACATCATCCAACAAGTCCGCCGAGAAGGCCTAACCCCTATTCCAATATTCGCAATTGGCGGTATAAGCCAACTTGAAGATATCCAACATCTATTAGAAATTGGCGTCTACGGTGTAGCACTCTCGGGAATCGTAACCAAGACTCCAAACATTGTTTCATCCATCAATAAAATTTTACTATGAGCAACCTACATATAGCCGATCGCGTATTTGAATCCAGATTATTTCTCGGTACGGGCAAATTCGGTAATCTCACGGAAATGAGCGCTGCCATTGTGGCTTCGGCTTCCCAATTGGTCACCGTCGCCCTCAAACGAATCGACCAGACCGGCTCAGACGACAGTCTCATCAGTGCGCTCGATCTGGCGGCAATCCATTTGCTTCCCAATACTTCGGGAGCACGAACAGCTGAAGAAGCAGTACTTGCGGCTCAACTTGCTCGCGAAGCACTGGAAACAAACTGGGTGAAATTGGAAATTCATCCCGACCCACGTTATCTGCTGCCCGATCCTATTGAAACCTTACGCGCAACCGAATCACTTGCTAAATTGGGTTTCGTCGTCATGCCCTATATTCACGCAGACCCGGTACTTTGTAAACGTTTAGAAAATGCAGGCACAGCTGTCGTTATGCCTTTAGGTGCCCCTATTGGAAGCAATAAAGGGCTGCGTACCTTGGACTTTCTCGAAATTATTATTGAGGAAAGTAATGTCCCAGTGGTCGTAGACGCTGGAATCGGAGCGCCTTCCGATGCCGCTAAAGCCATGGAAATCGGAGCTGATGCGGTGCTTGTCAATACGGCAATTGCAGTCTCTAATAATCCGATACGTATGGCCGAAGCTTTCAGAGAGGCCGTTATCGCTGGACGGAAAGCTTATGAGGCCGGATTGGGAAAGATAGGCTCCCACGCAATCGCTTCGAGCCCCCTAACTTCATTTTTATTTGACTGATAATTCACTATGACAGATTTCAAAATGATACGCGATGAATACTCCTGGGATGAGGTCCATGCACAGATTTATGACGCTACCGATCAGGATGTACAACATGCGTTAGAAAAAGACCATTTAACAATCGCTGACTTTAGAGCGCTCATCTCACCGGCTGCAGCACCATATCTGGAGCAAATGGCACAAAAAACCCAACAAATCACGCAACGTCGTTTCGGTAAAACCATACAGCTCTATGCCCCGCTTTACCTGAGCAATGAGTGCCAAAACATCTGTACATATTGCGGTTTTAGCATGGACAATAAAATCAAACGCAAAACGCTGAGCAACACCGAACTATTACTAGAGGCAATGGCACTCAAAGCCATGGGAATCAACCACATTTTACTGGTCAGCGGAGAAGCCAACAAAACTGTCGAGATCACTTATTTCCTAAATGCTATTCGGCTTTTAAAACCTCATTTTTCACAGATATCCATTGAAGTGCAGCCACTGGAAGAATCCGAGTACCGATTACTGCAGGCAGCCGGAGTCTATGCAATATTGGTCTATCAGGAAACCTACCATCGCGAAGTTTACAAACAATATCATCCGAAAGGAAAAAAGTCCAATTTTGACTATCGTTTGGATACGCCTGACCGTATAGGCCGGGCGGGAATCCATAAAATCGGACTGGGCGTATTACTTGGGCTGGAGGACTGGCGGGTGGACAGCTTTTTCACCGCGGCACACATCGCCTATTTACAAAAACGATATTGGCAAACACGCTATTCGATTTCCTTTCCACGCCTGCGACCAGCCGCAGGTTCTGTTGAGCCAAATTTTCATTTGGCAGACCGCGATCTACTGCAGTTGATCTGTGCATACCGCCTGTGGAATGAAAATTTAGAAATCTCCATTTCGACCCGAGAGAACGAAACCTTCAGGGATCATATCATACCTATTGGCGTAACGACCATGAGTGCCGCTTCGAAAACCAATCCGGGAGGCTATGTTGTTGATCCGCAAGCTTTGGAACAATTTGAAGTAAGTGATGAAAGAGATATGGAAACAATAAAAAATCAAATCCGAAAGATGGGCTATTCTCCAGTGATGAAAGACTGGGAGAGCAATTATGCGGGTATAGTACGTTAAATACATGAAAAATAACATTTTTGATCGCTATAGCAGACAGATTTTTATTGAAGAGATCGGCGTTGCCGGACAACGGAAGATTATGGATGCCAAGGTATTGGTCGTCGGTGCGGGCGGACTCGGGAGCCCTGTCGTTCAATATTTAGCCGCGGCTGGTATAGGCAAACTTGGCCTGGTTGATTTTGACAGGGTTGAAATCCACAATCTAAATAGACAGATCATTCATTCCGAAGATAATATACACCAGGCAAAAACAGAAAGTGCCACAGCCTATATACGGCAACACAATAGTACAATTGATTTTGAGCCCTTTCAGGTAAAAATAGATGCAGACAACGCGCTAGCATTGCTCGCTCCCTATCATATCATTGTCGATTGCTGTGATAACTTTACAACACGCTACCTGCTTAATCATACGTGCCTACAACTCGATAAACCTTTGGTGTACGGTAGCATCTATGGTTTTGAAGGACAGCTGGCTGTCTTTAACTATCAGGGTAGTAAAAACCTATTGGATATCTTTCCAACGCCCCCCGATCCGGAACAGGTTCCAAATTGCGATAAAAATGGGGTGCTGGGTCCTTTACCCGGTATTATCGGCAGTATGATGGCCATGCAGGTGCTTAAAATAATAACCGGATTACCCGTAGACAGCAACCAGTTAACGGTTGTTGACACATTCCATTGGCGTTTTTCGAAACTCTCCTTCTAAGGATTATTTCGGAAGGCGTTCCGCAAAAAGAGATAGAACGCTTTAAAAGAGCTCAAAAATTTATTTTAAAACAAAAGCAGACAAACAAAATTTGCTAATTTTAGTTTATATATTAGCAAGCTTAAATGTCAACTTTACGATCTGGAATGAAAAAAGTAATTTATCCATTACTCTCCCTCTCTTTATTACCCTTATTTTCAATTGCGCAAGAGACGAAACTCACTGCTGACGATCTCTTTGTAAAAGCGCGAAAGGTAGCCTTTGATTCAAAAGATTATCCGCAAGCCATTCAATTATCCAAACAGGCGCTACTTCAAGCACCGGATTACTCGGATATCAGTATCTTTCTCGGACGGCTTTATACCTGGTCGGACAAAATTGATTCGGCAAGAACCATCTTCACAGAACTGGACAAAAAGAATACAAGTGATGAAGATTTCTTTTTAGCCTATGCCTCATTGGAATATTGGAATGATCAGACTGACAAAGCTATTGCAATTACAGACAAAGGGCTTAGCCTACATCCGCAGTCGCAGGATCTACTTCTGTTAAAAGGTAAAATTAGTTATGGCAATGATCATTATGAAGCTGCCGAAAAGGCAATTCATCGTTTATTGGCAATTAATCCTAAAAACACAGAAGCTCGAGCACTGGCAAAAAGTATTGAAGAATATACGGCTAAAAACGCAATCGGTCTGACCTACAACTTCGTCTATTTTGACAAACAGTTTGATCATAATTGGCACATTGTAGGCTTAAGTTATAAGCGGGCAACCCCCATAGGGTCAGTTATTTTCAGGACCAACTATGCAAATAAATTTGCAGAAAACGGCGTACAATTCGAGATGGAGGCTTATCCGCGTCTTTCAAAGATATTTTACCTATATGTAGGTGCTGGATACTCCAATAATGTAGGGATTTTTGCGAAATATAGAACTGGCGTGTCTCTCTATGCCAATCTTCCGAACAGCTTTGAGGGAGAGATCGGATATCGTCAGCTTTATTTTAGCGACAACATCTGGATGTACACGGCTTCAGTCGGAAAATATTACCAAAACTTTTGGTTCAATCTGAGGACTTATCTTACACCGGGCGAAAAGAATATTTCCCAATCCTATACCGGAACAGTCCGCTATTATACAAAAGGAGCAAACGATTACTTCGGATTTAGTGCCGGAACGGGTCTGAGCCCCGAAGAAAACCGAAATAATCTATTGGACAACGCTTCCTATAAATTAAAGACATTCAAAGTAGGTGCCGAGTATAACTTCTCGGTGAAACAAAGTAACCTATTTTCAATTTCGGGCACCTATTATAACCAAGAATTCAGGCCAAAAGAGAAAGGAAATCAATTGGACATCATCCTTGGTTATATTCGAAAATTCTAGTTCTTCTTTGTTCTATTAAAGTAATTTGTATACACACTGTCTGGAAGAAGTCGCTTCTGGGTATAAAAGAGTTTGTTCTTGCGCTTAAATAATTCAAAGCGCTTGGACAATTCTTCTTTCGCATTATCCGCGGTGGCATCTTCATTGAGTATTCCATCCAGTTTATACAGTTGTCCGTCGGAAAGATGGTAACTGCCCTTTACAAAATCTATCAATTGATTTTTACTCTGCATCATGGCTATGCCATCACCCTGAGCTGAAGCGCCCTTGTCAAGCCCCTGACCGATCCAGGTAACTTGTGTAGGAGTTTTCATCCCAAAATTCTCGCGATAGTAGGCCAATATGGAAGGGGCGACATCAAAATGGCTAACAAAATGATGAAAAGTCTTTGGCCCTTTCAAAAGTGGTGAATAAATCAACAGTGGAACATGATAACGATCGATTTTGCTTTGCAAGGGTATCTCAGGCATCGCGTGGTCCCCAGTTATGACAAAAATAGTATTTGCAAAATCTGGTCTCTTTTTATATTCATTAAAGAACTGCTCCATCGCATCATCTAGATTCAGCACCGAAACAAGCTGGGTACGGTTTTCCAAAGCCCACTTTTTTTGTTCGGGTGTAAGGTTCAATGTTGCGATACGTTGATCAAATAGTTGCTCATAATGAGCCGCATTATTAATCAAAAACGGATTATGGGTTGATAGTGTCAAAAGAACATGGAAATAAGGGTGTTCCTGTACCTTCTGTACTTCAAGAAGTTTGCTAAAGACAGCTTGATCTTCATATCCCCAGCTCTCCCCACCCTTTTCGGGTAATTTTTTATAAGGAGGTCCGAATGCGGCTTGGTCCATGAGCATATCTATTTTATTATAATCCATGAACTTTTTCATGAAATCAAAATTAGAATGACCGCCATAGAAAAACCCAGTATTGAATCCATTACTCTTCAAAATATTAAATAGATTAAAGTTGTCAGGCAAGGTGTCTTGTTCCAGGAATCCATGTGTTGCAAAAGGCAACGAACCTGTTATGGTCGGCAAAACGGAAAATGTCCGACCCGAGGAACTCATATTATTATCCCAATACAAAGACTGTTGCTTCAATGTACCTATAAAAGGTGTAAAGTTGCCAATATAGCCACTTTCGGCACTATAGGCATGTCCTAAACCCTCAATAACAAGAATGACCAAATTGGGTACTTTCGCCGTTTTCTGCATGTATGCCCCTAGGAAATCTTTAGTATCCTCTTTTTTCAAAAAGGGAAATCTAGTATCTACCACTTTTGCATCATCGTCGTCTTTATTGAACATAGCGAGCATCCCGGGGTGCTCATCCACGTAATTAGTGAAATTGGAATCGAAAAAATAACGCCACTTACTCCGGCTTGCATTGGCGACGAATTCATCTTTTTCGGAGCTCCCCCCCAAAAGCGAAGCCGAGGAGACAAAAAACGATATGATCCCCAAAGATAACAGTGCAATACTCGCATAAGCCTTTTTGAATGTCTGTTTATTGGCTACCCAAAGGGGAACCCAAGAAATTACGATCAATAATAAAAGTAAAGCAATATTGGTAAAGCTCAACATACCACTGGCCTCCAAAATTTGCTTCATCTCTTCCGAACTATAATAGAACATATCAGCCCCAAGCAAATTTCTCGATTCGCCAAAATACAAAAACAAGATGAATTGCATAACGACGATAAACGAGAACGATATGACCATAAGAAGTCTTGCCCAAAAACTGCTGATGAACTGAAGCAATAAATAGCCGATTCCCAAACAGGCCAAGGATTGAAAGATAAACAAGATGTTATCCAAAAACAGGTATTTCCCGGCATGTGACTCCGAAAGCTGAGAAAATCGACGACCGTACCACCACCACTCGACACCAACAGATAACATATACAAGGCAAAAACAACCAACATAACAGGTCCTAAGCTCTGTAACGACAGATTTAATCGCTGACCAAGGTATTTCCAAACCGACTCATTGGCATCTTTTTGTTGAAAGCCTTGCCGTGTCATTTCTCCCCAGCCATGCTGCTTGCGAAAGTAATCAACAACCCCCTGTACCCCAGCTTTAACAACAATGGGATGAAAGTATAAAGGTTCTAGTATCGCCGTAGTTATCAGGGTGGAAAGATCTCGTTTCTTCGAATAAACCTGATGGCTAACAAGATCAACCAAGATGGCATAGATCGAATACAAAATTCCGGAAGCAATCACCAGTGCAAATAGTGCAACGAAAAATGGCCAATTGATTATTCCTAGAATAAAAAAGATTAGAAAAACAATATAGCCCGTAAATTCGACAATGGGTCCCAAGAATTCAAAGAAAAACCAATAAGGCATACTGAGCATACCAAAACGGCCGTATTTGGGATTGAACATGAGTTTTCGATGTTTCCATAAGGTTTCCATCGTGCCCCGCATCCAACGATTGCGCTGCTTACGCAATACTTCTTTTGACTCGGGTACTTCCGTCCAGCACAATGGATCAGGAATGTTGACCACCTCGTAGGCTTGCTTTTGCTCCTCCATATAGCGGCGCATACGAACAACGAGTTCCATGTCTTCTCCCACAGTATTTCGGTCATAGCCCCCGCACGCTAATACAATCTCCCGGTCAAAAGCGCCAAATGCCCCGGAAATAAGAATTAATCCAGAAGCCCTGGACCAAGCCATACGGCCTAAAATAAAAGCGCGGATATACTCCAAAGCCTGCGTACGTCCCAACCATGATTTTGGTAGATTAACGTCGACCACCGAACCGTTCACGACATTACAGTTATTAGCCAAACGTATAACTCCGCCACAGGCTATAACCCGTTTGTCGGTCTGCTCCAAAAATGGCTTTGCTAATTTTAGAATAGCATCCTGTTCCAAAATGCAGTCCACATCAATACAGACGATATAATCTCCTGAAGAAATATTAACGCCGACATTGAGCGCATCAGCCTTACCGCCGTTTTCCTTGTCAACAACAATCAGCTTCTTAAAAGCTGGATTTTTGCTCTTATAGATCCCCCTTATATCCTTGGTCTCAATAGTTCCCTGAACAAAAAAGGACGTTGGTTCAAGTTCATAAGAAGCTATCAATTTCAAAATTGAGTCGTCTTTACTACCATCATTAACGATAATAATTTCCAGATTATGATAATACAGCGACAATAATGAACGTACGTTTTCAACGATGGTCATCCCTTCGTTGTATGCTGGCGCAATCAGACTGAATGTTGGCGCGTTGGGGTTGGTGGCAATAATACTATAATCCGTAAATGTATTATTGTGTTTGTAACGAAACACCGCTCCATAAGCGTATAGCCCTATCCAAGTATAGATAATGAATACTGCTGCCGAATAAAGCAAAAATAACCAAACTATAATTTCGTATACGATATGGGAAAACTCTAACATTTTTTCTCTTGCAAAGCGTGTTTAATAATTTGTGTAAGTTCGTCGTATGTATCTTCACGTTGTGAAATCTCGCGCAAATACTGTTCTTCGCCCAGTACAACGAGTACTTCTGCTGCAGAAATTTTAATTGACACTTGGTTATGATTCCACAGTTGATCCTTTAGAAAATACTCACTTTCTCTACTTTTGGCAATCTTCATTGCTTTAAGGATTTCGATCTGAACTTCTATTGGTTGCAGATCAAAATTTTGCATAAATTGCTGAATTGTCCCACTGTTCTCAATAGCCTGCAACGTTCGTATGGCTTGTACACGAACCTTCGTAGATGGATGATCCAATAGGCTAAAAACTTCGGTATAAAAAGTCATCAATCTAAATTTTCGGATCAAACGCAATGTAAATACGACGACAGAATCATTTGAACTCTTAAGCCAGGTATCCACATGTAACTCCGAAAGCTCGGGTATTTCATGAATAGAAAACAATAAACGCAGTTGTTGCCAGTCAGATAAGGGACGATCGAAATGGTCCAAAAAACCAAGTCCCTCATATCCCTTAAAACTTACGATCGCATATTGTGCTTCTTGATATACCGCAGTACGGGGATCATTAAGCTTGGCTGTTATCTCAGGGATTGCCGGTTCAACATTCATCGCGGCAAGCTCTTGAACCCCACCCGCAACCAGATAAGCTTTTCTATGCCGAAGCTTTCGCCAAGCCTCATCCTCCAATTTAAAATCATGAAACAACCTATTGATCGATTGTTTCGCTCCACCAGAAAATTTTCGATCCGAGTCAACTAATACATCCAAAAAAAGAGCCCGAAAAGAAGGTTCCTTCAGGTATTTCGCAAACTCCAGGTCTCGATCGCCATTCTCATCGCCACCTACTATAGTTTCCATAATTTTGTACTCGATGATCTGTCGCCAAGATTGCCTATTATGAAGGATTCTATAGCTATAAAAGCTGTATCCCAGTACTGTGATAATCAATAATAGTACTAAAATCAATACGATAACAATCGCCAGAATAAGCTCATGTAGCTCGATATGGTGGTGCATAATTTTATTTATTTATCAGGCGTTTTATCCTAAGAATCAGTTCGTTTGGACTAAATGGTTTAACCATAAAATCAGATGCGCCTAAATCAAATGCATCCACCACGACCTCCTCTTGGCCCATACTCGATAATACAATAACCGGGATTTTCTTTCCGATACTCTTTATTGCCGAAAGAATTTCAATACCAGAAGCAAAGGGCATCATAATATCCGTTACAACTAAATCCAAATTCAGTTCATTAATTTTCTCGATGGCTTCACGGCCATTTCTGGTCAGCACCACTTCGTGTCCTTCTTTCACTAATTTGTGTTCAACAGTACGTAGTATCAATTCGTCGTCTTCCGCTATTAAAATCAACATATCATTATTTATTTAAGATTTTTGCAATTAATTCCAATCCGATATCCATTTCTTGTTCGATTGCCACAAAAGCGATCGCAAGGTCTGTTTCAATCGTTGGGCTGATCTCCAGGTCCTTGGTCATTTGAGCCAATTTAATAAGTCCGGCTGTCGATGAAGTTCCCCGCAACTTATGAAGGAGTTCTTTGATGCGTACAATATCGTTTGTATCAATGGCCTCCTTTAACTGCTTTCTAGACCCCTTTATTTCCCTGACGACCAAATCCAGAAAAAAGGTTAAAAATGCGGGATCATCGCCAGCCTGTTCTTCCAGCCGTCGCATATCCAGATGCTCGTCCAAATCTTCCAGATCCGAGGCTTCGGCAGCACTGGGTTTAACCGATAACATGGCTTTTTCCAAGGCCTTGAATAAATCCTGTTGACGAATAGGTTTAGCTAGAAAGTCTGACATTCCCGCTTCCAGACAGCGTTCCTTTTCGCCTGAAATATTACCGGCAGTAACACCGATAATAGGTGTCTCAGCATAGGAGGACATTTGCCGGATCTGCTTGGTTGCTTCAATACCATCGACCTCGGGCATCTGAACATCCATCAAAATAAAATCAAATTGTTTCTCTTTGCAAGCACGAATGGCTTGGGCTCCGTCAGAAACTTCGGTTAACTGGGCGCCAGGCATGATGCTAGCCATCATGCGTAAATTAAGCGCCATGTTAACGGCATTGTCGTCTGCCAAGAGCACCTGAACGTCTTGACCGTACGATTCTGATGATAACGATAAGTTTGCATTCGCCTTTACTTGCACAGCATCTTCCCTATTTTGTTGTATCGCCCTTCTTAAAGTCGAATACAGTTCTTCAGATTTAATCGGCTTAAGTAGACAGAATGACCGCTCCTCCTGTCTAAATGCAGAAATCACCTCATGCTCTTCCGAGGAAGTATGTAATACAATCAATGGAATGCCTTCTTCTTGTTTTCTAAAGAGTTCCTTAATCTTTTCTATCGTTTCCAGACCCGATAAGATAGGCATATGATAGTCCATTAAAATCACATCGAATCGTTCACCTTTCATCAGCAACTGTAAGGCTTCCATACCGTTTTCTGCGAGGACAGACTCAACGTTTTTATAGGCCAACATATGTTGAAGGATAATCCGATTATTAGCATTGTCATCGACAACGAGGACACGATTTAACGGTAAGTCTGTATCTTCCTCCTCCATTTCTTCGCATCGGACCTCGATATCAAAATAGAACGTCGATCCGACGCCCAGTTCGCTTTCCAGATTCAATTTACTACCCATGTATTTCAGGAGGTTATTGGAGATTGTCAAGCCTAGTCCCGTGCCGCCGTATCGTTTACTGACGGAGCTATCTTCTTGTGTAAAGGCATCAAAGATGCGTTGTTGTTTCTCTGGTGGAATTCCTATCCCCGTATCTCTAACCGAAAAACGTAAGGTCAATTTATCCTCATCGTTGCGAAGTTTACTGATCTTAAATTCAATCTCACCTTTTTCCGTAAACTTAACGGCGTTACCTAATAGATTCACCAATACTTGCTTAATACGTGCCTCATCAATCCAAACAAAAGCCGGCAGCCCCTGTTCAATGTTCAAAAGCAGTTCGACTTCTTTGCGTTGTGCTTGATAGAGAACAACATTAATAACCTGATTCGCTACATCATATACATTATACTTATCGACAAATAATTCAAGCTTACCGGATTCGATTTTTGAAAAGTCTAAAATATCATTAATAATATTGAGTAAGCTGTTTCCAGATTCATTGATATAGCCTAAGTATTGTAACTGTGTATCATTTAATGGTGTTTTTAATAACAAATCGGAGAATCCAATCACACCGTTCAATGGCGTTCGAATTTCGTGACTCATATTGGCGAGGAATTCGGACTTTGCCTTACTCGCCAGATCGGCCAACTCTTTCGCTAATTTTAATTCATCATTTATTTTAACCGATTCAGTGATATTTTGTGTAAAAATAATGATACCACCTATACTTCCATCAGCGAGATGCCACGGTCTTACTTCCCAATTGAAATGTTGTGCTTCGGCAAGTCCACCAGCCTGTATGACTTCATCCGTATTCTTATACGGTATTCCCTCCAGCGCATCAAGGTAGATTTTTTTTCTATTTTCCGGTATATTTGGAAACAATTGAAAAAAGTTACTATTTGGCGGCAAACTTACTCCTTCGTGAAAATCTTCCAACCATTGATTACTCACCGAAATATAGTTAAAGTCTCGGTCAAACATAGCAACCGAAGCAGGAACATAATCCACAAAAGCCCGTAACATAGATTCTTTGCGTTCCAGTTCCAAGAATAGCGATTTACTTTTATCAATATCCTGAATAATTCCAAAAACACGTTTACACACATCATTTTCAAATTCGGGAATACCTTTTACCCGCACCCAAATTGATTCACCATCTTGTTTTAATAGACGCAATTCGGTATCATAGGGTGTTCTTGTTTTAACGGCGTTTTCAAAAATTCCACGCAAAATAACCTGGCTTTCCGGCTCATAAAATCCGATTGCATGTTCAAAATCAGGTGTAAAATCAGGATCCACACCATGAATTAACTTCGTGGAGTCGGACCAATAGACCTTGTTTTCAGCTAAATTGACCTCCCATCCGCCTACCTGAGCGACAGCATTGGTCTGCTCCAGGATTTGTTTGGTATGCAAAAGATCATTTTCAAGGCGCAGTCGATCCGTCATATTCAAGGCCGTACTGACAACATAAGATCGTCCATTTTCATCCGTTTCCAACATATTATGGTATAGCCAAGAAATGTCTTCACCATCTTTTGTTTGAAGAACCATCATTCCCGAGTCCTCTTTGTTGCTTGCAATACGTTTGAGATAGTCTTCAACAAGACCGACATGATGAGACGGCACCAATTTCTTGAGGTTAAGTCCTTTTACCTCTTCTTTGGCATACCGCAATATCTCCCTTCCTTTTTCATTAACGGATAGAATATTACCGTCCAAGTCATGCATGCTCATTAGACCGATCGCATTTTCAAAAAAGCTACGGAATCTACGTTCAGAATTCTCCAACTTGAGTTTTTCTTCGCGCTCTTTTGTTACGTTTCTGCCAAAAGCCAGAATATCATGATTTATTGGATCATATTTGAAATGCCATTCAATTTCAACAACTTGGCCATTCTCTATTTTAGTCCTACTCGTTGATTGAACGCCGTATTTGGTTTCCTCAACCCGACCTAAGTCCGACACTAATTCCCTTTCAGTATCTCCCAATAAGGTAAAAATAGATTTGCCTAAACTATTCGACCTGGACAATCCCAGGACTTTACTAAATGCGGGGTTAACTTCTTTTACCTTGCGCGCCTCATCCAATACACAAATAATATTGTTCGTCAAGTGAAAAATTTCGGAGAAGTAACCAGCCTGAACTTTTCGTTTTTTTCCCAATAATATTTTGGTTACTGCCTTGCCCAGCTCCTCCAACGAGTCTTTTTGTTTATCCGAAAGCGTTTTCGGGTGGAAATCAATGACACAGATCGTTCCAAGCGCATCGCCATCATCATCCAGGAGCGGAACGCCGGCATAAAAACGGATATTTCCCTCGCGAATCAATGGATTGGAAGACGAGCGTGGGTCTTCAAAAGTATCTTCAATGACGAGGACCTCCTTACTCATTATGGTGTATTGACAGACTGTATTCTTCCTGTCAACGGTATCCAACTCCATACCAACGCAACTTTGAATACGTTGTGTGTCTTGCTCCATCATGGCAATTAACGCTGCGGGACAATCTGTAATCAGACAGGCCGCCTGCGCAAAAACATCCAGCTCAGGGTCTTTCCCGAGTCCCATTAACTCATAGGACTTTAATTTTTCTATCCTTCTTAACTCATTTTCAGGAAAAACATTATTTGCCATTCACTTCTACTATTTAGATCTGGTTTATTGTGACCGTGAAGTTAATAAAAACATTGTTTAACGCCTAAACAATAAGGAAATATTGCTCAGATAAATGTTTTATAAAGAACAATCAACTGCAAAAATAGTTGATGCTATAAAAAGATTATTCATACGCCTTCTTCATAATTTAGTTATTTACTAATTGAATTTTATATCGTTTTTACCTTATTAAGAAAGCGGGAACTTTAATTCTACAGTGCATTTGGATAAATTGATCCAGAAAATAGCTTAAAAACGAACGAGCCCCGCTAAATGTGATAGCGGGGCTCTGCGATAGGTATAAGTTAAAAAAGTTTTTCAATACTCTGTTCGGCATAGCCGGCACTTGCTGTCATTCCCTTCCCTCCGATACCGGTTCTAACATGTATCTTTGAGCTAACGTCGATTTCAAGAATATGATCTTTGTGCTGCGAATAATAACCTGCCCAAGAGGATGAAATCGAGGCACGCTCCATCGGCATGATACGGTTGGCTTCTGTAATCATCAATTCATTGATATAGGAATTCACAGCGAAGCCCAATTCATCCAGTCTGTTGCCCGCTGCATATTCGTGCGAATCACCGATAATAATACTACCATCCGTGGCCTGTTTAAAAAGCATATGAATTCCATAATTGCGTAGCTCCTGATAGTGATCAGGCAATGGAATTGTTTGAAAAGATGGGCAGTATTCTTCAAAACTCTCGTATCGACGAATGGTCAGTCCTGTTAAAATATTCCCTGGCAAATGGATATGGGCCAAAGGTTTCGTTCGCATCATTTGCAACTTGCTAATTTCAAGTCCACTATTGTCAAATAAGGAACGATATAAAATTTTAAACTCGTATCCATTGCAAATAAGCAATTTCTTCCCTTCAAAGTTTTGCAACGTACTGCTTGTGACAACAACAGCATCATTTTTATCCTCGCAGGCCACAATTGTCGTATCGTATTTCAACGTATAGTCCACAAACTTATTTTGCATATAAATATGCAGCTGTCTAATCATTGACTCGGGTTCTACACTGAGTTCCTGCGGAAAAAAGATGGCCTCTTTAACATAACTAGCATTCATCACAGGATATTTCAATAAAACCTGTTCCTTCGACCAAAGTTCATGTTCATATCCTTTCGCTTGATAATGCTTAGATAACTCATGAAGTACCTGAACTTCATCATTATCTGAAGCAATATAGATACTACCATTTTTTCTAACGGATATATCCATCTCCCGCTGAATAGATTGATATATTTCAAGTCCACGTACACCATAATCAAACCATTCACCGGCCATCCCCGATGGCACTACTTGTCCAAAATTACGAACGGTAGATCCCACGGGAAAATTATCCTTTTCGAGTTGGAGCACACGTAACCCCTTTTGTAACGCATGATAGGCATGAAAGGTTCCTAAAATCCCGCCCCCAACAATAATTAAATCATATGTATTTGTTTTCATCTTTATAAATAGAATATCATAAAAAAGTATAGTTAACTAATTTGTACTTCTCCTTTTGTCGCATGCCAAGGAGCCAACAACTCATCGTCGCTTTCTTTCATCTGTTCTTTTTTTCGAATAAAATAAAGTAGGGAGAAGATGCCCAAAATCGCTCCGATAATAGACGCCGAAAAAACCAATTGAATAAAGTAATTTCCCCAAGTAACAGAATTTGGCATAAACTCTTTGTTCACCAATATCAGAAAACTACCCAAATAGCCGATTGAATCAGCCATATACATCACAAAACCAATATTACTTTTCATACGATATGTAGCGATCATTCTTTCAAAAAATATAGCGTTATAAGGAATGTATGCCATATATAACCCCAAACCGACGAGCAACATCCAACTTAAACCATCAATCCATTGCCTCGTAAACAAATAGGTAGAAATACCTGCAGTAAGGAAACCCATAATGATCATATAGTGAATCAACTTAAACGCTTTAAGATTGTTTTTAACCATGATAAGACAACTCACCAACAGCAATACAATTAATGAAATAGTCCCATCAACTTTTGCAAAAATACCCGCTCCTTTTACATGTAACATCTGCCAGATTTCTACCTCAAAGTTATCCCGCACGTCACGTAAAATAGTAAGCATCGTGTACACGATAATAGTCAATACAATCCCGGGCATAAAGGTTTTAAAAAAGTGTTTTCGCATTTGACTGTCCATTGCAACGCGTTCTGTCCGTAGCTTCTTATCCTCCGTTGTAGGTTCTGGGGCATTTTCAAGTATCCATACGCACAAAATAAAGGGTAGAAAAAAAAGTAAACCCGTCAAAAATGGCATCCAAAATTCATTAATATGAAAAGAAGACATCAACCACCGTCCAACAGTTTTTATCAGTCCAGAAGCAAAAATCAGACTCACGGACATTACTGCCCCCATAATCTCTGTAAAACGCCTTCCTTCTAAATAACTAAATACCAATCCCCAAACCATTCCCAATGGAAAACCATTGATAAAAAGAAAGACAACATTCCAAGGCCTTGGACAAAGTGCAAATGCCAAAAGCCCTATCCATGAAATACAAATCAATGCGATTAAATACCCTCCTCTATTACGTTGTTTACTTTCAGAAATAAATTTAATGCCATAGAACTTTGACAACAAATAGCCCAGCATTTGAATGACCACCATACAGACTTTATAATCGACACCAAAAATAGTATCATTTGCAAAGGCAGATGCCGTAAATGACTTTCTAAATGAATACATACTCGTATAACATAAAAATGCTGTAACAGCCAGAACAATAGCCACAGATTTCTCATCCAGTCTATTTATGCGTCGTTTTATTCGTTGGTTTAACTCCATCATCTAAACTTGTTAACAGACCTCATCGTCCGCAATCAAAAGTAAATTTTGGAAATTAACACAAGACTAAACTTTTGTTAAGTATTTATAAACAAATATAATTATCCATTTGTAATACGAAAAGTATAAAATAAAAAAAGCATCATTGAATGATTCAATGATGCTCTAATACTTAACGTGTTATTATCTATTTCTTATTTTCAAAAAAGTATACAATTAGCATGACGGCCTTTCCATTTCCAACATTGCGCGGTGTATGTGATAGTCGTCCATTAAAGAAAATCGAATCGCCCTCCGCTAAGCTAATTTTTTGATCATTGAAGATATACTCCACCTGTCCGCTAATGATATATTTATATTCATAGGCTTCGGTCTCCACCATGGGGCGTTCTGCATCTGGAAGCAACTCCAAAAGAACAATATCCATGGTCGAACTATCCATCGCAGTTGTAAAAATCCGTTTATAATGAAAACCTATCGCCGACTCTTTTTCAAACGGACTATACGTATCTTTTTTCCGAACGACCACAGGGCCTGAATCCAATTCAGAATTAAAATCTTTAAAAAACTCGTTAAGATCAATATTCAGTGCATTGATGATATTAATCAATACGAGTAAGGAGGGTATTGTTCTGTTATTTTCAATCTGCGAAATAAGCCCCTTGCTTACACCCGCTCTATCGGCAACTTCCTGTATGGTAATTCCTTTTTCTTTTCGAATTTCCTTAATTTTATTGCTAATCTTGAATATCGTATTATCTTCCATAACTTGGCCAAAAGTAAACATTTTTATGATGTCGTGTATATTAAGTTTTTATCACTTAATCATAGGTCACCTATAAAATTATGATATTTTACTGTTCTCAGAAAACTGAGGTTCAATAACAGTAGATTTTTTTTCATCATTCATTTTGCTCAGCATTGGTGAGTACTATTGGTAAACTTTAACCCAGTCAACACGCATCTCAACGGGTAGCTTGTCTTGATTCACTTCACCAACCCAGCTTCCGCCCAACTGTTGGTCAATCAAAAGATAAAAGGGTTGATCATAAGGCCACTGAGAGGGATCTACACCATCAACTCTTGGGTAAGTAAAGGTGTCAACACCATTTAACTGAAATACGATACGGTCGGGATACCAGCTTATACCATATATATTATACGCGTCAGTGTTGACCGAAGCGGTACCAAAATGTTTCGGATTCTCCTTTTGCCCCAGATCCAACGTATAATAGGAATGCGTGGTCTGGTATATGATATTGTCAAAATTAAGATGCTCCATAATATCGATTTCACCATTTCTAGGATATTTCCCATACTTGTCCAACTCCGCCAGCATCCACATGGCAGGCCATGCTCCTTTTGCACTTCCTAGCTTGGCTCTGATTTCTATGCGTCCGTACTGAAAAGCAAACTTCCCCTTGCTCCATATCCCGCCTGTCAAAAATGGTCTTGAATCGCTATTTTTGTCTGTATTTTTTATTCCTTTAAGAATTAACTCACCATTTTCCCATCCAAAACAGGCGTCATCCATGCTCATATGCCGATTCCAATCGGCTTCCCCTGCTGGAATCCGGGACCATTTACTACTATCTAGTTTTGGGGAATTGAAGTTTTCTTCCCATACCAGCTTCCATTCTTTAAGCTCACGATCCTTCTTTTGCATATACACATAAGGATATTCTTTTGGACTATAATGAACACTACATGCAGAAAATAGTAAGAAAAAACAACTTAGGCTTAGGACTCTCTTCATAATTAAAATAGTGGTTTCGCAAAAAATGATTTAGGCCTAAATTTAGACATAAATTACCATAACCGACAACTCCGCTAAAAATTAATAGAAACAAAGATTCAAACGCAAAAAATGAGATTGCGCAAAGTCCTTAAAACATAGGGTGAGCATTTGCCGCGTTCTTAGGTACATCTTGCTGCGCGTCCCAATGCTCTACGATTTTACCTTCTTCCAATCTGAAGATATCGATTGTCGATTTAAGGCTACCATCTGGATTCTTATTTTTTAGGTGTATGAAGACCAAGTCGCCGTCCGAAGCAATATGCTGTACATCAATCTTTGTCTTAGGCTGCCCTTCAAACCACTTTGTCGCAGCGAGCTTAAACGCTGCTGCCCCATCCGCAATAGCGGGATTATGTTGGATATACTGAGGAGAAATGTACTTGTCAACTGCAGAAATATCCTTATCACCAAACATTTGCTGATAAAAATCTAAAACGATTCTTTTATTCTCTTTGTTTTCGTCAAGTTGTTTTTGCGCAGCTTCTTTGGATTCATCTGTCGAAGGTTGCTGACAACCCAGCGTTAGCAATAAAACAGAGAAAGTCATAACCTTAACCATTATTCTATTTTTCATCTTTAAATCCATTTTAATTGAAGTCATCGATTCACACCTCACCTTAGCACACTCCAATTTACCTAATTTATACAATATAAACAGCTTTTATCTGAGGTCTTTTACTTTATAAATATTGGCATGATAATTGGATTTATTCCTATAGTATAATATTCAGAAATATACATTTCATAAATTTAGGTTAATAATTGGTTAGGTTAAACACCTGAAGTCCCCAACTTCAGGTGTTTTTTATATATTTTCGAAAATCAGTATTGCTATAAAAACAAAAATGACAATTATCGCTTTTATTAATCTAGTTCAATAAAATTCCTTATTGCGCGATGTAACTTTACGTCAGTTAAGAAAATAAAATTATCAGCTATGGAAAATAAAATATTAGGACTACATCACATTACGGCGATAGCAGACAATGCAAAGCGAAATCTCGATTTCTATACAAAAGTACTGGGCGTACGCCTTGTCAAAAAAACAGTTAATTTCGACGACCCAAGCACCTACCACTTCTATTTCGGTAATGAACAGGGCGAACCAGGAACGATTCTTACGTTTTTCCCTTGGGAAGGTATCGGAAAGGGTACTCCGGGAGCGGGAATGGCGACTCATATTGGCTATGCCGTACCTCAAGGGAGTTTGGATTTCTGGAAAAATCGCTTAGCGGAACATCAGATTAGTTTACAGGAAAATGAGATTTTTGGAGAGAAGCTGATTTCATTTAATGATCCCGATGGATTGCAACTTCAGTTTATTGAAACTAACGACCCTAGAAAGGCATGGACAACTACCGACATCAATGCAGATCATGCGCTAAAAGGATTCCATAATGTCACGCTTTCATTAAAAGAAGCAGATCCAACTATACGCGTATTGACCGATATTTTAGGTTATTCGTTTCATCAGCAGGATGAGAACCGCTATAGATTAACAACTGACAGCATTGAAACAGCAAACATTGTCGACATAATAGCGGATAAAAATCTGCCCTATGGCAAAAATGCGGCCGGCACAAACCATCATATCGCATTCCGGGTAAAGGATGATAATGTATTGATGGAGTATCGCGAAAAGGTCCTTTCGGCAGGGCTGAATATCACAGAAAAAATAAATAGAGATTACTTTTTCTCACTCTATTTTCGTGAACCTGGCGGTGTCTTATTTGAAATCGCGACAGACAATCCCGGGTTTACAGTAGATGAACCCTTATCCACTTTAGGAGCGGCACTCAAATTGCCAAAACAATATGAAAGCTATCGTTCGCAGATTGAACAGACATTGCCAAAAATCGATTAATAAAAGTTTATAAACATCATTTTACAAAAGAAGAAGTTATGGAAAGAACTGAAATTGTATTAGACAAAAATCAACGTGGGGAGCTCCAATTATTCTCCGACGATCACAAAGCAGGTTTAATGAGCATCGCTATCATTGACGGGAATTTAGTAGTTTACCATACAGAGGTAGACGAAGCTTATGAAGGCCGAGGATTTGCCAAAATACTTCTTGAGAAATTGGTATCTCATGCGCGTGAAAACAACATGAAAATTGTTCCTTTATGTCCTTATGTAAACGCACAGTTTCATCGTCATCCAGAGCTTTATCAGGATGTTTGGTTTAAAAAAACGGTATAAATTACCATAAAAAGAAGGGACAAAATGAGTCATTCAATCAATATTAAAACGGCTGGGCAAAGTTTGGAACAGGCAAAAAAAGCCATCGTCATGATCCATGGTCGTGGGGGAAGTGCAGAAGACATCCTTGGTATGTCATCCTATCTTCATGTCGATAATTTTGCGTTACTTGCACCACAGGCAGAAAATCACAGCTGGTACCCCTATTCTTTTATTGCTCCCGTACAAGAGAACGAACCCTGGTTGAGTTCTGCAATTGATCTGATCGATCATACGGTCAAACTAGCTTTAGCCAATGGAATCCTCACCGAAAACATCTATTTTTTTGGTTTTTCTCAGGGTGCCTGTTTAACACTAGAATACCTTACACGGCATGGTCAACGCTATGGTGGTGCTATAGCAATTATTGGCGGAGTAATCGGTGAAGAAATTAACAGGGATAATTACAAGGGTGACTTTGCTCAAACACCTATTTTTATAGGCACTAGCGATCCAGATTTCCATGTTCCTCTTGAACGGGTGGAAGCTACAGTAGCCATCTTAGAACAAATGAATGCCAATGTAAAGCTCATGGTATATCAAAACGCAGGCCACTCCATCAACCGCGAGGAGATCGATCTTGCAAACGAATTCGTTCTTTAAGAAAGACAGAAATGATCCATTGGTAAGAGTGATCCATTGGTTGTTGATTAACTATGATTAATCAACAACCAATTTTTTCGACACATTAGACTTTAGGGTATTTATAGCCATTATGATAAACTGATGCCAGGTACCTATTCGCTTTCTGATCCGTAAAATGCTGTTGTTCTTTATCCCAATAGAGTTTTTGTCCTGTCCTAAATGCAATATTTCCCAATTGAGAAAAGATGGCAATATGGGCTCCTACTTCAATTGGTGCATGGAGTATTTGTGGATTACGTTGGCGAATGGCAGCCACAAAATTTTCCATATGTTTATCCAAGCCATTTTCTAAAGAAGGTTGGATAGAGACCGCTTCCATCCTTCCTTTTTCTGGAATGACCTCCCATCCCGATCTATTCAACACCAGCGTACCATTGTTACCAATAAATGCGACACCATGATTACGATTATAAGGTCCGAGATCAATACCCTTAGCATGCTCCCATTGGATGTTGAAGCCCTCAAACTCATATACGGCAGTCATGGTATCAGGCGTTTGGCCAGCATCGTCCGGGAATGCGAACTTACCTCCTGAGGCCATGATGGATTTTGGATCAGAAACTTTCATCCCCAGTAAAGCATAATCCAACATATGCACGCCCCAATCTGTCATCAAACCACCCGCATAGTCCCAAAACCAGCGGAAATTAAAGTGGAATCGATTCGAATTAAATGGTCTTTTTTGTGCCGGGCCTAGCCATTCCGTATAATGCACACCTGCGGGAACCGGTTCATCGGGTACAATGGGAATAGCACTTTTCCACCCCTGATAAGACCAAGCTTTCACCAATCGTATTTTACCTAATTTACCCGAATGAACAAAATCAATGGCGTCCTGGAAATGTTGCTGGCTCCGTTGCCACTGTCCAACTTGCACAATAGCCTTATTCTTTTTTGCCGCCTGAACCATTAATTGACATTCAAGGATAGAGTTACCAATAGGCTTTTCGACATAGACGTGTTTCCCCGCATTTACGGCATCGATCATTTGCAGGCAATGCCAATGATCCGGAGTTGCAATAATGACCGCATCCACCATTGGGCTGTTGAGCATTTTTTTATAATCTACAAATGTTTCGACATGTATGTTTCTTTTTTGAAGTTCTTCCGCTCTCTTTTTAAGAATATTTTCATCCACATCGCAAAGAGCGGTACAAACCAAGCCATCATTCTTTAACAGCGCATTCAAATCAGCCCAGCCCATACCATTTACACCAATTAATCCAACCCGGATGGATTGATCTAAAAAGGTTGAACCTTTCGCATTTAAAAAAAATGTTGAAGCAGCTAAAACAGTAGACGTTTTGATAAAATCTTTTCTATTCATTGGATATTGGTTTAAGTTTTGTTTTTAACGGATATCATCTAAATATCAAATACGAATAGACTACATATGCTTGGATGAATGCCATTTAACAAGAATTACGTTCTTTATTATTAAAAACAAATTGCTTCGATGAAAATACAAAAATGAATTTAGGTGCTCGCAAAAAGCATTGTAAAATATATATCGACAATTGTTGCGGAACCTTATGGACAAAACGAAAAAATGGTCGAGTTAGAATCACTCGACCATACATCTACCTATGAAAAACATGCCCTTGGGAGGGGCGCATGAAGTTAATACTAATTTCACGAAGAACAAACATTTAAAAAAATATTTATCTAAATAATTAATAATACCATTAACAATAGAATTATTAATTGATCATGTTACATTGGTTGGAGGGATTGTGTTATATTAGGCATTTATGTTCAATAATTTCCTTCCTCTAGCGCTGTTCCAATCAACATCTTCTTCAAAAAAAGCCTCAGTTACACAACACATTTTATAATTCATTTAAAAAAAATAAAAGATTAATCATTTATTATGCCTACCTTGCCGCACTTAATTAAAAATAATGAATACAGGTAAAATTAAATTTTTCAATGAAACTAAAGGTTTTGGTTTTATTACACCAGAGGATGGTAGTGCAGATGTTTTCGTACACGTTTCTGCGCTTAAAAACCAAGTATCTGAAGGCGACGTTGTAACTTATGATGTAGAAAGAACTCCAAAGGGGATCAGCGCTACAAATGTAAAATTGGCGTAATCCAAAAAATACACTTTCTTGTTAATGGGGTAATTCTTAATGACTTATCCCATTTCTTTTTCCTATTCTTCCTTTACAATTTTTCAGCAATCCTTTACTTTTCCGTTGAAGACTTTTAGTTTTCAAATAAAAGCATAAAAAGGATTCTCAAAGGTTTTATTTAAGACAAATTCGAACATACTATTTATGGAATTTAAACAACTCAGTTTAATCGCTCCGCTTTTAAAAGCAATAACAGAAACAGGCTACACACACCCCACTGCAATTCAACAGAAAGCCATTCCAGTTGTATTGCAAGGCAACGATCTTATTGGTTGTGCACAAACGGGAACAGGCAAAACCGCCGCTTTTGCACTTCCGCTTTTACAACGTCTTGAAGAAACTAAGACTTCAGGTAAGCTCGTTCCGATTAGGGCTTTGATCCTTACGCCAACACGTGAACTAGCCATTCAAATTGGAGACAATATAAACTTATACCGGAAATATCTAAAACTAAACTACTGCACTATTTTCGGTGGTGTAAGCCAAGAAAAACAAGTTAAAGAAATTAAAAAGGGCGTCGATATTCTTGTAGCTACCCCAGGCCGCTTACTGGATTTAATGAATCAAAAAATAGTTTCTCTAGATAAAATCGAAATCTTAATATTGGACGAGGCGGACAATATGCTGGACATGGGCTTTATTCATGACATCAAAAAGATCCTGGCCAAAGTTCCGTCAAAACGACAAACATTATTCTTCTCGGCAACGATGCCACCCAATATCCGTAAATTTGCACATGGCATATTACATAAACCTATTGAAGTTGACGTCACCCCGGTAAGCTCAACGGCCGAGAAAGTCAATCAATCTGTATTTTTTGTTGAAAAGAAGGATAAGATCAAATTATTGACGAGCATACTAAAAAAGCTGAAGCATGAGCGTACCATTGTCTTCTCCCGAACAAAACACGGAGCGGATAAAATCGTTAAGTTACTTGCGAAAAATGGTTTGAGAGCAGCAGCCATTCACGGAAATAAATCTCAAAATGCGAGACAAAAAGCGCTAGGTGAATTTAAGGACAGTCATCTTAAAATATTGATCGCTACCGATATTGCTGCAAGAGGAATTGATATCGAACAACTCCCCCTTGTGATTAATTATGATCTCCCTAATGTACCGGAAACCTACGTTCATCGCATCGGAAGAACAGGAAGAGCTGGCCAGGAAGGAAAAGCCGTTTCTTTTTGCGATGTAGAAGAAAGACCATATTTAGCTGATATTGAAAAATTAATCGGACTAAAAATCAAAATAGAAAAGATCAATAAATAGATCTTTATAAAACCTCAAGTAAAAGCCCCTAAATTATTGGATTTAGGGGCTTTTATGTTTTATTTATGGTTTGCGATCTGCCATCAACAGTGTCGATGGCGTGAAAGGAAGCCAATGTACTTTTTTATTGACAATTTTGTTCCAGCTGGGAAGGCTGATCAACATTAAGTCTTGCTCCTGCCAGGTCTCACGGTTTAACTCTTTTTCAGTTAGTGTAAGATGATTTGGTACAAGTTGTTCCAATTGCCTCAATTTCTCTTTAAAGCTCTCATTGGTTTTCAGCACTTGGTTGAGATCCCACACAATGACTTGAGCATCGGAATGCTGTATTAGACGCTGTATCATTTCACCAAGAAATTCATCGTTTTTTAAGACAACAGGAACAACCACACGCTTTGCCTTTAGAAAATTTTTATCGATTAAGATACCTACCTGTGCATTTACTTTAGCATTGATTTGCTGATTTCGATCGAAAGTCATGAAAGGAGACTCTGCATTTGTAACCGTATGGAATAACTTCTCGGGATTCACAATCCGGGTAGTAAAATCTAAAAAACGCCCCAGTAAGCTTCCCTCATAAATTGATTCACTGACACCCAACAATAATAAGTCCTGATTGCGCTCATTGGAAGTTTGAACAATCTCGCTGTCAATATCACTGGAGATTTTAAAAATTGTCTGGATCGGTTGCCCAAGCTGCATCGCCACCTGCTTAATTTCACGGAAACTATCCAGCTCCTGGATTTCCACTTCATAATGATGTAATTCGTTGGCAGGCTCAATATGTAATGCCGTAATTTCAGCGTTCTTTTTTGATTTCAACGTTAAAGCATCAGCCAGATACAATAGTGAAATCCCCGTGTTACTTTTCGCAAAAGACAATAGAATCTTAAATTTTGATTTATCACGGAAATCTTCCTGTAGTGAATTTTTCTTAGGTCGATAGAGGAAATTGATTAAATCTAAAGATGGTCCCGTCATAAAAGTAGTGACCAACGCCATTACAACCATCATCGAAAATAATTCAGCACTTAAAACGCCAAGATCGTATCCAATATTGAGGACGATAAGTTCCATTAGTCCCCGCGTGTTCATTAAGGCACCAATACTCAAACTATCTTTCCAGCTTTGACCAACAAAGCGCGCCGCTAACGTACTACCTGCAAATTTACCAATAACCGCAACCAAAATAATCCCAATGGTAATCATCCATAACTGAAGGTCATTAAGCAGACCGATCTGCGTGCGGAGACCTGTAAAGACAAAGAATAAAGGTAATAGTAACAAGGTTGAAACATCTTCGATTTTTTCGATAAATGCTGTCCGGAATCGACTCCCTTCAGGCATAATAGCTCCGGCCATAAATGCTCCAAAAAGTGCATGGATTCCGATTACTTCGGTCGCATAAGCCGACAATAACAGCACAATAAAGAAAATAGCAACAACAGGCTTACTTAGGGCTTCTTTACTTCCTTTTACCTCTCCAACGCGCATCAAAAATGGACGAACGATCTTAATCATGATGAGCACATAGGCAACAGCCAGCCCGATGGTATATAATGCACTAGCGAAATCACCCGCTTTGACAATTGCTATCACGACAGCCAGAATACACCAAGCTGTAATATCGTCTGCAGCGGCGCAGGTAATCGCCATTGCACCTAACTTACTTTTTTGCAATCCCCTTTCTTGTATAATTCTAGCAAGAACAGGAAACGCTGTTATACTCATGGAAATACCAATAAACAAGCTGTAGGATAGAAACTCTACATTTGTGGGTGGATGGAATAGGTATAAAAAATAAGCCAGTGAAATTCCCAACGTAAATGGGATCACAATGCTTGCATGAGAAATGACAACAGCATCATGCGCTTTATTTCGCAGCACATTCAGGTCCAGCTCCATTCCAATGATAAACATAAATAAGATTAGCCCAATTTGGCTCAGAAACTGCAAGTTACTAAGCGATTCTACAGGAAAAAGTGTATGCGAAAATTCGGGAAAATGGAGTCCCAGCAACGATGGCCCCAATATGATACCGGCGAGCATCTCTCCTATGACGACAGGCTGCTTAATCTTTATGCAAATCCAGCCCATGATACGTGCAGCGATAATGATTGTCACGATTTGCGCCAGTAATATCGCTAGCGGATGCTGCAGACTATGGAATAAGGTTGATGTAAAATCGTTCCAGGCACCTTGACTTGTTTTCTGTCCACGCAGCAGCTCTGGAGCCTCCAGCTGTGTCCCCAAATGAATCACCCAATACATCACACCGAGTAATGTACCCACTAACACTACGTAGAAAATTGTATTCCTATATCTCCTCATCTTCAATGGCAATTAAAATAAATATAATGACAATAGCATACTAAGTCCCGACCAATATTCTTTAAATAAAGGGGGGATAAAATACATTCTCAACAAAAATATAATTCTGTTGCAGTTTTAATGCCTTTCAGCAGGTAGGTCTAAGAAAATATGTAATGAACCAAAAGAATTTTGTAATCAACTGAATTTCTCGAAAAACATTTTCTTGTACGATTCGCCCAAATTAAAAACAAGGGGTAGATTTTGTTCGTCCAACAAAGTGCTTGTAATTTCATCAGCCGAGAAAAATTTGACGATCTTGGCTGCAATGATCTCTTTTTTATTGATACGGATAAAATCCTGTTCAGGCAAGATCTCCATCAGCTTATCAAAGCTTATATTTTTCAATAAAATAAATGAACCATCCGCCAAATAAACTGTTTTATCCCGGCTGTCTACTTCAGCTATTTGAACATAGTTAATCTGTTCGAAATACAATACTGTTTTTCCTTTATTCGTATTAAATTGCGCAAACGAGACAGTTTCAGATCGCTTGCTGATTAGCTGCTCAACCTTCATAATGGCTTGTTGAAGACGTTCCAAGGACAGTGGTTTACGCATATAATCTACTGCGTTGATGTCAAATGCCTCGCTCGCATATTGTTTATATGCGGTAGAAAACACAATTGGAAAGTCTTTTAGCTCTATGGCTAGATCAAATCCGTTAAATTCCGGCATTTCAATATCCAGAATACAAAAATCAAAACTCAACTTGCGGTATTCACTCAATAATACAGTTGGATCATTAAAAGTTTTCACCACCTCCAAGCCAGGAATCTGTTCACATAGCATTTTCAAAAATCTCAAGCTTGGTATTTCATCATCCAAAAGAATACATTTCAAATTTTTTTCAATCGGCATACAATCTAATTTGAAGGTGGGCAGTATAAACATCATTTTCTACAAATCTGCGCAGATGATGTCTACCTGGATAATACAACATGAGACGCTCTTCCAAGGTTTTGCTACCTATTCCACTTTTAGACTTTTGCAATGGTGAACGTTTTGATATTCGATTGTTTACAACTAATTCGAATAAACCGTTCTTAAAGGTCAACATGATTGCGATAAAAGAATCCGGACCGTGAAAGTCCGCATGCTTAAACGCATTTTCAATTAAATCAACCGACATCAGAGGAACAAAAGAAGGTGTGTTCAATATAGCGTCATTTAGTTCATCAATATCAAATTTTACGCGGATATCAAATAAAGGGCTTAATTTAACTTTATTAATCTCAATGAGATTGCGGGCAAATTCAATTTCGGCCTTTGGTGAAACGAGCTCATCTTCGCTTTCATACAACACGTAATCCAATACCATGGCCAATTTGTCCATCGTATAATAGGTTTGATAAGCATGGGAAAGTATTCCGTTCAACGAATTTTTAAGCAAATGTGGATTTAATTGAGCCCGATGGAAATGTGCTATCTTTTGATTGTCCATACGATTAAAAAGATCTTTTTGTCGTCTATTTTCGACCTCCAATTTCCGGTATTTTTGTCTTAACAATAGAAACAAAACCAATACTACAGCAACAATGGTCAGCAATAATAGAATGATTATATTCGAGATTTCAGTCGTCATGTTCATCCAAACTTAGTTAAAATTTCATTCTAAACGAAAAACCAGTTGCAGAAAACCTGGATAATCAAACTCGTTAACGATCAAATGAAATCTGAGCAATCTAAACAAAATACAGCACTGTAAAATTCTCATGTATTTATTACAAAAATTAACAGTTTCATTACAATTTAGTCACTTTGAAACATTAATTTCAGATTATTATCCTTATATTGAGACTATTGTAATTAGCCGATCAAATGATTGTCTACGCTATTTTGGTTAAACCCGCCTGATTCTTAATCAGGCCTAATATGAAACACTATGGAAAAGCTCATTTTCGAAACTAATGCACAACATCCCAGTCTTGTAGACAAAATTAAACAAGCTGTTGAAAAACTGAATGGCATCCACGAATGGAAAATCGACTTGGATTCTATTTACAATCTGTTAACCATAGAAGGCATTCGATTAAACCCGACGGAAATCGAATCGGAGCTTGCGCTACATGGCGTCGAAGCAAGTCGTCTATATGAAGAGTAGACAAACGACTTGATAGCAAATAAAATAAGTTTCTTGGAAGCTAGATGGTTAATAACAACCGAATTCAATAAAACTGAACTTCTTCCAGCATAAGATTAATGCATTCTTATGCTGGAAGAAGCATCAAATCTTTTTAATAACCATGGCAGAGGCACCGCCGCCACCATTACATATCGCAGCCAGTCCTAATGATCCCCCTTCCTGTCTTAAGATACTACTAAGTGTTACCACAATTCTAGCTCCCGAACATCCCAATGGATGCCCCAAAGATACCGCCCCCCCATAAACGTTTACTTTGTTCAAGGGTAAGCCTAAAATTTGTGCATTTGCCAAAGCGACAACAGAAAAGGCTTCATTAAATTCGAAATAATCAATATCATCAATGGTAAGGCCTGCTTTTTTTAATACTTTATTTGTGGCAATACTAGGCGTTGTCGTAAACCATTCTGGCACTTGTTCAGCATCAGCATAAGCAATAATCTCGGCTAAGGGGACAAGTCCAAGTTCTTCCAATTTTTCACCAGACATGAGCAGTACCGCAGCAGCTCCATCACTTATCGTCGATGCGTTCGCTGCAGTTACAGTCCCCTCTTTTTTGAAAGCGGGTTTAAGCTCAGGTATCTTGTCAAAATTGACCTGAGAAAACTCTTCATCCCGCGAAACAAGCACCTCTCCTTTTCGACTCTGTACCGTTATAGGTTGGACTTCGCTCAAAAACTTATTTTTTTGCCAAGCATCGAGACTTCTTTTATAGGAACTTATTGCATAATTATCTTGTTCTTCACGACCAATATGATATTTTTCGGCGCATAGTTCCGCGAAGACTCCCATGGCATCATTTGAATAAGCATCACTCAAGCCATCGCGTTGCAAGCCATCACTCAGGCTTTGAGCACCAAACTTCGCACCCCAGCGCATAGCATCTGCATAGTAAGGTACCCTGCTCATGCTTTCCATCCCCCCTGCAATCACAACATCCGCATCTCCCAATAGAATACTCTGCGCAGCAACCGCTATGGCTTTCATGCCACTTGCACATACCTTATTGATGGTTGTTGCAGTTGTATGATCTGATAAACCGGCGAAACGAGCAACCTGTCGAGCCGGTGCTTGTCCTAAATCAGCTTGCAAAACAGCCCCCATAATAATCTCGTCGACTAAATCACTGGCAATTCCAACTTCATCAACAACCGCTCGGACAACCCGGGCTGCGAGCTTCGTGGCTGAAATCGACGATAGCGCTCCACCAAAGCTTCCAATTGGTGTACGTTTCGCTGCAACGATAAATACGCTTTTTGACATGATATAAAAATTTATAATTGTTTTGCTAAAATTAGGAGGCCTATCCTAAGCGTATCCGCAACAGCCCTTCCTCATCTTAAAGATAAAAAATATAACAGATACCCCACAACAAGTCGGTTTTATTTTTTTTATAAAAACAGAATAAATAGAAAAAAAACAACCCAAAAACTTCCCTACTTAAACTATTAAACGAAAAATAAAGAATAAAAATTTGCAAAAAGCCAAGCCTTTTCGTTAAATTCGTTTAGATAACATCCTAATGGACGGGCATTCAAAAGGCCCCCTTACATAAGATAACCAGAAGCAAGATAAACGATTATGCAGACAATCCGGTTTACAGCTGAACATCAGATTTTTCGCGATACACTTCGCGCATTTATTCGAAAAGAGATTACACCTTACATCGATTATTGGGAAAAACAGGGGGAGATCGACCGGAAAGTGTGGAAGAAAATGGGTGATATGGGATTTATGGGTCTCAATTATCCAGAAGTGTATGGCGGACTAGAACTCGATTTTTATTATTCCTTGATACTCTGCGAAGAATTATCGTATTGTTTTTCTGGCGGATTTACCATTTCCGCGCTTGTCATTCAGTTTATGTCGGCTCCATACCTACTGAAATATGGATCAGAAGATCTGAAAGCACGCTATCTTAAACCGGTTATTGCTGGTGATATGATCAGCGCTGTTGCTATTACTGAACCCGGGGCTGGTTCTGACGTAAAGCAGATCAAAACAACAGCTGTCCGCGACGGAGATTTTTATATTGTCAACGGATCTAAAACATTTATTACCAACGGTTACTACGGTGATTTTTTCATTACAGCAGTCAAAACGGCTCCTGACCAAGGAACAAAAGGAATAAGCTTGTTAATTATTGACAGAAATGCAAGCGGAGTCTCTTCAAACAAAATCAATAAATTAGGTTGGCACGCCTCGGACACTGCCGAACTAGGTTTTAATAATGTGCGAGTCCCTATTTCTCACCTTGTTGGCATTGCCGGAGAAGGATTTCGCTATTTAATGGATGGACTTCAGTTGGAAAGGCTTACCGCAGCTGTTCATAGTCTCGCTACCGCAGAATCCGCATTTCAGTATACGCTTGATTATATAGCACAACGCGAAGCCTTTGGAAAAAAGATCCAGGAATTTCAAACCATACGGCACCGGATCGCACAAATGGCAGCCAATATTGCTACCACGAAAGCCTTTGTCTACCATTGTTGTGATCTCCAAGACCAAAACGAATATGCAGTCCAAGAATGTTCCATAGCGAAGCTACAAGCAAGTGAGCTCGCCGTCAATGTCGTAAACCAATGTCTCCAATTATTTGGCGGTTATGGCTTTACAGAAGATTATAAAATCGCACGTTTATATCGCGATGTCCGTGTCGGCACCATTATCGGAGGAACCTCAGAAATCATGCTCGAAATTATCGCGAAAATGACAATAGATCATGTGACTTATCAATCCGGAAAGTCCAAACAATAGAAAGCTTTTAAAAATCAGGACCAATACAATGGATGAAAATAAATCTTATAGGACACACCCTCTCTTTCGTGTAGAACAGGATAATCATCATATCATTACAATCCAACCTCTATCGGCAGCAGCTCCAGAGCAGTTGGATATGATAGGCTATCTCACACAATTTGTCGATTTGGTTACGTTCATTCTCGAACGGGAAGATACGGTAGGCGTCGTATACACTTGCCCGATTCAAGACGAAAAAATTGAGTATGCGCAATTATTTAGGCAGTTTTCTTCGAGCCGCTCGAGCCCTTCGGACTTATTCGAGCTTACATCAAAAGTTTTGCGTTGGGAAACGTTTAAAAAGCCAATTGTCTCTCTTTTCACTAACAATTGTACTGCGATTGCCCTAGCGACTATGCTATGGTCTACTTATCGTATCGCCTCCGAAAAACTTCAGTTTGGCTTTCCGGAAAGTAGGTATGGTTTGTTTACGGCTTTTGGTGCAACGATCTATTTGCCAGCATTGATAGGTACTGAAAATGCCCTAAGTCTGCTGACACAAAGCAAACTTGTGAGCAGTGAAGAAGCACATCAACTTGGGTTAATCAATGAATTGGCGCAGAAGCCGGACGATTGCCTACCTTTAGCAAAAAACTGGATTCTTCATCCTCCCAGCATTGATGCCAACCAGCACACAAAACAAATGGACGAACTGGGGCCCGAAGCAATTCTCGCTATCCAAAAAAAAGCACGCGGCTTATACGCCGGCACAAATGCAGTTATTGAATTATTACAAAAAAAACAATTATCTACACCGTTTGAGGCGGCCGAGCAGGAAGCAAACTTGTACCTGCATGTATTAAGACGTCCCGAGCCACTCAGCATGGTCCGTACACTTCATTATGGTGTCCAATTGGCGAAATCACCCAAAAGTATAAACCATTTTGAGGATTATAGCCTAAAAAAAATAGGCATTCTGGGTGCTGGAATGATGGGTTCGGGGATCGCTTATGAGGCGGCCCGGGCGGGAATAGAAGTTGCTTTAAAAGACGTTACACTTTCCCAAGCCCAACGCGGCAAAGCTTATGCTAAGCAGGTTTGTGAAAAATCACTGGCTTTAGAGGCCATGACCGCATCCCAAGGGGAACAATTGCTTGCACGCATAAAACCAACGGAACAAGTCGGTGATCTGAATGGATCTGACTGTATTATTGAAGCTGTATTTGAAGATTTCCACCTAAAAGCTAATGTCACACAAGAAAGCTTACCCTATTTAAGTGAAAATGGGTTCTTCGCGACAAATACGACATCATTGCCCATTACGGAGCTTGCGAAAGCAAGCACCGAGCCTAAGAGTTTTATCGGCATGCATTTCTTTTCTCCTGTTGACCGCATGCCTCTTGTCGAAATCATCTGTGGTAAACAAACCGCGCAAAAAACGTTGGAGAAAGCACTCGCCACAGCTTTACGCCTCAATAAAATTCCGATAGTCCTACAAGACGGTCCAGGTTTTTTCACCTCGCGTATTTTCTTCAACTATTTACTGGAGGGTATTACAATGGTATTGGAAGGAATCTCTCCAACTCTTATTGAAGAGGAAGCGATAGCTGCAGGTTTTGCCGTAGGTCCCTTAGCGGTATTAGACGAAATCTCCTTGGAGCTAATGCTCCATGTATATGATCAACTTCCACAACTACATGCCAGCCAAAAGCGCACATACAATTACCTCAAAGGTATGGTGGATCAAGGAAGAAAAGGAAAAAAATCAGGCGCCGGATTCTACGATTATGACACTGAAACCAAAAAGAAGAAAATTTGGAAAAACCCTATAATTGCATCTGTAAAGGAAAATATAACTGCTACAATTATCCGTAAGCGTTTATTGCATGTTATGGCATTGGATAGTTACCGATGCCTCGCAGAAGGTGTACTTCATCAACCCATCGATGGCGATATTGGTTCCATCTTAGGGGTTGGTTATGCAAGCCATACAGGGGGGGTATTCGGTCACATCGATCTCACAACACTTCCTCTATTCGTTTCGGAATGTCAACTATTTCAGCCCTACGGTGAACAATGGGATATTCCAGCATCTTTAAGAGAGCTGGCAGATAAAGATTTCAGATTTTATAATGGTTTCGACTCAAACTGGTCTTAAAACCGACCTGTGCTCAACTGAAGAAGTTGTCTAGCACCTATTAAATGCTACCCTAATAGATAACCATTAAAGGGTTAAAAAACTACCAAACAAAGGATTACATCTTTAAAACTAAAAATTCTATATAATTGCGTAATGATGTTATAAAGTACTAAACAAAAGCTAGGGCGACAAATAGGCTGAGTCACCCTAGCTATATCATTAGCGCACAAACAAATCCATGATACGCGAAACATCCTGTTCGAGGAAAGTATCGTAGTCCAAGGTAGCTGCAAGTATTTCCTTTTGCTGTTTTTCAGAAAATACCCGAGCAAGATTTGTTTTGTATTTTTCAATTAACTTAGGTATTCCTTCTGCCCTCCTTCTTGGATGACCTATTGGGTATTCGACAACTACCTCAGGCAATAAGGTCCCATCAGTCAATTCAATGGTCAAAGCATTTGATATCGCCCGCTTCTGTGGATCGTGATAATCAAGGGTGAATTGAGTATCTTCGATACAATAAATTTTATCGCGCAGTACATCAATTCTTGGATCAGAAGCGATATGATTTTCATAATCTTCAGCTGTCAGACGTCCAAAGATCAGCGGCACAGCAACCATATATTGAATACAGTGATCACGGTCTGCAGGGTTGTGCAAAGGCCCCTTTTTATCGATAATCCGGATAGCCGCTTCATGTGTACGAATGGTAACACGGGCAATATCCGAAGTACTTTTTCCGAATTCCTTCAATTGCTGATGAAGTAACATTGCTGCTTCGGTTGCAGTCTGTGCATGGAACTCAGCGGGAAAAGAAATCTTAAAAAGAATATTCTCCATCACATATGATCCGTAAGCACGTTGAAATTTAAATGCACTTCCTTTAAAGGATACATCGTAGAATCCCCAGATTGGAGCTGTCAAAACAGATGGATAGCCCATTTCTCCTGTTTTTGCGATCATGGCCAGTCGAACAGCACGTGAAGTTGCATCTCCGGCTGCCCATGATTTTCGGCTACCTGTATTTGGTGCATGCCGATAAGTGCGTAAAGCTTGTCCATCGACAAAAGCCAAAGAAACCGCGTTGAGCAATTCCTCTCTTGTGAGACCAAGGAGCCTACCTACCACCGCTGTTGAAGCTACCTTAACCAAAATAACATGGTCCAAACCCACTTTATTAAACGAGTTTTCAAGCGCCAAAACACCTTGTATCTCATGAGCCATAATCATTGCCTCGAGCACCACTTTAGTTTTCAATGGTTTTTGACCATTCGCAATATTGGTTCGGCTCAACCAATCTGCGACAGCTAAAATTCCCCCTAAATTATCGGATGGATGGCCCCATTCTGCAGCTAGCCAGGTATCATTAAAATCCAGCCATCGAATAATCGTGCCGATATTGAAGGCAGCCTGAATGGGATCCAATTGAAAATTTGTACCCGGCACCCTTGCACCATTCGGTACAACGGTCCCTGCCACAACTGGCCCCAACAATTTAGTACAGGCAGGATAAGTCAATGCTTCCAAGCCGCAGCCGATGGTATCGAGAAAACAGTAAAATGCTGTATTCCAAGCAACTTTTTCCTCAATTTTATAATTTAGGACATAATCCACAATGTCCACTAAAACCTGATCCGGTTGTGGTCTTTCATTTGATATTGCTGAACTCATTCGTGTATTTCGTATAAGACTATCGTTCTATTTATTAATATAATTCGTTTTTTTTATGCGCTAAATTCTTCCTCTCCCCCCTGTTCAAAAAGCACTTTAAACACCTTTCATTAATCCAAATTTACCGTTCGGAAAGAGGTACAAAAGGTCTATCATCGGGACCAATGTAGTTTGCACTCGGCCGGATAATTTTTCCATCCTGACGTTGCTCAAAAACATGCGCTGACCAGCCTGTTATACGTGAGAGAACAAATAAGGGCGTAAACATCTCCGTTGGAATCCCCATAATATGATAGGACACGGCGGAGTACCAATCCAGGTTAGGAAACATTTTCTTTTCTTCCCACATAACTTTTTCCAACCGCTCTGCGATCAGGTAGAGTGTCATGTCTCCTGCTTCTTCCGACAGCTCTCTCGCAACTTGTTTTATCACTTGATTTCTTGGATCCGAGATCGTATACACCGGATGGCCAAATCCAATAATGACTTCTTTATTTGCCAATCGTCTTCGGATATCCTCTTCCGCCTCATCAGCATTTGCATAACGACTCTGAATTTCGAAAGCGACCTCATTGGCTCCGCCATGCTTAGGTCCACGTAGCGCACCTATTGCCCCTGCTATACAGGAATACATATCTGATCCTGTTCCTGCAATTACCCGAGCGGTGAATGTGGATGCGTTGAATTCATGCTCCGCATATAAATTAAGTGAAATTTGCATCGCACTCACCCAAGACGGCGATGGAACCTTTCCGTGCAGGAGATGTAGAAAATGTCCGCCTAAAGTGGAGTCCGAAGTCTCAACCTGCACCTCACGTCCATGCTGACTAAAGTGATACCAGTACAACAGTGCTGAAGCCATCGATGCCATCAGACGAGTTGCAATATCCCGTGCACCAGCAATGGGATGACTATCCTTTTCTGGCGATACACTACCGAAAAACGAAACATAAGTCCGTAAAACATCCATGGCATGGGCTGTAGATGGCAACTGCTTAAGGACTTGTTGAACAGTAATAGGTAGGCCACGTTGACTGATCAACTGACTTTGATACGTAACGAGCTGCGCCTGTGTTGGTAGACTTCCATAAATAAGTAAGTAAGCAACCTCTTCAAAACTTGCCTGATGCGCCAGATCTAAAATATCATAACCCCTATAATGCAGATCATTACCACTTTTTCCGACAGTACTCAAAGCCGTATTACCAGCTGTTACACCAGAAAGTGCTACACTTTTTTTAGGCTTAAAACCTGCGCCGTTTGTCTCTTCCATCTGAATATAATTATTTGTTAAACAATTGATCCAATCGATTTTCATAAGCATAATAATCGATACTTCTGTATAACTCCTCTCTCGTCTGCATATCGTCGATCACATTCAGCTGCCCCCCATCTTCCCGAATATGACGATAAACAGTTGTAGCGGCTTTATTAGCTGCACGGAAGGCAGATAGCGGATAAAGGACAATAGAAACATCCGCGTGACGAAGTTCATCCAGGCCAAACAACGGTGTTTGTCCAAATTCGGTGATATTCGCCAAAATCGGAAGACCTGTTGCCGCACTAAATTGAACGTATTGCTCCAAATGATGCACCGCCTCGGCAAAAATAAAATCCGCTCCGGCTTCTTTATAAGCCACTGCCCTTTCCAAAGCAAGCTCAAGGCCTTCGGAAGCCAGTGCATCTGTACGTGCACCAATGGCAAAATGCTCATCCGTGCGTGCATCCACCGCCGCTTTCAGACGGTCAACCATTTCAGATCGAGAGACGAGCTCTTTCCCAGGCCGGTGCCCACAACGCTTAGCTCCCACCTGATCCTCCATGTGTACTGCCGCCGCGCCCACTTTAATTAAAGACTTTATTGTACGTGCCACATTGAATGCCGAAGGACCGAAGCCAGTGTCAATATCCACCAGCAAAGGAAGTTTACACACGTTTGTAATGCGATCCACATCAATCAAAACATCCTGAAGTGTTGTAATCCCAAGATCCGGAATCCCAAGAGAACCTGCTGCAACACCACCTCCAGAAAGATAAATAGCTTTAAAACCGGCCTGTTCAGCCAAAAGAGCATGATTCGCATTGATCGCTCCAACAATTTGTAATGGTTTTTCATTCTTGATCGCTTCCTTAAAAAGGAAGCCCGGGGATTTTATCATAATATCGAATTTGAAATTCCATGCCCTATAACCTCCTTTAGATGCAGGTTACAGCGACTACTTAAGTTTACTTAGTCTGAAGGAATTCTTTTGAGGCCCTTCCTCTTAAAGATACTAATTATCACCGCAATAAAACAAATTATTTTCTACATTAAAGGTCAATGACAGAAGAAAATACGGTAATAGTCCCAATTAATTATAAATAAATTATTTCAGCGGCTAAAGCTTTCCCGCAGTCTGCTAAATGGCCTTATCAACCGTGCACTATTTTTTCTAAGGGAGGATACAGTAGCAATTAAAAAGCCTCAACTTTTTGAAATTGATTTTTTTCTAATACTACAATCCCTTATTAAACGAGTTAACCGTACAAGAAACCCTTGCCAAAATACTAGCAAGGGTTTTCGCTTCAGTAAAACAGTAAAAATAACTTACTTTTCAATAAATTTTTGTCCATGAAAGACGCGTTTTGCCTGTCCCCGTGACACCTCGATTTGATCTTTCCATTTTTGTACTTTGGTCGCGTTTAACTTGGCCTGCCCTAAATCCCGAAGACGTGCAGCCAAGCGCAGCATTGCAATCTCCTTATTCTGCAATTGGGATCTCGTATCCATCACCTGAACACTCACCCCTGTCGGTGCATGCGTAGCTCTGACGCCAGAACTTACTTTATTGACATGCTGCCCACCTGCGCCGCTACTCCGCATTGTTTGGAAATATACATCCTTCAAATCCAACAGCCTTTCCTTTTCCCCAGGATGGTACATTTTAACGTCGACAAACCAATTCTTCCGTTTGTGTAAAGGACGAAAGGGGCTTTTACACACCCAACAGATTGTACCAACCCAATGATCAATCAATTGTTCCATATCTCTTCCGCTCAATCTGACGATTAACGAACAAGGAAGTCCATCAACGTCTTCTCTTTCTATTTCCGTGACTTCTACACCAACTTTACGGCTTTCAACAGCGAGTCTATCGAATACTAGCCGGACAGCCATATTACATTCCTTAGGACCTCGTCCCGAAGAAACCTGTAAATACCTTTCTTCCATCACCTTTATTTGTCCATGCGTACAATCTTCGGACTAAACGTTCCGAGAACATTCACCAGTTCCTCCTGCAATTTCATCACCCGATGAATATCTTTATAAGCACGTGGCGACTCATCCAACGCGCCCCCGATCAACTCCACACCACATGCTTCCAGATCTTTCAACATGGCGCTTTTTGTTAAATTATTTTTGCACGCAGATCTCGACATAACCCGCCCCGCTCCATGGGATGCCGACTGTAAACTTAAGGGGTTTCCCCTCCCTTCCACAATGAACCCCGGTGCTGTCATCGAGCCGGGAATCACCCCCAATACACCCTTTCCAGCAGGAGTTGCTCCCTTCCGATGAACGATATATTCCTCACCATTCACGAATTCCTTCCATGCGAAATTATGATGATTTTCGATCGTTACCACGGGGTTACATCCAAGTGCTTTAGCCAAACGTCGGTGGATATCCGTATGACAGGCCTGGGCATAGTCCCCTGCCAAATTCATTGCCATCCAATATTCTTGTCCTTCTTGGGTTGATAAATCCAACCAGGCCAAATGCTGCACATGACGAGGTAATGGACACAGTTGGGCAGCCAGACTCGTATAGTGTTTAGCGATATGTGCTCCCAGGCCGCGAGAACCACTATGGGATAAAATCCCCAAATACTGCCCTGGATCCATCCCCCATTCGTTCCGCACGGTATGAAGCTCAACAATGCCCATTTCGACAAAATGATTTCCGCTGCCAGAAGTCCCGAATTGCCTATAAGCTTTCCCCAACAGGGATTTTAACAGCGGGATTTCCTGAAATTCCGCCCTACTGAAAATGATGTGATCAGACTTCTCACGATGCGTGTCGGTTAAACCAAATTTGGTATTTTCCTTCAATATATTTCTCAGTTGAAATTCTCGTCCTTTAAAATAACTGCCAGGTAAGTCGAATATCGACAGGCTCATCCGGCAACCGATATCCACCCCGACACCATAGGGTATAACGGCATTTTCTGTAGCCAGGACCCCACCGATGGGAAGCCCATAACCTGTATGCGCATCTGGCATCAATGCACCTTGCCTTGAAATAGGCAATTGCAATGCATCGTACAATTGTCTTTTCGCCTGCTCATCAATTTCATTTGCACCAAATATGTTAAATGGAGCTCCATGCGCGCTCAGCTCCCGGACACGTATTTCTATGGGCTGCACCAGTCCTTCAGAAAGCTTTCCCCATATTTTATGCTCCATAAATCGCTCCGGAGCTTCTAAAAGCTCAGCAAGTTCAAGAAGAATGGTTTCTTTATTTTCTTTCTTTCGATACCTTGTGATCAGTCCCAAAGCTGTGTTAACTATATTATTTTGTGGAAAACCTATTTTTATTAGATCTTTTCCAGATAATTTACTTCCCATTTTTTGTAAAAAACATACATAATTAGCCACCAATTCCATCGTAGAAATCGGCAGCATTTTTGAAAAAATTTCGGGAATATTCTTTTAGAGATAACGAATCTATTAAACAAATGCTCTTCATTATGCACAGTTAATTCGTGCGAAAGAGCGGATTATAAACAGCTTTTCAGAAAGCCATATGCCCCTAAAGTGTCTAAGTTGTATGAATAGAAACGAAAATCAGGAAAAATAAAAAGCCCGAATGAACTTCGGCTTTTTCATCTGTATTAATTGGTTTTCCAAAAGAAGTGAAGCGATCCGATTATTCATTCCAGCGGATTGAACAAACACGATGTGCTCCAATTTTGAAGAATGTCTTAATTATGACAAAAAGCACGAAGATTGCTTTCAGCAAATCCATTTGCCTTAAAAGCTTGCGGTGTTATAATCTTGGTGACCAACATATCTCTTCGTTTTTAATTGTTATAATACTATTCTTGACAGCAAAGATAAATAAGTTTTATTTAAACTTTTCATATTTGCAAAAATTTAATTCGGGTTAAATGGAAGTGGATCCTTTAGCACAAATTTAAAGTCGCGTGTATTCCCGCCTCTGGTTACGCGGAAACGCATTTCCTTTCCCTCTTCTGATTTAAAAAGATTGTGGATCGACTCCAGGGAAAATGAAGATGCAGGTCTACCATTGATCCTTATAACCTTATCTCCCGGCATTAGTCCTGCGATTGCCGCAGGCGAACCATCACGAACCGTCGCAATTTTGTACATATTCCGTAGTACAAAGCGATACTGCACACTGTTGCCCATTCTTACCTCTGTACCGCCATCTTTTTGCAGAACCACGGGTATTTCTTCTTTTTCGTATTTAATGCCATCGTGGATAATTTCTAAGCCACTCATATTCAAATAATAAAAGCGATCAAAATCTTTATTCTTATGAAGGTATATGGATTTGTTGGGGTAATCGAATACGACCTTAAATCGGCGTAACAACTCATTTCCAATGGAACCTACCCTTTCGCTCACAAATGTTGCATGCTGTAACGAACTCAATTCGGGATAGGCTACGAGGGGATAATCCATTGTAAACGGCCCAAGTTCGAGCGATCGGATTCGATTTCTTTTTCCATAAATCTCACCGTTAAATCCTTGCCCTATGTAGTCATCAATAAATGGAGGCTTAATATCAAAATTATTTAGCTTGGAAGGAATAAGCATTAAGGCATCGCTATTTCCCATGTCGATCAATACACGACCATCAATAGCCACATCGCCCTGTTTAAAAGCAACCGAAGTATAGGGGCGACTGTTTAAAATATCCAAGGGCAAACGCTGCATCTTCTCAAGCCCCTTAGGCTTGTTCGCTCTAGGATATAAGGTGATGCGATGTTTTTGAAAATCCATTTCGATCATTTGGTTTTCAAAAAAACGACTACCCATAATTCCATTCACTTCCACGCCGATCCGGGTAGAAATATCAATATGAGCGTTTTGAAGAATATAGATCGGTTGATCCGAATCTTCATATACGCCTGCAATATTCACGTGATTGCTGATGGATAAATAGCCATCCAAACCCTCTTCCCGACCCAAGCCCTGAAACTTATTAACAAAAACAGCGCTATCAATTGACTTTAATGTTTCCCCAAATATCATGGTTTCTTTAACACCTGTATCCAACAGGAAGTTCATCATATACCCGTTTACTTGCACAGGTATAATGACTAGGTTATGAACAAAAAGAAAAGGAATTTTGACATTCTTTTTCCCGTTCAAGACAAACCCCACTTGTCCCTGCGTCATGAAAAAACACAACAGTGCCAGCGATAAAAAAACTGTTTTCATCCAAGTTTATATTTGGTATTTCCAATTTAAACAAGAAAATTCAGATTAAAGAAAGTTTATAAAAAAAAGCCCGTCTTACTGCCAATTCAACGGTAGGCAATTTATCTTTCTTATCTACAAGTCTGGTTGAGGATTACACCTACGTTACCGTTTCTTTGCTCTTTTATTGCTCTTTTATTGGCATTTTATCGTTAAAACACCAAAGAAAGACCAGAGAAACACCAAAGAAAGACCAAAGAAATACCAAGGAAACACCAAGGAAACACCAGAGAAATAGCGAACGAATACCCAGGAAGGTCTAATGAAAGTCCCTATAATAAGCGAAGAAACACCAAAGAACAAGCTATAGCTATTGTAGCAAATTCGGATCAAAGAGCGATCAGATTAGCTATTTAGACACTGCTTGTTCAGTGCTTGTTCAGTGCTCGTTCAGTGCTTGCTCAGTGACAACTGAATAAGTAATGACTAATCACTGTCTAAAAACTGCTTAAAAACTGGTATTAGGTATACGTTGGTATTAGGATATATCCGTTATATTGTCTATCTTGATAAGTTATTATCGGGGTATTGTCGAAATCATCAGGTCAGAAAAACATAGGTGTATAAAAAAAGCCTCTTTACGTATCGTAAAGAGGCTTTCAGTACCCGGAGCCGGAGTCGAACCGGCACGGTTTCCCACTGGTGTTTGAGACCAGCGCGTCTACCAATTCCGCCATCCGGGCATATCCGTTTGGGATGATGCAAAAGTAGGTTTTTTATTGAAAAGGAGAAAACTTTTTGAATAAATTTTCAATCAAAACCAATATAGGACTGAGATTCAGTCAAATAATTTTTCATTAGTTACTCAAAAAACTTGCTTTAACTGTGATATTAGCTGTTTTTTTTCTTGATGCTGTATTAAATGCACCACCTGAAGAGTATTCTTCGTTGTCGTTTTGTCCCGTTATCTGAAAAATTCCCAGATCGGCCTTTACCAGATTACCCAATCCGGCATTCGATTCCTTTGCGATATTCTCTGCACGTTGATGTGCATTTTTTGAAGCCTGTGAAATAAGTTCCAGCTTTAGATCCTCTAGCTTGGAGTAATAATAGTTAGGGGTACTGGAGCTAAGTTCTATCCCCTTGGAAATTAATGTCGATATTTCTCTTGAAGCATTGTCAACTTTATTTAAGTCTTTTGATTCGACACTGACGGCCTGCGATAAGGTATAACCGGAAAAAGTATTATAACCATTGCCTTTTCCATCGGTATGATATTCAAAGTCTTTGGCAATATTAACAGCCTCGAAACGGATCTCGTCAGCCTTAACCCCCTGTTGTACTAAAAAGTCCCGCACCAAATCTCTATCGGTAGCCAATTGTGCTGAAGCAGCACTCAATTCATAATTCTTTCGGCTAAAAGTAGCACTCCATTTGACTAAATCGGATTCAAAATCTTTTTTGGCATTACCATTAACAGTGATTGTCTGCGTCGATTTAAACTTATAGCGATAAGCTGTACCCAATATCCAGGTGCCGAGCAAGAGCACAACGCCCATTATAATCGAAATAATAACAGCGGATGATGATTTCATAACCAGTTTTTTATGTTTACGTAACAATGAATATACCAAAAAATCGATGTTTATTTATTTTTTATGAATAAATTGCGACAAAAAGGTTTAAAAATATGAATAAGAAAAGTATCTGTATTCCATTTTGTTTTCTGGCTGCATTCGCTGCCCATGCGCAAAAGAAACCATTGGATCATACGGTATATGATAGTTGGCAAAGCGTATCATCACCCTATATCAGTAAATCGGGAAAATTTATCCTATTCCAGGTCGTTCCACAAGAAGGCGACAATCAGCTTTTTCTCAAAACCAAAGAGAACAAAGAAATCATTCAAATTCCCCGTGGGTATAATGGAAAACTAACAGATACCGAAAATCATCTGTTAAGTTTGGTCAAAGCGCCATTTGCCTTAACCCGCGAAGCCAAGATCAAAAAGAAGAAAGCCGAAGATCTCCCAAAAGATTCATTGGCAATCTACAATGTAACAACGTCATCCCTTGTCAAATTTGCGCAGGTAAAATCCTATAAAATTGCTGATCAAAACAACAATTTCGTCTCTTTTCTTTTCGACAAGGAAATAAATGAAAAACCTGATTCAAAAACGGCTACTGATGCCACACAAGCAAAGAAAGGCAGCGATAAAAAGAAAAAAACAGTGGCAACGCTTGCTTTATATGATCTAAATTCTGGTGATTCGGTGCAATTCTCATCTGTAGATCAATACGAATGGAATAAAAATGGATCAAAAATCGTTTTTTCAAAAAAAACAGATTCAAAAGATAGCCTATCAAAAGAATCTGGAGTCTACCTTTACGAAATAGCAACTAAAAAGCTTAAAAAGATATCAAATGGAAAAGGTAATTATAAAAATTTCAAATTTGATGAATCAGGTAATCAGCTCGCTTACCTGGGGGATCTCTCCAATGAAAAGGCATTACTAAAAAATTACAATCTATATTATTATGCCAATGGTATAGATACAGCCCAATACCTCACAACAAAAACAAGCAATGGTATACCTAAAGACTGGGCCGTTAGTGGGGATGGCGATATCCGTTTCAGCAAAAATGGGGAGAAGCTATTTTTCGGCATAGCACCAATACCACGTGTCAGAGACACCACTTTGGTTGATTTTGAGCATGCTAAAGTGGACGTTTGGAACTGGCAAGACGACTATTTACAGCCCATGCAGTTGGTCAATTTAAAGAAAGATCTTGCAAGAAATTTCTTAGCGGTTACTTACCCCAAATATAATCGCAACATTATTCCCCTTACGGACCAAACATTTAACTCCACCGCACTTACACCGGACGGAAATGAAGAGTATATCTTAGCTCGCACTGATTTTGGCAAGCGCATCGCAAGTCAATGGGAAGGCAGTACACGAGACGACATTTATCTGGTTTCAACAAAAACAGGAAATAAAGAGTTAATCCTTTCAAACTTTTCAGGAAATGCAATCTTAAGTCCTGACGCAAAATACATCGTATATTTCGACCAAGATAAAGGTTCCTGGAATTCCTATCAAGTTAGTTCAAAGAAAAAGATGGTGCTAAATGACGGTATACCAGCGTCCTTTGCCGACGAGGAAAATGATATGCCTACTGCCGCGCAAGGATATGGCATGGCAGCATGGAGTCCGGACTTTAAAGGGATTTACGTCAATTCGAGGTATGATATCTGGTATTTTAACTTGGACGGTTCCAACAAATCCATCTTGACCAACGGCTATGGAGCTGCATCGCAGACAACTTTCCGCTACTTACCGCTAAAAAGAGAAGAGGACCGCGAACAAGCCACAACACTCGACTATAAAAAGGGTGGTTTTCTAACTTCCTTTGACAATAAAACCAAAGAATCTGGTTTCTACCAGTTCAAGGGGCAGCATAACGATCCTAAAAGTCTTTTGGTGGAGGCAAAAACGTTCAGGAATATCAGCTCTTCAGCGGATCAACAAACGATACTGTACAGTAAAGAGGATTATATGAATTCGCCTAATATCTACACCAATACCATAAAGTTCAAAGACGAATTACAACTATCCAATATTAATCAGCAACAGGCTAATTACAACTGGGGGACAGCGGAGTTAGTCCATTGGACAACGCCCGAAGGAAATCAGGCTGAGGGAATTCTTTATAAACCAGAAAATTTTGATCCTGCAAAAAAATATCCCATTATAGCTTACTTCTATGAAAAGCTTTCAGATGGATTATATACGTATCAACCCCCTGCTCCTACGCCATCGCGTTTGAACATCCCCTATTTTGTAAGTAACGAGTACCTGGTATTTGCGCCAAATATAAGCTACAAAACAGGTCATCCGGGTAAATCAGCTGAAGAATACATCAATTCTGGGATGAGATACCTCGCTCAGAATGCATGGGTTGATAGCACAAAGATGGGAATACAGGGCCAAAGTTGGGGCGGTTATCAAGTTGCTCACCTCATTACGCGGACCAATATGTACGCTGCAGCATGGACTGGTGCTCCTGTCGTCAACATGACATCTGCCTATGGCGGAATACGCTGGCAAAGTGGTATGTCCCGCCAGTTCCAATACGAACATACACAAAGCCGCATCGGAAAAACCCTGTGGGAAGCTCCAGAACTATATATCGAAAATTCACCTTTATTCCATTTGGATAAAGTTAAAACTCCTGTTGTCATTATGGCTAATGACAACGACGGGGCCGTGCCATGGTATCAAGGTATTGAAATGTTTACTGCGTTACGCCGATTAAACAAACCTGTATGGATGCTGAATTATAATGGTGATGAACATAACCTTATACTTCGACAAAACCGTAAGGATATACAAATTCGCGAACAGCAATTCTTCGATCATTTCCTAAAAGGTGCCCCCGCTCCTTCTTGGATGAAGAAAGGAGTACCTGCCACCGAAAAAGGAATAGACTGGGGATTCGAATTATAACACAAAACAATAAAAAAGGTGTGATTTATATAAATCACACCTTTTTTATTAGCCAAAAACCATAATTTTTGAATTATTTCACAAAAAACATCAAAAAAAATTTCAGTTTTCAATAAAAACACAATATTTTTGAAAAACAAAATCAACAAAACTGTAATTTAACTACAAAATACAAATGTCGAACCTAAGATTCAAAGCAGTAGAAGCAGCAGGCTCACGCCAAATTGCTTCATTTGAAAAAGTTGAAACTAAAAAAGCAACTGACATTTACGGAAAGAATGTTTTTTCCGTAAACAAAATGAAAGACTACCTTCCTAAAAATTCATACAAGGAGTTAGTTGCATCCATTGAAGAGGGACAGATTATTTCAAGAGATTTGGCTGAACACATTTCACAGGCCATGAAAACTTGGGCACTTAACCACGGCGTTTCTCACTACACACACTGGTTTCAACCTTTAACGGGTTCGACTGCTGAAAAACATGATGCTTTTTTTGAGCCAGACGAAAACGGTGAAGCCATTGAAAAATTTACTGCTGACGCATTAGTTCAACAAGAGCCCGATGCATCTTCTTTCCCAAATGGTGGTATCCGTAATACATTCGAAGCTAGAGGATATACAGCTTGGGATCCATCTTCTCCTGCATTCATTTACGAAACAGGTGCTGGTAAAACATTATGTATTCCAACAGTTTTTGTTTCCTATACGGGTGAATCATTAGACTATAAAGCTCCTTTATTGAAAGCCATCAACGCAGTAGATAAAGCGGCAACGGATGTTGCTCAATATTTTGACAAATCGGTCACTAAAGTAAACGCTTCTCTAGGTATTGAACAAGAGTATTTCTTGGTTGACCTTTCCTTATATAATGCTCGTCCAGATCTTCAGTTAACGGGCCGTACGTTATTTGGCCACATGTCGGCCAAAGGCCAACAATTGGAAGACCACTATTTTGGTGCGATTCCAGAGCGCGTATTAGCGTACATGGTGGACTTGGAAAACGAAGCGCTAAAATTAGGTATTCCTTTAAAGACTCGTCACAACGAAGTTGCACCTTCTCAATTTGAATGTGCTCCAATGTACGAAGAAATCAACTTGGCCATCGATCACAACCAATTGTTGATGAATGTCATGGAACAAGTTGCTTTAAGACACAACTTCAAAGTATTGTTGCATGAAAAACCATACTCTGGTGTCAACGGATCTGGTAAACACAACAACTGGTCTTTAATCACAAATACTGGTGTAAATTTATTATCTCCTGGAAAAACACCTAAAAACAATTTGATGTTCTTGACTTTCTTCGTCAATACCATCAAAGCTGTTTATGAATACGCTGATTTGATGCGCGCTTCTATCGCTAGTGCAAGCAACGATCACCGTCTGGGTGCAAATGAGGCTCCACCAGCAATTATTTCAATTTTCTTAGGCTCTCAATTGGATGAGCTTTTGGAAGAAGTTGAATCTGCTCGTGTTGCTAAAAAAGTAAAAGCAGAGGCAAACTTATGGCATGGTATTCCTAAAGTTCCTGAATTAAAACTGGACAATACAGACCGGAACCGTACTTCACCATTTGCCTTTACCGGTAACAAGTTTGAATTCCGCGCTGTTGGTTCTTCTGCAAACTCCGCTTTACCGATGACCGTGTTGAATGCGATCGTTGCAGCGCAATTGATCGAGTTCAAAACAGAAGTAGATAAACAAATCAAAAAAGGCACCAAAAAAGATCTTGCGATCTTAAATGTTGTCCGCAAATACATCAAAGATTCAAAAGCTATCCGCTTTGAAGGCAATGGATACAGCGAAGAATGGGAAAAAGAGGCCGAAGCACGTGGTCTTTCTAACATCAAATCGACACCTAAAGCATTAGATGTTTATGTAAAAGAAGAATCTTTAGCCCTGTTTGAATCACTAGGTATTTATACCAAACGTGAATCAGAAGCTCGCCACGAAATTTTGCTTGAAAACTTCTATAAAAAATTACAAATTGAGGCGCGTGTCATCGAAGAGATGGTTAACAACCAAATCGCCCCGGCATGTTTCATTTATCAAAATGAATTGATTGAAAACGTCAAAGGATTAAAAGACCTGGGTCTGGCACAAGCAGCATTCAGCTCTCAATTGAACTTTGTAGAACGTATTTCAACACACGTAAATACCATCTTGGAGCAAGCTGAAGCAATGCGTCAAGAACGTAAAAAAGCAAACCAAATTGATGATGTACGTGAGAGATCAATCGCTTACGATGAATTGGTTAAACCATATTTCGATGTGATCCGTTATCATGTCAACAAATTGGAGAAAATTGTTGATGACAAAAAATGGCCTCTTCCAAAATTGAGAGAGATCTTATTTTTAAGTTAAGATAACTTCCCAATAAAACAAAAAGAGCCGGCGATATTGCTGGCTCTTTTTGTTTTAGGGGAACGTTCGTCATCTCTTGCTCCTTACCTCCTCTCACAACAATAGCTCCTATTTTTTTAATCGATTATCTTCGTCATTATTCCCTCCCTTTTTATTGGCTGACTTAATATTCATATTACCAAAACGATAAGAAACAGACAATCGGATAACCCGACTATCATATGCATTTCGTATACGATAGTATCCATTTTCCTGATAACTCGACAATCTGCGCTGGCCTCTTGTATTCAAGACATCATTTATACCCAACTTGACATTCAATTTTTTGTCAAGAAATGTTTTACCTGCACCTAGATCAATGCCATAGTAAGACTGAAAACTAAATACGCCATATACTGCTGGCGAGAAATAATTGCCCGTCAGCTCCAGGTTTGTTGTTTCCCCAATTCGGATATCATGATTGGAACTTACCTGAAACGATAACTTTTCCAATTGGCGTTGCGCTCCGGAGTGCTCATCAAAACTAAACTTATTATAAAAAGCGCTGGCATTGTTAGAAATACTCCACCATTTAAAAAGCTTAACGGGTATATTGACATTCATGTTGTAATAATCAAAATAAGCCAAATTTCGATCGGTCTGTGCAATAGCTTTGGTCTCTGAATTACTTTCTATGACCTGAGTGATTGCATCGTTGGTCCTCTTATAGCCCAAACTCAGTAAATAGCGATCTTTAAAGGTATAATTTACTTCATACGAATTGGTATATTGTGGATTTAAATAAGGGTTGCCATACTGATACGTGTATTGATCCAAATAATACACAAAGGGATTCAATGCCCCATAATCAGGGCGGTCAATACGTCTGCTATAACTCGCACCAAGCTTGTGATTATCATTAATCTGTTGCTGTACAAATATTGATGGAAAAAAATCGGTATAGGTACGTTTTGTTTGTTGCCCAAGCGTCACTGAGTTTCCTAGGGAGTTCGTATTTTCAACACGCAGTCCAGTTTGTACCGAAAACTTTCCGAACGATTTATTTAAACTGAAATAAGCTGCTGCTATATTTTCATTGTACAAAAAATGATTACTTTGACCATTATTTTGCACAAACTCGCCTTGCTGATCCTGATCTTCGTACAACAAATTATTATCTGTTTTTACGCGGCTATATTTTAACCCCGCCTCGAGTTTCGTCGTTTTATTAAAAGGATGCACAAAATCGGTTTTAAAAACTAATATTTTTGCCTTAGAAAGCATATCATTCCGGAAAATATGCGGTGATTTAAATTCTTCCCAGTTTGCGTCCAAAAAATGGTTTCCAACAGTGCTATTGTCATTATTTTTCGAATATGAATAATCCCCATTAAACGTCAATTCAGTCCCTAAGGTATCAAATGTCTTTTTGTAATTCAGATTATAAGTGAGGTAATGGTATTTAAAATCTGACAAATTACTTCCTAATACTACCGAATCAAGCTTTCCTTTTTGAGAAGCGATCAGATTGCTTCCCTCCCGTGTTGAATGACCATTGCTTACATTACCATTAACCACAAATCCAATGACCTCCTGTTTCCCCAGGTTAAAATCTGCCGCAAATTTGAAATTATGACCTCGATAGCGGAATTTCGAATAAGAATCCGAATTGAAAAAAGTCGTCCCGCTTTTGGTATCTACAGCCCTATCGATATCTAAATCATTAAAGCCTAAGGCAGTTGCATAGTTATAGGAAGAAAATAAGTTCACCCAATTGTTACGATGGTTTATGAGAAAGCCACCATCAGCCTTTGTATATTTACCCTGCCCTAAATTGAGGTTTAAACTAACATTACTTCCAAATTGCGTATTCCTCTTCGTCTTAATATTAATAATTCCTGCATTCCCTGCCGCATCATATTTTGCAGGTGGATTGGTGAGTACTTCGATCGAGGCTATTGCATTTGAAGCTGTATTTTCCAATAAGCGCGACACTTCATCTGCAGAAAGATAAGTAGGCTTACCATCAATCATGATGATCACATTACTTTTTCCACGAAGGTTGATCTTTTTGTTGTCTAAAGTTACCCCCGGGACCTTTTGCAAGAGTTCCAATGCGTTATTTCCGGTTGCCAAAATACTGTTCTCGACATTGAGCACAACTTTATCAAGGTGACTTTCAATTAATGGCTTCTTGCCAATTACCTGCGCCTCATCCAGCACTTTACTTTCCAGCTGTAATCGAATCGTATCCAGCACCTTGAAATCACCCGCACGCAGCATTATTTCCCCAGAACGATAAGTACCATAACCCACCGTGGACACTTGTAAGCTGTACTTCCCCTCGGGTATCGCAAACAACACAATTTCTCCATTTTCGTTGGATAAGGTTCCTTTTAACAAGACATCATTGGGTTTACGAAACAGTGAAATATTTGCGGCAGCAATGGGCTGGTTGTCCTGCCCAACAACGACAGTACGTAATTTCCCCCCGTCAGACTGTGCTGAAACGGGTCCGGCATTAGAACACAGGAATAAAACAATAGAAAATAAGAGCAATTTAATTTTTTGTGGTTTCATAATGTAATTTCTTTGGGCTATCGATCGGATAGTCAACTTCATAATAATGACAACAAACCTCGTGTATTCATTACACGTTGACTAGCAGAAATAGACAGGTAGTGCGATTCACTCGGTAGACAACCAAATAATATCGGTAAACCCTATCCTTCGCTGATCGCTTTTACAGCGGATAGGATCATGCGAGCTAATTTTGAATCTTCTGAAACATATCGTAGAAAAAAAACATCGAATCAAAATAAAAATTCAAAAAACAAATAAAATTCAAAACAAATAAATTGTATACAAAAAATATTAAGCATAATATTTGTATTTTTGCATCGAAAATTAGTAAACTGATTCATGAGCACTGTATCATTGAAGAAAAGACTCTACCGTATTTATATCCTTATGATACGATTTATGCATGGCGAGCATGCTGGAGACGCATTACGTAATGTTGCCATCAGTATTTTGCCAAGTTTGGCGATCTATTTATTGGGAGCGCAAGCGAGCACGGCTATCGGAATCGGTGTCGGATCGTTGTTAACGACACTCACCGATCCTCCTGGCAACAGAAAAGATAAACTTTCTTCAGCTCTGGTATGTATTCCCACCTTCTTTATTGCATCATTGTTTACAGCTATTGTATTTCCCTATCATTGGCCCTTGGTTATCGTGCTAGCGTCAGCCGGTTTTATATGCACCTTATACGGCATTTTTGGAGCCCGCTATGCTGCAATTGGAAACATGACATTGATTCTCATGAGTTTTGTGATCGGAATGGCCCCACAACACCCCTTTGCGGTTAGCTTACAGATTACAACAGGGTCCATAATATATTACTTTTTTAGCCTTTTACAAGCCTATATACAACCTTATCGCTCTTTAAAACATGCCATGGCTAATGGCTTTCATGGATTGTCCCAATTTCTATTGATACGATCACAGTCTTACGATCCCGATATTCCTTTGAATATTACGTACAGTCGCGTAGGAAAAATTCATGGCCAGATCAGCGAACAGCAGGAACAAATCAGGTCTCTTCTGTTTCGAGAAAAAAAAATCATAAGCCAACAGTGGCATAAAAGCAATTATTGGCTCAGTCAGGTTTATGGATTAATTGACCTCCATGAGTTAATTATTGCGCTTGATCATGACTACGATGCAATTCGCAAAAATCTTGCAGACACGGGCAGCCTCCCCTTAATTCGTCACACAATCAAATTATTAGCGTTAGAAATCGATAGCTTTTCACAACCCAACAAGAGGTTCCGGTATGCACATCAATTATACCATAATAACTTTAAAATTAATGCCCTCTTACGGGATTTAAAAGAAATTCAAGAACAACAGGCCGATCCAGCAAAAGGTATATTATGTTCTATCATATGCAACATCGAAGCAATTATTGATGTACTCAACAGAATCCAGGTCGCTTTTTATCAAAATCAGGAAATTCAGGATAAGATTGACACCAGCGAGTACCAACAATTTATCAGTCGACCATTACGTAATCTCGCTGATCTAAAAAGTAAACTCCATCTGAATAATCCGCTTTTTCGATTTGCGGTTCGGATGGCTCTTCTTTTTGGAACAGGTGCATTGATCGGTATTTTATTTTTTGATTTTAAATATACCTATTGGATCTTACTGACGATCGCTATTGTTGCCAGGCCAGCATTTTCAATGACAAAAACCCGTAATATAGAACGTATTGTCGGTACATTCTCGGGTATTATAGTTGGTGTGTTCTGCTTAATTTCTATTCATTTTCTTCCAGCACTCCTAACCATAGCTGCATTGGGTCTTTTTGGATTCTTTTTGTTCAACCGATCTAATTATATGGTCAGTGTCATCTTCATTACCTTGGGAATTGTGATTGCGCTCAATCTGTTCGAAGGGAACATCAATCTCATTTTAGGCAGCCGAATACTTTTCACACTGATTGGAGCATTCTTGGCTATAGCGGGTTATTTCTTGATACCTGTGCGCCAGAGCACAGGCATGGTTCAGCTGGCAAAAGAGGTATCCCTTTACAACGCGCATTATTTCCAGATCATCAATAACCGTCTGTCGGACGAACGACAAAGTTCGTTTGATATACGACTGGCTCGTAAAAAGGCGCAGACCGCCATGGCCCTGTTTTCAGACGCCATCAATCAAATGAAAAAAGAACCCGAGCACAAATGGATGGATTGGTCACATATTCACCATTTTCAGGCACTCGCATATCAGGTCAATTCCCATTTGGTGGGCCTTTCGCTATCGTTAAGCAAAAAGACGAATCGCCACCTCGCCTATGATATCCATAGTAGAATCGATGCGCTTAAACCTCTTCTAACAGATTTAAATCAAACTGCAGAACGGATCAATTTAAAGAAATCATAATACCCGATTGACAGTTACTTTTGCGGTTTCATCGGAAGATATGTGATGCCAATCGGCATGTTATTCAAAATTCCTTTAACTAAAAAATAGCATTTCTTTTGCTTTAATAAAAAAAGAGTTTATATTTGTGTCGTCTTCGAAAGAAGATTTCTAATCAACACCTCCCTTCATCAGTAGGTCTTGATTTATAAAGAAGTGGCGAGAGACTGGCTCAATGACCCACTGGCAACCTTCAATTTGTTTGAAAAGGTGCCAATTCCTGTCCAAAACAATATCGTTTTGGAGCATATAAATGACATAAGACAATGATTATTAAATTACTGAAGTCCATTAAAAATTCAGGTTCAACACAAGTGAACCGCACGATAAGCGAAAGTGTAACCCATCGTACAATTGTATCGATGCGAATGCGTATGCATATGCACTTCCATGCTTGTTAAAAATAATTTCCGTTTTCTTGGATAAAGATTTAACAGACCCTTCAAGGAGGTGTGTATGCTTCTCTTTTTACTTTGCAATTTCTTTTTGAACCCTTAAAATCTGATATATTATGTCTTCAAACAAAAATTTAAAATTCGAAACTCTTCAGGTTCACGCTGGTCAAGTCGCTGACCCTACTACGGGATCTAGAGCAGTTCCTATATATCAAACAACATCTTTTGTATTTGAAAATGCCGAACACGGCGCAAACTTATTTGCATTAAAGCAGTTCGGTAATATTTATACACGGATTATGAACCCTACTACGGATGTTTTCGAACAACGTATTGCGGCACTGGAAGGTGGAGTTGCAGCTGTTGCTGTTGCATCCGGCCAGGCGGCACAGTTTATAGCTTTAAATAATATTTTGGAAAGTGGTGACAATTTTGTTGCGGGATCCAACTTATACGGCGGTACATTCAACCAGTTTAAAGTTTCTTTTAAGCGCCTAGGCATCGAAGCTCGTTTTGCAACAGACGCCGAAGCAGATAAAATTGAAGCGCTCATTGATGATAAAACAAAAGCAATCTATGTTGAAACAATCGGAAACCCAAGTTTCAATATTCCCGACTTTGAAAAAATTGCTGCCGTAGCAAAAAAATATGACTTACCATTAATCGTCGACAATACTTTTGGAGCCGGAGGTTATTTATTTAAACCTCTGGAGTATGGTGCAAATGTGGTTGTTGAATCGGCAACTAAATGGATCGGTGGACATGGCACAAGCATTGGCGGTGTCATCGTCGACGGCGGAAACTACAATTGGGGCAATGGAAAATACCCGCAATTTTCCGAACCATCTGAAGGCTATCATGGTTTAGTATTTTCCGAAGTTTTCGGTGAAAGCGGACCATTCGGAAATATTCAATTTGCCATTCGGGCGCGTGTGGAAGGGCTCCGGGATTTCGGACCAGCACTCTCCCCTTTCAATTCATTTTTATTATTACAAGGACTTGAAACCTTGTCTTTGCGGGTGCAACGCCATGTAGACAACACTTTAGAGGTCGCAAAATGGCTTGAGGCGCATCCACAGGTAGAAAAAGTAAACTATCCGGGATTAAAAAGCTCTCCGAGCTTCGCTAACGCACAAAAATACCTTAAAAATGGCTATGGCGCGGTACTTTCTTTCCAGCTTAAAGGTGACGCAGCGCAAAAGGCCAATAGCTTTATCGACAGCTTAGAATTGATCAGTCATTTAGCCAATGTTGGTGATACGAAGTCATTGATTATTCATCCAGCAGCTACAACCCATCAACAATTGAGTGATGAAGATCAAGCCAATGCCGGAGTCTTCAAAGGCTTATTACGTCTTTCTGTAGGAATAGAGCATATTGATGATATCAAAGCTGATTTACAACAAGCTTTTGATAAAATTAAATAATCAGATTTTTTCGGCTTAAAACTTAAACATGAAATGAGTAAGCATATATATCTGCACCCGGAGCCTTTTGTATTTGAAAATGGAAGAGAGCTTACTGATTTACAAATCAGTTATGAAACTTTTGGCAAACCCAACGCAGATCGCAGCAATGTGATCTGGGTTTGCCATGCATTAACGGCCAATGCAGATGTGCTGGATTGGTGGTCCGGTCTTTTTGGAACAGGTGAGTTGTTTGATGCAAACGATTATTATATTATTTGTGCCAATGTCATAGGATCAGCATATAATAGCAGTAATCCGCTATCTGTAAACCCAGCAACCGGACAACCCTATTACCTATCTTTCCCCGAATTCACAGTGAGGGATTTGGTCCACGCACATCAAGTCCTTGCGGACCACCTGGAAATCAAACAAATAGAGATCCTTATCGGGGGGTCATTAGGCGGTCAACAAGCATTGGAATGGGCCGTATCGCACAGTATAGCCATCAACCATCTCATCGTGGTTGGAACAAATGCCGTCCACTCACCATGGGGTATTGCATTCAATGAAAGTCAACGTCTGGCCATTACAACTGATCGAACCTTTTACGCCAATCACCCTGATGGTGGAGCTAAAGGATTGAAAGTTGCACGCGCTATGGCACTGTTGTCTTACCGCAACTATACAACGTATGCCAACACGCAAAAGGAAGATGATAACGAAAAACTCGATCATTATAAAGCATCCTCCTATCAGAACTATCAGGGTGAAAAATTGGTGAAACGCTATAATGCGTACAGCTATTATTTCCTGACCAAAGCAATGGACAGCCACAATTTAGGTCGGGGAAGACGATCTATTGAATCTGCTTTGGCGAGCATTGATTGTCCAACTTTAGTCCTGAGCGTTAATACAGATTTGTTGTTTCCGCCACAAGAGCAACAATTCATCGCGCAACATGTTCCCAATGCCCATTATCAAGAGATTGAATCGACCTATGGCCACGATGGCTTTTTGATCGAAACAAAAAAACTCACCAAAATCATTAGCAGCTTTCTGCGGGAACAAAAAGAATACATAAACGAATTAGTATAAGAGAGTAAATAATATATAAGAGAATTTAAGAAGAGATATGAGTAATAAATTAACAATAGGGATGTTTGGGTTTGGTGTCGTAGGCCAAGGTCTTTACGATATCATCAAAACCAAAGATCTTAATCTGGAGATCAAGAAATTTGTCATTAAAAACGGAGATAAAAAACGCTCGCTACCAGCAGATTTATTTTCTACCGATGCCGAAACAATTTTAGGTGATCCAGAAATTAATACTGTTGTCGAACTAATCGATGATGCCGAAGCAGCATACCAACTAACTGTTCGTGCCTTGAAATCGGGGAAAAATGTGGTATCTGCCAATAAAAAAATGATTGCCAGCCATTTGGAAGAGCTGGTTGATATCCAACATGAATACGGGACCAGTTTATTATATGAAGGTGCCGTTTGCGGAAGTATTCCCATTATACGGAATTTAGAAGAATACTATGACAATGAATTACTGCATTCTGTCAGCGGTATTTTTAATGGATCTTCCAACTACATTTTATCTAAAGTTTTCAACGAAAATCAGCAATATACAGATGCTTTAAAGAAAGCACAAGAACTTGGTTTTGCAGAAACAGATCCAACGCTGGATGTAGGTGGATTTGACCCCAAATTTAAGGTATGTATTGTTGCTTCGCATGCGTACGGTATCTATGTCAAACCAGAAGATGTGTTCAATATTGGTATTGATAAATTGGGACAGCAAGATATTCGTTTTGCGAAAGAAAAGAACCTCAAGATCAAATTGATACCGACGGCAAAAGAGATCGACGGCGACAAAGTTGTACTTTATGTATTACCACGCCTAGTAGGCAAAGACAGCATGCTCTATAATGTAGAAAATGAGAACAATGGAGTATTGGTGAAAGCGGCCTTTGCAGACGAACAATTTTTCTATGGTAAAGGAGCAGGTGGCCACCCAACAGGTTCTGCTGTGCTATCGGATATCGCGGCTCTTCGCTATGGATACCGCTATGAGTATAAAAAACATTTAGAATCCAGCACATTAAATTATAGCCAAGATTATTTAATTAAGGTTTATTTGAGATATACAGATGATACACTGATTGAAAAGTTAAATTTCAGTGAAATCACAGAACGATATTACGCACCAGATTTCAAATATGTCATCGGACATATTAATCTTCAACAAATCGCAGCCCATAAAGCTGATTTGGATCAAGAGGGCAATTTTATTACTGAAATCGCGTAGGCAATCAACAAACCAACCTACCTTGAAAATAGCCCCGAATGGGGCTATTTTTTTATCTTATATTTAGTCACCTTTCAACTTGAGATCTAAAATCCCACCTTCCACCAAACGTTCAAAAGGAAGTTGCCAACCTTTCCACAGGCGATTATTCAACCGAACTTGATCAACAATAGAACTATTGGGTTGCTCTTTCTTCACCTGAATGATAAATTTATTTTTTCTCAATTTCTTCGGCAATTGTATCGTTACCCGATCGAAAAGTGGCGCGCCTATCTGAAGTGCGGGCTTCTCGGTGGTGAGACTTCGGACATCGAATAGGCCGATACTCGACAAGACATACCATGCTCCAAGCTGTCCTTGGTCTTCGTCTTGTCCGTAGCCATAGCCATGTATCGCATCGTTACCATAAAACTCATTGCAAATTGCCCGTACCCATTTTTGACTCAGATCAGGTCTACCAGAAAAATAGAACAGCCAAGAGATATGCAGGTTCGGTTGATTACCGTGATTATAAAGACTTTCAATCCCTGCGAAGGCGTCAATTTGTGTACCACCTCCAAACACATTCTTCTGCGACACCGTAAAGATACTATCCAACCGCTGATTGAACAGATCCTTTCCAACGAGTTTAACCAATTCTTGTGGGACATGCGGAACATAGAACGTATACTGCCATGCATTTCCTTCCTGAAATCCACGCCATGGTTCATAAGGATTAAAGTTTGAAATGAATCGTCCAGTACTATCCTTTGGCCGCATAAACTTCGTCTCGGCATCATACAGATTGCGCCATCCATTGGATAATTCCTGAAATTTAACATAGTCTTTTTGACGCCCCAATGATTTTGCAAATTGCGCAGCCGCTCCAGCGGAAAAAGCATATTCCAAGGTATGCGAAGCGCCAAAAGGAGATCCATTGGTCATTAATTCGGGACTGCCATGATCATCTTTTATATAAGGTGAGTAGCCTTTGCGGACGAAAACTCCCACATCTAACTTTCCTGCTCCAGGCAGACGGTCCTTCGCTTCCAATTCATTTTTGCGTACCGCATCATAAGCAAGATTCATATCATAGTCACGAATACCGACATTGTAGGCCGCTGCGATTGCCAAACCCGTAAAATTAGTTCCTACACCCGAAACGTATTTACTGTTGGCAATACCGTCTCCTAACCAACCTGCATCGCGATAGACCAACAATTGACTCTGAATCCAGTCGTTGTAATAGTCTGGATACGCAATAGACCACAACTGTGTCAAATTCCAAAATGCGCCCCAGATAGCATCGGTATTATAATGATGATGAATCGGTTGCCCTTGCTTATTTAGGGCAATCTGCCCTACCGAGCCGTCATTTTTGGGATATGCACCATTTACATCGCTTGCAAGCCCACGGCCAAGTAAAGCATGATACAATCCCGTATAAAATTTAATGCGGTCGTCCGCTTTGCCCCCTTCCACCAAAATTCTTCCCAGTTCACTATTCCAGGTTTGCAAGGCATTATTCTTTGCAGCATCAAACGACATATCCTTCGCCTCTTTAAGCAAATTCAGTTGTGCGTTTTCTACAGAAGTATAAGATAAACCCGTCTTGATGTCTATTGATTCGCCTGCTTCAGTGCCAAACTTCAGATATACTCCAGCTCCTTTTCCTTTTATGCGCGTATGTTGGTCAAAAGTTATAGAATCTCTAAATGTCCCAAAAGACTTCGGTTGTTTGTTGATCTCCGCAAAGAAAAACATTTTGACCGTAGCCCCCTGCTGATATTTTTGTACATAGACAGGATTGGTAACCACATATCCCCAGACGTGCTGTTTGTCATAATTTACTTCGGCATCAACGACCGGTCCACTTTCCCCCATCACATGGCCAATATCGAAAATAAGGTTGGCTTCTTCCGTTTTTGGAAAAGTATAGCGGTGAAAACCGACACGCTTCGTTGCCGTAAGCTCAGCAAGTATATTATAATCTTTTAGCATGACACGGTAATAGCCAGAAGTGGCAAATTCATCCTTCTTGTCAAAATCGGAACGATAACCGCTTTTTGGACGATCAAGTTGACCGGGCATTGTCTTCAATTTTCCGACGGATGGTGCAAATACCACTCCGCCTACCTGAAATTCGTGAAAATTAGCAAAGCCTTCTATTGAGGTATGCCTATCGTCATAACCCACGGCCTCCCAGCCCGACTTGTTCCCATAGCTTCCATTTGTGCTCGGAGCGAGCTTAGCCATTCCAAAAGGTACGGCTGCTGGTGTATAAAAGAAATACCGACTATGGACGGATCCAATATTAGGTTTTACAAAAACGGTCAAATCTGTTTTCTGCTGTGCGGAAACAGCTGCCGTACTCACAAATAAACTACAAAAATAATAAATGATACGCTTTACCATTGTTCTCAATTAGGTTCTACAGCAAACTTACAAAAAAATAGAGTATGTATAAACATGAGTTAGATTTTATTACTTAATTTAACGACTTAACAGATTGCATCGCAACGCCTAAATTTGTAAAATTTTAAATACTAATCAAATAAAACACTATTAAAGCTTAAATACTGACATTTTTCCATAACTTTGATTGTACATACATATTAAAATATAACCAGTAAATAAATTCAAAAAAATACACATCGAACGGCTGATCTTCGATCACAAGCCTGAAATAAATACAAATTAACGTTGAAATAAATTCCAATGATTGACAGGTACACTTGTCAATCCTAATTAATTACAATACAACCACAATGAAAAAAAACACCACATTTTTTAGTCTAATACTTCTGTTACTCGGAACCCAACTATCAGCACAACAAACAAAATCCGACCGTATCGCGCAACTTAAGTTAGCAAAAAGCATTCTAGCGGATCAAAACCTAAAATATGTGGACAGCCTTGCCCGAGAGGTCATCAAAGAAGGTTTCAATGCGGGAAGTGGCTACTCACAAATTTGGGCCAGAGATCTCAATACATTCATCGAAACCGCATTGGAAGAGCGGTCCCAAGCGGACATTAGAGGGGCTATTTTAGTATTTTTTAGGATGCAACAGCCCAATGGCGAAATGGTAGACGGCTATGTACTAAAGAAAGACTTTACCTGGCATGATGATACACCCTACTATTCAAAAAACGCTCCTGATCATGTGGGTTTTAAAAACACGGTAGAAACCGACCAGGAAACGTCACTCATCCAATTGTTGGGTAAATACATAATAAAAACAAAGGATTACAGTATCTTGGAGGAGTCTATCGGTGGAATTTCTGTAAAAGACCGTATCCAACTTATGTTGGATTATCTGAAAAAGGAACGGTTCAACCAAAAGTATCAGCTACTTTGGGGTGCGATGACAGCAGATTGGGGAGATGTACAGCCCAACGACAGCTTTGGTTGTGATTGGAATGACCAACTTTCCAATGAGGCAATCGATATTTATGACAACGCGATGTTTATTATTGCATTGCAGACCTTGATTGAAATCCAGCCCAACTCTCCCAAGGTGGCGGAATGGGAAGGATTAAAAAAGAGTCTCGAAACGAACAGTAGACGTTATTTATGGGATAAGAAAAAACAAAAATTCATTCCGCACATATACCCTAAGACATCACCTATTCCTAAAGGATTTGATGAAAATACGATCCATTATCATGGCGGCACCGCCATCGCTATAGAAGCGGGGCTACTAACACCTTCAGAAATAAAAACAGTCAACAAACAAATGCTTGAAAACGTGCGGTTATCTGGCATGCCGAGTATTGGATTGACCTTATACCCAACCTATCCAGTTGGATTTTTCATTGGCGGAATGGCTCAACCTTACCAATACCAAAATGGTGGTGATTGGACCTGGTTTGGCGGACGAATGATCCAACAACTCGTTTTAAACGGTTTCTATCCGGAAGCCTATACCGAACTCCAACCGATGATCGATCGGGTTGTGAAAAACAAAGGATTTTACGAATGGTATGATCAAAATAACGTACCCAGTGGATCAGGAAAATTCAAAGGTTCAGCAGGCGTGCTGAGTAAAGCAATAGCTCTCCTAGAAAGCTGGGCTGAAACTACCCTGGAAAAGAATCATTAAAAGAATAAATAAATTAGCTATTCACTCATCCAATTGATCCATTCAAAAAGGATGAGTGAATTCCCTAATAATCTCTTCTGCTTTCGACAGTATAGGTAAAACTTTCCGCGCGGTAGAACCCCAAATTATATTCAATCGGCTTCCCAGATTGGTCAAATACAAAGCGCTTGCGGGACAGAATAGGATCACCGATATTAATCTCCAATTTATCAGCTATAAATTTATTTGCGGCCATTGCATCCAGCTCTTCCTGAGAAAGATCTGCAACGACATGATAATCTGCTTCTAAGATCTCATATAAAGGTCTCTTAAAATCTTCATCGCCGTTTAAACCTATACGCGGATGGAAGTAAGATATAAAATAAACAAATGGGTCATCTTTCTTTCCTCTCAGACGTTCTAGTTTTAATAGCTTTTGGTCCTCATCTACATTAAAAAACTTCGAGACTGCTTTGTCCGGAACAACCCAGCTGACGTGAAGCTCAAAATTCTTTACCTCAATTCCTCGGTTTTTCATCTCTTGTGAGAAACTCAGCCAATTCTTGGATTTGGAACTAAATTTGGAACTGGCCACCTTCGTGCCTATTCCCTTCTTTCTAATGAGCAACTCCTCGTAGACTAGTTTATTGATCGCCAAACGCAAAGTAGAACGGGAAATTGCCAATCTTTTTGCTAATTCAATTTCGTTGGGCAATAACTTACCCTCTATATATTCAGGCTGCTTAATTAATTCGCGTAACAGATTCTCTGCTTGTATATGCAGCGGAACAGGGCTTTTATGATCTATTTTTAAATTCATCAGTTGGATTGCTTGTGCTAAAATAAGATTTTTTGCATAATTAAAAAAATAGATATATGTTTGTATGTATATACATATTAATATAAACCGCAGATGTCAAAGAGATTTATCATCATTTTATGTATCGTTTCACTTGGAGGACTCCTTTTCGGTTTCGATATGGCTGTAATTGCAGGTGCATTGCCGTTAGTAAAGCAATTTTTCGGACTATCTCCTGCTCAAGAGGGCGTTTTTGTCAGTTCAGCCCTGCTAGGCTGTATTGTTGGTGTATTTTTCACAGGACCATTAACAGATAAATACGGCAGAAAACCAGCCTTTGTTACTGCGGCCCTGTTCTTTTTATGTTCAGCAATTGGCTGTGGATTCAGTTCTTCTTATAGCATATTAATTGCAAGTAGAAGCATTGGGGGCTTGGGTGTTGGAATAGCCTCAATCGTTGTGCCCTTATATCTCGCGGAAATATCGCCAAGTAAATTTAGAGGAAGATCAGTCACCTGTTACCAACTCGCTATTACATTCGGGATCCTTTTTGCGTATATCAGCAATTATTTGATTCTCGAATATAGCTCCGCACAGCAAAATGAACTCTGGCGAACTATGTTTTTAGTTGGTGCAGTACCGGCTTTATTGTTATGCATCGGAGTTTACTTTATTCCTGAAAGTCCACGTTGGCTATCTAAAAATGGGCGGAACACGGAAGTAGCAGCGATCAGTGGCGCATTAGGACTATCGGATATACAAGAGGTCGGCAACGTTTCCTCGAAGGGAAATCTACGTGATCTCTTCTCGCCTATTTATCGCAAGGCCTTCCTATTGGGCTTATTCCTTCCTTTATTTTCACAGCTCAGTGGCATAAACGCAATTGTCTACTATGGTCCGAGCATATTGCTTGAATCTGGTATTTCATTAAATAATTCCTATCATGCTCAACTATTCTTTGGAGCCGCCAATGTGTTATTTACTTTCTTTGCCATCTGGAAGGTTGACAATTGGGGTAGACGTCCCTTATATCTTTTGGGAACGGTAGGTGCTACCCTGAGTTTGCTGGTTACTGGATATCTTTTTAATCAAGGTCAAGTCAATAATATCGCATTGATTATCGCTATACTTTCGTTCTTATTTTTCTTTGCTTTTTCCATTGGCCCGCTAAAATTTGTTGTGGCGGCCGAAATCTTCCCAAATGCCATCCGGGCTCGTGCCATGGGTATCAGTATTATGGTGATGTGGATTTCCGATGCTATCGTGGGACAACTAACACCCATTCTACTCGCTTCCTGGGGGGCCCGCTATACGTTCTGGTTGTTTGCATTTTTCTGTGCCATCGCATTCCTTGTTGTACTTGCATTCCTTCCGGAAACAAAGGGTAAACCTTTGGAAGAGATCGAAAAATTCTGGATTGAAAAGCACAATAAAAAATCAACAAACAAGTAAGCAAAAAGCGACTTAATCCAACATCATTCATTTGCAATAAATTACATTATATGTATTCTAATACTCAAACAAAACCTTTTCAGTACGAAATCACACCGACGTTTCCGGTTCAAGGAACACTATCAAATTCCTACACGGATCTTGTTGCACATCTCATTACACATAATATACATAGCATTGATGGTTTTGTAGGTGTTGACTGGGCTACAATCATCCCCAAGCTAAAGCAAGAATTTGAAAAACAGGGCGTAACTCCACGATTTATTGCCATGGATTCAGCTTTAAAAACTGAATCAGCGATCCAGGAGCTTGTCGCACCATACCTCGGTGGCGACGATCCATTATTTGGAAAAAAGGCCGGGATTCAACTCATTGAATACTTTGACAACCAAAAGCTTGCGGACCTTCAAACCATACGAGCAAACGCCGAATCAATACAAGCTGAGTATACCATCTTTTATGGCCCTGGAGCATCATTAGTCGATACGTCTAGTCAGCTGATGTTTATTGATCTGCCCAAAAACGTGCTAATTCAACGTATGCGTGCGGGAGAAGCTTCAAACTTAGGTTGTTCAACACAGACCAATCAAAAGGAAACCTACAAACGTTACTATTTTGTCGACTGGGAAATATTGAATAGACATAAAAGGTCTATCCTTTCCCGTGTCGAAATTCTTGCCGATCAACAATCGTCCCAAAACCTACCATGGATCACAGGGAAGGATCTACATGCTACTTTGCTGGCCATGTCCCAAAATTACTTCCGCGTACGACCAACTTTTGAACCCGGCGTATGGGGTGGACAGTGGATGAAAGAGCACCTTTCAGGCATAGATCAGCATGTCAAAAACTATGCGTGGTCCTTCGAAATGATTGTCCCTGAGAATGGCATTTTGCTCGAAGCAGATGGACATACACTCGAAATTTCATTTGATCAATTGATGTTTCAAGAAAGTGCCAATGTGCTTGGTCATGCCCAGCAACGTTTCGATGTTGAATTCCCGATACGCTTCAATTTTCTGGATACCTTTGATGGCGGCAACCTATCCATTCAATGTCACCCTAGTCCAGCCTATGCAAAAACAGAATTTGGAGAAAACTTCACACAGGACGAATCATACTATATCGTTGATAGAAAAGAGGACGCACAAGTGTATCTGGGCTTTCAGCAATCCATTGATGCAGACAAATTTCGCTCAGCTTTAGAAGAGAGCTTCCATACCGGAACAGCCATGGATATCGAGCAATACGTTCAAAAATTCGAATCCAAGAAACACCAATTGTATTTGATACCACATGGTACTGTACATTCTTCCGGCGTGAATAATCTCGTACTCGAAATCAGTGCAACACCTTACAATTATACCTTTAAAATGTACGACTGGGTGCGTCCGGATTTAGATGGGAAACCACGCCCATTAAATATTGATAGAGCATTCGCCAACCTCAATTTTAGCCGAAAAGGTGATGTCGTAAAAAACACGCTGCTTGCTCAGCCCACTGAAGTAGCCCTTGATGCGCAAGCAACAAGAATACATTTGCCAACGCATGAAGATCATTTCTACGATGTTTTTAGATACGAATTCGATCAGGATGTTGCAATTGAAACACAAGGACAGTGTCACATCATGATGCTTGTGGAGGGGGAGGCAATTGAGCTGACGACAGCAAATGGCATGAAGAAAGTCTTTCATTATGCTGAGACTTTTGCTGTTCCTGCTGCTGCCGGATCCTATACATTGCGTAATTTAGGAAACGATAAGGCAAAGGTTATCCAATCTTTTGTCAAAGAATCCAAATGTTAATCAAACCATTTACTATAAACTAACAGCACAATGAGAACTCTATTTTTTGCGTTATCTTCGTCTCTCCTATTACTGTCCTGCCAAAATGCTGGCGGTAAGGTTTCGACAAGCAATTTACAGGACAGCATCCAAAAAGACAGCAGCTTCAATCTTGTCAAAGATATGGCTACGAACGTCATTAAAAGTGGATTCAATGCGGGGGATGGATACAGTGAGGTGTGGATTAGAGATTACAATACATTTATCACCTTAGCAACAAAAGTCCATCCCCATGAACAGATCAAAGATCAATTAGCTTTGTTTTTTAAGCTACAAGGTCCTGATGGTAATATTGCCGATGGTTTTGTCAAAAAATCCAGCTTAAAAAATGGCGTATCGGACTATTATACCATCACTAGTCCCTTAGCTCCTGATTATGCAGCACACAAAAATACAGTTGAAACGGACCAGGAGTCTTCTTTGATCCAAGCGGTACATAAATATATCGTTGCAACGAAAGATAAGGCTTTTCTCGATGAAAAAATTGGAAATGCGGCTGTAAAGGATCGCATGGAGCATGCTTTACAATTTTTATTGGACAAACGTTATAATGCTACTTATGGTTTACTTTGGGGCGCAACTACAGTCGATTGGGGTGACGTTCAACCTGAACACGATTGGGGTGTCCACCTGGATGAAAATTCGCATATTGCTTTGGACATCTACGACAATGCAATGTTTTTGATCGCGCTTGACAATTACATGGATCTTTTCCCTGAGAAAAAAGAAAAGTGGGGAAAAATCAGAGCGTCTATAGCAAGTAATACCATGAAACACCTTTGGGATGAAAAGAACCAAAAGTTTATTCCTCATATATATATCAAAGGCTCTCCATTTGCGGCTGATTTTGATGAAAATCAAATCTATTATCATGGTGGAACAGCAATCGCTATTGAGGCTAATTTGCTCAGCAAAGAGCAAATAAAAGTTTCATTGGATAAAATGATTAAAAATGTAAAGGACGCTGGTGCAGCAACAATTGGACTTACTGTGTACCCGACTTATCCGGCAGGCTCGTTTAAGAACAAAGGCATGTATCCTTACGGTTATCAAAATGGTGGGGACTGGACCTGGTTTGGTGGTCGTATGATTCAGCAGCTTGTTAAAAATGGCTTTCAACAGGAAGCTTATGCGCAAATACAGCCGATGCTTGCCCGTGTTATCAAAAACAAAGGATTTTATGAATGGTACACAAAAGATAACAAACCAGAGGGCTCTGGAACTTTTAGAGGTGAAGCAGGTGTCCTTTACGATGCCATCGAGTTATTAGAAGGTGCTGGCACGAAATAAAAACAGCTTATCGTGATGTAAAAAGAGCAGCAGGAAATTCCTTGCTGCTCTTTTATTTGAAATCGTCACCTCCGCATTCCTATTCCTATTCCTATTCCTATTCCTATTCCTATTCCTATTCCTATTCCTCCTATCCCACTCTAGCGCATTTTGTCTCATTCCCCTTATACACTCGCTTCACATCTGCTAAAAAATCCTGTTTATGTTCCTTAAATTACTTGTCCATGTCGCCCCAATTGTTAAATTGTACAAGAGCATTCTATTTGGATCGCGGATTTCCAGCGTATAGCCAGCAATTCCAACAACAGCTCAAAACCTGATTGTATCGGTTTCAATAAAAGGCAAACTATAATTACCGGTATCTGCCTTAATCTTAGCGTTCAGCTGCTTTATCGTAGCGACTTCCTGATTTGCGGTTTTATAGAGATAGACGTTTTTTAAACTCGGAAGCCCGTTCAGTTTTGATAGACCTTTTGATGTAACTTTTGTGCCTGTCAGATTCAAATACGTTAATTTTGACAGGCCTTTCAGCTGGCTCAATCCAGCATCGGAAATTTTTGTATTTTCCAAATGCAGACGGGAAAGAATGGGCATTGCCGAAAATGTTGAAAAAGCAAGATCTGTAACAGCCGTATTTCCTAATTTCAGCTGTACAATATTATCCTTAATGGCTAACAATTCCTGTAGGTCCTTATCATTAAATTGAGGATAATTAATCGCATTAACCAACACAAAGTTATTATCTCTTGCAACTTGGATGATCTTAATACCCTTAGCCTGCCAAGCATCAACTTTATTTTTTGGCAAAGCTGGTGCTGCTGGTAGATCAGCATACAATACAGCAGACTCCTCTTTTTCCCCTGTTTCCAATTTTTTCAACAAATGAGCTATTTCCTCCGTTTGTGGTATTTCATGCACTTTTTTATCAAAATTGGCTCCTTGATCAATCCACCAGGCAATCAGTTTTATCTGATCAGCGGTTATCGGTGTACGACCTTTAGGTGGCATACGTTTCTTATGTCCCTCGGGCAACACCAATCGGGCATATAATTCACTCTTTTTCGAATCATTTGCATTTAGTACTGTGCCGTTCTCTCCTCCTTTTAACAAATTCTCTTTTGTATCCAGTGCCAGCCCCCCTTCCTGCTTTCTTTGCCCGTGGCAGCTTTGACAACGCTGTTTTAGAATAGGTTGAATAATTCCCTTATAGGCTTCTGCCTCCTGCGCATTTTGAACGATAAGAACCTCCTCTTTAGCCTCTTCCGCTTTAAACAGCTTTTTAAGTGCTACTGGCATAGCTTCCACAAAGTACCCCTTTCCATGTGTCAGTGTTCCACCGTAGTGTCCAGTCACCCCAATTAAGAGCACCAGGATAAAAAAAAGCCAAAAGCGAAATGCACCAGGAGATTCTTTACGATAAAGAAACCAAAGCAATAAACTACTGATAGCCACGGCAATTCCCAGCCATTTGTGATAGCTCAGGACATCCTCCTCATAACCTCCATTTCGTGAAAGCAGATATCCCGATAAAGCAGCTACTATAGCTGCGATAGTCCCTAGGAATAAGGAGAGCTTAATAGCAGGCAAATACATATCTCCGCCTTTAAACTGAGTCCTAATTGCCATAACAAAAGCCAACAATAATATGCCGATCGGTAAATGGACCAAAAGCGGGTGAAATCGTCCCAAAAAGTCCAATAATTCATCAAAGAAAACTATCATTCTTTATATCTGTCTTTGAGTAAACGCAACATATAAACATTGATTGACCATTGATCGGCCACCGGTTGTTGTGTAAATGGTAATGTGGGTAAATAACCCGCTGGACCAAACTCGGTCGTTATGGTCAATACCTTCACCCCATTTTCCTTGTGCTTAGCAACAACTTTATCCCACCAGGTCAAATGTTGTGCAACGATACTCTTCCATTCAGGAGCCGCGGGGTCATTGACTTGTGGTCCTTCGGGATGCCCAATGCGTGCATGAATGTGCTCCGTTCTGGAAAGCGCTTTTGTTACAGCCTCGGTCTGATCAGAAAGCATTGATTCATGCACATTGCACCAATGCGAGATATCCAATGCAAGTTGTAAGGTCGGAATCTTCTCTAAATATTCTTTTGTCACATGAGCTGCAAAACTAAATCTTCCGCGATGAGTCTCATGATAAACGGGGATGTGGTACTTATTTTTAGCCGCATCGGCAAGCTCAATCAATGTTTTATTCTGCTCAAACGAGTAATAATCTTTACCTGTATGGCAATTGATATAATCGGGTTTCAGCTGTGCTGCTTCATCCAAATTATGCTTAAAACTTTGTTTATATTCCTCGTAAGTTCCGCCCGATCCGCCTGAAAGCAATCCTAAACTCAATCCATGTTTATGTAATGCCTCGATCATCTCCTTGCGCTCATTTGGACTACCGGGTAACCAGGATTCAACACCATCGTAACCAGCATTTTTCACCCGGAGACAGAATGTATCCCAAGAATCGCTATTTCCCCAATTGGTGCAATAATATTTGATGTGTAACTGCTGGGCAGTCATGGATAGAAAACTGCTCATAAATAAAATTAATACTAGAAATTGTTTCATGTTTTTAAATTATAGCTTGAATAAGTTCACCCTCCACATCTGTCAATCGGAATGGCCTTCCTTGAAAATCGTATGTAAATTTCTCATGATCAAAACCCAAAAGGTGGAGCATGGTCGCATGGACATCGTGTACAGAACTGCGCCCTTCTATCCCAGCGAACCCAATATCATCGGTTTGACCGTAACTTATACCATTACGAACTCCCCCGCCTGCCATCCAGATGGTATAGGCGTCGGTATGATGATCGCGTCCCAGGAATGGCATATCGCTGTTGTCCCTATTTTCTTGCATCGGTGTGCGTCCAAATTCCCCGCCCCACACAACCAGTGTTTCTTCCAGCAAACCACGTTGTTTGAGATCCATAATCAATGCGGTCATTGGTCGATCTATCTCCCGGCATTTATTTCTAAAGCCAAGATCAATCGAATCTGCGGGATTTGTACCGTGACTGTCCCAACCCCAATCAAATAACTGCACGAATCGTACCCCCTGTTCTACAAGTTTCCGAGCCAAAAGGCAATTATTGGCAAACGATTCTTTACCCGGCTCAGTTCCATACAATTCGTGAATATACGCAGGTTCATTATTGATGTCCATCACTTCAGGTACGGCTACCTGCATTTTATAAGCCATCTCATATTGTGCAATCCGCGACAAGGTTTCTGGGTCTTTAAAGGTATCGTATTCTGTTTTGTTGACATTATTTATGGCATCAATCAAATCACGCTTCATATCCCTTCCCATTCCTTCAGGATCGGCAATATACAATACGGGATCACCCTTTGAACGACATTGAACGCCTTGGTATACGGACGGTAAAAATCCACTTCCCCAGACACTTTTTCCTGCATCCGGTGTTTTACCTCCCGATGTTAACACAACAAATCCGGGTAAATTGCTATTTTCAGATCCCAGACCGTAAGTTACCCATGAACCAATGCTTGGCCGGCCGAGACGGGCACTTCCCGTATGCATAAACAATTGCGCTGGACCGTGATTGAACTGATCGGTATGCACGGCCTTCAGAAAACTCACTTCATCAACAACTTTACTAAAGTGAGGCAAATGATCTGATACCCAAGCCCCACTTGCTCCATATTGTTTAAAAGTAGCCTGTGGCCCTAACATTTTTGGAATCCCACGAATAAAGGCAAATTTCTTTCCTGCGAGCAAGGATTCCGGGCAAGGTTGATTATGTAATTTCTGCAATGCAGGCTTGTAATCAAATAACTCCAATTGCGACGGAGCGCCGGCCATATGCAGATAAATTACGCTTTTAGCCTTACCTGGGAAATGAGGAGGCTTGGGTACCAGCGGATTGAGTGCATTCAGATCCAACTTTTCTGCTGATTTTGACTGTCCCCATCCATTACAACTCGTCAACAAACTCCCTAAAGCAATACCTCCGATACCTGCCACACAGTCCTTTAAAAAATGTCTCCTTGTGACAGCCTGCAATTCAAATTGTTGCGCTTCTTTTATTAGCTTATTTAGATCTTTCATCTGACTATCATTACGTATGAACGGTCTGTGTCACTAAATTTTTAGTCCGCAGCTTTAGCTCATTTCGGTTTATGTTCTTATTATTTCATAGGCCTTATCCTTCTTAACAAGAGACTTCGTTTTCATACGAAAAGCCCTTATCCAGAAGTTTCAGTCCATATTTATTATTTCATTATTTATGATTTCGTTAAAAACTCGTCCAGATTCAACACTGCATTGGCAACAAGCATGTAGGCAGCTTTTGAAGGCAGGACCTTTACATTGCTTTTTGCTAAATCTTCATTCAAAAATTTGGCTGCTGAATCAGGCTTTTTGCTGAAATCAATCAACGCTTTTTGATAAAGATGTTCCAGCTCTTTGAGTTTCTTTTCATCGGCATCCTTCAACATTGCACGTTTATAACCGACACGAATACTATTTCTAAGGTTTCCATTTCCCTCCTTTTCCATAATAGCCCCCAGATGTTTAGCTGCTTCGAGATAAACAGGATCGTTTAATGTGGCGAGCGCTTGTAGCGGTGTATTGGTACGGATTCGGTCGACCAAACAAACCTCGCGACTAGAAGCATCGAAAGAAACAAAGGAAGGATAAGGACTCGTACGCTTTAAAAACGTATAGATGCCCCTTCGGTATTGATCTTCTCCAGCACTTTTCACCCAGGACTCACCGCTGTATACAGTCATCCATACCCCATCCGGTTGGTATGGCATTACACTTGGTCCATACATTTTATTGCTGAGCAATCCACTCACGGCTAATGCCTGATCACGAATCTGTTCGGCAGATAACCTAAAACGAGGGCCCCTTGCCAAATAATAATTCTGTGGATCCTTTTCAAAATTGGAATTGTTCAGGCTAGAGGACTGCTTATAAGTTCCGGATAATACCATCTCGCGGATCAATTTTTTAATACTCCACTTTTTGGTATTCATCAGATCTAGGGCAAGATAATCTAGTAATTCTCGGTGAATCGGCGGAATACTCTGTGTGCCCATATCTCCCAATGGTTCAACTAGTCCCCGACCAAATAGTTGAGCCCATACGCGATTAACTAAAGTTCGCGCAGTCAATGGGTTTTCCTTACTGACAATCCACTGCGCAAAACCCAAACGATTGCGTTGAGCCCCCTTAGGGAAACTATTCAATGATGCCGGAACTGTAGGCTGCACTTCCGCACCTAGCGACAGGCGGTTACCACGTATAAATACATTTGTCTTACGATGCATGTCTTTGGGATTTTCAATCATGATTGGTACTCCCTCAGGTTGCATGTTGACCAACTGGAGAAAAGTCTTTTGAAAATTCATATTATCCAGTGACTTTTCATGTGGAAAGTTCTCGCGAAATGCAAACCATTCAATCATGCAGATCGGCTGTCCATGAGCGACAGATGGATTCTTGAAAACCAGATATAAGTCATGTACACCGCGGGTCGGGAGTATGGGAGACTGAATAACCTGTCTTCCATTTGTACTCGGCAAATCAATAACGGCGAGAATTGGTCCTGTAGGTTTATCCACGTGAATTTCTAATTTTCCACCTACCGCGCCTGTCCAGAAATTCATAAAAAATTGCTGTTTATTATCCAAGTTTATTGCCCTTAACCGAGCCGATCCTCCAGTTCTAACCCCCAACCATTTCGTATCATAAAGCGCACCATCTACTATTTGATCGCTGTAATGCGCATGTATTTTGGGTTCAAGAGTGTGAAGGAATAGATCTGTTGATTTTACCAAGCTTGCATTTCCTGTCGTCGACAACCACCTTTTTATACTGTCAATTCGCTTTTCATCTTGTACCGTATAAAAACGAAGTTTAGGATGATCACCTTGGGTGTCTTCATCTCTGGTGTTATTAAAAAAAGCTAACGATTTATAATACTCTTCAAATTTAAAGGGATCATAAGTATGACTATGGCATTGCACGCATTCGAAGGTTGTACTCAACCATACTTGATAGGTTGTATTTAAGCGATCCAAAACCGCAGCCATCCGAAATTCCTCACTATCGGTCCCCCCTTCATCATTATTCATGGTATTGCGATGGAAGGCGGTTGCGATAAGTTGATCCTTAGTTGGCTCCGGGAGCAAATCCCCAGCGAGCTGTTCAATCGTAAATTCATCATAAGGCATATCCTTGTTCAGGGCCTTAATGACCCAATCCCGATAGGACCATATCGTGCGCGAACCATCCTTCTCGTAACCCTTCGTATCTGCATATCGCGCCATATCCAACCACCAACTCGCCCACTTTTCGCCATATTTCTGTGACGCCAGCAAACTATCTACCCGCAAGGTATAAGCATCATCACGCTGATCTGCTTCAAAGGCTTGAATTTCTGCCGACGTTGGTGGAATACCAATCAGATCTAAATACACTCTCCGTAGCAACAGTGCTTTATCGGCCTCATCAGCAAAGGATAATTTCTTCTCCTTCATTTTATCCAAAACAAAAAAATCAATCGTATTATTCACCCCTTTAGGTTTGACACCAAATATACCGAGCAATGAAAAAGGTTTAGGTACCTCAGTCTCCTTGGGCGTTGTATATGCCCAATGCTCTCCCCATTTGGCACCTTCATCAATCCATCTTTTGAGTATATCAATTTCATCATCGTTCAGTTTAGGGGCATTGTAAGGCATACGCAATTCAGGGTCATCGGAAATCAGTCTCTTTACCAGTTCACTATGTTCGCCATCGCCACGAATAATTGCTGGTTTGCCAGACTCGGCTTTGGCGAAGGCCTCATTTTCAAAAAGAAAACTCAGTCCGCCATTTTTTTTAACCCCACCATGGCATGTGATACAATGTTTATTCAATATCGGTTTAACATCAGCGCTAAAATCAATTGGCTCTTTCTTTCCAAAGGTCAAAATGCTCGTACCAATAAGCACAAGCGCCAATAATGTTAGCACCACAATCTTTTTTCTCATAGCATTAGGATATATCTACTCTATAATATTTTAGGTTTATGCACTACAACGAAATAAATAATGATTGTTTTTTTCGTTAAGTGGAGCCGAAACTATCCGATAAATGTGCTAGTTTCGAGTAGGATAAAATTAGATAACAACACTGGATTATACTAAAACTGGATTAACAGAAACATAAACAATATTACCCTTTGCTCTTGCAAGATTTTCTGGATACTATATTCCCACTTGCTCAAAAGATTGATTTAAAACAGCATGATGTACTTTTTTCGGTTAAACTGCAGACCCTAAAAACGGTACTTTTATACCATATTCTTTTGTCTCAAAAAGTATAACAATTTCGATACGAACTCACTTTTTTGATTTCATACACTGCATACATCTCAGTTAAATTTGCTTAAACGTGATTCCAGGATCAGGGCCATCGCTTTGCTAAAATAGTATGCAAAAAAGTAACAATAGTGTCAGTACCTCCCCATCCAGAGTTTTAAATTTACAAGCTAACCCTTTCAATTATGAAATATCTTTATTTAATACTATGCTGTTCGTTTACCCTGTTCTCTTTCGGGCTACCAACACCTGACAACAACCTCCATTTCGATCAGTTGGCTTCGCGATGGGATGAAGCCATTCCCTTGGGAAATGGTCAATTGGGTGCACTGATTTGGAAAAAAGACAATACGATTCGATTTTCGCTTGATCGCGCAGACCTATGGGACGAAAGAAAGGCCTTTGCAATAGAAAACCACAATTTCAATTGGGTCCAACAACAAATAAAAAACAACAGCTACGGCATTGTACAACAGTGGGGAGACGCTCCTTATGACAGATCCCCCTATCCCACCAAGCTTCCAGCAGCGTCGCTGTTTTTTGACTTGGCGAAATTTGGCTCTGTCGTTTCAAACGTACTTGATCTGGAACAGGCCACCAATATTCTTAGATTTAAAGATGATAGGATATTAAAAACCTTCATACATGCCTATAAACCATTTGGCTATTTTGAAATCACAGGAAACAATGTTAGTGACCTTTTACCTCAATTAATTCCACATCAATATGAAAATAACGCAAACAAAGACGAAAACAAAAGCGTTGTCGAAGGTCAAGATTTAGCAAGATTAGGGTATAAGCAAGGAAATATAATCCGCACCAGCAACTATGAAGTGCTGCACCAAAAAACGTATGATGATCATTTTTTTGAAGTTGTATTGAGGTGGGAAAAAATATCAGCTAAAAAGCTGATTGGTTATTGGACAATCGTCAATGATCAAAAGGCAAGCCCATCTGCACTTTCCCTCAAAAAATACACCGAAGAAAAAGCAAGCCATTTGCAGTGGTGGTCAAACTATTGGTCCAAATCAAGTATAACCATTCCTGATAAAAATCTTGAAAAACAATATTATCTTGATATGTATAAACTCGGTGCTGTCGCAAGAGAAGGTGCTCCAGCAATTACGCTTCAGGCCGTGTGGACGGCGGATAATGGTGGTCTTCCTCCTTGGAAAGGCGACTTTCACAATGACCTTAATACACAATTAAGCTACTGGCCAGCCTATTCGGGAAATAGATTGGCCGAAGCCAAAAGCTATACGGATTGGCTCTGGAAGATCCGCAAAAAAAACAAGGACTTTACAAAGCAATATTTTGGTGTCGATGGGCTGAATGTACCAGGTGTCCTCACGTTAAATGGAGACCCTATGGGTGGATGGATTCAGTATTCTCTTTCTCCTACTATTGGTGCATGGGCGGCCCAGCATTTTTATTGGCAATGGAAATATAGCATGGATAAAACCTTTCTAAAAGAACAAGCCTATCCCTATATCATGGAATCTGCAACTTACCTTAAAAATATAACCACACTAAAAAATGAACGCCGTTACCTGCCCTTGAGCAGCAGTCCCTAATACAACGACAATAGTGTATCAGCATGGTTTGACAATTGGACTAATTTCGATCTTAGTTTAGCGCATTTTCTTTTCCAGGCTGCTACAGAGGTGAGTACAGCAATGGGCAAACCGCAAGAAGCAGAGAATTGGTTAAAATGCAAGGCGCAACTACCTCACTATGCGGCCGATGAAACTGGGCTACAAGTTGCTGTAAATCTTCCAATGAAACATTCCCACCGTCATATGTCTCCCTATATGGCAATTTATCCATTGGATTTATTAGACATCAATAATCCGCAGGAAAAAGAGCTCATTGAGAGCTCCCTAAATCACATTGAAAAACTGGGTACACGAGCGTGGGTTGGTTATTCCTTTGCATGGATGGCTTGTTTACACGCGCGCGCTAAACAAGGAAAGGAAGCCGTAACCAATCTCCAAAAATTTGCGCAGAACTTTTGTTCCTCCAATTCCTTTCATTTGAATGGCGACCAAAAAGGCGGGCAATATTCAGACTTTACGTATCGACCATTTACCTTAGAAGGTAACTTTGCATTTGCACAAGGAATACACGAATTGCTCATTCAGAGCAAAAATAACTATGTAGAAGTTTTTCCGGCTTTACCTACTGAATGGGCAACAGCGTCTTTCAAAAATTTGAGAACGATGGGTGGATTTATCGTAAGCGCTGAAAAAAAAGAAAATAAAATTGTTCTGCTTAAAATAACTGCTACCGAAGATGGTACCTTTCGAATTTTTGAACCCAAGGCACTCATGCACATCAGCACTAAGAAGCTCATACAGAGAGATAACACCATACAATATGTGAAATTAAAAAAGGGACAAACAGTCAACCTATGTAGCCTATAAAAACAATGGATTTGCCTTACCAAATAAAAAAAACACCTTACACAGTACCGATACAGTCAATTTAAGTCAGCTGATAACGTGCAAACAATGCAAAGAACCCAAATCATCCGAAGCGATAATTTGGGTTCTTTGCATTGTTACATTACATTATTTAGAATGATTATAAAAAATAATAGATAATCCTTTGAAAAATGCAATAGGACCAATAACTTTACCTCTGTTTATAATTAATCTAAATAAAATATTCAATGAATCGCATCATCATCTACCTTATGTTGCTTGTCCCAGGAGCTCTACTTGCGCAAGCACAGCACAAAGCAGAAATACTGGGTAAAATCCTTTCGTCCGACGGAAAGCCCATTGAAGGGATAACCGTCAGACTACAACCGCAAAACATAACAACTTCTACACGATCTAATGGTTCATATCAATTTAAATCACTTAAGCCGGGTCTGGCAAAATTAGCCATCTCAGCCATAGGTATTCAACCACATGAGCAGGAAGTCGAAATTACGGATGGTAAAAATAGGGTTCCTGATATTTACTTAATTGAAAATCAAGCGACACTGCAAGAGATCGTTATTAATGGTAAAGGAAATAACAAATTCACACGGAAACAGAGTTTATATGTTTCCAAAATGCCACTGAAAAATATGGAGAATGCACAGTCGTATGCTGTTGTTACCAAAGAGTTGCTAAAAAGTCAGGTGAATACAAATTATGATGATGCATTAGCCAACGTTTCAGGAATTGATAAGCTTTGGTCGGCGACTGGACGGCCCGGAGACGGTGTTAGTTACTACACGTTGCGCGGTTTTAGTACGCAGGCTGCCATGATTAATGGTGTAGTAGGTATTTCCAGTACAAGTCCAGACCCTGCGAATCTCGAAACAATTGAAGTGATTAAAGGGCCCTCTGGTTCATTATATGGCGGTGCGGCTGTTGGTTTCGGTGGATTAATCAATAATATCACGAAAAAACCTTTAGATACCGTGGGCGGTCGGGTAAATTATATTTTTGGAAGTTTCGCACAACATCGCCTTACGGCAGATATATATGGCCCATTAACAGCAGATAAAAAATTGCTCGGACGAATCAATACAGCATTATCCCATACAGGTACCTATCAAGACGCAGGATTTAATAAGTCGGTGTTTATTACACCTTCACTAACCTATAAACCAAACGAGAAACTGGATATCCAACTCGATGTTGAACTTTACCAAAACAAGGCTACTAATCCACTGATGGTTTTTCTCAATCGTTCACGTCAATTATTTGCCAGAACCCCCGAGGCACTCCAATTCGATTTTGATAAGTCCTATACTGCTAACGACGTCACATTCAAAAACCCAACCACCAACCTCCGCGGAAATGTAGTGTACCGGTTTAATGAGCGGTGGACGTCCAATACCACTGTAAACTGGAACAACCGGAAGGCCGATGGCTACTTTCAATATGTGATGTACCTACAAAACAGCAATGACACACTTATTAACAGATATGCTGGTAAACAAAATTATGCTGCAAAAAATATCAATGCTCAACAGAACTTTATTGGTGATTTTCATATCGGTGAGCTTCGCAATAGACTACTTGTCGGTCTGGATTATTTATACCAGCAAACAGAAACACATAACTCGCCCTATGTCCTTGTAGACCAGATCAACACAGCAATAGATGATCCAGATTACTATAAATTTAATGCAGGAACCATTGACGCAGCCATAAGCGCTTCAACGGCAGCCAAAACGAACAATAGAGGTCGAAATCAAGTATTGGGAGCCTATGTTTCAAATGTATTGGATCTCACATCGCAGCTACATCTAAACCTAGCGTTGCGTATGGATTATTTTGATAATAAAGGAACCTACAACTTCGATAAAGACACAACGACTGGGACTTACCATCAGACTGCTTTCTCACCCCGTTTTGGCTTGGTTTATGAAGCTGTAAAAGGTCAGGTATCACTATTCGCCAATTATCAAAATGGGTTTAAAAATGTATCTCCAGTTGTACAGCCACATCCCAGCATCTCGGGAGACTTCAAGCCCCAACAAGCCAAACAATGGGAAGCCGGAGTCAAATTAGACCTTTTAAACAACAAATTAGGCCTGACAGCAAGTTACTATGACATTTCAGTAGATAATATGCTTCGTCCTGACATAGTCACCATTGACGGACAAACCTATAATATTAGTGTACAGGACGGCACGCGCTTGAGCCGGGGAGTTGACTTTGATGTAACATTGGCCCCTATTCAAGGTCTAAACCTCATTATGAGCTATAGTTATAACAATAGTAAGATGACTAAAGCAGACAAGAATGTCAACAACCTACGTCCGACAGAAGCTGGGCCTAAACATCTTTCCAACATCTGGGCAAACTATAGCTTACAGCAAGGAAAACTAAAAGGACTAGGATTTGGTATCGGCATGAATTATGCAAGTGAAAATGTAATTACCAATAGTGTTGCAACTGGCACATTTACCCTTCCGTCTTACACACTCCTGAACGCGAGTCTATCTTATGGATTTAAACATTTTGAATTCGCCTTCAAAGCAAACAATTTAGGAAATCAAACTTATTTCAAAGGATGGACAACGGTAAACCCGCAAATGCCTAGAAATGTACTTGGAAGTGTTGCCTATCAATTTTAAAAATATTTTCTATAAAAAAAGCGTTTCGACAATGGTGGAAACGCTTTTTTTAACGTGAACTACAATTTATGCGAGCTCAATCAAAAATTCCTCTTTTGGAAGTCTAAATTTTTTCAGCTTCAACAACCAATCTTGTTCTTCCATCCGATAACCCAACGGAAGCATAACCGCACTCTTCAATCCTAGCTTATCTAAACCAAGTAATTCATCCAATTCGGCATTTGAAAAACCCTCCATAGGCGTTGCATCAACGCCTAGTTCTGCTGCCTGTGCAATTGCCAAACCAAAAGCAATATAAGCTTGCTTCGCCGCATGTGCCGCTTGTTGTTCTTCTGTAAAACTTGCTAATTGGCCTTTCAGCCTATTTTTATACTCGTCAGTGGTGTCTAAAGGTAAACCTCTCAAGGTATTCATCTTGTCGAAGGTTTTATCAATGCGTTCGTCGGTGTATCTATCCCATCCTGCAAACACCAATAGATGTGAACTATCAGCCACTATTTGTTGCCCCCAAGCCACAGGCACAATTTTTTCTTTTAATTCCTGATTCGTAATCACAATTACACGGAACTGTTGAAGTCCAGAAGAGCTAGGTGCCATCCGTGCTGCCTCCAAAATCTTATCCAAGTCTTCCTGAGCGACCTTTTTTGTGGGGTCGTATTTTTTTGTGGCATAACGCCATTCTAGGGTATCCAATAAAGCCATTTTGTTCTAGTTTAAATGATCAATAGCAACTTTATAAAGTTATGTAAAGATACATAAAAAAATAAATGTCTAAACATCAAAATCAAGAACTAAGGCAATAAAATTAGGACAAAAACAGATTGTTATTTAGCACTTGCTACTAAACTTTTAAGGCTAAAATACTGTACATTTACTTCTAATCGCAAACAAATGCCTATTTTATTCAATTTTATTAGGACCTTTGTATTAGTTTGCATCGGGTATAACAAAATGACCTTGAACCATTTGTTCTCGGTGGTAATACCTTAACAAAATAGAAAACAGGGCTTACGTGCTCCACAATAAAAACATCAGCAATGTCTATAACGAATGAAACTGAGCTAACAGGCATACAAAAAGCGAGCGATGCTGTTGCCATCACCTTAAAAGCTATGATAGAACATGCTCAAGTGGGCATGTCCACGAAGGAGCTTGACGAATATGGAGCCGAAATATTAAAAAGCATGGGTGCAAAATCTGCTCCCGCTCTCACTTATGATTTCCCAGGTTACACGTGTATCAGTATAAACAACGAATTTTGCCACGGAATACCTACGGCGGAAAGGATATTGCAAGAAGGCGATTTGATCAATATCGATGTATCTGCCGAATTAGATGGATATTGGGCTGATAATGGTTGTTCCTTTGTTATAGGAAAGGACATCTTTGAACACGAAAAATTGGTCAATGCATCGAAAGAAATTCTTCAAAAGGCAATCAATAATATTCGTGGTGGTGTGAAAATAGCGGATATTGGGCATCTAATCGAAACTGAGGCTAAAAAAAGAGGGTATAAAGTCATCAAGAACCTTGGGGGACATGGTGTAGGAAAAAGTCTGCACGAGGAGCCCGACGAACTGCTTAACTATAAAAACCGCTTCGACCAACGAAGATTTCGAAAAAATACCGTTGTTGCTATTGAAACCTTTATTTCAACGACCTCCACATACGCAACCGAACTCAACGATGGCTGGACAATGGTTGGGGACAAGGGTGGATTCATGGCACAACACGAACATACGATTCTCATTACCGATGGCTATCCCGTTATATTAACTGCACAGAATGCAATTTACTAACCAGTCATAAGAAGATACTTAGAGGTCTTTTCGAGCAAATTATTGAAAGCTATCGAAAAGACCTATTTTCTTTAAACAAGACTCCAAACTTGTGGTATAGTGCATCAACCCTTTACATCAGGATAGAGGTTGTTAAAATAATTAAGGGGCCTCTCATAACGAGAAAACCCCCAAATAATATATTTTTATGGCTAAATAATTTTTGTCAAACCCAAAGATTAATCTCACTGGATAACTGACTACAGCAGTAAAAATAGCTTATTCTTCTCAGCAAAAAAGTGATGAAAATCACTTTTCATAAAAATTTTATTCTCGTATTCAAAATTCAGCTTCACTCGTCTTCACATGCCCCTCAACTATTGTCTTTTAACTGTTTTGAAAACTATTTTGAAAAACACCAAACATTAGAAAACCTTTGTTCCAAACTCTTCGCTTCCAACCCTTAATCCTTGCTCAGCTGCCTGAATAAACATGTGGGATAAAACGCTACGATAATATTTGTATTTAGGCTGGTGTAACTTATAAAGTTTAGTATTTTTGATCGATTAAAGTAATCTAGATTGAGAACAATAAAATTCCATAAGGGAGAATGCGGTGTTGACTTCTTGTTGAATGTCCTCAACGAAATAGAAACGGATTATACACATCAAGAAACTTACCATAAAGACTTTTTTGAAATTCTATTTTTCAAAAAAGCGAAAGGCAGATTGATATTGGGGCAAGAGATCCTCTCCTTGTCCGACAATTCAATTATCTTTATTTCAGCTTTTCAGAAACATACCTGGGAACTGGATCCTGAACACCTTGAGTTTACAACATTGATTTTTCAGGAAGACTTTTTAAATGATTTCTTTTCGGATAAATTATTCACATACAAACTATTATATTTCTACCAGCTTAGTTATGTACCCCAGATTATAGCAGATGACACACATATGTCAAAATTCTTAGGTCTTCTCGCCGAAATTAAACTTGAACTCATGGAAACCCAAGCAGATAGTGTCCATATTATTCGTTCTTTACTTTATTACCTATTGCAAACTTTAAACCGAAAATATGCACGCTTAAATATGCTTCCGAACCAAAAAGCGGAAAATAACTTCGCCTATCAATTCAAAGAACTTATGGAACAGTTCATTCGGGAGAAACAACGGGTAAACGAATATGCGACACTTATGGGAATAAGTAGGATTACACTAAATCAGGCCGTTAAGGCACAGTTTAATACCACAGCAGCCCACTTACTTCGACAACGGTTACTATTCGAGATTCAGGATCTGCTGATCCACTCTGACCATTCCGTTAATCAAATTGCTTTTGATCTTAACTTTTCAGAACCCAATCATTTAATGCGTTTTTTTAAAACTCAAACTGGAAAAACCATAAGTGCATTTATTCAGGAATTCAAATAAATGTTGAATTATCTATTATACAAATTGTCGCTATGGAAATCGCGCCATGCAGATCGGCCTCCCCATGGCCCGATTTCCCAATAAATCAATAGCGTGCCAAGTACGTCTCGGTATCCTGAACCTGCGCATAAAAGAACGCCAAAGCAGCAAGAAAGGCATGCTGAACATCCAGTGCAGCAACTACGGAACCATTAATCTCAAGATCGCGCGTTGCACAGGCATCAGCAATTACAGTACATGAAAAACCTAAATCGACAGCGGCGCGTACCGTAGCGTCGATACACATATGGGTCATCATGCCTACGACAACAAGTTTCTCGACCTTATTGCTGCGAAGGTAATCCAATAATTCTGTCTCTCTAAAGCTGTTGGGAAAATGTTTACGTATTACTAGCTCGTTTGGCATTGGACTCACGCTTTCATGAATTTCGGCAGCTCTTGTGCCATCAATAAAGAATGGCATTGCTTTTGGATCTGAGGAAATATGTTGGATATGGACCACCGGCAATTTTTCTCGCCTAAATTGGTCGATCACTCTTCTGGCGTTCATCCCTGCCTTTAAGGGATCCACAAGTTCCATTCCGCCATCTTCAAAATACTCGTTTTGAATATCAATGACTATTAATGCGCTATTTCTCATCTATTTTATGAATTAAGTTTAATACAAAATTAAGCTGGATTTAGCGGCGATGACCTACCAATAAATCACCAAATACTACCATTTTGATAAGAGCGATAAGACGGGATGGATAGAAAGTTATGTAATGTTTTACATAATTTCGATCAAAAAATCACCAACAAAAGCTAACTTCGCTGCATATAAACGTCACATACAGGTGATAAATCGTAATAATAGATATCATGGCATTGAAAGAATTACAACACAGCAAAATATATGGCGCAGATAACGGTGGCACTCCATTAATTGTCCTACATGGGCTTTTTGGCATGGCAGACAACTGGGGATCCTTTGGTCGTAGTTTTGGCGAGAAAAGACAGGTACATCTACTCGATCTTCGTAATCACGGACGAAGTTTCCATAGTGAAGATATGTCGGTGGAAGTTATGGTAGACGATCTGCTATCCTATATTGCATCCATTGGAGCACATAAAGTATTGCTATTGGGCCATTCTCTAGGCGGAAAAGTAGCGATGCAATTTGCTATTGACCATCCTGAAAAGATTGAAAAACTGATCATCGCTGATATAGCCCCGAAAGCTTATCCTCCACATCATGAGGACATATTCGACGCGCTATCTGCTGTAGATATTACAACACTAGAAAACAGGAAAGATGTACAAGTAAAGATTGAACACTACTTGAGTGATCCGGGTGTTATCCAATTTTTATTAAAAAATGTATATATCAGAGAAGATCGAAAATTAGATTGGCGCTTTAATCTGGATGTTTTAAAAAATAAATATACGGAGTTTATTACTGTCGGGGTAAAATCAGGAATATTCAACGGCCCCACATTATTTCTACCAGGAGAAAAATCAAGATATATATTACCTGAAGATAAGATTAAGATCAGGGAACAATTTCCAAATGCCGTATTTAAAACAATTCCTAATGCTGGTCACTGGGTTCAAGCTGAAAATCCACAGGCATTCGACGCATTCGTTGCCGAGTTTTTAGATCGATAAAAATGAGATACATTGAATGTCTACTCCGACTTGCTGGTCCTTAAAACCTCTCGTAAGATGTAGACATTCAAGACTATTATTTCAACGCCTTTGCGTAGGTCTTTATCGCACGATCACGGGCAATCTGATGGTCAACCATAGGCTCACAATAGGCTGGAGTACCTAATTCAGGAACCCATTTTTTTATATACTCCTGATTTTTATCGAACTTCTCAGCCTGAAGCGTCGGATTAAAAACCCTGAAATACGGGGCTGCGTCGCAGCCACTGCCTGAGGCCCATTGCCAGTTACCATTGTTGGCCGACAGATCATAATCATTTAATTTTTGCGCAAAGTAGGCCTCCCCCCACCTCCAGTCAATCAAAAGGTGTTTACAAAGAAAACTGGCTACGACCATTCGTACGCGATTGTGCATATAACCGGAAGTATTCAATTGGCGCATACCCGCATCTACTAAAGGATATCCGGTCTGTCCTTCACACCATTGCTGGAATTCTACCTCATCGTTCCGCCATTGTATGGCGTCGTATTGCTTTCTAAAGGATTCGGTAACAACATGCGGATAGTGATAGAGAATCTGCATAAAAAATTCACGCCAGATCAATTCAGACAACCAGGTCGCATTGTGTTTTAAAGCAAAGGTAACACACCGACGTACACTGATTGTTCCAAAACGAAGTGCTATCCCCAAATGAGTAGTGCCCATTAACGCTGGATAATCGCGGGTTTTATCATAGTGATCAATGATAGTAGCATCCAGGTGTGGTTCTTTAAAGCTAAGATCGGTCTCTAAAAAACCTAAGTTCTCCAAAGAAATGATCTGCTGATGCTTTTGCTGAACGAAGGGTTCCATTGCGTAGGTATAGGAACGATGGTCCTCAGGACGTAATTTCTCACGCCATTTTTTTGCATAAGGCGTATAAACCGTATATGGTGTCCCATCATTCTTTAAGATATCTGCTTTATCAAAAATAACCTGATCTTTCACAGCTTTGAAGGGAATTCCCTTAGCTTGAAAGAACTCAAAAATTTCTTTGTCCCGCGCAATTGCCATTGGCTCATAGTCCCGATTACAATAGACGCCCTGCACATCAAATTTTTCAACCAAGTTCCTGTAGATAGCGATAGGTTTACCATAGAACGTATTCAACGTTGCACCACTTTCCCCTAGTATAGTATTGATACGGGTTAAAGCCTGATGGATGTAATGAAGACGTCGATCCCTTTTATCCTCCAATTGCATCAAAATTTCCTCGTCAAATATAAATATAGGTAGTACCGGATAACCCAAAGCCAGCGCGCGAGCAAGCCCGGCATTATCATCCAGCCGTAAATCACGACGAAACCAAAACACAATAATTTTATTTTTTTCCATAAAAACGACCAATATTTACCATCATTACCCATGTTAACAATTTTAAAGGGTAAAAGGTTAACTCAATAATTAGGTAAAAATACCTCTATAAACAGACTGAACCATCAAAGGTACTTGAAATTCCCCTTGATGGTTCAGCATTGAATAATTTTATTGTGTTAGTTTTTCAAACTTGCCATGTCAATAACAAACCGGTATTTAACATCACTTTTCAATAGTCTATCATAAGCATGATTGATATCCTGCATTTTAATCAGCTCTATGTCGGATATAATATTGTGTTTACCACAAAAATCAAGCATCTCCTGTGTTTCGGCTATCCCCCCGATCATCGAACCTGAAAAACTCTTTCGTGTTGGAATCAGGCTAAAAGGAGCCACAGGAAGTGGATGCTCCGGAGCACCAACAAGAGTCAGGGAACCATCTCGTTTCAATAAACTTAAATAGGCATTGATGTCATGCTGTGCCGAAACACAATCTAAAATGAAATGTAAAGTTCCCGCATGCGCTTTCATTTGTTCTGCATCAGTTGACAAGATCACTTCATCGGCACCTAAACGTTTGGCGTCATCCACTTTAGACGCAGACGTTGTAATGACAACAACTTGTGCTCCCATTGCTTTCGCTATTTTTACCCCCATGTGTCCCAAGCCGCCGATACCTACGATACCTACTTTTTTTCCTGGTCCCACATTCCAATGCCTCAAAGGCGAATAAGTGGTAATTCCAGCACATAATAAAGGCGCTGTTGCTGCAAGATCCAAATTTTCAGGAATGTGGAGCACAAAATCCTGGTCTACTACAACGCGTTCGGAATAACCGCCGAATGTCTGTTTATTAAGGTGCTTATCGTGTCCATTGTAGGTTTGAATATTTCCATTTTCACAATATTGTTCCAGTCCTTCCTTACAACTTTCACATTCGCGACAACTATCTACCATACAGCCTACACCAGCCAAATCGCCGACTTTAAACTTGGTTACCGCTGAGCCAACTTGAGTAATTCGCCCTACAATTTCATGGCCGGGTACATTCGGATAAACGGTCCCACCCCATTCGTTTCGCGCTGTATGTAAATCCGAATGGCAAACTCCACAAAATAAGATATCAATCTCGACATCTTTCTCCGTCACTTCGCGACGTTCAATATCCATCTGTTTTAGATCGGCCGTTGGTGCACTTGTTCCAAAAGCTCTAATTGAAAATGTACTCATACTTGATAAAATTGTTGTTTTCTGTTTTAAATGACTGCATAAAATTCCTATGTACAACACAGATTCCATCCGCACGATAAAATTAACCAATGGATGGAAAAAATGTTTTGAAGGAACGATAACAAAAGTAAAAAGCAACTTTCAGAATTATGTTGCCATAAAGCTCAAGTTGCTGTTTCTTTACGGCTCACCGCATCATGCTTGAACATCTGCGATAAGCTAAGCTTTGTAAACCGCACGGGTTCGTCAGGATTTTCTACCTGTTCAAACGAACTAATCAGCATCTTCTACCTGTACAGACGGATTAATCAGTATCTTCTACCTGTACAAATTGCATTGCCAACCCCTGTTTCTGGCAGATGTTCAGAATAGAAAATTCCAATCGGGTACTAATCCGCAGGACAAGCAAAAATTGCTGATCATCCAACAATAAATCAATATTTTTTATCTCCGGGAAACTCTGATAGAGAAAATGATAAATCTCGCTGGCTTTCCACTTCAGCTTACGAGATAAAGAATAAACAACTTTATACATATTTAGATTATTTCAAAATTTTAACGGCAATTTGTTGTAATTGGTGGTTCAAAAAAGGCATCTGTTTCAGTTCCTCAAAATCTCGGGCTAGTCGAACCTTTTTATTTTCATTTTCCAGCGCAAGAGCGAGGCTATCCAAGCGCTCCACATCATTGTGTATCAATAAATAACAATCAATATCGGGATCCAGTACCCCCATCATTTCAGGGCGGATCGTTTCCTCTGTCTCCACCATGACCAAAACGCATCTTTCTGATGCAAAGCTATCCACCGACTTGCCTACTTTCGCATTTAACACCATAGTTGTCATCCTGTTTATTGTCTGTATAAAAAGAATCGATCAATCAAAATAGACATATTTTGTATTTTTGTCGAAACCACCTTCAAAAAAAAGAACGATATACGTCCCTATTATTTACAATAACTTTTCTCGTTATCCTGTCGAATGGCTAGCGCAGCCCCTTAACACATATACTTGTCAACCAGGAAAGCCTCGCTTCAAAATCCGGAAAACGATCAAAAAGTAAAACTTCCTGCTCAAAACAACGTGATGTTGTCACTAACATTTCCGATAAAAACAAGACATCCTTTTCCTCCAAGGCCTGAATTTCTTCTTTCCTAACGGCTAATTCAATCATTTCACGAATCAGCTTAATCTCGTCATCCAGCATGTATCGTGTTTTTGAAACCATCAAGGCTGGGTCGGATTTCATATCTTCGAATGCGAGATGAAAGCGTTTCGTAATTAAATTAATCTGACGTAGTTTTGCTTGTAAAAAACCAACTAAATTATCTTCCAGTGAAGCTTCCCTGTTATAAGTTCTACTCGCGACCTCAAACACTTGCTGACATAAGTACTCCGCAATCGCATCAAAGACATCCATCTTACTGGTAAAATAGTAATACAACGTGCTCCGCCCCTTTCCACAAGCTTTTGAAATATCCTGCATGGAAACCCTTGCAAATCCATAGGTTTCAAACACTTTCATGGATGATAAGATAATTTCCTCTTTAATATTTTCTTGTTGACCTGTCATTACTCGACAAATCTACAAAAAATGTCGAAAAATCAATTCACCCAGCCAACTTTTTTTCGCCACTCATTATAGGTGTCGTTCTCCTGATCCAGAAATGGAATTCGCTTCACATCTTCAATTTTATTCATTTCTTTAGGATTAAGGGGTAAAAGGTTCATTGTGCTCCTTAAGCTGTTTATTGCATTTTTATCTTCCACGGGATAAATACTGCCACAGCTGCTTAACTGTGTCCCATAACGTTGCGGCTTACGTTTGAAAACCTGAATTCGATCGTGCAAATAAGCCAGATTTGCGAGATTGATGTCCATGATATTATCAAGAAGCAACTGATAACAATCTTGCATAAATTGAGGTTCTCCTATCGCATGCTGAACAATCAGCCAAGCTGAATTGCTAGCTGCTTCGCCGACTTTTGAAATAGTTGGATAACCTATTTCGGCAATGATTTCACGTAATCTTTTTGCATTCCGTCGGTGAATTGTTTCCATCTCCACATGATATCCACCATGAAGCTCTCCCCTCTGCAATAACTTTTCCCGCATTGATTCGTCGTCCTGCGCTAATCGGATAATCTCTTCCGCAATATTTCTATATAACATCTCAATTTTCTAAAATTTTTAATACGTATTTTACTTCTCTAAATCCTTTCCGCCTCGGCCGGTAACCTATTACATTCATAAGCTATCTTGCTCAACTATTGCTAGATTACATTTGATTTGAATACATCGACGGAAATACACTACGTTTTATGTATAATCTTATTCAGGTGACTTACATCAGTCAGCCCAAATTCAGCGACAATTTCCTTTAAGGTAACTCTTCCTGTTGCTATTCTTTGACGTATTAATGTATTGCGGTAGTTTTGAATATATTCGCGTAAGGTAATTCCTGCCTGACGTTTAAAGTAAATACCGAGATAATCGTTGGCAATGTTAAAATGCTCCGCCATTATTTGTATCCGTAAACGATTGGGATCGTAAATATTTTTATGGATATAACAAAACATGGCCTGCAGGTCACGGCTTTTAAAACTATTGCTACGCAATTCGGGCATATTCCGCTGCAAAACATGTACAACACTGAATAATTGGAACCAAATAAGCTCCTGATTTACAATTTGATCTTTTCTTAATAAGAGAAGGGTATCAAAGATCAGTGTTATTATCGCATTATCTTCTCCAACTAACTGAAACCCCATCTGATGAGTTTCTCTACTTTTTATAAGATATTCCAGCTGTTGTATAGCGGACGTAGAACCCGAACTGTTACGACCAAGGTAGGCGTCGGTGAACTTAAGATATACAAAATGGGTGAGTTGTTCGATTTCAAAATAATGTTGGTCATCTGGCCCTAGTAGAAAGATCGACCCTGCTTTGTAAGGAAATGAATGCCCATTAACAATATGTCGCCCTGTCCCCTCACGAATAAAAATGAACTCGTAATGATTGTGATTGTGTTCCGGATGAGTCCATTCAAGTATCTTAAACCCTGAAATAAGCACCGGTTCAAACTGACGATAACGTTTCATTTCAGAAATATACCTTATTATATTGGATTTTTACATTAAAACCCACTAAGCTTCCAACTAACTTTGGCCCTATAAGTAATATAGAAAGATGAAGACTAGAAAAAACACCGCTTTAGTTGTTGGCGCCAATGGCGTTATTGGCAACAATCTCATAGACTATCTTGAAAAGATGGAGGAATGGGAAATTATAGGTTTATCACGACGAGCAAATGCCGATCGGGCTAACGTTCGTTTTATCGCTGTGGATTTATTGGATATAGCCGATTGTCTCAAAAAGCTAGGCAACTTGGATACCGTAACCCATATTTACTACGTTGCTTATCAGGATAGACCGACCTGGGCTGAGCTAGTGGAGCCCAATATGAAAATGCTAAGCAATGTTTTGGCCGCGGTGGAACCGGTAGCAAGTGATCTTCAGCACATCAGCTTAATGCAAGGGTATAAAGTATATGGTGCTCATCTGGGCCCTTTCAAGACACCAGCCAAAGAATCAGATGCCGGACATATGCCGCCGGAATTCAATACCAGCCAACAGCAATACCTCGAACAATTGCAAAAGGGTAAGAAATGGACTTGGTCAGCGATGCGTCCGTCAGTTGTTGGTGGAACGACCCCCAATAATCCCATGAATCTAGCGATGCTCATTGCTGTATATGCATCTATCTCAAAAGAACTCGGTATTCCACTTCGATTTCCAGGAAAAATTGGCGCTTTTCAGACATTGATGGAAATGACCGATGCAACACTATTAGCCAAAGCAACGGTATGGGCCTCGACCAATCCACAAGCGGCCAATCAAGCCTTCAACATTAACAACGGCGACCTCTTCCGCTGGAAGGAACTATGGCCCAAATTAGCGGCCTATTTTGATATGGAAAGCGCTGATCCTATTCCGCTATCACTCAACACAATGATGGCAGACAAGGAGCCTATATGGCAAAAATTAAAAGAAAAGCATTTATTAAGCTATAGCTATGATCAAGTTTCAGCTTGGCCTTTTGGCGATTTTGTATTTTCTTGGGATTATGATTTTTTTGCCGATGGCACAAAGGCAAGGCGTCTCGGCTTTCATGAATTTATTGACACCGAACAAATGTTTTATCAGCTCTTTGACGAAATGCGTAAAAAAAGAATAATTCCATAATAGCAAAGATTAAATTTTACCGTCTATTTTTGTAACTTACCTGGCTCAAGCATAACCTTTACTTCATTGCAATTTCATCCGATATCATTTTATCGTTTCATAGTCAAAAGGATAGCAGATGTTTTGATAAAACAAACAATATGAATACAAAAAAAGCCTTTGTAGTTGGATCAGGAAAACTGGCAAACGCGATACTGGAAGCCGATTATTCCATCCCCAATGTAGAAATTCTACCTTGGCAGCCATCCATTACAACGTCGTCGCCATCGATCATTATACATGCCGGATCGGGTCGGGAGTTGCAAGATTGTCTTGATTTTTGTGCACGTACAGATTCGTTATTCATTGAACTGTCTACAGGGCTAGAGACCGAAAAGCTCGAGACAGCGTTTCCACTTGTCATTTGCCCAAATACCTCCATACTTTTGCTAAAAACACTCCATATGCTTCAACAATTTGGTCATAATTTCAAAGACTACGAAATATCTATTATGGAGTCTCATCAGTCTTCCAAGCTTACTGAACCAGGTACAGCTTATCATATAGCCAATTCTTTACATGTCGCTCATGAACGCGTTATCTCTATTCGCGATGCAAAAACGCAAGCTTATAAAATCAATATTCCCGTTGCCTACTTAGAAAAGCATGCCTACCATCAGATTGTGATCAAAGATAAAAATGATGAAATTAAAATTGAGACCAAGGTCCTCGGACATGATTCTTATTCAAATGGTGTCAAAAAAATCCTTGAAGCATGTGTCAACAATAAATTAGCCAATAGAAGGCATACTGTGTTGGATTTGGTAGCTATGGGGCTACTTTAGTTAAACTTTCAATTTAGAAAGGAGCTTTCTACAAGAGGAGTAAGAGGAAAATCCATTTGATTTTCTTCTAAGGCCACAACATCAAAAAATATGGGATTTGGAGTATTTATCTTTATACCGTTGCTGATAATTCTGCTGTTATGCGGGGTTATCACAAAAAGACGATTCTTCGGGTATGCAATTTTATCTCTGATCGGTGGCGCAATTATACTTTTTTCTTTGTCTCAATTTTTTCAATGGATCACGAGCCCAAAAATCCTAAAAAAAGAAGATTATTATGGTACCTACCATATAAAGCGTGACCTGTTCCCAGGAAAACAAGCTGACTGGCAATATAATAGCTACAATTTTGTCATAAAGGATAACGATTCGATTTATTTCAACGTCGTAAGTGCGGGTAAAGTATCCAAAGTTTACAAAGGCAAGATCGAAACAGTCTGTCCTTACCAATCCGCACGCTTAAAACTGTGGATGGACTTCCCCGCTCATCATATTCTTGCTTCAGATCCAACGGTATACCGAAGCCCTTTAGGCTTCTATTTGGTATTTTATTCGTCGAAATATAACAACGTTTTTTTTGAAAAACACTGACATTCAAGCGTTATTTAACATGACAAAATATTTTCTCTATGTACAGATCACTGTCCTAGGTAACATACATAAAAAAACACCAAAAAATGGTATTTTTTTTATTTTATAATAAATATAGGATTAGTTTGCTGGCGGCTATTTCTCTTTTGATTGTAGAAATCGTTTTGACAAATATTGCCGTATGGGTATATCGTATAACTTCAAACAGCCGTATGCAAGCACAATACTTCCGATCACAACAGCCGCTGCTCCGGGCAACGACTCTTCAAAACTCAGATTTTCATTCTTAACCCAAGCATAGTATAGATAGATAAAGGGATAATGTACCATATACAAAGGATAGGATATATCACCTAAAAACTTGCAAAGCCAACTTGTAATACCATTACCGCCCTTGCCAGAAGCGCCTAACACAACGAGTAAAGGGAAAACCACGACACAACATAGCGTGTCGTATAAACCATTCATCCATAGTTGCTCGGCACCACCAATGCGCGGCATAGCCAAAAGTGGCACTAGGATCAAACTACAAATCCAAAATGCGCCCTTGATCTGTAAAGACTTAAATACTCTAGATAAGAATAAGCCTGCTGTAAATGAAAACAAAAGACGAAGTGAACCCGCCGTAAATTCCGTTTCTGTGAGTGAAAAACCAGCACAGATATCTCCCAAAGGTCCCAATATCGCAAAGGCCGCCAACCCTATCCCGAATAAAGCAACGAGCCCAGCCAATACTTTGGTTGAAAATCTACGAATAATCAATGCATACAGAATATTACCGATGTATTCGAAAAACAACGACCAGCTCGGCCCATTTAATGGAAACATCTCCCCAAGCCCTCTCACTTCTTGCCCTGGAATGGCAGGAATCAACAAGGCATTCAAAAGGGTCGCGATTGCCAGCGAAGAAAATGTCACCTTAGTCACATCCCAAACAGAACATCCCTGAAAATAAAACATGACTGCTCCAATGATCGCACCCATTACAACCATCGGATGTAAACGTATTATCCGACGCTTGATAAATTCTTTTATTGTCATTGTCTTCCAACGATCGTCATAAGCATAGCCCACGACAAAACCTGAAAGCATAAAGAAAAAGTCAACGGCCAAATAACCGTGATTAATACGCTGGTCTAAATGGCTCGTCGCAAAGGCTTCAAAAATATGAAAGCAAACAACAGTTATAGCTGCTACACCGCGTAACCCGTCAAGTACTGCATAATGTGGTTTGGTATCTGCATAAACGGAAGTCGGTATTTGAGTATCGGACATAAAAACACAACGATTTGATTGATTTTTTTACAAGGACGTAAATATAAACAAAATCGTCCATGCAGATTTGTAACAAGTTTACCGGTGCCCCATTTTTAAAGGCTGTTAATTAACACTGGGAATATAATCCGGTAAGTAAACCTGCTCTTTTTGCATATTTTGGATGTAAATTTTAGAATAAATTTCCAGACGGATATCGGTGATGTCTGTAGTCGTCGGCTTGTCGTCTTCATCTTCTCCAAATGAAAAAATCTGTTCTTCTCTTCTATTTTTTTTATGCAAAAAATAGTAAAAGTCTTTATTTTCCCAACCTTTTATATCACTTCCCGCATCATCTTGAACCTTCAATTTTGTAAACGTCTTCTGTAGATAGTTGTAAATATTTTGAAAATCATCTTTATTTTTTGAAGTCTTCAGTGCATATAGATAAGCAAATTCACCATTTTTATCCTCTGCCACTGTCAACGCTGGAAAAGGAACTCCGTCTAATATGGCTATGGTGTCCTTATCTTCATTGTAAGAAACCGTGGTGTAACGATAACCGAAATCTCTGACCGGCTTTAATTTTCGTGTTCCCCAGACTGCAGTAGACTCGATATAAAATGGTGTTGGCAAACTCCCTTCTGAATTAAAAACAGCAAGCGTATCCTTTTTAAATATGGCGGTTTCAAAAACTACTTTCAACTCTTTCTTATCCATACTTTTAACGTCCGCATGCAGCAACTCTTCGCTCCTTTTTATCTTGGGGCCATAAAATTTGGATGCATTAAAGGTTCTATCCAATTTTTCAAGTATCACCCTGTCTGGATCTTGCGATTGACAGGAATACAGGATACCCGATAAAAGGATCAGACAGCATACACTATAATATAGAAAATGAAACGGCTTCATCGGAATTGTCATTTAAATTATTTTTTGGGTTATGATCTTTACTTTGCCATAAAGATCTTCAAACTAAAATAAATTTGTACTCATTTGCAAATGAAATTATGCGGGATTAGATCCTTTGAACTTATAAGGCGTGTAGCGAGATCTAAAAGGACATCGTTCGTGGTCGCTTGCTATTTGGGAGTCCTTCTGCTCAAATTCAGAAACATCACTAAGTAAATTGGGCTTCCAAGCTACTAGTCAGACTATAAAACGTATTCTTGCATATAAAAATCAATTTATCTATGTTTGAAATATACAAATTGTGTTAATTTAAATAGATCAAGAACAAGCAAGCTCATATGATGTTCAAAAAGGTATTTTCTTTCGTTTTCTGCTGTTTGTCTACAGCCATTTTTTTCAACGTATCTGCACAAGATTTCAAGCTTTCCTCATTGCCAAGTCAGTATCAAAAACCGGTCAAAAATGCACTAAAAGCTGCCGGCATGAATCGCACTGAATTAGAGAAAGTACTAGCGAAACTACCCAAAGAAATGCGTGAAGGGGCGGCTTTTCTCATAGCTTATATGCCCAAGAATGATTTAACGACTATTAAGAGTGATCATCTTATCCATAATATTGAAAAGGCTTACCAGGCAAGATCAACGTTTTCCTGGGCAAAGGAAATTCCAGATTCAATTTTTCTAAATGAGGTATTGCCCTATCGGGTATTTTCTGAAGATCTCGACGATTGGCGTGGTGACTTCTACGATCGTTTCTCAAAATATGTGACAAATAGCAAAACGATAAAAGATGCCATTGTAGCCATAAATAAGAATATCAGAGATGAAGTGAAAGTCGATTACAATACGCAACGAAAAAAAGCAGATCAAAATCCATCTGAATCGATAAGCCAAGGAATGGCTTCTTGTACCGGATTATCCATTTTATTGATCGACGCATTGCGATCAGTAGGTATACCGGCTCGGATTGCGGGAACGCCAAACTGGCATGACAACCGTGGTAACCACAGTTGGGTCGAGGTGTGGATTAATGGTAAATGGTATTTTACTGAATATTATCCGGACAAAGACCTGAATTACAGCTGGTTTTTAGCAGACGCGGGTAAAGCCGATCCGAATAGCAAGGAACATTCTATTTATGCGGCTTCCTACAAACCGGCAGCTACCTCATTCCCGGCGTGGAGTGAAACAGAAGTGTATGCCGATAATGTTTCTCAGCGCTATATTGATCTATTCAATCAGCAATATAGCCAACAATTGAAGGACAAATCTTACACCCGTCTAAACGTAACCATGTATCTCAGTAAGGATCAATGTCAACCGGAAGGAAGAACAAAATGCAATGTAGATATCTTCCAAGGAAATGATCAAATTGGCGGAGGCTCGACTGCTACTAAACTGCAGGATGCGAATGATCATTTAACATTTATCGTGAAAAAAAATCAGTCTTATACATTGAGGTACAGCAATAAAAATGGGCCTACCGAAAAGAAAGTAACTGTAAATGATGAGCCTTTAAATGTGATATTATACTTCAATTAATGTAGATTATTATTTCGTTAATTTAAATTATGAAAAATATTTTTGACCAAACAGTGAGTGATGAAGTGATAGCACGGATTCAAAATCTTAATCCAGGCAGCAGTGCCCAATGGGTAAAATGACTGTCGATGCCTTCTAATTAATCTCAGTTGCCAATTGGATCGCCAGGCGCGGGAGTGCACTGACGATCCAATTAAAGTTATCGCCACCAATGATAATAGTTATGCGTGCCGTCGTATTCAAATCCACACCTCGGATAAAGACTATTACCGATAACATTTGTTTTCTCGGTCTCAAGCATCAGACCACAAGCTCCAGTCTCTTCACACCAAGCTTTACTTCGATCTATAAGCCGAACCGAAAGACCTCTACTCCGATGATCAGGATGCACAAATAGATCACTCAACAACCACTGCCGCTGCAATTTAGTATAATGAAACAATTTATAAAGCTGAACAAAACCAACAGCTTGTTCGCCCTGAATTGCCAAAAAGATTTCTGACTCTCCGTTCAAAAATCGCTCCCTCAAAAATTCTTTGGCTTTTTCCAAATCCGATTCCTGTCTGTAGAAAATTCGATAAAGATTGAATAACGCTGCTGCTTGATCAAGATCCTCAAGACTTGCCTTTCTAATGTTATAATTCATTTCATTAAATAGTTTGATTTATAGTGCAAATGTATCCTAACTCTTTCGTATCAACCTCATCCAGATAGCAGATGTACAGTGGTCCAATCTTCGGTAGCATGGATTTCGATGCGACCATAAACAAGTTCATAATAATTTCAAAAACAGACTTCATGCCCTTATAACTAATAGTTGTCGAATTATAAATGCTTCTGAACGAATTGTAATTCTTCGATGCAGTCAATTTATAAGGTCCCTATATTTAGATATGAAAAGGAGAAAATTAGCAGCTACAGACAGTGAAACCTTTATCAATTATTACCTACCAAATTGGCGATCCATTATCATTGGCAGTATTTTGATTTTAATGGGGATATCGACTTGTTTTATCGGTTATCATCCTCATAATTCACTTAAAGAGAATTTCAGCGCCATGGTACTTGACTTTAAAGATGTATTTCGCTTTTTAGTCTCATTATTTATGCTGTTACTCCACTTATCTTTTATTATCGGCGGCTTCCTTCTTCTAAAAAACAGCAGGAAAGTTATCCGAGCCCGGACAGATAAAAAAGGATTGTATTTTAAACGGATCGAAAAAAAGACCGGGAGTGTCTGGGCTTTGGCAGATTTGGATGCGCTGGTATTCGTGCCCTACATTCAAATCGTTAATATCCGCATTATTGAAAGCAATTGGTTGGGTCCGAGACTTGAGCTTGAGACTTTTCAAGGTAAAGAAATCCTGACCATGTTGAACGTATTAAGCCGAAAACAAAAAGAGCAAATTTGCCAAACCGTGAAAGAATATGGTATTTAATGGAGATATGGTCTGTCCCCCCTGTTTAAACAAGTAAAGGTTACTAAAATCAGAAAAATTTGATTTTAATAACCTTTTAATTTGATTTACTTGTTCGTATAATTTTATAATCAATCGTTGGGTAACAACTGATCGACATATTCTCTGATCTCTTGGGGTAACATCAGATAAACTGAGGTTTTCAGATTTGCTTTACTTGGTTCCCCATCGATGAAAATATTCTTAAATCCTTCATTGAGCCATTTCCCCTCATCTTCTAGATATCCATGATATTTGCTGTTTAAATTCTCAATAATATTATTATCGTTTCCCATGTTTTCCGTCATTTATTATATGTAATCTGCATCTAAAATATTCAACAGGGAAACATCAACTTTGGTGCCACTCCTCCTTAAAATTTTTAAATTTGGCTATCCAATAGCATGTTTTAAGTTTCTTAACATTTACATAAGCTAACAGGACAAAACCACTAAGCGCTATATATCAACACATTGCAATTATAAAAAAAACTACTTATTTTGCTTAAGTTGATATTATTTGCAATTTTTAGTAGTGAATACCGTAATTTTGTATTTTAATGTTATAAACCTTTTACTTATGATACTAATAGCAGTTTTACTTCCTTGGTTATCGTTTTTTTTACGTGGTAAAATTCTAAGTGGCATTCTCTGTTTGATCCTTCAGATAACTATACTTGGTTGGATACCCGCAGCCATATGGGCGGTTGCATCGCGTGTTGACGGGAAAAATGAACAGCGCATGCGTAAATTGGAACGCAATATGCGTAATTACCGATAAATCATTAGGGCTCCGTTATTCGATAACCCGAACATCATTTAGATTCCAAAAATTGTTGTACTTGTTTTAATGTAAAATCAATCAGTTCAACGTTGACATCGCCATTAAAATCAGCCATCATATAGTTGCCATGATTTGCCGGTAGAATAAGTAATCGTGCAGCAGGAATCTGCTGTTGCATAGCAGCTAAATGTGTCGTTTTCACAACATCTTGGTCTCCGCCTAGCAAAAATACGGGGCAGGTCAAACGCGTTAAGGATTCGGCGTCAAAATCCTGAAAGTGTATCATGCGCTGGCTGTCTTTTTCATACATATTTCTAAACTTCTCTGGATCTGGGTTCAGCTTCATAAAATTCTCCTTCAGAAATGGCGGCATATCGTTAATAGTTGACGCTTCCATACTTTCAAAAAAACCATCCAGAAGCCCCTCTCTTTTGGTATTTCCAGATGCTGCTATCAGCTTTTCGACCTTGTCTGGATACATCGTCGCAAATTTCAAAAGGGTTGTCGCTCCATTGCTAAAACCAAAAAACGAAGCTTTTCCGATGGAAAGAAAATCTAGAACAGCCAAAATATCTTTGGCATCCTGCTCGAATGTTTCAGCTGAGGATCGATGATCGGATCTTCCATGATTTTGGAGATCTATCAAAATCAACTGATACTGATCATGCAACCTTTTTACAGTCTCCTCAAAATCCGAAAAACCGGAGGAGCCACCACCATGAATAAGAACGAGAGGTTTTCCTGTGCCAAATATTTCGTAGTAAAGTTTTATCCCGTTAGCAGGTGCATAACCGCTTTTCGATTCTATTTCACGCATAATTTATACTAAATGGTCTATATTTTTATCATTAGCAACACGCTTCTACAGCGATTTGTTTTCTATAAATTTTTTAAAACTTAACAATACCCCATCGGTAAAAGACTGTTGCAGGTCCAAACTTGTAAACGGATCAGGATCGAAAGTTTCGCGAATAATTGTATTGTTATCAATCGCCTGAAATTCCACAATACACTTTCTTCCCCCACTGTTACTTTCAATAGACTCCATCCAAATAATCTCATCGTACACACCCACATAATCAAATCCTTCGCAACTATTTTTTTGTTCCATTCTAAAATTAAACATCCCTCCTTCCCTAAAATCGATACCAGCAGCCGGACAGTGCCAATCGTCAAATGGAATATTCCATTGCATAATGGCATCAGCATCACTCCAGTATTTCCAAACATCGGCTAGCTGCTTTTCAACTAAAATAACCGAAACCAATTTTTTTACAGGTTAATCTTTATGTTTCATAGGATGTTTTAAATGATAAGAATCCTTTTATCTATCTACACCGGTTTAAAATCATTCCGTTTAATGTACTGAGATAAAAGGCTACATTGAACGACATCACAATATTAATAAACTATACAGAAATTCGACTTGTCCTATGACAATATTGACGTACGCTACAGATTTTTCTGCGATACTGTAGAGATACACTTTATAGCTAATTAAAGGATGAAAATCTAACGTAGTGGGTCGATAAAGAATAAACTGATGACTGTGGTATATTTATTGTACGAACCTCATGGAACATATAAAAACCGATTCAAATGAGAAAATTAGCATTTATAGCAATGAGTCTTATTACTTTCACGGCCTGTAATAATACTCCCAAGAACAATGAATCCAAAGAAGCAGTTGATCAAAGCAAGGAAGAAGCAACCCCGTCGATCGGCGGCAACAAGGATGAGCACGGTTGTTTGGTCGCGGCAGGACAAACTTGGAGTGAGATCAAACAAGGATGTATCCAGGTCTTTAATGTTGGCTTACGCCTAAATCCAACGGAGAAAGAAGAAGGAAAAGCTGTAATTAGTGCCTTTGTTGTCCTTAGCGAGGATAAATCAAAGCTAGAATTATTCTTACCCGATGACAATAAAAATACCATTATCTTGGATAAAGTTGAGAATGACATTTATCAGAAGGATAGCTATAGATACGATGCTAAAAAATCAGCGCTTTATGTAAATAACACGATTAAATACAAAGGCGATGTCGAATAGCCTAGAAAGATTGAACTATTGGCACAATTTGCACTAGGTATGGCCCTGAATAATGATTCCCTATCATTTTATTCTCATTCACAGTAATATGATATTGGCCAATATCTTTAAATCTATAGGTAAGCTCCTTGCCAAAAGGGCCATCAGAAGAACCATCGGGCAGAAAAAGCTGACTAATTCGTACATTGGCTGTATCCATGGGAGTTTTTATTTTGATAAGAACCGAATCTGCCTGATGGACTGAAATGAAAATAGTATCTGTTTTCCCTGATACCATATTCATTTCCTTAGATCTTCCACCACCAAAAAAGGTTACGTTAGAAGGTAATTCCTGTGCCTTGTGCTTAGATTCATTTGTACTGGATTGTGGTGGGCGCTGAGGAAATTGACAAGCTCCATAAATAAAAATTGCCAACACACTCATGATCAATAATCGTAATTTGCCCATAACGTTTTACTTAAAATAACAAAAGTTATTAGATTACGGTTTTAGTTACGACAACTTTTTCAGTACAAAACAAACGCTGAAATTGAATTTGTTACATCCTCCACAAACTCCATTTTGATTTGATTGCATGTGGATTTAGTTCCCGTATTTTTTGATAAAAAGCATAGAAATTCCTATTCCAAAGGGAATAGTTATGCGTAAAACTGAAAATGGACTGTCCCTTACTATCCAATTCAACAACTACTTGCCAGATATAGTGATTATTAATTTGAGTCGATGTCCTACGAAGCTCAATGATATCCACTAACCTAAAGGATCTACCTGCCCCGCCTCTTCGACCGACAGCATAGAAATAATTTTCATCAAAAAAATAATCTTCGTCAGTTAGCAGATTATCTTCTATACCAAATAAAAAGGGACGTGATGACAGCTTTCTTAATTTACCTTTCTCAAAATGATCATTCATTTCATAGCTTTTTTTAACACCGTATAAATAATTCTTAGCTACATTTTTTCTATAGACTTCTATGAACACGACAACGATCAACACACAACTGATAACCAAAATGATGCCTTTAGAATTCATTTATTCCACAAAAAGAAATTAACTTCCACAAGTCAGATAGAACATCGGAATTCCCCCTTCATCTTTCTCGATAGCATCTAATCCTTCGAAATAGCTATGGTCACCGAGTTGTTTCTGAGCGATTTGTTGTTCAAATTGATAAAGCAAATCCAAAGCTGTAAAATGTAGTGGATATGAAGGTCACGTTAGACAACACTCAGACGGAATGATTACCATTCTACCATGCGATATTATTCCAAGGACTTCCTTTCTTTTCTTTAAGATACCCAATATACCTTTTCAAGTAAGATTTCCCAATTTTACTGTTTACACCAACTTGATCTTCTCCTTCCAGGAAATAATCGGAAAATTGCAACCAATCAATAAAATGCTTTCTCGCATATAGTGACAAACTCTTGAGAACATTTAATGCCACAGGTTTTGGTAAATATCCAACGTCCGTTGCGGATGTCGTAATATGACTTACTACAGCAACAACAAAGGCATTTACCCCTGATTTGGAGATATCCCAAATGGATGTATCAATTTTGCCGTTTTTTCCCTCCAATGCGGTCCCTGTCTTTTCTATCCCAAGTAACGTAAAGTATGAACTCAACATTTGAAGACAAGTTTCTCTATCCGTTATACCAAAATCTCTCTTTAGCAATTTGATAAAATCACTTCTATATTGATCAATTCTTGGATAATTACCAAATTGATATAAGTGAATCGGATAACTACCATCATCTCCGGTACTTCCGAATACTGTAAACCAATCCCCAAAAACAATCACTCTAAATGCGGCTCCTAGCGCATTACCAAACTGTTCTTCATAAGGAATATTCAGAAGTATAGTGTTATCAGGTACTAAACTTCCCGTCCTTTTTTCCTCTTCGGCTTTCAAAGTAAGTTCATCTTTGGCTTCATTTACACCTTCCTTTGCCGCATTCAATAATTCTTTCAAAAACTTAAACATAACGGTATTGATATTAACTACTTAAAAGAAATCTTACTTACTATATTTTGCTACCAGCGCATAATCGTACGGGATTCTCATGGACAGCTCGCGTGCTTGCCAAATATCCCCTTCGGACGCCTGGTAGAAATCATAGGCGTTTTTCAAGAAATTCTCGCCGTTTGGAGCTTCAACCCAATCTTTCTTCTCTCGATTGTAAAGTAAAATCATACAACTTACACAGCGATAATTACCTGCTGTTTTTGGGTTTTCAAAACAAGTTCCAACTTTAATATTAATCTTCTGATTGATTATCACATCGGTCAATTTACGATCTGTGAGATGAATTAATGCAATTTGTGCATCCTCATGATCGGGTCGTAACTTTGCTATTACTAATCGCCCAAAATCTGCCTTTTTAATTTTTTCGATTTCTAAAGCCCTAAATTCCGGCGATATGCGATTCGTATCGACCGGATATAGATCATCTTCGGCAGCCGTCACTTCTGTCGTCGTTACTTCGGTGGCTCCGGAAGCCAATAGCTGCTTATTTTTTTCGTAATTTTCCCAATCTGCTGCATCGTAGCTAACCCACTGCTGTATCTTATAGAGTAAGGTTTCCCTCTTGTTGACTTTTATAAAAAACGCTGCAATTAAAAATGAAACCAGCAATATGAACAGGATAATGAGGACTCTTTTCAAACTAAAAATATTTAATGAAGTATTTAAATCTGTAAAATCGTGAAAACATACCCCATGTTTTCATTGATCACCGTAAATCTGCACATAATTATTCACCCCTTAAATCTGCAACCCATATTAGGTCAAAACTTAGCGATATTTGTAGCTTAACAATCAATATTTGAAAACAACATGACAATTGTTAATTTCAAATATTTTAACCAATTAAATACAAGTAGACTGTATGATTTCCTTATTTACTAGAGTAGGTCATAGACATCAAGGATAAAACTGAAATACATTGATAGCAAATTGTATCTAATAACAGTTTTAAATCAATTTTTAGACAGTAGTCAATCATTGTTTATTCAGTCTACACTGAATGATCACTGAACAAGCACTGACTAAGCACTGAACAAGCACTGACTAAGCACTTTCGAAAGTTAGAATTCGAGTACTGTCTGATCTTTCCTTTGTTGCCCTTGAAAATGATAAGAAAAAAATGACCAGCATATTGCATCCGAATACGTCAGCAAGCCCTTGATTAAGTAAACATAACCATAGATAGCCTCTTTGACATCAATAAACTTAATTTGCTCAAATAATAGTCTGTTCAGATCACTGAAGATAAGTATGAGTTAGATCAGACAAATAGTTTAAAAAAAATATCGAACAAAGCTGTCAATATATTCATAAAATGCTTCATAAAAAAGAAGTTACAGGGATCAATCCAACTTTATTGTTTAGCCAGAATGAGCTTTACAACTTTTTCAATAGGTCGACCAATTACGGCTACACCATCCTTTACAACGATAGGTCGCTCAATTAAGACCGGATACGTTAACATCGCATCGATCCATTCCTCATCGGTCAAATGAAGATTTTGGAATTTTTCCTGAAAAACAGATTCTCCTTTTCTGATAAGTTCCAAAGGTTTTAAATTGAGTTGTCCCAATAATTCAATCAACTGGTCTCTGGTTGGAACATCATTTAAGTACTCCTGCACTTCTATATCCACAGCTTGATGCTGTAGCACTTCCAATGCATTACAACTCTTGCTACAATTTTTATTATGATAAATTTTAATCATGGCCATAACATGTAAAGGGTATCTTTGTGATAAAGAAAAACAATTATTGGATAACGCAAAAATACGAACAAGATCACAAACAGTTTAAATAAAATACCATTAGCTAACCAAAAATTGGAATTCATTTTTGAGAAACTGATCCATTTATGACCTAGGATTGTTTCACTTTTTTTAATTTAGTGATATGAAATCAGCCGAAAGTGTAACAGATTTTTACAAAAGGCAACCAGGTTTAACTAATTTGGATTTGCCGCTAAATAATACCGGAATTGGGCATTTCAATGTTTTCAGTAGAGAATCCTGTACTGTCGTATCTCCGTACAATCGCCGTGATTTTTATAAAACCTCCCTTATTATAGGGCGTGGAAAACTATATTACGCAGATAAGTGGATACAAATCGATAAACCGGCAATGTTATTTGCGAATCCGGTTGTCCCCTATGCTTGGGAACCGGAATCCTCAGAACAATCAGGATGGTATTGTATATTTACAGAGGAATTTATACAGCATAGTGAACGGATAGAAAGTCTAAAAGACTCCCCGCTGTTCAAGATAGGCAGCAATCCGATCTATTTTCCGGATGAAACACAATTAGCAGAAATTTCTGCAATCTTCCAGAAGATGATAGTTGAAATGAACTCAAGCTACGTTCATAAAGATGATATGTTGCGAAGTTATCTACATCTTCTAATTCATGAAACCATGAAATCGAGTCCCGCAGCGAGTTTTGGATCTTATACCAACGCTTCAACCAGGGTATCGGGACTATTTCTTGAGCTGTTAGAAAGACAATTTCCAATCAATACCCTTCAGCTTAGCCTACAGTTGAAAAGCCCTGCAGATTATGCTCATGCGCTTTCGGTTCATATCAATCACCTCAACAGGTCGGTAAAAGAAGCCACAGGCAAAACCACCAGTACACACATTGCAAACCGTGTGGCCCAAGAAGCCAAAGCTTTGTTGTTGCATACCAATTGGAATATATCGGATATTGCCTACAGCCTAGGATTTGAATATCCTTCCTATTTCACCAATTTCTTCAAAAAGCAAACGGGGATGTCCCCAAACCAAGTCCGAAGCGGTACTGTTTGAATTGTATAACAATCTGTTTGATTGTCTTAACTCCCTTCGTTTATTCCATGTGTACTTTTGTATTAAACAAAATGTCATTATTATGAAATATAGAAATCTTGGAACAACAAATGAAAAACTCTCTGCGATTGGATTAGGTTGTATGGGAATGAGCTTTGCATACGGACCTACGGACGAGAAAGAGAGCATTGCTACATTGGAAAGAGCATTGGACCTAGGCATTAATTTTTGGGATACCGCAGATATGTACGGCAACGGTGCCAATGAGGAGCTTATTTCAAAAGTACTTGTTCCCAACCGTGACAAAGTTTTTATTGCAACAAAATTTGGGTTTCGCTTTAAAGATGAAATAGCAGGTCCAAGTGGTACGGCAAACACCTACTTCGATGGCTCGCCCGAATGGATAAAATTAGCGGTGGAAAAAAGTTTAAAACGCCTTGGAATAGATACCATAGATCTTTATTATGCACATCGCGTAGATCCCAATATTCCCATCGAAGAGACCGTAGGCGCTATGGCGGAATTGGTTAAAGAAGGAAAAGTGAGGTATCTTGGCTTAAGCGAAGCATCCCCCGCCTCAATCATCAAAGCAAATGCCGTACACCCTATAGCTGCTTTACAGAGCGAATATTCGCTCCTTACACGCGATGTAGAAAAAGAAATCCTAAAGACTGTACGTCAGTTGGGGATAAGTTTAATTCCTTATGCACCGCTAGCGCGTGGATTATTTTCAAATTCTTTAAATCTAGAAAATCTCGCTTCGGACGACTTTAGAAGAACCTTACCGCGTAATCAAGGCGAACATGCTTTGAACAATGCACAATTGGTCGCCGACTTCTCTCTACTGGCAAAAGATAAAAACTGTAGTCCTATACAGCTCGCTTTAGCGTGGGTACTGGCACAGGGAAATGACATCATTCCCATTCCAGGAACTAAAAAAAGAAAATATCTGGAAGAAAATGTGGGCGCCCTTGACATACAATTATCGAATGATGATTTAAAAACAATCGATGAAATACTCCATAAATACCCTAATATCGGAGCTCGATACAGCGAAGGTGCTATGGCTTTAGTTAACCATTAATCCATTTTTGAGATTATGAGTGGCTCGCCGGCACCACTTATAATCTCAAAAACTGTTCTCATCTGATCCAACTTTGTCGTGTTGTCATAATACACTATAGGAACAGACACCATCCGATTAGTATGTATTAATTATCGGGAATAGCAGTACGTAATGAAAAATAGAAAGAACTTCCTGCGCCATAATCACTTTCAACACCAATCTCGCCTCCTTGCGCTTCTATAAACTCTTTACTAATACTTAAACCAAGTCCTGTTCCACCTTTTTTGGATCCCGGTACACGAAAGTAGCGTGCAAATATTTTATCCAGATATTTAGGCTCGATCCCTTGCCCGCTGTCGGTAACGATAAATTTTGTTTTAAGTTCGTTATTTTCCACCCCTATACGAATGACCGAATCTTCATGCGAGTAACGTATCGCATTGGAAAGAAAATTGGTAAGAACCCAGGCAGTTTTCTCATTGTCAGCAAATATAGCTTTCACTTTGGGATCTACCTCGATAACAAAGTGTATATTTTTTTGATTCGCAGCAAATTGATTCGCCATGATAGCATATTCAATAATAGGCTGTATTTCTGTCGTATGTAAGTTAATTTGGATGGAACCACTTTCAACCTGGGTCATATTTAACAGTTCACCGGTTATTTGAAGCAGTCGGTTAGAATCCTCTTTTATTCCGTTTAACAAGGTGAGCTGTTCGGTATTCAGATGGCCTATTTGTTCATTTTCCAGCAATTGAACCCCCATCTGAATCGCAGCAATAGGTGTTTTGAACTCGTGAGAAACGGTGCCGATAAAGTTTGTTTTTGCAAGATCAAGTTCCTTAAATGGCGTAATATTCTTTAGGATAACCACCTGCCCAATAAACTTTGATTCCAGTTCACCAGTCGGCAAAACATTGATATCGATAACATCTTTCTCAAAATAGCTTTCTCTATCGTCCGCATAAATTTTAACAGCATTCTTTTCACGTTGCTCCACGGGAAGGAACAGGTCTTTAAAAATATCTTTAGCAAGATCATTTTCATCTGAAACCGCCAAAGCAGATCTTCCGAGAAGTTGATCTTTATGTAGATTGGTGATGCGAAGCGCTTCCTCGTTGACAAAAATAACACGTCGCTCTTCGTCGAAGCCTATCACCGGATCATGCATATGATCCACAAGAGACTCGATTCGACTTTTTTCCTTTAAAATTTTTTCAAGTTTACTTTCAGCGTATTCTTCAAGTTTCTCTGCCATGGAATTGAATGAAGCGACGAGTTCAGCAAACTCACCTCCGCTCTGTACCTGAATTCGTTCTTTGTAGTTCTGTCCTGCAATCTGTCGAATACTCGCTGTCAATTTTGCTATGGGATCAGCTATATTGGACGGCAAATTGACCAGCAATATAAAAGCAATAATAAAACAGAGTGCCCCAGCAAATGAAATGACCAAAATTGCATGTTCTGCGGTGCGATCCGCAACAATACTCTTCCTAGAAATTGCCGTCATATTTTGCTCCATTAACAAAGCAATATCCTTTCTGATGGACGAGATAATAGTGATGTCTAAGGGCTTATATTTCAGTTTTAAAAAATGTTCAGCAATCGCGTTCGTTGTTTGTTGCTCTCCGACTTCAGTAACATTTCTCCGTTGTTTGTCAAGGTTGACCTCGAAGTTCTTAAAAGCAGTTTTTTCAACAGGAATTTCCTCCAAAGCCAATAACATATTCTTGGCATACAGCAGCGTGTTGTAATTTGCTGTCAATATATTTGCGGTATCCTTTTTTAACCGGTTTACATACCAGCCGCTTAAAGTGGCGAGTAGAAAGATCATGAGAAAAAGTGATCCTACACCAAAGGTAAGTTTCGTTTTTATTTTCATCTTATTCACAATTTACCTTTATCATTATGACAATATAATCAGGTCGATGTCTTCGGTCGACAGTTGCGTCAGCAATTTGCTAAATGTATCCTTAGCAAGTAACATCCTTAAAAGAGATAATCGTGGTTTACCAATACAAACTGTGGTGATCTTGCGGAGCTCGCACAAAGCGATAATCTCTTTTGCCACACTATGACTTTCCACTTTGATAATTTCACCACCAAGTTCTGTCGCCAGCTTAAAGTTATTGATCAGGTGCCGCTGTTTATTTAAGGCTATCCGATCGCCACGCTCTTTTGGCAACTGTACATACAGCAGAAACCAACTGCTATTGTAATATCCTGCTAAGCGCGCTGTTTTTCTGATCACGTTTTTTGCTTTTATTTCATTGGAACTTATACAAGCCAGGAAACGCTCCTTTCGTACCCATCGTTGAGGTTGAACTTCGATCTCCACTTTACGTTGAACCTGGGAAGCCACTTCTTTCAACGCCATTTCCCGCAATTGCAAGATATGTTCGCTTTTAAAGAAGTTTTGAAGTGCTGCCTGAATTTTTGAAGCGTCATAGATCTTGCCCTCTTTTAGGCGGATGATAAGTTCTTCTGCAGTAAGGTCAATGTTAACGACTTCATCGGCGGAATCAATAACACTGTCAGGGACACGTTCTTGCACTTCAACCCCTGTAATCGCTTTAACCTCCTCGTTTAAACTCTCAATATGCTGGATATTTACAGCGCTGATCACATTAATCCCGGCTTCCAGAATCTCCATAACATCCTGCCACCTTTTGGTATTTTTGCTACCTTCAATATTGGTATGTGCCAGCTCATCGATAATGACTACCTCAGGATGTGAATTCAAAACAGCATAAAGATCCAGTTCCTCTAACTGTTTGCCTTTATAAAAAAGATGGCGTCGGGCTATAACGGGTAGACCATCCAGCAATTGATGGGTTTCCTTCCGATTATGTGTCTCAATATAGCCAATACGCGCATCGATTCCTCCCTGTAAAAGTGTATGGGCATCCTGTAACATGCGGTAAGTTTTTCCGACGCCTGCACTCATGCCGATATAAAGTTTGAAGCGACCTCTTCTCGATTTTCGGATAAGGTCCAAAAAGTGTTCAGCGCTTTTCCTTTCTTCCATTTTTATTGCCTTTCATTTCAGAAAGTTCCTGCCGATCCAACACACGACAGGAACGATTGTTTTAAAAACTAACTGTAAGTGCTGTGACAGCCGTCAAACTATTTTTCACCAACTTATTTGTCCGATCAAGGAAAATAGCATCTTTATTGGTGAGATTACGTAGTTCCGTGCGCCAAACGACATTGGGAAGAATTGCATAATCTGCATTTAAAGAATAGCCAAACGTTTGAAAACCTTGATCTGTCGTAGTCGAAACGATTACACCATGCTTATCGTTGTAATATTCTCCTCTTGCTGTTAAGCTAAATTTTTCGGTCGTCGCATATCGCGCAATTAACACAGGCGTGTACCATACATTGTACGTTGAGCTACCTTTTGCTTTTTGTTCCGCTCCAATATCAAATCCGAATGTAATTCCTAGCTTTTCATTCATTTGATAAATGGCATAAAGATTATGAAAATAGCGCATCTGTCTGACGCTATCTGCTTTATCACTGCCGATAAAAGAACCACTATTGATAGTCCATTTAGCTGTCGGTTTATAGACTAATTGATGTCCAAATGCCGGTAAACTGCTACCATCCACACGTTGAATCCGCTGCCATCCGTTTAAAATAAGCCCGCTTAAAAATAGTTTTCCTGATGCGGATGTATAGGATATTTTTGCGCCGGTTTCAAAATAAGGGGAATTATCAGCAAAAATACTCCTTGTTACAGTCCAATTATCCTTTCCTATAGCGCTTTCAAAGCCCAAGTGGGATGAAAATATTCCAGCATCGATCCATAGATTATGTTTTTTCGAGATACGAACACCGGCATTCGCTTCGTAAATATTTTTTAAGACACCGGGTTCCGCACTGTAGTTCGCATTCATATATGTACCGACACCTAAAGCAAGATTTGCACGGGTATTTGTTGTTTCGTACGCAGCTTTTAAAAGTGCCAAGTTTATGTTTACTTCATTGGTTCTGTTGTGACTATATACAAAGCCTGGGCGTGTATTTCCAATTGGGTTGTTAAAGTCCCGAAGGTAATATGCTTCAAGGTAACCACTGATAGACAATTGGGTATTTTGAGTTGTATCTTGCTGTGCAAATAATTGTGTTGCTCCTGCGAGTAAACAGGCCAACATCGCTAGTTTTTTCATGTATATCGTTCTTGTAAAGTGTAAATCAATGACCCATCAGGTCAATTTTATTTTTCAACCATCTTGTCCAAAGCAATATTTAGTTCAAGGACATTGATTTTGCGAGGTCCAAACATATTCCATAGAGGGGTCTGAACGTGAGCATCAACGAGAGACTGTAAGCTATTTACCGATATACCTCTTGCTTTCGCAACACGATCGATTTGTATTTTTGCGGCCTCTACCGAGATATCTGGATCCAAACCACTGCCACTGGCTGTAACAATGTCTACCGGTACCTGTTCGCGTTTTACGGTGGGATTGTGGACTAAGAACGTATCAATACGGGCCTTAACTTCCGAAAGATATTCCCCATTAGAGGGTCCTTTGTTACTTCCTCCCGATCCTGCTGCATTATAACCAACAGCGGAAGGACGCGACCAGAAGTAATCATCACGCGTAAAGGCCTGTCCAATATTTCTGTAATACTTTTGCCCGTTGTACGCTAGCATTTCCCCTTTTCCATGATTAGGTGCTATCTGAGCTATTGCCCAAACAAGGGCCGGATATACAACTGACAGCAGGAGCAATAAAACTATTGTAATCTTTATTGCTGGATATATTTGTGTTTTCATCTTTGCTTTAATTATTAAAAATGTATTAGATAAATAGCGAAACCAGCAGGTCTATGACCTTGATACCAATAAATGGAACGAGCACTCCACCAAGTCCAAAAACGAGCAGGTTTCTCCGTAACAATGCGCTTGCGCCTATAGCTTTGTATGCAACTCCCTTTAATGCCAAAGGAATCAGTAATGGGATAATAATTGCGTTGAAGATGACAGCCGATAGTATGGCGCTTTGTGGACTACTGAGCTGCATAATATTTAAACCTTGAAGTGCCGGTATTGCCGCAATAAACAGGGCCGGAATAATCGCAAAATATTTGGCAACATCGTTTGCAATACTGAATGTTGTCAGCGTACCCCGGGTCATCAACAATTGCTTACCTATCTCCACAACCTCGATCAATTTGGTCGGATCATTGTCGAGATCGACCATATTTCCAGCCTCTTTTGCAGCTTGCGTACCGCTATTCATTGCTACACCAACATCCGCTTGTGCAAGTGCCGGAGCATCGTTTGTACCATCCCCCATCATGGCGACCAATCGCCCGTCAAGCTGTTCTTTTTTGATATAGTTCATCTTGTCTTCGGGTTTCGCTTCGGCGATGAAATCATCCACCCCCGCTTTTTCGGCAATATATTTGGCCGTTAACGGATTGTCTCCTGTCACCATAACAGTCTTAATACCCATTTTTCGCAACCTTTCAAAGCGTTCATGAATCCCGGGTTTTATCACATCCTGCAATTCTATGACACCGAGTACTTGTTCATTCTCGGCTACGACCAATGGGGTCCCCCCATTTTGAGAGATAAGCTTTACGCGCTCATCTATTTCCTGAGGAAATAGATTTCCAGCCTTTACAATGATATTTCGAATAGCATCTGTTGCACCTTTACGAATACGTGTCTGTTCAAAGTCTATTCCCGAGCTACGGGTTTCGGCGGTAAACTTAATGAATGCCGGGTTTTCGACCTTATAGCTCGATGGGTTGACACCAGCCAATTCGACAATTGATTTCCCTTCTGGTGTTTCATCCGCCATGGAGCTCAATGTTGCTGCACGTACCAGCGCTTCTTTCATGACACCATCGGCGGGATAAAAATTTGTCGCCTTACGATTTCCGATCGTAATGGTTCCAGTTTTATCAAGCAACAAGACATCAATGTCACCCGCCGTTTCAACTGCCTTGCCACTTTTTGTAATAACATTTGCACGAAGTGCGCGATCCATTCCCGCGATACCAATCGCCGATAAAAGACCACCTATTGTCGTTGGAATCAGACAGACAAAAAGTGAAATAAACGAAGCAATGGTGATACCGACATTGGCATAATCCGCAAATGGTTTTAAGGTCACCGTTACGATAATAAAAACAAGTGTAAAACCTGCCAAAAGGATGGTTAAGGCAATCTCGTTAGGTGTTTTTTGGCGGCTTGCCCCTTCGACCAGTGCGATCATCTTATCCAGAAAGCTTTCACCCGGTTCTGTCGTTACCTGCACGACAATTCGATCGGATAAAACCTTGGTGCCACCTGTAACTGAACTTTTATCGCCCCCAGCCTCGCGGATCACCGGTGCTGATTCACCGGTAATTGCACTTTCATCTATTGTCGCCAACCCCTCGATAATTTCCCCATCCAATGGAATTACATCACCAGCCTGACAAACAAAAACATCATTTTTTTTCAATTGAGCGGATGAAACGACCCCACCATCGCGCAGGGTTGCAGGAGTTTCCTCCCGAGTTTTCCGAAGACTATCTGCTTGCGCCTTTCCGCGGGCTTCGGCAATTGCCTCCGCAAAATTGCCAAAAAGCAAGGTTAAAAATAGGATAAGAAATACTGTAAAATTATAACCAAGTGTACCTTGTGATTTTTCTCCGGTCATTATCCAAAGACAAACCACGGCCATAATCAACGTCCCGATTTCCACGGTAAACATCACTGGATTACGGAACATTATTTTAGGATTTAGCTTCACGAAAGATTGCTTTAACGCTTGTTGTACAAGCTCTTTCTGAAACAATGTTTTTTGACTGCTCATTTTTAGAATTCTTTAATTTTTACGTATTACATGGAAAAATATTCCGCAATTGGACCCAGTGCCAACGCATGGAAGAAAGAGAGTGCTGCAATAATCGCGATCACAGCGAATACCATTAAACCGAATGTACTTGTATCAGTTTTTAGCGTTCCCTCGCCTTCAGGTATAAATTTCTTCTCAGCCAATAACCCAGCAATAGCAATTGGGCCTATAATCGGTATAAATCGGCCGAGTAACAATACGATACCCGTCGAAATGTTCCACCAAATGGTATTATCTCCAAGACCTTCAAAACCACTACCATTGTTGGCTGCGGATGAAGTATATTCGTACAATATTTCACTAAAACCATGGAATCCAGGGTTATTCAATGTAGAAGCACCTTGGGCTGGAAACGCTGTCGCAAGTGCTGTACCGACAAGGATTAGAAAAGGATGGGCAAGAGCAACAATCATGGCGATTTTCATTTCGCGCGCTTCAACTTTCTTACCCATAAACTCTGGTGTGCGCCCCACCATCAAGCCACTAATGAAAACGGCGAGTATAATAAAAATGAAAAAATTGAGTATTCCCGCGCCCACACCGCCATAAAAGGCATTCACCATCATGGCTATCAGTTCGTTCATACCAGATAAGGGCATGTAACTATCATGCATAGAATTGACTGATCCCGTCGAAATCATCGTTGTGACAATACTCCAAAAGCCGGATGCTGCGGCACCAATACGTATTTCCTTTCCCTCCATAGCCCCCATAGACGTATCAATACCCATCTGTGCGATCGCTGGATTTCCAGCCATTTCCATTTTTATATTTGGAATCGTCAGGATGATAAACCCAATGGTCATCACGCCAAACATCATCCATGAAAATTTACGCTTGCGAATAAAAAAGCCGAATGCAAATATCATCGCCATCGGGATAATAAACTGGGCAATCATTTCCACCATGTTGGTCAAATAATTGGGATTTTCGAATGGATGCGCACTGTTCGCACCAAAAAAACCACCTCCATTTGTTCCCAGATGTTTAATTGGAACAAAGGCAGCTACTGGTCCTCGACTTACCTGTACGGTATCGCCAGCAACAGTAATCATACTGTCCTTACCTTCGAATGTCATCGGCATGCCTTGGAACACGAAAATGGCAGCAACCAGGACCGAGATAGGGAGTAAAATGCGGGTGCAAGATTTCACAAAGAAATCGTAAAAATTGCCCAATTGCGTTGTTGTTTTATCCCTAAAAGCTTTAAAAATAACCACTGCAGCAGCCATTCCCACGCCTGCAGTCACGAATTGGAGAAACATGAGCCAAATTTGTCCTAGATAACTCACGCCCGACTCCCCAGAATAGTGTTGGAGATTACAGTTAACCAAAAAGGATATACTGGTATTAAAAGCCAAATCAGCAGTCATTCCAGGATTTCCATCTGGATTTAAAGGCAAACTTCCCATATTCATCAGGATAGCCATACTCAACAGGAACCACACTAGATTAATTGTCAGAAGAGCAACGAGGTGCTGTTGCCAAGTCATCTGAACATTGGGATTAATTCCTGTCACTCGATAAAAAAAACGTTCCAATGGTTGAAACAATGGATCTAACCAGGTCTTTTCGTTACCATATACCTTAGCTATATATTTCCCGAGGGGAAGTCCGAGTAGTAATGTTACGATGAACATCACTATGATTCCAAGAATCTCTGTATTCATTTCTTTAATTGATTTGTATAAAAAGTGTATCATGATCAATCGTCAGCTAACTTTAAGCCCTTCTTTTGACTTCGTAATGCCAAAAGGACTGACTGAAAGCGCAGTTTCATCGCTGACAATGACGAATGAGTAATCTTGTTATTAAAATTTTTCTGGCCTTAAGAGTACATAACAGATGTATGTAAAAACCAGTAGTGCTACAATAAATAAAGCTGTCATTTACTTTGATATTAGAAGGTTATGGATTTGTTGTCCTTTGAGGACCTCTAAAAATGGTGTTGGTAGCTGGGCTTCGATTTCTGCCCATGCATGGACCGAACTTATGCGTCGAAGACCTCCTAAAGATCTAACAAAAAGATTTTCCAAAATGTATTTTACATAATTGTTTCCTCGTCCATAAATCATTCCGAGGAAATGAATATGCTGGCAGATTTTGTCCGTGCTTTGCAGTACTATTAAGCTCCGAAGATGATTAATAACAGCCTGTAAAGCTCCTGCAAAATTGTGCTTCCGTAATAGGAAACTAATCTCTGATCGGATTTCTTTGTAATGGAGCGCCATATACAGACCTGCACCGTATTGATTTAATTTTTTCATGTTGTTCGTAAAACTATGTATCAAAATCTACCCGATATAGAGTTGAAAAATCATTGCAATAATCAATACCACTACGATGACCTTCGCTATACGGTCGCCCGACACATTATGAGCGGAACCTCTGCCTTTATTTTCTTGCTTCTCTTTCATATTATTTATTTTATATTTTGCCGAAAAAGTCGACCATTTTATAGAATAACCAGAAGAAAAATAGTCCAGTTATGATGAGTACAATTGTTATTACCATTGTTAAACTTTATTAGTGACTTGCGATTTCATTTTTTAAACTTGAATTTAATGCTAGTAGCTTTGCCGATCGTCCCCCTCGGCGGACTCTTACCACATACTTTTCTTTTCCGTCCTGTTTTCATATTTACATTCATTTGTCCCCATAAGCCAAATCCTGTTCCACTGTACCGAAAAACATCATAAAACACTATTAATCAGATGATATAAAAAAATAAGTCACAAAATAGAATTGGAGAATCCTATCATTTTGATAAGGTTATTTTATCAAAATGAGAATGACTATGCTGAAAATGTGATCAAATCATTATAATGTGTACCTTGTCATCTATGCTTGAAAGGTGACCAAAGAAGTATAGACGGCTTGAGCCGATTTATCTTTTAAAATGATGGGCCAGCACATTTTAAAAATTCATGAATGAATGGGAGAATATGTGAACCTCGGGATAAGTATTAGCAGAAGCACTATGTAACAAATTTGCAAAGGAATATGAAATTGTCTCCAAAAGTTCACATTAAAAATTATTTTAGGGAATACATATTGGTTGGGAAAACGTATTAAAGAGACACTTATAAAAATAAAAACAATGATAAACTTAAACCTTTTCAAAAAAATCACCTTATGGGTCTTTCTGGGCTGTATTTTACTCTCCTGTCAAAATGAAAAAAGCAGTCCCAATACATTGACAGAAGAAGAGCAACGTAATGGCTGGCAACTTTTATTTGATGGTAGCACGCTCAACAATTGGCATACGTACAATAATAGCAAAAATGCGCCTACGGCCTGGATTGTAAAAAATGGAACAATTTACTGTGACCCAAACAGTGAAAGCCAAAAATACGATTTGGTATCGGACAAAGAGTATAAAAATTATGAGTTTAAGTTTGAATGGAAGCTGGAAAAAGAGGGAAATAGTGGCGTTTTTGTCAACGTACAGGAAAGACCCGATATTAATGCGACCTACCATTCTGGACCGGAGTACCAACTGTTGGCAGATTCCCATCCTGATTTTGATAAACCGCTAAAGCGTTCGGGCTGTCTTTATACATTTCTACCGCAACAAAACTTTGTCAACATTAAAACGCAAGATGATTGGAATGAATCCAGTATCGTTCAGAAAGATGGAAAAATTACATTCTTCCTAAATGGAAAAATCACTGCTGAAATGGATTTTAATTCAGCTAAATGGAAAGATTTAGTAAAGCATAGTAATTTCAAAGATTATCCGGAGTTTGGTAAGCATATCAATGGGAAATTAGCACTGCAGGATTGGTCGAGAGGCGTATCGTTTAGAAATCTAAAAATAAAGCTTTTATAAAAAAAGTCCTTCACATATGCGAAGGGCTTGGACGCTAAAACAAAAAATTGTTTTAGCGTCTCGATTATAAAAAATATCGCAAGAAGTATTACTACCGCCATTCAATTCTTGTATCTATCCAAAAACAATCCCTATTCCGCCGAAATAGATCTTCTGGTCTTTGGTGATTGTAGATGAGTTCTTCCAACGCATTAAAATTATAGCGAAACATATCTTCATCCTTTGACTGAATAGGGCGCAAAATTGAATCTTCATCATCGATAAAAATATCGGATTCGAAAATATTGATTTGATGCGTATTCACCCAAGCAATTGCCATTTCCTTACTCATTCGTTCCAATGCTTTGGTCGTTTCCTGATATTGTTTCATTTCCCAGGGAAGATCTTCCGGATAATGAGAAGCAATATAGTCTTGGTACGCTTTTATATCACCTTCACGGAGACATTCATTGCGAAGCAATAGTCTTGTCGTGTCTCGAGCAAAGCTAATATACTCCGGCCGCATAAATAGGCCGTACCTTTTACTATACAATTCTATTTTTTCTGCTAGTTCTTGCCTCATAATTTGATTATCAAGCAAAAATCATCCCAACCTACTCTTTTATAAGGAGTTTTGATTAAAAAAGTGAGTTTCAAACGACGTTGAACACTATAGTCAAGCAAATTGAGTTCACCTATATAATTTATTTAAATCTTCCCTAACATAAATAGCATTTCCTGTGGCTTTTTAGAATATTTTTAAACCGATAATTCCAGCGACGATCAATGTTGCTGAAAGAAGCCTAAATATATTGGCAGAATCTCCGAAAAAAAAGATTCCAACAATCAATGTTCCCACAGCTCCCAAACCTGTCCATACGGCATAAGCTGTACCGATAGGAATTGCCTTTTGAGCGTAAAACAATAATCCTCCACTAATGCTCATAGAAACAATAGCCAATATGATCCAACCCAATTTATTTGAATCTGGCTGTTGAGCCATTTTTAATCCGAGCGGCCAGCCAATTTCAAAAATGCCAGCGATGATCAATGCAATCCAATTCATTTTCAATAGTTTAAATTTCTACAGCAAAGATAATCGCTAAATGAGGAGCATTTTTTGACTTATATCAAAATCGTACCTTATCGCCGGATCCGACTAAGTGTTTCTTGTGTAATCCCCAAATATGATGCAATATGACCGAGATTAATTCTATTTAACAAATTGGGCTGTAAGCGCATGAGCGATTGATATCGTTCTACTGCAGATTCGGTATGCAAGGACATAATCCGTTCTTCAAGAATAATACAAACCTCCTCGGCAATCTTCCGACCGATAAGATTTAGTTCAGGATAAATTCTATACAATTCATTCAAATCGTCTACAGAAATTGCATAGATCTCGGAGTCTTCCAGAAGCTGAATATTTTCAAAAGAGGGTTTTTCAGTATAAACGGGTAAAATCGATCCAAAAATCTGGTTTTCCTCACCAAACCAGCTGTTCATTTCACGCCCGTTTTTAAAAAAATAAGCTCGTAGTAATCCTGTACTTAAAACAAAATAGCTGGATAAATGCTGCCCTTCTCTCAAAAAATGCTCGCCCTTTTTCTTAAAGAAATAACGCGTTCTATTTTCTACCGCTTTCTCAATTGGTTCATTGAGATAGCCATATTTTTTGAACTGTTCAATTAGGGGATTCATTCTATTATAGATTAAAATTATTCATAGTTCATCGTGTTATCTGCTGGATTATACTTTAGAAGTTCTGTATATGCATCGCCTTCAATTCCCAATAGCTGACAAAATGCAGGCTCAGTTTTTATCCCACTCCTCTTGAGCTGTCTGACCTGTTCAGCGAATTCTCCACCCCTCAATTGAATAATTTCATGCTCTTTAAGCATATGTAAGTATCCATTCTGAATTTCAGTTGCTTTATCCGTTGCATAAATTTCAAAAAGCTGCTCTTCAATCGTGAAACGGCAGACGATTACACGATCGGCCGGCCGCCGTAACCGAAAATGTGCATGGTTCGAAAAATTAAGAGACAGCATTTCTTCAAGAGCATCAAAATTGTCGACACACAGAATAATGTCTATATCACTCCCACCCACATCCAGCTGAATCGGTATCGTACCAACTTCAATCGGATCATAAGCATCAAGAAGAGTAGTAATGTGATAATCAGTCAATAACCGATAGGCTTTTTTCTGCACGTCGTTTCCAGACTTCAAATAATCTATGTTTTTAAAATTTATGGTCATAAGTAACGATAAAATCCAATCCGGTTAAATAGGTTTGAATATACTAAACAACAAAAGAAAAAATGTAAACATAATCAAAATTAAAAAATAGCCGCAAACAAGATTGGACTGAATTATCAACAGTAAAAAACGGTTTATACCTACGACAGTGGAAACCGTTAAATAATATTTACTTAACACAAAATCAACACTACTCTCCTACCTTTATCGCGGTTTAAAAATCACCTAGTCATTTAAACAGCTACAAAACAAATGAGAAAACATTTGATTACCAGTATTTTGCTAAGCACAATCGGTACCTCACTTACCTATGCGCAAAATGAAACCACCTCTGCTCTGAATGGAACCGTCAGAGCGGGAAATTCGCCAATCAATGGGGCGACAATCGAAGCCATACATTTGCCCTCCGGGACAAAGTACGTTACTTCATCACGAAGTGACGGTCGCTATAATCTCCCCAATATGAGAATCGGTGGCCCTTATCAAATCACGGTAACTTATCTTGGGCATTCACCCAATATCAAGCAGATCGAGAAACTGGCTTTGGGACAAAGCTCAACATTAGATATTCAGATGCAGTCCGCATCGCAGGTATTGGATGAAGCTGTCGTTGTAGGTACGAGACAGGGCAAAGTCTTCAACTCCGGCCGAACAGGTGCTGCACAAAACATTTCCCGCACAGCGATTCAAAATCTACCTACACTCAATCGAAGCTTTACAGACTTTGTCAAACTGACCCCTCAATTTTCGATGCAGTACGGTAATCCTTCTTTTGCAGGAAGAAGCAACCTTGCCAATAACTTTACCATCGATGGCGCGCTATTTAACAACGCGTTTGGACTACAGGGAACCATCGGAAGCCAAACAAACTCGCAACCTATCAATATGGATGCCTTTGAGGAGATTTCAGTAAACATTGCTCCTTATGACGTAAGACAAAATGGTTTTACCGGTGCTGCAATCAATGCCGTAACAAGAAGTGGTACCAACGAAGTACAAGGTTCGTTAAATTATTATTTCAGAAATCAGAATTTAGTCAACAAATACAATTCGGCCGGACTAAGAGCACCAGTCAACAACTTCAGCTTAAAAGGCTATGGTTTTACCGTGGGGGGACCAATTATCAAAAACAAGCTATTCTTTTTTGCAAGCGGCGAGCTTGAGCGAAGAACAGACCCAGGAACAAATTTTATAGCTTCACGCGGAGGAAATACGGGGCCGAATGTTTCAACCGTATCTGCGGAGAAACTTGATGAGCTAGCCAACTACCTTAAATCGATCGGGTATAATCCTGGATCTTATCAAGATTATCCTTTGGATACACGCAGTGACAAATTTTCCGTTAAATTAGATTACAATATCGATCAAAAAAATACCTTAAGCGCTAAATATTTCTACTTTCGTTCCTATCGCGACATCTTACCGTCCAATAGCGGCGCGCCCAAAAATAATCGGCAACCGTCCAACCTTGGCCTACCTTTCAGCTCGGCAGGCTACGGTATAAACAACAACATGGACAATGTGAATTTAGAATTACGTACGCGTATCAGTAGCAAATATTCTAATTCATTGACCGTAGGCTACAATGTCATGAACGACTATAGAGAGTCGAAAGGTGGCCAACCATTTCCTTTGGTAGACATCATGAACCCCGACGGTAGTAGCATGACAGCATTTGGTTACGAACCATTTACAGCATTTAATAGCTTAAAGACGAAGGTATTTCAAGCAACCAACAACTTTAATATTTATGCCGGAAAGCATGAGATTACCTTGGGAGCCAATTTTGAAAATTACAAAACTACCAATGGATTTGCGCCGAACTATTATGGAGCCTATACATTTGCCAGTTTAGATGACTTCTACAACTCTGCAAAAAATAATGTTTCCAACGCAACCAAATACCAAATCCAATATTCTGTTTTACCTGATGGATCGTTTCCTTATGCAGAAATTTCAGCACGTATGTTTGGTCTATATGCACAGGATGCCTATGCTGTAAATAACCATTTTAAATTGACTGCTGGATTGAGAGCCGATTTGACAAACATTTCATCACCGAATGAATTGAAGAATGACAATGTAACCAAGTTAAATTTTGATCAAGGTGAAAAGATTGACGTCTCAAAATATCCAAAGAGTGCAATTCTTTGGTCGCCACGAATTGGCTTTAATTGGAATGTCAATGGAACCAATCAAACGCAGGTACGTGGTGGATCAGGAATCTTTACGGGTCGACCACCGTTGGTGTGGATTTCTAATCAGGCCGGAAACAATGGTGTCATGTTTGGTTCTGAATCCATTAATAATCCTACAAACCGTCCATTTACACCTGATGTAGATGCTTATCGCAATGTAAACCACCAAACTGCAGCCAACAACTCGAGTTACAACTTAGCGGTAACCGATAATAAGTTCAAGTTTATGCAGCTTTGGAGAACGAATCTTGCCGTTGACCAAAAATTACCAGGCGGTGTTATTGGAACTTTTGAAGCCATGTATTCAAAAGATATCAATTCGGTCTACTTCCGTAATGTCAATCTAAATACAACGGACGGTCAAGCGTTGGTTGGTGCGGATAACCGTATGCGTTACAGTACTCCTCGTATTTATGGTGCTGCTAAACCTACTCCCGAAAACCCTAATATTTCGGACGCTATTGTCATGTCCAATACATCAAAAGGTTATAGTTATACCTTGACAGGAACATTGTCGAAAGAGTTCAAAGGTGGATTTTTTGCAAATATCGGTTATACCTATACAGATTCAAGATCTGTGAACGATGGAGGATCTATTGCTCAATCCATGTGGCGTGATCGCTATGTGTCGGGTAATCCAAATAGCGCTGACCTATCTTATTCAACTTATTTGGTTAAAAATAGATTTATTGCCAACTTCTCTTACCGTAAAGAATACCTGGATCATTTAGGAACGACATTCTCCTTATTTTATCAACTGCAGGACGGGCCTCGCTACTCTTATACTTATGGTGGTGACCTGAACAATGATGGTTTGTCGGGTAATGACTTGATCTACATTCCAAATAGTAAAGCTGAAATTGCACTTGTTGGCGACAATGCGCAAGACACTCGGACAGCTGATCAATTATGGTCTCAATTGAACGGATACATTAATCAGGACAATTACCTGAACGCGCACAGAGGCCAATACGCGAAACGTAACGCATTGGTAGGAAAAATGATCGGAACACTGGATATTCGTATCGCGCAAGATGTGTTTTTAAATACCAGCGGAAAGAAACATCAATTGCAGATTACTTTTGATGTATTTAATTTCGGTAATATGATCAACAAAAGCTGGGGAGTCGCCCAATTTGCCAACAAAGCAAACGGTATCTTAAATTACAAAGGATTGAATGCGCAGGGACAGCCAACATTCTCCTTCCCGTATTTAGATGCAACAAATCAGATTCCTTTAACCAACACTTTCTCGAACAGTGTGGATGAAACTTCACGCTGGAGAATTCAGCTGGGTGTACGTTACCGATTCAACCAATAAACAAAAAATAACGTAAATTTGAACCCATCCTATAACAACGGATGGGTTTTTAGTTTAATAATCATGAAAAAACTAGCGCTTTCCATTTTTACATTTCTTGTTACCATAACCTGTCAGGCACAGCATTTTGACCTTGTCCCGCTGGGAATATATGGTGGCGAACAAGAAGACAATCTTTCTGCTTATTTAGTAGGCACTCCAAGAGATACGGCCTTCTTTTGCCTCGATGCCGGAACCATAAATACGGGGATTAGAAAAGCTATTGTGTTGAAAAGTCTAAATGGATCGGTCGAAACAATTTTGCATAACCAAATAAAGGGATATTTCATTTCCCATGGACATCTCGATCATCTATCGGGTCTTATTATTAATTCTCCTGCCGATAGCAAAAAGAACATTTTCGCTATTGATCCGGTCCTTCAAATTCTACAAAATCACTATTTTATCACGGATACCTGGATCAATTTTGGTGATCAGGGCCAAAAACCCATACTAGGAAAGTATCATTACAACAGTTTACAGGAGGGGCTGGAAATGCAAGTACCAAATACAGCATTATCTTTGACGGCATATGAGCTGAGCCATGTAAATCCATATAAAAGCAGTGCAGCACTTGTCCGCCATGATAATCACTACCTCCTTTACCTCGGCGATACTGGCGCGGACCGGGTGGAAAAATCCGATCAGCTAGATAAGCTCTGGAATACGATTACCCCACTGATCAAAAATAAACAATTAAACAGCATATTGATTGAAGTCTCCTTCCCAAATAATCAGCCAGAAAATTTACTCTTCGGTCACCTAACCCCCAATTTGCTGCTAGAAGAACTCCTAAAGCTCAAAGAAAAAACGGGACTGAAAAACTTGGAAGGGCTAAGCATAGTGGTCACACACCGAAAACCAACTGGTAACAACCCTGAAATCATTAAAAACGAATTGCTCAACAATAATCCACTTAAAATAAATTATGTTTTCCCCGAACAGGGCAAAAAGATAAGTTTAAACTAATGTAAAAAAGATGAAACCACTATTGGTTTCATCTTTTTTACCTAGAACTCTTCAATTATATCTGCAATTGTCAAACGTGATTTTGCGGTAATTGCAGGCTGATTTGCATCCTCCACATGTCGATAGCCAATAGCAACTGCAAACAGCGTCTGATAGCCATCGAGTTCCAGTATTTCATCGTAGACGGAATTTTCAATTCCTTCCATTGGGGTTGCGTCAATATGATTTGCAGCACAGGCTGCAAGGAAAAATCCCAAAGAAAGATACACCTGTTGCTTCATCCAGGATTGAACATGGAACTCCCCTTTCGACTGCAAAAATTGCTTATAGTAATTAATCGATCCCTCTGGAAGCGTGTTTGCGATCTGCTCTTCAAAGCGATCTACATCGGTAAGTGCGCTAAAGACAACCAGATGGCTTGCCTCATTTATCTTCTGTGCGTTCCAATAGGATGCGGCAGCGAGTTTTTGTTTCATCTCCCCAGAAGAGACAAAGAAGAATTTCCATGGCTGGCTATTGATGGAAGATGGACTCAATCGGATTATTTCCTTTAATTCAGCGATTTTCTCCTCCGGAATTAGCGCTTCTGAATTATACTTTTTCGTTGTGTAACGTTGCTTTGCAGTTTCTAAAAAAGCCATAACATACAAGATTAAATTAACTATATATTTTATAGTTGCAAACTTAAATATAGTATTATATATTTGCAATAACGGTCAAACTTGATAGTAACAGATGTATTTGATAGACAACAAACAATACCCATGCAGTACCAGCCTAACTATGAAATACATAGGCGGAAAATGGAAAGCAGTAATTTTGATTCATCTAATTGAAAAAAAACGTTATAATGAATTAAGAAAAGAATGTGCATTAATTACCGAGCGTACATTAAGCTTACAATTAAAGGAACTTGAGGCTGATGGTTTAGTAAAGCGTACAGTACATACCGAAAAAGCTCCTTTGAAAGTAGATTACGAACTTACACCATTCGGCAAGACGCTTATTCCGCTATTAGAATCTATTGCAGAATGGGGACGGGAAACGGCTAGTCGGACCGAACGTATTCAACAAATGTAGAGTAGGAACCGTCGACTTTTAAAACGATTATCCATCATAAAGGATCACTTCCTGGTGTCGGTTTATCTTATCGGCAGCTATTATTTCAGTAAAATTTGGACAAAAAAATTTAATAAAGACAGCATTTACGCATCAGGAAGTTTTTGTAAAAACTTCCTGATGAATTAACAATGTGTCACCACTGCCGGAAAACAGATCAATACGGCCACTAAAAAACCTCATCAACAAGTTCTTTATTAACCATTGCTCCAGCTAGGTTTCCTGCAGCAACCGCATTCGCCACCGAACGCATCATACTGGAATTATCTCCACAGGCAAAAACATCCGCAACTGTTGTTTTCTGGAAATTGTCTGTTTTTATATGTCCCTGATCGGTCAATTCGCAACCTAACATTGCAGGAATAAGCGAATGTTGCCTGAAAGGTATGGCAGCATAAACAGCATCAAAGGCAAGTTCACGACCGTCTTTTAATTGTACCTGTTGGACCCATCCATTCTTATGCTGGATTTTAGTTATTTCTTCTTCAATAATCGAAATACCATGTAACTTCAGTTTTGCTTTCTGCTTAACATCAAAACTAGCCTTACCCGAAGTCAATAGCGTTAAGTCGTTCGAGAGATTATTGACCAATCCCGCTACATGAAGTGCACGCTCTCCATTGGCCATAATAGCAGTTTTTCCTTTTCGAAATTCATAACCGTGACAATATGGGCAATGGATAACCGAAATTCCCCAACAGGCTGAAAATCCTTGTATACTAGGCATAATATCTTCCACACCGGTCGCAAAAATGAGCTTTTTAGCGTGAAAGACGTCCCCATTTTCGGTGGTTATTTCATACCCTGTGGCTGTCTTCGTGCCGCTCACAGCAAGCCCTTTCTGGAACTTGACACTCGGGTAGTTCAGAACTTCCTCCCTCGCTTTTTTCGCTATACTAAGCGGCTTTTCACCATCATGCGTAATGAAATTATGAGCGTGCGGCGTCTGTCGATTACAAGGTAGCCCACTATCGATAATCAACACATTCCGCAAGGAACGGCCCAATGCCATCGCTGCAGAAAGCCCCGCATAACTTCCCCCAACGATAATTACCTCATAGCTTCTATCATCTTTCATAAATATATATTTAAATATTAATCCTCTTCTGACAAATGATGAAGTAGAATGGAAAATTTTCCTCCACTTCCCTAATTTCCATTAATCCATAGGGATCGAATTCGGCATGAATGGAATCGACATCGTAAAAAAACATATGTACTCCACCAAACATTGCAAATCGATCAGTGCCTATGGCCTCCCCCTTTCCATAGATGCTCGCTAGCTTTGATACGGTCGTAAAAATCATATAACCTCCTTCAGCTAATTGGTCAAAACAATGCTGGATTAACGCATTACGTTCTTCAGCATCCAATAGATGAATAAGCCCGTAACAAAATATACCGTCATATATATCCTGATCAAAAGGCATTTCATTAACCGAACCATGATGGATAACCGTATTTCCCCAAAGGATTTCCGGGCGAGTTCTATTGCCGTTTTCGAGATCTCAATGCCTGTAATTTTTATTCCATTTTCCAAAAAAGGGCGACCGTTGCGACCGTAGCCGAACCCAGGAATCAGTATATTTTTGATGTTGTGTTCCAAAAAAAAGCCTACTGCAAACGTTGTAGACTTAGCGGCTTCATCCCCCCACATTTCTTGCCTCTCTATAAAATTACGTTCCCAAAATTCCATACTGCTGTTGCTTATATTGTTTAAAATTGAAATCGATCTTGTTTGCTATACCGATTCGGTACTACAGTGGATTAAAAGTCAACTCAGCGAAGATAGTATTTTTCACTATTGCAACTATGTAGCAAAAACATTAAATGCAATTAAATTGCAAATAAATTACAATAGGATGAATTATTGAAATCATGGTTATTTATCAGTATTGAAAACCTGGGCTATGCTTAAATATCTTTGCTGATGAAAATGAATATCATTACAAAAACAAAAACATGAAAACTATAAAGACATTTTTAGCAGCTTCATTATTTCCATTGCTTACGATACAGGCCAGCGCACAAAAATTGGATAAGATGCTTTGGTTTAACGAACCAACAGAATGGAACATCAAAGACAATTCACTTTCGATGTTCGTTACGCCTAAAAGCGATTATTGGCGTATCTCTCATTATGGATTTACAGTAGACGACGCCCCCTTTTTCTATACGCTACGCGGGGGAGAGTTTGAAGTCAAGGCAAAGATCTCGGCGAACTACCAAACCCGCTTTGACCAAGCAGGTCTCATGCTGCGCATTGATCATGAAAACTATATAAAAGCAGGGATAGAATTTGTGGAAGGAAAATACAATTTGAGTACAGTCGTTACGCATAAAACGAGTGATTGGAGCATTATTCCAATAGATAAGGAAATCCCTTTTATTTGGATCAAAGCAATACGTCGATTAGATGCTGTCGAATTTTTCTATTCTTTTGATGACAAGGAGTATATCATGATGAGGAATGCCTGGCTGCAGGATAATCACCCTGTTATGGTTGGTTTAATGGCAGCTTCACCAGACGGCAATGGCTTTCAGGCGAAATTTGACTATTTTACGATCAAACACCTTGCAGATCAACGTCGAAGCAAATGGCTGAAAGAGAATAATTCAAACTAAAAAATATCGACGCCCGTCTAAGACAGCCCCATAGACGGGCGTCATCTTAAGTCAGTATGTCCTGCTGCATCTTGTTAAACACACTCACTGCTTCATATGAATTTCGTACACGAAGCTTTTGGAGTATATTTTGCCGATGCCTGTTAACGGTATTAATGCTCAACCCTAATTTTTCGGCAATTCGTTTACTAATCATCCCCTCCTTGATGCAGCTTAAAATTTCTTTCTCTCGTGTACTAATCGAAGTTTTCGCACCATAGCCATCTAAATGATGGACTACGCCTGTTACCTGATTGAGGATATAATTTCGAAGATTAATTGAAGTTTCAGTTTCTGGTAGTAAGGTATAACAGCATAAAGCCAGCTGGGGGAATTCCGGTCCTGAGGTGTCCAAGTAAAAAATCTGATGGGACAGCTGGATGATTTGCCCCTCTCTCCCTTCGACCCGAAGTATACTGTTTGCTTGATAATTGAATCGCTCCGCCAGATCCTTTTTTTTGACCAAGTTGAGAAATTGAAGCTCCAAAGCATGCTTAATGGCCAAATCATCGGGGTAAACACGTTCGAGAAGAAAATCTTCCCAAATACCGTTTATTTCCAGCTTCTTGTCATATGAAGGAAGGTAAAGTCGTTCTGCAATTGTCCCCATATAGGTATAACTCCAGTTTGCCGTCAGGTCACTCAGTACGACTATACCGTTATGAATGTCGGCAAAAGTTTTTGCGTAACTCTTATAGTGTTTTAGCACAGATAAATCGATGCTGCTATTTCGTAATCTACGCTCAGCAAAATTTCTATCTAATTTTTTTTTGATCTCCGATTTCATTTTATACTTAAAAGCTTCGTTTTAGGTCTTTAAAAAGAAAGTCCAATTCGGAGATAGGGCAAGGTTGCTTCTTTACTGAACCCTATTACTCCTTGAATAGTTAATAGATCTCCTGGCATAAAATAAATTCCGCCACCATATCCCATATGCCAGTCATTGGAATTTTCATGACTCATCCAGACCCTTCCTACATCATAGAAACCAATTGCCCCGACTGTTCCAGGAACGATATAAGAAGAGTAGCTAAATAATTTCAATCGCATGTCAAAATTATTATAAAGCGCTGTTTTCCCAGTAAATCGCCGAGAATTATACCCTCTTAAGCTCATTTCTCCTCCAATTTGTGCGTGCTGATAAAAATAGGGATCTCCCCATACCGCATCAAATCCCACACGATTAGCAAAAGTAATATAGTTGTCGGCAACCGTTTTATAAAAACTCATGGAATGCTGTAATTTTGTATAGTTGCGGCCCTCCCCTCCGATTTCAGCATTCCACCCCAATCTAGTGTGAAAATGTACTCCCGATTTTGGATTACTGATATTATCGCGGGTATCGTAATCTATACCAGTGGTGACCCCAGTGAAAAAATTACTACCGTAGATAGGCTCCGAAGGATATTTTTCATGAAACTCTTCAAAGTATCGTCCAACATTATTTAATTCTTTGCTATTATAATATTCGGAGGAGGATCCATAGAAAACCTTGAATTTGGGGGCTAGGTATCTTTCTAGAAAAATATCACCATTCACAAGATCAAATCGATTTCGGTAATAGGAAATGCGCTTTGAGTCCGATTTATCAAAAATGGTATTATTTCCATACCCAAAGAAGTTGCTCAGGTTTTTGGGCCCAAGGGATGAAAGATGAATGTAAAGATCATGCCCTGCAATGAGTTCCTTATAATTACCTTTGTAATCAAACATAAATGATTCGCGACCGGTCAAATAACTGGCAAGAAACTCATGCCTATACGCATAAGGTTTCTTTCTGAATCCTTGATTTTCGATCATATACCCCAGTCCAAAAATAAGTCCGCGGTCAACGCCATAGTCCAAATTAAAAACAACTCCTTTACGATCATAGACAAAATTGTCATAGTCAAACGTATGGACAGCGCTGTCTTTGCTCAATTTCAGATGAATAGCATCATCAACCTGGATAGTACCCTGAACCTGCTCTTTACCATCATAGATATAAACTTTGCTGCCATTGGCAAATTTGTCTGTTGTACGGTACAAATCCTGACCATCACCACCAATAATCCGAACCTTTATGGGCGATTTGCCCGATCCATGGAACTTATATTCATCAGCGCCCGATATACCATATATGCGAACTTCTTTGGTCTGATCAGGTACAAAAGTACGTTTTAGCAATTTTCGCCCTTCGGTGCCATCCTTTTTCTTGTTATGGATATTGACAGTGACCGAACCATCACTATTGTAATCGACATCTACAAATTCAGATTTGGCGGACAATGGTAGTTCAACGACACGGGCTAGAAATCGGTAGTAGGTTAATCCACTTTCCATCAGTTCGTCCCTTCTTGAACGAATATTTGTTTCCAGTTCATTCGCGCTCATTTTCACAATGGTATCAGGCATCGTTAACATAGCCTGATGAATCAACGAATCCGTCAATGTTTTCTGAACAAATTGTATTTCGTCAATCCACTCGTCCTCTGTAAGATGTGTGAGAAAAAAATGATCAAAAGTACTTGCATTAAAATTCCAATGGGGCACATTTCGGATATGTGGACTAAAGGGTTGCAAATGGGCCTTCAACCATTGATAGGAAAGTAATGTTGGAAATACCCCCGAAGTTTTATAATACACCTTATCCCTATCTCTAGGGACAGGCGTATAGATCTTTTTACCTTTTTCTTTTTCAGGGTCCCAACGCCAGTTGTCTTGATGGCGATCCCAGTCGCCCAACGTAAAATCTAACAATCGTGCACGTAGTGTGAGATTCTGATCAATTTGTGTATCATTGTCTTCCAACACTTTACGCATGACTTTTGCGCTATTATCCGTTTTTTGATCCTCAAAAGGGGTACGCGCCTCAAACATATAGGCCCTATTCTTAAATACCTCACGATACTCGCCAAACCTTGGATCATCTCCCACAAAAACCAGTTCCGGCGACGCTGAAGGAATTCCTAAGGCTTTGTTAAATGGCGGAACGGTCAATGCTCCAAATGGATGATGTATCGAAATCTGATCCTGTACAATATCTTTTGCAAATGTCTTTCGGAGGCTTTCCGGGAGACTGCGTTCAGGGTATTTCTGAATGGACCTGAGAACCCACTCCCTACCCGAAGAATCTACCAGTCGAAGCGACTGGGTCTGCATTCCGCCGCCCAACTTAACGATCTGAAGTCCACCTCGCTCTGTAGCGAGATCCATCAAACGCATCTTAACAGGAGTATTGTATAATTTACGGTAACTATCTCCAAGCCAAAATCGATGCAATAATCCCACTCGGTCATACTCAGGTGCGATCACCGTGGTAATACTGTCCATACGCTGCGCATGCGAATTAAAAACACAGCAACAGGCAATTAATGTAAAGATTCTTCTCATTTTATCTAAGTCGGGTCTTCGAGAAATCAACAGTCGATACAGGTAGAATGTTTGATGGTCTCGATATCTATTTGGGCTAAAGTTCACCTTTTAAAGCAAAGAATCAAAAACTTTCTGCTCCTTTTTTAGTATAAAACCGCTATTTTGATAAAACTTATGGCTCTCGGTTCGAATGGTATTACATCTAACACGCAAACGGCGACACCCTATTGACCTAGCCGAATCGGATGTCGCATGCAATAATAATCGACCCAGCCCCCGACCTCGATATTCTTCATCGACAACCAATCCCATGATTTCCGCATAAACACCAGTCTCCATACTGATAACTTGATGAACTTGAATCCAGCCAACAGTTTTATTGTCAATGGCCCCCACAAATACAGCATACTCCTGCTGCCGTAATAGATCTTTCCAAAATAATTTTCATTCCTTCAATATCGGCTGGATAACCCAGTTGCTCGGTCAACCTTACGAGCTCCAAGGCATCAGATAATACCGCTTTTCTTAAGTCCATACTATAAATTTGTTTCCTATGTTTTAGAATAAGAATAGATCACCCAATACTTCAGTTATGCATCAGGTTGATCCAACAATCGGCGGTGATAATTTATTTGGCCAAGGTGATAAGTTAGATGGGTGGTCAGATGAACGAGCAAATACTGCGTCGTTGTTTTTTCTTCAAACACGAGTATGGGATATATCTCTTGCAGATTCTCTTCCGACAAGAGATCCAAAGAGCGGGTAACCACATCAATCGTATCATCTACCTGATCTATTAATCGTGTTCGAGGAATATCTTTTAACGAAAACTCAGCAGCTCGATCCCTAATATACCCTGTCTTTCCTATTTCAGCACCGATGTACGTTTGAAGATTTCCAATCAAATGTAGACATAGATTGCCCGCTGAATTGGCAATATTTGGTTCAATAAGCCATATATTTCCTTCTTGTTTGTACAATGAAATTTCATCCCGCAGCCTGTTTAAGTCCCGTTGGAAAAGGCTTTTTAAAGTTTCTATAAGCATAGACTAAATTTAGATATATTTCTACTCAAAAAAGCAATTTCTATATCAACACATCAGCTTTAGCCTTAAATAGCCATATTGATACGAATCAGAATATACATCTCCACATGATATTATGTAATTTTAAACAACTTAAAGAGCTATAACCATGAAGATAGTTTCAAATTTCCCAAAGAAAACTTGGGTAATTTTTAGTGTAATAACAGTCGCGGCTACCATTCTCTTCGCTAAATGCGATGGCCCATCCGATGGAAATGACAGATTGGGTTTTCCATTTCCTTTTTATGAATATATGGGTGGCAAGCGCTCAATGGAACCTGAGAATCGAAGTAGTTTCAATCCTATTTATCTTCTTTTCGATCTTATTATCTATTTTGGACTTGCTTATTTTTTCACATTTTTAATCAAGAGATCTAAAAAATAGTGTACATTGAAATGGAATTAATCGACCAAATTATTTCCATCTTTTTTTACAAGTTTTAAGCTAAACCGCCTTTCCGATGAAGAGGAGCACAAAAATAACCAACCAAAGTATCGAATCTGCAGGACTTCCCAAAGACCCTAAACATGCCATTGCTGAATATTTCTGGAATGGATTTGATGCAAAAGCCACACAGATTGAACTCTCTATAATTAAAACAGACCTTATCCGCACCTATCTCGGTTTCATCGACTTGTTATTGCAGTCGGAAAAAAGCACGGAAATCCTCCCTATCATCGAACAGGCATTTCCTCTAACTGACAAAGAAAAGAATCGCATAAAACAGCTTATAACCCGCGCTGTGAACGATGAAAACACTTCTTCCGAGCAGAAAAAATAACACATTTTTATTTAATGACTTTTAGATGTCAATAAATAAAATTAAAAGTATCACTTTTGCTTAACACTGTTAAATTATTTACGCATAGCATGGGTAGCAAAGAACGGATACAACGGCTCAAAGATGAGAATAGAACTAATATTCTAGATGCTGCGCTCCAAATCGTCAAAGAAGAAGGATGGCAGGCCTTGAGTATGCGCAAAATTGCAGATATCATCGAATATACTGCCCCCATGATATACGAGTATTTCGCCAATAAAGATGCCATTCTGATGGAGCTTGCTAACCAAGGTTATCTCCTGCTTGCCAAAAAAGTAAAACAAGCCAAATCAACTGAAACCGATTTGGAGAAACAATTGGAAGCAATGTGGTTTAGCTATTGGGATTTCGCCTTCGAAGAACGCGAATTGTACCAATTAATGTTCGGTGTGGGAACGGCCTGTTGTGGTTTTGAAAAAACCTATAAATGTGCTGAATCCCATGGAAAATTGATAAGTGATGTCATCCGTGAAATCATGAAAGAGAAAAACCCATCCGAAGAATTGATCTGCAGGAAGTATTTTACGTACTGGTCAATTATACATGGATTGATTTCGATCAATTTGGTAAACCAAGGCAATGGCGACAATACCAATCAAGAGGTTTTAAAGGATGCTATTTACGGCATCACACGCTCCCTGACTGATTAATTTTTTTACACCAAAAAATACAACGTTAAGAAATCTAACACCGTTAAATATACCAAAACTTCAATTTTTAATATCACATGAAAACAAATCTATCACCAAGTCTTAAAAGGATTTACGTTCCAACACTTAACAGTGTTAAACGAATTAATATCGTAAAGACTGCATATGTGCTCAGTGCAATCTTTCTATATAGTTGTTCAACAGGCACGAGCAAACCCATTGATCCACCACCGGTTAACCTTCCGGTCGTTACCATCGAGAATGGTAACGAGACGGTTTATCAAGAATATCCAGCAACTATTGAAGCTTCGGCCAATATTGAGATCAGGCCACAAGTCGAAGGGATTTTGGAAAACATCTATGTCGATGAAGGTGCTAAAGTAAATAAAGGTCAGGCGCTTTTTAAGATTAACGACCGCCCTTATCAGGAACAATTAAATCAAGCTAAGGCAAATTTGCTGGCAGCAAAAGCTTCCTTGGAAAACGCCGAGTTAGAAGTGGAAAAGAAAACAAAGCTGGTGAACACCAAAGTACTGACAGACTTTCAGTTAAAAACTGCAATTAGCGCACGTAACGCCGCTAGAGCAAATGTACAACTGGCACTGTCGGCGGTTGAAACGGCAAAAATCAATGTCGGATACACGCTAATACGGGCTTCAGCAGAAGGATACATCGGTAGATTGCAGCGCAAACAAGGGAGTTTAGTGGGACCTACAGACTCCCAACCACTTACAGCATTGTCAAATGTAAGGGATCTCCATGTCTATTTCTCATTGGGAGAAAATGACTTTATCGCATTCAAAAACAATACAGAAGGTAGTAATTTACAACAAAAGCTTCACAACCTACCTCCGATCAGCTTAGTTCTTTCGGATCAGACAATTTATGATCAGAAAGGAAAAATTGATATGGTGGATGGCCAGTTTGACAAAAATACCGGTGCGATTACCCTCCGCGCGACTTTCAACAATCCGGAAGGGGTTTTACGTAACGGAAATACCGGCCGTGTAAGACTACAGAAGAAGTATGCACAAGCATTATTGGTACCTCAACTTGCTACCCTTGAAATGCAGGATAAAATCTTCGTTTACACCGTTGGCAAAGAAAATAAAGTTGTTCAACAGCCCATTACTGTCATCGGAAAAAGTGGTGCAAATTACCTCGTAAGCAAAGGACTGAATGCGGGAGATCGGATTGTCTACAAAGGCATTGACCTGCTTCAGGATGGGCAGAAAATTACGCCACAAGCTTTATCAAGGGATAGCATCAATTCATTATAATATTAGAAAATCACATGCTTAAGAAATTTATAGAAAGACCTGTACTTGCTACCGTTATCTCCATATTACTTGTCATATTGGGGGTGATTGGTATCCTTAAACTGCCTTTACAGCAGTTTCCCGATATTGCACCGCCCGCGGTGCAAGTAACGGCATTATATCCTGGGGCAAATGCCGAAACGGTACTCCGTGCCGTAGCTCCCTCACTCGAAGAGTCAATCAACGGTGTTGAAAATATGAGCTACATGAGCTCTACTGCCAGTAACGACGGCTCGTTAATGATTACCGTATATTTTAAACTTGGCACTGACCCTGACCAAGCTGCTGTGAACGTCCAAAATCGTGTGGCTCAGGCAACCAGCCAATTGCCCGCTGAGGTTGTACAAGCCGGAATTACAACAGCAAAACAGCAAAACAGCTTGATCATGGTATTGGATCTCTATACGGAAGATCAGAGTAAATACGATCAGACCTTTATTACCAACTACGCGCAAATCAATATTATTCCCGAACTGAAACGGATACCTGGTGTTGGACAAGCATTGGCGTTTGGTGGTAGCAAAGACTACTCCATGCGGGTATGGCTTAATCCAAATCAAATGGCGACCTATAAACTAACGCCTGAGGAAGTTATGGCTGCAATTCAAGATAAAAACGTTGAAGCTGCTCCTGGTAAATTCGGCGAGAGCAGCCGTGAAGCTTTTGAATTTGTGATCAAATATAAAGGTAAACTCAACCAACCAAGTGACTACGAAAATATTATTATCCGCTCCAACACTGACGGTTCAGTACTTAAACTCAAAGACGTCGCTCGTGTTGAACTGGGATCCTATACCTATGCGAGCCACACCCGTATCAATGGCAAAGCAGGATTGAATATTGGGGTAATGCAGCTGGCAGGTTCGAATGCAAATGAAATTCAGATCGCGATTCAAAAATTCATGGAGAAAGCCTCTTTAAGCTTTCCGAAAGGTGTCAAATATCTCGTTTTATACAACACAAAAGATGCACTTGATCAATCTATTGACCAAGTAAAACATACACTAGTTGAAGCATTTATATTGGTATTTTTAGTTGTCTTTCTATTCCTTCAGGACTTTAGATCGACATTAATACCAGCGATTGCAGTACCAGTAGCCATCGTTGGAACATTTTTCTTCATGCAGCTCTTCGGCTTTTCAATCAATCTATTGACCTTGTTTGCCCTGGTGCTTGCCATTGGGATTGTCGTCGATGATGCAATTGTGGTCGTCGAGGCAGTGCACGCCAAGATGGAACATGAAAATCTCCCACCTAAGCTCGCTACAACATCTGCCATGAGCGAAATCACCGGGGCAATTATCTCGATTACATTGGTGATGTCTGCCGTATTCCTTCCCATCGGCTTTATGGAAGGTTCTACCGGAGTGTTTTACCGACAATTTGCTTTCACGTTAGCGATTGCAATCGTTATTTCAGCAATTAATGCCTTGACACTAAGTCCTGCGTTATGTGCACTCTTCTTAAAACCAACGCATCATGGTCATTCTGATGCTAAGAAACTTAATTTCAAGGAACGTTTCTTTGCTGGATTCAATGTTGGATTTGACCGGTTGACTAAAAACTATTTAGGTAGTCTACGCTTCTTGATCCGTTACAAGTGGGTTGCATTTGCAGGATTGGCGATTACCCTACTTTTGACAATATTTATGATCCGTAAAACACCTACTGGATTTATTCCGTCGGAAGACCAAGGATTTATTGCCATTTCTTTATCCATGCCTGCAGGCGCTTCGTTAGATCGTACTTCTGGGGCATTAGCCGAAGCTGAGAAGCAACTTCAACATGCTGATTTTACCAAAACTTTAAATGTACTTGCTGGTTTCAATATTTTAACACAATCCACAAGTCCTTCAGCGGGTGTTGCATTTATCCTCCTTAAACCACATGAAGAACGTGGTCAGATAAAAGACATCAATGCGATTATGGCCGATGTGAATCAACGCCTGGCAAATATCAAAGGCGCAAATTTCTTTGTCTTTACCTTCCCTACAGTACCAGGGTTCAGTAATGTTGACGGTCTCGATATGGTATTGCAGGACAGAACCGGTGGACAACTTGGAAAATTCAGTGGCGTAGGCCAGAAGTTTATTGGCGAACTGATGAAACGTCCTGAAATCATGATGGCTTTCACAACCTTTAAAGCAGATTATCCACAATATGAGCTCCAGGTAGATGATATCAAGGCAGAGCAACTTGGCGTAAGCACAAAAAGTATATTACAAACCATGCAGGCCTATTTTGGTAGTGCCCAAGCTTCAGATTTTAATCGTTTTGGAAAGTACTATCGTGTGATGGTCCAAGCTGATGCCAAGGATAGAAGTGAACCTACTTCAATGGACGGTATTTTTGTAAAAAACAGATTAGGTGATATGGTTCCCATCAATACATTAGTCAAATTAGAACGTGTATATGGACCGGAAACAGCATCGCGGTACAACTTGTTTAATTCAATTGGCATAAATGCAATACCAAAACCCGGATATAGTTCTGGAGACGCTATCCGTGCAGTTGAGGAAGTTGCAAAACAACAATTGCCTACTGGATTTACCTATGAATTCTCAGGTATGACCAAGGAAGAAATTGTCTCCGGAGGACAGTCTACATTGATTTTTATTCTCTGTCTGATATTTGTTTACTTCTTGCTTGCGGCACAATATGAAAGCTACATCATTCCATTAGCGGTTATTCTATCCATTCCGACCGGCATATTTGGCGTCTTTGCAGCAATTAGCTTCACTGATATCGCCAACAACATCTATGTACAAGTTGCACTTGTCATGTTGATTGGTTTACTGGCCAAAAATGCCATTTTAATTGTGGAATTTGCTATTCAAGGGCGCAAACAGGGGCTATCGATTCCTAGCGCTGCACTTAAAGCCGCAAGATTACGTTTGAGGCCTATTATAATGACTTCTTTAGCCTTTATTGTTGGTATGATTCCAATGATGACAGCCGTAGGTCCGTCTGCTCAAGGAAATCATTCCATCAGTATTGCCGCTGCGGGTGGGATGTTCACCGGAGTAGTTTTAGGACTCTTTATTATCCCGATTCTCTTTATTTTCTTCCAATTTATCCAAGAGAAAATAGCTGGTGTCCCGAAGCAAAAACAGTATGAAAGCGAGACCGCTTCGTTGGAAATACCCGTGCATACAAACAATTAGTATCTCATGACAAAATTTAAATATATGAATAGTAAAGCAAAGTTACTGACGGTTTTCATCTTATCTTTTGTCGCATGGTCCTGTAAAACAGATAAGTTGGTCAGCAATCAACACCTTGCCCCTAACTTACCCGAACAGTACCGCGACCAAGCTAAAGCTCCGCAGGAAACTAGCATTGGCTCTATTCCATGGCGTGATTTTTTTAAAGATCAAATCCTACAGACATTGATTGACAGTGCAATACAACATAACTTAGATATGAAGCTAGCACTGAAAAACATAGAAGCGTCTCAACTGAGCCTGAAACAAGCAAAAGCGAACTATCTTCCTTCAGCCCAGCTACAGATCAGGGGAAATAGCACCAATCCATCCAATAACAGTATGAATGGATTGAGCCTCGGACAGTTTTTAGGCCAACATCATGTGGAGGATTATACGGCATCCTTAGGTTTATCCTGGGAGGCCGATCTATGGGGTAAAATCAAAAATCAAAATATCGCTGCTTTAGCTTCCTATCTGCAGACAGAAGAAGCTAAAAAAGTAATTCAAACCCAATTAATTGCACAAGTTGCACAAGGTTACTATCAACTGCTGATGCTATATCAATTGCGTGATATTGCCAAACAAAACTTGCAATTAAGCGATACAACCTTACGCATCGTCCAACAGCAATATGAAGTTGGTGACATTACGCTGCTTGCGTTGGAACAGGTTGATGCGCAACGATTGTCCGCAGCGGCGTTAATCCCTGACTTTGAACGGCAGATCACTATTCAAGAAAATGCCATTCAGATTCTTAGCGGAAAACTCCCCCAAGAGATTAAGACAGCGGAGAAATTGACAGACATCCAGTTCCCCGAAGAGCTAGCAACTGGCATACCAGCTGATTTGTTGAGCCACCGTCCGGATGTAAAACAGGCCGAACTAGCTGTTACAGCTTCACAGGCCTATCAACAGTATGCAAAAGCGCGCATGTATCCTTCCTTGGTGATTAGTGCCGAAGCTGGCGTAAACGCATTCAAAGCAAGTAATTGGTTCAACTTGCCCGCGTCATTATTTGGTGCAATTACAGGGAGTATTACACAACCTATTTTCCAACGCAAGGAATTAAAAACGCAATATGAGCTGGCGCGTGTCGAACAAGAAAAGAATGTATTGATCTTCAAGCAAAAAGTAATTTCAGCCGCTGGGGAAGTATCCGATGCTTTAATTTCAATTCAAAAATTGAAAGAAAAACAAAAGATTACTTCGGATAGAACGACGCGTTTAAAGCAAGCGACAAAGCATGCCAATCTTTTGTTTGAAACAGGAATGGCCACCTACTTGGAAGTAATCACAGCGCAAAGCAATATCTTACAAAGTGAGCTCGAACTTGCTCAGGTAAAAAAAGCGGAGCTTTCTGCTGTTGTTGATCTATACCGTTCATTGGGAGGTGGATGGAGCAATAACTAATGCGGTATAAAAAGCAATTTTCTAATTTTATTATACATATCTGGTAGATGGGGGGCCCTTAGGGTCCCCTGTTTTATTTTTATCCGAAGTTCATTTTTACACCACCTTTAACATAACGCCCTGTAAAGCAAACTTCAAATTAGGCAATACATAAGCTTTTTCTATTTTTTAGAATTTCTTCAACAACCCGATCGCATTCAATTTATAAATCCTTCAAACCTTGGAATAAAAGAGACAAATGCAACTGAACCAATGCGATTACTTTTGTTTCATAATATAAATTTTATAAAATGAGAGATTTAAAAAAGATTGCACTAGCGGTATGTATCGCCTTATGCACATTAGCAGTCGTGAGCTGCAGTAAAGATGATGAAACTGTTGTTGAGCCCCAGCTTACCCCAAGCGAAATATTAGCCAGTACGCCATGGGAAACAACAAACGCAAAGAATAATAAAGGTGAAAGTGTAGTATTAACAGATGCTAACGTGGCAAATTTTGTAGGATTTGCTTATTTCAAATCTGATGGTACTTTTACAATGTTCAATCTTGACAATTCTCCAAAAATGCACGGCGACTGGACCGTATCTGCAGATGGTAAAACGAGAACAATTGTTGCTAAAAATGCTGCTGGAGAAACGTTGTTTACTCGTGTGGTTGATATTACGGTATTGACAAAGAAAGAATTCACTTATAGAGTTTATCCAAACGCTAATGACAAAACGATCTATTTCGATATCATCCATACACCAACAACTCATCAAGAGCCAAAATAATTTATTAGATAACACATCGAAAAAATAGTAACCACAATAAAACAGAAAGGCTTGACGAAATGATGTCAAGCCTTTCTGTCTATCGCTAAAAACGAATTCCATATTCAAAGTCACTCTTTGACACGATTAGATCAAATGATTATAAAACAAAAAAAATAACTAAAAGATTTACAATATATTAAAAAAAATAGCACAGGGATTTCATTATGAATTATACAATGATAGGCCAAGGTTAGATCATCTATCAGCCTTCGTCAATATACGCCTGAGTGCATCAAATTGATATTTCAGTCAGGGCTTTATACGCTTCAGCAGAAATTTGTCGTCCAATACTAAAAGGAATTACGAAATTTGCATAGATTTCACCGATACAGATAAGTTAAAAGAATGCAGGATATAGCGATCTATAAAAACGATAAGACTCTAATTAGTACAAATAAAAAAAGGCTGATATTTACCTTTCTGTCCTTTCTGCTTATTTATCTCGTTGCCTATATTATTGATCCATTCTCGAGTTGCTGGGATGGCTATTTTAAACGGAATATGTTTGAAATACTCGGTGAATGGACATTTACGATCATTTATAGCTTTATCATTTCCGAATTTAGTATCATTGTCCATGACAAGCTTAATAAGTTCTTAACCTGGAAAGATAGTCCGACAGAGCGACTTCTACTTGAAACCGTCATCAACCTTTTTGCAGTACTCTTTATCAATTTACTTCTGGAGTACCTGATTTCAAAATATTATTTTGGACCTCAAAATGTTACTATAGCCCCATCTTTGGAGGAAAAAAGGGGGATGATTCAAAACATTACAATCAGTGTATTGATTGCGTTGATGATCATGGGGATCAATATTGGTAGTCATTTGATCACCAACTGGAAGAATGAATCCATGCGCGCTGCAAAGCTTGATCAGGTCATTCTTGAAACAGAACTTCAATCGTTAAAATTACAGATCGACCCCCATTTTGTCTTTAATAACCTGAGCGTGCTCTCAGAAATCATCCTCGAAGACCAACAATTAGGCTATGAATATGCAGAAAACTTCTCCAAAATATATCGCTACCTTCTTGTCAATTCCAAAAAGGACATTATCTCACTCGAAGAAGAACTCAACTTTCTAAATTCATACATATTTCTCATCAAAAACCGATTTGGCGATGGGGTAAACTTCGAAATAAACGTCAATCCCGCCAAACGCAATTGCCAATTACCTCCTCTTACCTTACAGTTATTGGTAGAAAATGCATTAAAGCATAATCAGACAAATAAGAGAAAACCGCTGAAAATTAAAGTCTACACCAACGCCCAGAATCAACTTGTTGTTGAAAATATATTAATTCCTATTGAGAATGTATCCGAATCATCGGGAATCGGAATTTCAAACATCATTAAAAGATACGATTTGCTATCCAACTTAAAACTGCAAATAAAGAATGATGGCAAAACATTTAACGTTATCCTCCCACTTTTAGCGCAAGCATAATGAATATAACCAAAGTATTAATCATCGAGGACGAAAAACTCAATGCCGATCGTTTAAAGCGACTTTTGAAAGAAATAAAACCATCCATCGTTATTTTGGATGTACTTGATAATATTGCGGATAGCATCAATTGGTTCAATAGCAATGAACTTCCCCACCTGGTCATGATGGATATTCGTTTATCCGATGGTTTAAGCTTTGAAATATTAGAGACTATAAAAATAGACTGTCCAATCATATTTACAACAGCATTTGACGAATACGCTGTGAGGGCTTTTAAATTCAATAGCATAGATTATTTGCTCAAACCTGTAGAAAAAATAGAGCTGGGAAATGCCATCCAAAAACTTGACTATCAAAAAGATCTCCAGATCAACCAACAACCGCTTCAAGGTTTATTGGATTTTATCTATCCAAAAGATTTTCGCTCACGTTTTCTAATTCCATTCAAAGACGGTTATAAGACCATTCTCGTCGAAGAAATATTATACTTTTACTCCGAATTTAAACTTACCCATGCGCAACTCAAATGTGGTACTGTCGAAATTGTCCCTCAAACAATGGAAGAACTCGAACAGCAATTGAATCCAAAAGTATTTTTTCGCGCCAACAGGCAATTCATTGTACATATAGATGCGATCAAAAGATTACATAACCACTTCAACGGAAAACTAAAAATAGAAATTAAAAATAACGATCAAGTGGAAATCCTTGTGAGCAGAGAAAAGGCTCAACTGCTAAAAAATTGGTTAGACTATTAATGTTAAAACTGATCCGCTTGCTCCTTTTTTCGTCAGAAAGGCAAAGTAAGTTTTCGCGATGAAGAAGGGATGTTAATCTATAAGCCCAATATCTTCAACACAATTGGATCGTACCATTTAATATCGTAAAATTCAGCTCACCACTGTGACGTTTCAGTAAGCAATTGTAACGTCTCGGTAGATTTCTTTGCCTTATGGCTTAAAAGAATTCTTTTCTTTGTTTCATTATAAAATGATAAAATGGCACAAAGAACGATGACTTTAAAACCTTTCCTTACACTTATTACAGCAGCAGCATTATTATCGTCCTGTGGAGGCAACCAAGATCAACCGCAAGAGCAGGCAGTTACTGTTGACTTTATCGAATTATCTCCTACCCACGCGGAGACCGAAAAAAAATATCCTGGTACATTAGAGGGGACCGTCAACGTCGATGTCAAAGCGCAAGTAACGGGATATCTGGATCAGATTTATGTCAAAGAAGGAGACTATGTATCCCAGGGTCAACCCCTTTTCAAAATAAAAGCTGATGTCTACAACGAACAAGTAAACAACAGCAAGGCAGCTTACCAAGCTGCTTTATCGGCAGAACAAAACGCGAAATTGGAGATTGAAAAAATCAAACCACTTGTTGAAGGTAAAGTGTATACCGAATTACAGTTAAAAACTGCAGAGGCCAATTATGCCGCAGCTAAAGCACAGGTAGCGCAAGCACAAGCTGCACTCGGTTCATCTCAAATAAATGCCAAATTTACGTTGATCAATGCACCAGTGAGTGGTTATATCGGCCGTATTCCTAATCGGATCGGAAATTTAATTACCGCAGCAGATGCGACACCGTTAACAACGCTATCTGAAATCAATACCGTAAATGTGTATTTTTCATTGAGTGAGGCCGATTTTATAACCTTTATCAAAGATCAGAATAACAAATCATCCAATCAACAAGCAACGCTATTACTAGCTGATGGAACGGCATACAACCATTCGGGGAAAGTAGAATTAGCCAGTGGTAACATCGACAGAACAACCGGAAGCATGGCACTTAAAGCAAGTTTCACCAACCCTGATAAAATTCTCCGTTCGGGTGGTTCAGCCAAAGTAATCTTGAAAAAAGCGCACGAAAACGTATTGTTGGTACCTATGGCGGCTGTCAAGGATATTCAAGATCGCTACTTCGTTTATGTTATTGGCGAAAAGAACAAAATTTCCATGAAACAGATTGAAATTGCGGGAAATACCGCCAACGCCTATTTACTTAAATCAGGACTTACAGCTGGTGAAAAAATCGTTATGAATAGAATTGACATGCTTAACGATGGAATGCAAGTTCAACCGACTAAAAAATCCACCATGTAACCAGATGGAGCGTAGAAAGCAACGACAGAGCTGCTGAAAAAGTTCCTTTTTAAATATTTGGGAGAAATCTAGGCAATAGCGATCATGGCAAAAGCTGCAACGTCCAAAGAGCGGTAACACGCCTTTACGTTCCGTATGCGTTTTTAAAAAATGGTACTAAAAGCTTTATAAAAATTATACTAAAATGTTAAAGAAATTTATTGACAGGCCAGTTTTGGCAACTGTTATATCGATCATATTTGTCATACTGGGGGTCATCGGTCTTTTTAGGCTGCCCCAAACGCGATTCCCGGATATCGCCCCGCCCACGGTCCAAGTTACCGGAAGCTATCCCGGAGGAAATAGCGAAACAGTATTGAGATCAGTTGTTACACCCCTTGAGGAACAAATCAATGGTGTGGAGGACATGGAATACATTACATCGACTGCAAGTAACGATGGTACATTCTCTGTGCGCATTGTCTTTAAAGCAGGTGTAAACCCAGATCAAGCAGCCGTCAACGTGCAAAACAGAGTACAACAGGCTACTCCGATCTTGCCACAGGAAGTTGTCCGGATGGGATTAACGACCTCCAAGCAACAAAATAGTATGATCATGATATTTAATATCTATACAGAAGATAATAAAAAATATGATGAACTATTTTTACAGAATTATGTGAACATCAACTTGATCCCACAGATCAAGCGTGTTCCCGGGGTCGGTCAGGCGATGGTATTTGGTTCCAAAGACTATTCGATGCGTGTATGGTTGAATCCGCAAAAAATGGCAAGTTATGGACTTGTGCCGCAAGAAGTCATCGCTGCAATTTCCAAACAAAGTCTGGAATCTGCACCTGGAAAATTAGGTGAAGAATCAAAAGCACCTCTTGAATATGTTATACGCTATAAGGGGAAAAAGAATCTTCCAGAGCAGTATGAAAACATTATCGTTAAAAACAATAATGTCCAGATCGTACGTTTAAAGGATGTGGCACGTATTGAGTTTGGCTCGATCAGCTATAGCGGTAATTCCCAAAATAACGGTCTCAATACCGTCACCATCGGTATATTCCAGACATCAGGCTCCAACGCCAATGAAATTGAAATTGGAATCGACAAACAGATTGAAATAGCGCAACGCTCATTCCCTCCTGGAATCAAGATTTTTAAATTGATCAGTACCAAGGAGCGCTTGGATGAAAGTACAGCCCAAGTACGCTCGACATTAATTGAAGCCTTCATTTTGGTTTTCCTCGTTGTATTCTTATTCTTACAAGACATACGATCGACTATTATTCCAGCAATTGCAGTCCCTGTAGCTATCGTAGGTACCTTCTTCTTCTTGCTCGTATTTGGCTTTACCATCAATATATTGACGTTATTTGCCCTCGTACTCGCCATTGGTATTGTTGTCGATGATGCAATTGTCGTTGTCGAAGCAGTACATGGAAAGATGGAGACTTCCAATTTAACAGGTAAACAGGCTACCCATAGTGCCATGAGTGAAATCACGGGAGCTGTAATCTCCATTACCTTGGTGATGTGTGCAGTTTTTATTCCCATTGGATTTATGACAGGTTCATCGGGCATGTTTTATAAACAGTTTGCCTATACTCTTGTGATCGCCATTGTGATCTCTGCGATCAATGCCTTGACGCTGACACCTGCACTATGTGCATTATTACTTAAAAATACACACGCCGAAAATCAAGATGGACAGACCTCAAAAACTGGGTTTTCTCAGCGTTTTTTCAAAGCGTTTAACGCAGGCTTCGAAAACATGACCAATCGATACGTTGGTTCATTAAAATTCCTTGCAAAGAAAAAATGGATTTCGTCACTTTTGATCCTGGCTACAATTGGCGTTGCGGGGTACCTCATGACAAGCACTTCCAAAAGTTTCGTACCAATGGAAGATGATAACTTTGTCGTATACAGTTTGGAAATGCCCCCAGGAACGGGACTGGACCGAACAACAAAAGCAGTAGAAAAAATCGAAAAACTACTGGCCGATATCCCTTCGATTGAAAGCCATACAAGTATTACTGGATTCAATATGATCGGTAACAACTCCAGCGCAGCCTATGCGACAGGATTTATACGCTTGAAAGATAAAAAGAAACGTGGTGAGATGAACGATATTGATCAGATTCACCAAGTTATCTCACAAAAATTATCCAGTGTCAAAGAAGGTAACGCAATGGCATTTCGCTCCCCTCCTGTTGATGGTTATGGTATGATGAATGGCGCGGAACTCGTTTTGCAGGACAGAGCTGGTAAATCGCCGGTAGAGCTCAAAGCAATGTCCGACTCCGTTATTGCGCAGATTATGAAACAACCGGGAGTGCAATTTGCCTATACCATGTTCAGAGCAGATTATCCACAGATGGAGTTAGAAGTAGATGAAGACAAAGCGGCCCAACTTGGCGTAGATGTCAGTGAAATGCTTTCGTCCGTTCAAACTTACTTTGCGGGTGACCAATCATTGAATTTCAATCGTTTCGGTAAATTCTATCGGATAGCAGTTAAAGCTGATGGCATTTATAGAACCGATAAAGAAGCATTCAACGAAATATTTGTCAAGAATAATCTTGGCCAAATGGTCCCTGTAAATACCTTGGTCACACTTCGTAAAGTGTATGGTCCTGAGTCGGTAACCCGTTATAATTTATACAATTCGCTCACGATAAACGTTGTTAGTACGCCTGATATCAGTAATGGTGCGATCATGGAAACATTGGAGAAAAATGTATTGACCAAGTTACCGGGAGACTACAGCTACGAATGGACGGGACTTAGCTTGGAAGAGAAGTCATCAGGCAATCAAACCGTACTTATCTTAGCATTAAGCTTGCTATTTGTCTATTTCTTACTATCAGCACAGTACGAAAGTTATTTATTGCCTCTTGCCGTCCTGTTATCAATCCCAACAGGTATGATCGGCTCTTTCCTAGGAACACGTGCTATTGGATTGGACAACAATATCTACGTCCAGGTCGGCTTGATCATGCTCATCGGTCTTTTGGCAAAAAATGCCATTTTGATTGTTGAATTTGCTTTACAGCGGAGAAGAGCAGGCTCCTCACTCATTGATTCGGCTTTAGAAGGCGCAAGAGCTCGTCTACGCCCAATCTTGATGACTTCATTGGCTTTCATTGCGGGTATGGTCCCCTTGATGTTTGCGACCGGCGGAACGGCTACAGGTAACCATTCCATCAGTACAGGAGCAGCAATGGGTATGTTAAGCGGTGTTATCCTTGGGGTAATTATTATACCATTACTGTACCTGGTGTTCCAATATTTGCAAGAAAAAGTTTCGGGTAAAAAACTTACGGACAATACAGTACACAATACAAACGATTAAAATGAAAAAATTTCATCACTATATAACAATTTTCGCAAGCACTACCCTGTTGTTGTCCGCATGCAGCGTGGGCAAAAAATACACCCGTCAGGAGATAGCAATGCCCGAAAATTTCAAAAACAGCGAGGTTGTCGTGACGTCTGATACGCTACAGCTATCCTGGCGTAACTTTGTACAGGATCCCCTGTTGACATCACTCATTGAAAAGGCTTTGTCCAATAATACGAACGTCAATGTAGCACTCCTGAACATGCAACAATTGGAACTCGCGTACAAGCAGTCTAAGAAAGGATTACTACCAACAGCTGATTTAAGTATTGGAGCGAATAGAACCTGGTTATCGAGCAACTCTTTAAATGGCTCACTAAGTGACCAATTTATCGGGACGCCTCATATGGACGATTATAGTGCTACGCTCAGATTGTCTTGGGAAGCCGATATATGGGGAAAGGTAAAAATGCAAAAAGAAGAATCCTTGGCCAATTTTTTTGGCCAAAAGGAAAATTTATCGGCTTTGAAAACCCGGGTTATTGTACAGGTCATCCAGTCATATTACAATCTGATTGCTTTGGATGAACAGCTTAAGATTGCACAAAGAAATGTTCAATTGAGCGATAGCACACTGAATATGATACGTTTGCAATACAACTCATCACTGGTCAGTTCGCTTGCTGTGGAGCAAGCCGAAGCTCAGAAGAAAACTGCTGAATTATTAATTCCCCTAGCCCATCAAAATATGGCGGTCGAAGAAAATGCACTGAGCATTCTTTGCGGAGGTTTCCCCGAGGGCATTCAACGTACAGCAAGTTTAGATGATACGATTGTTGGAGACGGACTTGCCGCAGGGGTACCGGCCGAACTATTAAGCCGCAGACCAGATGTCAGAGCAGCTGAATACGCTGTTGTGGCTGCGACAAGCAGAATGGGACTCGCTAAAGCAGCAATGTACCCCTCCATAAGCTTGACTCCATCCATTGGTACAAACTCCATTCAATTTAGCAAATGGTTTGATCTACCGGGTTCTATTGTGAAAACAATAGCAGGGAATATTGCTCAACCGATTTTTCAGAAAGGGGCCTTGAAAACAAACTATGAGATATCGGTCATCGAACGCGAAAAGATAGCTTTGCAGTTTAAACAGTCGGTTATGGTCGCAGTTTCGGAAGTTTCTGATGCCTTGGCAAAAATCAAACATACAGAACAGCGCCTGCGACTTATCCACGCCAAATCAAATGCCCTCGCCAAAGCCACCGCTGATGCGGCCTTACTTTACAAAAGTGGGATGGCAAACTATTTGGAAGTGATAACTGCCCAAAACAATGCACTTCAAAATGATTTGGAACGTATTACAGTAAAACGGGAAAAGCTCAATGCGGCCATAGATCTTTACCGTGCACTGGGGGGCGGAACGGATACTTTACCGCCAAATACGCCATAAAAGCAGAAAATAAAAAGCACAAAATAAAGGCAACTGAATAAATATACGCCCCTAGAAGCAAAAACTTCCTAGGGGCTTTTTCATTACTTTTTTGCAGCTGCGCCCAAAATTCCCTATCTTCGGGTAAATACAAATATGATGAATAGAACGAGTTGTCTTCCTCCTCCAGTAGCGTAATATTTTTTCCCGATATTACTGAAGCCCAATACCAGAAATGGACCGATTTGCTGTGCTTCTTATTTTCTATCAATTTTATTATTTAACATCTTTCGTCCTTATTGGGCGGAACTGGAAGACAATTTCTTATGAAACATTCATATTTCATGCTGCACCTTGCTGTGCTGTGCCTGGGACTATCTGGCGTATTTGGAAAAGTGATTTCACTCAACGAGGGGATACTCACATGGTACCGTGTATTTTTAGCTGCCGTTATCCTATTTTTTATTCTAAAATGGTATAAAATACCTACAGATTTTACTTTCAAAGAGAAACTGCATATTGCAAAAAATGGGCTACTATTGACAGCATCCTGGCTATTATTCTATGCTAGCATCAAATATTCAAACATTTCCATCGGCGTGATCTGCTACTGTATGGCAAGTTTTTTTACCGCTATTTTTGCACCGATGATCAATAAAACGAAATTTAGATTGTCTGAACTTCTGTTGAGTGGACTTACGTTGTGTGGGATAGCACTGATATTTCACTTCGATACCTCACACCAGCTTGGCATAGTCTTAGGGATAATTTCTCCGGCTTTTGCCTCACTCTATGCGGTTCACAATGAAAAATTGACCAAAAAGTACAATGCAATATGCATTAATTATTATCAAATGATCGGTGGAACAATAGGGCTGGCATGTCTACTTCCTTTTTACATTCAGCACTATCCAATCAGCACTTTCATTCCCAATGCCCTGGATATTTTCTATCTGATCATCCTATCTTTATGTTGCACTGTGGGAGTCTATCTCGCATTTACAGAAATCTTAAAGAAGATATCAGCATTTACATTGAACTTAAGCTTAAATCTTGAGCCAGTATATGCTATTTTGATTGCATTTTTACTTCTTAATGAAGCAAGAGAATTAAACCTATCCTTCTATGTTGGACTGTTTTTGGTAGTTTCATCTGTGTTATTGCAGTATTGGATCAGCAGTAAAAAGAGCGCTTAACAACCTCCATTCATTTCCCAGTCCAACGAAGATTGGGAAATGAATATTGTTTCCTCCTTGTGCCAAGCAGGTAGCCCCGATAAACAGGTAGCCCCGAAAAAACATGTTGAAAAGAAAAATGTGTGTCATTTTCAACAAAGCCTTATATTTATGAAACGATTCGGGTTAATTCCAAAACCGGCACAACCGGTCAAGCAATTTATTATATATACATTAAATAGATAGTTCCGTTATGAGCAATAGCAGTACAGAAAACAAATTTGTCAACCAGCAGATCCAATACCTTGAGTTTGTATCAAGCGACCTTGAACGTGCCAAAGCATTCTACTCAACGAGTTTCGGTTGGGAGTTTACGGATTACGGACCAGCATATACGGCTTTTGGCGGAAAATATGTTGATGGTGGTTTTACACTTGGTGACCCCAGAAATGGCAGTATTCTCGTCGTTATCTATGCCGACGATCTACAGGCTACGCGTGATCAGGTTATCCGTGCTGGCGGGACCATATTAAAAGATATTTTTAGCTTTCCCGGAGGAAAAAGATTTCAGTTCCAGGATCCTGATGGATATGAATTGGCCGTATGGACTGTTGAATAAAAGTTAAATACAATATATACTCAAATACAAAGCCCCCATATTTTTCTCATATGGGGGCTTTGTATTTTAAAATCAGGCTCTTTTAGCTTTCTGATAGTTTTTATTTTTATTCCTATTGAAACGCTTCTTCTTATGCTGTGGATTCTTTTTGGCAGGATTGTAAGTAGGTCCCGCTTCAAACCCCTCTGGCAATGGAAGTTGTTCAATCGGATAACCTATTAAATTCTCGATCTGAGCGAAACGGTTTTGGTCTTTCTCATTGACAAAGGTAATGGCTGTTCCTGTAGTTGCTGCCCGTGCCGTACGTCCAATACGGTGTACGTAGTCTTCCGGATCCGGTGGAACATCGTAATTAACGACCAAACTGATCCCCACCACATCGATACCGCGAGATATCACATCTGTCCCTACCAGTACCCGTACCTGACGAGACCGGAATCTAGCCATGATATCTTCCCGTTTCGACTGCTCGAGATCCGAATGGAAACCCTCCGCATCAATCCCCTGCTTCTGTAATTCCTGAGCGAGAAGTTTGACCGTAGTTTTTTGGGACGCAAAAATAATAACAGATACATAGTTCGGATCCTTCAGTATATTCTTCAGAAGCTCCATTTTCTGTTGATCATACGCAAGATATACACGTTGATCTATCCCTTCCGAAGGTTTAGAAATGGCAATATTAACTTCCACAGGCTCTTGCAGAATTTTTCGGGCAAAAGATCTGATCTTCATCGGCATCGTCGCCGAAAACAAAAGCATCTGCTTTTTCTTCGGTAGATAACTTACAATACGTAAAATATCGTCTTGAAATCCCATATCCAGCATACTATCGGCTTCATCCAAAACAAAGTGCTTTAAATGAGAGAGATCAATCTTCATGGAGGTAAGATGGCTTATCAACCTTCCCGGCGTAGCAACAATAATATTTACCCCCTCTCGTATGGCCCGTTTTTGCTGTTCATACCCCATACCATCACCACCACCATAAATGGCTATGGATGTTGCACCCGTATAATAAGACATGCCCATAATCTGCTGGTCAATTTGCATAGCAAGTTCCCGGGTCGGAACAAGGATAATAGCGAGGATAGATTCCCTTGAATTCCGTGCTATTGCATCGAGGATCGGCAACATATAAGCTGCTGTTTTACCTGTACCTGTCTGTGCACAGGCAATCATATCTTTTCCCTCTTTAATAATCGGGATGGTCTGTTCTTGGATCGGCGTAGCCTCCTCAAACATCATACTTTCTAAACCTTCTTCCAAAGCCGGAACAAAGCCAAATTCATCAAATCTCAACGTATTGTTTTTATTGTTGTGCCCTAAATTACTAAATCTAATTCATAAAAGTCTAAAATTAATACCTATAGCTCGTTATCCGCTTTCAAATAGATGCCCAAATAGGATTAATCTTTAACCTTCGACTGCTATCTATTCAAAATCTAATCAATAACCCCTGTTTTCTTTGTAGCTGACACAGCGCTCAAAACGACGTAGCCTAGCAGGCCGGCGCATAAAGAAGCGATCAGAACCGCGAACTTGGCCTCTTCAATCAGCATGCTATCATCAAAAGACAGTATCGAGATGAAGATCGACATCGTGAAACCGATTCCCCCCAATAAGCCTACTCCAAAAATCTGTTTCCAGCCAGCCCCTTCCGGTAATTGCGCAATCTTCAACTTCTTCGCAATATAACAGATCAAAAATATACCAATTGATTTACCAGCGATAAGACCAAGGATAATACCAATCCCCAATTTTGAAGTCAAACCACCAATCATTTCCCCATGGATTGGAATAAGCGTATTCGCAAATGCAAACAGCGGAATGATAATAAAATTGACGGGTTTGGTCAATAGATGCTCCAATTTTTCCAGGGGAGATTCTTCCGCATCCGGTGTTGTTGGTAACGTCATAGCCACCAACACGCCAGCTATTGTTGCATGAATTCCCGAGTGGTGAACAAAGTACCAAATAAATAGACCCGGAATAAGGTAAGCCCATATCGCTTTAACGCCCAGTTTATTCAACACGATCAAAAACAGAAAGATGCCTAAAGCAATAAATAAATAGGTCGCATGAATACCATTGCTATAAAAGATCGCAATGACCAAAATGGCAAGTAAGTCATCAACAATGGCCAGAGCAGCCAAAAAGATTTTAAGACTGGCAGGAACCTTATTTCCCAGAAGCGTGATAACAGCTAAAGCAAATGCAATATCCGTCGCCATAGGGATACCCCAGCCGTTTGCCGTATTGGTTCCCTGATTTAATACAAAATAAATGATGGCTGGCAAAAGTGCCCCACCAACCGCAGCCAAAATGGGCAGGATTGCTTTACTTGGCGATGAGAGTTCACCCTCTACAATTTCACGTTTTATCTCGAGCCCCACCAGTAAAAAGAAAATAGCCATCAAACCATCGTTGAGCCACAATAACCACGAATATTTTAAATGAACATAATCGCTCTCAAAGCCTACTTCCTTGTTCAGGAATTCCATTACACTGGCATACAAAGGTGTATTTGCAACGATCAATGCTAGAATAACACAGGAAAAAAGTATAATTCCACCTGCAAAGCTGGATTTTAAGAATTCTCTAAAGACAGTTAAATTGATAAGTTTTGACATGATTTGAATATCTAAAAACGCTTACAAAGGTTCACAAGATACGATTTTTAGGACCATTTACCGAATTCGAGCGACGATATCCCGGGCTATATCCAATGTAGCTACCCTTTTATTTTTCGAACCTAACAAATCAAATGGGAGAAACAGACATTATACATTAAATTTTTATAAAAAGCTTTGTCATTTTTTAATGAAATAATTTGGCTTTGTTGCAAAAAATACTTAGCTTGCTACTATAGTTAATAAACCGTTTATTATGTGCAAGAAGTGGATTTTCATGGTACTTCTTTTCGTGGCAAATTTTACATATGCGCAGACGACAGAGGATAAAACCCAACATTCAGGTTCCCATTACATTATTTTAGCAATCATCGCTATTATTGTCATTGTTTATATATTATACAGGAGGCAAAAGAGGAAATTTAATGAATANNTATTCATTAAATTTCCTCTTTATACCCTTCTCTTTCCTATCGACCTTTCAATGCCTCACATCTTAATCACGAATCGGTTCATTCGTTTGTGCTAATCGTTGCGATCCCGTATTTGCCGGACATGCAATATCGTCTGTTGCATCGTATACAAGCTTCTTGCCATTCAATTTTGTAATCAACTCTTGAGGGACATACACCTGAACTTTGGTAATCGCATAACCACTTGGAAAATAGCGAACATAATAACCATCGGGGTGAAGCGTCCAAATACCACTTGGCACGTCCGTACGAGGTTCAGCCATACCAGCTAAGATTGCATATTGTTCAAAATCAGCGTACGAATAGTTTCCTGAGGAAACGAGCTGCCGAATATTATTTTCCGCTTCAAAGATTGTCTGTACTGCAGGAGGCATTTGGTCTTTTGCCTTTTGGACAACATCGAATGGCAAAACGCCGAGCGCACCACCTTCCAAATGCAAAATTTGTTCAGCTGTAAGCAATTTTAAGGCTGTCTCTTTCACCGGACCCGAATAATCAATAAATTTTGTCTTCGCTATGATCGTCCACAATAGCATCTGTATGTCAGATTGTGCAACTTCCGGGTGCTTTTCAGCACTTTTCAAAATTGCAATGACCACTTCTCTCTTCTTGCCCAATGTAGGTGCATACATATATCCATCACCTTTTGAAGGCGCATAAGTACCTGCTTTCAAGCAATAGCTCTTATTGGTCATTTCAAAATGTCCAGCCTCCAATAAGTAACCATCATTGCCATTCTTTTGCAAATTTTCTAAAGGTTTATAAACAGCCGTATTTTGAAAATCGGGCATTTGCTCCCCCTTCCTATTTACATCTTCAAAACTTGTACTAATCGCTTCTGGTTCCTTTAGTAGTTTATCCAAACCCAACATTTTGCTTCCCTTGGAAGCAACGGCTTTGCTTGCCTTATCCAATAGCCCTCCAAATTGAGCCGAGGCTCCTTGGATATTAAATAAAAAAGCAACTGTAAGTATAACGACACCGGTTATTCTATTTCTTTTCATAATTGATTTCATTTCAGCTCTTGTCCACAAAAAAGAAGCCAATTTAAATCACCAACACAATATTTATAATTTATTAATTCATTGTTTGCACACATTGCCGGATTTCACACGTCATTTCAAGATCCTCTTCATCCTTTGAAATTTCAGACCATACAGGTTTTCAAAAGAAGCTAAAAACAGTTGATTTCCCCAACATTACTCTCCGCAATTTCTCCTGAAACTGATCACCGTAAATAGTTAAAAATACAATATTAAAACGTATCTTTGCAGCATGATTAATGTGTCAAATCTCTCCTTTTAAATCATATATAACTAAAAATCAAACATATAATTTCAATAAAATTTACAGTTATAAATTATTTGTAAATTTTTCAATTGTATATCAATTACTTACAAAACAATACACATTATCCATTTGGATAATGTGATATAAGTTTCAATATTTGCATCATCATCATTCAAGAGTGCAGAAATTGAAATGATAACAGAAAGAAATTTAATAGCCTGATTGGGGGCGGAGGCTGCACTCCTCTAAACCCGATCAGGCTTTCATTTTTTAAACTTTAATTATGGGAACAACTAACCACAAAGGCATCCCAGTTACAAGTTCTGTTTATCCGGAAAACTGGAATCCAAATTCAGTAGACAGCTACAATGATTTCATCTCAAATGTGATCAAGCAAAACATGGCCAATGAGGGATTGATTGAGGATCCAAGCATAGTATTCTTTAAAATAAGAACTAGCCAGCCCCTACTTATCAAAGAACTCATAAGATTTACTTTATGTGACCAGGAATTGCAAATGAGTCAGTTGCTTTACTCAGCAAAATTATTATTGAAAGGAGGTTCTAATGGCCCTGTTTAATACTCTAAGAAAACCATTGCTAAAATTATCGGAGAAACGTGAAGCAAAACAACAAAGGATAAATGAATACAAATCACTCCTCTCTTTAATGTCTTCAGTTGGTATAGTAGTTTATGAAGGTGTCCCCTATCGATCAATAGCCGACTTTACTATAGATTTTTTCAAAAACTGAGTTGAAATGGAAGAGCAAAAAAAAGAAAGAGAAGTAGTGCTAACTACTCTTAGTGTCGAACCAATTGAAGTTAAACCAGGAGTATATGATATTGCTCCAGAACGAGAGGAGGTTATAAATGAATAATCTTCTGAAAATTTATAATATGGCCTACCTGATATCAGTAATTGGATCTTTTGTATATGGAATTACTGTATTGGTCGTGAAAACATTTATGTCATCGAGAAAGGAGACCAAAGGAAATGGATAGATCACAACAATTATCAAACTGGCTTACATCAAAAAAAGAATTAGCCAAAAATAATGGCGAGACAATGTTTCAAGGCATTCCAGATTCTTGGTTTGAATCTGCGAACTGGTGCTGTGAAAATGGGCATGTTTATTCAATGTACTTGAAATCAGAAAAATATGGATCTGTCTGTTTAGGATGTGGTAAACCAGTCTTTTTATTCCCAAAAAATGCAACAATTGAGGAATATAGTGAAGTTATTGAAAGTGAGGCAGGAAATGGCTAATCTATTTACCAATAGACTTTCCTAATTCTTCAATTATGTATGGAACTAAAAACAATGCATTAGCAATCATAATAATAGTTCCAAGTCGGTAAATAATTGTATGCCTTTTCATAACACCAAAATAAGAAAACAAATGGAAAAAATATATAGACAGGTAAGCGTAAAGGATCGTTTGCCTGAGAGAGATGGAATGGTTGTCTGCATAAGTGCCGACGGACAGCCGTTCATCACATTATACAATGTTGGATTTGTGATAAGTAGCTCTGCAGATTATTGGCTTGAAGTAGTAGATTTTCCCAACGTAAGCCACAAGAAGTATTCAGATCCTGATGAAGATAAGTACCGCGAACATAGTGATATATATGATGAAGGGTATGCAGATGGCGCAAATGATGGTTACATCGACGGATTTAAGGAAGCAATTGAAGCAATTAAAGGTGAAAATAGATGAACAAAGGAACTTTACAAGGTGGCAAGCCATGCTTATACTACCGAACGGAAGTAGTAATCACCATAAGCACATTTACAACAGCTTTAGCTGATTATTTATTTAGCCAAGGAGATGTAGGTGAATTGGACAAGTTGACCAAGAAGCGAGCAGAAGAAATTTTAAAGACGCAAATACGGCTGTATGGTAAACAAGGTGAACATCCTGATGGATTCTTTGAATCAACGGACGAGATCGGCGAGGAATATAATGAAACTGTAGATATTGTCCATAATTGGATAATGAATAAATATCCCCATTTGATAGAACAAACAGCATGACACCCCAGGAAATAGGCGAACTAATCGAATTAATAATAGGCGATATCCTCACATTGGAAGAAGCAGCGTCGATAGAGTGTGTGAGTGCGGATGCTTTACAGAGAGTGATACAAGAGGTGATGACTTTTCGGTCTAGCCATTCTCGTAATAATTCGGTGGTTTGCCTTGAACTTGGAAGTTTAGAAAGGAGAAAGGAATGACCCACGGATCATTATTCAGCGGAATCGGAGGATTTGATTATGCAGCCGAACAATCCGCCATAGAAAACATATTCCACTGCGAGTGGATATACAGCAAACGCAAAATATTAAAACATCACTTTCCAAACTCATTTAGTCATGGAGACATCACAGAAACAGACTTCACTGTTTACAGAAATAGAATCGACATCTTATCCGGAGGATTCCCCTGCCAAGACGCAAGTATTGCCAAACAAGACGGTAAAGGTCAACAGGGGTTGCAAGGCGAACGCACAGGCCTATTCTATCACATGTGCCGAGCTATTTCAGAAATCAGACCAAGATATGTTATTGCCGAAAATGTCTCTAACATTCTTAAAACTAACGGAGGGCAGGACTTTAGCGCAATACTCACCGAACTATCCGGAATGGGGTACAATGCAGAATGGAGAATTTGCCGCGCGTCAGATGTCGGTGCGCCCCATCACAGGGCTAGGCTGTATTTGGTTACTTACTCCAACAACATCAGACTCCAAAAGGGACAGACTTTCTTTTCCTATGTACGCGAAACGTCATCACAGATCCCCTGGGTCATTGGGGGAACATCTGTACAGACTTTTCGGGGCGGTGCCTGGAAGGATCAACCCCCAGTTCTATGCTTGGATGAAGGGATTTCCAAAGGAATGGATTACTCCGGACCATTTATAAGAGAGTGTTTTCATGGATATGGAAATGCAATAGTGCCTGAGATAGCAATCAGAATTTTTAAACGAATAAAGGAAATTGACGAAATGTTTAACCCCCACCCTAGTATAGTCTAGGGTGATAAAGAAGAAGAGAGACAGATGTGTTTAACTTTCTGTCTCCATTCTATATTTATTTGCGGTATCATTAAATCAAAAAAAATCTATTTGTCGTAATATTGATTTATTTGAGTAATTATCTGAATCATGTCAGCAATATATTCATCTTTCAATTTTTTTTTCTCAGTATCATATAATCCACTCATTGCCGGTCTTGCCTTAACTTCAGGTTTATCCCTCACATCATCTGTTGGAATAACTTGAAATTGATAATTTTTGAAGAGATCAGACAATTCCTGAACGTCTTTCTCAACGTTGTTATCAAATAAAACACTGATGCGTTCGTAGCCTAAATCGTTGAAGATTGATAAAATATGCTTAAGATTTTGTGCTCCACCTATACCCCATCCAAAAAAGCTTCCTTTTAATACAATACCTAAATCACTAAGTATTTTCTTATAATAAATAACATCATCTTGACCTTCCACTAATATTACATTATCTTGCAAAAAGAAAATTTCTTTTGCATCAATCCCTAGAATATGAGGATTATTTTTATTAGATAAAGTTGATGAGATAAACTTAACCCGATCTTTACTTAGTGGATATATCTCAGTGCTACTATTGTTTCTAACAATTCTAGCTAGGTTACCTCCATTTATTAAAGAATCCCAACTGATGAAATATCGAGAATGAGTTGAGATTATTATTTGTTTCGTTTTAGAAACTTCCAAAAGTAAATCGAGTAGATTTCGCTGTAAGCTGGGATGTAATGATAACTCGGGCTCGTCAATAACAATTACATCATTGTCTCCTGAATCGTAAATCGCATCTACAATCGTGAACACACTAAGAATCCCTTCTCCAGTACCTTCACTGCTGTGAGTATCCCCTTCTGAAATAAATTTTATATAATACTGACCTTGATCAGATTGCTCAATAGTCCAAATGGGAAGTGGATTTATAACTTTAGCTAAAATTTCATTAAAAAGCGTTGGATTTTCATGAATTTTAAAAAGTCTATAAGAAAAATGGTCATAATTAGCGGTGCGCTGCGGCTCCAAACCAAATGACGTTAAGAACATATTTCTGTCATGTTTTAACTGTCCAAAATATGGATTAAATGTTCTACGTGATTTTATAACGAACACACTAAGATCAATATTACCATGGCCAGAGAAATGCTTTTCAGTTTCGCTTCCACCTTGTTCACTAGACTTGATAATAAATTCATCATCGTTTTCAAACACTAATTTTAAACAAATTTTATAATCAGTATTCCTATTTCTTTTGCCTTCGGGAAAGCTAGGTAAATGGTTTCTGGAAATATTTAGTGCAGTCAACGCTTCTATAATAGTTGATTTCCCTGAATTATTAGGACCAACCAATGTTGTCAATCCGCTACCAGGCTTGCCATTTGGAATACTAATATTTAATTGCCCTTCTTTGGCAAATCCCCTTAACCCTGTTATTGATAAAGATTTAATCATAAATTTTATTTATTGATATTAATTTATAAAATAAAAATATTAATACTGAAACATTCAAGAAAATTATTAGTGGTATTATCCGTTAACGGTATGGATACAGCACACAATACAAATTTGCAAAGCGTTATGGATTAATCCAGGAAAAGTAGGTGGAGGTTATATTTTGGTTTGAAACTATTTAGTATGTTTGCGACATTTACCAAGATTTATAAATTTATATGATAAAGTTTTTAAAAAAATATCCTATAGCAATTTTTATTATAGTAATAATAATTTGGTTCGGAACCTACTTTTTAATGAAGCAAATTGACAGACCAAATGAGGTTGGCGATTCATACGGTGCATTAAATACACTATTTTCAGGGCTAGCATTTGCAGGTATAATAATATCTATTTTTATGCAAAATCAAGAGTTAGCTATGCAAAGGGATGAGATTAAATTAAATCGAGATGAATTGATTGAAACTAGAAAGGAAATTTCGAATCAAGCGATCCAAATGACAAGGCAAGCGGAAAATTTAAAGATATCAGCAAAACTGTCAGCTTTAAGCACGCTTCTTAATTACTATTTAGAAGAGCAACGGAAAAGTCCAATGTATCCCAGAAAACATCAAAATAAAATTGATAATTTGATTCGTGAAATAACTCAGATAAATGAGATTAAGATATTATAGTAGTTTGTTAAAAACATGTGCAAATTAATTCAGAATGTCGTATTACTCGAAAACCGAAAAAGAAACTATGTGATTTCTATTTGCAGCCGCGGTAAATAACAAAAGCCTAGACCAAAAATCTAGGCTTTTACTATTGGATCTACCCAATAAATCTCGTGGTCGGTCAAATTCAGCACCTCCATTGGCGAAACATTACATTCGATAATATCCTCCAATCCATCCCCAAGTATTACCGCCAAATCTCCAGAAGGCACTACTGAACCTCGCAATATTGTACCCTCATCCAACACATACAGGTCGGAAGTTATCATATTGACCCGATTCTTAGTGATCCATTCGCGAAACTCTTCCTTAAACATCTTCTTAACTCGGCCTGCAAGGTCACGTGCGGCTTGTAGTTCATCACTAGCAACGTCGGGAAATTCAACATTTAAAAATGCTTCGTACATATCCCATTTGCCTGTGCGGATTGCTTCATTTCTCAAATAAAGCTTGCGCCCGTATTCTCCGACTTCATTAAAGTATTGTTGCAATGTTTTCATATCTATAGTTCAATAAATACACTTCCTTTTAGGTCTTCTTCACGAATGTTGCTCAATGCATCTTGGATTACCAAAATATGAGGCTCCTTAAATGGTACTGCCGTAATTCCCTCACAATCTAAAGCAACCAGCCATTCAAAAACATTCGGTACCGTAATAGCTTTCCACGTTACATTTTCGTTATCCTCACAGTCGGATGGAGCAATTAGGACATTATATCCTTTTCGCTTTAGCTCTTTCAAGACTGAGTGAGTAACCTTTTCAAATCGCATTTTATTTGTTACTTTTAATTAAATATACAAAATTATGTGTTATCATACTTCCACGCCCAGCACAGCACAGTTAGTTAAAGAGTTTAAAAACCTTCAGGTGCATTACCAAAATGAGGAAATCTTTCATGTTAGTGGCTTTACTCGCCCCTACCTCCCTGTAACACTAAATGAGGACCAGGAAAGTGTGGTGCCTGCTCGATGGAAGCTTATTCCTTTTTGGGTAAAAACCGAAGATGATGCAGCCAAATATGCTAACACATTGAATGCCGAATCTGAGTCTATTTTTGATAAAGCATCGTACAAGCATTCCATACTCAAAACTCGTGGCTTACTCTACGTCAATGGCTTTTACGAACCCCACAAAGTAGCCGGGCAAAAAGACACTGAAAACTATTACATATACACGCCAACAAAGGAAATATTCACTATTGGGGTGGTCTATGCTAATTTTAAAGATTACGAGACGAATAACGTATATCCGACCTTTTCAGTTATCACTACAGCTGCCAATCCATTATTGGAAGAAATCCACAACGAGAAGAAGCGTATGCCATTAATCATACCTCCGGATCGTCGCGACGCTTGGCTAAACGCTAGCACCAAGGAAGATGTTCAGCAACTAATGATCCCTTACGACGGTGAACTTGGAGCGCATAAAGTTTTCCGTGTTACTGGAGCCAAAGGAGACACTAACCGCCCTGACATTCAGGACGCTATTTAAGCTTTTTTCTTCTCTCCTTCACAACCCATTTTATAGCGGCTTCCAATTCGTCAGGCCATTGCTTTAATCCTTCTTCCAGTATCTTAGCGCCAGTCTCAATTCCAACGTTTTGAGCGGCAAGTAAAGCCGATTCTCTGACATGATCGACATAGCCTTCAGGTGGTTGTTTGCTTATTTCCATAATTCAAATTTAAAATTATTCTTGACAATTTACTAAAAATGTTAGTAATTTTGTTTTATGAAACCTCTTGAAATCTTCTGCCGAAATCGTGTTATGTACGTTCAAATGAGCATACATGATAAGAGTATGGGCATGAAAGACTATCATCTTTACAACAAAAACGGTCTTGCTTTTTATGTTTTCAGGAAATCTCAAGGGTTTTGGGAACTAGCATACGGTGAACTTGCTGATGATATAAAGGAGGCGTGCATTGACGCCCTTATACTTCGCTTTGATACAGATGTGCCTGAGCTGTTTTATTACCAAGGCAAGCGCCAAGTAGTCGAAGTTCGCGCGAAAAAATATAGCCTTTGGCATATCTACCTAAACAACTCCTATGTTGGCAGCATCGAGCATGACAAGTATTCAAAGGCTTTCGATTATCATATTGAAGATAACAGCTTATTAACCGACGACCACGTCCAAAAGTATATTGGTATGATCCAGAGGGGCGAATTAAAGTGGATAAAGGATGATATTCGATAATTTTGAGGTCAATGGTGAGCCACAGGTATTAGAGATTTGCCCTCTCATGGGTGGCTATTTTCATGTGTACATCAATAGAAGGTTTGTGACCAGCATATCAATGACAACTGAAGGCTGGCGCGTTCATTTCAATAATAACTCTTGGCTTACCAAAGATGAAGCGGATATAATGATAGAGTTGATTAAATCGGGGGAAATTCCTACACAATAAAAAAGGACTAATCTTTCGATTAGCCCCTTAACTAAATTATAGACAGATCCATTTAGGACCGGAATATACATCTGAAAAATGGCCAGGCCTTAAAACTGACCATACAATTAAATCACTCAAATTGAACTGATACATTTTGAACGATCTTCAATAAATATACAAATCCTAAAAGGGATTGGTTTGAAAAAAATAAAAAAAAGCCTTGAGTGGGGAACCCAAGGCTTTAGCCATTATTAACCTATATTTTTGAAAAGTATCTATAGTACAAATCTAATTCCACTTTTGTTTAAAAAAAAGGCCGAGACTGAGAATCTCGACCTAGACATGTTTTATAGTTACCTATTATTGAGAATTTGTATAACAAGTAATATTTAGAATTGTTTTGCTAAATAAAAAAACCTTGAGTCTGGGAGAGATCTCAAGGTTTGTTAAATTCTGCCTACTTTGAAAAGTACCTATAATACAATATCGAATAACGTTTGGTTTTAATAAAATAAAAAAAGGCCGAGTTACCAGACTCGACCTTAACAAATGAAATGTATTTTACCTTTGATTCAGACTTAATAACAGCTAACTTGTTGTTTTGTTTTCTTCCTTTGGCTTTTTTGGTCGAAATCCGAAAAATAAAAGCAATCCAATAACAAAAACCAAAGCACCTATTCCTAGCCAAATCATCATTGAACCTTTTGGCTCTTTTTTCACATCCTCAATCTTTGCTGATTCTTTCTGCCGGTGTTCAATTGAAGTTGCTACCTGTTTTTCTATCTTCTCGTTTCCCTGCTTTTCGCTTTTCTCGCTGTAATCTTTATTCTCGGTTACAGTTTGCTTAGTATGCTGGGTAATCTTTTCTCCGGGAGATTCCGACCGCACGCTGAATACCTGCCGCAAAGTATCGAGCTGTACCAATATCTTAAAACCAGCGCTGTCTTTAAGTAATATCTCCGCTCCTGAAAGTGCCTTATCAACAGGTACCGATCCGCTTACTTTACCACCTTTTTTTTCGGTCGTTACCGTAGTTTCTGTTTCCGTAATGATTACACCCTTATCAACCGTTACCGTGCGTTGTAGGCTATCTTTTTGCGTTTTCTCGGACAAGGAACTGTCGCGCTTGCTGACCACTTCTAAAGAAGATTTTTCTACGTGCTTGGTTGACTTTCTAAATAGCCCACAGGAAGCAAAGGTGATCACTATGACCACCGATGCAATTAGTTTATTTAGCATACTTCAATATTGAATTAAGCTCGATAACCGACTGTTTCAGGCTGTCCAAGCTATTTACTAAATCAGGCTTATTAATCCTTTGCTTTCCATTTGATGAGATCAGGGTAACCGACCCTAATAGCATCAATAACAATACTAATTTTTTCATCTTATTACCTCTCTGATGATCTGTTTAATTTGACTGGTAGTCGTGTCTACCTGCTCACGCATAGGTGCTGTTTGTTTGCTTACCTCCTTCTCTACCGCTGGCCTAAGTTCAGCTGGTAATTGCTTACGAATCTCATCCTGCACCTGTTGGCTAGTAGACTTCAATAAAGCAATATTCTCATTCTTTGCTTCAATGTATAAGCAAATGAACAATATCAGTAATGCAGACACAAAAGCACATAAGAAAGCCATTGGATTGTCCTTTATCCATTGTGTAAACTTTCCTACACCATTAATCTTTCTGTCGATGAAATCATCTTTTTCCTCTGCCATTATTTCCACAAACTAGCATAATAATTAACCTTAGCCCGACGATCGTCAAGGCCGTTATATCCCCCATTTACTGCCTTGCATACCGCACGAATACTTGCTTCCGAAAGATCATTAGCCTTGGCCCAGATGTTCTTCGCATCGAACTCGCGAACTGCGGTAGTAAAGTAGTAGGCCGATTCTCCGATCAAATCGGGATTATCGTACAGATCTTGACCGCCGTACCGCTTGTAATCTGATCCACCTGTTATCTGTAAAGCTCCGCCACCTCGATACTTCCAGCCGTCACCCGGGAGAGTATTACCAAGCTCGGCCGCCTTGCGTGGATTACCCAATCCATATACTCGTTCCGCTAGTTCCCAAGGATTGCCTGCCAATCGCCCAGCTTCTGCCACGGTGACTTTTGCCGAATGCCGTCCAACACCGAATATTTCCATAATTCGTGGAGCTGTATAATTCATATTCTCCCGGACAATCGTAAATCCTCCGCTTTCGTGATGGATGTTCGCGAAGAAATGAATTGTCTGCACACGTGTTTTGCCGGACTTTGATGCAAACTTTGACAACGTTTCTTTTCCTATAATACCGTCGGCACTCGCACCCACGGATTTCTGTAATTCCCTTATTCTATCTTTTGCTGTCATTTTCTTTGTTTTTTATGATTCCCAAAATCTTTCTACCAACCATCCTTTTTTATATGTAAGCCTAAGGGTTCTAAAACCTCCAGCATCCTCTTTCCATGCTTGAACCTGGACAACAGTATCCAATCCTAAACTGCCTTCAACCTGAACATTTCCCTGTGGTACTCGTAACGCTATATCATCATTACTATTTGGAGATCCATATGCTTCTGTCGAAAACCCAACATTTGGACCGCGCCTACTTGGATCAGTATTCTTAGATTCTGATTGAATTTCAATACCAATTTGACTTGTTGGTGAAACGTTCATTAAAATGACCTTCTTAGATTTCAATGCATCTGAAGAAGCATCATCGCTCATATTAGTACGATAGAGAAGTGATCGTGGTGTGAAATATAGATTTGAATCGGTTTCATTTGGAGCTCCAAAATAGATCGCATTTTCCATGACGTTGAAAGTTCCAATAATTCCTCTCAAAGCTTTAAGTTGTCCATTGTTCAAAATTTGAAAAGGTGCGTTATAACGATCTTCTTCATTTGCACCGGCCCAGAACCGAATTGAATCATCCCCCTCGTCCGATAAACCACTAATGCCAGCATTTACAAAACCGTCGCTTCCGACTGTGATGATTTGCGCAAAAAGACCTATTACGTCAATAAATTCAGCCCCGATCTTCCCAGTGCGAATCGTATCTCCATTGATATAGGTCATTCCATTAGTGAAAGCGTAATCCCTACGTCCTTCTAAAACGTTATACAGCAAACCACAATTGAAGTGATAAAATCCAGCTTCCGACTCTGTGGGTATTGGAGTTTCAGAAAGTACCCATTGTCCTGTGAGTTGAGTGCGTGAACATTTAGCTGATAGGTAGTAGCTTTTGGTTGGGTCCAATCCTGCTTGCGTCATACCTCCAATCTCCCAGATATACCCCAACCCCTCAATCTGTACCTCTCGATGGATCAATTTGCCCGCAGTGATCTGAATCGCATTCGGATCATTACCGACATTTGGGATAATGCGAACTCCATCCAAATAGAAGTTTTGTGATTTGGCCCCAACCGAAAGCATGAGTGTTTCGATACTCAAAGGCTTAATGTTGACAGGATCGAAATAGTTCCCTTCAGGATCGAAAATCTTTCCCTGCAACTGACGCATACGCAAAGCCTGGCGACGTTGTTCTTCGGCTTTTTGACGATTTACCGTTTTCACCTCTTCCTTGACCTTGCCCGTATCGATCACGTTTTGCGTTTCCTGTGTATAAGTTATCTTATCAGAAATAACAACCGTACATTGGTTCGGATTGACAAGCGGGAACGAGACGGATGTAACACGAATCATGTCGTCTATTCCCAACTTATCATCCTTCAAACGCACTCGGTCTCCCGATTTTAAAGTAAAAGCATTTTCCCTCATGTACTTTTCGTCAATTTCAACTCGGTAAGGAGGTCGTGTGAGAGTTTTAAAGCTTTTCTCAACTTCTTTGAAAAGTCTGTTTTCTGCATCCGTGATATAAGATTGCGGCTGCTTGATTCCGATCAGGGTATATTTATCTCCTGCCTGTGGAGTAAAAGTCTCATTCGGGGTAACATATCCGTCTTGTTCGGTATTTGTTTTTATGCGGATCGTCTTAGAGGTGTTATTATAAGAGGAAATTTCAAATTCCTTACCGCCAAGTTCACCTGTCTTGAAAACTACTTTTGCCGTTTCGCCTTTGATAAAATTAGGATTTAGATCAAAATCAAGCGAGCTATCAGTAAGTGAAAGCCAATCAGTTGATACAGCTGTCAAACTTCCTGTGCGCTCTGGGAATATATCATCAAGAACAACACTTGTTTCTCGGCGACGCTCTCCAGTTGCAAGTGGGCGCTCAATCATTCCCCCTTCGAACTTTAAGCGTTTGGATTTGTTACGATAATCCGCAGGAATATTCTTGGTACCACCAAAACCATAGATTCTGTTGTACAACGGGGTATCCAAAATTCCGCGCTCTACGGAATATAATCCTTTTGTCCGTCCATAGGCAAAGCTGATATTTGTTTTCTGGCCTGCCTGTTTTGTAAGGTTAATGGTCTTCCCATCACCGGAAAACCAAAATTCAAGACCGAGTTCCTCGGCAATTTTCTGTAGGGCACCTTTACAGGAATATCCTTGGCTATCGGCGTAGAACTCGATGTTCTTTTCCTCCATTACCTCACAGGTTCCAACCATCCATCCGCTATCGTCTACATTCATACAATCAACGATCAGCTGCACAAATGTTTGCGGAGTTCCCGGAAAGGAAAACTCGATTGCACCAAGATGCTTGAAGGTGATATCTTTCAACCAGTAAGAAGGGTGCTCAAAAGTGATGTTATACTGGATGACGGCCGAACGTGTCAGCTGATATGGTACATTTATCGTGTAGCTTACGCCATTATAAATGATGTAATCATCGACTTTAATATCCAGGACAATTGGTGAAAAGAACTGACATTGAATATCAAATCGGCCCATACATTCATCAAAATAAACTGTATTTTCGTCTATCGGAACCACTACTGTAGCGGCACCCTGCCTATATAATTGAAGTGTATTCATAGCCTAGCAGTCCTCGCAGCCTTCAAATTCAGGCAGCGTTTTTAAATATTGATAACCCTGCCTACGAACATTTACATCAGTCTCCGATCCATCTTCGTTAACAGTAAAACGATATTTAGAAGGAGGAAAATTTAGCGGGACAACATCTTTATAGACCATAGATCCAGATTCAGTATCCTCACTCCGATCAATAGGCGAGTAATATCCTAGTGAGATATCAACCGTATTTGCATCTCCTAAATATCTATCAATACGAATATACACCTCTGATACACCCTCCAATTGCAATAAATTTATTATAAATCCAGGTGTATGGTTATTCTCCAAGTTTAATTTTAAAGCCATAATATTTTATATTAAAGATTGTTGCCCTGCCAACTTTTGATTTTCCAACTCTGTATTTTGAGAAGCTTTAATAGTGTTCACCAAAGGGATTATTTTAGTATTTATGAAATCAACCAATGTTGTAAGATCTGTTGATGATGTATATTCAAGATCAGGCAAAAGTATATTTGATTGGGCCATTGTAGCATTTACTATCCCCTTTAAAGAACTGGTTGCAGGTAATAAAGCACCTATTTCGTTCCTGCTTAATAACCCTATTTCTCTCAAAACAACATTATCTACAAGAGCATAAGAACTGTCTTGAAGATTGAGTCTTTTAACAGTTAAGCGACGGGAAATCGCCGAAAGAACTGGAAACTCGTAATATTTATAGGAATTTGTTAAAAGCATTGTTGTATCGGCTCCAATAAGCCCATCAACAGATATTGATATACCTGACTTTGAACCCTTTGCATACATAGAAAGATTGTATTTTCTGCCTTGAGTCATCACCAATTGATTAATATCAACGTAACTCCCTACTGAATCACACTGAATTTTACAAGCGTATTTACCACTGTACGCATCAGTAGATGCTGATATGGAAGAAGATCCCTCAACGATTTGGCCCCAGTTAGCAAATATCGGGGTTCCTAAACTTTCGAATCCGCCATTATTTATTGAAGGCGATATTATTGAATTTGGTCCTATTACAGAATCTGTACTAAATTGTTCGAATAAGATCTTAACAATATCCGATGATATATCATAGTTATAGACATTTAAAGCAGCTAACCTTCCAACGTAATTAGGCGAAGTGATAATTAAACCACCAAATATTACTTTACTACCATTAATTGATACTAAGGCCGCATTTATACTTCCTGTAGTGATAAAAGATACAGCGGTGCCATTTACAAAAATATTTACAGATCCTCCACCCCTACAGACAACTAAGCTGCAAATTCTTCCACCATTGTTGATTTGAAAGTTCTTTACTTCATATAGAGCGAAAACACTTAGTGAAGTGGAAATAAACTTTATAAACAAGCTTCCTCCATCAATATAGGCTCTAAGGGAATTTGGTGTTTCAGAACTTAAAGAGGAACTAACATTATAAAGAGATCTATTCCCTGTAGCAGGAATATCACATACTAGATTAATTGAGAAGCTGCCAGTACCTATCCCTGCAGTTAGATCACTCATAGTTTCTGTAGAATTTACGAGCTTAGAAGATCTGGATTGCAACAATATTGATTCTAAATGAGAGTCGAAAACAGACGTAACGCCATGTTCCGGTTTAACCTCTTTCGGTAATGCAAGATTTATTCCATGGTTAGTTTTATAGTTTAAAAATAACGGGTTGTCAGATAACTTTTTACAGGTAATTCTTGGCAATGCAACTACTCCACTGGGTTGGACTACTTTTAAATCCTGTATCGTAATTCCTGAATACTCACCTGCAAGAGCAGCTGCTTCTGAACCAATACTGAATTCTACACCACATTCTGAAGGTAACAGTGTTGAGTTATCCAAAAGCCCACTTATCTTAATATTCTTTAGAGAAGTCAAAGCACTATATGTCTGTGCAATTACACCATTTGTATATTTGGCACCTTTAGCGTAAAGTTTAACCGTCACACCTTCCATTTCTGCTGGATAGTCTATTTCATATCCCGATAAACCGACCATCCATCTTGTAGCATTTTCAGAATGCGAGATAGATGGTTTCATGTCACTTCCGGTATCTGTGATCGTTACATTTACGTTTTTGCAGCCAAAAAGAACATTTCCAACATTTTGGAAACCTATCAAACAGCCAGTAACATCATAATTCTTAAGATATAAATCAGCTGTAACATTTTCACAGCCGACAATATAACCTCCTCTATGAGTGTTTTCAGCAATTACTTTTACATTAGAATTTTTGCCTGATTTTGCTAAATAGAACGGGTACCCTATATCCTTTCCTGTAACAACAATACTTAGGTTTGAGGAATTTCCCCGATCGACTCCTGATTCTCCTGAAACAAGTCCATACGCCACTCCTTCACAGTTTATTGTTCCTTTTATATTTGATCCGCCTTGCAAGCGAACAACTGCCCATCCCATACGTGCCTGAATAGGCTGGGGTTGAACAGTACCTTTGAAATTTATAGTATTGATATTGATATCTTCACAATCAACAAACGAGAACAACCGTTTTGAAATTGAACGTACTCTTGCTTTTCCAGTACTCGAAGCAATATCCGGTTGATATTTTAGTATATATCTAAAAGATGTTGCGCTCACAATTTCGGATACAGGGTAATATCCAGAATATTTCGCATCATCCGTATCCTTTAGGCATACGACTACCCCGATTGATAAACCATGTGGCACACTACTCACGGCGGTTACAATAAATGATTCTCCAGAAGCCACATAGCTCAAATTTACCTCAAAGAAATCTTTGAGATCGTCTACTAGAAATACTGTTTGACTGGCCCTGATCTCAAATTTCTTAAGACTTTCCATAAAAAAAAGTGTTCCTTCATTATCATTTGAGACCTTCACTATCCCGCTAGGTAGACTTAATTCTCCAGTTTTTTTATCGTTAAAATACTCTAAAACTCTAGATAGCGCAACGTTGTTGTTCGCTTCTCCGTCGGCCTTAACACCGGCATAAAGACCATCTACAACATTGTCCTTAAAAAATGCTTCTAATTTGATACCGCTTGTCTGAATAATATTAAATCCATTATCCTCGCTGGTGTTATCAGTTAGATAATAATCTATAGGTGATGGTGTGTCCCCCTCAATATAGTAGCCTGATAACCTAATTCCTTTATAATACCTTACAATAAGTAAATGTTGATTGTATAAAGAAAGATTACGTAGATCAGCAATTGTTTTTATTTCTAAAAAGGTGTGCCCCCAATTAGGTTTATTTTCCCTTAAATATTCACCAGTCTCTTTATATTTACTATAAATACCCCACTGATCCACTTTTGAATCATCCATAGGACTTCCATCGTACCAGGTAAGCACAACAGTATAAGATGTGGTATTATTATCAATTTTGCTCTTTACATTACTGATAACAATAGAATCAGGATAAACCCTTCTTATCGGCTGGTCAATTAATACTTCTGCCATAACTATATTCCAAAATAATCATCATAATATGCTGGCGCCACGGTTGCATCAACAGCGATCTGTTCCGCTAATGTTGGTAATTCAACCTGTTGCACCTCCTTGGTTATTCCATTAACCAATAATAGCTTGTCAGCCGGCACTAAATCAGTCCTAACCTGTGCTTGACTTACGTCTTTTGTTCCTTCTCCTACTTCTGCCATGTTAAAAACCTTTCAATAATTCGGTCAAAGGCTGACCATGTTTATCCACTAATATTAAATTTGTGCTGTCCGTCAATAGATTCCAGTTCTCAAGCATTCTAATTTCTGCGATTGGCAGCGATAGGAATCCTGTTACCCTATTCTGAGTGACTCGCACGTCAGTAACTTTAAATCCGTCCTTAACAAAAAACTCCCTGGTCGTATTATCATCCAGTCTAAGCGTACGTGCATTGGGACGCGAAAACAGATATTGCAAGTTGTTAATGCATGACTTGAAACTGTTATAGCTGGGGTGATCTACAAAGAAATCAATTGTAAATTCCCTCATGTTCCGACGGACTGGGCCAATTCTTTCCACTCCGTATGCTGTTGTTTCCCATTGCTTAGATGCCGGACGGTTTGCCTGATCCTTGGTCAGCATTTTTACGATACCTAATTGCGAGAAGGAATAGTTGTCAATTCCAACACCGCCGGAAGTAATGGTCGGAACTGCACCTGCCATCTCCACGACCGGCTGACGAAATTTCAATTCAATATTTCCAAACCCTTGATTTAAGTATGATACTGGAGATGCTTCCAATAATTGTACATTCCAGGTCCCGAATTCGCTTGACAATGGGAATACCGATCCCTGTAAAGTGTCGATGTAATCGTAAAGAGACTGGATAGCGCCAATAAAATTCCCACGGTCGCCTTCAGCTAACCAACAGTACAAGGAAATATCCCTACCACCGAAAAAGATCTCATCTGCTCTCAAGTATGGTTCAACTCCGTTTTCATCTTCCCAATCATGGAATACTTTACCAATACGAACAGGCATATCCCAGCAGCCTGCAATAGCGATGTTACTACCAGTCTGTCGGCCTGCGACAAGTCCGAAATCCTCTATTGGTTTGTTGTTGATTTTGTATTCCATACTATCCTCCGTAAGCTCTATTAGATTGAGGTGATGTGTTTTTATTGATGCTTCTTAATTCGGAAACAGCATTTTTAAGTTCTGTAACGGTGTTTGCAGTATTTGTCTGGATTGCGTTCAGAGCAACGAGAGAATCATTGGCAATCATAACTTGCTTCACTAAAGTCAAACCTTGAGATTTGCTCTCATCAAACATCCGTTTGTTCAATTCAAAAGTTGAACGATATAATCCGGTCAATTCGCTAGCCGTTGCTTCTGTAAGTTCTCTTTTAATTGAGCTTTTTAAACCGGAACCACCTTCTTCCCCTTCATATCCGATGAGGTCCATCATAGCTTTGTATCTCTTATTGCCGGCTTCGGCTAGCGCTTTATATTCAGCCTTGAGAGCATCCGATTCTGTTTTTGTTAAATCACCATCATCCATGGCCTTTAGCACATTGTCATACCAAGACTGCATGCTTTCGGTCATTTTTCCATCTTGAACCAATCTGAGAACTGCTTTTTGCATGTGCTTGTAAAAAGAATCAGAAATGTCACCGAAAGTCAAATCAGCCTGTGAAAATAGATTCCCAAATTCATCTTTGATATCGTCAAGGGAAATTCCGGTTAGCGCTTCCTGAAGTGCGGTTTTTAATTCCTCCGCCTGTTCTTTGGCGTCGATCATACTATTACCAAACTTTTTCACCTCCTCAGGAAGTCTAGCCCATAATGTCGGCTGTTTTAACAGTAAATCAGACCACTCTTGACTTGACATATTGAGAAGTTTTTGCCGACTCAATACATCGCCTAGTTCCTTATCATACTTATACCAGTTCGAGCGTTTAAACAAGGAAGCCCCCTGGGAAAACCAAGCTTCAAGACTTTTTCTATTAGCAATTGTTTTAGAGTTTACAAGTTCAAGAGCTTCATTATAAGCATCGATCGCGCTTTTGCCGGACTTTACTGAAAACAATTCTTTTTGCTTATCAATTAGGATATCGAATGTCTCAGACAATGACTCATAGTACTCTTGCTCCTTTTTTAGAGCTTCGTTTCGTTTTTTTGCAGCGCCATCGATGAAAGAAAATACAGCTTGTACTACTGCTAAAGCAGCTTTAACGATAGCCAATATGACAGACGCATTTTCAGCCTGACTCACGGCCAATGCTACAGCTGTCGCTGTAATCTGAACAGCATCTAAAGTCGCTAGAGCAGCATCACCAGCATCCCCTAAAGCCTCTTTAAGAAAACTTGCAGAATTCACTGCCTCTGCGACAAAGTCAAAACTTTTTGCCGTTGCTTTAGAAAGGTCCCTCCAGTTTTTCTTAATTTCTTGCGAACTTTCTTTGCTATCTTTTGAAGTACCTTTAAAAATTGAACTTAATGCTTTTCCAAACTCTCTAAAAGGGTTCTTTTCAATTAACACACCTTGTGCTTCTTTCAACTGTCTTTTGATTCTAGCTAAATCCACTGGATCAAACTTGCCCTTAAGTCTTTCAAAGTCTGTTTCAATTTTTTTAAGCAATTTTTCAATCTCTTTCGCACCGATCTCATCCATACCAGAAAAAACCCTTTCCCATTCAATACTTCCGGTTAGTTCCTCGGCTGCGGTTTTAGAAACATCTAAATCTCGTTTCTTCGTAAGTTTTTCCTCCCTCTCAGGAGTAAGCTCGTTTGCATCTCGCAGCGCTTTAAGGTTGTCTTGGTATTCTTTCTCAACACCAAGAAGTTTATCATTTAAAGATTTAGCAGACTGCAAAGCACTAACAAGCTTCTTATTCTCTCTTTCGCGATCCTCTTTATCCAAAGCGTCCAATAGCAAACGAAGAGCTTTAGCCCTTTCCTCCTGGGCCTGTGTAAGCTTAACAGCAGATCCTTGAAAATCACCGGATGCACTCGATTTTTCAAGTGTGATCAAATCCATATACTCTTTCTGCAATCGCTCCTTATATCCCTTAAATGAAGCTAGTTGACCAGCATAACGCTTATCAGCTTCTGTCTTGGAAGTTTGCTCCGCATATGCATTATATTCATCCAGCAACTGTTTTTGAATTGTAAGGGATTCTGTTAAACTTTTAGTGTCTTGTCTCGTGGTTGCTTCAGAAACTTCAAAATTTTCCGAACGTTTTAGCCCACCTTCGTCAACTCGTAATCCTTTATTCTTTGGATCAGCATAAAATTTTCGGACCTCCTCCTTGATTTTGGCGTATTTGTCCTTTATAGAAGCTACTTCTGATTCATTTCGAGTAATTTGATTTCTAGACGCAGTCTCATTAATTTTATCAATTTCAAGCTGAAGAGATCTTTGGCGCTCTGTTGATCTTCGTGTTTCTTCAGCTGCCCTTCCAGCTGATTTAGCAGCAGACTCATCTTTGCTCAACGAATACTTATCCACATTCTTTTGAGCTTCAGCCAACTTTTTAGAAAGGGAATTCCAAATATCAGAACCTTTTTGAGAGACTTCTAATGCTTCTAACGCTTCCTGAGTATCATTAACGATCTTCTCCCAATACTCTTTGTTTTTCTTTACAACTTCGTCTTGTTTATTATTACCGGTGGGTTTAGGAGCTTCGCCAATTGTGAATTTTGCAAGGAATGCGGCATCTTCAGGCAATAAATTTCCACCTAAATCTTTGGTGCGTTGCATATTCGTCTTTAATTTATCAGTCAGGATAGCTATACGCTGCGTTCTATCTTCAATACCTTTTAATCTATCTTGCTCATTTTGACCTATTCCAAACAACTTAGAGATAAATGATGTGCCTTTTTGATTATTTAAACTGTTATTTTGAATACTAATTAATTGATCTCTCTGTCGCTTCAATTCTTGTCTTTCCTCACCTAAAGCATTCCTGTTAGATATATTCATATCCTTAACAAGCTGTTTTTGAGCATCATTGAATTGAGTAATTTTTGATTTATTGATATCAATTATTTCTCCATATTTATTGAACTCAGTGATAGCAGAAGGAATAAGCGTTGCTACTTTTTGAATTATATCTCGCAGTTCCGTATGTTCCTCTTTGTTGAGGTTGGTTTTCGATTTTAATTCATCATATCTTTTCAATAATGGCTTTACAGCACTTTCAGTATATTTTGTTTGATTTTCCAGCTTATAATAACTGTCTACCAGTTTATCTGATGCTAATGAATTGGTTGACATTCCGTCTATCACATCGGCAATAAAGCCAATAACAGCAACACTCGCTTTCCCAATACGGCCTTGTCCATTTTCAATGCCTAACACTAAGTTATCCCAAGCTATTCCAATACGCTGGGTTTGGTTTACTAATTTCTGGGCGGCAGTCGCGAATTCTGCATCCATAGCCCCATTAGCGTCTTTAACCTGATTCATAGCTTCAGCTAGAGTCGCATATCCTTTTGAAGCTAATGAGCCGATCACGTCACGATCCTTCTGAGCGGTAATTCCTACCGCTTCAAGACTTTTATTGAAATCAGCTGCGGTTGTACTGGTTCGATTTAAACCTCCAATGAAATCCATTAAAACGCCAGAAGCGTCCTCTCTAAAACGATTACTTAATTCAGTTTGGGTACCGCCAACTAATCTTAAAACTTCATCAACACCTTTCCCACTTCTTATTGCTTTTTCTAAAACTCCAAGGGTTCTTCCAATAGACGACCCTACAAGTTCAGCCTCCACTCCGACGGATTTTGTTGCAGTGGCATATGCAAGAATTTCTTGTCGACCAAGCTTATATATTCCGGTCGATTGAGCGATACGGGTAGCATTGGCAAGAATCTCAGATTCTGTTGCAGGGAAATTGTTTCCTAGCTGAACTATCTCGTCACCAAATGCTTTAATATTTTTAACACCTCCGTCAACAAGCTGCAGAAGCCTAGCTATCTGCGATGCACCTTCCTCGCCCGAAATATCAGATGCGGTCTCCAGTTTTGCCAAAGCTTCACTAAATGCCAGGATATTTTGAGAACCTTTAACCCCTAACTGGCCCGCAACTGAAGCATACTCAAGCAGCTTATCGGTAGAGACCGTTTTAAGTGATCGAGAAAGACTAATTATATCATCTGAAAAGGATTTTAAAGCAGAACCAGTAAGGCCAGTAGTTTTGCTTACATTTAACAGACCATCATTAAAATCAATAACTGTTTGCTTATTTGATTGGAACAGTTTGTATAAGGCTGTTAGAACAACTATGGCTATACCTAAGGGTGAAATCAGAAATTTAAGGACGCTTTTACCAACACCCATAATTGCTTCTCCTAATTCCTTAAATGCCCCAGGCTTTCCAGCAAGATCATCAATAGACGTTCCAAAGGCCGCCAGACTACTGTTAATTTGACCAATAATCGGTATAATATTTTCTAGAGCGCTCGCATAATCACCCACATTACGTTGATGGAGTCCAAGAGTGGCATCAATTTTCTTTATCCCCTTATCAAGATACTGTGTTTGGGCAACAAGTCCCCTGGCCTTATCAGCCAATTCTTTGTATCCAGCAGTATTCTTTTTGCCTTGACCTTCTAGATTATGCATTTCAGCCAATACATCCTTGGCTTCTTTACGTACATTATTAAGAGCTTTGTTCAGCTGATAATAAGCGCTATTTTCCTTTTCAAGTTCTTTACGTCTTTTCTCTGCGGCCTTTCGTTGCTTTTCTGCTTCACGTTCGGCATCCTTTCTAGCCCGCTCAGCATCACGAAGAACTTTCTCAGCAGCACGTTCCTCTGCATTAACTTTACGTCGAACTTCAGCTTGCTCTTTAAGTTCCTTGTTGTAAGCCTGCAGTTCAATTTGACCCTGCTTGTACTGAATGTTTAGCTCTTTTTCAGTTTGAGTAAGCCCCTCGGTCGCAGCTTTCTTTTCAGCCAGAACAGTCTTTGCATCCTGTTCAAGCTGCTTAAGCACATTTAAGTCAGAAATTTCCTTCGATCTTTCTTCCCTCAATCTTCTTAAAGATTCAATATTTTCGAGTTGGGCGGCTTTTAAATTCTTTTGCTCGTCGGACAATTGCTTAACGGCAGTAGTAGACTTTTTGGCCTCTTCCGCCATTCCTTTGATAGGATTAGCAGAAGATCCTGACAGTTTTTTAATCAAGTTCTTCTCGAATTTATCAGACATTTCGGCTTGAAGCTTTGCTAAACCAGCAAGCTTTTTCCGTAATTCCGAATCATCACCGGTAAATCTAAATTTCACGTTTGGCATACACTCCAAAGGTACCTCGACGTGGAATCTTAATAAATTACAGAACAATGCAAACCAACTATTTGCATAATATTTGATTATCCATTTGGATATTTCATTATATGTTTATATTTTTGAATCAATAAGTTCATTGTTTTACTAAACCATTTAAGAATGAAAAGATTTATTGCAATTGCATTAGTCGGAATGTTCTCTCTTTTTATGGTTGGCACTGTGTACGCTTCATTCGATAAGAATAAGCCCATTGAGCTAAAGAAAGGTTCAGATAGTCCGCAAATGGTGGCTATCCTTGACGGTGTAACACCTTCCGTTGAACCTCAATACGGCAAAATGGTCACTGTATTATCAGAAGACGAAACACTATCGGGATATCAGTCTGATATTACTCCGAATGCCAACGGGCCACCTACTATTAGAATGTTATAGGTGTTAATTAAGAGAAAATAGAAAAGCCAATTTTACGGAGTTGGCTTTTTTGAAAAACGGTCTATTGGCTCAGTTGGTTAGAGTGCTCGGTTGTCAGCCGAGAGATCACGGGTTCGAATCCCGTATAGACCGCGAAAGATTGTTCTTTGAAAATATAACCATTGGTTGGTGAAACGTAATGATTCCGAGATGCAGAGTAGGAGCCCAACCGATGGTTTTTAAAACATAAAGCAAGGTGGCGGAGTTAAACGCATATCACGGTCACTGGTTCCGTAGGCGGGGTAATAAATCAGACCACGAAACTAAGATATTTTTGCAGGTAGCCATTCCTGCCCTTGCTTTGAAAGATGTTTTCATTAAATCTCCCATTTATTGGGAAAAGCCCACTTACAGCCGTGAGGTTGGATCGTGGGAACCTGGGGAAGTCGTCTAGGGGAAGGACACCATTGGTACTAGGATTGAAAAATCGATAACCCGTGGCGACACTGGTTCGAATCCAGTCTTCTCGGCAACCATTGGGTGGTATGCATACTTGTTGGTAGAAGCATATCGTCGGAGGAACCATCAGTATTATCTGCTTGAAGGATATGGCAGCCTGGAAAGACAGGCTTTGTTTAGCACTTTTCATAATTTAGGTTTATAATTGGTTTAGTTTAAGGCCTGACACCTCCCAAGTGATCAGGCTTTATTTTTGCAATAAAAAAAACACACAATTTTTTGGAAAAATTATATACAATATCTAAGGAAAATTATATATTTTAAAGTTCAATAGTATTTTGTTATTTTGTAGTGTGGAAGAACAAGGTTACATAGAATTAAGGATTGATAATATCCAAAAAAAATTAAATCCAAAAGATGTAGATATTACTGATGTTAAATCAATAATATCTGACATAGAGACCTTTTTGTATCCCACAAAAGAAGAAAAGAAAACCAGACCTCATATATCATATGATCTTCAAGAAGGATCTGCAAAACACAAGTTCTTTTTGCCTATTTCTGCTGTTTTACTGTTTAATGGGCTTACTACGGAAATAAAGAAACGAGACAGTATTGATTTTTTGGATTATAAGAGACAAGAGATAATTGATAGGTTTCAACGTATCGCTGTTAAACATGGTTTAATAATAGAATTTAATTCTTCTCTATCTTCTGAATCTACACTTGTTATTGATTCAAAATCTGATTTTAAGTTGATTACTCCTAAATATTATGAAAGCGAGTTTTATTTATATGGAGAAATATATCAAGAGGGTGGCAAAAACCCAAATATTCATATTTCGACTACGGAATATGGTAATTTGACAGTATCAGCTACCAAGTCACAAATAGTTGAAGGAGACAAAAAGTCGTATAAACCATATGGTATCAAGGTTATAGGTAAAAAAAGCCTAGAGGATGGTAAAGTATCTGATCTAAAGCTATTGGAATTCATTGCTTATAAACCGGTATATGATAAATCTTTATTAGATAGAGCTATAGAAAGTGCTTCTAAAAATCTAAGCAAAATCAAGAATTTAGACAAATGGATAGAAAATTTAAAAGCAGATGGAATTTAAGCTATGATAAGTAAGATAAAAACCATTTTGCTTGACAATTCCTTTGTTACTAGACTTCTTAAGTCTGATGACGAGTATCATAAAAATGTCGTTGAATATTACGAATATTTTTTAAATAATGATGTAGCAATGTATCTATCGACTATTGTAATTAGTGAATACTCTGTGGGTGACGATCCAAATAACTTATTGTCATTAAATTCATTTAGAATACTTGAATTCGATTATAATGATGCCAGAATATCTGGAGAATTTTTTAGTTTTTTAAAGGGAGAAACGGCTCTAAGGGAGTCAGTTGAAAGAAAGGTCATAATAAATGATTTGAAGATTTTTGCCCAAATAAAAGCGAGGGGTCTTGATGCATTTATTACGAAGGACGCTAAAGCTTTTAAGCAAATGTATACTCCACTTAGAGACAACGGAATGGTTGGATTTCATTATTTTGATTTATCCTTGCCCTTGAAAGAACTTTTAGGGACACTATTTTAATAACTTCATAACTTCCCAATACGGCCCCTTCTGAAAAGTTCGGGCTTTTTCTATTGCCTTTCAACTTTGAAATCCCCCAAACATCACACGATGCTGGGGGATTTTTTGATCAATCTAAATTACCAAGTGATTCAAACTCAATTTTCCGGTCCTCTTTGTACTCTTTCAGGAATACAAAATGCTGATCTAAAAAAAGTTCTTGTACTAACATTTCCAATCCTATAGAAACTTTTAAGTCCCCATTTGTAGTAACAATTTTTGTAAATTCATCATTAGCTTCTAAGCGGATAATCGAACTTACTGAAATTAGCATTGTTGGAGGGTACAGTGGCTTTTCAGACACATAAAAAAAACTTGCCATAATTATTTAATAGATTAATTATCCAATATAGTCTATTCACAGGATATTTCATAATATTAAGTAATATTTAAACCTCCTTAGTTTATATTAAAGACAAAAACCTGCATAAAAACCGGTATTGAGTACTTTTTACTCACAAAATCAACCAACTTTTCGACAAAGGAATAAAAACGCTTGTTATTTTGATTTTTATTATTTTTACCATTTTGGATATTTTAGTATATTAGAAAATTAATTAATCCATAAAATGAATTACAAACCTTTAAACTATGAAGAGTCCGCCGCAAACTGCCCTTTATGCGGGGCATATTCAAGCTTTTCATGGGGTAGAATGTTTCTTCAAGTGACATATGAATCTGCAGATGAAACTAAATACCATTCTGGTCGATGCGAGCATTGTAGAAATTTGACTATATGGGAACGATCGGTCTCCGGATCTCCCGCAAGAGCGAATTATAAATTGATTTATCCATTTTCTGGATCTATTCCTCTTCCAAACGAAGACTTGCCTGAAGAGATTAAAAATGATTATATCGAAGCGAGTGTAATAGTAAACTTGTCTCCTAGAGGTGCGGTAGCTTTACTGAGACTGGCTGTACAAAAATTATGTAAACATTTAGGGGAAAAAGGCGAAAATATAAATGCTGATATTCGATCTCTTGTTTCAAAAGGACTAAACCCTATGATTCAAAAAGCACTCGATGCAGTTAGAGTGACAGGAAATAGTGCTGTGCACCCTGGCACAATAGACTTAAATGACAATAGGGAAATTGCAATAAAAGTCTTTGGCCTCATTAACGTGATCGCAGATGTAATGATAACTCAGCCCAAGATGATTGAACAATTCTATGATGAGACATTGACCGAAGGCGATAAGGCCGCTATAGATAGACGAGATAATAAATAAATAAAGGCCTTGAATAAGGCCTTTGTTTTTGCTCATACTTGTGAAACGCAAAGATAAACAACTGACTTACAGACTCGCTAATTTTAACATCTGCATCTATACTAATTTTACATCCTTTTTAGGTTTTGGATCTGATTTGAAGATAGTACTTAAAAATCCTAGGCCCCTCTGTGTCACTAGAACTTTAATTATCATGAAACTCTCATGGTTTTCACGCTCAATCCATTTCTCTTTAAGTTGAAAGTACCCCCTATCAATATATAGCTGTTTTGGCTCATTTTTTTGCTTGAAGAATACACCATTATCACGAAGTTTCTTAAATAGGGTATTTCTGCCAAAAGGTAGTTCAAGTATTTTTGCGCATTGACCTATGTCAACCTTTTCGTCTGTATCCAAAACACGGTTAAGAAACTCAATTTGGGGAGCTTGTTTATTTAGCTGCTTCTGTTGCTCATCAATAACCTTGTATTGTTGGGCAGCAAGTAACAATGCTTCATACATATTTCCAGGAACAGGAAATGCGTTTAGGTTTTCCAATTCCTCCCATCGATTTATAAGAATAGCTCTCGCTTCATCATTAAACTTTGTGGCTATATATAAACATTCCTTTTTTGAAAGTTGAAATTCAGGTCGTTTTTCTCCTTTTCCGTCGATGTAATCAACGAGCGAAAATTTCCGTCGGTTAACTTTTTCCCAAGCGACTTCCATTTTTCGAATAGCCTCCAAAATATCTGAATGTCTTTTTCCGGTCATTTCCGCAATCTCCCGGCTTGACATAGTTTTTTCCGAATTAATGTTCTGATTTCCTTGACCAGAATCATTTAAATTTTGTATGTTTGTGATCATGTTTTTTTTGATTAAACAGGCTTGCACCTTGGGATGGAACAGCCTGTTTTTTTTATTAACTTATCCAAATGTATAAACTTTACTTAACTTATCCAAATGGATAATATTCAAAGCAATTACCCTATATATTTCTTAGCTGTATTTATCGCGTTCCCGATCTGATAAAAAGTATTCCACCCTGCCTTTTCCTTTAATAGATCAATAAGAGTAGTAGATTCCCCGATTAGATTATCCATCTTTTCTAAAGCCTCTTCATCTTTAATAGCTTCCGCTGCAGTGCTCATGGCTTTCATTTGCCGAGCGAGAAGATTTAATAAATTCTCCACCGACATTCCATAGTCCTCATTTATATGGGACACATTGTCCAAAATTTGGCATACCTCTTCCCGGGCAGACTCAACCTGGTTGGTTCTACCTTCATTTTCAATATGTGCCATAAATTATGCTGCTTTAGACTTCTTTAAATTAATCGGTGTCAATGGATGTCCCAGATCTGCCATAAGAAACTTAAGCTCGATAAGCATATCCACAATTTCACTATTAAAATCTTCTGCTGTCAGGTAGTCTTCCAGGTCGAAGAATCTATCGAATAATCCGACAAGAAGTTCCTCAATCTCACAAAGAGCTTCAATAGCCATTTTCTTAGATACCATGGTTAGCTCCTTCCTTGATTTTCTCAGCTAGATTTTTGATAAATGATGAATTTATTCCTAAACGGTAGATAAGCTGCATTCCTTCTGAAAGAACCTCTGCATTGCCTTCTCCGTCGTTGAAGTCGACAAGGGCCGTGATTACAGCATTGCTTCGATCTGCTTCCATGCAGTCATTGAAATAATTAATTTGGAAGAGTAGGTTCTCTAACCGGTCGATCTCCTCTGGAGATAACATGATGGATATTAGGTTATCCGTTTGATTGGGTGTTGTTTGATTTCGCATTTTACCAACAATTTAATCAGCAACAAAAAAGCCCTGCCGAATGTGGGACTGCGAAATCAAACATAAGTAGTCCGAGGACTAAAATATGAACCACACCGACAGGGTTAATCTGTATATTACAACAACATCTGATGTTGACTTATTTCTTATAAAGTTTATGAGGCCTTTACTACCTATATTTGATTTCGCATTTCAAATATGCAAAATATTTTTTAAAACGCAAAATTTATTTCATACTCTTTCTCAGTTCTTTCAATTCCACTGAACCTCTAACAGTAAATATAAATTCTTTCTTAATTTTCTCCCCTTTCTCATTTTTAAGAACCAAAACCATTGACACCTTTTCCGACCCTTTTCCTCTTTTGAATATATTATTAGCCTTCTTATTACTAAACATATACCAAATTGTGCCATAACTTTCTAATCTTGTTTTATTAAAAAGCTCAAGTCTTGTAGACGTGTTAGGTGCAATTTTAATATCTTGAATTGATTTATCTTTATCAATCATTAATGTAGTCTCAGATATAATTGATTCCGTTGTTCCGTCTACAATGAAGTAGCTATCATTGTATGAAAAATGTAACATCTCATCTGATTTATTAGCAATACTAACAGTTACACTAACGTCAGAAAGCTTGGTTAATCGAAAGATCACACCGTCTAAACTATCCGTATACCCTATTGGAGATTTATCCTTTATAGTCACTAAAGTACCATTTATTGATTCTCCGATTTTCGTTAGATCTTGTCCATTACTGCAAAGAAAACACGCTACTAACGAAAGTAAAACCAAATACTTTTTCATAATAAATTTATATTTAAGCTAAAAACTCAAATATAATTAAAAACTTCAAAGAACGGCGAAACACGTTTTGTACGGCACAAACATATAAATTTATAACATATTATCCAAATGGATAATCATATTATTTTTTTAAGGAGCTCCAAAGCCTCATAATTCTTTATTTGAGAAGGAACAACTGTCAATACTTTCCAACCGAGGGATTGTGCAAGATTAGATTTTTCATAATCTCTCATAATTCCAGTCCCAGAACTATGGCCGCTATTTCCTTTGGCCCACACACCACCATTTACCTCGATACCGATTTTTAGCTCTGGAATTGCATAATCAAAACGATAAAGACGATCAACTGAAAAAAAGAATTCCGGCCAAAGTTCGATTGATAGTTCTGTTTTGATCAAATTTATGAACGGATCATTATATTTTTCCTTGTTTCTTATATTTCGAGTATCATCAATCCAACCAGTGCGGATAATTTTGGATCTTGTTTTCTTTTTCGGCAATGACGATAAAGCTTCCTTTGAACCTGGAGGAAAGTAAACGTCTCCTACCCTAACAAAACCACGTTCAGATATATCTTTCACAATTGACTTTCCTTGCGCGGATCTCCCCCACTTTCCCATACTAAACACCTAATCCTTGATCCAACCTTTTACCGATATCGAACAGAGAGATATTGTCATTAGTCCCAACAGTAGGACTATTCGATCCTGCAGATGATCCCGATTTATCAACTTCTGGACCTACAGCATTATACATGATGAGATTTCTCCAAGTAACTCCCCATTTAATATCATATTCAGTACCGCCATAGTATTTCCAGGTATTTGAAATTAGGTCGTAGGCTGTTCCTCGCCCAGGATAGTTTTCTCCAGTTCTTTCAGATCGATTAGGGATCCCGATATAGCGAAAAAAGTTTGTACGTCTAACCTCCGGTAGACTTCGTTTACAGCTGCATGTAATTCGGATGGGGTGAAATGATAATTTAATGCTTCGATAAGCCATTTAGGCGGATCTGTTGGTTTATTATTCAATCCGACAGCTAAGAACTCTATAAACAATGGGATGTTGTTCTCAATCATCTTATAGATTTCCACATCAGAAATTTCTTTCGCGCCTTGCAACCGGCTAATAATACCTAATATGCGGACAACGGTACCGGGATACAACTCCGAAACATAAATCTTTTTAGAATAGAAACGAGGAATGATAAATAGAAATGAAAGCAATTTGGTGTACCATGACTTGTATTGCTTTTGCAATCGTACTTTTTTGATAAGCACTTTTTGGTCCGAAAGGGATTGGACCATATCTTGTTTTACTGAATTATTCATTTTGGGTTAGGATTAATAAAGCCCTACTAACCGCCTAACCTCCGGCTTTCAGGCTTATATTTTAAATTACCCTTCTGGAAGGGCTGGTGCTGCATCAACGAATTTGTATCCCCAAGGAGAAACAGCATTTCCTGTTGCATCTACTGGAGTAGTTACATCTGCGTTGTAGCTTAAAGCCAAGAAACCATTTTTAGTGATCGCATTCACAAAGCCTGCAGATCCTGCTAAAGCTGGAGCTGACCAAACCATCTTTTTACCTTCGAAAGGCTTAGACGTTAGGCGAACTGCTAAATAGTAAATCTGCTCACTATCTGCAGGGGCTTTGAATTCCGTTGCATCAGTTGTTACTTCTCCTTTGAACAGAAGGTTTGCTGCATCTATTTTTAATTCCAAAGAATTAAACGCGATAGTTGCTGGATCCGTTTCTCCTGGAAGAACCCAGCGGACACCTGCCTTGTCTTCAACACGAACACGGGTTTTATTTAATGGTGGAATAGTGAGGTTCACGCTCCCCATTTCTATATCTCGAACGGTAACCCAACCCGTTGTTGGCATTGCGCCGTTCGCTGCCATCACTGCCAGTTCAAGACTTTCGACACCTGTTACTGCTGCCATATTATTTTGATTTGTGGCCAAAGGCCGTTAATTATTCAATTATTTGTCTCTACGTAAATAGAAATATCTGATCACGATATTGTAGAACCAGTTTTTACCATCTGGGATAACCTCACCTGTTGTTTCAACCTCAGTGAAAAAATCGTATCCCCGGAAACCGTCCAAAACCTCAATTAGAAACTTGCCAATCTCTTCCATTCTAACGGTATCCGGCTGCCCATTATCCACTGTATTTGGAATACCAGCGGGAATAGCAGCTAAATTTGGAATATGGAGATTGACATTGATAATGTTCTCAGTGATCTGAGTTGCGGATGGTACAATACAATTTATTACGATATCTTCCTTCTTGGAATTCAGAATACGTAGAATCAATCGGATTTCTCCCGTAAGCCCAGTATTACCTGAAACATCAGCAAGCTCTAAAGCTTCCTTGACATCTTCCATCGAACCGATCGCAGTTTTAATTGCCTTATCCATTACTAAATAGTTCCAATTTCTTCAAAAGCCTCTTTCAATATGGAGTCAAGGTTTGTTGTAGCGCTCAGCAACACATCATATCCTCTACCCTGCACCCAGCTCGCATAATCCATTCCCGACATTAGAACTACTCCCCAGCCACTCGATTCTCTTAGCTCTGCCAGAGCAAGAGAAATTCCTTCCTTCAATCCTGTAGCCTTGTCCGTCCCTTTTACACTTTCCCTAAAATCACGATGGACGACTTTCCCGTCACGGTAAATTATAAATCCTGTTGAGCTGTTAAGATTTCCTGTATGATCCTCATACGGCTTTGTCTCCATCTTCTTCCTCACTTTTTCAACCCCCACACTCAGGACCTTAATAAGGTGTTTTAACGTTTCAGCATCAATCTCCTTCTGTATCTCTTGCGCTAAAACATTCATATCAGTTACAATCTCCAATCCTATCTTCATCCTAAATCCTCCCGAAGCAATGTAACTGCCCAATATGAAACTCCATTAATTCCTGCTGACTTACGAACTGGTATCCTGATCGATCAAAAGCATCAATCAATGTTGCGGTTGGTATAGGCTCAGTCCCTTCAGGGAATGCTATATCGTACTGAAACAAGATCTTGTTACCATCCTGACCAATAAAATAACGGCCGCCATAGCTGGGCTTAAAACGGCATTTTACCTCAATGGTAATTCCACCAAGATCATTGTATTTCAACGCATCGGGATATTGTTCAAAATCTACCATAAGTCCGAAGTACTTTCAATCACAGGGTCATTATCTAGTTCATTGGGAACACCCCAACGTTTTAGAAGAACTGAGCGAAGCTTTAACCAATCATCAACATCATTTTGAGTAACTTGAAAATCAAGTTCCTTGATTGACTTGCGGCTCGTACAAATCCAAAAAAGAAGCCCTGCAAGAGCTAAATCCATCTTCTTACTATTTTCCTCGGTAGTAGGATCAAAATCGTGTTCAGGATCTAATCCTGCTTTTATCAATTGAGTTGATAATACTCCCTCCGGGACCTTTTGACCGAACTCAAACTGCAGGGCTTCTCTGTTATTCATGATCAGATATTATCTATGATTTTTTTACTAAACCGCGATCGATAAGATTTGCCAAACGGTCCTCATCGAAGTGAGAAACATCGGCGCCACGATCATAGACTTCACCGTCATCTTTCTTGGTATTACCACGGAAAGGATCGACAACGACGAATTTTGGCTCAGATTTCTCAGCTTTACTCTTACCCTTCTTAGCAAGATCCTCTTTGAGTTTCTTGATTTCAGCATCTAAAGCGGTGATCTTTTCATCCTTCTTAGCAGATTCGGCTTTTAACTCGCCATTCTCTTTTTGAAGATCTTCGATCAGTTTAGCATTTTGGTTTTCCGACGGTTGCTCTCCGCCTTGAGTTCCTCCTACTTTAGGAGAAGCGGCTGGAGCATTTGCCCCAGCACCCTCAACTTTAGTTCCTTCAGCCGACATATTATCCACCTGGTAAAATAGTTTTTAGAATGAATGTTGATTTAGCATTGAACAATACAGGAGAGTCATAAGATGTACCTTTAGTCACTACAGTGATAGGATCTTCCAAGCCCCAAGTTTTGATTAGCACAATGCCAGATTTAGTTTTTTGTGCAACACCTGCTTGGACATACTCGTCAGCAGATAAGGTATATTGTGTTTTACCCAATTGTTCCGTTACTGAAAAAGTAACATTACCCAGTTCCCAACCACTAACAACTTCTTTAGTACCATTTTTGCGCTCTTGAACCATAGCGGATTCCCAAATTTTAAAAATAGGCAAACCACGTAATTTCAGAACTCTATTGATCTGCTCTAAAGTTGGCTCTTGCTGCAAATTCAATGCATTATCGATGTACGTTGCGGTAAACTTCTGTACGCCTGGATTCATTGCCATTAATGCAATTGTCTCTTCCTCACAATAAGCAAAATTTGGAGGAGGTAATTTTGCAGCTCTGTAACGAGCTTTAATACCTTTTATGTCACCAATTATATCTGCTGTCGGATCTGTCCAGTTTTTCGAAGCGTTAACATTATTCCCAGAAGGAATTTCGAAATCAACATCATGAGTTGTCTGAATACCTTGCTCGTTATTAACTTGTGTGAGCTTGTATTTACCGGTTGATGCTATTTGTTTCGCTAACCACTCATTCCTCGCCTCAATACCATTACGAACAAAAACTTGATCCTCATAATGCCAGTCTAAGATTCTTTTAGCCGCTTCTCTTCGCGTTTCACCTGCCGGTAAACGTTTAACTGAATCTTCAAGCTCACGCAGAGTATTGAAGTCAGTTTCTACTTTATCCCGAGCAATTTCAATCTTGGGCATATCGCCTTCAATTTTAGTCGGCAAATCCCGTCCAAAACGAGGAGCAGCACTATTGAAGTCGACAACGGATGCCATAACTTTAGCTCCAAATTGAGCTTCTATAGCTGACCATTTTAAAGTGGGCTGATATTCTAAAGGGAAAACGCTTTGATATTGCAACGTATCAAAAGGATACGTAGACACATAAGCTTGAGCGTCAGCCTTACGAAATTCAGGCACCAATTCTTGTACATTTATCATTTGATAAGATTATACTTTAATTAAACAAAAGTGATTCTTGGAAGAGCCTCAGCCAATTCAGCGGCAATTGCTTGCAATCCTGCTGATAGTGCTTTAATTCTTACTGTGCCACTGATTACTACTCCATTTGCAAGGGTATTACCATCAGATACTTCTGATGCCCTATGCGTAAAACCCAATGGTTTGATAGCGCCATCGACTGCAGTCAATACTTTTCCAATACCAGTGGATGCATCCCGACCAACCAAAGAGCCTTCTGGAACATATCCATCAGGGTAATCTGCTTTAGCTACATCGAGGGTCATTCCACCAGGAAGAGTATCAATGACGTTTTCGAAAACGACCTTATTGAAACCTTGGGTACCTGATCTTTTTACTCCTTGTAATCCCATTTAAAAAGGTTATTGTGCACCGGCTTTTGCCTTAGCTTCTGCCTCGCGCTGGTTAATAATTTCTTTCATTGCAGGAGACACCTCGTCATCCTTCAATTTACCACCTCTGCCACCTAAAGACGGAGCATCCGCACCTAAACCAGCATCTGAAGCCGCCTGAATTTCATCAGCAACATCTTGCTCAATATTTGCTAAGTAGTTGTTGAAGTCATCGTCGCTGTCTAATTTCAAAATATCGAAATCACGAAGAGTACGGGTTTTAAAACGTTCTGGGGCTTTGTCTAATTTGGCTTCAAGTTGTTGGCGTCTAGTTTGGGCAACTGTGCCTTTCTGAATTGAGGAAATAGTGCTTGTAAGGGTTTCAATAACCTTATTTTGGTTTTCAACGTAAGTATTGAACCATGAAGGTGCTTGATCACCTGTTTTCTCAGCAGCCTTAGCAGCTTCTTCCGCTGCGGCCTTCTCTTCTGCTTCCTTTTTCGCCTTGGCTGCTTTTTCTGCATCCTCTTCCTCCCCAGCTTTGCTTTCAGCGTTGCGTTTAGCATCGTCCAGGGAGGCCATTTCCTTGAAACTAAAAATCTGGTCTAGTTTGTCTATCTCACCGTCGATATCGTCTTCGTTAGTTACGATTGCATCTAACTTGTCCGCTAGTCCGTTGATTCTGACATTTGAAAGGTTTGCGGCACCCACAGCGGTTGCCTTAGCTTTCAATTTTGCGATAATCTTTGATTTAAGTGACATAATTTTGTGATTGTGAGTCAAGTCCGAGTAGCTATTTCGTGCCTGCCTCGTTTAAAACTTATAATCACAAAATTATATTAAGTTATCCGATTGGATAACAAAGAGTATAATGCAAAGTATATTTTTGCATTACATTATTATTAATCCTTATTTCTACGACTGTTTCCAAAAAAATTAAACGTGGCGATTGCAGCTACCAACCCAATAAGCCCGATATTAAAATTGGAGCTTCTATCAAGCTCAGCAGAGGTTCTAATATAAAAATCATTTTGGGAAGACTTTATGGATTCAAGTTCCTTTTTTATAGATGCTATCTCAATAAACTTTTGAGGCGTGTCTTCTAACAAATTGTTTATACGATTAATGTTTGAGTCAATTCCCTTTATTCTTTCATTGACATTAATTAACCGCACATCCACCATTTTCATATAATTATTAGAAACTATCGTATCGCTTTTCATTTGCTCTTTATAAAACCAAATTTCATTGTTAATTTTTTGGTTAATCATTGAATCAACTACCTCGACTGGGTGAGTTGGATCTCCAATAGGTAAAAAGTCAGATAAGTTATTTTTTACAAAAATAAATCTAAAACTTAAAGCGACAATCACCCCAATTGCTAATGATACTATAGCACTAGTGGCTTTATATTTACGAACCTTTTCATTTTTTTTATCTTCCTTCTTGTCTAAATATATTGGATTTAAGCAAACTTCTTGGCTTAACCGATCGTATATAATTATCCCTGATTTATCAAGAATATCAAGTTCCCTATTTAATTCTTCAAAAGTAAACTGTTTACTCTCAATAAGTCTAGCAATCCTTTCAATTGAAACCCACGACTTACCTTCATTATACTCAAATTCTAGAATACCAGTCACCAACTCCCTGATAGACAGTTTTTTAAATTGTTGCTTTTCCATTATAGTTAATAAATTGTTACGAATATAGTAAAAATAGCGTATCTGTTGTTTATATATAGTTAAATCCAAACCTGTAGCATAGAAGTGACCTTCATGTTATACCACTTTAGAAAATAGCTTCCATTCATTTTAGACACTTCATTTGGGGCAGTGAGTTGGAAGCTATTTCCATGAATATCATAAACCATACCTTGGTGATACATGAACAGGTACCAGACTCCCTTTTTATGATTTACGCATCGCATGATGCATGGGTAAGGTGTTTCAGGATCGAACTTAATGAAACGTGGGTTAGTATTGAATCCAAGTTTTCTAAATACTTGGACATAGGTTTGTCCGGACCAACACAACCTCTTGACTGACTTTACTGCTTCATTTGATTCATCAAAGTCCAGTCCAGTCAAAGAAGATATGACGGATTGATTATACAGCCCGTCACCGTAGAACACAACTTCAATTTCGTATTTTTCCATATCTAAGCCACCTCAATCGGAACTTCTTCACTATTAGCGGCCTTTTCCTCCTCTTCGATCTGTTTAAGCTCCTCTTCTGCATTTTTGGTATAAGGAGAATAACCAACAGCGGACTTCTGAGAAAGAACTTTAGCGCCCCCGGCAGCCTTTTGGAGCAATCCAATAGTCTCAGCGTCGTCATTGATGCGGTAGATAGGAATATCATAGGTGATCGACAGTGATTGTTCAGCCTTAACAAGCGAAGTATCAATAGCAGCCGCAAATGCTTTATTCAAATTGATATCGCGCTGAGTACATTGGCCGTATTCTCCATCAATCTCATCTTGAGCAGCTATGTGTGGATCCATGAAAACCCGATCATAAGCTACTCCGGACTGAGCCCCTATCCCTTTTAAATCTTCCATTGCCATTTGCGGCGTTTGAGTACAAGTAAAGATAAACTTAACCAAAGTATCAATTTCGAGCTTTACAGCTTCAGTAGCTTGTTCCCAGGTTACATACTTAGCATCGCCATTATCACCTGTTATTTGAAGGCTTTTTCCTTGTTCCCCTTTTTCGAGCACCTTCGCTCCAACCTTACCAAGCATTACGAATACCGGCGAAGCGTGATAATCGTTGGTGTCACCGAAATTGGAAAGAAGTGTTTCAAGTCGTGATATTGACTTTTGAACATCTGCCCAGGGCGGCTCTGGCTTGGAATAATAGACAACAGGAATCTTCTTGTATGAATGAGCAATAGTTTCTTCCAAAATCCATCCAGCATCATTATCGGCTTGTTCGCCTGTCCGCGCTTGGCGGAATTTGAGAATAAAAGTATCTGAATAGATATCAAGGCGTTTATCCTTTTGCTTCGCTTTCTGAGCCAATTCGGTAGTATCGGTAATACCTGAAAGTTCGGATAATCCTAGTGCGGATTCATATGCAACGCCGAAATACACCATGTTTCCGAGGTCATCAAAAACAGGGAGTAGATTATAACCAAGCTGTGGAGATAGGATCTTGCATCGCATTCTAAAGTTTCCTTTCGCGCCAATAGACTTCCAATATTCAGGATCAACGGGTTCGGAGTACCAAAGCTTTGCAACCTGCAATTCACTGAGCAACCTACGAGCCACCTCTTTTTCTAAAAATTGGAGCTTATTATCTTCCCGAATCTTTTGGACCATAGCCAATAAACGCTTTTCTTGATCATCGACTGGATTCGCTTCTAGCTGCATCTTACCAACGTTCATAAAGGATACCCGGCGCTTTACTATCAACTTTTGCAGAGGAATTCCGATGCGGTTAACTTCGATACGTTCAGTTTTATATTGAGTCTGTCCATTTTTTAGAATAGGATTCCCGTCACCATCCTTGACAACACGCTTTACCCTTTTCTTAGGACGAATATTTTCATCAAATATTTCATGCTGAGTAACATCATACTCTGCAGCAGCTTTGTCATAGACAGGAGCTAAACTTGTACCAATAGCATCCACCAAAGCTGGAAGAACAGCAGGTTGAATAGATACGGTTGTGCTTTTTTCTTTTGCCATTTTAGTATTGTTAATGGTTAGTTTTAAAATAAATCGAATACTTCATCACTGGTTTCCTCTTCAACTGAAACTAGGTCGAAGTATTTCCTCATCAATATCAAATCGCGCCAATCTGGTGATCTCCCAATCTCTTTCTTGACTTCTTTTTTGGGAAGTATTCTAAGCTTATTCTCATCATCAGATTTATACGTTTTCAACCAGGAAAATTCTTCTTGTATCTCTTGCTGCTCAGACTCCGATTCAATGCATTTAAGTAAGATCTGATGGCCGGCAATATCATCAGCTAAGAGATATGCACACTGAGTTTGAAGGTTTTGATAATTCTCTTTTTGTGGAAGATCATCCCGGCTATCTCCGTAGAACCTGTTTTCATTTTCTTTAGCTTCATCAGTGATAATAGCAGAAGCATTATTCACAAAGCCAAGGATGCCGCATACATCTACGGTTCCACCACCAACACCATCCTCGTCTGCAATACAGTGATGAGCAGGAATACTCCATTTAGCGCGCATGGCGTTGATACATGCCTGGATATCCAAAGTTGAGGACATCTCGAAGGAATGACATTCCATTAAAATCCAACCCCACCAAACACCAATACGGGCCTTATCCGATCCAAATCGAGCGATATCCGCAGTGATATACCATTTTGGTTTTTCAGCCATTGAATTGTACTGCGTCCAGATATGGGTATTGGTGAACATGGCGATAATGTCATCATACTTGCACATTGCATTTGGATCATCATCATACTCCCAATTGCCATGGAGCAACCGCTCTTTCTTTGCTTTGTCTTTGGTCCTCTTCAACCTTTCAACGTACCCTTTATCGATGTGAGGATTGTCCTGAACAAAGGCTGCCAAGTACTTCATTATCGGCGGCAATGTTCCCTTTTTATTTGGAAGATAGAATGTTTTGTACATCCAGTTCTTCTTAGGGTTACAAGTGATGAAAAGCTTACCAATTAAATTGTATCTCTCATTGTACTGCCTTCCGATACGAGTTTTAAGGACATCATAAGCACCAAAATCAATCTCTCCACCCTCTTCAATCCATCCGCCAGTATATTCAGTTGATCCAAAGCGCTCGTAAACAGGATCTCGGGGAAGAAATTTCAATTCTAAAAGGTCAATGCGACTACCGTTCTTGAATTGAATAAAGTTCTTTTGACCGTTGTATTTGAAATCAACACCATTTCGGAGGCCATAGGCCATGGCAACTTTAAAGAAGGTGATCAAGGTAGATTCAGTGATACGCTTAAGCTCTTCACGACCGATAAACCAACGAGTTCCAGGATAATTCCAACATTGGAACATTAACCAGCAGCATCCAGTCCAAGACTTTGCACCACCGGCGGCTCCACCGTAAAGAAATTCTTCTGTTTCATTATCCGTTAGGATTCTGAGCGCCTCTTCCTGCTTTTCGTGTTTGCCTTTGGGAGTTTCGACTATAAAGTCAAATATCCCTCGTTTGAAGGATATTCCTTGAAGCTGTCTAACATCAAGATTGGACAATATAGCGTCGACTTCATTCATCTATTGGGACTTCCTAGCATTCATTAGTTCACGTATCGTATCATCACTCAAAGAATCCGGATCGATCTTATTTTTATCGTCGACGACAAGCGTTTCTGAATACATACCATTGACTCGGGCAAGTTTATCAAGCATTCCATCAACAGCGTACATTTCGACTTTAGGGCCAAACTCTTTCCATTCAAATGATTTAATCCTACCTCCCTCTTTATCCTTAGCGAGTTTAACTAGGTCGATCTCTACTGATTCATAGGTTTCAACTTCACTATCATCAAATGTTGCGGTAGGATCTAGCTCAAGGTCAATCTCAGCACGAAGTATGGAATCTTCCAATGGAAGAATATTTTGCTCGATGTACTTATCGCGCAAATCATCGGTTAAGCCTTTTCGATCAAGGTACATCGCATGTCGTTTGATTTCAAGTTTCTTTCTTTCAATCAGCAAATGAAGTGACTTTGGAACATGCTTCGTTCTTTCACGCTGAACGATTTTCATGTAATCGTTGATGTTCGATCCGGCAATGTCTTTCATCATCTTCATCACCTGGTCCGAGTCCATCCGAGATTCTTTCAATCGCGCGTTAACCAAAGTCGAAATTTCAACATTTTTCAACAGTCTTTGCCCTTGAGAATAAGCTGTCTTTTCGGAATATCCTGCTGCCTTAGCCGCTTTAGTTGCATTAAAATGGATCAAGTAATCATCTACAAACAACTGTTGCTTAGCGGTTAACGTGCTTTTAGACTCATCACTCATGAGCTCCTCCCTTCGACTACTTGGTCAACTATATGTTTAAACACCTTATCCACCTCATAAAGCTCTCGGGCTACCTTAATCCGGTAAGATGATTGCTGATGACGTTTCAAACAAAGCTTTTCTTGAATAATCTGGGCAACTCCGTATTCAGACTTTTCCGAAAGCAGAATAGCTTTAGGGGAAAATAAGAGAAGAATTGCTGCAGTGAAAACAAGTTCAGAATTGGCTTTCTTGGTTGATGGCTGGATATCTTGGAAGATTTGATCGACGACTGATAGATCAAGAGACCGGGGCTCTAACGCCTTTCGGTAACCTTCAAAATCAATCTCAGGATTATTCTTCATAACCAATTTCAAAACCATCTTATCCATGGAAACAAAACTATAAACTTATTTCTATTTATCCAAATGTATAAGTTTCGAAAAAATTAAAAAGGTCCGTCATCTGGTAACATTGGACTATCCCAATTTGCAAACTTTGACATGTCGTTGCTTGGAAGCGGATCCGGTTTATCGACAAATGAGAAGTCGGTTATCATCCCGTTTGGCTGAAAATCGTCTTCAAGCTCTTTAAAATTAGTTGTCCGGCCGACAAAACCCATTTCGCAAGTGGTAACCGATCCATTACGATTCTTGGCGATAATGAACTCAGCAATACCTGCAGTGGATCTGCCTTCCTCATCTTCAGTAATTCCGTAGTATTCTGGACGGTACAAGAAGCCAACTATATCGGCGTCTTGCTCAATCGATCCTGATTCCCGTAAATCTGAAAGCATAGGGCGTTTGCTGTTCCCTGGTCGTGATTCTACTGCGCGGCTAAGCTGCGAAAGAGCCAAAACGGGAATATTCAATTCTTTTGCCAGAATCTTGAGGCCACGGGATATTGTACTGATTTCATCCAAACGAGATTTCCCCGGAACAGAGATAAGTTGCAAATAATCGATAACAATCATTTCAACTCCATACAACCGCTTCATCCTTTTCGCTTTTGCTGATAGCTCGACCAAGGTTAACCCAGGCGTATCATCCCAATGAATTGGCAAAGATTTCAGCTGCTCCTTTCTCGAATGGAGCTTATGCCATTCATGATCTGCAAGGTTTAATTTTTTGATTTTAGTCAAATCAATTTCCGTCTCAAAGGAAATCATCCGTTCTAGCAATTGGCTTTTCGACATCTCCAAAGAAAATATTGCCACCGGTTTTCCCGACTTTGCTGCATTTACTGCTTGCTTCAAGACGAAAGCCGTTTTTCCCATGGCCGGCCTAGCCGCGATAATTATCAAATCTGAACATTGCCAGCCACCAGTAGCTTCGTTGATGTTTTGAAAACCAGTATTTACCCCTGTCACATCTTGAATTCCCAAATCAGCTTTCCTAATCATCTCGGAGAATAATTCCTCCAAAGCATCGGCCTGCTTTACCTCTTTTTTTGTCGTCACATGGTTAACCAAATCGTCCCTCTTTGTCTCATAGCTCGAAAGGATATCAAAAATATCATTCGTTTCATCATAGCACTTGTCAATCGTATCATGAGAAACTTTGATAAGTTCGCGCTGCATGAATTTTTGTGCAATAATTCGCGAGTGATATTCCATGTTTACTGAAGAGACAACGCGATCTGTAAGCCCTGTAAGGAAATAAATACCTCCTACTCTTTCGAAATTACCATCCTTCCGAAGTTTAGCCATTAGCGTCATCAAATCCAATGGACTGCCAGAAACAGAAATTTCCTGACATGCTTTAAAAACGATCTGATGCGATTCCCGATAGAACATTTCCGGTCTCAGGATATCAGCTATGAACATGAAAGCATTCGTTTCACTGATGCATGCACCCAATATTGCTTCTTCCAAGTCCACTGCTTGCGGCGGTAATTTTCCCTCAATTTTGCTTTTCATTTCAATCCGTGTTTCTGTTTTTGATGATCAGTGAATTTCGTTGTATCCCTCCAACCGTTGTTTAGCCATAGCCATTTCCCTGAATTATCCGGAGGAGTAGAACAATCAGCTAACGTCGCTGCTGAATGGACTATATTCGATCCTGTACCGTTGTTTGGATACTTCTTCGCATACCATGAAAAGAAATGCTTTTTGAATTCAGATCGGTCTGTATGGAATTTATCAATTGCTTTTTGGAAAGTAAAGAATTCCTCAATTCGAATTTTGACATCCTTTGGATCTGGAACCTTTGCGACAGCTCCAATATCCATCAAAGAATTTTCATCATTGATGATCGAATCTTTTACCTCCTCCATCGATTCAAATCCCCTTTTGAAAACAGGAATCGGTGCAGAAGAAGGAGAAGTATTTTCTTCTTTATCTATTTCTTCTTTTATTTCTTTTTCTTTCCTTTCCTTTATAGCATTGCTGTTGCTTTGCGTTGGTAATGCGTTCGCATATTTTTTTGATGCGTTCGCATTAGAATCGGGCTTATTCCATCTTTTAAGGGCACTTTCCTTTGCCTTCTCAGACTTTGCATTTCGCTGATTCATCCTCCTTAAAACTGATTCTGACCAGAACCTCTGACCATCATTTTCAAATAATCCAAAGTCATTTATCAAACTGTTAATGCACTCTTCACTTGTGCGCAATGCGAACGCATAGCTATCGCAATCCGAAAGCATAAGGTACCCACCTTGTTCGTATAACATTTCAATTAGGTCCCAGTATACACCTTTCCCCTCCTGCTTTAATTTCATTAATACTTTGACCAATTTTGGATCGTTCCTAGACCCATAGTCATGGCTGAAATAGAATGATTCTTTTGCCATTATTATCTCCTTCTCAAAACTGTGCGTTGCATAAAATAAAACCCTCTCTTTGCCTTATCAAACTCAAGGGTAAGGAATAGACCAATCGTCATAAATAAGATCGCTATACCGATTAAAAATAGGCCGATCAGAAAAATAGGAATATAAAGGATTGCTCCGACTTTAATCAGCTTTTCCATACTTCTTATTCTTTAGATCAAACTTATTTTTCTCTCGTTTGGAAATGGCTAGTTTTAATGATGCGTCATCTTCTGTATAATCAAAACCGAATCGTTTTTTCATCCTAATGATGTCCCTTAAAGCCTGTACTGTTAACTTACTTTTAGAAAGAGCATCAAAATTACTATCGAATTCAATTCTACTTATGTACCAATAACAGTAATCTATTTGTCCGCGATAATATATCTCTCGCTGTATTTGATCCTTAAATCTCATTAGGACCTCCTTTCACTGTATTGTAATCAATTGCTAGTCCTTTTCCAATTAGGCCAAATACGTCGAAGTGCCACGATATTAACTTGACAACTAGATAATAGTCCCATGATAATGGATTACAACTCCAAAGGGCACCATCTACCAGAAGATATAGTTTTCCGTCACCACCTATTTGTGTGTATTGGTCTATTCGATTATTAGGCTTAAATCTTTCACCATTATGCTCAATCTCATTAGTAAGGTCGGATAGTGGGCGCAAGATCAATTTATATTCTGGTATAGCGTTAGCCCCATAACAAATTGTATCTAGGCATATACCTATATCATCAACCCATCCGACTACCTTAAAAATTCCATCCTCTGTTATTACCTCAACCCCATACGGCAAATAAGGCGATAGATGTTCCAGTGATAGCTTATCCATTCAAAACCTCCTTCTTCAAAGTGACTCTTTGCTTTCCTTGGAACCAAGTATTTGTTGATTCTGCTCGCAAAAAATCATTGAATTCTTCCAATTTCCTTTTCATCTCATCACTTGGCTCCCATTCATCATGTACAACATCTGCAAAATGTTGGTAATCTATTTGTAAGAACGAAGATTCTTCACAAACACATAACATGAGGTCTTCAATATTTAAATCCTCTTGTTCATCTATATACTCTTGGATATCATCGACACTAAAGAAATACTTATCATCATTAAAAATACATAGTGGAGTTTCACCATCCCATTCTATGAGGGCTAATTTCTCATATCGTTCGAGTTCATCTGCAAACTTGCACATAGAACATTTATTGTTGAATGAATATTCCTTTTTGAACTCGTTTCCACACTTTACACAATTATCATGTGTAATAAAATTTTCGATTGATTGATAGCTTACTTGCGTTAGGTTGATCGGTTTACCATCAATTAAAACACAATCAACCTCAATTGTTCCTTTTTTAATTTCTAGATCTTCACGTCTGACCTTCTTTATTTCGTTATTCATGATTATTTCAGTTGTTTAAACAGGATTCCTGTGTTGAAAAAATATTCCATTTTACCGTTGTCATCTTCAATATAAAAACCGCCCTCACCATCACTGACGCCAGTATATTGTTCTCCTTTTGTGAATTCCATCACCTTGCTACCATCTTCGGAGATAGCTTCGTTTATACATTTAAATTGCACTAGACACCTCCTTTCTATCAAATTCCCACAGGGACAATTTGCCTTTTACATTTAAAATAGGCTTCTCAAACAATACTGGGTTCGCTAATACCCAGTTGTAGATTGGTTTTTTATTCCTGTTGGGAATAAATTCTTTTGTGTTGCAATCAGTTATTCCCTCTGTCTTCTCAGCCCAAATACTAGGATGATTAATTACACAGTCTACAATATCAACGGTTCCGATAATAGCTGATTTTGGATAAGCAATACTCCTAGAATCTAGTTGACAAAAATCTCCCAATACCATTTGATCTATCTGATCATGTGTCAGGTTTAGAGTTAGATTACTGAATGATGGCTTGCTACTGGCATGTATGTAGATCGTACCACGGTATTTAGTTGCCCAGGTTCTATTTTCAATATCCTTTATACCATGAGCAATAAGGCTTGCCCATGGTTGTTTTATGCTTAATGCTTTCATGATTTGATCTCCTTTACTTCATTTTCACCATCCAACTGAATTTTGTTCTTTTCAAGATAAGATGTCAGAGCTTTCACATGGGAATCAGCATCGCTCAGTTCTAAACCAAATTGCTTATTCACTTCTTCAATTGACATATCCGATTCGAACGTTAACACGAACCGACAGATCCCTTCTAATTGTTTCCTTGTCATTATTTCGATTCATTAATTTGTACAACACCTTTTAATATATCGCGGATCTCCTCATAAGTTGATCCAGTCATTTCTGCGATGGAACGGATGATTTTGTTCCGTTTGGACCTTGGGAGCGTGATGCTTTTGAACTTGCTATTTTCCTCTACAAGATGAGCGATATAACGCTTTTGGTTGTAGATCTTATTAGCGAGCTTTTCATTTTCCTTTTTTTGCTCCCTAAGCTCATGGTGCTTATTGAATTCGACCCGAATAGATTCACCGAACTCTTTGTTCATAGCTACATTGAAAAGCTTTACAGCGAGATCAAACCCCAATTTATATTCTCTACTGAAATCAGGTTCTACGAGCGTCTTACTGAAAGATTCAATTCTGTTGTGGATCCTGAGTAATTTTTGATAATTGTGCATGGTTATTGAAAAAGCCCTTATCAGGAATCCCCAGCGTCTCACTTCCGGTTCATCCCAATAAGGGCTATAATTTCTTTGAATTGCGCTAAAGTGAGACGTCGCAATTGACTAACACTTCAAATGTAATAACTTATTTCAACTTATCCAAATGGATAAGTTGAAATAATAAAAAATATTTAATAATCGTATCTTGACCAACAAGTATCAACATTACTCTCATCCAATTCAATTGGGCATTTTGAAGCATAAAGATTGAAAATAAAGTGATCAAATGTCCCGTGAATAGATGAGGCTCTCAAATCTCCAACCTTAGGGCTCCACCCTTTGATTTCAAACATCCACATATGGCCATCTTTTTTATCTATTGAAAAGCGATATGCACATTGATAACGTTCTTTTGACGATTCTTTATCAAAATGGACATATATTGAATTATACCCGCTATCCTCAATATGCAAGGATATATCTACTTCGTCATCATCTAAAGAGTCCCATTCACATTCCCTGTACTTCGCAATGATCTCAGATAGTTTATAAGTTCGCTTTTCAAATGGCGCAATAATCTGACTAAGGGTTTCTTCAAGTGGTTGGGAAATATGTTCCAAAGTAGCTTCCTGAAGCTTTTGCTTAACGATGTCCGTAACTATTTGCTGATAACCAAGCGTTGAAACAGTACTTAAGTCGATTTGAAGTGCCGATTGAACAATCTCTTTTAGATTTTTACCAAAATCAGAGTACTCTCTTAGTGCGTCATGAAAAAGACTTTCGATTGTTTTTTCAACATTTTTGGCTACTATTTCTTGTATTTTGCCAGATACTACAATGTTATTTAGTGCCAGCTGCACCTGATCCTGTATATTCATAATTTTATTTTTAAAATGGTGTATCGTTAAAATTTTCAATTATTAATCCTTTGGTAGCAATAGTGACGGATTTCAAAGTATGCTCTTCGATGATCTTCTTAAATAATCGGGAATCGCTATTCCGGTCCGACAAGTGAATCAAAACAATATTATTGACTTTAGTCAAATCATTAGCTTTTAGCGTCTTGATAGCTGTTTCTACACTCATGTGTGACTTCAATACTCTATTCCTCAAGAAGGATTGGTCGCGCAACTTATCGTCTATGATGTTTTGAGAATAATTCGCTTCAATCAATACATTGGTAAGCCCTGGGAACTTGTAGTCACAATAGATTGTATCTGTAAGGAACAATGTTGTTCCCATTTCCGGATGACGGATCAAGAAACCCAAAGGTTCATTAACATCGTGATGAACATCAAACCCTAGAATATCAAAAGGACCTATTGAAAACTTCTCTCCTTTATTAATAGGCTTCAAACGGTAGGTCTGGAACTTAAGAGCTTCTATTGTGCCGGTAGATGCGTATATATCCAAACCATACTTGGCAGCATTTTCAGCGCCTTTGCAATGATCTCCATGCTCATGGGTAACCAAACAGCCCACAACATTTGACAATTTGAAATTCAAAGCCTTTTTCACTTCATCGAATTTGACACCTAATTCGACAATGAGAGTTTTCCCCTCATTGTCGGTAAATAGGTAGCAATTACCCTCACTATTACTATTTATAATGTGCAATTTCATTAGAAGCCAATTGCAATGTGTTCATCGTCTTGCGGATTTTCGTTCGGCTGAATAGCACTCGCCGGGGTATTCGCTGAAATAGGATCAGCCTTCTTTTCTTCCGTATGAGGAATATCAATTACCTGAGTATCGGAGAAACCCAATTCCTGCTTATTAGCATTATTGGCAATTTCAGATTTAACCTGCAGTAAAGTTTGGTCACTTCCCGTAAGGGAAAGAGATTCGGTTTGCATCATTTTTACCAAGTGATCATCGATCTTCTCAGAATCGATTGCAATGGCGCCATACGCCGCACGCTTGATTGTCTTTTCAATCATCTCCTCTCTCCATCCCTCAATATGCTCAGTACCCACTTTTTTACCATTCTCCCACTTTGCTTTTTCTCCACCCCAGAACTCAGCAGCTGCCGATTTGGGAATACGTTTCTCGATGTCCTTCATCGTCATAACCTTCAAGCGATTCTTTTCCGGTTCATTATGGTAAACGTGATAATAAAAACCACCGATTACCTCTCCGCGATCAAAGTCGTTTACGATATCGAAATCATAAGATTCTACGGTGTTATCCTTGTTCTTTTTGTACGACTTGAAAACATCATTTGAATAAACAAGTTCAACAATAACATCGTCAGGCATATTGAATCCGTACTTAGTGGCTTTGATTTGCATTCCCTCGTACCCAATAATGAAACCTATATCGAACTGACCAGTTTTATTATTCTTGTAAGGGATAAGGTTAACCTGATTATCTTGTAGAGGATCCATCCCTATACTAGAATAAGCAACAACGTCAAGGGCAAGTTGGGCCATGTTAACGTTTTTCCAAGCAAACTCAATAGGATCGCGATACTGCTCAGATTTTCCGAGTCTCTTAAGTTCGTTCTCTTTCAGTGTCATATCCAGTTTAATGAAGTAATTTTGGATAAGTTTCTTTTGGAAGGAAGTCAACTGAATACCACCTGCAGTTGCTGAGAATTCCTTCATTACTGCCTGAGTGAATCTTTCTGATTGAGTGGGTTGCGCTACGGCAACTTCTGAATTACTATTTGTAGTCGCCGGTGTTTGATTGTTGTTTGACATCTTTATTTTCTTTTATTATTTTGTAAATACAGTGTTTTAATTGTTTGGTAGGTCTTGGCATTTTGATTTTACTGCACCACATCAATACTCCATTGTCATTTTCTTTATAAATGCATTCATCACATGATACCAACCCAAGTGATTGAAGTGGTGCAGAAAACTTTTTCGCCATTACGCTGCGCGTTCGCTTAATTTCCGATCAATAAATGCGTCGAAGGAATTTCCAGTCTCCTCTTTATACCTTTCGAATTCTGCAAGGAATTCCGGACTATACAAAGGCAATCCAACGTTCAATTTAGAGAATGGTGATACAATTAAGTTTACTACCTGTGCAGCTGTTTCTGGAATAACAGAAATAGACTCTCTGTTGTCGAGGAATACCGGAGCAGTTACCTTGTAATGAGCTGAAAGTGTATTGATGATATCAATTCCTACCAAAATCTTACCAGCAGTATTTAGGTCAGAGAATGGCACCCCGTTGAAAGTAGCTTTACAAGTTGGCTCTTCACCGCCATTATTAAGCTTGCTGAATAAAGTAAACTTGGCATACTTGAAGAGACCATTAACACGGGCTTCCAATTCTTCCGCTTTGGCTTTTTCGTATTTCTCGGCAGAAAACTCCAGTTTTTCAAGATCGGCCAGTTGCTGGGACCATCCCCTTTCTTGGTCTTTTAGCTCCTGAATACGAGCATCGGCGCGAGCAATTTGATCGCCAACAGTTAATTGACGTTTTAAAGAGTCAATTTCAGCATTAACGGTAGCCTTTTGCACTCTTAAGTCTCCCAAATCAATGTTTTCAGGTTTTTCAAAATTTTGGCCTTCAAGTGTAGAAATTTTTGAAATTACATCTTGATATAGTTGATCCTTGGAAAGGCGGCTATCCACTGTTTCAATTGACGATGTGGTCGTGCCTTGAAAAGCTTCTAATTTAAGCTTAGCCTCAGCTAAAGAGGTATGAATTGTAGCTATCGAATTATCCAAAGCTTTTTTAGTTAATTCAAATTGTTCGATAGCGGTCCGGCCTTCTTCATCTCTTCGCTCAAGATCCTTTTTCAATCCCTGTCCCTGGACATTAATGCCGGCAAGCTCATTTTTCTTCCTTAAAACGAAGGCGGCTTTTACCTCTTCAATTTTCTCAGGTTCGAACTCTCTACCACATCCGGAGCAGCAAGTCTCATTTTCATTTAATTCACGACCATTAACAGATTTGAAGAGTTCACGCAATGAATCCATTCTCGACTGAATATCTTCTTTATCTTTCTCAAGCCTTTTTAGATGGTCGAAATGCGTCTTAACCAATGAGTCTAGTTGATGATTTTGGACGGAAAGCTGAGACTCTAAAGTTGTAACCCGGGACTTCGCTTCGGTTATGCCAGACTGGCTATTGTTGAATTCTGAATTGTAAGCTGCTCTATGATTGGATTCGATATTTTGCTTCTCAATCTTAGCTTGGTGAATAGCATTTTGATTATCAAGAATAGCTTTATTGATTTGAGCGTTGGCTGCATTATAAGCTTCATTCCGGTCCGTAATTTGTTGATCCAATAAATCATATTTCGATTGCAGTTCGGCGATACGATCATTAATACCTTCTTCACTTACCAATTCAGGCTTTGATCTCTGAAGCTCGTCAATACGCCCAGGTATTTGCTCAATATTATCTTTCAACAATCTTTTCTCGGATGCAACTTTAGCCTTGAACTCTTTCAATGATTTTCCGGCAAGATTTTCTAACAATACCTTCAGCTCTGGATACTTTGCAGAAAGGAAATCATCTGTAATTTCCCCAACGATACTAGATAGTGCTGTACGTTGATCCTGCCAAGGCATTGAATTAAAGTAAAGAGGGTTTGTAATTAGCTTGAAAACCTTCTCGTCCAATAGACAATTTACTTTCGCTTGAAACTCTCCTGCCTGTAGAGGAACTTCATTCCAGTAATAAAGGTGCTCGTTTCCGGTAAATTCCGCGATTGCTTCTCCTCTTTTTTTGGTCCACTTTTCACGATGAATGTGACGAATGCTAATTTCTTCTCCATCAACTACGATGATAGCTGATACTTCATTTTCCAATTTATCCGTCTTTTGACCATTCTGATCAAGGGGCTTTATATTAAAGTCCTTGCGATCATTTGAGTCTTTTCCGAATAACAGCCACAGGAATGCATCAAAAATTGTTGTTTTACCAGTAGCATTAGCGCCAAAGATGTTGGTTACCTCTGCGAAATCAATTTTGAAGTTCTTAACTCCTTTGAAATTGATGATTGAAATTGTTTTGATTAGGATATTCATTTTTGAATAGATTTATTTTGTTAATAGACTTATTAATTGTTCCAATTTTTGATCATTATTTATGTTTGGCAGCTCTATATATTGGCCTTTGGTAGTGATCTCAACAGTTTGAAAATTTGTAATTTCAATTGCAAAATTTTCGTTTTCAAACTTGTGATCGATAACCGTTCCAACCTCTTCATCGCTCCATTCATATCTAGAAAATCCTAGATTCTCCAGAGTACTCGCTAAAAAACTCATGCTTTTTTCCCTTTGGTGTGTACGTATGTTGCCAGATTAGCACTCGCTGCTATGGCGTTTAATTGAGTAACATCGATTCCGGCTTCTGTCACATTAAGAACTCCCTCTTGAATCCATCGATCTACTTTTCTTCGGCTTCCAATTCTTCTGTAGGCTTCTTGGTTCGAAATGAACTGAGACATTTTACCTACAGAAATAAGTGCTCTGGTCGCACCGAGTTCCGCTGACTCCTGGAGAAGGGAGATTAACTCAGGTTCAACGATGCTAATTGTTTTGAATCTGTTCATTCTCATCTCCATTTGTTTTCAACTCTGCCTTTACCTCGATGAAACCGGCAACAGCATTTACAACTGTAGTATACCTCATGTACGGTTTATCCATTTTCATTTTACGGCCGCAAGCTTCACGGACCGCTTTAATATGCTGCAAATGAAATCTTTTAACATCTCCACCAGTCATCTCTTCGATATGGTCTGTTACTGTGGGTTGCTTTTCTATTTTGATGATTGTATGTAGTTCCATTATTTATTTTTTATTTGGTTTGTAAAGTGTTATTCCTTTTGCTGCGGCAAATAAGGCCAAGTTCAACTTATCGGATTGTCCAGTTTTCTCACGAATATTCTGCAAATGCGTGGAAATGGTTTCCGGTGACCGGTTTAGCTTTTCAGCGATCGATTTATCAGGAAGGCGGATATATCTGAGAACTTCAAGCTCTGCTTTGGTTAGATAGCCATTCTTAACCTGAATAGAATCACAAATTTTGCCTTCAAATTTGCAGACACCTCGCCTTCCACAGTCATAAAACTCCGACCTATGAACTGTCCCGTCTTCGTCGAAATCGGGTGAATCGTCAAGGCCACCGAAGTTGCAAAGTGTGTACTGCTTTATCTGTTGGTCCTGTCTAAGGTTTGGCCACTTTGCCAGATGCTCCAATTTTTTAGGATTGTTAAGCATATCTTGCTTAATCATTTCCATTACATTACTTGGAAAATTAGGCCACATGGTTTGACGCATATCATGACTACAGTAAAGAATACGCGTTTCGATGTCTTCAAATATTTCGACTGTTTTGTCGATCATCCCTCCTATAATTCGCTGTTTACTCATTTGGTACTATTTTGGGATTGCCTGTTTTAAACTATTGTATTACCTTTGTTTTGTTCGTATGGTACAAATGTAAATATAATATTTACACTGTCAATATGTAATTTACTTACATTTATTTATTTTATTGTATATGCCTGATTATAAGGGAGAAAAATTTCAAAGATTTTTAAAACTTAAAGGTATTGGCGCGGGAAAAGCAGGAGAAACATTGGGTGTTAGCAGACAGACCGTGTACCAATATTTTAAATCTCAATCGTTAGAAAGAGAAACAGTAAATAATATACTTACAAAATTCTCAACTACAGAAGAGGAGGTTTTTGGAACGGGTTCAAATACTAAATCAATTTCAAACGCAAAGGATATTGGGAACCCGGAAATTTATGATGAAGATGGGGATCAAAAATTCACAGAAATTTCACCAGGTCGTTACCGCATGGGGACGGAACTAGTACCTGTCTATGCACAAGCTGGATATTTAACTGGATATGCCGATAAAGAATTTATAGAAGAGTTGCCGAAACATTATATAACCGTTGATAAGTACGTTCGAGGAAAATACAGATCATTTGAGATCAGTGGTCACAGCATGGATAATGGAGATGTTAAAGAGGCCATGCCGGATGGGACCATTGCTACAGGAAGAGAAGTAAAACGTGAGCTATGGAAAAGTAAGCTTCATAATCATCAATGGCCTAATTGGATTTTTGTGCACCGAACTGAAGGTATCGTCGCAAAACAGATCGCTCATCAGGATCTTGAAACGGGGCAACTAATTTTAAGATCTCTTAATCCTGATAAAGACAAGTACCCAGATATACAGGTATTCATGGACGAAATCGAGCAAATTTATAATGTTATAAAAAGGGAGCTCCGTTAATGCCTTATAATGCCGACTACTCCCCTGCTGAACTGAAGGTTTTCAAAATTATAAAGAAACATATTCTTGAAAGTTCTTTGTCAGAAAATGGAATATTAGCTGGCGGAATACATATTAAGCCAAAACCTAAAAATTTACGGCTTAAACTGATCGAGATGAATAGCTTTGGCACCAACAGGGCAAGGATCTTAAGTAAGATAGCAATGTGTGTAAACATAAATTATCAAGATGAAGATGAGAACCTGGTGCGAGAAGTGACAGATTTCATTTATGACCTTTTCGACCAGTCGTTTTTAAGTAATTTATATTTCAAGTCAACTTTAAAGCAAGTTGGCCGTTGCTCGCCCTACCTATGGTTAGGTAACAATTGTTTCGAAGTTTTACATAAAAATCTAAATAATAAAATAAAGATATATGGCTACACAGACTGAAAATAGAGATAGTAATTTAGCTTTGATCGGTCAAAGATTTAAACAATTCAGAAAAGAAAAAGGAATTACTCAAGAAGATTTGAAAGAAGTTGGCAATGCAGTAGTGATGTCCAGAATAGAAAACGGGCACCGATTTCCAAATCCTGAGATTCTAATCTATATGGCTAATAAATACTCAATGGATATCAATTGGCTTTTAACTGGCATAACAACGAAAAAGAGCACGTCAGAAAATTCCGAAATCTTAGCCAGATTAGGCTTGGCGGAAGCTCGATTATCAGAGCTAGAAAAAGCTGCAGGCATTAAGACGCAAAGCTAATTCTCACCGTATACTTAATCGTGGATGCCGGCTTCATCCTTGAGTAGATCCAGTACTGCACGCTGGATCTCGTCAATTTTGGACCAGTCTCGTGCTGTATATACAGCGGCCATAGTGTTTGTCTTTTGATTTAATGCGCGTTGGATATCAAAATCATCATAGCCACAAAATCCTGCTAAGGTTGCAAAGAAATGTCGAGCGTGATAATAGGTGAAATTTGGGATTCCAAATACATCTCCCAATCGAAGTTTGAAAGAATCCGAAAGCCTGTTGTTTATTGCCTTAGGCAGAGCATATCGTTCCTGCAGATAACCAGCATATTTTTCAACTAATGGCTTTGCTTCCTCTGTGACCTTAATGCTAATAAAAGCTTTATCTTTTCTCTTCCCTCTTGTTTTATTTCTGTTGTAGCCAAATCGTTCGATATTCTTGTCTAGTAAATAAGCATGAAAATCGTTAGCATTAGTCCCACACATATAAAAAGACAGCATAAATAAATCCCTAGCTATAGAATCTGCTGTATTTTCGATATGCACATCTCTAATAAATTTAATAGTATCGACAATCTCTTTTAGGTCGATTTCGACCATATTAGAAGAATTGGATTTTGCATGTGTGGAAATTTCCAATCCCTTTTTCCGACTTTCGGGAGATTCCGGAGGTGAATATTTAGAAAATGGCGAATTATGAATTCTAACAATACCTAATTCTTCATTGTTATAGACATCTTTTGCTTCATTGAAGATTGCTCTTATATCTGCCATCGTATTTCGAACAGTATTAACAGCATATTTATTATCGAATAAATATTTTTCAAACTCGCGAAGTAATTTAGAAGTAATAAGATCTACACTAAATTGAGTTTTATTTAAAAACCTTTTAAAGAACGTGACACTGGTTTTCCGTCTTAAGCCGGTACTCTTTCTATTACTTTGTATTAATCCCTGGACGTTTTCATCTGCAAACTTAATAAAATCGATAACCTCATCTTCCAATGAAAAATACTCTTTAATATCAGATGCTGACATGTAGTCAACTTTAGCCCCCAAGGCGTTTAATTTCTTCCGGTAATCATTCACTGTAGAAGTCAAGTATGTGTCGATAAATACCTTTTTTAATCGTATCTTTGTATCAACATCAGACTTGCCGGCGTAGATGTTTGTATCTATGTAAACAGTAGATCCTTTATGGGTAATTCTAATTTTTACATTAAAAGTGCCGTCTTGTTTTTTATGATGTTTAAGTATAACTGCTGCGACAGTAGCCATTGTTCTTTGTAAATGATTTGTAAATTATATGTTTCAAATATACACAAATATTATTGTACAATCGTGTACAGTACATCAAAAGAACTTCTTACTTTAACAACATAAAACACTGATAAACAGAATATTTACAATCAAAAATACAAAAAATTCATTGCTGAATGATTAATGTGTCAAATCTCTCCCTTCGTTTTGGTAAACGTGTACTATTCGAAGATGTCAATCTAAAATTCACACCTGGAAACTGTTACGGTATTATTGGCGCTAATGGAGCAGGTAAATCTACTTTCTTAAAAATTATCTCAGGGGAAGTTGATCCTTCGACAGGTTCAGTGGCATTCACGCCAGGCGAACGCATGTCTGTTTTAAGTCAGGATCACTATGCTTTCGACGAGTTTACTGTTCTTGAAACTGTCATGATGGGTAACCAAGAGCTTTACAAAATCATGAAAGAGAAAGATGCCATTTACATGAAAGAGGATTTCTCTGATGCCGACGGCGAACGTGCCGGCGAATTGGAAAGTCTTTTTGCTGAAATGGATGGATGGAATGCCGAATCAAATGCCGCAACTTTATTGAGCAGTTTGGGTATTAAAGAAGAACTACATTATAAGTTGGTTTCTGAAATCGACGGTAACCAAAAAGTGCGCGTACTTTTAGCGCAAGCATTATTCGGTAAACCCGATATTTTGATTCTCGATGAGCCTACCAATGATTTGGATATTAATACCATTGCATGGTTAGAGGATTTTTTAGCGAGTTACGAAGCAATCGTCCTCGTTGTATCCCACGACCGTCACTTCTTGGATGCTGTATGTACGCATACAGTGGATATTGATTTTGGTAAGATGACAATCTATACGGGTAACTACTCATTCTGGTACGAATCTTCTCAATTAGCGTTAAAGCAACGTTCTGATCAAAACAAGAAGATGGAAGATAAAGTAAAAGAACTCCAGGAATTTATCCGTCGGTTCTCTGCCAATGCTTCCAAATCCAAACAGGCTACGTCTCGTAAAAAAGCCTTGGATAAGATCAATATTGACGAGATTAAACCATCCAACCGAAAATATCCTGCCATCATGTTCAATACCATGAATCGTGAACCAGGAGATCAAACGCTACAAGTTGAAGGATTAAGCAAAACGGTCAATGGCGAGGTATTCTTTAAGGATATCACGTTTATGATTAATAAAGGCGATAAAATCGCTGTTCTAGGTCCAAATTCATTGGTTACCACAGCATTTTACGATATTATCACTGGTAGAGACACCGATTTCGGCGGCGAATTCAAATGGGGCGTTACCATCACTCCTGCCGATATGCCGATTGAAAATGCCGCGTTCTTTGAAGGAAAAAGTGATAATTTGGTTGAGTGGTTGAGAGAATATACAACTAACCCAGAAGCAGATGAACAGTTTATACGGGGATTTTTGGGGAAAATGTTATTTTCCGGTGAAGAGGTTATGAAGAAAGTATCTGTGCTTTCGGGAGGAGAAAAAATGCGCTGTATGTTCTCCCGTATGATGCTTCAAGGTGCCAACTTCCTGATCTTCGATGAACCAACCAATCACTTGGACTTGGAATCTATCACTGCATTGAACAATGGAATGTCTGATTTTAAAGGATCCATGTTGTTCACATCCCGTGACCACGAATTGACTGAAACTGTTGCCAATAGAATCATCGAATTGACGCCGAAAGGTATCATCGACAAATTGATGACTTACGATGAATACATTAATAGCGATGTAGTGAAAGCACAACGTGAAGAAATGTATAAATAAATAAGATAATTTATCCCAATTTAATAAAGGCTCCATAATTCATTTTATGGGGCTTTTTTGATGTCCATTAAAAAAGCACTGAGGGGTTCAGTGCTAATCGCGATTGATATGAAAGAATTGAGAAAGTTTTTATTTTACTGAACCGACGGTTTGACAATACGCCAGCCTAATTGTAAGGACACTGCACAATGATCGGATAAATCTTGGCCCTTTTCGTTTTGAAAAAGCTTTTTTTGAACCTGATAATTCTTTGCCTCAAATAGCAAATGATGATCGTTGCGATAGTAGATTTTATCAATACCTTCACAATCCTCTGTTAACTCCAACGCCGTTTTCGCTTCAAAGTTCGCTTGATGCGCAGGAATATCACCTTTGTTGCGTAAACTTACCCATGCATCTACCAAACCTAAGTCCTTCTGAAAAGAACCGATGTTATCCAGCTCGTAAGCATAATGTGCATTAAAGTCACCCATAATCAAAAGTGGTCTGCCAGCCGAATACTTTTTGATATAGGCTTTTAGCTGATTTATATTCTTCTGCCGGGCAATCGTTGCATTCTGATCATCCTGCGCTGTAGCATGTACATTATAAACATCAATAAATACTGCCTTGGCCAATTGAATTCGAGCATAAGAAAAGCCTTTAGGCGTCAGACAATCTGCACCATTGCAATCGGTCCAGCTTATTCGCTCAAACTCTACGATCGGATATTTTGAAAGTGTACTCAGCCCGTCCCCAAAAGGTACTCCACCCATATTTGCCGTTCGGTAGCTATGCTTATTTTCGCTGTAAAGAAACTTGTTGTAGTTAAAGTCCTCCTGTACATTGACAATATCAAACGCATTGATCCGATTGCCGATCGACGTAATACTGGAAGACCGCTCGGTTACAGCACTGGAAATCAATTCAGGAAGGCCAGCTATATTGTATGTTAACAAATTTAGCTTTCCGTATGTCGCCTCCGGCATAGCTGCATACACCGAATTACTAAACTTCGGCTGTTGTTTTGGCTTCAACTTAAAACCCAACATAACACCGGCAGACGCACAAATAAATAAGATGACAATCTTTCGAAAACCCTTGGGTCTAATTTTTTTTTCGAACAATAGATCTAATAGCATGGACTGAATATTTTGTTCACTCCAAAGGTACTCCACCAACATTAGCTCTATTATCATATTCAATTAATTCTACTTTTAATAATCATGCACAAATCATTAAAAACTAATAATTTATAAACACTATAATGACAAAAGGTTAATACCTGCATAGCATAGGGGTTACAGCTTTCAACTATTTTTATACAACCCCTAATAAGAATAACATGAGAAAGGTAGCCTTCTTTACAGAGATACTCGTCGAGGATTTTGACGGTGCATCACGGACAATGTTTCAGCTGATAAACCGTATAGACCAGCAGAAATTCAACTATTTCTTTATTTATGGCGGCGGCCCTACGCAATTTCGAACTTTCCATTCTTACAAGGTTCCCACATTCAAAATACCGGTCAATGACGATTATTGTCTCGCTATTCCACAGCTTATTAAAAAGAAACTTGAGCTCGCTTTAGATAAATTTGCTCCCGACATGATCCATATTGCGACTCCTTCCCTTTTAGGTTTTTTTGCATTGAATTATGCCAAACGGAAAGGTATTCCTGTCCTTACAATCTATCATACACACTTCATTTCATACATTGCCTATTATTTCAAAAACATATTACCCTTAGTCAAACCGACTGAACAATGGATGAAAAAAGCAATGAATAACTTTTACAACAAATGTGATATTGTCTATGTACCGACCAAATCCATTCTAAATGAATTACAGCAGATCGGCTTACAACAAGAAGGATTAAAACTGTGGCAAAGAGGAATAGACACAGCTCTGTTTAACCCCCAAAAAAAGAATCTATCTCAACTGCAGACCATCACAAAGAATGACAAACCAACAATCCTTTTTGTCAGTCGTATCGTCTGGGAAAAAAATATTAAAACGCTTATTGAAATCTATCAACAGATACAGGCTCAAAACCTCGACTATAATTTCATTGTTGTCGGTGAAGGAACAGCCAAAATAATTGCGATGCAAGAGATGCCTAAAGCTATTTTCTTAGGAAAGAAAAGCCATGATGAGCTCGCAATTTTATATGCTTCGGCCGATGCCTTTGTTTTTCCGTCGGTCTCAGAAACGTATGGAAACGTCGTCGTCGAAGCATTAGCATCCGGACTTCCTTGTGTTATCGCCAACGGCGGAGGCTCGGCCTCCTTGATTCAGCACGGAAAAAATGGATTTAAGTGTCAACCTGAAAATGCGGCTGGATATGTTTACTACCTCAAAAAAATTCTCTCCGACGCAAGCTTAAAAAAGAATCTCGTCATTGAAGGTCTATCCTATGTTGGGCAACTGGATTGGAATAGACTAGCTGGACGCTATTTTAATGACATTGAACTATTGATAGACAAAACACAGGAAGTCGATTTGGCATGGGCAAATTAACAAACCCAAGCCAACTCATCAAAGGTGTTTTTTTACTTTTGATTCTGGCGTCCATCACGATCTTTTTAGCGAAAAGCGATTTAAATGCGTTGAAAAAAGAGCTCTCCTCTGTTGGTTATCGCTTCATCGTTATTTTGTTTACAACTTGCGCGGCCTATTTTTTAGGTACATTAGCTTGGTGGATATGTTTAGGCCCTGCAAAAAAGAAGGTCAATCTGCTCGAACTCTTTGCCGTCCGTCAAATCGGGGAAACCGTTGGACTATTCAATCCCACCAGCATTATCGGTGGCGATTTATTAAAGGCACAATTGATAACCCGTTATGACATTCCTTTAAAAGAAGGATTGAATTCGGTTGCAATATCCCGTATTACTGCCGTACTGTCTCAATTGACACTCTTTTTGATTGCTATGATTTGGTTGATATTTTCTCCTTTAAAAAATGAAATTATACGCTACGCAGGCCCAGTAATTTATATGATCTGTATGTTCTTATTTCTTTTGATGATCTTGATACTTTACTGGTTAATAGCTGCAAAAAGTCCCTCACAAACCAAGGCTTCAACAGCAACACCTTTTGGAAAAACACAAGCGCATGTTCAGTCACTACTTTGGAGTGTAAAAGACTTTTATAAACATCAAAATAAGGTTTTTTGGTATTCTTACTTACTTTTTGCACTACATTGGATTATTGGCAGCCTTGAATTCTATTATATTCTAAAATTTTTGGGTGTTTCAGTACAACCAATACATGGTTTAATAGTAGATATGAGCGTCATTGTGCTAAAAAGCATCGGTGCTTTTATTCCAGGACAACTGGGTATTGAAGAAATCGCCAATAAGCTCCTACTCCATATGATCGGTATTACAGGAGGTAGTATTTGGCTCAGTGCTTCATTATTACGTCGCGGCCGACAGCTCACCTGGGTAGCACTGGGTTTTATATTTTATCTATGCATCAAAAAGAAACCAGTACATGTACCCCTCTGAAATAGAAATACTTTTTGTCAGCCACAAATATCCCCCAAGTGTTGGCGGTATGGAAAAACAAAGCTTTGAACTGATCAATACTGCGGCTCTTTACTTGAAGGTACACACCTTAGTCTATGACAATAGGGAACCTCTTTTAGCCTTCTTCTTCCTACTGAATCGCCGCATTCTAGCCAAAATTAACGATAACCCCGGCATCAAGCTTATCCACTTTAATGATGGATTAATTGCATCCTTCGCCTCTTTTCACAAAGGATATACCCATTTAAAACGTGCTGTCACGCTTCACGGTCTGGATATCGTTTTTCCACTTCGTTATTTTCAACGTAAGATTATACCGCGGTTTAACACTTTTGATCAGCTTATTGCCGTTAGCCAAGCCACCGCCGACGCCGCACAGTTACGCGGTATCGATCCATCCAAAATCATTGTTATACCCAACGGTGTAGATCCGATACACTGCTCCACTCAAAACAATGAACCAACCTGCGAAAGCAGGCCCTATTTTATCACTTTGGGACGCCCTGTTAAGCGGAAGGGCTTCTCGTGGTTGATGAAACATGTCATCCCCGCGATTCAGGGCGATTTCAAATTACTAATGGTGGGGCCATTCGATCAAAAACCGCAATGGAAAGAACGCCTATTGCAGCTTACACCAAAAAAGATAAATCATTTAATCACCCTATTCCTCGGATTTCCCACCGATCAAGGGGCCATCCGAAAATTACTGAAAGCATACCCCGAAAAAATTGAACATCTTGGAAAAGTTCCATTCGAACAACTGCAAAGCCTCCTGACCAACGCACAGGCCTTTTTGATGCCCAATATTGAAATGGCCGGTGATATGGAAGGCTTTGGGCTCGTCTGCCTAGAAGCTTCCACAGCAGGCACAATTGTTGTTGCCGCCGAATTAGAAGGAATTACAAGCGCCGTTACACACAATTACAATGGGCTTCTCCTGCCAAGCGAAAACCAAAACGCATGGATCGAACAACTTCAAGCCATTTTAGAAGATCCAGTCCACTATAAAAAGCTAAGCCTACAATTTAAACAGAATACCCTAAAACAATATAGCTGGGATATTATGGCCAGATCCTATTGCCAATCATTTGCAGACTTAATTACAGCAGCAGATAAATAATTGAATTTAATACCGCATCAAGTTGACTGCTTCTGTCATCCACGCGGAAAGCTCTTCAAAAGGCATTGTTTATAGAACTTACTTGCTTACTTGCTTGCTTGCTTGCTTGCTATACAGATAAAAGATCAATTAAATGATGAAATATGAAACAATAGATGCTTACTTCCAACGACAAGAACTCATACGGATAAATTCAACGTCTTTCAAGACGCAAAACTTTTTTATAGCGAACTGCTAACGGTCGATAAAAAATCAATTGAATCAAAGCGAAACATCCTACCAAAACAAGTCCCAATGGTGAATAAAAAGTTAGACCAATATACAGTAGTAATAAGAATAACCGCAGCATCTCAAGTGGAAAAACCCAGTCTTCATGTTCTAGAAGTCCTCCAATACAAATAACACTACAAAGAATAAATCCCCCGCCAATAACGAGTTGTNNTTTTTTTTTTTTTTTTCGGGGGGGGGGGGGGGAAGGGGAAGGATTCCAAAAAAAAAAAGGGGGTTTTTTTTTTTTTTTTTCTTTATTTTTTTAATTAAAAAAAAAAAAAAAAAAACAAAACAAAAAAAAAACCCCCCGCCAATAACGAGTTGTATCAGTTGCTGATAATTACCATAAAGCAGAAAGAAAAAAAGAAGTGTCATCGTCAACATGGACTGAAAAAAGATATAGCGGCTTAACGCCTGCGCATGAACTTGCGGCTTAGCTCCGGCAAATATGCGCTCTTCCAGTTCTTCGCGAATTTCAGGCTGTATATCGTCAGGCTTACCGAATATAGTCCGCATTTTGTTCCTAAATCCTTTCGCTCGCTTAAATGACAAACCAATTTCAAATAAATAATGAAAATGCTGCCATAGAAAAGTATAGCGGTGAATGGGCTTTGTGAGCCCATAGACACAAGGCTCCTCCTTTTGTTCCGATATAAATGTTCCAAACAGCTTATCCCAAATAATCAGGATATCCCCATAATTCTTATCCAGATAGATTTCGTTGCTGCTATGATGCACCCGATGATGGGAAGGCGTTACAAATAGCCGCTCCAAAATACCCAAATTTCCAACAGTCTGCGTATGGGAGAAAAATGGATATACGCCATGAATCAACAGAATAGCGGTCATCATAAAGGGCGGGAAACCCAAAAGGGGGATAAAAGCCCAAAATAGCGAACGGAAAACGGCTTGAAATATGGTGATCCGGGCCGCCACCGTAAAGTTATAATCTTCACTTTGGTGATGTACAACGTGCGCAGCCCACAATAGGTTTATTTCATGGCTATAGCGATGATACCAATACCAGAGAAAATCTGTAAATAGGAAAAGTACAACCCAGGTCCAAACATTAGCTTCAATGTGAAATATCGCAAAATTTTGATACACCCAAACGAAAAAAAAGTAAAATAAACTAACGGAAAACATATCACACATACGCTCAACGATACCAACATTAAGATTTGAGATCGATTCATCAAAAGAATAAAAACGTTTCTGTTTTTTGAGGCTATACCCATATTCCAACACCATCAGAATTAAAAATAAGGGAATGATAAATGCCAAAAAATTAAGTTTTTCCGTATACATCCATTTGCTATTTTAAAGACAAACAATCTACCTGAATCGCTATTTGATAAGATTCGTCTTTTCTGATGCCAAAAGATAAATTCTTTCAAACTCTTTATTATTAAACAATCAATTTTAAATCAGGTTTTTCAATTTATGGTTTTTCAATTGATCAAAGGTATGCTTGCTCCTGTTTAGACAAGACCAAACGCCAACCTTAAGGACTTTTCTATCGCAAAAGAAAATGCACAAAAAAATCCTCAAAAAGCTAAACACTTTTTGAAGACTTCTGACTGAACGAAACCAGTACTTTACTGACAAGTCACCGTGATACCAGCTTACCTGACTATTTAAATGCTAATGCACACTGGACATATCGATCTGCGTCTTTCCTTGTTTGATCATCAAAACAAAGGGGACACACAGCAAAAATACCACACCCAGATATAAAAACACATCCATGTAGGATAATACAGTAGCCTGTTTCATCACGCTCATATCGAGTATCTGGTGTGCTTTGGCCAAAGCTTCATTGGGCGAAAAACCTTTCGCCTGAAAGCTCATTTGCAATTGCTGCACCCGTTGTTGCACATCAAACTTGCTTGGATCTAAATTAGCCACCAGATCGACGCGATGTTTTTGGCTATCACGGGCAATAAATGTCGTAATTAAGGCTATACCAAACGAACCACCCAGCTGGCGCATCATCCCTGTAAAGGCAGCTCCTTCACCGATTGACTTACCATGTAATGTCGATAGGGAGAGTGTCATGACAGGTACGAACAACAATCCTAAGCCAACTCCACGGAGAATTAGGGGCCAAAACATGTGCTCTGCTCCCGTATCATTGGTCATGAGACTGTACATCCAAAAACAGAAGCCAAAAAAGATACTTAGTCCTACGGCAACCATATATTTTTGGGGAACACCATTTTGGATCATCTTCCCAATAAAAGGCATCATGATACCGGTCATGATTGAACTTGGCAACAATAACAAACCTGCGTCTGTGGCCGTCCATCCCAATATCGACTGTGTATAGATTGGAATAATAAAAGTCGATCCAAACAAGCCGAAACCAAGAATAAAACTCATCACTACACCAACCTGCAAATTCTTATCCTTCAATACCCGCAAGTTAACAATCGGTTTATCATAGACCAATTCCCGCCATATAAAGAATAATAGTCCGAAAACAGACAAGATTGACAAGCCTAAAATCAATGGATCGTCAAACCAATCATCCTGTTGTCCATGTTCCAATACAAACTGAAGGGAACCAATAAACATGATCAAAAAGATCATACCAAACCAATCCACTTCCTTTGCAGATTGCTTTTGGCTATATTTAGGACTGCGCACAAAAGATAAGGTCAACAAGGTCGCAATAATCCCTAACGGCACATTGATATAGAATATATATGGCCAGGAGAAATTATCGATAATATATCCACCTAACGGTGGGCCTAGCGTTGGACCAATAATTACCCCCATACCATAGATAGCCTGAGCCATACTACGTTTTTCTTTCGGATAACTCTCTGTAATAATGGTCTGCGCTGTTACTAACAACGCTCCCCCGCCCATCCCTTGTATAAAACGAAATGCAACAAGCTCCCAAATATTGGTCGCGTTACCACATAAAAATGAAGATACTGTGAATATGATAATAGACGCAGCAAAGTAATTTCTCCGTCCAAATTGTTGGGACAACCAGCTGGTCATCGGAATCACAATTACGTTGGCGATTGCGTAAGCCGTAATAACCCATGCCACATCTGTCAAGGTCGCCCCCAACGAACCTTTCATGTCGTTCAGAGCCACGTTGACGATGGTTGTATCCACGATTTCCAACAGCGCACAAAGCACCGCTGTAATCGTGATTACAACACGTCGAAAACCATATTCAACCAGACTATCTTGTTGATTTAAATTTTCCATAGTTATTGAACATGCACATCTACGTCAGCATTCATGCCCGGTCTGAGCAAAGCCACATTTTCTGCTTTATTGTCTTTTGTTAATTTGATTTTTACAGGTAAACGCTGAACAGTCTTCACAAAGTTACCAGTCGCATTATCTGGCGGCAATAAAGAAAAACGCGATCCTGTCGCCGGTGAGAAAGAATTTATTTCACCTTCAAATTCGATATTAGGATAAGCATCCACTTTGATCCCCACCTTTTGACCAGGCTTCATTTTTTCCAATTGCGTCTCTTTAAAGTTGGCTACTACCCAAGTTTCAATATTATCGACAATGTAGAATAAAGATTGACCTGGATTGACCATTTGTCCAGGCTGAACCTTAATGTTGGATACCTGACCATCCACAGAAGCCAGTACCGCGGTATAAGAAAGGTTCAATTTAGCCGCCTCAAGCTGTGCATTCGCTCTTTTTATATTCGCCTCAGCAACAGAAGTTTGTTTTGAAGCCACTGTAGTCTTACTGACGATTGCATTACGTTGCGACGCACTGGCATTGCGTTGCTGTTGCAAAATTTCAACCTGCTTGTCGGCTTCCAATTTCGCAGTCAATGCCTGCTCGTACTGCTGTTTCGTAATGGACTGGTTATTGTATAAGTTTTGGTAGCGGATATAATCATTGTTCGCTTGCTTAGCACGAATACGTGCCGCATCGATGCTGCCTAAATTAGATTGGATCGTTGCATCTGAGATCGCCACATTAGCCGAAGACGCAGATACATCTGCCTTTGAAACATCAAAGCTACTTTGAGCTGCTGCCAAGGCTGCTAATGCCTCGTCCACACGAACCTGATAGTCTTGACTCTCAATGGTAAATAACGTATCCCCTTTTTTAACCAAATCATTGTCCTTTACATAGACTTTAGCGATAAAACCACCCACCCGTGGAATGATCGGGCTCATGTTTTTCTCCACCTGTGCATCGTCTGTAGTCTCATGCGCCTGGCCATGCATATATTTATACGCCCCATAAGCCCCTCCGAAGATGACCAATGCAGCCAAAACAATTGTAAATTTTTTATTTGTACCTTTTTTTTCAGGTGCGTTTTCTACTGTATTTTCCATGTCTAGATTAATTGCTATTTAATGTTTAAAGACCCATTTGCTAACAGCAGGTCGTAATATTTTTCAATGGTGTTTGCTTTGCTGATTGCCAGATTGATCTTGCTTTGCAGCTGCTGTACGTCTGCGGTCAACAAGTCGTCGGTATCTGCGATACCATTATCGTACTTATCTTTGGTGATCCGATAATTTTCAACAGCCTGATCCACCGCCTGATGATAGACCACATCCTGCTTTTGTGCCAGCATATAGTTTTCATTGGCCTGTTGAACCTGCACTTTTACCTTGTCATTTAATAATTCAATATGCTCATCAATTTCCTTGATACGGTTTTTTGCCACATTCACTTCTCTTTTATTTTTGTAAAGCGAACCGATATCGTAAGAAACGCCGATGCCAACCATGGCAGCATTCGTCACGGTAACCACCTTTTGAAGACCAAAAGCATTGTATCCAGCTGTTGCAGCAACAGTTGGCATGGCAGCCGCTTTTGTTACTTTCAACTGATCTTCAGCAACCAAACGTTGCGATTCCATCGATTTTAGATCTGAGCGCGAGGTTTTTGCTGCATCATATGATGCTTTTAAGCCCAAATCCACACCTGTGACTTCGCCCAAATTGATCTGATCCAGTTGGGTATCTTCATCAATTTTCAAGAAATTAGCCAATTGATAATTCAGCACCTTGATATTTTTCTGTGCTTCCTGAAGCGAAACCTGATAGTTTGAAAGCTGCAGTTCTGCTTTTAATAAGTCATTACGTGCGATCAAACCATTATCCAACATCGCTTTAAAATCCGAAACACGTTGCTCCGACTGCTTAATATTTTCAGCAATCAACAAATTGGTTTGCTGAGCCTTATAAAGACTCAAATAAAGATTTACTGCACGTATAGCCAATTGTTCTTTGCTCGCTACAGCATTGTATTCCTCGGCTTTCAATACATCCTTTGCAATATCAATGCCGCCCTTAATTCTGCCACCGGTATAGATTGGCATACTCACCGAAGCCTGTCCTAACCACAATTGGTTTGCAGCGATATCTGGAGCAGATCCCCCCTCACCTAAAGCCAACTTTAAATTCACATTTGGTGTGGTCATAGCCATGTATTGTCCACTCAATTTTGCATCAGGAAGTTGTTTCGATTTGGCCGTTTCCACCTCGAGCTGCCTACCTAATATCTTGGTGTCGGCAGACTTCGCTTCCACGCTTTGATTTGCGGCCAAGTGAATTATTTCTTCCAAAGTCATGTGCTTGTTGTCCTGTGCCAACAAACCCATGGGACTTAAAAGCAATAAAGCACTCAAATTGGCCAACTTATTTTTCATATGTCAATAAAGCTTTAATTGTTGTCTGTATAAATTCTGTTAAAGTTGTTTCTATATAATTTGCATATTCTTCATCGTTATCGATATGCAACTGATCTTGCAAAAAGCAATGATTCATTTGGAAATTCATAAAAGTTCCCATCATCATCGAATGGATTAAAATTGGATCATATCCACCTTTGAACACCCCCTGTTCTACACCTTCATTGATCACGGAAGAAATAACCTCCAGGTTATGCAATTTGAGCTTTCTGAATGCTTCAGAGATCAGCATCCGCTGTTTTAGTGAACTTTCAATGGTAATAATATGATACAGCTTACGATGCGAATTCATCGATTTAATTGATCGATCTACCATCGCGTCTATTTTGTCCAGCGCATTGTCAATAAGCGCCAACTCATCCACATTGATCATAAAATCAGGAACACGCCACTCGAAAAACGTATCCAGCAACTTGTCCTTTGATCCAAAATAATAGTTGATCATTGCAACATTTACATTCGCTTCGTTGGCAATATCACGCACGGAAGTCCCATCAAACCCTTTTGTTGCAAAAAGACGCTCAGCTGCAAGTAAAATATCAATCTGTTTCTCGTTAAATTCCATTTTAAACCTCGATCTTTTAAAGATACCATCGCATATTCATAGCGATAATAAAAGACGTTCTCGCTAAATGCGCGACAAAGTTAAACAAACGTTTAATTTAAACAAGTGTTTAATTATTAAATTTGTGTAAAAAAAAACACCATTTCTGGTGTTTTTGCTGTTGGATGGAATTAGTTAAGTATCCGATAGATCATTTCTTTTAAAATCTCTTCACTATTGAAATTGCTCGGCACATTGACACCTTTGGATTTCAAGTCGGTCTCCTTCAACACATTAAGCACATCGAAAGTTTTCCGTCTATTGTAATTCCGTGCAGCAAGCTCGTATTCTTTTAGAAAGAAAGGATGTACCCCCAGTTCTTTTGCCGCGACGGATTTGTCTATCAGATAATGGTATTTGAGAATCTTCGTGAAGTAGGTGGCAATTTGTCCAATAACCATCACCAGTGGATTATTTTTGGGATTGGCGACAAAATAATCGACGATCTGATATGCTTTTAGGGCATTACGTTTAGCCAAAGCAGTATTTAATTCAAAAACATTATAATCTTTGGAAATACCTATATTCCGTTCAACATCTTCCATGCTTATCTCTTGGCTCTTCGGAACATTAAGCATCAGTTTGTCAAGTTCATTGGACACCTTGGACAGGTCATTACCGAGATAATCCGCAATCATCACCGCAGCTTGCGGATGAATGCGCCAGCCCGCATCTTTCACATACGTCCCAATCCAGGGGCCAACCTTATCGTCGTATAGTTTGGCCGCATCAACAACTAGTCCCTTTTTTTCAAAGACTTTATAGACCTTTTTGCGTTTGTCAAATTTCCCATGTTTAAAACAGAACACAAGAATGGTTGTCGGTGTAAGATGCTCCAGGTATTTAGTTAACAGTTCTTCCGTATCCGATTTCCATTTCAGCTCCTGCGCTTCCTTAATAATAATCACCTGATAATCACTCAACATGGGATACCGTTTTGCTGCATTGACAATGGTAGATATATCAATATCTTTTCCATAGAAAATCGATTGATCAAAGCCCTTTTGTGCTTCGTTCAACACCGTCGCTTCCAAGGCGTCAGCAATGGTATCAATGAAATAACTCTCCTCCCCTTGCAATAAATACACTGGTTTAAAAGACCTGTTCTTAATATCGGATAAGATCGGATTGATGTTCATATTTAAACTATCGATAGTATTTATTTTCCCTGGGCCCAATTAAGCTCTTTACACGCGGCAACTTGTCTAAAGTTGCTATGGAGTACCCGGTCTATTTATTTATTTTTTCACTGCAGATCGGTTGCCCCATTACTTTCCCGCATCCAAACAATCTGCTACAGTCTAAAATGTCCCATGTTATTGCATCTTCACATGGTGTATCTAGTTCGACTATGGACATTTTATAGGAAGCAAAATTACGATTTTAATGGCAATTTAAGCGAGTAACCTTGCCGAATTAACGCTTTTATAATTGATTCATGTACGACCATCACTTTAAGCTATTGGTTTAAAGCCATGAACATTTAGCACCACAACTTCCACAATTCTGGTCAAGCAATACGGCCACAAAAGCAGACCTGAGGTTTTTTACAAAAAATCATCTTCGTCAGCAAAAAAACACCATATTTCATGCCTGATGAATGTATTTTTTTTGCTAAAATTTTAGTATATTTGTGTATGTTTTCACCGACTCCACTGAACTTACCGCCGTATCAAGCTAAAATATCTAAAAAGAACAATGCGATTTATATATTTGATGAGCTCAGAAAAAAGGATCTGGTATTAACACCGGAAGAATGGGTTAGGCAGCATTGGATCAACTATTTGTCGCTCATGAAAAATTATCCCAAGGCACTGATGCACATCGAAGGCGGTTTGAAATTAAATAACCTGCAGAAACGAAGTGATTTGTTAATTTATAACAGCAGCGGGCATAAGGTGGTCTTAGCCGAATTTAAGGCACCTCATATAAAAATTACACAACAAGTATTTGAGCAAATTGCAAATTATAATACAGTTCACCGTATACCATACCTGCTAGTAAGCAACGGTATGAATCATTATTATTGTAAAATTGATTTTATCAAAAAGTCTTACGAATTTTTGGAAGACCTCCCCAACTACAACGAAATTGACTAAGGAGCTATGCATGAAATAGATAAAAATTAATCCGGAGATTCAGTCTCCCTTAGGTCTTGAACGGGGAGCACCGAAAAAATGTAAAGTAGATGTAAAACATCTTTTCAATTTATTTGATTTTTAAAATATAGTTTTATATTAGTCCTACAGAATAGAAAAAATAAAAAGATGAATATAGATAAAAACGAATTCAGAAAATATGCAGTAAAGCATCACCGTATTGGAAGTCAACATGTTGATAGCTTCATTGCGCGTACAGAGACTAGCATTCCGACAAACCTTACGCCTTACATCGTTGAAGAACGTCAACTGAACGTTGCACAAATGGATGTATTCTCACGTTTGATGATGGACCGTATCATATTTTTAGGAAGCGGTATTGACGATCAGGTTGCCAATATTATTCAGGCACAGCTCTTGTTCTTACAGTCTACCGATGCACAACGTGATATCCAGATCTACATCAATTCACCAGGTGGAAGCGTATACGCTGGACTAGGAATTTACGACACCATGCAATATATTACGCCAGATGTAGCAACCATCTGTACCGGTATTGCAGCATCTATGGGCGCTGTTCTTTTAGTTGCTGGTGCAAAAGGCAAACGTGCAGCCTTACGCCACTCACGCGTCATGATTCACCAACCTTCCGGTGGCGCTCAAGGAGTTGCAGCCGATATGGAAATCAACTTACGTGAGATGATGAAATTAAAAGAAGAATTATACACCATTATTTCAGATCATTCTGGACAAACTTACGAATGGGTAGAAAAATCTTCCGATCGCGATTACTGGATGCGGGCTAATGAGGCCAAAGAATTTGGTATGATTGACGAGATTTTACTTCCAAAGAAGGAGATTATTAAATAACAATGGCAAAGAATAACGATAGAGACATTCATTGTTCGTTTTGTGGCATAAGCAAAAATGAAGCCCAGATGCTTATTGCTGGCAACGGTGCGCACATCTGTGACCGTTGTATCCAGCAGGCAGGCGAAATCTTGGCAGAAGAATTAAAACAACGAAAAAGTAAAACTTTACAGACAGCTTTAAAGTTGATCCGTCCTTTGGAGATTAAAACCCACTTGGACCAATATGTCATCGGTCAGGATGATGCCAAAAAAGTAATTTCAGTAGCCGTTTATAATCACTATAAGCGTTTAAATCAGAAAGTGGATAAAGACGAGATCGAAATCGAAAAATCCAATTTGATTATCGTGGGGGAAACAGGCACTGGTAAGACCTTGCTGGCAAAAACTGTCGCCAAGATACTTAATGTACCTTTCTGTATTGTGGATGCTACAGTATTGACCGAAGCAGGTTATGTAGGGGAAGACGTCGAAAGTATATTGACGCGTTTACTGCAAGCGGCAGATTACGATGTGGCTTCCGCTGAGCGTGGTATCATCTACATCGATGAGATTGATAAAATCGCACGTAAAAGCGACAATCCTTCTATTACGAGAGATGTATCGGGTGAAGGTGTGCAGCAAGCTTTACTGAAGATTCTCGAAGGTACAGTTGTCAACGTTCCACCGCAAGGCGGCCGTAAACACCCTGATCAAAAAATGATCGCGGTTAATACAAGCAATATCCTATTCATCTGTGGTGGGGCATTCGACGGTATTCAAAAGAAAATAGCAAACCGTCTGCGTACCCAGACAGTAGGTTATAAAATGAACGAGGACGAAGAGGAAATTGACTTGAACAATCTGTACAAGTATATTACACCGCAAGACTTAAAGAACTTTGGATTAATTCCAGAGCTGATTGGTCGTCTTCCTGTATTAACTTACTTAAACCCGCTGGATAAGGAAACCTTGCTGAGTATTCTGACTGAGCCAAAGAATGCTTTGGTAAAACAATATAAAAAGCTGTTTGAATACGAAGGTATTGAGCTAAAATTTGATCCTGACGTTTATACGTTTATTGTTGATAAAGCTGACGAATTTAAACTTGGAGCCAGAGGCCTACGCAGTATATGCGAAGCCATTATGCTGGATGCCATGTTTGAAATTCCGTCAACGAAAGAGCAGACGGGACAGAAAGCATTGGAAATCACGCTAGACTATGCGAAGAAGAAATTCGAAAAGTCTGATTTAAAAAAGCTTAAAGTTGCTTAAAAAAATCCCGTTCGCTGAACGGGATTTTTTTTTAGAAAAGAATTAAAAATCTTATATTACAATAATAACATAGCCATAACGGAATGTTGACAGGAAGATAAGAGATTCAAGAAATTAAATTTAATGACTATGACAACAAAGAAAAGTGCAAAGAATACCGTAAATAGTCCGATCACACCAGGTTTAAAAACCAAAGAAGAAATCGTGAACAACTGGCTTCCCCGTTATACCGGAAGACCTTTGGAAGAGTTCGGGGAATATATCCTTTTAACGAACTTTTCGAAATATATACACCTATTTTCTGAAATGCATGATAATGCGCCTATTTATGGAGAAGATAAACCGATGCAATCCGTCACTGCCGGAGGCATCACCATTATCAATTTCGGGATGGGAAGTCCAATGGCCGCAACCATTATGGATTTATTATCAGCAATTGCACCAAAAGCAGTGCTATTTTTGGGTAAAACCGGTGGAATCAAGAAAAAAATTCCTGTAGGCGAATTGATTCTTCCAATAGCCGCTATCCGCGGTGAGGGAACTTCCAATGACTACTTTCCACCCGAAGTACCTTCATTACCCGCCTTCGCCATGCAAAAGGCCATATCCACGACAATCCGGGATCACCAACGTGACTACTGGACAGGAACGGTATACACCACCAATAGACGAGTTTGGGAACATGATAAAGCCTTCAAAAAATATTTAAAATCAATCCGTGCCATGTGCGTGGATATGGAAACCGCAACGATATTCAGTGTCGGATTTGCCAATAAGATTCCAACAGGTGCTCTGTTGCTGGTTTCGGATCAACCAATGGTACCCGAAGGAGTCAAAACGTCTGTCAGTGATGTAACAGTTACAGCAAAATATGTAGAAGCACATATCAGCATAGGTATTGATGCTTTAAAACAGCTTATCAATAACGGATTGACCGTGAAGCACCTTAAATTTTAAGCTGTATTTCAACCAACATCATATTTTCCCTTTCTAGGAAAATATGATGTATCCCTCTCCATAAAACCATAACTATCAACCCCTTAAAACTATTAACTATTATTTTTGATTAATAATTGAACGCTTATTAACTAAAATTTGAGGTGTTAACAAATGTTAATCTTCACAATAATTAAACGATTTGTCGTTTATATTGTAATATTCATATTACTCAACACATATATCGTAAAAATTAATCAAGCATTGTGAAGAAAAAAACATTATCTATTTTTAACGTAACCTTTTTGATTTGTTCAGCCTTAGCCACACAGGTAAGTTGTTCTTCAAGTTCTTCAAAAGAAAATAAAACCAAAGAAAAAAACGTAGCCTTGCCAGTCTATACCGTCACTAAATCTGATGCCACCACCATCAAGGATTATTTGGGAACCATAGAAGGTAAAGTTAACGTGGAGGTCCGCCCACAGGTCGAAGGGCTGCTTCAGGAAATTTATATCGATGAAGGCTCATTTGTTCAAAAAGGCCAGAAACTGTTCAAGGTAGACCCCTCTACTTACCAAGAAAATCTCAATAACATGGTTGCTACGGAGCAAGTCGCCAAAGCCAAACTTAAAAATGCACAGCTCGAAGTCGACCGGTTGAAACCGTTGGTTCAAAACGACGTTATCTCCGATGTCAGACTGGCGTCGGCAAAATCAGATTATCAAGTAGCCAAGGCGACGTTGGACCAGGCCATCGCAGCCGTACGTTCAGCGCAGATCAGCAAAGATTTTACAGTGATCACCGCTCCGGTAAGTGGTTACATTGGCCGCATTCCAAAGCGTATTGGAAATTTGGTATCAAAAGGCGATAAAGAACCCCTTACCTATCTTTCAGACATCCAGGAAGTGTATGTATATTTCTCCATGAATGAATCTGACTTTCTTTATTTTTCCAAAGCACAGGCAAAAAAAGATAGCTTGGAAGGGAAAAAATACAACCAGAATCAAAAGCTCGTATTTCCAGAAGTTACTTTAGTCCTTGCAGATGGTGAGGAATATTCAAAAAAAGGTATTGTCGACGCCGTCAATGGCCAGATTAACCGAACTACGGGAGCAATCTCTTTGCGCGCCACCTTCCAAAACCACGACAACATACTTCGATCCGGAAGTAGCGGCACCCTTAAGATTGCCGAAGTAAAAAAAGACGTTCTTCAAATTCCGCAGATAGCCGTCAATGAATTGCAGGATAAAACCTTTGTCTATATACTGGACCAAAACAATAAGGCGCAAAAACGAAATATCCAACTGATGGGCAAAAGTAAAAACAATTATATCGTCTATACAGGCCTCAAGGAAAACGATCGCGTTATTACCAGCGGATTTGACAAATTAACCGACGGTTCACCAGTGACCCCGATTTTACAGAAATAATTATCGATCATTTTTGCATACTACCCGGTGCCAGGCATACTATGCACCAAAAGTAGCGTGTTTAAAATTCTATGTATATGCTAAAAACATTTATAAATAGGCCTGTATTAGCTACGGTGGTTTCTATTATCCTGGTTATCTTAGGCTTGGTGGGCCTAAAACTCCTGCCTGTCTCGCGCTTTCCAGAAATTGCCCCACCAAGTGTGCTTGTTTCACTAAGTTATCCCGGTGCTAATGCGGAAACCGTAGCAAAAAGTGTTTTGCTGCCTATCGAAGAAGCCATCAATGGTGTAGAGGATATGACCTATATCAAGTCGTCTGCCTCCAATTCAGGATCAGGAAGTGTATCGGTGTACTTTAAGACAGGTACCAATCCTGATATTGCTTCGGTCAACGTACAGACACGGATTTCCAAAGCAATCAGTTCCATTCCTGCCGAAGTAAATGAAGCCGGCATCACGGTCATGCCTCGGCAAACCGGTGTCATCATGACCATCAATCTCTACTCCGATCACCAGGATAGCGCCTACGATGAAACCTTTCTCCAGGCTTATGCACAGATTAACCTGATGCGACCTTTGCTGCGTGTCGATGGCGTAGCTCAAGTTTCCCGTTTGGGGGCCAGGGATTATGCGATGCGCCTTTGGCTGAACCCAGAAAAACTAGCCCTTTATAACCTCGTTCCACAAGATGTTATGAATGCTATAAAAGATCAAAACTTTGAGATTGCCCCAGGCAAATTTGGAGAAACCTCGGATGAAGCTTTCGAAACAGTGATCCGTCATAAGGGGCGTTTCACCACACCGGAGGAATTCCAGAGTATTGTGATCAAAACCAACACCGACGGTTCAGTGCTCTATTTAAAAGATGTGGCCCGGGTAGAATTCGGAGCTACAAATTTAAGCAGCGACAACAAGGTGAATGGCCATCCCGGTCTTACACTCAACTTAACACAGACCAGTGGTTCCAACGCCCATGATATCGATATTGCTGTCAGAAAGGTTCTTGAAGAACAATCAAAAACATTTCCAAAAGGCCTACACTATGAGGTGACCTATTCAGTACGTGATCAGATCGACGAATCGATCAACCAAGTGGAGCACACCCTTTTTGAGGCGTTTATCCTGGTATTTATTATTGTCTTTATCTTCCTGCAAGATTTTCGATCCACCCTGATTCCGGCAATTGCAATCCCAGTTTCCTTGGTGGGAACCTTCTTTTTTCTGCAGCTTTTTGGATTTTCGCTCAATGTCCTCACGATGTTTGCCCTGGTGTTGGCTATTGGAATCGTAGTGGATGACGCCATTGTCGTCGTCGAAGCTATCCATGAAAAAATGCACAGCACAGGATTGAAACCCAGAGCCGCAACATTGTCGACGATGTCCGAAATTACGGGAGCCATCCTGTCAATAACCATGGTCATGGCTGCTGTATTTTTGCCTGTAGGATTTATGGAAGGGCCAGCAGGTATTTTCTATCGCCAATTTGCCTATACCTTGGCAACGGCGATTCTGATTTCAGCACTCAATGCCTTAACTTTAAGTCCAGCCTTATGTGCTCTCCTACTGAAAGCCCCGAAACAGCATACCAATCAAGAAAGCAGCAAAATCAATCAATTTAAAGATCGTTTCTTTAAAGCATTCAATACGTCTTTTGATCGGCTGACGGCCCGTTATGTCGCTATTGTAGAAATACTGATCAAGAATAAAAAAATAGCCTGGGCAGGCTTAATTTTAATTACAGCACTTGGCATCGTGTTCATGATTAAAACGCCCAAAAGTTTTATTCCGACCGAAGATGATGGCTTTATTACATATAACATTGCCCTCCCTCCCGGCGCTTCATTGAGTCGGACTACTGAGGTTCTTCATCGTGCCGATAGTATTTTAAAGAAAAGACAGGACATCAATGGCATGACAACAGTCTCTGGTTTTAATGCCCTGGACGGAAGTTCGAGCCCGGCATTTGCTGCTGGTTACATTACCTTAAAACCACATGCCAAACGCGAGCACATCAAAAACATTAATGCGTTTATGGATACCATTAGGCATGATCTATCCCAGATCAATGAAGCAACGTTTACGGTGTTCCCCCGACCTACCGTACAGGGTTTTGGAGACTTTGCCGGCATTGAAATGGTTCTTCAGGATCGGATGGGTGGTGACATTCGGGATTTCAACACCATTGCAGATACCTTTATTAACCAGCTCAATACGCTGCCTGAAATTCGCAGCGCCTACACAAGCTTTAAATCAAACTTCCCTCAATATGAAGTAAATATCGATGCCGTAAAGGCAAAATCGCTGGGCGTCGAAATCAAAGATCTTATGTCTACAATACGGTCTTATTTTGCACGTGTACAGGCGAGTGATTTTAACCGGTTTGGTCGCCAATACCGCGTTTATGTTCAATCGGATTTCGACTTCCGGAAGGATCCCGAATCCTTCAATTCTATTTTTGTGCGGAATAGTAAAGGCGAAATGGTTCCTATTAACACCATATTAACTTTAGAAAAGACGGTGGGTCCGGAAACTATTACACGCTACAATCTGTACAACGCGATAGCGGTTAATATTACGCCAGCGGAAGGCTACAGTACTGATGATGCCATGCAGGCAATCCAAAAATTGGCCGACAATAAACTTCCGGGTAATTACGGTTTTGAATGGACGGGCATGAGCTATGAAGAAAGTCAGTCCGGTTCGCAGACGATCTTGATTTTTGCGCTTAGTATCCTATTCGTCTACTTCCTGCTTTCGGCTCAATACGAAAGCTATATCCTTCCTTGGGCAGTACTATTGTCCATACCAGTCGGCCTGATCGGCGTTTTTACCGTGATCAACCTGGTGGGACTTCAAAACAATATTTATGTGCAAGTCGGACTCATTATGCTCATTGGCCTCTTGGCCAAAAATGCGATTCTGATCGTGGAGTTCGCTGTCCAGGAGCGAAAAAATGGCAAAAGCATTGTCGAAGCAGCCATTAGCGGTTCAAAACTTAGGTTAAGGCCAATCTTGATGACCAGCCTGGCTTTTGTTGCAGGGCTGGTACCCTTGATGTGGACGGTTGGCCCCTCGGCAATCGGTAACCATTCGATCAGCTTCAGCGCCGCCGGCGGCATGCTCTTTGGTGTAGCTTTCGGCATCTTTATCATCCCCGTACTCTTTGTTGTATTCAAAAGTCTGGATGAAAAACTACATGATAAACTAGCTAAAGAAGAGGAAGAATAATGAAAAACATACAAAAATACCTTTCGGGAATATCGATCATCATTGGCCTCTTAGGCCTGATGAATGCCTGTAAGATCGGCAAAGATTATGTGCAGCCCAAACTCAAACTTCCGGAAAACTTTCGTGGCGATACGCTGGATTACTTCGGAGATACCTCCAGTATGGGCCTGATCCATTGGAAATCCTTCTTTCATGATCCCACATTGAAGCTATTGATTGATTCTGCCTTAGCCAATAACTTTGAAATGAAAACTGCACTGCTCAACCTGCAGATTTCAACGCGAGTCTTAGCGCAGAATAAAGCCAACTACCTGCCGAGTGTAAATGCAACAATTGCCAATGGAAACCGTACCTGGCGATCAAAGGACTTTGGCAGTGGTCCTCTGACTAAATACTACGATCATAAGGATGAAAAAGCGCCGCAAAATATGTTCGTCTATCAATCCATGTTTGGCTCTGATATTAATTTTAGCTGGGAAGTCGATATCTGGAAGAAAATAGGAAGCAAACAAGAACAACTCTTAGCCGAGTATTTGGATACACAGGAGGCAAAAAATGCGATACAGACCTCGATCATAACAGCTGTGGCAAAAGGTTACTTCAATCTCTTGATGCTCGATGCCAAAATTGAAGTTGCCAAACGGAACGTCCAATTAAACGACAGCACTCTCCGCATGATCAAGCTCCAATATGAAGCTGGTGAAATCACCGCCTTGGCGATCCAACAAACACAATCACAACGCCTATTGGCAGCCTCCCTCGTTCCCGAAATCGAAAAGGAAATTGCCATCCAGGAAAATGCGCTGCAGACACTTACCGGAAAATTACCCGACAGCATCAAAAGAGGAACTTCTTACGAGCATCTCTTCGCGGAGAGCAAAGACATCTCCCTGGGGTCCCCAATCGAGATTGTCCGCAATAGACCAGATATCCGATCATCTGAATTTCAACTGATGGCAGCCAATGCGAATGCGAATATCCAACAGGCTATGCGTTATCCGTCATTGACCGTGGGCGGCGTATTGGGGGTAAATAGTATGCTCCCTAAAAATTGGTTTAATATCCCTGGCGCATTGCTTGGTGGAATAACTGGAAATTTAACCACGCCTATTTTCAAAAACAAAACATTGAAAACACAGTATGAGGTTGCTAAATTGGAACGTGATAAAGCCGAAATCCAACTGCAACAAAAAGTTGTCGAGGCAGTCGCCGAAGTCTCTAATGCAGTGGTCACAGTCGACAAGCAACGTGAACAATTAGCTTTGGCTAAAGAAAGGGTCGATAACGCGCACCTGGCAGTTAAAAACGCAGGTCTACTCTTTAAAAGTGGGTATGCCACCTATCTAGAGGTCATTACCGCGCAAAGTAATGCCCTTAATAGCGACCTGGATCTCGTCGAATTACGACAACAGCATTTAGATGCATTTGTAGACCTGTATCGTGCGCTCGGTGGAGGTTGGAGATAAGGATTTAAAACTTTATTTTTGTGGTATGACTCCAGAAGAATTACAACACTATTTTCAATCCAAAGACTTGCCCGAAACCCTGGAAATACAGCAAGATATGCAGGTCTTCGATGTTCAGCGTTTCTTGAGCACAAGCTTCATCCATGTAAGCTTATGGAAAAAAGATTTAAGCAAATGTCCATCCTGGATTAGACTGCTGAAATTCAAGGATGCCTTAGAAGCAAAAGAAGAAGCCTAACATCTGTTAGGCTTCTTCTTTATTTATACGTTCTATAGGCTGGGCGCAAGTTGTTTCATTAATAAAGGCATCTGTTCTTTCGAAAAAATCTCTTCTGCCCCGGCGTCCCGCAATTCCATCCGCTCATTCTCATCACTGCTCGAAGTCAACCCAAATATTCTGATCGAGGGAAATCTTTCTTTCACAATTTTAGCCGTTTCTATTCCGTTTAATACAGGCATATGCAGGTCTAATATACATATCTCAGGAAGCTCATGCTCGTTTTCATGGAGGTAGTCGATCAACTCCCTGCCATTGGATGCACAATAAACCAAATCCAATAAATGTGATTGAGCCATCGCTCGCATCAACACATGATGAATCATCGCATCATCTGCGTAGACAATCGTACATCTATCTTTGGTATCCATTTGAATAAGCTGTCATTTAGTAATTATAAAAACAATATTATATAAATATGTAATAAAATAAAAAATACAGAAAAAAGTTAGCAATAATTATGTTATTATACAAATTTTATTTCAAAATGTCCAATATTAACAATCCAACAAACTTTTAGTTTGATTTATACAATAAGAACATCATAGGTAGCAATCTCTTCGCGTCAACAACGCTAGAAAAGATGTGGTAAAGAGAAAAGAAGACCGGTAGATTATCTCCTAAAAATCATCTTCAATAATTTCGGCCACTCTTCCTATTTGGCCGTCCGTCAACCTGACTTTAATCCCCCTCGAATGATAAGAGGACGATGTTAGCAAGTCCTTCACAATGCCTTCTGTTAGATTTCCCGTACGCTGGTCCTTTTTTAAGATTATATTCACCAACATACCTGGCTTTACATCTGCTCTATTTCTTCCATCCATGGTCAAACTTAGATAAATAGTTTTTTAAATGCAATATAAAAAATCATTTATTGTTGGAAAGACCTTCATCCTGAATGCAGGAAAAAGCGTATTGAAGTGAATGCAGGGCTATTGCATACATAAATGTTACAAATCAAATGTAAAGACCTTTTCCTGCTAGCACTGTCATATCACAAAAAATGGTCGGAAGAAATTCCGACCATCGTTGGCTTTTAGCTTTTTTTTAGAAATAGTCACCGTCAGCATTGACCGGCGACCGTTGATTTATTTAAATAACTTAAAGATATCGTTTCCAAATATAAAGACCATCAAGGCCAAAAGAATGAAGAAACCGACCATTTGTGCTTTTTCTAGGAATTTTTCACTCAATGGCTTGCCTTGAATCATCTCAACCAACAAGAACAACACGTGACCGCCATCCAAAGCTGGAATAGGCAATAGGTTCATAAATGCCAATGCCATAGACAACATCCCTACTAAGGACCAAAAACGGATCCAGTCCACTTCCGTGCCAAACAGAGTTGCAATGCCAATAGGGCCAGATAATGCTTTATCAGCACGCACTTCGCCTTTGAAAATTTTACCAAATCCTTTGGCGTTATCGGTAATCACTGTAAACGCTTTCTTTGCACCGATCGGAAACGCCTCCATCAAGGTATATTGCGTTGTAAACGATTTGATGGAATAATCACGATTGATCCCTATTCCCAGCATGGCATCTGCAGGAACAATTCCTTGCAAGGAAACTTCGGCCCCTTTGCGTAAAACTTTAATCGCAACCGTTTTATTGCTGTTCGCTTTTATTTGCGCCTTAAATTGATCGAAGAAAGGAACCTGTGTCTCGTTTACGGCAATAATGCTATCGCCTTTCACAAACCCCATTTTACTTGCCACCGAACCGGGAGCTACTTCAGCAACACTGGTCGTTTTAACCCGTGGCTCGATAAACTTCTCTCCTTTTTTGTCGGAAAGCGTGTTTAATAAATCAGCGGGGACTTTGACTTCTGCTGTAGCTCCATCACGCTCAACTGTAAGTGCAACTCCCCCCATCAATACTTTAGAACTGATCAGCTCCGAGTAATTTTCGATACGGTGACCGTCTATTGCAATCACTTTATCGCCAGCTTTCAAACCAATAGATTCACCAATGGCCCCAGGCACAATACCGTTTACCAGCTGATCCATTTTAATGTCTGTATTGCCCATTTTAAAAGTCAGCATCCAAAAAACAACAACACCGACGACAATATTGACAATAATACCGCCTAACATGACGATTAAACGTTGCCAAGCTGGTTTTGATCTAAATTCCCAAGGTTGTGGCTCCCCCTTCAATTGCTCCGTATCCATCGATTCATCGATCATACCCGCAATCTTGACATAACCGCCTAAAGGCAACCAGCCAATACCATATTCACATCCTTTATAATTGAATTTAAATAATTTCACTCCCCAAGCATCAAAGAACAGATAAAACTTTTCCACCTTGATACCAAATGCACGTGCTGCTAAGAAATGTCCTAACTCATGTAGAACAATTAAAATTGACAAGCCTAAAATCACTTGTCCGACCATAATTAAAACACCCATGTATGCTTTTTAAAATTTAATCTTTGATTATTTCCTTTGTTATTAACCTTGCGGCACGATCCGTCTCCAGATAATCATCCAGCGTAGGTGTCGCAATGAATTCTACTTTATCTAATGTCTGTTCAATAATCTCACTCATCTCCAAAAAACCAACTTGATCTTTCAGGAAAGCATCCACAACCACTTCATTGGCCGCATTTAATACACAGCTTCTATTTCCGCCGGTACGAAGGCTTTCATACGCCAATGCCAAATTCCGAAAAGTTTCCATGTCTGCTTTTTCAAAACTGAGCGTCGGATAGTCCATGAAATTAAATCGTTCAAAACTGTTTTCAAAACGTGCCGGATAAGTCAGTGCATACTGGATCGGTAATTTCATATCAGGAATCCCCATTTGGGCCTTCATGGAACCATCCTGAAACTGAACTAACGAATGTACAATAGATTGAGGATGTACAATCACATCCACCTGATTTATGGACAGATTGAAGAGCCATTTTGCTTCAATCACTTCTAGCCCTTTATTCATCAGGGATGCTGAGTCAATCGTAATTTTGGCGCCCATCGACCAATTGGGATGCTTCAAGGCTTGGGCCTTCGTAACCTGAAGGAGATCGGCACGTTTTTTCCCACGAAAAGGACCGCCGGAGGCAGTCACATATATTTTCTCAATTGGATTATGCTCCTCACCGGTCAAACACTGAAAGATCGCCGAATGCTCTGAATCCACAGGAAGCATGCGTACACCATATTCTTTCACTAAGGCCATTATCAGCTCACCAGCGACAACAAGTGTCTCCTTATTGGCCAGTGCAATATCTTTTTTCGATTGAATCGCTTTAACAGTAGGTTTTAATCCCGCAGATCCAACAATTGCATTCAAAACGATATCAACTTCTTCCAACTGCACCACTTCAACCAATCCGGCTTCACCCAAAAGAACAGCGATATCATATCCTTTTAAAGCATCCTGTACCTGATTATAGTGTAGGGAATCTGTTACCACCACTGCTTTGGGCTTAAACTCCAAGGCCTGTTGGATCAACAGTGTGACATTGCTGCCACAAGTCAGAACAATTGCTTCAAATGTATTAGGAAAGGCTCTTATCACATCCAAGGCTTGTGTGCCTATACTTCCCGTTGCCCCTAAAATGGCAATTCCTTTTTTACTCAAAACCTTTGCTATTAATTAAAATATATTATTTAAAATCTTTGGGTCTTCTCCCCCATGGTAATCCGCCATCATGGATCGGTAAGCGACCGAAACAACAATACTAGCCAGAGGTACCACCAAAAACGAGCTCACGAGGTTCAAAATAATAAAAATTATGTAATATTCTAAATAATTAAAATACATCTGTAGTAACTGGAAAAAAGCAAATACAGCCAAAATCAATAATAGTTTGAATACATTGCCTTTTGTCAATGCAAAACTGAAGCGTAATGACCGTAATGTCCCCGCGTGTTTATCAATAATGAAAAACGGATAAAATGCCACTCGAATAATCAGGATGAACGTCAATATGGCCGCAACAAAGACAACAAACATCGTAAAGTTGCTCATCAGCTCCATCCGATTGTCACCATTTTCAAATAGGTAAAGGAATGGTAAAGAGACGGCCCCCAATAGCATTAGAAGTGCTATAGAAAGCACCATAATACTCAACATAGCGCCAAAAAAGTATGCAAGCTCTTTCGTACTCGGGATACATTGGACGAGTTTCTTCTCCTGGTTACCATCAATCAGGCTTAAAATATACTTAAACAAAGTCATGTTCAATCCAAAATACATCACCATGAAAAAAAATGCCATAAAGCCACTCAACACCACATTGAAATCACTGATGGTGGTCGCGAGATAATTAGACAGTCCGGAGGTTACAAATAGTAAAAAACAAAGCCCCGCCACTGAAAAATAATGCCTTTTCAGCAACTCCAATGACTTATTAAAAACCTCGTTAACGGCAAAAGTACTTTCCTTTAGGAATTGAATCATTTTTTCTTTGAATAAACTTCTACAAAGATGCCATATTTTTTAATTTTCAACAATTTACACACCTAGAAAAATCACTTTTTTTATCATTTTTAACATAAAAAGAACGGTTATGGAAAATCTGTTATCCCAGATAGATGAAAACAGGCTAAAAATAGAAAATCCCCTATCCGAATGGATAAGGGATTTTCTATTTTGACCTTAACTCTTCCTATTTAAATTCTTTGGGAAGCGGCTTCTCCAATAAGTATTGGTAGTAGAAACGCGCACGCTCATTAAAATCATATTTACTTTTCGAACGGTCAAATCCATGACGGCTTCCCGGATAGATCATCAATTCAAAAGGGACGCTTCGATCCGTTAATTTATCGACAAGTTGGGTTGTATTCTGCAAATGAACATTGTCATCCATATCGCCATGCATAATGCGCAACACGCCTTTATAATTATTAGCATAGGTCAACACAGAACCAGCTTTATATCCGTCTGGATTGTCTTGAGGCGTGTCCATCCATCTTTCCGTGTAATGGCTATCATACAGATCCCATGAGGTAACCGGTGCGCCAGCAATACCAAAATCAAATACATCTGCCGCCTTCGTCATCGCCAAACAAGTCATATAGCCACCATAGCTATGCCCTGTAATAAGTACTTTGTTTTTAGCGACCCAAGGTTGCGATTTTAACCATTTAACAATTGTCGAATAATCAATAATTTCCCAGTGACCAAGATTGCGGTGCATATAAGCAACACCTTGTTTACCAAAATGACCAGATGCCCGGTGATCTGCAGAGACTTGAATAATTCCTTCATTGGCCCAGTACTGATTGGCCGTTCCTTTCCAGGTATCTTTTACCGTTCCCGCGTCAGGCCCACCGTAAATACTGAAAACAACCGGGTAAACTTTTGATTTATCAAAATTTGTCGGATAAGTGATGGTCAATGGAAGATCGAACAGTCCGTCATCTGATTTAAGATGTAAGTATTCGGTTTTACCGTAGGTATACGAGGCAAAATCAGCAGCTTTACTATCCGCTAGCTGACGTAAGACCTTACCTTGATTATCCAACAAAGCGAACCGATCGGGTGTACTCACATTGGAGTATTTGGTAATAAAATACTTGCCGTCAGGCGATACATTCACATCGTGCGAGTATTCACCGAACGTCAGACGTTTTAAGTTTTTACCTGAATAATCCACGCGGTACAAATCAAAACGCGCTGAGTTTTCTTTACGTGCGGTAAAATAGATCACCTTATTTTTTTCATCAATCCGTTTTAATTCCGTCACCTGCCATTCGCCGGTAGTAATTGGATTGACCAATGTTCCATCCAATTTATAGAGGTAATAATGCGCCCAGCCTGTCTTATCCGATTTTAGGATATAATATTTGTTGTCCGCCAGATACGTGATACGCTCATCGTGATCCAAATTGATCCATGAAGCCTGACGCTCATCGTAGATTTCTTTTTTTGCACCAGAATTTGGATCCACCTGATAGAACTTTAAATTGTTCTGATCCCGGTTCATCCACTGTACCATCACATTTTTACTATCAAAGGCCCAATAAGGCTGGCCAAAATACTGATCGTCTTTCTCGTTGAAATCAGCCCAGGTAACGTTGCCCCCTTCGAGGTGAACAATTCCTACCTTCACTTCCGGATTTGGGTCACCGGCTTTGGGATATCTTGTCTCCTCCAGGTAACCATGCTGGCCTTTGGACGAATAAATCGGAAACATCGGAACCTTGGTATCATCGAAACGCATAAAAGCGATCTTCCGGCTGTCGGGAGACCACCAAAAAGCTTTATATTTTGTTGGGCGCCCAAGAATTTCTTCGTAATATACCCAGGATGACCAACCATTGTAGATCACATCAGTACCATCCTTTGTATATTGCATTTCTTTTCCTGAAGTCACGTCCACGCTATACAGATTGCTTTTACGCGTAAAGGCTACATATTTACCATCCGGTGATAAGGTCGGATTCTGTTCAGCAACATCAGGAGAGTTGGTCAGCCTCTTTGCTACACCATCGGTACCTTTCAGGAAGATATCATTGTTCTCGACATAAACAACCGTCCCTTCTTTAGCGGGAACTGTATAAATGCTTCTGTGACCTGATTTAATGTTAACCTGATATAAACGACCATCATTTACATCATTTTCCAGATAAGCTGTCCCGTCTGCCCAGCCAGGATACTGATTGGTACGAACTGTCAACGATGACTTTTGCCCCCAGGACTGTGCAAAATCCAATTTCTTTTGTGCGAAACCAACCTCGTGCACAAAAAAAACGATAGACGCACCTAAGAGTACTCTTGATACCGTATTCATTAATTTTTGGATATGTTTATTAATTATTTTGGCTAAGATAAAGAATTGTGACAAATAACGACGATTTTGCCTGTAACAAGCTTAATTCACATATCGCGTACCATATGATTTAGCAAGGGCTCGATTAAACCAGATGATTCCTTACTAAGGATGTTGCTCGAAAAGTGCAAGCTGTATGCCTTCCTTTGGAAAATCAGCTTCTTCCACAAAATTTGATATCGAAACGCCCAACAACCTCACTTTGTTCACCAGCTCAACCTTGCTCAACAAACTATGAGCTGTGGCGTAAATTTTGTCTTCCGAATCAAAACTATTTTCTAGGGTGATACTTCGTGTCAACTGAACAAAATCGGCATATTTAATTTTTAAGGTTAAGGTTCGCCCAGATATTTCCTTTTTCCCAATACGTGTCCACAACTGTTTGCAGAGCCGTTGCAAAATGGTATTTAATTCTTCAAAAACTTCTACATCCTCACCAAAAGTATCCTCAATCCCGACCGATTTGCTGCTGCGATTGGGAACAACAGGACGGTCGTCTATCCCGCGTACGATACGGTAAAAAAAATGCCCCGTCTTTCCAAACCAACGTACGAGATCCTCTTCACGCTGTTTTTTTAAATCAAGCCCAGTAAACAGTCCCAGTTCATGCATTTTTTTTGCTGTCACCTTACCTACGCCAAAAAACTTGTCCACGGGCAATGACTCCATAAACTTGACAATTTTAGAAGGACCTATAAATGTTAAGCCGTTGGGTTTGTCCATATCCGAAGCAATCTTTGCAACAAATTTATTCACGGAAACGCCCGCCGAGACGGTCAAATTCAGTTCTTCTTTGATTGCTTCTTTAATGGCTTTGGCGATATCAATAGCCGAACCAATGCCCTGCTTGTCTACAGTTACATCCAAAAAAGCTTCATCGAGGGAAAGCGGTTCAATTAAGTCCGTATAACGGAGAAAGATCTCCCGGATTTGATATGAAACCTGACGATACACGTCAAAACGAGGATAGGTAAAGATAATATGGGGGCACAACTGAAGAGCCTTTCGGGAGCTCATCGCAGATTTGACGCCAAATTTTCGTGCTTCGTAACTGGCCGTCGCAACTACTCCTCTCCCATCCGGAGAACCACCTACTGCAATCGCTTTCCCCCGATATTCGGGAAAATCACGCTGATCTACAGATGCATAAAAGGCATCCATATCCAAATGAATAATCTTGCGATGTACCTGTTCGGGATCCATGATCCAAATTTACAAAAATTAGCATTACAGACTAAGAAAACCGAAAAATAACTAATAGAATTAGCAACTACAGCAAAGCCCGCAAACGGTAGGCTCGGGAGTCTCTTACTCCAATCACGCTCGGCAACTTTCTAGGCTACATCTAAACCATTCGTTATTATGCCGTTAATTTTTTATCTTTAGGTGAAACTATAGGTTAGGCGAAAAAGCATCCAGTCCTGATAGTCTCATAAACCACAGTAAAAAGACTTAAAAATAGCACATTATGGAAAATATGCCTGAACAAAAACCGAAAAAATCCGGATTTAAGAAGTTCTTACTTCTGCTGATCCTTTTTCTACTTGTGGGGGGTGGATCCTACGTTTACTGGAAGTATTACTATGTATTCGGTGAAGGCGTAAAATCTGGTTATCTTAATTATGCTGTAAAAAAGGGTAATATTTTCAAGACATACGAAGGTAAACTCATCCAGGAGGGGTTTGGAAGTATCAAAACGGGTGGTATCGCCAGCAACCAATTTGAATTTTCTATTGAAGATGATTCTATATTCCGTCAATTGGAGCTCAATAGTGGAAAGTACTTCGATCTGCGCTACAAAGAATATCATGGCGTTCTTCCCTGGCGTGGAAACACGGTTTATATTGTTGACAAAGTTGTCAATATGAAATAGAAATTTACGTTCCCGATTGAAGATTTTTCGACACAGCCTGCTTATGCAGAAAGCACATCACGCACGATCAATTTTTCGTTAAAAAAACTTTTTAAAATGGTCCCGTCACCGTGTAGTGTCCAAACTTCCTGGGGATTTACCATCTTAATGTAGTGAAGAATGTCATTCCAGTCCACATGATCTGAAATATACAATTCGATATCATTCTGTGCCTGTAAACGTTTCCAGCCTGAAGCAAATGCACGTAACACTTTGGTCGCCCTAAAATAACTGTTAAAAGTCATCGGCGGTACCAAATAAACTTTATTCTGTTCGCCCTGTTTCATTTCTTTTCTGTTGTAGGGCTCATAGTCTAATTTCTTCAGCCCGTGTTGGTCGTAAAAGCGATGGTAGGGCAATATTCCACTATGCACAAGCACTTTTCGCTCCGGACAGTATCTGTTGATCAAATCAGTAATCCGCTGCGCCTTGCCCAACACATAAGTACCTAATAAGATATTGCTGGCATGTCCGTCGAGTTTTTTTATCTCCTCCGCAGGATCTGGGTGTATAATATCCGGATTTGCAAATGTGCTTTCTGTAATAAGGACATCGGCTTGCTGCACTTCGATCGGCTCGCAAGTCTCATCAGCTTGCATTTTGTAATCGCCCGTGTATAGGTAGCGCACTCCCCGGTATTCCATCAGAATTTGTGCCGAACCCAATATGTGACCTGCTGGTAAAAATGTGATTTCGACCGCACCCATTTTAAACGGACTATTGAACAATTTAACCTGATATGAATCTTTGCGGTTTTGTTTATAGCGATAAGTCATAAACAATGAAGTTGCCTGCGTTGTATACACATAATCGTGTCCCGAACTGGCATGATCGCCATGGGCATGAGATACGACATTGTGCATGACGGGATTGCTCGCATCAATAAAAAAATCACCATAACGGCAATAATAACCTTCTGGTTTTCTGACCAAGAAGTCAGCTAATATGATCGACATAGTTTTATTTTAGAAATTTTTGATGTAAAGTCCACACTTGCGGCAATAGCGGAGTGGTTCCATCATTAATGATGACGAAGTCTGCCAGTTTTAATTTTTCTTCATCAGTTAGTTGCTTATTTATTCGCTCCATGACCTGTTCTTCAGTGACGCCATCACGCTCCATAACACGTTTAACACGTATGTGTAAAGGCGCAGTAACCAGGATGGTATAATCAAGATCCTTGTAAGAGCCACTTTCAAAAAGCAAAGCAGCCTCCTTGAGTGAATAACGGGATTTTTGTTGTTCGGCCCAGTCTTTGGCCGCCTGGATAACGATGGGGTGTACAATGCCATTTACAAGTTCGAGCTTCGCCTTGTCGCTGAATATCTGTTCGGCCAAAAAAGCCCGATCTAATTTCCCATCCTTATAGGTCTCTTTACCGAACTCCGCAATCAAGCGTTCTTTGATCCGTAAATCGGTATTCATCAATTCCTTCGCCTCATCATCTGCATTATAAACAGGTACAGCCATGGCTTTAAAAAGCTGACAGATAAATGTTTTACCGGATCCAATTCCGCCTGTTATTCCAATCTTCATGAAAATAGTGTTATTTACGTACAAAAAAGTCCACGTTTTGAGGTACAACGCTGATTACCTTACAAAAGTCAGGTACTTTGGTCAGCAAAACAGGCAAATATTGCACCCCGTTTTTCTCCCAGTCAGCCAGATCTACCACAGCTTCAAAATCTCGCGATGTATAGTTATTATAATCCTTAACGGACATCAGTACGGTGACGACCACTTTGCTTGGATTAAGCCTAACAGAACTATAGCGCTGGCCATTTTCAACCTTCACGGGTAATTCAATCACTTTCTCGGTTAACTCCCCTACAGGCATCAGAACCTCGACCGAAGTCGGATAAACATTGATATTCGCTTTTTGGTTACGTGCCAGGTTTGCCACTGTTCGAACATCGGTCTCCACTTCCTTCCCGCGAACGGTATCGGTCTCCCAATACTCAATCGCCGAAACATCCTCATAGGGCCCTGTAATCGTCACATAAGCCGGGGTAATCTTGGTATCAGCAATAAAACCATACCCACGCTTAAAGCCAATATTGGACAAAGGTTTGACGGGCACTTTACGCTGCGTCTGTTTGGAAAAATCAAAAAACAAGGTATCTGGGCTCACCGAGACTACCCGTTGTTCATGTGGAAACTGCCGGTTGATAAAGCCCAATTGATTGGAAAAAACAATCCAATCTTTGGTTTTTAAAGAGCTTAGGTCAACCTGCACCTTTGGGGTTTCCAAAGCAGCTTTGGAAAATAGGAATTGCCATCCCGTCATCTCCAATTTCACCTTTACCGTATCGGATTGCTGCGGGTGAAATGCGCGTTTCTCGGGAAGATTGACATATTCAATTGCTGCCTTAACGGACACAGTATATTGATTGGAAATCGAAAACAATAACCAAGCTAACAACGAAATTCCAACACAACGCACGAAGACATTAATCTTACGCCGTTGGGTCTTATTTATTCGAACTGCATTCGCCATGATACAAACTTAATCAATTTGCGCAAAAATTAGCGTTCTTATCTGCATTTCATCACAAAGACGCCAATATTTCCATTGCATTTTTCTCTTTTGTGGCAAGGGTTTTGAAAATTGCTGATGCCTGTTGGACAGCATCGAAACTGGCCGTCTCAGCAATTTGACTAAACAATTCCGACAGGGATGTCCACAATAATGCAATCTGTACAAACTCATGATGAACCACCGCGAGTTGTTCTATTCCGAGGAGATCGTAACTTTCCTTGATAAAGTCGCGATACAGATTTCGAAACAAAGCACCCCCAGTGCCCGCTTTTTCCATTAGACTTGCAGCCATCTTAAACTCGCTTTCAATAGCTTGACTTGTCTTGAACCAATTCATCACTTCTTCACTGGTCTTCAAAATTCCTTTATATGAAATATTGTTGATAGGTGGTGCAAGATATTGCTTTGCATTATTGACCATTGCGGCAATCAGCACTTCTTTCAGGTCAACGTTCTCCATATTACCTGCTATGGTATAATACAAATTTTTGGACGACATAGGCCCTTTCTCTGCCCGCGCTAAAGCTAAACTCGCAAGCGACGTCTTCACACTACCGCCTTGCTGCCTCGTATCCACCAAATAGGCATGCTCATCGTCATAGCCATATATAGCGACATAATGTCCCGCAAAATGAAATGGCTTAGTAAAATATTCCAGGTAATAGGCATCGAGTTTTAATCCCACAGGTTGCCCCTCATCCAAGAGCTGTCGTACAGCCTGCCAGGCTTTTACTTTTGAAGAGGTTTCATGAACATTGAGTTCGAGACCGAGATTTTTGCAGATATGCTGCGTCAGGAGATCCGTTTTTATTCGTCCGCCCAAAAATGGAAAGTCCATGGTTTTCATTTTCCAATAGATAAAACTAAGTCCCTCCCCTAATCCAAAAAGCATCGGTTCAGAAAGTTCAATGCCAATATGCTTCATTAAAGTACCTGTTGCGGTAGTTTCACAATGTAGCCCGTCAAACGGTTTAAGATTTTCCATAGCATTCTTTTTCACAAAATTAGAAGCTCGATTGACAGCTTGGTGTCAGCAGGAAAAGAGCGTCTAATAAATACTTCTTGCGACACACTTTTTTGTTACAGAGTGTAGTCCCTTCCCTATTGTCTCATTTAATTTTTTAGCTGCAACAAAAGAATATCAGTTGGTAACCAACTTATCCCTTTTTCCAGTGATTGTTCAGTGATTGTTCAGTGATCGTTCAGTGATTGTTCAGTGCAGACTGAATAAACAATGACTGATTACTGTCTAAACATAGACTAAAAATTGTGTTTAGGGATTGCCTGGTATTAGCATATTTCCTTTTTAATGCTTATCTTAATTATCTATAAGCTAATCAATACATTATGGCAATCATCAAAAATGGCGTTAATGGGACTGTTTCCGGGAAAGCAGGCTCTGTTGTATTTGTGTCGACTAAAACAGGAAATTATGTACGCTCTCTCCCTCGCGTTAAAAAACGAGAGCCCACACCTGAACAGCTGCTGAGTAGAACACGCTTCAAAACTATGAGGTCGCATATAAGCATGTTAAACCCGATCATCACTATAGGCTACAAGGCATACAGTTATCCGAAACGGGCCTATGATGTCGCAATGTCTTATAATTTGAACCATGCGCTTATTCAGGAAGAGAACGGTTTTGTGGTGGACTGGCAAAAATTTATGATTGCCAAAGGAAGTCCCAATCCCATCACTTCCTACACGATGGATTTCGATCAAGAAAATCAGGTATTTCTGGTTACCTGGGAATACGACCCCTATCTGGAGAAGAAATTTGACATGGGAACTTATGATTCGTTCTTATTCCTGTATAATGCAACGTATAATGGGGCTGAATATCCATTTTTGACGAATGAGGCGAAAAATAGCTTAATAACGGGTAGACAAAACATTGATATACCGAAACATAAAAAGCAAGTGACCTATGAAGTGTATATCTTTTTTGTAGAGAGCTATGGTGGAGGTAATACAGACAGTATGCACTTAGGTAAGATAAAGATTTGACCGGTACATAAAAAAAGCCAGTTTTCCACGAAAACTGGCTTTCATTTCTTTCCCAAAAAAGCTTAAGAAGCGCTCTTCTCCGTGTTGTTAGCAGCTTTAGAAGCATCTAAAGCAATGGCTGATTTGTCAAAACGGATTTTTACACCTGAACCTACATCAACTAAGAAAGTCGTGTCTGATACTTCTACAATGCGTCCGTGAATACCAGCTGTAGTTACTACCTTTGAATTTACACCTAATTGCTCTACATATTTTTTATGGTCTTTTTGTTTTTTCATCTGTGGTCTGATCATGAAGAAATAAAATACCACAACTAGACCAACCATCATTATCAGTTGACCATAACCGGCGCCACCTGCTGCTTGTAATAATACTGTATTCATTTGTTATTATATCGTTTAATAATGTGTTATTTTGCTAATACTTCGCCCTTTAGCTGTACTGTTGTTAAGCCATTGGAAGCATTCGATTGAATCGTAATGATCTTCTGCTGTTTACCAACTTGTCCCTCACTATTGAAAGTTACATGGATCTCAGATTTTCCACCTGGCAAAATAGGGCTTTTCGAAAACTCAGGTTGTGTACAACCACATGAAGCAGTCACTTTCGAGATAATAACAGGTGCATCACCAGAATTTTTCAGCACAAAGGTATGCTTTACCTGTGCGCCTTCCTTTACCTGACCGAAGTCAAATGCAGACTCTTCAAATTCTACTTTTCCCAATTGTGCTGCCGCCTTAGAAAGGCTATCCGCAGCTGCTGTTTCAGTCGCTGTCTTGCTTCCTTCATCTTTTCCTTTTTGTGCATTTCCACAAGAAAATAAAAGTACTGCCGACAAAGCTAAAACCGAATATTTGCCAAAGTTTTTCATTCGTATAAATTATTTATGCGTTTGGTTTTAATCTCTTAAACCACGACCTGCCTTCTGGATTCTTCCTTGTTGATTCAGATCGTTTAATATTTTATCCAAGATACCATTGATAAATGTATTACTTTTCAATGTACTGAATACCTTAGAAATTTCAATATACTCATTTATTGTCACTTTCACAGGAATAGATGGAAAATTAACCAACTCACATATGGCCATACGCATCAATAAAGTATCCATTAGCGCAATACGATCTGACTCCCAGTTCTTCGTTTTCTCCGAGATAAGCTTTTGATATTCATTTGTATTGCGAATAGTTTTACCTAGCAATGCAATGACGTAGTCGCTATCATCATTCCAGTTTTGCGTAATCTCTGCCAGTTTATTTTTACGTGGATCTTCTGAACTAAAGTTCTTAAAAGTCTTCGCAATCAACGCTTGCAATACTTCTTTATCGACAGGCCAGTTGATGAATTTCTCCTCAAAAACCTGCTCAATAACCGGTGATTTCAAGATAATCTTTTTAAAGATATGCTTGATGATATCCTTTTCCGTACCGATCGAACGATCCTCTTGTTGCAAGTACTCCAAATAAGCCTCGGAATCCTTTAATTGCAAAAATACCGTACGCACGATCTCCGGATCGAAACTCCAAGAAATTTTATACTTTTTGACACCTTCTCCATATTGTGGATTTTGTCTCAATGACTCAATAAAAGTGTTAGTACTTAACTTGGTCGTTAAAGACAAGTCTTTTTCAGTTGGTAAAAACTTATTAGCTCTACCCTCTGCATCTATTAAGACATAATCAGATACTTCATCTAATAGATTCAGTGTCCACATATACATCTCATAGACTTCATCCACATTTTTTAATAGTGCTTTTTCAAATGTTTTGATGTCTTTATCTTCTGAAAGACTGTACGCATAAAGCGTTTGCACTACTTTTACCCTCAGGTGTCTCCTGTTTAACATAGTAATTTAAAGAACGATTTTTTTATAAAATAATAAGTAAGAACGATTTTGGGATGAAGACTACCGCTTGATTTTTTTAATATCTTGGATACGCTTCTCCGCAATGCGATTAGCCGCTTCAAAAGTAGAAATATTCTCTTCTTTTGATTTTTTCAAGACGTCTCTAGTCGCATTATAAATATTTTTGATCACAAATTCAGTGTGATCTACGCCGTAATTTTGAATTTCTGAATAGCAGCCGATTAATGCACCAGCGTTGATCAAATAGTCAGGCGCGTATAATATACCTCTTTCATGCAGAATAGAACTTGTAACAAGTTCATCTTTCAATTGATTATTGGCAGAACCAGCAATAATTTTGCATTGCATTTTCTGTGCGGATTCCGGATTTACCGTACCACCTAACGCACAAGGAGAATATACATCAAATTCGTGATCGAATACTTCATTGTAAGGTATTGGCTCAGCTTTGTACTTAGCCGCCACTTTCAGCATTTTCTCTTCCGTAATATCGCTGACATATACACGTGCATTCTCTTCACGTAACATCGCGATCAAACGTTCACCAACACCACCTACTCCATGTACAATAACTTTTTTACCAGCAACATTTTCCGATCCGTATAATTCCTTTAAACAGGCTTTTATACCAAAATAAACACCTTGTGCAGCAAAAATGGAAGGATCACCGACACCGCTACCATGAATAGCCTTTGGTAGACCAGCAACGTGGTCAGTCTCGGTATAAATATGTTCTAAATCACGTTGTGTCGTACCTACGTCTAGTGAAGCAATGAAATTACCATTCAATCCTTCAATAAACTGGCCCAAACGGCGCAATAAAACCTCAGATTTGTCCAAACGGCTATTACCAATAATAACAGCACTTCCCCCGCCTAAATTCAATCCAGTGATGGCAGATTTGTACGTAATGGCCTTGGATAAACGTAAAGCATCCTCAATAGCTTCTTCTGTACTTTCGTATGGTAACATACGAACTCCTCCTATCGCAGGCCCCAAGGTTGTATCATGGATCGCAACGATAGCTTTCAAGCCCACTAATTCATCATTACAGAAAAATAAGTTTTGATGGCCAGACTGGCTCATCAATTCAAAAATAGAATTTTGAGATGTTGACATAAAATGTACTACTCTAATTTGTTTTAATTTTTTAAGGTACTTGATGCAAAAGTAGGAAAATTATTCGTTGTGCATAACAACTTTTTTTATCCAAGACTTAACATTTGATTTCCGAATGACAGTAAATTCGCTTAAATCGTAAAGCATTTTGATGAATTAGTCCTACTTTTGTATTCGTAATATGAAGGATCTCGCCTACTTAAATAAGTACTTTTATAAATACCGCTGGAAACTGATTCCAGGGGTTATTTTCGTTATCATATCCAACTATTTTGGGGTATTGCCTGCAAAGGTAATTCGCGAAGCATTTGATTTGGTTCAGGAAAACATCTATCTATACCGTCTATTTGATGGTTTCGACAGACAGGAACTCATCTATCAGGTATTTGGCACCAGCCTCCTGTTTTTTGGTTTCGTCGTGCTCCTACTTTCACTGCTGCGGGGCATATTTTTATTCTTTATGCGTCAGACGATCATTTTAACCTCGCGTTATATTGAATACGACCTCAAAAATGAGATCTATAATCATTACCAGGATCTAAACTTTGGTTTCTTTCGGAAAAACAATACCGGAGATCTCATGAGCCGCGCGACTGAAGACGTCAATCAGGTGCGTAACTACCTAGGACCTGCCATCATGTATGCGATCAATACCGTAGTTTTATCGATCATGGTCATCTATGCGATGTATAGCGTCAACGGAAGATTGGCCACTTATGCATTGGCGCCAATCCCTGTCCTATCGGTTATTATTTTATTTGTTAATAAAATCATTAACAAGCGTAGCTTAAAAATACAGAAACAACTGGCGAACCTTTCTTCTTTCGTCCAGGAGACTTTTGCTGGCATCCGCGTCATCAAAACCTACACCAGAGAACAAAATAAAATGCAGGAATTTGAGAAGGAAAGTACCATTTATCGGAACACGGCTCTTGATCTCGTCAAAGTACAGGCTGTTTTCTTCCCGCTTATTCTATTGCTTATTGGACTTAGTACAGTCATTACCATTTATATTGGTGGAATCGAAGTTGCCAAAGGAACAGTGACTGCCGGAAATATCGCCGAGTTTATCATCTATGTCAACCAGTTGACTTTCCCTGCCATGTCTTTGGCTTGGGTCACGTCATTGGTGCAACGTGCTGCCGCGTCACAAAAACGCATTAACGAATTCCTTCAAACCGAATCTCCTATCGTTAACGGCACAGCTGCCAAGGAACTGGAGGGCGAAATCAAGGTTAATGGGATCTCCTTTACGTATCCGGAAACCGGCATTCAGGCGATAAAAAATATATCGTTCCAAATCCCGATCGGCAAAACACTTGCTATTATCGGAAAAACGGGATCCGGAAAATCTACGCTGGCCAACTTACTCCTTCGGATGTATGATATCGACAAAGGAAGTATTCATTATGATGGTCTTGAAATTAAAAACCTTGATTTCAAAAGCTTACGCCAACAGGTCGGATTTGTCCCACAAGATGTTTTCCTATTTTCGGATACCATTGCCAATAATATAGGCTTTGGTTTAGACCACTTTACACAGGAACAAGTGGAACAGGCTGCCAAAGATGCCGCTGTATACGACAATATTATCGCTTTTGAAGATGGATTTGAAACCGCTGTTGGAGAACGTGGGATTACCCTCTCCGGGGGGCAAAAGCAACGGGTATCCATCGCACGCGCTTTAATTAAGGAACCCAAAGTATTGATTTTTGATGACTGTCTTTCAGCCGTGGATACAAAAACGGAAGAAACCATTCTCCGTTCGCTAAGCCGCATCATGAAAGGTAAGACCTGTATTTTTATTGCCCATCGCATCTCGACAATCAAGAATGCAGACCATATATTGGTGATGGATCAAGGGGAAATTGTAGAACAGGGTACACATGCTGAATTGATGGATAAAAGAGGTGAATATTTTGAACTCCATGAAAAGCAATTACTGGAAAGTGTGGAAGGATAAATAAAATATCCCTGAATTCAGCTAAAGGATTCAAGGGATATCTCTCCTAAATTTGTCTTAAATATTTAAGTCAAACATTTTACATTAAAGGATCATGGAGAGAACCCCTATTCAAAAGGCTACGTCAAACGACGGAAAAACAATTGCTATTATTTCTTACTTAACCATCATCGGCCTTGTTGCAGCCATCATTATGAACAACAAGGAAAAGACTGCTTTAGCACAGTTCCATATCCGACAAAGTATAGGTATCTCCGTGACAGGAATGGCCTTGGGGCTGTTACGTTTTGTTCCAGGTATTGGCGGAATTGTCCTTAGTATTGTTGGATTGCTCCTACTCATTGCTCTTATATTGGGATTAATGTCTGCATTTGCCGGAGAGCAAAAGCCACTCCCTTTCATCGGTGAAAAATACCAGGAATGGTTTAATATGATATAATAGGCCTATAAATAACATGGAGCACCTCCCCATCAAAGATGCTCCATGTTTTAATTTTTTCTGAAATCCCTGTTTTTAATTGACCAAAGGCATCTTTAACGAGCTTTCACATCCGGCAGCGCTTTCTCCTCTTTAAAAAATACGGCAAATAACACAAGACAAAAACCAGAAATACCTGCAGGAATAAACCAAAGATATTCCCAAAATTGAGCAGCATAAGCTGTTTTTAGATAATCTGAAACTGCACCGGCAACCCAAAATCCGATTAACATCCCTACACCATACATCGCAATGGTAATAAGCCCCTGTGCAGAAGCTTTGTATTTTTCGCCGGCAATTCTATCGGTATAAATCTGGCCGACTACAAACATAAAATCATAGCAGATGCCATGTAATAATATTCCGAATAGCAATAAGAATGAACGTTCCTGTCCGTCGCCGTATGCAAAAAACAAATAACGGAGTGCCCAGGCTGCAATCCCCAATAAAATCATCTTTTTATACCCCAGGCGTCTAAAGAAAAATGGAATCAACAACAGGCAGATGGCTTCGGAAAATTGCCCCAATGCCATTTTTGCTGTGGGATTCGGTATTCCGGCGTTGACCAAAAATGGATTGGCATTTTGATAATAGAACGAAATAGGTATACAGATGACAATTGCTGTCACAAAAAAAATCAGAAAGCTCCGCTGTTTTAAAAGCTTCAGTGCATCCAAACCGATCGCCTTGCCAAAATCAAATTTTTCATCCCTAAGTTTCACCTGCGGCGGAGTTTTTGGGAGAGCCAGACTAAAGAATGCCAGTAACAACGAGCAGACCGCCCCCATAATAAAGGTGTTGTGCAGAGCACCTGCCCGTATCGATTCGGGCGCATCCCAACGGAACAAATAACTGATGACAAGTCCCGAACAGATCCAACCGATCGTTCCCCAAACACGTATCCCCGGAAAATACTTCTTCGCATCTTCTATATGCCGGAATGCTATTCCATTGGACAAGGATAACGAAGACATGTAAGCCATAAAGTAAACAAACACATAGGGATAAAAATGTGTTGCATCAGGTGCTTGAGACATCCCGTAAAGTAGTCCAGCTCCAATGAGATGCAAAGCTGAAAGCACCCGCTCGGCATTAAAGTATCTGTCGGCGACAAAACCCACAAAAAAAGGAGCAAATACAGCACCAAGGGATTGTGTCGCAAAAATATTCGCTACCTCCATTCCTGAGGCATTGAGCGATTTAATCAAGTATGTTCCCAAAGTGACAAACCAGGCCCCTTTGATAAAATACTCTAAAAACATCATCAGGGACAATTGCACGCGTAATACTGGTTTCATCTATTCAGTTGTGTTGGAGGTTTTTGTTTTGATTCGGGCAATGCATTTCGCATAAAATTAAGCCAGTTCTTGCTAGCAATCTTTTCAAGATCGGTCTTATCATACCCTCTTTTTGACAGGATACCAAATACTTTTTGGATATCAGCAATAGTTTCCAGATCATAAGGACACTGCTCTCGGCCAAATGCTCCATCTAAATCGCTCCCTACGCCGACATGATCAACATTTCCTGCCAATTGACAAATATGATCAATATTGTTGGCCATGATTTCCATGGAGCAATTGCTTGTTTTAGGGTCGGATACACCGCGGACCCAATTCGGTACCATCATCCAAGCATCGAGCGCTACACCGATCACTGCTTTTTTCGCAACAAGAGTCTTGATCATTTCGTCACTGAACTGCCTATTATGGTCGACAAACTTGCGACAATTATTATGGCTTGCCCAAATGGCACCGTTATAACGTCCAACAGCGTCCCAAAACGCATCATCATTGAGGTGTGTTGCGTCTAATATCATCCCCAATCGCTCCATTTCCCGCAACAATAGGACGCCCTGTTCATTAAGCTTGCCCGATGAGTCGGTTCCGTTGGCATATCGCCCCGGTCCGTAATGCGCTGGTCCGACAGCTCTCAAACCATAATTATAAGCTGTTTCAAGAAAACTGATATCTACAATTGAATCGGCACCTTCCAGACTCAGCAGATATCCGATTGGCTTATCTACATGATCGCTGCCATTCGACCAAAATGCTATATGTTGATCCAGATCAGCTTTTGTACAAATCATTTTCATTTGCCCATCGGCTTCCATTGCCTTATACCACGCAAGCTGCCCCTGCGTCTGCGCCCAAGCCTGTTCCGGGGAGTACCAGCCTGGTAAAGAGCTTTCGGGTTTTACGAATCGAGCGATTTGTGTGGCAACAACCAAACCAATATGACCACGACGCAATTCGTCAAAAGTGACTGTTGCCTTAGCCCGATCGGGCTTGTCATCCATTCCCTTTTCCCTGCGGTTGAGTTCTGTAATTGGCAATCGAAGATCCCGATTCCATTCCATGGCATTCATACTCAAATCCAAATGTGCATCGACCAAAAATGGCATTTCAAATTCGTACATATCAATAATTTATCTTTTTATTTCGTGCATAAACAGTCCACGTTTGATCTGCATGCCGTTCATGGACTACTTGAAGTTCGCCATAACAGGCTACGGTAGGGCAGATATGGCGTGGTACAGCATACACCGCATCCCCTAAGTGGAACTGCGCACTATCTGTCACCTCAACAACCAGATGTTCTTCACTCTGCATTTTTATTTCACCTATACGTGGATCGAAAAACTTGACGCGAGGCTGCGGCGATTCGCATGCAACGGATTTATACCCTAAGTCCAAGCACAGGTGTTTGTGATCAACAATAGAAACGACACGCGTTAGAAGTACCGCGGCAAGCATAAAATCTTGTTCTGCATAATTTTCGGCATAGCCAAAATCCCAAAACACAAAGGTTCCTGGGCTGCATTCTACGTCGCTGCGTTCGGCATGAAAAGGGAAACTCGGTGAACCGCCAATCACTTTAGTCAATGGTTTAGAGGTGGATGTCTGCGCCATCAGGTAGGCCGTTTCAAGTATACCGTATGCATGTTGGCATTGTTTTTCGCGAAGCTGATAATCCTTATCATGAATATGACCATCGTAGCCATGCACACCGACCAACTGAATACCATTCAGGAGATTTATATCCATAACGAGACGCTCAATCCCGTCTAAAGCTATCCCTGTACGTCCCATCCCAATATTAACATCCAGATAAACAGCGCTTCGCAAACCTTTCGACAGACTCCGCGCTGAAATTTCCTCTGCTGCATCAACATGATCCACAAGACAGGCAAAATGTGTTTGGGGAAAGGCGCTCACCAGATTCAAGAAACGATCTATCTTTGGCCCTACGGGCTGGTACGCCAGCAAAACATCTTTTGCACCGATAACCCCCAATAGTTCTGCTTCTGCAATGGTTGCACACTTAAACTTTGTAATCCCCCTATCCATCATCAGCTGGCATACTTCACGGCACTTGTTCGTTTTGATATGCGGCCGCAATCGGTCCGCCCGCCCATGCACAATGTGTAAAGCGCGGTCTATGTTCTTGACAATGCGATCAGGGTAGACCAGCAAGGCCGGCGAATCGACTTGATCGACATTTTGTATGTGACACCAAGTTTCCATACTATTCGGTTTAATATAACTCAAATAATGCTTCGATTTCCACTGGAATATTATCGGGCAAAGAACCGAATCCTACTGCGCTACGTGTTCCAATACCATTCTCTTCTCCCCAAACTGCAGCAAATAGTTCACTACAACCGTTAATCACACCGGGGTGATAAAGAAAATCCGAGGTACAGTTGACCATACCCAATACTTTGATTACACGTTTGATTTTGTTCAAGGAACCCAAGTTGGTTTTAATGGTCGACAGCATGGTCAAACCGACTTGACGCGCGGCAAGTTTACCTTCTTCGGGGCTGATATCACTTCCAATTCGACCTATAATCAATGTGGCATCATCTTGTACAGGACCATGACCGGAAACATACAGGTACTTACCATCAATGACGTATGGTTTATAAACACCTTTTGGTGCCGGCGCTGGCGGTAATGTCAAACCTAATTTTTCGAATTGTTCATCTGCGTTGTACATCTTTAACGATTTTAAAGTTTAAAATAATAGCTAATATAAAATTAATTGCAATAGTAAAACAGCAAGCAGCCCAACAATGGAAACAATAGCCTCCATGATCGACCAGGAGAATAACGTATCCTTTACGCTAAGGCCAAAGTACTCTTTAAACAGCCAAAATCCGGCATCATTGACATGGGAGAACATCAGACTTCCGGCCCCTATCGCCAGTACCATGAGATTGGGATCCGCTTCTCCCCCTGTAACAATAGGGAGCAGCACGCCAGCGGCTGTCAACGCGGCGACTGTGGCCGAGCCGACACAACCTCTGATAACAGCTGTAATTAACCAAGCCAACAGTAAAGGTGAAATGGAGAGCTGCTGTAAGGTGTTGGCCAAAAGGAGACTGACTCCACTGTCTTCCATCACTTGTTTAAAGATTCCCGAACCAGCAATAATCAACAGAATCATGGCAATATCTTTCACAGCAGACTCATAAATTGTCATCACATTGGCCATCGATCGGCGCAATTTCAATCCTAAGAAATAGGTTGCTGCACTGAGCGAGATAACCATAACAACAGTGGGGTTGCCGACAAACTTCACGCCCTGCTGCAGCGCTATATTACTTGTATGGTAGCAATAAGGAAGCAGTGTAAATAGTACAATGAGCAATACCGGTAGCAGGGCTACAGCCAAACTTACCCCAACTGTCGGGCGCAGATACTGCGCTGATTCCGAGCGATCTTGCTCCCGAAAAATTGATTCTTGACTCGCCCGTATGTTTTTCAGGCATCTTCCAAAAATAGGGCCACCTAAAATAATAGCAGGTATGGCAATCAAAAGACCATAAATAAGTGTCAATCCCATATCGGCATGGAACAGGGCAACGAGAGCAACGGGAGAAGGATGCGGCGGAATAAAGCCATGCGTTACAGACAGGGCTGCCAACATCGGCAATCCAATATATACTGCCGGCAACTTATACCGGTAGGAAATCGAAAATATCAAGGGGACTAATAAGACAAATCCGATTCCATAAAATAGCGGTATCCCAACGATAAAACCCGTCAACATAAGCCCCCACTGAAGGTATCGCTCTCCCATTAAGCGGACCATTTGCTCAGCAATAATCTCAGCGGCCCCACTTTCAGCTACAATTTTCCCCAACATTGCGCCCAAAACAATGATCAACGTTAGGCTCCCCATAACGCCGGCAACACCTTTTTCAACGGTGCCTACCAACTGTGCCGGTGGAATTCCCAAACAAAGTCCACTTAGCAAGGAAACAACCAAAAATGCGAGAAAGGCATTGATCTTAAAATAAGTTATGCAAAGGATAAGCAAACAAATGCTGATTACAATGAGGATTATGGTCATTATATCACGATTAGGTTTTCCCTCAATTTGAGAGCTTGTATAAAATTTGGTCTATTAAATCATTTTTTCATCCTGAAAGTAAGGATATTTTTCATTTTTTGCAAGAAAAATGAAAAAATGATACAAACAAAAACGGGTATAGCTCAAGCCATACCCGTTTTTGTTTACTCGCCGATGACTTTGATTTCATGGCCTGTCGTTCAGAAATAATGCAACCGTCTGCTGTTGCGACTTATTTTTTGGGGATCTCTTTGAGAATATCAAGCACAAAACTCCAAAATTTCTGCACCGAAGAAATGGAGACACGCTCTGCCGGCGAGTGCGCCCCTAAGATTGTTGGTCCAAAAGAAATCATATCCATTTCAGGATAGTTTGTCCCCAAGATACCGCATTCCAATCCGGCATGGCACGCCACGACTTCCGGAACTTCGCCATGTTGTCTCGTATAAATGGATTTGAGGACTTCTAAAATTTCAGAATTCGGATTAGGAGCCCATCCGGGATAATTGCCCGAAAAATCTACCTTAAAACCGCCCAGTTCAAATGCTGCCTGTAACGATTGGGCTAAATCAAATTTAGAAGTTTCAACAGAAGATCTGGTTAGACATTTGATGGAAACCTTTTCCCCGCCTACTTCTACTTTGGCAATATTATTGGAGGTTTCTACCAAGTCTTCAAAATCGGCACTCACACGATATACACCATTTAAGGCCGCATAAACGCTGTTGATCAAGTTTTCCTGCACGTTTACGGGAACGACTGTAGCATAAGAAGCATCAGTTTGCTTCACCACAATTTCCATAGCTGGTTCTGTCGTTGCAAATTCCGATTTAATATCCTGAGCCAATTGTGTTAGCTGCTGAACAAAGTCAGTTGCTTTATCCTTAACCACCACCACTTTGGCAACGCTTTCTCTCGGGATGGCGTTGCGGAGGCTTCCACCCAATAACGACGCAATACGCAATCCAAAATGTTCATAGCCTCTATAGAGCAGGCGATTCATTACCTTATTGGCATTGGCAAAACCTTTATGAATATCCATTCCAGAGTGCCCCCCATGTAGTCCTTTTACGGTAATTTCAAAAGATAGCATATCAAAAGGACAAGGTTCTGCGCTATAGGACTGCGTTGCCGTCACATCAATCCCGCCGGCACAGCCAATATCAATTTCAGTATCATTCTCTGTATCCAAATTGAGCAAGATTTCGCCCGAAAGTACACCGCCTTTTAAACCTAAAGCTCCTGTCATACCTGTTTCTTCATCAATGGTAAACAAAGCTTCAATAGCAGGGTGTACAATACTGGATGATTCCAGAATCGACATGATTGTCGCAACGCCAAGACCATTATCTGCCCCTAAAGTGGTACCTTCTGCTTTTACCCAATCGCCATCAACGTACATCTTAATACCTTCATTATCGAAGTCAAAAACAGTATCGTTATTTTTTTGGTGCACCATATCTAAATGCGACTGCAAAACAATCGTTTTGCGATCCTTCATTCCCGGAGTAGCGGATTTTTTAATGAGCACGTTACCAATCTCATCAACGCTTGTTTCTAAACCCAAGGATTTACCAAAGTCTACCATAAAGGCAATCACGCGCTCTTCTTTTTTTGAAGCTCTGGGGACCGCATTCAATGCTGCGAAATTTTTCCAAATTGCTTTTGGTTCTAACTGATCTAAACTATTATCAATCATATCTATAATTTTTCCTTGGCCAAAGTTACTCGATTTTTATCAGATATCCGTTGATTATTGCCGGGGAATAAAACAAAAGACAATCGCTGATCGTTCTAATAAATGTGTAAACATGAACATAAAATTATGCATAAACCAGTACAAGTTGAACGAAAGGATATTTACTTTAAACCGGATAAGAAAAGAGTTCTCGCACGTTTTTTTTTCCTTGGCGATGACCGTACAATAAAAATTATCAGGCGCATTTTATCCCTTAACGAGTCGGAACGGAAAGAAGTCTTTGGACAGGTTTTACGAAGCTATACGAAAAGACATCGCAGCATTGCCCATATCTTTGAACGGAATTTTGACAGGGTAAGCCACCTTTTGGAGAAGATTCCATTTTCAAAGGAGAAGCTAAGTCATATCGACAAGTTGCTGATCGGCTCTTACTTTACCATGGAATATTCCATTGAATCGGCAGCGTTATTTAATCCCTCCATTATCGAACATCCGGATCAGACCGAATTATTCAAAGGTGAAAAACGGGTTATTTTAAGCTTCAGGGCCACCGGAGAAGGTCATGTCTCTTCGATCGTTTTTCGCTCGGGCACCTTGGATGTCGACAATAATATCCATATCGACTATATCGGTAATCTATTGGATAAACCCATGCAAGTTAAAAACCACCGGTATCACAAGGAGTCCTTCTTAAAGAAGATGAATGAGCTACATGCGGAACCAACGGAAGTTAAGTCCAAACTCGAGGAAAAGCTAACGGAGACATTTACGTATGAGGAACTTAAGCGGTACATCGATGAAGTGCGGCGGGAGAGTGAAGAAAATCTTGAAAATGTGACATTTTTACAACAGGCGCTCTGGCTCGCTTCCTCGCATTATGAAATGACTTTTTCATTGGACACTTCCATTTCGGAACGCGTGATATTTCCGCTCGCCGACACAGAAAAAAGAGGGATAGAAGACGCCCGTTTTGTCCAGTTCAAAACTGAGAAGAATGAGAGCATCTATTATGCTACCTACACAGCCTACGACGGATTTAGTATCCTTCCTAAACTGCTCACCACAAAAGATTTTTATCATTTTAAGGTGAAACCCATCTATGGTGAAATTGCCAATAAAGGTGCGGCACTATTTCCAAGAAAAATAAATGGCCGCTACGCCATGCTCTGTCGCATTGACGGTGAAAACAATTATATTGCTTACTCCAACAATATCAACATATGGCAGGAAACGGCAATCCGCATTCAAGAGCCTGAATATCCCTACGAATTTGTCCAGATCGGCAATTGTGGCTCACCGATTGAAACTCAATATGGCTGGCTGATCCTGACCCATGCCGTGGGCCCGATGCGCGAGTATGTTTTGGGGGCCTCCCTTCTGGACCTGGACAACCCCCATGTTGAAATTGGACGACTACATAGCCCATTGATGACCCCAAACGATGAAGAACGGGAAGGCTATGTACCAAACGTCATTTATTCCTGCGGTGCTCTGGTCCACAATGAACACCTCATTTTACCGTATGCAATGTCTGATTATGAGTCGACTTATGCCACCATCAAGCTTGAAGACTTATTGCTGGCTATCTTGAATCCTGATCGCTATCATTAAAGGCACGAGAAACCACAATATAGGCCAAATAGAAACAGAGGGTGCTTTCAGCCCCTTGGTTTCTATTGATGCCATAAGCCTCCAGTCCATCACAGCAACCTTTGGTTTCCTCATCGTAGAGTCCGAGTCTAAGATCATTCTCGCCCAAGAACCAGCGGAATGAGGCTATCATTCGGGTAAAATAAACCTTTTTATTCGTCAGTCGAAAAGCTTCGCGATACATAAATACCATGGCTGTAACATCGAGCGGCTGCTGACCAAACTTGCTGACATGCTTGCCCTGCTTGGCCCATTCCTGGTTTCCAACCAACGAAAGCGCACCATTTTGGATCGTAATGCTTTCGAGAAACTTTAATGTCGTTAGCCCCAATTGTTTTATTGTCTCATCATTTAAAAAAGGATATGCAGTCAAAAACGCATAAGGTAATATTGCATTATCATACGCCAATACGGATTCAAACCATTGCCAGTGTTCATCTGAACTCGCTTCGTATTCCCGCACAAGTTTGCCGATAAGCGTCCGCATCAGCTCTATCATGACCTCGTCATTGGATTGATGATGCAAATATTCGGCAATTCCCAGCACAGTATACGCTATCGCCCGGTTGGAGCGCAACTGACCGAAATTCGGCACAGCTCTAAAAAATAACTCGTGTCCCAATTGATAATAACTGGTTAATTTAGTTTTACGAAGAAGCACCCCCAGGGCCCATATCGTTCGTCCAAAGGAATCCTCCGAACCGACTTCATCCAAGAAATTATGCTGGAAATCCATAAAATTATGAAAAAGACCGTCTTCGCGCTGATGATAATAAATATAACTCAGGTAGGTGGAAATACGGCGGTCTAACTTCTTATCAGCAAAATTATCCTGGGCTAATAAAGCAAGTAAAAGTGCCCTCGCATTATCGTCGAGACAGTAGCCTTCTTTATAATTGGGCAAAGAATAAGTTGCGTGCTGTAAGATACCGACCTGATTGGTCAACCTATCGATATGCTTCCAGCTGAATTTAGGCATCTCATCTTTACTAAATCCTGCGTTTTCTTTAAGGCCGTCGTAGGTAGGTATGATTTTATTTAAAATCCGTGTATACCGGAGGCCAATATTTTTCCAGGTGAGCTCCTTTCCAAATGCACTGGCATTGTCCCGCAAGGTGGTACGATAATCCAAATTTGAAAACAAGTTTTTAAGCGCTTCAGCCATCTTGGCTGAATTTTTAAATTCGACCAATACCCCCCTTCCATCAGCCAGCAGTTCCTTGGCGTGCCAGTAAGGCGTAGAGACCACCGCAGCTCCGGCACCAATGGCGTAAGATAACGTTCCACTCGTAATCTGCGCCTCATTAACATAAGGGGTGACATAAACGTCACAGGCACAAAGATACTCTACCAGATCGGCCTGGCTCACAAAGGAATTAACAAATTGGACGTGCTCCTGCAACTGATAAGCTTCCACGAGACTGCCTAGATACTCCCGATACTCCTCTCCCGAATGCGCCAACACATTAGGGTGTGTTTTGCCAACGACCAGGTACAACAGATCTGGTTCATCTTTAACGACTTCAGGCAAGGATTCAATCACCATTTCGATGCCCTTGTTGCGTCCCAGGAAACCAAATGTCAATAACACTTTCTTGCCAGAAAGACCTTTTTTAAGCTTTGCAAGTTCATGTTCCAAGGTAAACTCGGGCACACCATGGTGTATCAGTCTAACTTTCGTGGTATTGACCCTATAAATGGATTTGAGTAAAGTAACCGCATAATTACTCATGACGATTACAATCGAAGCCCTTTTTACAATTTCAATGAGAATAGCCTTTTCATCGACATTCGGTTTCTCAAGAATGGTATGAAAATTAACTAACAATGGAATATGCAATGCGTTAATCAACGATAAGATATATATCCCACTATTACCACCGAAGATGCCATATTCGTGCTCCAATATCACACAGTCATAGCCATGTTCATTAATATAGTTGGCTGCTTCAATATAGGACAATTGATCATACTGGTCTATTTTAAAGACAACTTCACTGGGATAATCATAGTCCCGGTCAGCGACAGCAAAAACGTGCTGTGTTAATTCCTGATTATGCAACGCAACAGCATGCAACAAATCCGATGTAAAAGTGGCGATGCCACATTCTTTGGGCAAGTAAGTACTTATATAAGCGATCTTCATTGAAATAATAATTTTGAATACAGCTACGACGAAGGCAGTAGCATACGTGTGTCCATTATCTAAATGCTTTTCGAAGGAAAATTGTTTGTCACAACTGCAATGAATTAAATCGGAAGAAGGTGCTAAACCACCTTGTGTAGATAAGCTCCTGTTACAAAACTTGGCGCTGCAACGCAGCCCATTTGATGGAAACAGGGTATCCATTGGTTATGCTTAGTTGAAAACAAGGGCCATTGATTATGCAAAAAAAGAAAACTCAATAACCCAGATTCACAAGGCGTAGATTGCTATTGCATTTAAAAATCAATTTATCTAAGTTTGTTGCGGAAAAATGGGCATTGAATGAAATCAGCAAAGGAAAAAATGATTGCCGGCCTTCCCTATATCGATTCGGAGGGGCAATTATTTAAGGAAAGACAATACGCAAAAGAAGAACTTAAACGGTTTAACGATTCGGAGCCTAAACACCTGAAATTCAGAAAGCAGATTATTCAAAAACTTTTTAAATCGACGGGAACTCGATTCTTTCTCGAACCTCCTTTTCGTTGCGATTATGGTTACAATATTGCTATTGGTGAGAACTTTTACAGCAATTATAATTGTACAATATTAGACGGTGCACCAGTTACCATAGGTGATAATGTATTATTTGGTCCAAATGTAAGCCTCTTCACAGCCGGCCATCCCCTCCATTTTGAAGCAAGAAATCAAGGTTGGGAGTTTGCGTTGCCTATCGTAATCGAAGATAATGTATGGATCGGTGGACAGGTTGTCGTCAATCCCGGCGTGCGAATCGGAAGGAATTCGGTCATTGGTTCTGGATCAGTCGTCACAAAAGATATTCCAGCGGACGTCGTAGCTGCAGGTAATCCGTGCCGGGTTATACGTAACATTACCGAAGCGGATCGGATCACCTATGCTGAAAATCCGTAAGGATCACAAGGAGCAGCACCGGTGTGCAACCATAACCTACCTCATGGCTCATTCTCGGGCATGAGATCATTGGTTAGCGGTAATGAATACGTGATCATGAGCTCCTCCTTTTGTTTTATAGGAACAAAACCATTACTTTCCCAAAAATGCTGCTGTGCAGAGGGCGCTTCGGCTTGGAGCATTTTACCACCGAACGTATCGATAAATAGTCGCGCATGTTTCAATAATGCTGTGCCTACACCTTTCAGTCTTACATGTGGAGCAATAGCGAGGAAATGGATTGTATAAGTATCACCTGAACTAATCAGGCTCAGCACGCCTACTACTTCGTTTCCGTCGTAGGCGGCAAAATGCGTCGCTTCAAAATCGCCCTCCAACATCACCTCGGCCAACTTACCTTCCAGAGCGAAAACCTCTTTTCGAAGTTTCCAGGTCCGGGCGGCAAAAACTTGTTCAATGTACCAATCTATCATAATCCTTTTTCTAATGAGATAAATGCGTCGGAAAGATGATTAATGGTATCCGAAGGTAATAAGGAATAGGCACCAATCGTCTTAACTGCAATATCTGCCGCGCGCCCATGGATATATACCCCCATAATTAAAGCTTCTTTAGAAGAATAGCCCTGTCCAAGCAAGGAGGTAATAATCCCTGTCAGTATATCGCCACTGCCTCCTGTTGCCATGCCCACGTTGCCTGTACTATTGAAGTAAACGAGCCCATCAGGCATAACCATTGCACTATTTGCCCCTTTTATTAACAGGTACAACTGATGTTTACGCGCAAAAGCTTTCACTTTCTCAATCTTTTCGAAATCATCTTGCCAAGCACCCAATATCCGGCTAAGTTCTTTGGGATGGGGTGTTAATATACTGTGCGCTGGAACAGAGGCCCAAAGATCTGGTTCGCGGGCAAGAATATTTAAAGCATCAGCATCTAATACCAAAGGGGTATCATTAACCTGAGTTATAAATACCTTTAGCGCATCAATTGTATGGGATGCTGTTCCCATCCCGATTCCGATACCCACTGACTGATAACCTGTCAATAAGGGGAATTGACTAATGAAATCTTGTTGGGGATCAGTCATCACCATCGCTTCGGGCACGGCAGTCTGTAAAATGGTATTACCGCAGTTAGGTACATAAGCTGAAGCTAAACCGCAACCCGCTCGAAGAGCCGCTTTTAGCGCAAGCTGAACAGCCCCCATTTTACCTTTACTTCCGCCAATAATCAGGGTATGACCAAATGTTCCCTTATGATCAAATCTCCTTCGTTGTCGATAAAAGGACCTAAGGAAGGACTCGTCGACATAAAACAGATTGGTTTCTGCCAATTCAATTGCACGTTGGCTAAGACCGATATCCAATACCTTGAAGTCTTTTACATACCATTGGTTTTCGGGTATTAGCAAGGCTATCTTTGGAAACTGAAAGGTATATACCATATCTGCCTTTACAATGGGAACATCTGTAGCTGTCTTTTCATCAGCCAGCAGCCCAGAAGGCATATCGATCGAATAGATTGTTGCACCACATCCATTTATACTGGAAATTATACCATTCCAGTCAGCTGTAAGTGCCCGCTTTAATCCATATCCAAACAAGCAATCCAGTACGATTGCATCGGAAGGAATATCAATCTGGTCTTCCGCTGCAATTTTTTGAATCATATGATTGGGTAAACGCTTTTGATTGGTAAGATTATCTACGGAGTAATCCTTAACATCCACTAAATAAACCTTGACTTGGGCCTGTTGTTGACCCAACAGACGCGCCAGCACCAAACCATCGCCGCCGTTGTTTCCCTTACCACAAAAAATATAAAAGGTACTTTGCTCCAATCGTGAATGAAGCTTTTTAATTTCCTCAAAAACAACTGTTGCAGCTCGTTCCATTAGGTCAAGACTACTAATTTTCTGATCCTTTAAGGTTTCACTATCAATCCCGTTTATCTGCTGAGCGGAAAGTATCTTCATGTCGTTTCTATTTTTATTGAAAGTACCTATTCTCAAGCTCAATTAAAAATCTCTGTATACTTTTTGGTAGGCGATAGCAATCCTAAAGTAGGATTACAAGAAGGATCCTACCGCCTAACTCGTGTAAGTCACAATTTCTATGCACTTGTTGTTACCTCTTTCACCCCGCCTGTCCGTTTCAAGGTACCCCAAGTATTTAATTCACCTTTAATCGCTTTTCTGACAGACTTGAATAAAACGAAATACATCAGTTGACGCCAGAAAAAACGCTGCGGAAACAAATAAATTAAATTGCTAAGCTTCTCGCCTTCCATTTTAAAGGCAATGCCTGCAAAGAACATATCCACGAATACAAAAAGGAAGTAATAAAACATCACTTGACCAAAACCGTTATGCAGTGAAAATAATCCTGCAATTCCTGTCCAGCTGATACCATTTACCTCGCTTAGGGAGAAAAGACCGCTCACCAGAGAGAATAACATAAAAATATCGGCCAAGGGCGCAAATAAAGGAAGTATAATCTGAAAAATCAGAATATTAGGCATTCCGACCATACCAAAATAGCCATATTTGGGATTCAACAGGGTCTGTTTATTTTTCCAAAAACTCTGCAACACACCAAAGCTCCAACGGAAACGCTGCTTGAAGAGCATTTTTACCGTATCTGGTGCTTCCGTATAAGCGATTGCTTCAGATGAATTTCGCACGGTATAACCCGCTCTTAATATACGCATGGTTAGATCACAATCTTCCGCTAATGTATCCGTTGTAAATCCACCCACTTCCAAAATAACAGATCTACGAAAGGCGCCAATTGCCCCTGGTACGACCGATATCATGTTGAGCAAATCGAAAGCTCTCCTATCCATATTCTGTGAAGTAATATACTCGATCGATTGCCAATGTGTCAATATATTATGGACATTTCCTACTTTAACACTTCCTGCGACAGCAGCGACTTGAGATTGGTTAAAATATTTCATCAACTGCTTTAACGCATCTGTCTTCAGTTGAGTATCGGCATCGATACAGAGCACAAACTGAGCATCGGATTGCTCGATACCATAGTTAAGCGCAGATGCTTTCCCTCCATTTGGTTTTGTAAATAACCTTACTTTAGGATGATCGCCATACACCTTACTGACCATCTCAAAAGTTTTATCTTTCGATCCATCATCAACAAAAATCAACTCATAATTGGGATAATCCAAATTCAACAGGCTTTTTATAGTTGCCAACACGGTTATTTCCTCATTATAGGCAGGAATGATCACACTTACCTTCTCCCGAGGATCCAAAACCAATTGAGATTGCTCTTTTTTACTTTTTTGTTTTTGCCGGATTGCCAAATAAGCAATCATTGCTGTTCTAAAAATTGCCAATACAATGGCAATGGAAAAAACCAGATTCAAGAAGATGTTACCATAAAACAATGTTCCTAAGAACAAGCGGTTGGAAGATCCACTAAATCCCGAATCGGAAGCATTTTCAACAGGTGGCATCAATTCATCTCGTTTTTTGCCCATTAAATCACCAATCGTTGCAAATTTATATCCATGAGATTTAAAATAATGAATAATACGTGGCAAGGCGGCTATGGTCGCTTCTCGATTTCCTCCAGCATCATGTAATAGGATAATATTCCCGTTATCGCGTTGTTTGATCACTTCCTTATAGACTTCATCTGCTGTACGGCCAGGTAACCAATCGTTGGGATCGATGTATTCGCCAATATTGATATAGTTCTCTTTACGGCTCTGGGCCACGGGCAGAATTTCGGCCACTGTCTGTGGTTCGGCATCCGCATTAAAAGGAGCTCTGAAAAGAATTGTACTATGACCGGTTATACATTCAATGATCTTTCGGGTGGCGTTCAACTCGAACTTAACACGATTTGGCCCTATTGTGGACATATCGGGGTGAAAAAAAGTATGGTTACCGATTTCATGTCCCTCCTGGTATTCGCGACGGACCAGATCCATATTTTTCTCAGCCATCACACCCACAAGAAAGAAAGCTCCCGGAACACGTTCTTTTTTTAAGATGTCCAATACTTGTGGCGTATATGTCGGATCAGGCCCATCATCGAATGTGAGCACCACCGTCTTGTCTCTTTCTCCAAAGCGCTTAATAACGTAATTACTCGGTGTTTTTACATATACTTGGTCCTGAATCATTAGCGTCGATGGATCGTAAGTAAATTTAACTTCCCCAGGAGCCGGGCTATTGACCAAATCCAAAATTTCCCCATCGCCAATATATTGAATCCCTCCTACATTGATCTGACTTATTTTCCGAAAGTCAAAAGGCTCTTTTTTCAAATTTTCTTGATTCAATGATCTGGAAATAAACGACCATAAACGAGCGTCTTCACTTCCCAAACGCCAAAGAGCAATGCCTGCAAGGCCCCAGTCATCGGCTTTGCGGATGAGATTGAAATAAGTTGCGGCATCGGTAAAATAGACATCATGGCGCATCCCCGCACCATCTGTATAGCTGAAGTTGAGATTGGAAGATTGGGGATCAAAAGTAATCTTAGCATTGTAATTATGCGCCAAGATAACGGCGTTATCATACGTCAACGTTTTGCCCACCCGATCTTTCGGCCAGTCATATCCATAACATGCCAAAGCCAAAATCACTTTGTCTGCATCGATCTTATTGCAAAGTTCATCCAGGTTCTTTTCAACCCATGCCTGATGTGAAATGGCCCCAGCATTACTTTCAATGGAATGCTGATCATAAGCCATCAAAATAATATAATCGTTGTATTTTTGTAAGGAAATGGGATCGTAATCATCATTTTCAGGCGAGATATCTTGCGTGACAAGCAGGCCCTCTGTATGAAATACGGTATAGATATGCGCCATAAAATCGTTTAATGGCTGGTGGTCATCCAACTGTAAATTCTCAAAGTCGATATTTATGCCTGCAAAACCATTACGCTTCACTTTAAGAAGGATGTCGTCTATAAAACGTTGTTGTTTATCCGGATTAAGCAAAATAGCCTTTACAGTCTGCCCATCAAAATCGTTACCACTGAAATTGGAAATCTGCGCAATTGCTTTACGCTTATATTGATGGATCACCTTAAGCGCAGCAGTATCCGCTTTATCGACCACGGTATCTTGATTAGGTACCGTAAAAAAGGACTCCATGGCGACCATATCCAAATGACCTATATTTCGGCGTAAATCAGATAAAGACTGTTCACGAACTTCATTAGACCAAGAACTGACATAAAAGCCCATATTGATCCTGTCTTTGGTACCAATATGTTTCAAATGCTTCAGCTCACGGTCACGTTTAATCTTCTCCAATTCGGATTTTACAATGGTAAACTCCTTGAATTGTTTGGATTTTTTTAATCTGGCGGTGGACTTTTCGGTCAATGCTGTGTTGGTATTAATGGTTGGAAAAGGAGGAATCTGAATCTTTCCCAATGTATAAACCACACATATCACACCAATGATCAAACCTATCACCAATGCGCTGCTCATCCATGAAAAAGCGTACCAGCGCTTTTTGCTTGACGTCTGAAAAATCTGTTTTCCTGACATAATCGTATTCTTTTTAACTTCGGCTAAGCTACATCAGAAAATGATCCAAAAAGCGGATGAGTAGCTTAAAAATTTCTTAATTTTCTCAAATGATTTATGTTTCGAATTATATCTAGATTTAAGTATATTCGATAAACGCAATACACTAGCTCAGAAAATTTTATATGAGATCCATATATGTACTCATTCCACTCCTCTCGTGTCAGGTTTTCATTGGCTGTGGACAACCGAATGTGGCTGCACCAAAAGCCCAAGTGCTCGACTCGGTCGCTGCGGATCTAGCGCGAACGGACGGAAGCCAGTTTATTAACCCCACTGGGATGACGGTCAAATCACGCATTTTATTGCCGGAAGGCTTTAAAAGAGCAAACTACCGGACTGAAGAATTTGGAAATTTCCTTGAAAATCTTCCATTGTACCCCATCGACAGGGAGGTACATTATTACAATGGAAAAATTAAACCTAGAAATAACATCTACAACAGTGTTGTAAAGCTGGACATCGGAAAGCGCGATTTACACCAATGCGCGGATGCTGTCATGCGGCTCAGGGCAGATTACTTATACCAACAAAAGCGGTACAAGGATATCAAATTCAACTTCCTTTCAGACGGTAAACCCCGTACATTTACAAACTACGCAAAAGGAGATTACGCCTACCCAACCTATTGGAAATATTTGGAATATATTTTTGCCTATGCAAATACGGCTTCACTACATGATGAGCTGCCCCGTGTAAAAACGACTCAAGAAGTTAAGATTGGAGATACTTTTATCCAAAAAGGATCTCCTATTGGCCATGCAATCATTGTAGTTGATCTGGCCAAGGACAGCACTGGAAAAACAATTGTACTACTCGCACAAAGCTACATGCCAGCCCAAGAAATACAAATTTTAAACAATTGGAACAACAGCAAGCTTAGTCCTTGGTACGATATTGACCAAGATATTATAAAAACCCCTGAATGGACATTTTATCCTAAAAACCTTAAAACCTGGGAGTAGTCCACTGTGAACAAGACTGTCGTTAAAATCGACCGGATGATTGTCCGTACAAGCAGTAAAAAATAATAAAAGATATTTTTGTCTTTTATTATAATTCTCTATTTTTGTAAACGATAGTCATTTGCAAATGAACCCTATCAAGGTTATAAGATTCCTCACAGCGAGTGGATTTTTTCATTTTTTATTCTGATCAAATAAAAGATAAAAAGGTATTTAAATATTTTATTATGATTACTGAAGCACAAAAAGAGTTAATCAAAGGTACTGTACCGGTTTTAAACGAACATGGTGTAGCGCTGACCAGTTATTTTTATAAACGTATGTTTGACCACAATCCGGAGCTTAAACATGTCTTCAATATGGGAAACCAACAAAATGCGCGACAACAAACGGCTTTGGCTACAGCAGTATTAGCCTATGCGGAGCATATTGAGAATCCAGCAGTCCTTCTTTCGGCAGTGAAACATATCGGACAAAAACACAGTAGCCTCAATATTCGTCCGGAGCATTATCAGATTGTTGGGAAGCATTTATTGGCGTCCATTCAGGAAGTATTGGGGGCTGCTGCCACAGAAGAACTGATTGAAGCCTGGGAAGTTGCCTATTTTCAGCTAGCAGATCTGATGGTCGGAGTCGAAAAGGATATGTATAATCAGATGATCCAGAGCGACGGCGGATGGACGGGCTGGAAGCCATTCACCATTATAAAAGTGGTAGCCGAGACCGATGAGATTCAGTCTATTTATCTCAAGCCAACAGATCAAGGAAGACTTCCAAAACACGAGGCAGGCCAGTATGTAAGTGTACGTGTATTTCTTCCCGAATTACACCTTTATCAACCCAGACAATATAGTCTTTCCGATGCGAGTAACGGCGAATACCTCCGGATTTCGGTAAAAAGAGAAGCCGCGGAAGGAAAACCTGAGGGTATGGTGAGTAATTATATACATCAATACGTTGAGGTTGGAAAACAACTGGAACTCACAGCACCAACAGGCTCCTTTCAATTGGTCGAAAGTGACAAACCACATGTATTTATCAGTGGCGGCGTTGGTCAGACCCCATTGATGGCCATGTTAGAGCATCTAGCGGACAAGAAAGAAGACAAACCGATCACTTGGATCCATGGTTGCCGCAACCCTGATCTACATGCGTTTAAAGAAAGAGTAAAAACATTGGAGAGCCAACATCAAAACATGACTAGCTTTTCTTTCTATGACGAAGCGCAGGGTATGGACACTGACGCTCTTGAGGGTTGGGTTGATCTCGCTAAAATAGATGCTTCTTATCTTCCACAGGAGGCAAACTATTACCTGTGTGGCCCTGCAGGATTTATCAAAAAGCACTTCCAATATTTAACCCATCAGGGCATCAACGCTGAGAACATTCATTTTGAAGAATTTGGTCCGGCATCTTTGCAACTAAATTAATTGCACTGCCCTATTTCATGAAATAGTCATCCCTAATTTTTAATCGTTGCGGATGGCTATTTTTGATTTTGTACATTTGCAAAAAGCAAAAAAGAGATTATGGGTATTTTTTCTAAAACATGTGAATATGGACTAAGGGCAGTTTTTTTTATTGCACAAAGCTCCCAAGAAAATAAACGCGTGAGCATAAAAGAAATAGCAGAGAGTATCCATTCTCCAGAGGCTTTTCTAGGCAAGATACTACAGAATCTAAGCCGGGCAGGTATCATTCGATCCATGAAGGGACCTGGCGGGGGGTTTTACCTCGACAGCGGAGATATGTCCACACCACTATCCGAGGTCGTTAAAGCGATCGACGGTGAAAGTCTATTTGTCGGCTGCGGCATGGGGCTTGAATTCTGCTCCGAACAATATCCCTGTCCCTTGCATCATGAGTTCAAAAGCATACGCAATAACCTTTCAGAAATGCTTCAAAAAACAACAGTCGGCCAATTCAATGATGATCTTATCAAGGGAAAAATCCTATTAACGAAAAGCCATATCGAACCCGATAAAACCAGGACAAATTCCTCAGATTAATAGGCCAAATCTTCCGCTTCTTCCTGCTATTTTCCAGCTGTGCCCCTTTACAAAAAGTAAAGAAGTGCGCATAAATTCCATTTTTCAATATATAAATATTAAATCCATATAACACACAATAAACACCTGAAAAATAGGTTTATAAAAAAAAATAAAAGTGTAAAAAAAGAATTTTAGACATCTTAGCATTCGTTTCCACAGAAGACCTAAAATCGCCCTAAATTCGACCTTTTAGGGTGAAACTACGCTTATAGGAAAACCGATCTGGCAGAGGCTCGACCGCCTCGATATAACCTGTTGTAAATAATGCTCATTTCCTAATTAAACAGTCCTATTGAGCGCAGCAATCAGGCATCTATCTGACCGATCACTGGGCAATAATTGCCCTCTTTGCATAGCTTTCCTTTGGGTTAAACACAAAAAATGAGGATTATTCTCTGACTACAACACCATCTTTTCTTATTTTTACTGGAAGAATCATATTATTAAAAATAATAACAATTTAAACTCTAATTAACAATAAATTATGTAATTTATATAAACAAAAAAAATAGCATTAAATAACACCATTAACGAGCTATTTTAAATAAAAAAAGGTGTGGATAAAATTTTATCCACACCTTTTTCTTACTCAAGTACAGCCACAATGTGAAGAACCATACAGCCCCGATTTACGCAAAAGTCAAACAGGTAAATATCGTTGTATCTTCGCGCTTGATTTATGCAGGCTGAAAATAACATGTGCGACAAGACATATGTCAATGATAACCGCAGACAAAAAAGGCCTCGAAACAAATGGGCGCCAGAGCAGGTTCAATTGACCAGCGTAAGCTCCACTTGCGCCCCATCTCATAAACACAAGCAAACATGCGATTTAACAAGCCTTTTATGCGATATAGGACAAAATCTATCTATAACCACCCAAATGCATATAATCTTTACAAAATCGCTTAAAACGGCTAATAACAGCTTTCCCGCCTAACTATGGGTAAACCTTAAAAACACAGCTGTCGAAGTACCCATGAGGAGTACTTGACTTGCAATCAACGGGACACTCTATATCACCATTCTGAGTCATGCTATCCAATTCTACCCCCCTCTTAATCGATTTAAGATAACAACTTTCTGCAAAGCACCACATTCACCTCTACAAAAAAAGAAGAACACAGAGGGGCTCAAAACGACTCAGACAACATCTTATCTGCGCTAGAACTTTATGGACCCAGTAAAAAACTTCAGGAGTTGAAGGGTGGCAAATTCATAAAAAAAATGAGAATAAAAACCTTTAAAATAAATAAGTAAAATGGATTATATAAAGCTATACATCATAAAAAAACTACCCTAGACCGTTAAAATCAAATTCGGAAAGAACATAACAAACGCTTTTATTATCTTTAAATTTTTCAAAAAGACCATGAATAAAGACACCTTAGTGAGATCATTCTTAAAAGCAGAACGGATAAAGATGAAGAAAGCCCGTAATGTCATTATTGGAATTTTCTTGGTTATGTTTGCTTTTTGTTACGGTTTTTTCTTATTTGCCTTTTTTTCGAAATGGTCAGCCAGTGAAGATAAGCTCTCGTTTTTCTATAAATCACTCCCTACCCTATCTGTTCTTTTTATTTATTTAGGTTTTGCGTTCGGTATATTGTGCTGGATGGCTTACATTAAAAATCAAAAATTCATCAATGCGCTACAGCGACTAAACGATCATGATATAGCAGTCTACCAGGAGTACAATAGACGACTCATGCACTTTTTTGCCGTTGCCGCTCCTTATCTTTTTTGTGAAAATGAGATTTTATTCTTTCCGTTGATCGGAAATAAACGGATCGCTATTCATCAAATCCATCGTATTGAAACAAAAATTATCAGAAATTACCGGGGACCTAACAGCTATCGTATCTATTTCTACAATGAATTCAACAAAATTCATCAGGTTACCATGAATCAAAAAGGAGCTTTTGAGTTTTTACAGGAAGAGCTTTGGAAGAAAAAACCGGATTTGGTTATTTTAGCAAGAAATCATTAATAAAAAGGTTTTACGGATAATGTCGAAAAAAGCACAAAGACGCAATGCTACCTCACAGTCAATATCGGATTTTAATCCAGCCAACAGCGAATCGATGACCTTCTCACTAAACACACGATACGAACAAATCTATAACCTTCTAGCGAAGAACATTCATACGGTTGTTAAGGACGCCTAAGCTGAGCCGATCAATCCTTTATTCTTTTTCCAACAAAGCTACTTTTGTTAATATACGAGCCATATTTTCCTGATTCCGCAACTTCTTTGATCACTTGATTGCGCTCCTCGAGAAAGCATCGCATATAGCGCGTTAAAAAAAGCCATTCTGCAAATCTCCCCAAAACTCCGAGCGGCGCCTTGAAATTAAATATATCACGCATGACTACTTTTCCATTTTCAAGTTGCTTGAAAATGTGCTTGTGATCCATGGAATGAAATACCCCCTGGGTCATTTGATCTTCAAAAAAATGAGGCTTTTCCATCGCCGTTATCTGCACGGTCAATGTTTGCGTAATGCCGAGATGTCTTGCGTGCCACCGAACCCTTTGTCCTGCTTCGATCAAACCCGTCGTCACTCCATCAATCGCTTTCTCCCTTGTTTTCTTTGTCGAATACATATGCAAATCAATACTACGCGCCAGGTCAAAAACAACAGGCAAAGGAGCCTCTATAACTGTATCTAAAATAAGCTGCGGCATAATATACTCTTAAAAATTTTCACACGAATTTCGTAAAATTCGGTAACTTCTTTAGGATTCAGCATTAGAATTTTATAAATTGAGTGTATTCTATCCAAACAGCAACATAGACAATAAGCATGATAACACTCCTTCCATTCGAAAGATCAGATTTCCCCCTTTTTAAATCCTGGATTGGATCAGCAGAGGAACTATTGCAATTTGCAGGACCTTATTTTTCGTTTCCACTTAGCGATCAGCAACTTGAACAATATATACAAGACCCGAAGCGCCGCGCTTTTAAAATAACAGATACAACAACCACAGAAACTATTGGTCACTGTGAATTAAACTTCGAACGAGACATCCCAAGACTCTGCCGCATTTTAATTGCAAAAAGTTCCGAACGAAATAAAGGCTATGGCAAAAGCACCGTAAATGCACTGCTAAAACTACTTTTCACCGAAGGAAACTATGATATAGCTGATCTAAACGTTTATGACTGGAACTACAATGCAATTCGGTGCTATGAAACCGTAGGCTTCCGGATCAACGAAAATATTATTTCAACAGTAACAATTGGAGATGAAACCTGGAAAAGCCTCAATATGCAAATCAATAAATCAACATGGAAAGCTAATTTAGCGCGATGAAAAACAAGCGAAAATTAAAGCATATCACCCTATACTTACTTATTATGGGTACATTGATCGGTTTTTATAGCTGGAAAATCGAGCCGCATTGGGTAAAATATGAACAGATCGATCTACCTATAAAACATTTACCCGAGGTATTGAACGGAAAATCATTGGTCCAGATTTCTGACATCCACATCGGAAACTATGTGGATAAAGATTTTATAAAAAGAACCTTCCGAGAAATCGCAGCATTAAAACCGGATATCATTGTGTACACCGGCGATTTTGTACGGCTCGTTAATCATAAAATACCCTTAGCTGAGCTTGATAAAGTCATGCAAGTTGCACCAAAAGGCAAACTTCAGACATTGGCGATCCTAGGAAATCATGATTATGGAACGAATTTTAGGGACAGTGCTGCAGCAGATTCAATCGTGAGCCTACTCAAAGGATATAACATCAGCGTATTGAGAAATGAAAGTATAACAATCCATGGGTTAAGAATATTCGGCATAGATGACCTTTGGGGAACGAATTTTAACCCTATCAAAGCTATGAAGGAGTATAACCAATCGCAAGCCAGTTTGGTCTTATGCCATAATCCAGATGCCGCAGACCTCAATGTCTGGAATGGTTACACTGGCTGGATTCTGGCAGGACATACACACGCGGGTCAGGTACGAATTCCATTTTGGGGCTCCCCGATCATACCTGTACGAAACAAGAAATATGATCAAGGAATAAAAAAAATAAGCGGAAACAGAATATTATATATCAATCGAGGACTGGGACACAGTATTCCTATCAGATTCAACGCCAGACCCGAGGTTACAATTTTCACCTTGAAAAAGGAATCACAAAATGAAATCCATTAGGTTCGATCCGACCTTTTAAAGAAGGTATGGATAAAATGCGGTATAAATAGTTTGCCTATAATCGTCTAAAGGATCTATTCCTTGCGGTCTACCCAAAACAGCATAGCTTGAACTCCAAAAATCCGAAACGATGAAAAGCTGACGCACAAAGCTTTTTAAATTCGACAATGGAATATCTCGACGGAACATAAATCAAAAACCGTCAATTTAAAGCAAAAAAAAACCTTTGTTTGACGCCAATCACGATGATATCAAACAAAGGACCTTATTATTAACACCTGATTTTCCAAGTGTTCTCTTGCGTGCTAATATTCAATCAAAACCTCGGTTACTTGCGCACCTTGTTTTGCACTTTTGAATTTAAACTTCACCTTTTGGTTGAGGTTTAGTTTCTGACCGACGAGACGATCATTGAAATATATTGATTGCTGCGTTTCGTTGTCCCTAATAAAACCGTAATTGGACTCTGTATTATAATGAACAACCTTTCCAAAAGAATAGTCTTCTTGAGGAGAAGCGTTATATGTCGGAGTTTCACCTTCTTTCAATTTTACCGGCGGTTTGTCTGAGATATTTCCGTATTCATCAACATAGGCAAACAATTCTTCTAATGACTTTCCCTTGTCATTGTTTGTTTTGTTGAATTCTTTTTTCTCATTTTTTTGTTGCTTTTTAAGTAGCTTCTTTTTTTCTCGTTCTTTTTTGTTAAATGTAATTTGGCTTTTGCTCATTCAATATGGATTAAAATAAAATGTTCCCGAAGAGGTTACGGACCTTTAGAGCTTCATTGAAAAGATAAAAATGCGAGGTATACTAAGGAGATATTTGCAAAGATAAGAAAAATTCTTCAGAAAATGTCTATTAAGCGTTTGTATTCATGCTGATATCAACTTAGCATGAGTTCATCGTTATTGATTTTAAGCTCGATCTATAGGTAATAGTTTTATGCGTATTTTTTTTGTGAACGCCCCTAGAGCAAACGATAGTTTGACTAGCGGTGAGTTTAACCTTCAATTGTGAATAAGAGCCTATACTCTCGCATCCTTTCGCAAATAGATAAACCCAATTGCAATACTAAAATTGAGAAATTCCATAAAACAAAAAGATCATTTAGACGTTACTTTTAAAAAAAACTATGGAAATAAGAAACATCGAAAGGGACGAAAGAGGCAATTTTATTGCAGAAGTTGAAAATAATGAAGCCGGAATTTTAGAGTATACCTGGCAAAACGATCATGAGTTCTCCATTGATCATACAGAAGTCTACGACGAGTATCAGGGAATGAGTGTGGGAAAAAAATTGGTACTGGAGGCTGTTGACTACGCCCGAAAGAATGACGCCAAAATTATCCCAAATTGTCCCTATGCGAAAGCTATCTTCGATAAAACAATAGCTTTTCAAGATGTATTGGCATAAAAAAGCCGTTTTATCCTATCGATAAAACGGCTTTTTATACTGTATTGAGTGGATTAAATGACGATATTGATTATTTTTCCTTTGACAAAAATAATCTTTTTGATCGCCTTCCCATCTAAATGCCGTTGTACATCAGCATGGGCTTTAATCGTATCTTCAACTGCTTTTTGATCTAAATCAAGTGCCAATGACAGATTAAATTTCATCTTACCATTGAAAGACACCGGATAAGCAAATTCCGATTCAACTAAATATTCTGGTTTAAATACAGGATATGAAGCGTAAGATAGTGTACCAGCTTCATTACCCAACAGCGCCCACAATTCTTCCGTAATATGTGGTGCATATGGCTGAAGAATAATGACAAGCTGTTCCAATATTTGTCTTTTATTGCATTTCAACTCGGTCAATTCATTGACACAGATCATAAAGGCTGAAACTGAAGTATTGAATGAAAAACGCTCAATATCGTCTTCCACCTTTTTGATAATTTTATGTAAGGCTTTAAACTCTGCTTTGGATGGATCTTCATCGGAAACAGTGAAACTACCCTCAGCGTCGTGGAACAGTCGCCATACTTTACGTAAAAACTTATAAACTCCTTCAATCCCATTTGTATTCCAAGGCTTAGCTTGCTCCAAAGGCCCCAAAAACATTTCATATAGTCGTAATGTATCTGCTCCATAGGATTCGATAATATCGTCCGGATTGACCACATTGAATTTGGATTTTGACATTTTCTCCACTTCGCTGCCGCAGATATACTTACCATTTTCCAACACAAATTCGGCATTGGCAAAGTCAGGTCTGAAAGCTTTGAATTTTTCCAAATCCAACTGATCATTATAGACTATATTTACATCGACATGTAATGGAATTGTTTTATATTCGTTTCTCAACCCATAGGATACAAATTGATTTGTACCTCTACCCTCTTCATCCAACACACGATACACAAAATTAGAGCGCCCTTGAATCATGCCCTGATTAATCAATTTGCGGAATGGCTCTTCCTCATTTTGATAGCCCAAATCTTTCAAAAACTTGTTCCAAAAACGCGAATATAACAAGTGTCCAGTAGCATGCTCAGAGCCACCGATGTATAAATCTACGGCTTTCCAATAATCCACTGCTTCTTTAGACGCAAAATTACCTTCATTTTTTGGATCCATATATCTAAACCAATACCATGAAGAGCCCGCCCATCCTGGCATCGTACTCAATTCATACTCATATTGATCTTCATATTTCCAATCTTTTGCCCTTCCTAAAGGAGGTTCTCCTGATTCTGTCGGTAAATATTTATCAACTTCGGGCAATAAGAGCGGTAATTCTTCTTCTTTAATTAAATAAGGTAATCCATTTTTAAAGTAGACCGGTACGGGTTCTCCCCAATAACGCTGACGACCAAAAATAGCGTCACGCATACGGAAGTTTATTTTTGCTTTACCTAATTTTAATTCTTCCAATTTGGCAATCAACGCAGGGACCGCCTCTTGGTAAGTCATACCATTGATAAAATCGGAATTGATATATTTCCCGTCTTTATTAGGATCAGCTTCTTCTTCAATATGTTGGGTATCCGAAATAGGAATAATAGGAAGAGCAAAATGTTTAGCAAACACATAGTCACGTTGATCGCCACTCGGAACAGCCATTACAGCACCTGTACCATAACCGGCAAGTACATAATCTGCAATCCAAATTTGTACATCTTGTCCTGAAACAGGATGTTTAGCATAAGAACCTGTAAAAGCACCAGAAACTGTTTTCGTATCGGCCATACGATCCAATTCAGATTTTTTCGCCGTTTTCTCGATATAGGCATCCACTTCAGCTTGCTGCTCAGGAGTAGTCAATGCAGCCACCAATTCATGCTCTGGAGCCAATACGATAAACGAAACGCCAAATAGGGTATCTACACGTGTAGTGAATACCTCTATGTTTGTATTTAATTGTGGCACGGGAAATTTCACGGAGGCACCTACAGATTTCCCGATCCAGTTCCGTTGCATTTCAACCAAAGGCTCTGGCCAATCAATTGTATCTAAACCTTTCAACAAACGATCCGCATAGGCCGTAATACGCATAGACCACTGCATCATCTTCTTTTGCTCCACAGGATAACCGCCACGTTCAGAGACGCCGTTGATTACCTCGTCGTTCGCTAACACTGTACCTAAAGCGGCACACCAGTTTACTGTACTTTCACGCAAATAAGCAATCCGATATTTCAACAATTCCCGTTGTTGTTTTTCTTCGTCAAAAGATTTCCATTCATCAGCGCTGAATTCCAAGATATCTTCATCGGAAACTGCTAAAATGCCAGCAGAGCCACTTGCAACAAACCTAGCGATTAATGTTTCGATCGGTTCAGCTTTATCTGACTCTTTATTATACCAAGAATCAAACAATCTCATAAAAATCCACTGTGTCCATTTGTAGTATGACGGATCAGAAGTACGTACTTCTCTACTCCAGTCATAAGAGAACCCAATGTTATCCATTTGCTCACGATAACGATTGATATTTACCTCAGTCGTAACAGCAGGATGCTGACCAGTTTGAATGGCATATTGCTCTGCAGGAAGTCCAAAAGAATCATATCCCATCGGATGCAATACATTGAAACCTTTCAAACGTTTATATCTTGAAAAGATGTCCGAAGCAATATATCCCAGCGGGTGACCAACGTGCAGCCCCGCTCCGGAAGGATAAGGAAACATATCCAATACATAGTATTTTGGCTTTTGATGCGTATCGGACGTTTTATACGTTTGATGATCCGCCCAAAATTTTTGCCACTTTTTCTCTAATGATTTGTGATTATACTCCATTTTTATTCGTAAGGAATTTTTATGACTTGCGAAATTACGATTTTAATACTGAAATGTGATAAAAGTTTTGTAGTTTGAACAATAAATTATAGTATTGAAAAGTTAATTAAACATAGGAAGAAAACAGCGTTCGAATAGATTTTATCAAAGTAATTACAAGATTAATTCGAAATCTTCCACTCAAATAGTTACTTTCGCAAATAAATTTTTGCTTATTATGTCAGAATACGAATTAAGCACACAAAAAAGAAAAACAAAATCTGTATATGTATCTACGGTTATCAGTATCGCGCTCGTGTTGCTGGTAACAGGTATGTTAGGGTTACTCTTGGTGCACGCTAAAAATCTTTCGAAATACGTTAAGGAAAATATCGTCTTAAATGTCATCGTAAATGATGGCACAAGTGAAGGTGATGTCCTTTCACTACAAAAAGACCTTGAAAAAGATCCTTACGTACTTCGCACCGAATATATCAGTAAAGAATTGGCTGCAAAAAACTTGAAAGAAGATCTTGGTGAAGATTTCGTACAATATCTGGGGCATAACCCACTATTGCCTTCTTTAGATGTTTACATGAAAGAGAATTATGCCAATACAGATAGCATTAAAACTTTTATTGAAAAGATTTCCAAAAACAATAAAATTAAAGAAGTTGTATACCAAGAGTCATTAATTGACATGGTCAACAAAAACGTACGCATCATCGGAATGATTGTTCTTGCTTTTGCGGTTATCTTACTGATTATCGCCGTAGCTTTAATCAATAATACGATACGTCTTGCGATCTATTCGCAGCGTTTCTTAATTAAAAGTATGCAATTGATTGGGGCGACTAAAAACTTTATTCGTAAACCATTTATAACATATGGCATTATTCATGGTTTATTGGGATCTTTGATCGCGATTTTACTGCTCATTCTAACGCTGAAATTTGCACAACAGCAAATACCGGAACTGGTTTTTTTACGCAACTGGTTTGAATTTGCAGTGATCTTTTTAGGCGTAATCCTGATTGGAATTCTCATTTCGGGACTTAGCACCTATTTCGCAGTAACAAAATATTTAAAGGCACAATCTAACGATTTATACAGATAAAAATGGCTCAAATAAAGAAATCTACTGAATCAGTCAATAAAGGTTCATTTGTATTCTCCAAAGTAAATTACCAACTGTTTATAGCGAGCTTAGCTATTGTAGTCATTGGCTTTACATTGATGTCTGGTGAAACTGACATTTATAGCTTTACCAAGATCACCTTGGCCCCTATTGTTGTTGTTCTTGGATTTGCGATCGGATTCGCGGCAATCCTATATCGTCCCAAAAACAAATCAAATTAAAGCGTAATCTTACCTCAAACAGATGTCTATTATTGAAGCTATCATCCTTGCTATCATTGAAGGATTAACGGAGTTTTTGCCTGTGTCTTCGACAGGTCATATGATCATTGCTACTGCCCTAATGGGTATTCAACCATCGGCTTTTGTCAAATTATTTACAATTGTCATCCAGTTAGGAACGATATTATCCGTATTGGTGTTATACTACAAGCGTTTCTTTAAAACACTATCATTTTACTACAAATTGATCATTGCAGCTATTCCCGCCTCTGTGTTGGGCTTGTTATTCAACGATTATATTGATGCATTACTGGAGAGTCCATTAATGGTCGCCGTGATGTTGGTTGTCGGCGGTCTCGTTTTACTTTTTGTTGACAAGTGGTTCAACAAACCAACTGTTGAAGATTCGGACAAGGTTTCCTACAAACAAGCTTTTATGATCGGGGTATACCAATGTCTTGCATTAATTCCGGGTACCTCAAGATCTGCAAGCACAATTATTGGTGGTATGGCCGAGAAACTAACACGTAAAGCTGCTGCGGAATTCTCCTTTTTCCTTGCTTTGCCTATGATGTTTGGCGCTTCTGCCGTAAAGCTTTTAAAGTTCTATAAAGAAGGTAACACCTTCACGGGAGAAGAACTTAATTTGCTTATTATCGGAAATCTAATTGGTTTCGTTGTTGCAATCGTCGCCATTAAGTCTTTTATCGGCTTTTTAACCAAATATGGTTTTAAAGCATTTGGTTGGTACCGAATCATCGTTGGTGTAATTATTCTTGCCCTCCTACTTTCGGGTCATAGTTTACAAATTATCTAAAATCTTTGGATGGAAAATATAGAGGTTAGTGAAAACTCAGCAAAATTCAACTTTGCTGAAGGAGAAATGTTGTTGATCGATAAACCTTTAACATGGACAAGTTTTGACGTGGTTGGTAAAGTTAGAAACTCAATCAAGCCATTAAAATTAAAAGTCGGTCACGCAGGGACTTTAGATCCACTGGCAACGGGGCTACTCATTGTATGCACCGGAAAACTAACAAAAAAAATAGACAGCTACCAAGCTGAGGACAAAGAATACACGGGTTCGATCACCTTAGGAGCGACGACGCCTTCTTACGATCTGGAAACAGAAATTGACCAAACCTTTTCAATCGATCACATCACGGAGGACATGATCTTCGAAGCAGCAAAATCCTTTGAAGGCGATATTCAGCAATTTCCCCCCGCCCATTCAGCCATAAAAATTAATGGCGAACGTGTCTATGAAAAGGCCCGTCGTGGCGAGGAGGTTGAAATAAAGTCCCGCCAGGTACGTATCAATAGCTTTATCATTGAAAGAATCGAGCTCCCCAACGTATATTTTCGTATATCCTGTTCAAAAGGAACTTACATCAGATCGTTGGCCTACGATTTTGGAAAATTCTTACAGAGTGGATCACATCTGAGTTCCTTGCGACGCACCAAAAGTGGAGATTATCGCGTAGAAAATGCTTGGAACCTTGAACAACTTATCGCTGAAATAAAACGTCATAAAGAAATCATTAAATAACTTTACCGTCCCATTTTATTGATTCTTTATCTTATTTTTGCAAAAACTCCTATAAATGAAAATCTACAGAAGTTTAGATGATTTCTCACCAGTTGAAAATGCAGTTGTAACCATCGGTACTTTCGATGGAGTTCATATTGGCCATCAAAAAATATTGGCTCACCTAAAGGAAGCAGCTCATAAAATTAATGGTGAGACAATTTTGCTTACTTTTTTTCCACATCCACGATTGATTATCAATCCAGACGATGATAGTTTACGCCTGATCAACGATATCGAAGAAAAGGTCAGTCAATTAAGCAAAGTGGGAATTGACCACTTAATTATCATTCCTTTTTCCCGTGATTTTTCCAATCAGACTCCGGAAGAATATATTAGCAATGTTCTTGTTGGCAAATTGGGCACAAAAAAGATTGTGATAGGCTATGATCACCATTTTGGCAAAGATCGAAAGGGTTCGATGGGCGATTTGGAGCAGTTTGCATCTATATTTGACTACAGCGTTGACGAAATTCCGGAGCAAGACATCAATGATATTGCAGTGTCCTCCACGCGCGTACGTGAAGCGCTTATAAAAGGCGATATAAGAACGGCTAATCTCTATTTAGGTTATCCTTTTGAATTAACGGGAACGGTGATTAGAGGCGACCAAATTGGTCGTACCATCGGATTTCCAACAGCCAACCTTCAGGTTCACGAACCTCATAAACTAATACCAGCCTATGGTATTTATGCTGTTGAGGTATACATCTATAATCATATCCAAAACATCACTACGGGAGAGTATAAAGAGGAAAGTCCAGTATCCATTGCGAAAGGCATGGGCTATATAGGAACCAGGCCCACTGTCGATGGTATGAATCGGGCTATTGAAATCAGCCTATTCGATTTCGATCAGGATATTTATGGCAAGACACTCCGCGTAAAGTTCCTTCATTTTATCCGACACGATGAACGATTTGACTCACTTGAAGAAATGAAAGCTCAGATCAAAGCAGACGAAGTCGAAATCAGAAGTCTTATTGGTTAGAACAAGTGTGTTAGCTATAAAACAAAAAAGCGGGAATTCCCGCTTTTTTGTTTTATAGCTATTTTTTCTCTTCCTTGCAAAAGAAGATATTATTTAATAAACGCCTCTATACCCAATCTGTAGCTATCCAGGCCAAAACCACAGATCACCCCTTTACAATTCTTTGCGAGGAACGAATGATGACGAAATTCCTCTCTTTGATGGACATTGCTTATGTGAACTTCGATAACAGGTGTTGTGATTGCTGCGATTGCATCCCCGATCGCAACTGAAGTGTGAGTATACGCTCCGGCATTCAACACAATTCCATCAAATTCAAAACCGACTTCGTGTATCTTATCGATTAATCCTCCTTCAGAATTGCTTTGAAAATAGGCTAATTCCACTGTTTCAAATTGTTGTTTTAGTTCTTCAAAATAGCCCAGGAAGTCCTGGCTACCATAAATTGATTTCTCCCTTACACCCAACAAATTTAAATTTGGGCCATTCAGTACGAGGATTTTTTTCATTGGAATAACATTAGTTTTGTGCTGGTCCATTGGCTAACTAAGCGAACCCATGCCATTTTCTGTTTAAGCAAATCGTTTTTAAGCCCTAACACATCATAAGAAGGGATCGTCCACGATCGGATATTTATTCTAATTGTATCCAAGCGTCTCCCCTAATTGTCAATTTGTGCTAAAACTAAATTTAAAAATAAACTATATTGGTTTTACAGCATTTATCGCCAAAACAATATAGTTTATTTTAATTATAGATCGGTTTATAAAAATTTCTATAAATCGTTATAAATTGCCCGGAAACTCGAACGAAGTCCAAATGACACTACGCCAGATTTATTAACTACAGGTGTTTCATATTGTGCTTTTGCGTAACGTTGGGTATAACCAAGTTCTAAACGGAGGTTATACTTGGGATTAAGCACATAGGCAGCCTTAGCATCCGCATAATAGATATTATTCTTTATTCCTTGGGCAATATGATTTCCATATAGATTTGGTATTGTATTATAGGATTGGAAGATGTTACCGCCCATATTACTTCCATCAGGCAGATCAAGTCCATTTTGGGTAAACATACCCTGTAACGAAAAGTCCCATCTATCCCATGCATAATTCACAAGGCCAACAAGCTCTCTAAAGTTTGCCCCTTTCGGATGAGCCAATGGCTCGGCATTGTTACTATAGTTTGAATACGACTTAAAGTGTGCGTAAGTATATGGTCTGGCTGTATTATACTCGGCTAAAAAGTTCAGGTTTTTCACACCAAACATATCATATCCCCTGACACCAAGTTGTGCTCCCCATTTGTTATGCGCATATCCATTCCCGGCAAAAAACTCTTTCGCGGTAAACTCCCCCAATAAGAACTGACCATATGCCGTCAAATTATAGGGTAGTTTATATTTGGAAGTTAACCCCAAAAACATTTTGTCCGGCGAAGTACGATTATTATTTTCAACAGGTCGGATAAAGATAATAGGACTAATATAACTGAAATCAAAACCTCTTTTTCCAGCTTCATCCTGCGCAGCCCAAACAGCAGACTGAAAAAATCCTATCGATAATTTATTGGTCACATTCCAATCCAAATATTGAAAAGCCCCCCATTTTTTACCATCCCCCAAACGTGTATTATTCTGCCCTTCCATAGGAGTTGTACCAGTCAAATCCTGTCTCGGATGCGTCGGATCATTCATGTAGGCCCAGATCGACGTATATTGAACGTTTCCTATCGTGCCGGTCAATTTCAAATGTGCATAGTTTGAAGAAAAATCCGATAACAGCATGGATCTATACCCATCCCCAATAAAGTTCTTGTCATAGGCCAACGTCGCTTGAATATACTTATGTGCGTCATAGGTCATACTGGCTGTCGCATACATCCAGTCCATTTTATTTTTGGACTGAAATTTTGTATTCCCTTGACCAGGGATTACTTTATTGGCAACGATATAGTCATCCAAATATTTGGGAAATACCGCCTGACTTTCAAATGCGGAAGTATTGAATGTAAATTTATTACCCACGTTCAATCCCACCTGAAATCCTCTGCTATTCATCCATGTCCGACGCTTGTCGCCTAAAATATCCTTTCCACTATAAAGATCCGGTAAAAAATCAGCATAGAATGTATAATCTTCTTTCTCAACCTGCACCAGATGTTCATTAAAAATCTTACGCATAAACCAATTGGACGAAGAAACAGGCTTATTGGATTGGATTGAATCAAACTTGGCTAACAATAAAGAGTCTTTGATGACGAATGGTTTAGCAGCAGTGTGCATCCTCGTCTCAGTAGAATAAACCGCATCGTTCATTTTTTGATAAAAATGATACGAATAAGGCTGACTCTTGATCTGGGCAAAACCGCCGAAGGAAATACCTACCCCCATGCTTGCCAGCACAATTCGGAGTAAATTATTATTTTTTGTTATATTAAGCCTCATAAAATTATTTCAAAGATTATTTTTTCTAGCAAAATGCATTCCTAAACGCAAATTAACCGAATAAAAATGACTTTATTCCTATGTTCAGTCAATTTTATAATGCTAAATCGTATTTGCTATTCCTTTTATTCAAAAATATTTATATCTTGCATTTTAGTAAATAACCTTATAACATTAAAATCAGTCCTAGCAAGCATGAAACGCAGAACATTTATCCAAAACGCAAGCCTGTTAACCGCGGGTGCACTTACAAGCAAATTTTCATTTGCTCAAGAACATTCTTTTCCCACTGTACGAACAAGTAAAGAGAAAAGACTTTTCTCGAGCAAGGTCATCGAAGATGCAATTGTAGAATTTCAGAAAAATGTTAAAAATAAGGAACTGGCTTGGTTATTTAACAACTGCTTTCCTAACACCTTAGATACTACGGTATTTCCCTATGTTCAAAACGGAAGAAATTATACCTATGTAATTACAGGGGATATTGATGCCATGTGGTTGCGTGACAGCAGTGCACAGGTATGGCCATACCTTCCTTTTATGAAAAAGGACAAAAAACTACAGGATCTTATTGTTGGCTTAATCCAAAAGCAGAGTAAATGCATCAACATTGATCCCTATGCCAATGCATTTTATAACGATCCGACCAAAAAAGGCGAATGGTTCAGTGATCACACAAATATGAAACCTGGAATCCATGAACGAAAATGGGAAATCGATTCATTGTGTTATCCAATTCGATTAGCTTATCATTATTGGAAAGAAACGAATGACAATAGCCCGTTTAATGAAGAATGGTTAGAAGCGCAACATAAAATATATCAGACTTTTGTTGAGCAACAGCGTAAAGATAGTCTAGGCCCGTACAAATTTGAACGTACAACCTCCAGAGGCTCCGATACATTACAAGTAGATGGCTACGGATATCCTGTAAATCCAGTTGGTTTGATCTGCTCCAGTTTTCGACCGTCAGACGATTCTACCATTTTCTCCTTTCTTATTCCATCCAATTTATTTGCGATCGTTAGCCTTAGACAATCTGCCGAAATTTTGAAAAAGGTTAAAAATGAACATGAACTAGCTGTCAAAATGGAAGCTCTTGCGAATGAGGTCGAAACAGCAGTCAATACATATGGTATCATCGACCATCCGACGCTAGGCCGGATATATGCCTTTGAAGTAGACGGTTTTTCGAGCCATCTTATGATGGATGATGCAAATATTCCGAGTTTATTGGCTCTACCTTATTTAGGGGCTGTCGATCTAAATAACGAAGTTTATCAACGTACACGTAACTTTGTTTTGTCTGATAAAAATCCATTCTTTTTTAAGGGAACAGCAGCAGAAGGCATTGGCGGACCTCACATAGGAAGAGATATGATCTGGCCGATGTCCATTATTATGCGAGCGCAAACTTCGACAAATGATGACGAGATTCGCAATTGCATCAAAACGCTGGTCAATACGCATGGCGGAACTGGATTTATGCATGAGTCTTTTCATAAAAACGATCCTAAAAAATTCACAAGACATTGGTTTGCTTGGACAAATACATTATTTGGCGAATTAATTTGGAAAATATACAAAGAGAAACCATCTTTGCTTCAATAAAGCTGAAACTTGTAACACAATGTTATAAGTGGAAGAACTTATAACATTGTGTTATGGATAATTTATCAAAACCAGATCCGATTGGCATTTTTGATTCCGGTTACGGAGGACTCTCCGTATTTAAGGAAATTCAACATCTTTTACCTCAGTACGATTATATCTATTTAGGGGACAATGCTCGGGTCCCTTATGGTACACGGTCTTTTGAAACCGTTTATAACTATACCAAACAATGTGTTTTTAAACTTTTTGATCTAGGCTGTAACCTTGTTATTCTGGCATGTAATACAGCTTCAGCAAAAGCATTAAGAACCATACAACAACATGATCTACCGCCGGGAAAGAGAGTCCTCGGCGTCATCAGACCCACTACCGAAATTGTACACAATTTTACGAAAACTAATAAGATCGGGATTTTAGCTACTACGGGAACGGTAAAATCTGAATCCTATAAAATAGAAATACATAAATTTAATCCAGAAATAGAAGTTTTTCAACATGACTGTCCTTTTTGGGTCCCTTTAGTAGAAAATAACGAAATCAATACAGAAGGCGCTCATTACTTTGTAGAAAAAGATATACGGGAACTTTTACAACAGTCCGATCAGATCGACGCTATTGTGCTTGCCTGTACCCACTATCCATTATTGCTGCCCGTAATCAAAAAATATACACCAAGCAATATCAATATCATTTCTCAGGGTCCAATTGTTGCAAACAGCTTAAGGGACTATCTCCATCGTCATCAGGAGATTGAAACTATTTGTTCCCAAAATGGACAATTGGCCTTCTATACGACAGATGATCCAAGAGACTTTGAAAGTAAAGCAAAAATATTTTTTGGAAAGCCAATAGCCGCAAGCCACATTAGTGTTTAACAAATAAAAGGCAATGATTTTTAAAACTTTTACTTCCTGGTCTTCGTTATGTTGATAAAAAGGCTAGTACAATGAAAAAGAACTTTATAACCATTGCTTACAATCAGGATACACAACATTGTGAATCCAAAGGATTTTCAAGTATTCAGGAAAGTGCAGATTATTTTAAAACTTTCGAGACATCTGCCCAGCCTAACTATGTACCGGTGTGTATCTACAATTTAAACACAAATACGATTTTAGATATAAGTGATTATTATGTAAACAAGGAAACTGAACTCCACCGAATCGTAAAACACTGCCTGGCGGAAAAATAACTCTTTTAATATTTAAAATCTATTGGCTGGCTAGCATCCTCCCTTTCTCATTAATAGAGTTATATATTTATATTATTACATTCTGTAAAATAATATTTCATTAATTTTTAATATCTTCAAGCAGATAATCAGACCAAAAAACAAGTCACAGATAATGAAAACCAAACTGACAATAAGCCTCTTAACAGTATCTTTAGGATTAACCGCATGTAATTCCAACCATGCGAATTCAAATTCGAGTTCGGATAGCAGTTCAAATACTGCAACTGATACAACAAGTTACCCTCCGGTAGAAACACAGAAGGCAAACACAAGTTATAAACCAGCATTTGCCGGACAAACGAGAATTCAGGGTGCAAAGACAAGCACGCCGTTCGAAGGTAAAGTAATTGCTGAGGGATTAAAATCTCCGTGGGGCATAACTGCGCTGCCTGATGGCCGATTATTAATCTCAGAAAAAGAGGGGAATTTTCGCATTGCAACGGCGGACGGTAAATTAAGTGACCCAATAAAAGGTTTACCTCAAGTCAATAGCAGTGGGCAAGGTGGACTTCTGGGGTTACGTCTTGATCCAAAATTCGAATCAAACCGTATGATTTATTGGGTTTTCTCTGATAATACCGCTGTTGGGACGTTGACGGCTGTTGCAAAAGGAAAACTGTCTGCAGACGAGAAATCGATAGAAAGTGCTAAGGTGATCTATCAAGTTACTCCGGCTCATAAAGGGAATCTGCATTATGGTGGTCGTATTATCTTTGATAAAGAAGGAAATATTATTTTGAGTACGGGTGAAAGATCTGATTTGGTTACAAGACCATTGGCACAAGATCTGAATGCAGCATTGGGCAAGATCTTACGCATCACCACTGAGGGACAGCCTGCTCCAGGAAATCCATTTATAGGCAAGCCAAATGTCCGTCCGGAAATTTACAGTTATGGACACCGCAATCCTCAAGGGCTTGCCTTAAATCCGGAAACCGGCGATCTTTGGGAAACCGAATTTGGTCCACGGGGCGGCGACGAGCTGAACAGAATTGAAGCTGGTAAGAATTATGGATGGCCAACGATTACATATGGTATAGAATATAAAGGCGATAAAGTTGGTGCGGGTATACAACAAAAAGACGGTCTGGAACAACCTGTCTATTATTGGGATCCGGTCCTCTCTCCTAGTGGAATTACATTCTATACCGGACAGAATATTCCAGAATGGAAGAATAATCTCTTTATTTGCGGTTTGAGCAGCATGCACATTGCCAGAATTATACTGAAGGATAACAAGGTGGTTGGAGAAGAGCGTCTACTAGGTAGTGAAGGACAACGATTTAGAGATATCACGCAGGGAAAAGATGGCGCGCTGTACGCTATCACAGATATCGGAAAATTATATAAAATTGATAAAGAATAAATTCCTTGATTCGACGCAGCCCCTCTCAAATGGGCTGCGTTTTATTTTGACTTGGCCCTCAAAAACACACTTTCAACTACTTTTATTGACCTTATTTTCTATATTTCTTTTCGAACATGACAAATATCATAGTTTGGCTCGATTATTGATCATCTATTAGCGAATCAATAAATTATTATATGGTAAAAAAAGAAAAAATGAAAAAATTATTAGAAATTAATCCCTTGTCATTCTATATGACCAACTGGGGATTCGTAAACAACACCGCCCCAAAAGAACGCGCAAAACCTGCCAATCTTCTCCCAAAAATTAAGCGTTCTTGCTTAAACAATTCAATTAAAATTTATTAAAATCATCTGCTGATATCCTCCATACGGATATTAAGTAAGAGATTTATTTCTTTTACTAAATCCGTATGGAAAGACATTAAGCTATGCGAAAAAATAGGCCAATAAGATCACGATAATAATACAAGCAATCATAATGTATTTATTCAATTGGCTATTTTTCTCTCCTTCGTCACTTTTATAGTGATAATCTCGTTTGTTGGGCAAATTCATAAGCTTGTTTTTATTCATGATGAAGTTACGGACTTTTTTCCATATTATTCGTGATGATAAGGCTCCCCCTTCATGATGGAAAAAGCACGATAAAGCTGCTCTGTAAAAAACAAACGAATCATTTGGTGCGAAAACGTCATCTTCGATAAAGCGATTTTTGATTTTGCCCGATCGTAAATCTTTTGGTCAAACCCATAGGGGCCTCCTATAATAAATACCAAATGCTGAACACTTTGTACCATCATTTTTTCCAAATAAGCTGAAAACTCCAAGGAGCGAAATTCTTTTCCATGTTCGTCTAGCAGAACTACTAGATCTTGTGGTTGTAGCTGTTTCAAAATCAGCAAAGCCTCTTTATCTTTTTGCTGTTCAGCAGAAAGATTCTTGACATTCTTGATATCGGGAATAACGACAATACTGAAGTTCACATAAAACTTTAATCGCTTAATGTACTTTTCAATACCTTCAATTAGGTATTTGTCATCCGTCTTACCTATACAAAGTAATGTTATTTTCATCGAAATATATTATTTGTTTTTGCCATCAATAGCCAAATAAAAGCAAACTTGCTCGATCCAAAATAATGAATATCCATTAGCTTCCTGTCATTGTCGAAAAACTGTTCACCAACTTTTGTCTAAGACCTGTTATACTAAGTCTAAAAGCTACCATTCTAATAAACCCAAAGGCGCACAAAGTTCCGATTTTATTTAAAATAAAAACAATCAAAACGACAAAAAAACATTAACCCCATTTGTTCATTTAGTTTTAAAACATTTATTTTTGCGTACACCCTTAATACATCACGTTGAAAATGGATAATAACCTTGTTTTACTAGCGAAAACAAGCCGGACGCGGTAAACGAAAAAACCGAATTTAAATCATTCGGTTTTTTTCTGTTATTTAGGAATACTTATGTAAAATTAACCACTAAAATGGCGCATCATCAGGCATATCGTTCATTCGGGAGGGCATAGTAATACCTCCACTAAAACCTCCAGCACTAAAATCATCTGCAAAGTTTGGCGACGGATTCAAGGCCGAAGCAGAAAATGTAGCCGGCGCATCACCGAATCCATCTCCACCACCCATACCCGAAAACTCATCTTCTAAATCCACAAACTTCACAAATTTACCCACAAAGCGAAGTGGAACAATTCCGGTCTCACCATTACGGTGTTTTGCAATAATAACTTCACCGACACCGGCAGTAGGACGTCCCTCTTCATCTTCTGTCAAACCATAATATTCAGGTCGATATAAGAAAAGAACCATATCAGCATCCTGTTCAATAGAACCAGACTCCCGTAAATCGGACAACATAGGACGCTTACTATTGCCCGGTCTTGACTCTACTGCACGGCTCAATTGCGACAATGCAAGCACGGGGATATTTAATTCCTTAGCTACAGACTTCAACGCGCGCGAAATACTACCAATCTCTTGTTCCCGGTTACCCCCGCCTTTACCGTCTGCTTTACCGTGCATTAACTGCAAGTAATCGACGATCACCATTTGGATATCGTATTGTGCTTTTAGACGCCTACATTTTGCTCTAAATTCGAACACGTTCAACGCCGGCGTATCATCAATAATAATAGGCGCATCAGTTAATCGACCAATTCTCGAATGTAATTGTTGCCATTCATGATCAGCAAGATTTCCTTTTTTCAATTTCTCTTGCTCAATTTCGGTTTCACCAGCGATTAGACGATTGACGAGCTGAACAGATGACATCTCCAGCGAGAATACGGCGACTGCTTTACCGTGTTCCACAGCGGCATTACGCGCGACAGAAAGTACAAATGCAGTTTTTCCCATCGCTGGACGTGCTGCAATAATAACAAGATCAGAAGGCTGCCAACCTGAAGTCATACGATCCAAGGCTGTTAAACCCGAAGGCACACCTGTCAGACCATCTGTGCGATCCCGCAGCATTTCAAGATTAGAAATCGCCTCACGCATGATATCATCCATCTTTCTTGAATCTCGTCGCAAGTTATTTTGCGCGATATCAAACAAGCTTTTTTCGGCATGATCCAAAAGATCGAAGATATCTGATGTTTCATCATATGAACTATTGATAATTTCGGTAGAAACCTTAATAAGCTCACGCTGAATATATTTTTGAGAAATAATACGGGCATGATACTCAATATTAGCTGCAGAAACCACGCGGTCTGTCAATTGCGTAATATAGTAGGCACCGCCGACCATTTCAAGAGCCCCCATCCGTCGAAGTTCCGAGGTAACTGTCAATATATCAATTGGAGAAGTCTTTTGAAAAAGGCCAAAAATTGCTTCAAAGATCTTTTGATGCGATTCTTTGTAAAACGATTCTGGTTTTAGAATATCAATAATTTCACTCAGTGCATTTTTCTCCAGCATCAAAGCCCCCAAAACAGCTTCTTCAAGGTCCACTGCCTGCGGCGGAAGCTTACCCAAACCGCTCACCAAATTATTTAATTTGGTACGACGTTCGCCATAATTACCCCGTTTGTTATTATCCGTGTTATTCGCTTCAAAATTACTGTCGTTCATCATGATATTATATCAGAAATATAGCTTTGCTATCCTTATAAATTTTAGATAGGATAACAAATGTATAAAAAATAAAATTCACCACCATGAGGATTTACAAACAGGGAAATTCGACGATCAGATCCGAACCCCCAAAAAGCTTTGATGGACACAGATTTACAGGATTAGTTTTCAACACCTACTGTTGAAAAGATGTTGAAAATAAAAATTTACCACTCAAAATCAATACTTTAAAAAATGTTAATAACTTAAACTATTGTGAATAAGCAAAATGGTCAAAAACAAATCAATATCCTCCACTACCATCAAAATAAACTGACTTTGATATGAAAACAAATCCCTTTTTTAGCACCGAAAAATATTCATATATTGTATCTTTGTAAAATGACGCACGATTCCTCAACACTAAAGCCCTACAAAGACACCAACGATGGGAAGAAGAAACAGGTAGCAGATATGTTTGACAATATCTCGCATTCCTATGATTTTTTGAACCATTTCATGTCTTTGGGTATTGACATTATATGGCGTAAAAAAGCCATCAATTCCTTAAAGTCCATAAAACCGCAACTGATGTTGGATGTAGCGACAGGAACTGGTGATTTTGCACTGGAATCAATTAAAATCTTGAATCCAAAAAAGATTATTGGTGTCGATATCTCCCAAGGCATGCTTGAAGTCGCCAAGAAAAAGATTGCAAGCAAGGGATTAGCGAATCAATTTGAAGTTCAGTTAGGAGATTCTGAGCGGCTTCAATTCGAAGATAATACCTTCGACGCAGTTACTGTAGCATTTGGTGTCCGCAATTTTGAAAATCTGGAAAAGGGCTTATCGGATATATACCGCGTATTAAAGCCTGGTGGGAAAGCTGTTATTTTAGAATTTTCTAATCCGAAAAAGTTCCCCATTAAACAATTGTATAATTTTTATTTCAAGTTTATCACACCAACCATTGGAAAATTCTTTTCAAAAGATTCCAGTGCATATGAATATTTACCGGAATCCGTTGCTCAATTTCCGGACGGCCAAAAGTTCGTGGCCATAAACAAAAAAGCTGGTTTTAATGAAACTATTGTTAGACCACAGACGTTTGGCATCTGTACCATCTATATTGCTACAAAATAGGGTGACCGAGGCACTGTTTTTTAGGGAAAATCTGATTAAATTTTAAATACCAACTAGTTACAATATATGACTAAAACAGTTTTTATTACAGGAGCAAGTTCCGGCATCGGTCAGGCTTGTGCCGAAGTTTTAGCGAAAGAGGGGTATAATCTTTTACTTTGCGCGCGCAGGTTAAACCGTTTAGAAACATTAAGAGATACACTACTTGCGGCCTACCCGACTATTCAGATCCATATATTTGAGCTCGATGTCCGAGATGCTGAGCAAGTTGCAAACCAAATTGAAGGTTTGCCCCCCGAATGGAAAAAAATAAATGTTCTCATCAACAATGCTGGGTTGAGCCAGGGATTAGATCCTATTCAAGATGGTGATATCGGCGATTGGGACAGAATGATTGATACCAATATCAAAGGCTTATTGTATGTAAGTAAAGCTGTGATACCCCTTATGGATACCGACAACGGCGCTCATATTGTTAATTTAGGATCTATTGCAGGGAAAGAGGTGTATCCGAATGGAAATGTGTACTGTGCCACCAAACATGCTGTCGACGCGTTGACTAAAGCGATGCGTATTGATTTGCTAACGCAAGGCGTTAAGGTAACCTCTATTGACCCCGGAATGGTAGAGACTGAGTTTTCGGAAGTTCGTTTTCATGGAGATCGAGAAAGAGCTAAAAATGTTTACAATGGTGTACAACCTCTAACAGGTAAAGATATTGCCGAAACGATTCTTTTCGTCATTACCAGACCTGCACACGTCAATATAAACGATCTCTTAATCATGCCTACAGCGCAGGCTACAGGCACACTTGTCAATCGAAAATAATTTAAATATCATGTCATTAGAAATACAAATAAATCAAGACATTAAAGCGGCAATGATCGCAAAAAACACGGCAAAATTACGTGGTTTACGTGCGATTAAAGCAGCTATCCTCTTAGCGAAAACAGAAAAAGGTCATGCAGAAGATCTTAGCCAGGAGGCGGAGATTAAAGTGTTACAAAAACTTGTCAAACAACGTCGCGAATCTGCTGAAATTTATAAGACGCAAAACCGTGAAGATCTGTATGAAATTGAAGTTGAGGAAGAAAAAGTAATCGAGGCTTACCTACCTAAACAGTTAAGCAAAGAAGAAGTTGAAACCATTGTCAAAGCAATTATCGTAGAAACAGGAGCTTCTTCCATTAAAGATATGGGTAAAGTAATGGGTGCAACAAATCAAAAGCTTGCAGGACAAGCTGATGGCAAAACAATCTCTGAAGTCGTTAAAAGTCTTCTCGCATAAAAGTTTTCAAATCACTCGAGTCAAATTAAATCGGGTATGTCTTCCCTGATATATCGATTTAATTTGACTCTTTTTTTTATTTTAATGATGGATTTTCAGTGGAACCTCAAGAAGTTTGATGAACTCAACAATAAAGAACTGTATCGTATCTTAAAGCTTCGAATGGAAGTTTTTGTTTTGGAACAAGAATGCTTATATCCTGAATTGGACGATAAGGACTTTGCTTGTCTCCATCTTTGGGCGGAACACAATGATGATATCATTGCATACACGAGATTAGTTCCCCCTGGTCTCTCCTATCCGCAGGCTTCCATCGGTCGGGTCATTGTCGCTGAGCAAGCTCGCGGAACCGGTTTGAGTCAACAATTAATGATTCATTCCATCGAATCTCTCTATAAAGAATTTGGTGAAGGCGAGATACAAATAGGCGCACAATTTCATTTAAAATCCTTTTATGAAAAATTAGGGTTTAAACAAATCTCCGAGCCCTACCCTGATTACGGAATCCTTCATATTGATATGATTAAACCCACAATTTAGTAAATTCAGGCATGCAAAACGTTGTCATCATCACGGCCGCTCTATTTGGCGGCTTCGCTATTATCCTAGGTGCATTTGGAGCCCATGCGTTCAAAAAAATCCTATCCGCTGAAAAACTGGAATCCTTTGAGGTCGGCGTGCGATATCAAATGTATGCTGCACTAACCCTATTGATTCTAGGATTCAATTTTCGGTTTGAGCTTCAGTCTGAACGAGTGGCATTTTATCTGATCACACTAGGAACTATTTTATTCTCTGTAAGTATATATTTTCTATCGTTTGCTGAATACTGGAAAAAGAATCTAAAGTTTCTTGGCCCAATTACCCCGCTCGGCGGATTGCTTATGATCGCAGGCTGGGTTGCTGTTATCGTTCGTTTTTTGTAGATTTGAAATAAATATGGCAATGATGTCTGCCTTGAACCGCCCTGATAAGCTGATGACGTCTACTATTTTAGTATAAAACAACAATTTTATATAAAGTGTAGACTTATGGCTATAACACATTCAAATCAAAGCAATCTTCATTTTTTTCTTAAATGGCTTATCTCCTGTAGTGCGATAGGTTTCATTGTCGGATCTATTTGTGCGTTTTTTCTCTTTTCCCTCAATTGGGTAACGCAGTACCGCGAGGCTCATCCTTGTATAATTTATGGACTTCCCCTAGCAGGATTTGCCATAGCATTGTCCTATAAGTATTGGGGCGATCCATCAAGCAAAGGAAATAACCTGCTGATTGAAGAATACCTTCATCCCCAACGCCGCATTCCGCTTATCATGGCGCCGCTTGTCTTATTCGGAACTTTACTTACACATCTGTTTGGGGGCTCGGCAGGCCGTGAAGGAACTGCTGTACAGATCGGTGGAGCAGTTTCCGATCAGCTTAATCGCTGGTTTGACTTCGATAAAACTGAACGTCGCATCTTAATTTCGATCGGCATCACTGCAGGATTCGCCGCTGTGTTTGGCACCCCGCTCGCCGGAACGATATTCGGCCTGGAAGTACTATTGATTGGCAAAAAAAGATATTTCGGTATCCTGCCCTGTTTATTTACCGCCTTTTTTGCAAACTTCAGCTGTCAATTATGGAATATTCCACACACCCATTATCCACTTCATGATGTTATTCCAATGCTGTCCTTAACCAATATTGGATTTAGCCTTGCCGCAGGCATTCTATTTGGCGTTACAGCATGGCTTTTTACATTTGCCAGCGATTTCTTTAGCCTTCAATTCAAACGAATTAAATATCCTCTGCTTAGACCGGCGATTGGCGGTATTATTTTGGTACTTATCATTACGTTATTTCACAGCAACAGCTATATTGGACTTGGCATACCAATGATTCAGAATGCATTTGTCGATCAGTCGAATTATTATGACTTTATCATTAAATTGCTTTTAACGACTTTTACCCTTTCTGCCGGATTTAAAGGCGGAGAAGTCACCCCGCTATTTTTTATTGGGGCAACCTTGGGGAGTGCATTAAGCACCGTTATTCCACTTCCCATCAGCCTGCTGGCTGCCATGGGCTTTGTAGCCGTATTTTCAGGCGCTACAAACACCCCGCTCGCCTGTATTGTAATGGGTTATGAATTATTTGGGATTCAACCTATCTTATTTATAGCGATAGCGTGTATAGTCGCTTTTTTATTTTCCGGAAAAAAAGGAATTTATATTGCACAAAAAGGCGGTTTAAAGGAAAAATTATACCGCAGACTCAATTTATAAACAAGCAATACGCTTTCAGCTTCTTTGTCTATCTCCTTGTGTTCCATTATGGACTACTTCAAATAAACACAAGATCGGACAAAAAAACATGCTAAAAAGAAGAGTGCAGATTACAAGAATGGATAGATGACATCTGAACTACAGTAGTTTTCCGTGCAGAAAGAATGCTGCAACAGTAAAATAGATAATCAATCCGGAGACATCCACCAACGTTGCAACAAACGGCGCTGATGCTGTCGCTGGATCCAAACCGAACCGACGTAGGATAAATGGAATAAACGATCCCGACAAAGTTCCCCATAAAACAATAAACAATAAGGAAACCGCAACCGTAAAGCCAATTGAAATCCAATAAGGACCATAGTCATATAGACCAAGAAAATGCCAGGCCAATATCCGTAGAAATCCGATCGAACCTAATATCCCACCTAAAATTAAACCGGAAGAAACTTCGCGCTTCATCACATACCACCAATCTTTAAGCTTTAACTCTCCGAGCGCCATGGCACGAATAATTAAAGATGCCGCCTGCGACCCCGAATTACCTCCACTGGATATAATTAAAGGAACAAACAAAGCAAGCACAACCGCTTTTTCCAATTCCCCCTCAAAAAAGCCCATTGCTGAGGCTGTAAGCATTTCGCTAAAAAACAAAATGATTAACCAGCCAGCTCTTTTTTGAATCAATTGCAACAAGGGGGTTTTGGTATAAGCCAGATCCAATTCTTCCATCCCTCCAAATCGCTGGATATCTTCTGTATCGCGATCTTCAATTCGGTCCAACACATCATCAAATGTCACAATTCCAACCAACACCCCTGCTTCTGTAACGATAGGCAAAGCACTGCGGTCATATTTTTGAAAAATCTCGAAGGCCTCTTCCATGGGTGTAGAGGCTTTAATCGCGGCAAAATTGTAGTCAATTAAGTCGGAAATCTTAGTAGAAGAATCCGATAGTAGTAATTGACCAATTTTCAAGTCATCGATCAATACGTTTTTCTCATCAACTACATAAATAAAATTGAGCGTTTCAGCTTTCCTTCCAAAAACTTTAATATGCCGAAAGACATCATCAACAGTATAATAAGGACGAACTTGCACATACATTGGTGTCATAAGTCGGGCTATACTATCCTCTTTATATCCGATCAGCTCCAAAGCCATTTGCTTCTCGCGCTCATTCAATAGATTGATCAGATATTTAATCAGATCATCCGGCAATTCCGACAATAATTCATTCCGGGTATCCGGCTTCAAATTATTCAGCAATTCGGACAGCTCATGCTCCGTCATGGATTTGATCAACGTATATTGAACATCCATTTCAAAAAAAGAAAAGATCTCCAATCTATCCTCCAAAGGATAGTCCATAAACTCTTGATGTTGCTCCCCTTTACTTAAACGCGATATTTCTTCCGCGATATCGGCCGGGTGTAATGCTGAATTTTGTTCCATTGGAAGAAAATTTTAATGGATTTAGCGCAAAAGTAGCTTATTTTGTATTATTTTCAACAATCTGAAAAACTATTTTTTCCAATGGGAATTAGGGCCAGCTTTTCATAAAATCGTCTACCACTGCGCTGAACGGTCCATTTGACGTTCCTTGCCCATTAACTTTACAATAGCTTAAAAATTAATTAATCCAGGTGCTAGCTCTACAGGTTCAAGCCCCGCCTTAAACAACCGTGCTTTTAAACCACCTTGCAGTACAATGGTCCCGTCATTTACGTGTAGCCAGCTACCTTCACGCAAGCCTATAACAGGTTGGCTGTTCAATTGATGAAATTCCTGAATTCGCGTTTCCCTCGTCTCTCCTTTATGTGTAGAATTTGGATCTGGATCCAAATAATGTGGATTGATATTAAAAGGTAAGAAACCAAGTGCGTTAAAACTAGGCGGATAAACAATAGGCATATCATTCGTGGTTCCAATTGTTAATCCGGTCAAATTGGACCCCGCGGATGTGCCCACATATGGAATCCCCTTTGCTACTTGTACGCGCAGTTGCGGAACCAAATCCAGATCATACAGCGTTTTTAAGAGTAAAAATGTATTTCCTCCACCAATAAAAATAGCTTTAGCATCCTGAATAGCCTTCTTCATATTGTCAAACTCATGGAGCCCCCTAACCGTCACGCCCTCATCTTTCAGGGCATCTTGTACCTTAGCGGTATAAGCATCAAAGGAAATTCCTGAAGGTCTCGCAAAAGGGACAAACAGCAATTCGTCTGACTGAATAAATTCGACAAAATCGTGCTTAATATAAGCTAAAAACTCACTCCCATGGATCGTGCTTGTACTTACGACCAATAACTTGTACGCTGGATTAATCTTCATCTTCTATCGTTAAAACATTAAATAAAAAGTACCTTTGGCTTTATTAATTGCGAGGCCAAAGGTACAGTTTTCGTTCCTTACTATAGGCTATTTCTTATCAGCAGTCTTTTTTTCTGCACCCAATCTTTTATTTTCTTGCAGTGCCTTATGTAAAAGATATTCTATCTGCCCATTAACACTTCTAAACTCATCTGCAGCCCATTTTTCCAATGCTTTGTACATTTGGTCGTCTAAGCGTAGCATAAAGTTTTTCTTATCCGCCATTTCATTTCGTTTATTGGTACAACGTACCTGTATTTACAATTGGTGTCGCTGCTTTCTCTCCACAGAGTACCACCATTAAATTGCTGACCATTGCTGCTTTTTTCTCGTTATCCAGCTCTACAATATCTTTTTCGGACAGCTTTTTTAGTGCCATTTCAACCATACCTACAGCTCCATCTACAATCTTTGAGCGCGCAGCGACAATTGCAGCGGCTTGCTGTCTTTGAAGCATCGCACCAGCGATTTCTGACGCGTAGGCCAAATGGCTGATTCTTGCTTCCTTAATAATAACGCCAGCTGGCGCCAAACGATCCGACAATTCTTGTTCAAGAATATGATTTACGGTATCCCCACCTTCACGCAAGGTGATCTCCGCTCCTTCATCTTCCAAGTTATCGTAAGGAAAGCTTCCGGCCAAATGTCTTACTGCTGCTTCACTCTGCGTGCGTACATAAGATGTGTAGTTACTGACATCATAAGCAGCTTTATACGTGTCACCCACTTGCCACACGATCACTGCCCCAATCTCAATTGGGTTTCCCATCTTGTCATTTACTTTCAGTGTCTGTCCCTGTAAGTTATCCGAACGAAGACTTACTTTAATCGTTGAATACAACGGATTGACAAAAAACAATCCATTTTCCTTAACGGTACCTACATATTTTCCGAAGAAATTCAGCACACGTGAATGATTTGGATTAATAATCATCAATCCCTTTAAAATAAAAAAAGTAGCAATCATTAATACCACTCCCAATACAACATACAGCGAACTTTCTTCTACGCTCGCAAATGAAAATATAGCTGCCACAAACGAGACAACAGCTATCAATAAAGCTAAATAGCCTGACATTGGTTTAATTAGTTTTTCCATAATTGTTAATATATATTTGATATCATTTTAATATCATAAATATACTACAATAATTTTCATATTTCAAAGGAAAATTTAAAATTGCTATTTTTGATCATGCGCAAAAAATCCTTTCTACCCTTAGTCAATTCGACGACAGAAATACTCATCCTTGGCTCGTTGCCCGGAGATAAATCTCTGGCAGAAAATGAATATTATGCACATCCACAAAATCGCTTTTGGAAAGTAATCACCAATTTGTTCAATGCACCGGAACAAACAAATTATACGGAGAAGATAGATTTATTACTCAAAAACAACATTGGTCTTTGGGATGTTTGTGCAGAAGCCTCTCGTCCCGGCAGTATGGATTTAGCCATACAAAATGAAGTTCCGAATCCGATTGACGAGCTGCTGCAAACCTTTCCCACAATCACACAAATTATTTTTAACGGACAAAAAGCGTACAGTTTGTATTTAAAGCATTTCAACAAACGAGAAGACATTATGTACAGATGCTTACCCAGCACAAGTCCGGCCAATGCGAAAAGTAATCTCGAAAATCTAATTCAACATTGGCGCATAATAATAAGTGATTAAATTACACGAATTAGGTTCTTTAATTCAGTCCTATTGCTTATTTTTGCCCTAAGATGTCAGATTTAAAATACAATCAACGAGGCGTATCCGCAGGGAAAGAGGATGTGCACAATGCGATAAAAAATATAGATAAGGGTCTGTTTCCCAAAGCATTTTGCAAAATAATTCCAGATATTTTGGGTGGAGATCCAGACTGGTGTAATATTATGCATGCGGATGGTGCTGGTACCAAATCTTCATTGGCTTATGTATACTGGAAGGAAACCGGTGATATTTCAGTGTGGAAAGGTATAGCACAGGATGCAATTATCATGAATATTGACGACTTGCTTTGCGTGGGAGCCATCGATAACATTCTTTTATCCTCAACGATTGGCAGAAATAAAAATCTTATTCCTGGAGAGGTGATCGCAGAAATCATCAATGGCACAGAAGAGATTCTATCTGAACTTCGGGATTTGGGAATTGGCATCTATTCTACAGGAGGTGAAACGGCCGACGTTGGCGACCTTGTTCGCACCATCATTGTTGATAGTACGGTGACCTGTCGTATGAAACGTGAAGACGTCATTTCAAATCATCGCATCAAAGGTGGCAATGTAATTGTTGGATTGGCATCGAATGGAAAAGCAACCTATGAACAGACGTACAATGGCGGAATGGGTTCCAATGGACTAACTTCTGCACGTCATGATGTATTTAACAAAAAAGTAGCTGAAAAATATCCTGAAGCGTATGATCCAGCTGTTCCTTACGAACTAGTTTTCGCTGGAAGCCAGGACCTCACCAATGAAATCGAAGTTGAAACAGGAGAAAAAATAACTGCGGGTAAGCTTGTTCTTTCGGCGACGCGTACTTATGCGCCTGTTATCAAACAAATACTGGACAAGTATCGTTCACAAATCGACGGAATGGTGCATTGCTCAGGTGGAGCGCAAACAAAGGTTTTACACTTCGTTGATAATGTGCATGTCATCAAAGATAATCTTTTCCCGATCCCACCTCTTTTTGAATTAATACAGAAAGAATCCAATACAGACTGGAAAGAAATGTACAAAGTATTTAATATGGGACATCGTATGGAATTATATGTACCGGAATCAATTGCATCGGATATCATTGCTATTTCAGAGTCGTTTGGCATTCCGGCTCAAATCATAGGTCGCGTGGAAGAATCTACTGCTAAAAAAGTTACTATAACCTCTCCTTACGGAGAATTTATCTACGAATAAAAGATTTTCATCCCTGTCCCCTGCTTATACAGGCGACAGGGCTATTTTTTCAATTTGGTATAAATGAAAGAGAAACTTCTTGTGGGCTGGAAAGAGACCCTTGATTTACCTGAATTGGGAATATATGGTATAGAAGCAAAAGTCGATACCGGCGCTGCTTCATCGGTACTACATTGCAATTCGTACGAGATCGTTAAGGAAGATGGTCAGGATTGGATTATCTGTGAACTTATAACAAATTTTGGGACAAAAGAAACAAAAACACTGAAGTTAAAACTCTATAGGACAAAACTAGTGAAAAGTTCTTTTGGCCAAGAAGAAAAGCGTTACTATATCCGCACAACAGCAACATTATATAACCAGGTATTTAGCATTAAGATCTCCTTTAGAAATAGATCACAAATGACCTATCCTATGCTGTTGGGTAAAAATTTCTTAAACAAAAGATTTTTGGTCGATGTTTCCAAAGAAAATCTGTCGACGAAGACCCTGGTAAAATAAAACAATTAGCCAAGCTATTTTGTTATCTTAGCACAAAATATATTCAATATACAAATCGTGAAAATTGCCGTATTATCGACAGTAAAGAGTTTATACTCAACTCGTCGTCTCGTAGAAGCCGCACAACAAAGAGGACACGAATGTGTTGTCATCGATCACAGCAAATGTTATGTAGGCATTCAACAAGGTAAACCCAGTATTCATTATAAAGGACAGGATCTCAGTGATATTGATGCCATTATTCCCCGGATAGGAGCATCGGTAACATTCTATGGATCTGCTATCGTTAGACAATTTGAGGTGATGGATGTCATTTCCGCAAATCCCAGTCAAGCCATTACGCGTTCCCGAGACAAATTGAGATGCCTACAGATTTTATCCGGGGCAGGTATCGGACTCCCGATTACAGGATTTGCACGCACAGCCTCCGATGTGGACGATCTCATCAGTATGGTAGGTGGAGCTCCTTTAGTCATTAAACTACTCGAGGGAACCCAAGGTATCGGTGTTGTACTTGCCGAAACCAAAAAAGCGGCCTCTTCTGTTATAGAAGCGTTCTACGGCCTGGGCAATAATATCCTGATCCAAGAGTTCATCAAAGAGTCTAAAGGCTCTGATATTCGTGCATTCGTGGTTGACGGCAAAGTTGTTGGAGCGATGAAACGCACGGCGAAAGAGGGTGAGTTTAGATCAAATATCCATCGGGGTGGCACCGCTCAGATTATCCGGTTAAGTAAAGCTGAAAGAGAAACAGCAATTGCGGCTGCGGCACAGCTAGGACTTACGGTTTGTGGTGTAGATATGATTCCTTCTGACAGAGGCCCTTTAGTACTGGAAGTAAACTCATCTCCTGGTTTGGAAGGCATCGAGAAAGCGACAAAAAAAGATATTGCCTCAGAAATTATACAATATATTGAGAGACAATATGAAGCAAAGCAAGCTCAAATGCCTAAAGTCGTTAAGAAAAAGAAAAAAAGAGAAAGTAAATTATAAAATTACCGGATTAGCAACTAAAAGGGTTGTTCGTATATACGGACAACCCTTTTAGTTGCTAGATAACCTAGACTCAACTAAAGCCGAATTTCCAATACTCCTTAAATTCGCCTACCGTTGCTTCCAATTTTTACTTATCTTAGGCTAAATTATGAATTAATGAAAAGATTTAGCCATCTTCTATTTGCCTTTGTACTCGTACTAGCTGCATTTTCCTGGTCTTTTAGCCAAACAACTATCCAAAAGACGGCATCGCCAACTTGGCTCCGGCCCACTACAAAAAAGGCCATAAAGCCAAATTTGGATGATATTAGTGATGGATATTACTATGAGCTAATCGAACATCAAATAAACTTGGCTACCCAAACAAGATATTATAAGGACATAAAAGTTCTATTTGATCAGACTGGAATCGAAAATCTGGGGCAAATTCAGGTAACCTTTGACCCGCATTTTCAAAAACTTCAACTACATGAGCTAAAGGTTATTCGCAACGGCAAGGATATTAATCTACTACCGCAAGCAAAATTTAAGCTCCTTGCCTCCGAAACAGAGCTTTCGAGATCTATCTACAACGGAAGTCAAATGGCCCATTATGTTTTGGAGGATTTACGTAAAGACGACAAGATTGTATTTGCTTATTCAATAATAGGTGTAAACCCAGTATTTGAACAGAAATTTTTCGACAGCTACTACTTACAGGGATATGAACCTACAGGTCTGGTCCATCTCAACTATATTGTACCCAATGGTCGCAAACTTCAGTTTAAGAGTTTCAATGGCGCTCCTGAGGTGCAGCAACAGTCAACAGGAAATACAACAAATTTCTTCTGGGAGCTGACGGCGGACAAAACGGTTCAATACGAAGATTATAGCCCGTCATGGTACAACCCTTTAAAATATATCCAATGCACGGAATTTAATACCTGGCAGGAAGTTGATCAATGGAACCGTAAAATTAATCCCATCCCGCAAATAGCAACGACAAGTACACTGCAAACCTTCGTCAACCAACTTTGGAAAGAGTCCAAAGGACAGCCCTATACATACCTGAAAAAAGCCTGCGACTTTGTACAAAATGAGATACGTTATATGGGTATTGAGATGGGAGAATATTCGCACCGGGCAAATGTTCCAGAAAAAGTATTTTCCCAGCGCTACGGCGATTGCAAGGATAAATCAATGCTGCTGGCTACAATGCTCAAAAACAAGAATATTGATGTAGGACTCGTATTAGCCAATACCTATAAGAATAGAGGCCTGCAGGAAGAGCTCCCCTCGCCCTATGCTTTCAACCATATGGTTATTGAAGTTAATATTGGTGGACGTTCCCAATATATTGACCCCACCATAACTCAGCAGGGTGGAGATATCAAAAACAGGTATTTCCCAGCTTATGGGAAAGTACTCTCCACCATGGGTAGTGGAAAGCTTACAGACGTACCGCAGCATGTTACCGGCAATATTAAAGTCAAGGAAACCTTGACACTGGAAGGCAAATTTGAGGCTACCCTGGATGTCCACACAACTTATGTTGGAAATGAGGCGGACGATATGCGCAGTTATTTTCAAAGTAGCGCCAAAAATGACATACAGAAGCAATACTTAGAGTATTATACAAAGATCTACCCCAAGATCAATAAAACTGGTCATATACAATACAAAGATGATATGGAGAACAATATTGTGGAGGTCATCGAAAAGTATAAAATAAAGAACATTGGAAAGAAGGAAAGCGGATCTACAAAAAAATATATTCCTTTGTTGGGAACAAATATCAATGAAAAGCTTCCAGAGATTATGGAGGATCGTATAGCTCCCCTAAGCCTTTCTTTTCCAACAGATCTAACCTACGAAATGTATATTGTCAACAAAGGCAAAAAGGAATTTGGTAATTACAGGGACAATAGTTATTTTGACAGGACTGCGTATGTCTTCGGTAAAACACTGGAAGTAAATCAAGATAGTATTAAGCTCGCATACACGTTAAGTTTCCACGAACCCTTTGTTGAACAAAAAGACCTGAAACAGTATTATACAGATTTTGCAGATCGTGATGATATCTTTTATAATGGCTTTTATCTTGACAATGACGGATATGTAACAGATGGGATACCTCGCTTAGGAACCCCTTCTTCAGTCAATGAAATTAATTGGTTTATTCTAATACTATTCGTTCTTCTTGTGCCAGCCATCATCTGGTATATTGTTAAAAAGTATAATAAAACCAGAGCTTTTATCATCAAACCCTATGACGAGATCTATCACGATCAGATCGGCGGATGGATGATCGTGCTGCTTATTGTACTATTTATAAATATAGTGACCCTATCCGGTATATTTTTCTTCCAGCAGTCCTTCTTTAATTTAAATACTTGGCAGGCGGCAGATCAGCTGGAAGGTGTTTCCCCCTTTTTATACAGAACTTTACTATTATTAGAAATAATCGGTAATATATTGGTACTAGCGGGTTTGATTTATAGCTGCATCTTGCTGGTCAAGAAACGCGATATTTTCGCTCAGACCTTCTTTATGGTTGCACTATTTATGGCCGTATTCTGTACTATTGATGGAATTGTATCCCATCTTATGTTCAAAAGTTATTTTGATAAAACAGAAGACTTGTTCACACATTATAAAGATACTATAAAATCAATTTTTTTCTTCTGTATTTGGGGAACTTACGTCTATAAATCGGAACGTGTAAAAGGCACCTGTATTCGGACGTATCAGAACGATGAGATTATTCAGAAGGCTGCGACAGTTCATCCTTTTGATCAAGATTTTCTAAAGCCTTATTCAATTACAAAACAAAGAGAAAACGAAGCTGAGGCGGAATTTCAATCCCAGGGTGATAGAGCCAATAGCAGTCATCCCGAGGATCATCCAGATAAACCATAGTTGCCACCTCGCGTAAAAATGGTTTCGTAAATAATATACGAAACCATTTTTTATGAAAATATGATTTACATTATTTCATCTTCATCACCATATTATCCGCGCCTTCAGTAGACACTTTTACCTGACCAGATTTGTTCTTCGTAGACTTATAATGGACATGGTTTTTGACTCCCTCAATCTGAACGGTCTCTACTGAACCAATATTGACCATATTGTCTGCTCCTTCTATCGTTACCGTTGCGATGTCATTGCCTGTTACTGTATTCCCCTTCCCCTCAATAATCAATTTGCTCACATTGCCACGAATCACAACTTTATTGTCAGCTCCTTCTATTTGTACGATCTCTCCTCCTTTGGCCTCTATTGTACGGTTATTGTTTACCCCTTCAATCGAGATAACTTTTCCCTTTTGATTAACCACATCGTTCGTTAGAGCCTTGGAAAATGGCTCTTTGGCCGCTATAACCAAGCTTCCGATTAAAAGAAGCGAAAATCCAAATGTAATTGTTCTTAGTTTCATAATGCTCTATTTTCTACAGTTCAACAAAAATCAAACCTAATTTCAGATTTAAAAGGGATATGAGCTGTAATATACTACGTCAATGCCTCAAAAGTATAATTGTGGAATAAGAAATAAAATGAAATACAGCATGTATTGGTTTTACTTGGAACATAACGTCCCAAAAAAGATACAGCATCCGTTACAACAAAAAAAGGAGCCTAACAGGCTCCTTTAATATCTCTAACAAATTGACAGCGGATTAAAAACTCTATTTTACTGCGTCTACAACTGCTTTGAAAGCTTCTGGGTTATTTAAAGCTAAGTCAGCTAAAACCTTACGGTTCAAACCAATATTCTTAGCGTTTAATTTACCGATCAATTGGGAATAAGAAATTCCGTGTTGACGAGCTCCAGCGTTGATACGTTGAATCCATAAAGCTCTAAACTCGCGTTTTTTGGTTTTACGATCGCGGTAAGCGTATTGTAAACCTTTTTCTACTGTATTTTTAGCAATAGTATAAACTTTGCTACGTGATCCAAAGTAACCTTTTGCAAGGCCTAGGATTTTTTTGCGTCTTCTTCTAGAAGCTACTGCGTTAACCGAACGTGGCATATTTTTAAATTAGTTTGGTAGAAGGTGTCATGTATTTCAATGAACTTACAACCTTGTACCCGGTTAAAAAATTATTATTAATAAAATCGAATAAAACTTATTTACCGATAGCAAGCATACGTTTTACGTTGCCCATATCGCCATCAGATACATAACTTGTTTGTGTTAAGTTACGTTTACGTTTTGTGCTCTTTTTTGTCAAGATGTGGCTTTTGAAAGCGTTTTTTCTTGCAATTTTACCTGTTCCAGTCAATTTGAAACGTTTCTTTGCGCTGGAATTGGTTTTAACTTTTGGCATAATACTTATAAATTTTATATCAATCTGTTAGAATTCTTATTATTTTTTAGGAGCCTTTGGAGCTACTGTTAAAAACATGCGTTTACCTTCTAATTTCGGTAAAAGCTCTACCTTACCGTAATCCTCTAAAGCCTGAGCAAAGCGTAACAACAAGATCTCACCTTGATCCTTGTGTACAATAGCACGACCTTTGAAGTGTACATAAGCACGAACTTTCTCTCCACTTTCTAGAAACTTAATAGCATGTTTCAATTTGAACTCAAAATCATGCTCACCAGAGTTAGGTCCGAAACGGATTTCTTTAATAACAGTCTGTTTTGCATTAGCTTTGATTTCCTTTTGTTTCTTCTTCTGTTCGTAAACAAACTTACTGTAGTCGATAATCTTACAAACCGGCGGTACAGCATTTGGCGAAATCTCCACTAAATCAAGTTCCAACTCATCAGCCAACTCTAACGCTTTGCGCGTAGGGTAAACTCCTTGTTCCACATTATCTCCTACCAAGCGCACCTCCGGTACCTTGATTAACTCATTAATGCGGTGATCTGGTTCTTTCTTTCTCATTGGTGGTCTTGGACCACCGGGTCTTTTTAATGCCAAATGTTTAAAAATTAAACGGTTATTTCCTTAATTAATATATCTCTAAATGCCTCAGCAGTCATTGTTCCCAATTCCACTGAGCCATGTTTACGTACAGAAACTGTGCCATTTTCCACCTCTTTTTCCCCTACAATCAACATATAAGGAAGCTTTTTCACTTCGGCGTCTCTGATTTTTCTGCCCACTTTCTCGTCACGTAAGTCTATCAGTCCGCGAATATCGGAATTATTTAGCGAATTCAAAACATTTTGCGCATATTCTTCGTATTTTTCTGACACTGGCAAGACGATAAATTGCTCAGGTGCAAGCCATAACGGGAATTGTCCCGCACAATGTTCGATCAGTACAGCTACAAAACGCTCCAAAGATCCAAAAGGTGCACGGTGAATCATTACTGGACGATGTTTCATATTATCACTTCCAGTATATTCCAATTCAAAACGCTCAGGTAAATTATAATCGACCTGTATTGTACCCAATTGCCACTTCCGTCCTAAAGCATCCTTCACCATAAAGTCTAACTTAGGACCATAGAAAGCCGCCTCTCCATATTCCACGACTGTCGGTAAACCTTTCTCTTCAGCAGCCTCAATAATCGCAGACTCAGCCAAAGCCCAATTTTCGTCAGTACCAATATATTTTGTACGGTTTTCAGGATCACGTAATGACACTTGTGCTGTATATTCATTAAAGCCTAACGCTCCAAATACATAAAGAACCAAGTCTATTACCTTTTTGAATTCATCTTTAACCTGATCAGGACGGCAAAACAAATGTGCATCATCTTGCGTAAACCCACGAACCCTTGTCAAACCGTGAAGCTCACCAGATTGCTCGTAACGATATACAGTACCAAACTCAGCAAAGCGAACCGGTAAGTCCTTATACGAGCGTGGTTTTACTTTATAAATTTCACAATGATGCGGACAGTTCATTGGTTTTAACAAAAACTCTTCTCCTTCGATCGGAGTCTTTATTGGTTGAAATGAATCCGCGCCATATTTCTCATAGTGTCCAGAAGTCACATATAACTGCTTATGCCCGATATGCGGCGTAACAACAGGCTCATACCCAGAGTTTAACTGTGCTTTCTGCAAAAAGTCTATCAGCTTTTGACGTAATGCAGCTCCTTTAGGCAACCAAAGTGGCAAACCTGCACCAACTTTTTCAGAAAAAGCAAAAAGTTCCAACTCTTTCCCAAGTTTACGGTGATCGCGTTTTTTCGCCTCTTCTATAAATTTCAAATACTCTGTAAGCTCCGATGCCTTAGGGAACGTAACACCATAAATACGTGTCAACTGTTTGCGAGACTCATCACCCCTCCAGTAAGCGCCGGCAACATTAGTCAATTTAATCGCTTTGATAAACCCAGTATTTGGAATATGAGGGCCACGACATAAATCTGTAAATTCCCCTTGCGTGTAGAAAGTAATCTTTCCATCTTCCAAGTCTTTGATTAAATCTAGCTTATACTCATCTCCTTTTTCAGTAAAGTAAGCCAATGCATCCGATTTCGAAACAGCTTTACGTTCAAATGTTTCTTTCCGTTTAGCCAGCTCCAGCATCTTGTCTTCGATGGCTTTAAAGTCATCAGACGAGAATTCACGATCACCAAAATCAACATCGTAGTAAAATCCGGTTTCAATCGCGGGACCAATACCAAATTTAATCCCTGGATACAATGCCTCCAAAGCCTCAGCCAGTAAGTGGGCTGAAGAATGCCAAAAAGTGGATTTACCTTTGGTATCATTCCAGGTTAATAACTTAACAGTAGCATCATTTTCAATAGCACGGGCAGAATCCCACACTTCGCCATTTACTTCGGCAGCAAGAACGTTTCTTGCAAGCCCCTCTGAGATGGATAACGCAATCTCTGCAGCAGTGATTCCTTTTTGATACTCTCTTACGGAACCATCCGGTAGTGTAATTTTAATCATTTACAACTATGATCTTTAAATTGTTAAAAAATAGAAAACATAAAACAACATGTACAATTATGTTATTACACTTACGTTTTCAATAAATAAATTGTGACACAAATTTAGTAAAAATTCTGATAAAATAACAGGTTTTTTGCGCTATTCAACGCATTTTACAGGGCATTTACAGGCTCCCCACCTCTCCACTGTTCAAACACGCCGATTTCATTGGCATTACACACTTTACCCCCTCATCATTGCAGTTTAAAACGGATTGATAATCTGATCTTATTGACCAGCAATGTCGCTCTATGGTACCGAGGTACATCCCAACAATTAATGAAAATCAGGTTATATATTAACAGGGTAATTACAGGGGGTTAACAGGGGTATAACAGGGGGTTAG